>CAVVML010000017.1:0-162024 GCA_963749265.1 uncultured Acidobacteriota bacterium | reverse complement strand
ATGTCCTGTCGCGTCCCGTGAAGGAGACGGGCTGGAACGCGACGCAGGTGACCTTGTCGATGTTCTCGATGCCGAACCCGATGATGTCGCCGACCTGATCGTTGTTGATCCCGTTGACGATCGTCACGACCAGGGTGACGTCCACGCCGTGCTTGTGGAGGTTCTCGATCGCCCGGAGCTTGACGTCGTAGAGGTTGCCGACCTTGCGATG
Source organism: uncultured Acidobacteriota bacterium (assembly GCA_963749265.1). Lineage (GTDB taxonomy): Bacteria > Acidobacteriota > Thermoanaerobaculia > UBA5066 > Gp7-AA6 > DAHUXD01. Next base: position 161,813 of record CAVVML010000017.1, on the reverse strand, counting down.
CTGGTTGTGCTCGTTGCCGACGCCGTCGAACTGCAGGTACGCGAAGCGCAGGCCGGCCTTGCCGGCCTCCTTCGCGAAACTCTCGTCCTGGGCGAACCGGATGCCGTTGGTCGCGCACTGGACGGAGAAGTAGCCGAGCTTACGGGCGTAACGGACGGCGGGAAGAAAGTGGGGCGAAAGGGTCGGCTCGCCGCCGGAGAACTGAACCGAGAGCTGGCGGCGCGGCTTGATGGACGCCGCGTCGTCGAGCAGTTTCTGCACCTCTTCCCACTCGAGCTCGTGGACGTAACCGACCTGGTTGGCGTCCATGAAGCACGGGTTGCACATCATGTTGCAGCGGTTGGTCAGGTCGATCGTCAGGACCGCGCCGCGGCCGTACTTGATCGACGAGGTGCCGTGCTCGTGCAGGCCGTCCTTGGGGATGACGAAGTCCCGCCCGGGGTACAGCGTCTCGAGGCGGCGGAAGAACGCGGATCCGTCGACATGACGTCCTCGAAGCGGCCGTGCTTCGGGCAGTCCTTGCGCATCAGGATCTTCCGTCCTCTTCGACGATCGAGGCTTTGATCTCCCCGGGGTTGCCTTCGATCAGGACTTCCAGTCGACGTCGCCGGAGAGGATCTCGGCCGCGGACCTCCGAGACGCAGCGAGGACAGAGCGAGTCGGTCTGGCGAGGGAAGCCCAGCGGCGGAAACTCTTTTCACGCCGCTTCAACAGCGGCGCGGGCGCCCACTTGGGCGAAGGAGCGCTCCTCGAAGCGGCGATCGACCGCCCGGGCGAAGTCCCACAGCACATCGGCCGTTTTCTGGATCCCGGCATACACCGCGCGTCTCATGTGCGTTGAACGTCCTTCCAAGAAGCGAGTCGGATCGATTCCCTGAATTCTAGCCGAAAACCGCCCGGCGCCCGCGGAAACTACGGCAAACGCGGGGATTCAGAGCCGGACGGCATTCCGGCGAAGCGATCGACCGAGAACGGGGACAGTGCCGGCGCCGGCCGGCCGGTGAGCAGGTCGGCCACGTATTTCGAGGTCGCGGGAGCCAGAAGGATGCCGCTCCGGAAGTGCCCCGTGGCGAAGAAGAGCCCTTCCACGCCGGACTCCCCGAGCAGCGGCCAGCCGTCGGGGGTTCCGGGCCGCAGGCCCGCCCACGCGGTGACGAAACGCGCCGACGTGACTTCCGGGCACAGTCGCGCCGCCGCCTCGAGCAGCCCCCGGATCGCGCCTGCGGTGACCTCCTTGCGGAAGCCCGTGTGCTCGAGGGTCGAGCCGATGAGAACCGCGCCGTCCTCCCGCGGAACGAGATAGACCTCTTCCGACGACAGCACGGTCTCGAGGGGCCGTCCCGCCGAGGCGAACTTCGACGATCTGACCGCGCACGGGAACGACGGGGACCGCCACGGGCAGATTCCCGTCGAAGGCCGCCCAGGCCCCGGCCGCGTCCACGACGGCTCGGCTCGCGATCGATCCCGCCTCCGTCTCCACCCCCCGGCAGACGCCGCGCTCGATCGTGATGCGGCGCACCGAGACGCCGGTCTCGACCTGCGCGCCACGCCGTTCGGCGAGCAGCCACGCGGCGCGCGTCGCGCGGCGGGGATCCACGACGGCCTCGTCCGGATACACCAGGACCCGGCGATGCTCCTGACCAAGGCGAGCGGCGATCTCTCCTGGCAGATCTTCGCAAGCGAGCTCGTCGACTCGCAATCCGCGTGCCCGCTGCCAGCGCGCCGAGCCGCGTTCGGCTTCGGCCGACCCGGGCGGAAGGACCCGGACGATCCCCGTCCGGCGATAGCCGATGTCGACGCCGGTCTCCTCCCGCGCGCGCCTCGCCCAGTCCGGGTACAGCTCCCGGCTTTCGAGCGCGAGGTCGAAGAAGGGTGAAGGCTCGGCCGCGTCGGCTTGAGGCGACAGCATGCCGGCGGCGGCTCCCGAGGCCTCCCCGCCCGGCTCGGCGCGTTCGACCACGACGACCGAGCGACCGCGCGCGGCGAGCTCGGCCGCCAGGGAGCACCCGATCAGTCCGCCGCCGACGATGACGACGTCGGCGGAGCGGTTCACGAGAGCGCCCGGCGGAGGGGCGCGAGGAGACGGCCGGAACGAAACTGTTCTCGCGCCCAGCCGCCGATCGCCACGGCCGTGAAGTACCCGAGCGCTCCGCCCGCCACGGCTCCGAGGACGGTGCGGGCGGTCGAGCTTCGGGGAGCGATCCGGCGCAATAAGCGCACGAGACCCTGTCGGAGAGCCTCGCTCGAAAGCCCGGCCCCCGCGGCCGCGGCCATCCCGACCATCCGGTCCCGCCCGGTCGGCCGACGCCCGTAGAGGGCGGCCAGCGACAGCACGAGGCGGTTGAGCGCGACGACCTGCCAGGCCAGGTCCGCTCCGAACGGCATCGCTCCGAAGAACGACGCCGGCCCCGTCAGGAGGACTCCGGCGGACGCGCACTGCAGGGCCGCCCGGCGGATGAGGCGCCCCGCGAGCTCGTCCCGGGAGGCGCGCGGATGACGTCGGCGAAGACGCTCGACCTCCGCCGCCGCGCGGCCGGCGTCGGTTTCGTCGAGCACGGCACGGGCGAGGGCCGCGTACATGCCGGGGATGCTATCAGGGAGGAAGCAGGAGTCAGGAGGCAGGCGGCAGGAAGGGAATGGTTCAACGGCGGGCGCCCGGGCGTTCGCTCCCTGCCTCCTGCCGTCTGCCTCCCGCCTCCTGATTCTGCTATGTTTCGCCGGTTCGGAAAGGAGCCGACGTGAGAACTCGCACAGCCATCGCGCTCATGCTCGCCTGCGCTCTCCCTCTGGCCGCGGCGCAGGCCACAGGAAAGGGGAAAAAAGTGGCCCGCGACTACGCCAACACCATCGCCACCCTGCAGACCGACATGGGTGACATTCAGATCAAGTTCTTCTACGACAAGGCCCCGAAGCACGTCGAGAACTTCATCGACCTCGCGGCCAACGGGTTCTACGATGGAACGCTGTTCCACCGGGTCATTCCCGGCTTCATGATCCAGGGCGGCGACCCCAACACCAAGAAGCCCGAGGATCCGTCCAAGCCCTGGGGCACCGGCGGCAACGGGGCCAATCGCATCAAGGCCGAGTTCAACGACACCTCCCACAAGCGCGGCGTCGTGTCGATGGCCCGCTCCGCGGACCCGAACTCCGCGTCGTCGCAGTTCTTCATCGTCGTGAAGGACTCGACGTTCCTCGACGGACAGTACTCGGCGTTCGGCGAAGTCATCACGGGCATGGAAGTGGCCGACAAGATCGCCGCGGCCCCCCGCGGAGCCAACGACCGGCCGAACCAGCCGATCCACATCAAGAAGGTGCTCCTCTCCCAGGCGAAGAGCTCGAGCTAGGGGAGCTTTCCGCGATCCGCTCTCCGCTGTCCGCCGAGCCGGCGATCGGCCCTGTCTGGCTGAGAGCGGACGGCTGACGGCGGACCCGTGTTCCCTCCCGACGCCGCCGGCCTCGAGGCGCTCGCCCGCCGGGAGCTGGGCACGCCGGCCGCTGTCGAGTCCCTCGTCGGCGACGTCGGGAGACGCCGCTACTTCCGGATCCACTTCCCCGACAACCGCTCCTTCGTCGGGGTCGTGTATCCCGACGACGAAGCGGACTCGAGGCGGCGATGGGTCGCGGCGCACGCGGCGCTCGGGCCTCGCGTGCGCGTCCCGCGCCTGGTGGCGGACGACGGCGCCGGAAATCAGCTCGTGGAAGATCTCGGCGAAGGCGATCTGGCCGCGCGCTTCGCCCAGTCTCCGCCCGAGAGCCGCGCATGGCTCGACCGCGCCGCCGACACGGCCGCGGCCATCGCCGGGACACCCGATCCGGGACTCAATCCTCCGTTCGACGCCGCGCTCTTCCGCCGCGAGCTGGATCTCGCGCGGCAGGCCGTCTTCGAGCTTTTCCTCGGCCGTCCTCTCTCTCCCGCGGCCCGCGCCGCACACGACGACTGGGCCGACGCTCTCGTGCACGAGATTCTGGGACACCCGTCCGCGCTGTGTCATCGGGACTACCACGCGAACAACCTCTTTCCATCCGGCGACGAGATCGCGGTCATCGACTTCCAGGACCTTCGCCGCGGCCCCGACACCTACGATCTCGCTTCGCTCCTCTGGGAGCGCACGACGCTCGCCTGGATGACCGAGCAGACGGCCTCGGCCGCCGTGGCGCGTTTCGCCGATCGGCGAGGCGTCGCCGCAGCCGAGCTGGCCGGCCGTCTGCGCCGCGTGCTCCTGCAGCGAGCCTGGAAAGTCTGCGGCACCTTCGCCCGCGCCATCGTCGAGCGGAAGGCCGACCTCTACCGCCGCTATCTGCCGGGCCAGCTGGCCCTCGTCCGCCGGCTGCTCGCGGACGGCGCCCGGGACGGGAGCTTCCGCTCCGTGCTCGAGGAGCGCTGCGGGCCCGCTCTGTTAAGCTGAAGCGGAGCCCGCGGACCGCGGGAAGGAGACGACGATGTTCGGATCACTCGGGGTGCCGGAGCTGCTCATCATCCTGCTCATCGTCCTCATCGTGTTCGGGGCGTCCAAGCTCCCGCAGCTCGGAAAAGGCCTCGGGCAGGGGCTCCGGAACTTCAAGGATTCGGTGAAGGGCGACGAGCCGCCGGCGGACAAAAAGCCCTAGAAAAGGCCGTCATTTCGGGGCTACGCCGACCCCAGGTCGGCAGCCACGATCCCGGGCCTTTGAGGCACCGAGGCGATCGAGTCCGGGATCGATACCGCCGACCTGCGGTCGGCGTTGCCTACTGCCGTGGGTCTGCCGCTGGTGGCCGGCTCGCTGCGCTCGGGATGACGATTCGCGCGGACGCGCGAATCGTCACTTCTTCTTCGTGATCTCGGGAGAGACGCGAAACTTTTCGCGCGGCAGGCGGATGTTGAGGATCCCGACCTTGTTGCGCAGCGTGTTGCGGTGAATGCCGAGAGAGTGCGCAGCGCGGCCGAGGTTGCCGGAGTTGCGCTTCACTGCGCCGACGATGTACTTCTTCTCGAATTCCTTCTTGGCGAGATCGAGAGAGATTCCGTGCGCCAGAAGTTCGTCGATGATTTCCTGGAGCTGCCCATCCAGATTCACGATGCCCCTCCCCGAAAATCAACAAATCGAAGCACGGATCACCAGTGGAAGAGGCGCGCATCTTAGCAAAGGAAAAACGGAAGCGGTAGTCCGCCGTCGAGAAGTTTGCGGCGAATGGGATTCGCGTGGCGCCGAAAGCGACGAGGGCGTTTCCATGCCAATCCGCGGCGACGCCTCGATGGCGAGACGGGATTCGGGCGGCAGCCTCGCGCGCCTAAAAAAAGAAGAGGCGCAGGGCGCCTCTTCTGATTCTTTCGGGCGATGAACCGGACGTTACTTGAGCTCGACCTGGTCTCCGACCTCGATCAGGCGGCGGGCGTCGATGATGCGGCCCATCGCCCAGCGGTCTCCGACGTAGAGGATCGCCATGTCGCCCAGGTAGGTCCTCGGGATTTCGACGCCCGGGGGAGGCGGCGTGTAGACCCAGTAGGAGCCCTGCGGACGAATGCCGTAATCCGTGGCCGTCGCGTAGCGGAAGATCGAGAGCTGATCGCCCGGCTGGACGCCCTCGGCGACGCCGAGGTCGATGAAAACGTCGTTGTCGTTGCCGAGAGCGACGACGCCGTCGCGCGTGTACACGATCCGACCGGATGCCTTGCCGCTCGCGGGATCGCAGGGCTTGCAGGCGGGATCGCGCCTGCCGAGGGGAATCGGCACCGGCTCGTAGGGCTTCAGGAACGAGCCCATGGGGATGTCGGTGCAGGCCACCGTGACTCGGACCGTGGCCGTCCGGCCCTCGAGGCACACGAGCACCGCCCTGCCCCGGTACTGGTAGAACCGGCCCATGCTCTGACCGGTCATGGGATGCAGGACTTCGTCCCCGGGCGTCACGATCCAGAACTCGTCCCCGGGACGAAGGCCCCGATCGTGGCCGGCGTCGAGATAGAGGAGGTTGTGCTCGGTGAAGTCGGTCTGCTCGGCGATGTTCTCGGCGCCCACGACCTGGGCGATGAAGCCCTCGTCGTCGCTGCCGATGTAGCCGAAGCAGACAACTTCGCTCTCGTAGCCGAAGGGCTGGGGGGCTCCTTCGGTCGTACCGACGGAGACTGCCGATTCCACGCGCGTGATCTGCGGCGGAGCCGGGGCAAGGCCCCCTCCCTGCAGTTCAGGCTGCTGCGCCTGGACTGCCGCGACACCCGCGGAAAAAGCCAAAAGGCCGAAACCACCGGCAAGACGAACGGGGAGGCGCATGGCGACTCCTTAAAAAATACGGCTACGTGCGGTTTGTGGCCTAAAAGTTACTGGCTTTCGGGTTTGCTGTCAACCGCCGCAGCCGCTGCCGGGGGCTTTTCCGGAGCCTTCCCGCCCGTCCGGGAGCGCGCTTTCTTCGCGTAATCGCTCTCGGGGAACTCCTCGACCACCCTCTCGAAGTAGCGCCGCGCCTCGTCCTTCCGGCCCAGCCGGTCCAGGGCGATCGCCTCGTAATAGAAGAGCTTGTCCTTGGCCCCGTAGTCCGGAAAGCGCTGCTCGAGCGAGGTGAAGCGCGAGAGGGCCGCCGCGGTCGACCCCTTCCGGAGATAGAAGTAGCCGATCCCGAAGTCGTGCTCGGCCAGGAGGTCTGTGAGCTGGCGCACGCGCTCCCGGGCGGCGCCCGCGTAGCCGGAGTCCGGAAATTCGCGGATCAGCGACCGGTACTGCTCGATGGCCTCCCGCGTCGCAGTCTGGTCCCGATCCGGCTTTTCGTGCTCTTTGTCGTAACAGAGCGCGAACTGGTAGCGGGCGTAATCCCGGCGCGGCGCCCCGGGGTAGCGGTTCAGATAGTCGCGATACCGGTAGCGCGCCTCGGTGTAGCCGCTCGCGCCCTTCTGCGCGAAGTAGGAATCGGCGACGAGGAGCAGCGACTCCCTCCCGATGGTCTCGTTCGGGTAGGTCTCGAAGACGTGGTTGAGGTACTTCCGCCCGTCCTCGTACTTCTTCTTCGCGATGAGGGCTTTGCCCTTCTCGAAGAGCTCCTCCTTGGGCAGGGTCAGCAGCTCCTGGGTGATCTTGTCGGGCTTCTTGGGGCCCTTCGTTGCGCAGCCCCCACCGGCGACGCCGACGGCGGCCAGAACGAGAACGACCGCCGAGAGGCGGAGGGCCCAACCGATTCGCATCCGCATCGGGACTCTAGGCCTGGACCATCGCGACAGCCGCGTCGCGGAGCTTGCCGATCGCCGCCGCCGGATCATCGGCTCCATAAATCGCGTTCCCGGCGACCAGTATTTCCGCCCCGGCGGCGACCAGCTCGCCCGCGTTGGACGCCGTCACGCCTCCGTCCACCTCGATCGAGAGACGGCCGCCGGCGGCGCGAACCTCCCTGTCGAGGCGGCGGACCTTGTCGACCGATCCCGCGATGAACGGCTGACCGCCCCATCCCGGGTTGACCGACATCACGACGGCGTAGTCCAGGTCGGCGAAAGCCGCAGAGAGGGCGAGAGTGGGCGTCGCAGGATTGACGGCCGCGCCGGCCTTTGCTCCGCCCCGCCGCACGAGGTCGAGGCAGCGCTGGAGGTGATCGGTGGCCTCGACGTGGACGGAGATCCAGTCCGCTCCGGCATCCAGGTACTCCCTCAGGCTGGCCTCCGGCCGCTCGATCATCAGGTGCACGTCGAGCGGCAGCCGGGTCGCCTTGCGCAGGGCACGGACGACCGGCGGGCCGAGGGTCAGGTTCGGCACGAAGTGGCCGTCCATCACGTCCACGTGGACGAGGTCCGCTCCCCCGGCCTCCGCCACCGCCAGAGCGTCGGCGAGGCGGGCGAAGTCGGCCGAGAGCAGGGACGGCGCGATCCGGACTTTCATGAGCGGGGCGCCGCGAGGGCGTCGGGGGACCGGGAGACCGTCAGCGAGACGACCTCGCGGCTGGACAGGGGGTAGCCCGCCGGCGGGAACTGTTTGAGGACGGTGTTGGGCCGGACGCCCTCGTACGCCTCGAAACGGGCGCTGCCGACCTTGAAGCCGAACTTCTCGAGCCGCGCCCGGGCGGCCTCGGCGTCTTTCCCCACGAGGTCCGGCATCACGATCCGGCGCTCCGGCGCGCCACGATTGGTCAGGACGCGAACGGCTTCGCCCTTGCCGGCCGGAGTCTCCGGCTCGGGGTCCTGGGCCACGATCCCCGAGGGCAGCGTGGGCTCCCGCAGCCAGGAGGCAGGGCCGAGCTCGAGCGACTCCCGCGAGAGCTTCAACGCCGCCGCCCGGGGAGCGAGCCCGGACAGCTCCGGGACGCGCAGCTCGCGCGGCCCGAGAGACAGGACCACCCGCACGATCTGCGCGGGCTTGGCGAGGGAACCGGCCTCCGGCTGTTGGAGCAGGACGCGACCGGCGGGAATCCGGTCGTCGTAGCGCGCCCGGTTCTCCTGCTCCTCGAGCTTCAGGCCGACGCCGCGGACGATCCGAAACGCCTCGTCGGGGGTCTTGCCGGCGAGCTCCGGGACGGCGACCGAGCGGCCGACGATCGACCGGCGAAAGCCGAACCACACAGCCCCGACGAAAACGGCCGCGAGCAGGGCCCCGTACAGGACCCGAAAGAGAACCCTCGCCACACCGCGAAGTTAACACGGGATGGTACCCTCAGGCCGAACGCGGCGGAGGGCCCCGGAAGCCTCGAAAGCCGCGCTCTCAGGAGGTTCGAAGCTTGCCCCGCGCCGACGCCGAAGTCGAAACGCCGGACTGGTTCTCGGATCCGCGATTCAAGAAAGCGGACCTGCACTGCCACTCCGTCTACTCGACTTTCAAGTACTTCCGGGTCGCCAATACGCGCGATTCCTACAACCGGCCGGAAGAGGTCTACCGCCTCGCCAAAGAGCGGGGAATGGACTACGTCACGATCACCGACCACGACTCGATCGACGGTTGCCTCGCCTTGCTCGACCGCCGGCCGGATCTGCCCGACTTCTTCATCTCGGAGGAGGTCGAGACCTGGTTCCCCGAGACCCGGCAGCGGATCCACGTCAACGTCTTCGACATCGACGAGAAGCAGCACGCCGAGATCAGCCGGCGCCGGCACAACATCTACGACCTGCACGAGTACCTCCGGGAGGAGCGGATCATCGCGTCGGCGAACCACATGTTCCAGAACTACCGGATGCGCAACTCCCCCCGGCGCTACTTCGACGAGATGCTGCGCATGTTCGACATCTTCGAGGTGAAGAACGGGGCGATGACCTCCCACCACAACCGGCTGGTCGAGGACCTGATGGCCGTGGTCCGGGAAAAACGCGGCGCCGTCTCGCTCGTGGCCGGCTCGGACGCCCACACCCTCGCGCCGCTGGCCCGCGTCTACACCGTGGCCGAGGCCGGGGGCGTTCAGGACTTCCTCGAAAAGGTCCGCTCGGGCGCGTGCTTCGTGTGGGGAAGCGAGATGGGCTTCCGGATGCTCCTCTCCGACGTCTACCGGATGGTCTTCCGCTACTACGGCAGCGTGCTCGACTGGAAGAATCCGGAGTTCACGGGCGCCGAGAAGGCGCGGCATCTGGCGCTCGCCGCCGTCGGCGCTCCCTTTTCGGCCGCGGGCGTCCCCCTGGCGGTCACGACGCTGAACTACCTGAAACAGATCTTCGTGACGAAGACGATCGGGCAGGAGCTCCTCGAGCACTGGGAGGCGGAGAAGAAGCCCTCGTGAGCCGAGTCGAGGGTCGAGCGTCGAGGGTCAAGGGTTGAAGCGGGATTCTCGACTCTCGACTCTCGACTCTCGACTTTTCTTCGTCCCCCTGATCGGCGCCGCGATTCTCGTCGCCTTCACCCTCTCGAGCCTTCCCTGGAAGGAGAACCTCTTTCGGAGGCCGCGCACCCTCTTCGACCGGAGCGGGGCGAGCGCCGTGGCTCCGGGCTACGCGCTGGTCGCGGCGGCCGTTCCGGTCATTCCCGCGGGGGCGTCCGTCGTCGTGCGCACCGAGCCGCGCGACCCGATCGCCGAGACGTACTACTACCGGTTCGCGGATGCGCTGCTGCCCGGCCGCCGGGCGCTCCCGGCCGCCTTTTACGGGCGTTTCGCTCCACCCGAGGTCTTTCGCGACGCGGCGTACGTCCTGATCGTCGGCGCGAGGCCGGCGGAGCCGCCCGGCCGGTTGCTCCTCGAGACGCCGGAGGGAACCGTGTGGGAAGCGCCGCCTCGCCGATGACCGGGCTCTTCTGGCTCGCTTCCCTCCTCCTCCTCGGCCTGGCGGGGTTGCCCCTCCTGCTCCACCGCGCGTTCGCGGGCTATCCGCTCTCCACGCGGCTCGTGCTCGCCGGCGCGAGCGGCGCGGCGCTCGTCTCCTTCGCGATGACCGCCGCCGTTCTTCTGGGGGTTCCGTGGAACGTGCCCGGGCTCGTCGCCGCGGGCGCGGCCCTGGCCGCCGGCCTGCGCCTGTTCCTGAAGCCGCCCCTCGCCTTCACCGCCGCCGCGCCCCGGCCGGCGGAACGCGGCGAGAGCCCCGCGGGCTCTCGCGGCCGCCATCTCTGTTGGTCATTGCGGTCGGGGCGGCGCTCGGCGCCACGTTCGCGGGCGCCGCGACCTCGCCGGATCTGTTCTTCTTCTGGGGCCCGAAGGCGCAGCAGTTCGCCATCGCCCGGACGTTCGATGCCGCGTTCATGCGCGACGAGTTCCATCAGCACATGCACGCGTACTATCCGCCGCTCGTCACGAACCTCGGGGCGTTCGCGTCGATGGCTGCGGGAAGAATGTCCTGGACGGGGGCGACGCTGACGTTCCCGCTGCTCCTCGCCCTCCTCGCGGCCGGCCTCCCCGGGCGCCCTCGCCGACCGCCTCGGACGCGCGCAGGCGGCCGCCGTCGCGGCGCTCACGATCGCCGCGATTTCCTGTCTCGGCGTCGACGCGGACATCGCGGGCAACGGCGAGATGCCGCTTCTGCTCTTCGAAACCCTGGCCATCGCTCTCCTGCTCTCGGAGAGCTGCCGCCCGGCCCCCGACGCAGCTCCTCGCCGGGATCCTTCTCGCGGGAGCCGCGGCGACGAAAGTCGAGGGGTTGCCGTTCATCCTGTCGGCGGCGGCGCTGTTCTTCCTGGCCCGGCCCGAGGCCTCGAGGCCCTTCTGGCCCGCGGCCGGCGCGGCTCCTCCTGCCGGCGGCCGCGATGCTCTCGGCGTGGTTCGCTTTCGGAGCGAGCCGCCGGATCTTCTTCGGGTATTCGGGCTACGGCACTCTCTTCGATCTCCATCCCGGCCACTTTCGGTTCGTGCTCGCCGCGGTGGGCCGCTCGCTCTCAACAACGGGCCACGCGCCTGCCCTGGCTCGTGCCCCTCGGGTGCCTTCTGGCGGCGCTCCCGCTCACGCACCGCTGGCTCCTTCCGATCGGCACGGCGGCGCTCCTGACGGCGTTCTTCCTGTTCACCTACATCCACCGGGCGGAAGATCCGTCGCTCTGGATCTCCTGGTCCGCGCGCGCGCATCTTCTCGCCGGTCGCAATGCTCATCGCTCTCGCCGCGAGCCTGGGCTCCCGAGGCGAGCGGCGTCCCGCGAGCTCATGACGCGTCTTCGCGCGTCGCCTGGTTCGCGGGAGCCGCGGCGCTCGCGCTCTTCCCGCTCTGGCGGTTCTTCTCGCGACCCCTCGCGGAGCAGCTGCGTCTTCCGCTCACGCCGGTCGACCGCGTCGACGGGGCACGCGCGCGCCAGTGGCGGTTCCTCGCCGAGAGCCGTCCGCACGTACCGCCCAAGTCGAGCTTCACCGTCCTCGCGGCGGATCCCGAGGTCGAGATGGCGCTCTACATGATGTCGTTCGGAGCTCTCCCGGACGGTACTCCCGCTGCCGACCCGCTACTACGGCAACCCGACTCCCGAATTCGGACGCGAAGCGAAGTACGTCCTCGCGTTCGATCTCCCCGACGCTCCCGAGCCGGAGGACCGACTCCGGCTGATCGCCCGGGTGCCCGGGGGGCGCGGTGTACGAGAGAACGCGCGCGCGATGAACGCGATCCCCTTTCTGCTCGTGACGCTCTCGCTGCCGATCCTCGGCGTCGGCGCGGCGTTCCATCCGTCGATCCGGAACGCGAGCCTCTCCGCCCGAGCCGCCGCCGCCCTCGCGTTCGGAGCCGTGTGGCTGACGCTGGCCGGAATGCTTCTCACCGCGGCGGGCGTCCGATGGAGCCTGCCGGCGCTCGCCGCCGTCCCGCTCGCGGTCAGCCTGGCCGCCGGCCTGCTCTGGAGCCGGAGAGCCGGCGGCTCCGTTCCCGCCGGCGGCCACGGGCCTCGCGGCTCGGTGCGCGCTCGTCGTGCATCGCGGCGGTGTCTCTCGCCCTGCTCGGCTGGGCCCTCGTTCGCGGCTCGGCGACGTCGGTGGACTACCTCTTCTTCTGGGGCGTCAAGTCCGCCCGCTTCGCCGACGTCCGTGGCGTCGACGTGGAGCTTCTGCGCTGGCCCTTCTTCGCACACGCCGTGGTCGACTACCCGCCCCTCGTCCCGATCGTGCAGGCGTTCGGAGCTCTCGCGGCCGCAGACCGCTTTCCCTGGCGGACGGTGCCCCTCACGTCGCTCCTCTGGGTCGCGGCCGCCGCGCCGCTGCTGCGCGCGCTCCTGCGGCGCCGGCTCGACGGAGACTCGGCGGCCGCCGTGACGGCATTCTGGGTCGCGGCGATGTCCGCCTCCGTGGCGACTTCGCTGTCCGGCGCCAACGCCGAAGCGCCGCTGCTCTTCTTCGAGTCCGATCGCCCTCGCCGCGCTGCTGACCGAGAGACGCGGATGTCGAGCCGCTTCCTCCCGGCGCTGATGCTCGCGGGCGCCGTCCTGACCAAAGTCGAGGGAAGCGTCGCGGCGATCCTGATCGTCCTCGGCGTCGTCGTCCGCGACATCCTGGAGAGGCAGGCCGAGGCCTCCTGCGCCGGGCGGCGTCGCGCTCGCCCTGCCTCCGGCCGCCGCTCTGTCTCGGCGTGGTTCCTGTTCCAGTGGCATTTCGGCCTGCGACCCGGGTTCCGAGGCCACGGAGGATTGCTGTCGCGCTGCACGTCGACCATCTCGGCACGGTGCTCGACGCGCCTTCCGCTGGCCCTCGAGGCCGGAACGTTCGGAGTCTCGTGGATCCTGCCGCTCGTGCTCCTCATCGCGGCGCGGCCCCGGGCTCGCCCGCTTCTGCCGGCGCTCGCGCTCTGGGCGCGGGTCTCCTCGCGTTCCTCGTCTTCGACTATCTCCACGACCGCGAGGATCCGGCGATCCGGATCGGGTGGACGGCGCCGCGCGTGTCTCAGCCTGCGCTCTCGGCCCTCATCCTCGCATCGGGCCTCGCGTCGTTCGGCGCGGAGCGCCGGCGGCGCCAGAGCACGGCGAGCGAGACGGCCAGCGTCGCGCCGCTCACCGCGGCGCCGTAGAGAAAGCCGTCCGGCCGATACCGCAGCGTCAGCGCGGTGCGCCCCGGCCGGGACGCGCACCGCGAGAAACGCGTGGTTGTAAGGGATCGTCGCGTGCCGGCGCGCCGTCGACTGTCGGCCTTCCAGCCGGGCCACGCCGGAGTCGACGTCGCGACGAGCGTCTGCGCTTCGGCGCGCACGTCGATCTCCATCCGGCCGCCGTGCTGCTCGACGATCGCCGACCTCCGCCGTCCCGTTCGGACGTCCACTCCGATGCCGGACCGTCCTCGAGCACGCCGCGCTCTCCGAAATCGTTCACGGCGCCGAGCAGGGCGAGGCGACGGCCCGCGTCGGGCTCGCTGCGCGTGAACTGCCGGCGCGAAGGCGCGCGGCAGGGCGCGGGAGTTCTCGAAAGACGAAGGCCCGCGCCCTCGGCCCGAACCGGCCAGCCGGCCGGCGCCTCGGTCCCCGCCTCGGTCAGGATCCAGCGCGCGGCGAGGAACGAGAGAAACGGCCGCTTCGGATCGTCGACGCGGTTGAACCAGACGGGCTGCGGAACGCACCAGAGCGGATACGTCTCGTGGAAACGGCGCAGCGTCATCGCCTCGTAGCCGCGAACGTCGTCGAGGCCGTAGACCGCGGAGGCGTTGGGGATGAGCGCTCGCCCGACACCGGCCATCCGGTAGGCGGGATCGGCCGGAATCGCCTCGAGGACATCGAAGCGCGGGTAGAACGTGGAGGGCGGCCATCGTCGGATATGTCGCCGCCCTGCTCGAAGACGCGCGAAGCCGCGAAGACGAGGACGAGGGCCGTCAGACCGACGGTCGCGCGGCGGCGTCGCGAGAGGAGCGCGCCCAGGAGCAGCGCGAGAACGAGGGGAATGATCTGCGCCAGCATGCGCTCGCGGCGGTAAGACTCGCCGGCATTCCCAGTTCGGCCAGCCGCGGCTCGATATCGGACGGCGAACCAGACCACGAGGCCGAGCGTGCGCGACGCACCCGGCGAGGAATGCCGGCGCGCCCTCGCCGTCGGCGATCCGGTTCGCGCCGAGCGCCGCGAGCACGCAGAGAGACACGAGCGTCCAGAGGAGCAGCCGCTCGTTGAGAGCGATGTCGAAAAGCGGCAGCTTCGCCACGGCGTCGGCGACGACCGTCTTCGCCCAGACCGCGAGGCCGAAGAGGCCCGTCGCCAGAAAGAACCAGCGGCAGCGGATGCGCGCGAAGACGCCCGTGACGGCGAAGGGAAAGAGCAACGCTCCCGCGTAGGCGGAGGGCTCGATGAAGCCGTCCATGAGCCGGCCGTGGCCCGAGACGCCCACGGCGTACGGCATGAGCTGCGGCACGAGCCGGCCGAGGCTCTCGGGCCAGCTCCGGGAACGCGGCTGGTGGGCGTACCAGGTCGTCCGGACGAAATGCTCGAGCGTGTGCGGGACCGCCTCCAGAAACGGAAGCAGGATCACGGCGGACAGCCCTGCCGCCGACGACCGCCGCGGCCAGCGCGACCCCCACGGCCGCGAGACGCCGGCCCGGCCGCGCGCCCGCGAGCTCGCACAGGAAATAGAGGCCGGCGCCCGCGCTCGCGTGAAAGAGGGTCTCCGGATGGCCGGCCGCCGCGATCAGCAGCGCGGCCGCGACCGTGATCGCGGCGCCGCGCGACCCCGGGCTCACGGACGATGCGGCGCAGGCCGAGGAGCAGGAGCGGCACGGGCGCCGCCGCCGGCATGACCGGCACTCCGAGGTAGAAGACCATCCAGTTCGAGAAGGCGAAGCCGAGCCCGCCGAGAAGCGCGGCGCGCTCGCGGCAGCCGAGATCCCGCAGGAACAGGAACGCCGAAAGGAGCGCCAGCAGGAGGCGCAGCGTCATGTCGAACGTCCACGCCTGGGGCAGGGGCAGGAGCATGCCGACGAGCGTCCCGGGATGGAAGACGGCGGACTGCGCGACGGCGAGCAGCGGCTCGCCCGCCAGAGTGTGCGGATTCCAGAGCGGCAGCCGGCCCTCGCCGATCGCTTCGCGCACGGCCGCGCGCCACGGGATCTGCTGGTACACCACGTCGCCGAGAAGCGGAGTCCGGTCGTGCGGCACCGCGAGCTCTTCGCGAAGCGCACCGAACGGATAGCCGTTGTAGAGGATGTCGATCGGGCCGTAGACGGCGCCGGTGAGGAGCGCTCGGCCGGTGAAGAGCAGAGGCGCCGCGGCGAGCAGCAGGGCGGTCCGGCGCGGCAGCGGCAGGACGAAGCGGTGCGCGAGGAACAGGAGGACCGCCGCGGTCCCGCCGTAGACGGCGAGGGAACGGGCGACGAGCAGAACGGTCCCCATCCGCGATGTTTACGACGGCCGGCGGCCGCGCTGTCGCGGCGAGCACCGCGGCGCAGGCGAGTCCGGCCGCCAGCGCCCGCAGCCCGAGCGCGAACGAAGGCGGCCGGTAGGTCAGGCGCACCGCGTGTTTTCCGGCGGGCAGCCAGATCCCGACGAACGCGTGGTTGACCGTTTCGAGCGCGAAGCGCCGCGCCCGACCCGGCCTCGGCCCTCCACCCCGGCCAGTCCGGCAGCGACGTCGCGATGAACGCCGGCTGCGACACGTCCGCCGACGATGAGCAGGTCGGGCCCGACGGACGCGCAGCTCGAGCGCGGCCTCGCCGTTCTCGACGTCGGCGGCTTCTCCCGCCGGGGCCGGGCGCGACAGCCAGGCGCGGCCCGCGAAGTCGGTCTCCCCCGCCATCTCTCCGAGCCGGCGGGAGGCGTCCGCGCCGAAGCGCAGCCGTCTCGGCACGAAGGCCCGCGGCAGAGCGCGCGGGTTCTCGAAAATGGTCAGCGTCGAGTTCCGCGTCCGTTCGATCCATCCCGCGGGCGTCGCGATCGCCCGGAGCGCCGATCGCGAACCGGGCGTTCAAGAGCGAGAGAAACGGCGAGCCGAGATCGGTCACGAGGTTGAACGACGCGGGCTGCGCGCGGCACCACATCGGATACGTGTCCGCGAATCGGTCGAGCACCAGGGACTCGTAGCCGCGCACGTCCTCGAGGCCGTAGAGGGCCGCGCCGTTCGGCCGAAAGATCGTGCCCGGCCGCGACGACGCGCGAGGGATGTCGCCGCGGGCGGCCTCGAGACCGGGCAAGGGCGGCGCGAGCGACGCGGGCCGGCAGCGTCGGATAGACGCCCCGCATCTCGAGGAAGCGCTGGCCGCAGAGAAGCACCAGCGCCGCCGGAACGCGCGCCCGCGCCGGCAGGGCGAGCGCGGCCGAACCCCAGCAGCGCGACCGGCACCACCTCGTAGAGAAACTGCGTCCACGTGAACGAGTCCGGGCAGGCCGCGGTCCGCGAACACCGGTTGCGCGAACTGGAACCCGGCGACGAGGGCCAGCCCCACGGCGCCGGAGACGAGGACGAGCCGCCGGCCGGCGGCGGGCTCGTCGTCGATCAGATGCGCCGCGCCGAAGGCCGCGAGCCCCGAAAGGCCGAGGCCCGCGAGAAACACGAGCCGGTAATTGAGGGCCAGGGCGAAGCCGGGCAGACGCGACGTCAGGTCGTGCACGCCCGGAGCGCTCGCCCCGAAGAGGAGCCCCGCCACGAGGAAGCCCAGGAAGATCGCGCGGCCGCGCTCGCGGGGCGGACGGCGCAAGAGCCCGAAGGCGGCGAGCGGGAAGAGCACCGCGCCGGCGTAGCCGAGCGGCATCCCCGAGCCGTCGCCGCGCCCGATCTGCACGGGGCTCTTCCCGTAGATGCCGTGCGCGAACGGAAGCACGTCCGGCAGCATCCGCCGCGCGGCCTCGGGGATCGGCACCGACTGGCGCCCGGCGCCTCGCGCCAGCGCCTGGCGGCGCGCGCGGTACTCGGCGGAATGCGGGATCGCTTCGAGCAGCGGAAAGAGCTGCGGGCCCGTCAGCAGGAGCGCGAGGATCCCGGCGGCCAGGGCCGCTCCGATCGCCGGGACTCGGCCGCGCGCGCTTGCGGCAGCTCCCGAAGAGCTCCCACAGAAAGTACACGCCCGCCGCCGCCACTCCGTGGAAGAACGACTCCGGATGTCCGCCGCAGAAGGAGAGCCACAACGCCGCCGTCGTCAGGCCGATCGCGCGCCGGCCCGGCTCCCGGGCCAGTCGTCGAAGGCCGAGCAGGAGCAGCGGGAAAGTCGCCGTCGAAGGACCCACGCTCCAGCCCAGCCAGAAGAGAACGAAGGTCGAGAAACCCCAGCCCGACCGCTCCGAGCAGCGCGGCGGAAGGCGGCAGCCGATAGTCGGAGAAGAACAGAAACGCCGAGAGCAGGGCGAGAAAGAGCGTGAAGGCGCAGGAGAACGTGAACGAGAGCGGGACCGGCAGCCAGAGGCCGAGCCACGTCGCGGGGTGCAGCACGCCGGCCTGGGCCGTGCCCAGCAGCGGGGTTGCCCGCGAGGACGAACCGGTTCCACAGGGGAAGCCGGCCGTTGGCCGCGGCCTCCCTCACGGCCGCGCGCCAGGGCAGGTTGGCGAACGCGAGGTCCGAGAGGATCGGGTTCGCGGGCGGCGGCGCGCCTTCGCTCGCGGCGATCGCGCGCCAGGGGTCGGAGGTCGCGTAGAGATCCGCGGGACCGTAGAGCCGGCCGCGCAGCAGGGCCTCCCCCGTGAAGAGCGAGAGGCAGCAGGGCGAGGAGCAGGGCCACGCGCGCCGGCACGGCCGAGACGAAGCGCCGCGCGAGCCCCACGGCCAGCGCCGCCGAGGCGGCATAGGTCAACCACAGTGCAACGGCGACGATGCCCGGATTCTAAGACTAAGATCCGGAGCGTGGCCTACTCGTGGGAACGCCTCGACGCCGGAGAGAAGGAGGCGATCCTCGCGAGCATCCGCGGCGGCTCCGCCCCGCCCCCGCCGCGCGTCGTCGAGATCTCGTGGCAGGACCGCTGCAACATCGATTGCTTCTTCTGCTCGACCTCGGAGATCCGGGCCGGCAACTTCGAGCTCTCGCGCGAGCGCCTCGAGGCGCTCTTCGACGAGATGCAGGCGCTGGGCGTCCGGGGCGTCCGGCTCATGGGCGGAGGCGAGCCGCTGTTTCGCAAGGACGCGGCCGAGCTGATCCGGGCGATCGGGGCCCGCGGCCTCCGGATCACCGACGTCACGACGAACGGCGTGCTCCTGACCGAGCCGGTGCGTGCGGGCGCTCTACGAGACCGGCTGCGACGAGATCTGCGTCTCCCTGAACGCCGGCGATGCCCGCTCCTACGGCGCGATGATGCAGACGACGCCCAAGAACTTCGATCGGGTCGTCGAGAACGTCCGCCGGGCGGCGGCGCTCAAGCGCGAGACCGGCGCCGAGACGCTCGTCAAGGTGCAGTTCCTGGTCTACAAGGAAAACTTCCGCCAGCTTCCCGACATGTACCGCCTCTTCCGCGAGACGGGCGCCGACCGGTTCTGGCTGAACGGCCTCTACCCCGTCCGCCCGATGCCGATGATGAGCGACGCCGACGTCGACGAGATGCTCCGGGCCTACGAGGAGGTGCTCGCCGACGACTACTTCGAGCGGCTCGAGCGCTTCTCGTTCTGGGAGAAGTCGATCTCGGACCGCATCGACGCATCGACGCGCCGCGTCTTCGAGCGCGCGCCTCTCGCCCGCCGCGCGCGCGTGAAGGTCCGCCACCTCTTCGACCCGGCGGGCCGGCGGGCGCGGTCGGTGGCGGGCCTGCACGAGTTCTGCCTCGTCGGCTGGTACTCGATGACGCTGAACGCCAACGGCGACGCCGTGACGTGCTGCATCCTCCAGGACCACCCGACCGCGGTCCTCGGCAGCATCCACTCCTCGAGCCTCTCGCGAGATCTGGATCGGAGCGCCCTACGCACGGTTCCGGGCGGAGCTCGCCGAGATCATGGCCCGGCGCGGCGCGGTCTCCGACTTCTCGAGCTCCTGCGCGGTCGAGGGCGTCTGCGCCGAGAAGGGCGCGTGCCCCACGCGCTCCTACTACTGGGGGGGCGACGCCGGACTTCCGCCGCCAGTTCCACGAGATGGTCGAGGCCATGCCGGTGCCCGCCGGCGAGCCCTTCGCGACGCTCCCGGGCGCTCCCAAGCGCCTCCCCGTCCACACCGGCGTCTTCAAGTAGCCGAAGTGGCTTTCAGCCCTGATGTATCCGCTCGCGGCGCGCGAAGTCTCCGCGAGTGGAGCGGAGGAGGCGCGCGCCGCGGGAGCGAGCGTGGCGCGGAGGGATCAGCCGGGCGGTCGAGCGCCTCTGCGCGAGCCGCCCGGCGGTGCGCCCGAAGGGCGCAGATCCCGCAGCGAGCGCTCGCGACGGTTAAAACGGCCACCACTTCTCCGAGACGTTCTTCGCCAGGTCGTTGTAGAGCACGACGGCGAGCAGCGCCAGGATCATCACGAACCCGACCTGCAGGATCCTCTCCTTGACCCGGAGCGAGAAGTCCCGCCGCGCGATGCCCTCGAGCGTCAGCAGGAACAGGTGGCCGCCGTCGAGCACCGGGATCGGCAGCAGGTTGAAGATCCCGAGCTGCAGAGAGATCGCGGCCATGAAGGCCACGAACGGGACGGCGCCCGTGCGCGCGGCCTCGCCCGAGAACTTCGCGATGTCGAGCGGGCCCGACATCGACTTCATGCTGGCCGTGCCGCGGAAGAGCCGGCCGATGACGGCGAGCGTCATCTTGAAGTCGGTTTCGACCCGCCGCCAGCCCTCGACGAAGGACTGGCCGAGAGAGAAGCGCTCGACGACCTCCGGCAGGTCGCCCACGACCTGCACGCCGACCTTCCAGGAGTCGCCTTCCTTGCGGGGCGTGACCATGACGCTGCCCGTGCGGCCGTCCCGCAGGTACTCGATCGGAAACGGGCCCGGCGCCGGCCGAGCCGACGGCCTCGACGAACTTCGTGAAGACCTGGTCGGGCGCGCCCTGGATCGGCTTCCCCGCCACCGAGAGCACGACGTCGCCGGCCTTCAGGCCGGCGCGCGCCGCGGGCGAGCCGCCCACGACCTGGGCGATCTTGGCGCGCACGTTCGCGCCGAAATCCGGCAGGAGCCCCACGTACCCGAGGTCGTACTTCGTGCTCGGCCGGGGCGTCACCTGGAGGGTGACGGTCTTGCCGCCGCGGTCGACCTCGACGTCGAGGGTCTCGCGGGCGTTCATCCCGAAGATGAAGAGCACGTCGCGCCAGCGCGGCGTCGTCTCGGCCGTTGATCGAGACGATCGCGGTCGCCGGGCTGGAACCCGGCCTCGGCGCCCGGGCGAATCCGCCTCGACGACGCGGACGACCGGCGGCTCGAGCTCGTAGGCCGGCACGCGCGTGCCGACGGCGAAGACCGTGGTGTGGAGAAAGAACGCGAGGGCCAGGTTCATCAGCGGGCCCGCGAGGAGCACGAGCGCCCGCTGCCAGCGCTTGCCGACGGGCGGCGCCTCCCGCGAAGTCCCCTCCGTGACCGTGGACTCGTCCGGCCCGAGGCCGATGACGCGGACGTAGCCGCCGAGCGGGATGGCCGAAACGCGGTAGTCCGTTCCGCGCCACTTGCGTCCGAACAGGCGCTTGCCGAACCCGACCGAGAAGACCTCGACGGGGAACCCGAAGAACTTGGCCACGGCGAAGTGCCCGAACTCGTGGACGACCACGAGCACCGAGAGCACGACGATCAGGGCGAGAACGTTGGTCAGAATGTTCAAGGCGGCTCCTTGGAGCCCGGATTTCAGTTGTCTTCCAGGGGCTCCGGGGCTACAGTCGCGACCGCCGGGGCCCGGCGCCGCACGATCGCGGAGGCCGCCTCCCGGGCGGCCCGGTCGATCGGCTTCGGCCTCGTCGAGGTCCCGCGGCGCGGGGGTCGAGCCGGTCGTTTCCATGGTTCCGGCCACGACGCTAACGATGTCCGGGAAGGAAATCTTCCCCTCCAGGAACGCGGCGACGGCGATCTCGTTGGCGGCGTTGAGGACCGCCGGCATGCCCCCTCCGGCGGCCAGCGCCTGGCGGGCCAGCGGCAGGGCCGGGTAGCGCCGCGGATCGAGCTCGAAGAAGTCGAGCCGGGCGAGGGCCGGCAGGTCCAGGCGGCCGAATTCGTTGGCGAAACGCTCGGGGAAGCCGAGCGCGTAGACGATCGGGAACTTCATGTCGTTTTTCGCGAGCTGGGCGATCAGCGACCCGTCCACGAACTCGACGAAGGAGTGGATCAGCGACTGCGGGTGGACGACGACGTCGATCCGCTCTCCCGGCAGGCCGAAGAGGAAGTGCGCCTCGATGACCTCGAGACCCTTGTTCATCATCGTGGCCGAATCGATCGTGATCTTCGGCCCCATCTTCCACGTCGGATGCGCGAGGGCGTCCTCGACCGTGATCGCGTCGAACGTCTCGAGGCGGCGCTCGCGGAACGGTCCGCCCGACGCCGTGAGGACCAGGCGCCGCGCCTCTTCGGCCCGGCCGCAGCGCATGGCCTGGTGGATCGCGCTGTGCTCGGAGTCGACCGGGATGAGCTCGGCTCCGCTCTTCCTGGCTTCGTCGAGGATGAGCTCGCCGGCGACGACCAGCGGCTCCTTGTTGGCGAGGGCGAGCCGCTTTCCGGCGCGGACCGCGGCGTGCGCCGAGCGCAGGCCCAGCGCGCCGACGAGCCCGCCCACGACGGTATCGGCCTTCGGGTAGCAGGCGGCCTCCATCAGGCCGTCGGCGCCCGCGACGATGCGGCACTTCCGGCCCGCGGGCAGGAGACGTTCGAGCCGCGAGACGTCCTCGGCGCGGTCGATGGCCACGAGCTCCGGAGAGAACGCGGCGACCTGTTCGGCCAGCTTCTCGATCGAGCGCCCGGCCGCGAGCGCGACGACGCGGAACCGCTCGGGAAAGGCCGCCACGACGTCGAGCGTCGAGCGTCCGATCGAGCCGGTCGATCCGAGGATGGAGAGGGTTTTCATGGGTCTTGTTCAGGCGGGGGGGCACACGGCGCCCCTCCGATCCCTCCGGGCATTCTATAGGCCCGTGCCCACGAAAGCCGCCAGGACCGGGGCCGCAAAAAGCAGGGAGTCGATCCGGTCGTAGAAGCCTCCGTGCCCGGGCAGGAAGGTCCCGGAGTCCTTCACGCCGGCGCCGCGCTTCCAGAGGGACTCGACGAGGTCCCCGATCTGACCCGGCGGTCGAGGCGAGGGCCGCCGGCCAGCGCGCCCCGCACCGGCCCGAGCTCGGGCAGAAACCACCACGTCCCCGCGGCCGCGCCGAAGAGCGTCGCGCCGACGAGGCCCCCGATCGTGCCCTCCCAGGTCTTCTTGGGCGAGACCACCGGGCGCGAGCGGACGGCGGCCGAACATGCGGCCGAAGTAATACGCGCAGGAATCGCACACCCAGACGATGCAGCAGCAGCATCAGCACCGCCCGAGGCGAGCGGCCGCGGAGCAGGCACATCGCCGTGGCCGGAAGGGCGATCGACACGATGCCGAAGATCGTCGACGCGGCGCCCGCGAGGGCCGACGCCGGCGGAACGCGGGAGGCCATCGGCGCGATCGCGGCCAGGAAGACGATGGTCAGGGCGGCGACGAACCAGAAGGAGGGGCGCGTCTTGACCGCCACCTCGCACGAGGTCGCCCGCGGGCGTCTCGAACCGGAACGGTCCCCAGAGCAGCGCGGCGCCGCCGAGGAGGAGCGCCGAGCCCGCGAGGCCGACGGTCTTCGCGACGGGATGGCCGGTCTTCTCGGCGATCCGGTAGAACTCCCAGACGGCGCCCAGGGCGACGACGGCGACGAGGGCGTTGAAGAGAATGGCCGGGCCCTGGAAGAGGATCGCCAGGACGATCGGGATCGCGACCGCCCCGGCGAGCTCGCGCTTCACGCCCTCCGGCCTTCCGCCTCCGCCTCCGGAGCCCGTCCCTCGATGACGCCGCCGTACCGGCGCTCGCGCTTCTGGAAGTCGAGGATCGCCTCGAAGAGGTGGCGCTTCCGGAAGTCCGGCCAGAGCGTCGGCGTGACCCAGATCTCGCTGTACGCGATCTGCCAGAGAAGGAAGTTCGAGACGCGCATCTCGCCGCTCGTGCGGATCAGGAGATCGGGGTCCGGCAGCCCCGCCGTCGACAGGCGGGATCCCAGCGTCTCCTCGTCGATCTGCTCGGTCGTGAGCCGGCCCGAGGCGACGTCGTTGGCGATCGAGCGGCAGGCGTCCACGATCTCGGTGCGGCCGCCGTAGTTGAGGGCGATGTTGAACGTCATGCCGCGGCAGGACGAGGTCGCGGCCAGGCCCTGCGCCGAGGGCCTTCTGGACCGAGGGATCGAGCTCGTTCATCCGGCCGACGACGCGGAAGCGGATGTCGTTCTTGAGGAGGTTGCTGAGCTCCTTCGCGAGGTACTCCTTCAGGAGCGACATCAGCGTGACGATCTCGAAGCGCGGCCGCTTCCAGTTCTCGACGGAGAACGCGTAGAGCGTCAGGGCGTCGAGCTCCAGCCGGGCGCAGGTCTCGACGGTCTCCCGCACCGAGGCGATGCCGGCCCGGTGTCCCTCGACGCGCGGGAGAGCCCCGCTGCTTCGCCCAGCGGCCGTTGCCGTCCATGATGATGGCGATGTGCCGCGGCAGCCGCGTCAGGTCGATCTCCTCGACGAGCGCCCGCTCGGAGGAGCCCTTCGCCGCCAGCGTCTCGAGGTCGATCACGAAACGCAGTTTAAGGGGTTTCGGCCCCGTATCCCACACGGAGCAGCGTCAGGCCCTTCGCCGGCGCCTTCGGCGAAAGCAGGCCGGCGATCCCCCGTTCGCAGCAATTCCGCGGCCCGCGAGACGGGAACCCTGCCGCGCGACGCGTCGGCGAGGACGCCGGCGATGGACCGCACCATCCCGCGGAGGAAGCCTTCGCCGCGAAAGAGCGCCCGCAGCTCGTCGCCGGCTTCCTCGATCCGGATGGATTCGAGCGTGCGAACGCCCGGCTCGCTCGCGCGGAAGTCCGAACGGCGAACACGCGAGAAATCGCGCCGGCCGGGAAGCGCCGCCGCGGCCTCGCGCATCCGGTCCGCGTCGGCGCGCGGAGAGATCGGCGCGACGAACGGCGCGTCGCGCGGCGGGATGACCTCGGCCCGGCTCCAGCGGTAGAGGTACTCCTTCCAGCGCGCGTCGAAGCGAGCGTGGAATCCGCTCCGGCGCGAGCGCCACCTCCAGCACGCGGACGTCCGAGCGGAAGCTCGGCGTTGACCGCGTCGCGCACGACCCGCGCGGTCGAGCGCGCGCGGCAGGTCGAAGTGCGCGACCTGGCCGTCGGCGTGCACACCGGCGTCCGTCCGGCCGGCGCCTTCGACCCGGACGGGCTCCCGGGCGAGGCGCGCCAGCGCTCGCTCGAGGACGGCCTGCACCGTGCGCGGAGCGTTCGTCTGCCTCTGCCAGCCGTGGAAATCCGTCCCCACGTACGCGAGTGTCGCGCGGTATCGCGGTCAGCCATGCGATGTCGCCTCGCGCGGCTCGACCCGGCGATGAACGAGGAGCACGGCGAACGGGACGTACTCGAGGGCGTAGACGGCGGAGCGAGACAGCCCGGCGGCCGGATACAGCAGCGCGTAGGACAGAACGACCGCGGAGCAGAGGTAGAGGAAGGCCAGGTTGCGCGCCCGCGCGGCGAAGGGCAGGATCCACAGCAGGTACCACGGATGGAGCGTGGGCGAGAGCAGAAGCAGCGTCGCGAGCGAAGCGAAGACGGCGGTCTCGACGTCGCGGATCCTCCAGGCGATCGTGACGAGAGCCGCGGCGGCGAGAAGCGCGAGCGCGGCGCGGGCGAAGAAGCCGGCGTAGAAAAAGGCGAAGGCCGGCTGCATCCAGGCGGGCCGTCCCTCCCAGCTCGAAAACGCGGCCTTGGCGCGCTCGGGAACGTCCGTTCGCGCGAAGAGCGTTTCGAGCGCCGGATACGCGACCGAGTTGAAATCCCAGCGAGCCGCGTAGTCCGAGAGACCGCCCCAGGGCGATACGCCCGCCCGACTCGCGGCGATCCAGAGGGCGGCGCCGGCCGCGAACGCCGCGGCCGCGAATCGCCACCTCCCTCTCGCGACCCGCCACGAACGACGGAAAGCGCCGCGAAGAGCGGAACGTACTTGGTCATGACCGCAAGGGCGAACGCCACGCCCGCGCGAACGGGCCGCCGCCGCGAGAGATAGACGAGGCTCGCGAGAAGCAGCGCGACGCCGAGGGAGTCGAGATGGCCCTGTCCCGCGCTCTCCGTCACGGGCAGCGGGTGGAAGGCATAGAGCGCGGCCGCGAAGCCCGCGCCGGGGCCGCCGAGAGCGAGGAGCAGAGCGACCACCGAGAGGTCGGCGGCGGCGAAGAGCGCCTTCAGCGGAAGGGAACCCTCGCCCAGCCCGCGCGCCGCCCGAAACGCCGCCTGCGCGGCCGGAGGATAGACGGTCCGGACGTCGGCGTGAGGCAGCGCCGCGGCGGCCTCGGGAGCGAGGCGCGCGACCTCGGGGTCGGACGGCGCGTGCGCGTAGGGGGAGATCCCCGCGGAAGCCACCCGCGCGTCCCAGGCATAGCGGAAGACGTCGTCGGAGAGATCGGGAGGCCGGAGGAGAAGCGTGACGCGCAGCAAGGCGCCGCGCGAGGAGCAGAAATCCGGGACCCGACCCGGATGCGGATAGACTGCGCGCCGCGAGAATCGCGAGGAGGGATCCGGCGGCGAAGAGCAGGAGGTAGCGAAGCAGCGCGGTCCGGGCGTCCGGGAGGACAGGCCAGGCCCGCCGCCACGGCCTCCGCCCCGAGCAGAATCGCCCACCGGCTTCCGGCTCCGCGGAACCGACGCCCATGACGAGCGAACTCGGACAGCTCCTGACGCTCTCGGCCTATTACGCGGTGCTCTTCCTGCTCGCCCTCTACGGCGCGCACCGGGCCTACATGGTCCATCTCTATTTCCGGCACCGCCGCGAGACGCCGCGGCCCTCGGGGACGCTCGCCGCGCTCCCTCGCGTCACCGTGCAGCTTCCCATCTACAACGAAGTCTACGTCGTCGAGCGGCTCGTCTCGTCGGTCGCGGCCCTCGACTATCCGCCGGCGCTTCTGCAGATCCAGATCCTCGACGACTCGACCGACGAGACGCGCGAGATCGCGCGCGCGACGGCGGCGCGGCTGCGGGCGCGCGGCTGCGACGTCGACTACCGGCCGCGGAGCCACCGGCGCGGCTTCAAGGCCGGCGCGCTCCAGGACGGTCTCGACACGGCCACCGGGGAGTTCATCCTCATCCTCGACGCCGACTTCGTCCCGAGGCCCGATCTCCTCCGCGCGACCCTCCCCTTCTTCGCCGATCCCGGCGTCGGAATGGTCCAGGCGCGGTGGGAGCATCTCAACCGCGAGTTCTCGCTCCTGACGCGGATCCAGGCGATCCTGCTCGACGGCCACTTCGTCATCGAGCACACCGCCCGCCACCGCTCCGGCCGCTTCTTCAACTTCAACGGCACCGCGGGCGTCTGGCGCCGGGAGTGCATCGAGAAGGCCGGAGGCTGGGCGGCGGACACGCTGACCGAGGATCTCGACCTCTCCTACCGCGCGCAGCTCCAGGGCTGGCGGTTCGTGTACCTCAAGGACTGCGCGGCGCCGGCCGAGGTCCCGGTCGACATCAACGGCTTCAAGAGCCAGCAGCACCGCTGGACCAAGGGCTCGATCCAGACGGGGCGCAAGCTCCTCCCCGCGGTCTTCCGCAGCCGGCTGCCCTGGAGGATCAAGAGCGAGGCGCTCGTCCATCTCGCCGGCAACGGCTCGTACCTGCTGGTCGTCGCTCTCTCGCTCCTGCTCGTTCCGGCGATCGTCATCCGCGACCGCATCGGATGGCAGCGCCTCGCGGTGCTCGACTTTCCCCTCTTCTTCGGAGCGACGCTGTCGTTCCTGGCGTTCTACGTCGCGTCGCAGCGCGAGCTCGGCCGGGGCTGGGCGGCGACGCTCCGGGACATGCCGGGCGTCTCGGCGCTCGGCATCGGGCTTTCGATCCACAACGCGCGCGCGGTCCTCGAGGCCCTGTTCGCGAAGGCGCCCGGGGAGGAGTTCGTCCGGACGCCCAAATACTCGATCGAAGGCGCCGCCGGCGAGTGGAGATCCAAGAAGTACCGCGCGTCCGTCGGCTCCTCGGTGCTTCTCGAGCTCGTGCTCGCGGCGTATTACCTCGGTTCCCTCCTTTTCGCGGCGCGCTTCGGATACTGGGTGGCCGTGCCGTTTCTCCTGGTCTTCTTCCACGGCTTCGCCTACACCGCCGCGCTGACGCTCCGCTCTTCGCTTTCCCCGGCGCCGCGATAGGCTTCGGGAGGTGGCCTCGCCGACCTCCGCCGCGGCGAAGCGGGACGATGCCTGCTCTTCCGGTCGTCGGCCGCCGCCCGCGGCGCGACCCCCAACCCTCGGCGATTCCAGCGACCCTCGACCCTCGACTCTCCGTCGCGTCACCCTCGCGATCCAGGGAATGCACTGCGCCTCCTGCGTCACGACGATCGAGAACGCGCTCGCCGCGGTGCCGGGCGTCGAGGACGCCTCGGTCAACCTGGGCACGGCGCGGGCCGAGGTCCGCGGCCGGGATCTCGATTCGCCGAGCCTGATCGCGGCGGTCCGCGAGAGCGGGTACGACGCTCGCGCCGCGACCGACGAGGACGACTCCGCCGCGTCCGGACGCCTCCGCCCGGCGGGAGGCGCAGGCCGTCCTGCGGCGCACGCTCGTCGCCGCCGCGCTGACGCTGCCGGTCGTCGTCATCTCGATGGCCGAGCTGCATTTCCCGGGACGCAACTGGGTGCTGCTCGCCCTCACGCTCCCGGTCTACTTCTGGGCCGGCGCCCCGTTTCTGACGGGCGCGATCCGCACGCTCTCGCACCGGACCGCCAACATGGACACGCTCATCGCGATCGGAACGACCGCCGCCCTCGTCCTCTCGATCGCCTCGACGCTCTTTCCCGACACGATGTCGGCCGGCGCCGGCGGGATGGGGCACGTCTACTACGAGGCGGTCGGCGTGATCCTGACGCTGGTGCTCCTCGGCCGTTACCTCGAGACGCGCGCGCGGGGCAAGACGTCCGCCGCGATCCGCAAGCTGCTGGACCTCGCGCCGAAGACGGCGCGGCTCCTCGAGAACGGGAACGGAGCGCGACGTCCCGCTCGCCGAGGTCCGCAGGGGCGCCCGGCTCGCGGTCAAGCCCGGCGACGCGGTTCCGGTGGACGGCATCGTGCGCTCCGGCCGCTCCGCCGTGGACGAGTCGATGGTCACGGGCGAGTCCGATCCCGGTCGAGAAGACCGCGGGCGACCGGGTCATCGGCGGGACTCTCAACGGCGAAGGCGCCTTCGAGATGGAGGCCACCGCGGTCGGGAGCGACACGGCGCTCGCGCAGATCGTCCGCCTCGTCCAGCAGGCCCAGGCCTCCAAGCCCCCGATCCAGAAGCTCGCGGATCGGATCTCGGGCGTCTTCGTGCCGGTCGTGCTCGGGCATCGCGGTCGTCACGTGGGTGATCTGGTACGTCGTGGGCCCCGAGCCCCGCGCGGTCTTCGCGACGATCGCGCTTCGCCTCGGTCCTGATCATCGCCTGCCCCTGCGCCCTGGGGCTCGCCACGCCGACCGCGATCCTCGTCGGAACCGGGCGCGGCGCGCGGTCGGGCATTCTCTTCCGAAACGCCGAGGCCCTCGAGAAGGCCCGCCGCATCACGCTCGTTCTCCTCGACAAGACCGGCACGCTCACGGAGGGAAAGCCCCGCGTGACCGAGCGCGTCCACGTCGCCGGACCTCGGCGACGAGGAGCTCCTGGGCCTCGCCGCGGCGCTCGAGAAGAAATCGGCGCATCCTCTCGCGGCGGCGATCGCTCGCGGCCGCCGGGGAGCGCGGCCGTCGATCTGCCCAAGGTCGACAACTTCGAGTCGCGCACGGGGCTCGGCGTCGCGGGACGCGTGGGGACGCGCCGCGTCCTGGTCGGAAGCGCGCGCTTCATGGAGTCGCAGAAGATCGATCTGGCCCCCGTCGCGGAGGAGATCGCCCGCTTCGCCTCGGAGGGCAAGACTCCCCTCTTCGTCGCGGCCGACGGAAAGCTCCTGGGCCTGCTCGCGGTGGCGGACCGCGGTCAAGCCCGACGCGGCGGCCGCGGTCGCCCGCCTGAAAGCCCGCGGACTGAAAGTCGCGATGCTCACCGGAGACCGCGAGGAGACGGCGCGGGCCGTCGCGGCGCGCGTCGGCATCGGGACGAGGTGTCACGCCCAGGTCCTTCCGGCGGACAAGGCGGCGAAGCGTCCGCGAGCTCCAGGAGCGCGGCGAGACGGTCGCCATGGTCGGCGACGGCGTCAACGACGCTCCGGCGCTGGCGCAGGCCGACGTCGGCATCGCGATCGGCGCCGGCGCCGACATCGCCATCGAAGCCTCCGACGTGACGCTCGTCGGCGGGAACCTCCACGCCGTGCCCGGAGCGATCGACCTCTCCGCGGGCGACGCTCGCGACGATCCGCCAGAACCTGCTCTTCGCGTTCCTCTACAACGTGCTCGGGATTCCGATCGCCGCGGGCGTCGCTGTACCCGTGGCTCGGATGGATGCTCTCGCCCATGATCGCCTCGGCGGCGATGGCGGCCTCGTCGGTCTCGGTCGTCGGCAACAGCCTCCGGCTGGCGAATCGGAGCCTGCAGTGACTCGAAGCCGGCGATCTTCGCCTGGACCGCGGATCGCAGCATCGCGGTCGGCGTCGGGGCCGCTCTGCTCGTCGCGATCTACCTCTTCTTCTTCGGAAAGCGGAAGGCGGTCTTCGCGGCCGCCGAGAAACACGGGCGCCCAGACGGTCACGGTCGTCGTGCAGGGCGGCTACAAGCCCGACCTCATCGTGGCGCAAGCGCGGCATCCCGCTGAAGATCGATCTTCGACCGCCGCGAAGACAGCCCGTGCAGCGACGAGATCGTGCTGCCGGATTTCGGCATCCGGCGGGCGCTGCCGGCGCACGCGAAGACGGAGGTCACCGTGAAGCCCGAGCGGCCGGGAGAGTTCGAGTTCACCTGCGGCATGAACATGCTGCACGGGAAGATCCTCGTCGAATGAGCGCGACGTCCGCGTCGACGGAGCCCACGCTCCGGATCACCGAGATCTTCAAGTCGATCCAGGGCGAGTCGACCCGCGCGGGCCTCCCCTGCGCGTTCGTCCGGCTGACCGGCTGCTCGCTGCGCTGCGTCTGGTGCGACACCGCCTACGCCTTTCAGGGCGGCGGCGACGATGCCGGTCTCCGAAGCCGTCGAGCGCGTGCTCGCCATGGGCACCGATCTCGTCGAGGTCACCGGAGGCGAGCCCCTCGAGCAGGAGGCGGTCTATCCGCTCCTCGAGCGCGCTCCTGGAGCGCGAACAAGACCGTCCTCCTCGAGACCGGCGGCCACGTGCCTCTCGACCGCGTCGATCCGCGCGTCGTGAAGATCGTGGACGTCAAGGCGCCGGGCAGCGGCATGCAGCACGCCAACCTGCCGGAGAACCTCGAGCGGCTCGAGCCGCACGACGAGCTCAAGTTCGTGATCGCGGACCGCCGCGATTTCGACTGGGCGCTCGCGCTTCGTCGCCGAGCGCAACCTCGACCGAAAGAACCTCGTGACCTTCTCGCCGGTCTGGGGCGAGCTGCCGGCCGCCGACCTCGCGGCCTGGGTGCGCGATTCCGGGCGGCCGATCCGCCTCGGCCTGCAGCTGCACAAGCTTCTCTGGGGAGACGTGCGCGGGCCGATGACGCCGCGAGCGATCCTTCTTCTCTCCGGAGGCCTCGATTCCTCGACGTGCCTTCTGATCGCGCGGGCCGAGGGCTTCGAGATCCACGCGCTCTCGTTCGACTACGGCCAGCGCCACGCCGTCGAGCTCGAGCGCGCGCGAGCCGTCGCCTCCCGCTACGGAGCCGCCTCGCATCGCGTCGTCCGGATCGACTTCCCCGCGGCCGCCGCTTCGGCGCTGACGGATCCGGGGATCCCGGTGCCGCACCGGGCGCTCGGCAAAGACCCGATCCCGATCACCTACGTCCCGGCGCGCAACACGCTCTTCCTCGCCCACGCCGTCGCCTTGGGCGAAGCGCTCGGCGCTTTCGACATCTTCATCGGCGCGAACGCGCTGGACTACTCGGGCTACCCCGACTGCCGGCCCGAGTTTCTCGAGGCCTTCGAACGGACGGCAAACCTCGGCACGCGGGCCGGCGTCGAAGGCGCCGGCCTTCCGAATCCATGCTCCGCTTCTTCGCATGGGGAAGGCCGACATCGTCAGACGAGCCGTCGAGCTCGGCCTTGATTTCGCATGCACCTCTTCCTGTTACGACCCCGGGGCGGACGGCAGCCCCGTGCGGCACCTGCGACTCCTGCCTTCTCCGGCAGAAGGGCTTCCAGGAAGCAGGGGTCGTCGATCCTCTCCGGCCGTAAGTAGTTGAGCGTATGCAGCTAATATTAGTGGCTTTTGTACTTGACAATGATTCGCTCAAGTCCTACTATCAGCCTCCCGCGAAAGGACATCCATGCGTTTCGACCAGCTGACCATCAAGGCCCAGGAGGCGGTCCAGGAGGCCCAGCGCGACGCCCGGGCCCGCGGCAACGCCGAGCTCACGGGTGACCACCTCCTGCTCGCGCTGCTGAAGCAGAGCCGACGGCGTCGTCGTCCCGATCCTCCAGAAGCTCGGAGCCGATCCCTCGGCGCTCGCCCGCGAGATCGAGGCCGACCTGGACTCGCGCCCGAAGGTCTCCGGCGCCTCCGCCGACCCCGTCGTCGCCCGGGACCTCAACAAGGTCTTCGACCGCGCATTCGAGATCGCCAAGGAGTTCGGCGACGAGTACGTCTCGACCGAGCACTTTCTCCTCGCCCTGGCCGAGTCGGGCAGGCGACGATCGCCCGGCGCCTGACGAAGGCCGGCGTCAAGAAGGACGCGCTCCTGAAGGCGCTGAAAGAAGTGCGCGGCTCCGACCGCATCACGGATCCCAACCCCGAGGACAAGTACCAGGCGCTGAAGCGCTACACCCGCGACCTCACCGACCTCGCCCGCCGCGGCAAGATCGACCCGGTCATCGGCCGCGACGAAGAGATCCGCCGCGTCATCCAGGTCCTCTCCCGGCGCACGAAGAACAACCCGGTCCTGATCGGCGAGCCCGGCGTCGGCAAGACGGCGATCGTCGAGGGCCTCGCGCGCCGCATCCACATGGGCGACGTGCCCGAGGGGCTGAAGAACAAGCGCGTCGTCTCGCTCGATCTCGGGGCCATGATCGCGGGCGCCAAGTACCGCGGCGAGTTCGAGGACCGGCTGAAGGCCGTCCTCAAGGAGATCGAGGAAGCCCAGGGCACGATCATCCTCTTCATCGACGAGCTCCACACGCTGATCGGCGCCGGCGCGGCCGAGGGCGCCATGGACGCGTCCAACATGCTGAAGCCCGCGCTCGCCCGCGGCGAGCTGCGCGCCATCGGCGCGACGACGCTCTCCGAGTACCAGAAGCACATCGAGAAGGACGCGGCGCTCGAGCGCCGCTTCCAGCCGGTCTACGTCGAGGAACCCTCGGTCGAAGACACGATCGCGATCCTGCGGGGCCTGCAGGAGCGCTACGAGATCCACCACGGCGTCCGGATCACCGACGGCGCCCTCGTCGCCGCGGCGCGGCTCTCGCACCGCTACATCTCGGACCGATTCCTGCCCGACAAGGCGATCGACCTGATCGACGAGGCCGCCGCCCGCCTGCGCACCGCAGATCGACTCGGTGCCCGTCGAGATCGACGCCGTCGACCGCCGGATCGTCAACCTGCGAGATCGAGAAGCGCGCCCTCCAGAAGGAGAAGACCCGTGAGGCCAAGGACCGTCTCGAGGTCCTCGAGAAGGAGCTCAGCGAGGCGCGCGAGGAGGCGACGCGCCTCCGCGCCCGGTGGACGGCCGAGAAGGAGCGCATCCAGAAGATCGGCCAGATCAAGGAGACGCTCGAGAAGGTCAAGCTGGAGGCCACCGAGGCCGAGCGGCAGGGCGACCTGCAGAAGGTCGCCGAGCTCCGCTACGGCCGGCTGCCCGCAGCTCGAGAAGGAGCTCGCCGCGGAGAACGCGAAGCTCGCGGAGCTCCAGAAGGGCCACCCGATGCTGCGCGAGGAGGTCACCGAGGAGGACATCGCGGCGGTCGTCTCGCGCTGGACGGGCGTTCCCGTCGAGCGGATGATCGAGAGCGAGACGCAGAAGCTCCTCAAGATGGAGGAGCGGCTGCACGCCCGCGTCATCGGCCAGGACGAAGCCGTCGAGGCCGTCGCCGAAGCCGTGCGGCGCTCGCGCGCCGGGCTCTCGGATCCGAACCGGCCGATCGGCTCGTTCCTCTTCGTCGGGCCGACCGGCGTCGGCAAGACCGAGCTCGCCCGCGCGCTCGCCGAGTTCCTCTTCGACGACGAGCACGCGATGATCCGCCTCGACATGTCCGAGTACATGGAGAAGCACGCCGTGGCGCGCATGATCGGCGCGCCTCCCGGCTACGTCGGCTACGAGGAGGGCGGGCGCCTCACCGAGGCGGTGCGCCGCCGCCCCTACTCGGTCGTGCTCTTCGACGAGATCGAGAAGGCGCACCCCGACGTCTTCAACGTCCTGCTCCAGGTGCTCGACGACGGGCGCCTGACCGACGGCAAGGGCCGCGTCGTGTCCTTCAAGAACACCGTGATCATCATGACGTCCAACCTCGGCTCCGAGTGGATCGCCGAGGAGTCGACCCGCAACGAGGAGGAGATCAAGGCCAAGATCGAGGAGGCGCTGCGCCGCCACTTCCGGCCCGAGTTCTTCAACCGCATCGACGACGTCATCGTCTTCCATCGCCTGACCCGGGAGGAGATCGAGAAGATCGTCGAGATCCAGCTCCAGAGCATGGCCGAGACGGTGCGGGACCGGGGCATCGAGCTGACCTGGACGCCCGCCGCGAAGCGGTTCCTGGCGGGCCGGGGCTACGACCCGACGTTCGGCGCGCGGCCGTTGAAGCGGCTCATCCAGAAGCAGGTCACCGGCGCCCTGGCAACGCAGATCCTGGAAGGCAAGCTGCTGCCGGGCGATCGGGCCGTCCTCGACACGTCGCAGGACGGCGAGTCGCTCCGTGTCGAGAAGAACGAAAAGACCGCAAAGAAAGTCGCCGACTCGAGATCGGCGTAGCATTCGCCGGTCCCGCCCCGCCTCCAGGCGGGGCTTTCTTTTTGAGCCCGCCATCCGGCCGGGCTTTTCTTTTGTGCCGAAAACCGGCAATAGACTCCGCCGCCAGGGAGTTGTGCAGACCGTGAAAAAGCCTCTCGCCGCGATCCTTCTGCTGAGCTCGCCCCTCTTGACGGCCTTTCCGCTCTCGACCCGGAAGAGCGAGATCGTGCTCGTCGTCGAAAAGGTCTCGCCGGCGGTCGTCAACATCTCCGCCGAGCAGATCCTCAAGCGCCGTCCATCCATCTTCGACGACTTCTTCTTCGGGGACCCGCGCTCGCGCCGGCGGGCCCAGTCCCTGGGCTCGGGCGCGATCATCGACCCGAAGGGCATCATCCTGACCAACGACCACGTGGTCTCGGGCGCCTCCAAGATCATCGCGACGACGAAGGCCGGCGTGGAGCTCGAGTGCGAGGTCGTCGGCTCCGACGCCGACAACGACCTGGCCGTGCTGCGCGCTCGCCGGCCCGGCGGGCCGCTTCCCGCCATCAAGCTCGGCAGCTCGTCGGACCTTCTGATCGGCGAGACGATCGTGGCGATCGGAAACCCCTTCGGCCTCTCGAACACCGTGACCGCGGGCGTGGTTTCGGCCACGGGCCGAACCGTGCGCGCCGAGAACGAGCGGACCTACACGGACTTCATCCAGACCGACGCCTCGATCAACCCGGGCAACTCGGGCGGGCCGCTCGTCAACATCGACGGGGAGATGATCGGCGTCGCGACGGCGATCATCGGCGGCGGCGCCCAGGGCATCGGCTTCGCGATCCCCATCGACCGCGCGCGGCGGATCGTGGACGATCTCCTTCGTTTCGGCGAAGTGCGGCCGGTCTGGATCGGGATTCGGGGCAAGACCCTCGTCTCCGGAGAGGAGAACCGGCCGCGCGGCTTCCGCGTGCGGATCGTGTATCCCGATTCGCCGGCGGCGCGCGCCGGAGTGCAGGTCGGCGACCAGGTCGTGTCGGTGGACGGGACGCCCGATCGACTCCCAGGAGGCCTTCGAAACGGTGCTGTCGACGCGCGGCCCGGGCCGGCCGCTTGAAGCTCGTCCTCCGCGGCAAGGGCGGCGAGCGCACGGTCACGCTCCAGGGCGAGGCGCCGCCCGCCGGAATCGGCCCGCGGCTCCTCCGCGAGGAGCTCGGCATGGCGATCCGCGCCGGGGAATCGGGCCTGCGCATCACGGTCGTCGACCGCGACGGCCTCGCGGCCCAGGCGGGCCTGAAGACCGGAGACGTCGCTCCTCGCCGTCAACGGCACCGCCGTGCGCTCGATCGAGGACGTGGATCACGTGCTGCAGCGCGACCTGAACAAGCCGAGTGTGCTGATCGAGATCGGGCGGGGGCGGTTCTCGTACTCGCTGACTCTGCCGCTCGACTAGCCTCCGCCCCGTCGAAGCGTCCAAGCGTTGAAGCGTCGAAGGGGATCGACCGCTTCGACCTTCGACGTTTCAACATTTCAACTCGTTGTAGGATCGGCCCCCTTGAATACCACCGACAATCCCCGCGTCCGCTTCGCGCCCTCTCCGACGGGCTCGCTGCACGTCGGCGGCGCGCGCACGGCGCTCTACAACCTTCTCTTCGCGCGGCACGAGAAGGGAACGTTCATCCTCCGCATCGAGGACACGGACGTCGAGCGCTCGCGGGAGGAGCTCACGGCCCAGATCCTCTCGGCCATGGAGTGGCTCGGGCTCGAGTACGACGAGGGCCCCTTCTACCAGTCGCGGCGCTACGACCTCTACCGCGAGGCCGCCGACCGGCTGATCCGCGAAGGCAAGGCCTATCGGGCCTTCGAGACGCCGGAGGAGCTCGACGGCGAGCGCAAGGCCGCCGAGGCGGCGGGGCGCGCCTACCGTTACTCGGGCGCGGGCCGGAACATCGCGCCGGACGAGAGCGACCGGCGCGCGAAGGCCGGCGAGCGGCACGTCGTGCGCCTGCGGATGCCGGACGAGACGATCGTCGTCGACGACCTGATCCGCGGCCGCGTCGAGTTCCCGGCCGAGGCCCTGGACGATTTCGTCCTCGTGCGCTCCGACGGGCACCCGCTGTACCACTTCTGCGTCTGCGTGGACGACACGGAGATGCGCATCACGCACGTCATCCGGGGGGACGACCACCTCGCCAACACGCCCAAGCACGTCGCGCTCTTTCGCGCGCTCGGCGCGCCGATTCCCGACGTTCGCGCACCTCGGCATGATCCTCGGCACGGACAAGAAGAAGCTCTCCAAGCGCCACGGCGCGGCGGCCGTCGAGGAGTGGCGCGACGCGGGCATCCTTCCCGAGGCGCTCTTCAACTTCCTGGCCCTGCTCGGCTGGGCGCCGGGCGGGGACCGCGAGATCCTCTCGCGCGAGGAGATGGAGCGGGAGTTCACCCTCGAGCGGGTCGGCGCGTCGCCCTCGGTCTTCGACCCCGAGAAGCTCCTCTGGATGAACCAGCAGTACATCGCGAAGATGCCGGCGGCGGAGCTCCTCGCCCGTTCGCGGCCGCACGCGACGGCGGGCGTCCCGCCGGAGGCCGTGGCGCTGCGCGCGATCGAGCTGCACCGGCCCGCGCGTGCGGACGCCGATCGAGATGGGGCGGGCCCTTTCGACGCTACGCCGTGGACCCCGCGGATTACGACGCCGACGGCCTCAAGAAGCACGTCAGGCCGGACACCGGCGCGGCAGCTCGAAGCCCTGGCCGAAGGCGTTCGACGGCCTGCTCCGAGTGGACGCGCGGCGTCGACCGAAGCCGCCCTGCGCGCGACGGCCGAGGCGGGCGGCGTCTCGGCCGGGAAGCTGATCCATCCGGTGCGCCTCGCCCTGACCGGCGTGACGGTGGGAGCGCCGCTCTTCGACGTCGTGGAGCTTCTGGGGAAGGAGACGGCCCTGCGGCGGCTGCGGCGGTTCCTCGCAGGGCCCCGCCGCGGCATCGCCGGACGGTCCAGCTGCCGGGCCGCGCCTACGCTCTGCCTTACCCGGTAGTCGCTCGCGCGAGTTGCGCGAGGTCCTTCAGGGCGCGCGCGCAGCACCCCGATCACGTTCGAGACCTCGCGCCCGTAGTACCTCATCTCCGGATCGCAGTCGGTCAGGCTGTAGACGGCCTCGTCCTTCTCGAGCCGGTCCTTCTCGAAGCTCAGCCGCTCGATCATCTCGTCGAGCTCGGTGCGGAGCACGAAGGCGATGTCGCGCACGCCGAGGAAGCGGCTGCACTGGGGACAGTGGACCTCTTCGCTGCCGGTGTCGGGCACGCTGTCGATCACGAACTGCCGCTCGCAGCGGGGGCACTCGAAGACTTCCGGGATCATGTTTTTCTCCGACCCCGAGTCTACTCTCGACCGCAAGCGCGACGCGTGTGATTTTCGGCTGCCGCCGCGCGCCGGAAAGCCCGTACAATGCGTCGAGGTCTGCCTTCGGCGGGCCCGGCCCGGCGGCCGCCTCGGAGCCGGCCCCGATGGCGTACGTCAAGTGGGAACTTCATGAAGCTGCTCGTCGTCGTCGGAACACGGCCCGAGGCCATCAAGATGGCTCCGGTCATTCGCCGCCTGCGCGCCGAGGCCGGCGCGCACGGTCGTCCTCTGCGCGACCGCGCAGCATCGCGAGATGCTCGACCAGGTGTTCTCTCTCTTCGGGATCCCGCCCGACATCGACCTCGACCTCATGCGCCCGGACCAGACGCCCAACGCGCTCGCGGCGCGCGTCCTGTCGGGCCTCGACGAGGTCCTCGCGCGCGAAGCCCCGGACTGGCTCCTCGTGCAGGGCGACACGACGACGGCGATGGCGGCCTCGCTGGCCGCGTTCCACCGGCGCGTGCGCGTCGGGCACGTCGAGGCCGGCCTCCGCACGGGCGACTTCCAGCACCCCTTTCCCGAGGAGATGAACCGGCGCGTCGTGGATCTCGTCTCGGAGGCCAACTTCGTTCCGACGCGCCGCGCCGCCCGCGCCCTCGAGGCCGAGGAGGTCCCGGCGGAGAAGATCTACCTGACGGGAAACACGGTCGTGGACGCGCTCGCAGGAGATCGCGAGCCGCGAAGGCGACGTCGCCGAGGAGGACCTCGTCCTCATCACCGCGCACCGCCGCGAGAGCTTCGGCGAGCCGCTCCAGCGCGTCGTGCGCGCGATCGGCCGCCTCGCGGGCCGGTTCCCCGCGACCCGTTTCGTCCACGTGATCCATCCCAACCCCAACGTTCGAAACGTCGTCGTCGAGAACCAGAGACACGCCGAACGTGACGCTCGTCGAGCCCCTGGACTATCTCGCCCTCGTGCGCCTCATGCGCCGCGCCCGCCTGATCCTGACGGATTCGGGCGGCATCCAGGAGGAGGCGCCGACCTTCGGCAAGCCCGTGCTCGTCCTGCGCGAGAAGACCGAGCGGCCCGAGGGCGTCGAGGCCGGCCTCGCGCGTCTCGTCGGCACCGACGAGGAGAAGATCGTGGGCGAGGCGGGCGCTCTCCTCTCCGACGGCGCGGCGCGGCGTCGCATGTCCGGGAAGAATCCCTACGGCGACGGGCACGCCGCGGACCGCATCGCGGCCATCCTCATGGGCCGGCCGTTCGAGCCCTTCGCCCCGCCCGCCACATCGAGATCGTCCGCCGCATGAGGACACGTCTCCATGAAGCTCGGCTGGGAATCGGGCCTGCGCGGCCGGCTCTACGCCGCTCGGCCGCCGGCTGGTCCCGCTGTCGTGGCGGCGGGCGCTGCGGCGCCGGCTGAGCCCGGAGCGGCTGCTCGGGATCCGCAAGCCGCCCGTCGAGATCGCCTGGCGGCCGCTGGATCCGGGACGGCCGCGCGCCGACGCCGAGGACGTCCTCGTGCTCCCGGTGATCGCCTGGAGCTACCGCCGCCAGCGCCCGCAGCAGCTCGCCGAGGCTCTCGCGCGCCGCGGGCGGCGCGTGTTCTACGGCTCGGTCCAGGGCGAGGGCGAGCCGCTGGAGCCGGTCGGCGCCGCGCCCGGCGTGACGCTCCTGCCGATCGGCGGCCCGAGGCGCGAAGACCTCCCCTCGCGGCGTCTCCGCGGCCGAGCGCTCGAAAAGGCCCTGGACGCGCTCTCCGCGGCCCGGCGAGCGCTTCGAGATCGACGCGCGGGCGTGCTTCTCGTCCAGTCTCCTTTCTGGGCGCCCCTCGCCGTCGCGGCCCGGGAGCGCTTCGGCTGGCGCATCGTCTACGACTGTCTCGACGCCCACGGCGAGTTCTCGACGAACCGCGCCGCGCGTCCTGGCGCGAGGCGGAGGAAGAGCTGGCCCGCGCCGCGGACATCGTCGCCGCGACCTCGGAGACTCTCCGCCGCCGCATGGAGAAGTGGTGCGCGCTCCTCGCGCCTCCTCCCGAACGCCTGCGACTTCGCGCTCTTCGAGGCCGTCGCCGCCGGTGCCGGCGAAGGCGCCGGGCCGCTCACGGTCGGGTACGCCGGCGCCGTCGACGCCTGGTTCGACATGGAGCTGCTCGAACGCCTCGCGGCGCTCGCTCCGGAATGGAGCTTCGAGATCGTGGGCGGGCTCGAGGGCGGGGCGCGCGCGCCGGCGCCGCCGCGCCAACGTCGTCTTCCACGGCGAGCGGCCCCACGCGGAGATGCCGGCGTTCCGAAGCCGTTTCGACGTCGAGATCATTCCCTTCCGGCTCTCGCCCCTGACGCACGCGACCGACCCGGTCAAGCTCTACGAGGCCGCGGCCGCCGGGCGTCCGCTCGTCGCCACTCCGATGGAGTCCCTCCGGCCGTTCGCGCGGCGCGGCGTCGTCCGCCTCGCCGCGACGGCCGAGGACTTCGTCCGGGAGATCGCGGCCGCGGCGGCCGAACGCGCGGCCGGCGCGGCTCGCCAGCGGGCCTTCGCCCGCGAGAACACCTGGGACATCCGCGCCGCGGCGCTCGACTCCTGGATCGCCAACCTGCCGCCCCTCGCCCGGCCGTCGCGTGAGAACGCGGACGGCGCGAGGCGCTCCGCGTGAGCAACGCCGCGCCGAGGAGCGCCGAAGGCTCTCCGGCCGCCGCGGTCCCGTCTACGACTCGTCGCGCCGCCGGCCGCGCTGGGTCGAGGAGGCGGCGCATCTCTGGCGCTACCGGGGGCTCGTCCACGAGCTCGTGATCCGCGACATCAAGGTCCGCTACAAGCGCTCGGTGCTCGGGATGCTCTGGACGATGCTCGCGCCGCTGCTCAACATGATCGCCCTGACCCTCGTCTTCTCGGCGCTCCTGAAGACGACGATCTCGAACTACCCCGTCTACTTCATGGCCGGCCAGATCTTCTGGAGCTTCTTCGCGCAGACCACGAACGGCGCCGCGTCCCAGACCCAGGCCTCGAACGATCTCGCCAAGCGCATGTTCGTGCCGCGCTCGGTCTTCGTCGCCGCGGCGGTCGGGCGGCGGCCTCGTCAACCTGTTCCTGTCGCTCCTGCCGCTGGTCCTGATCCTCGCGGTCACGGGCTTCCGCTTCTACGCGACCTGGGCCTTCCTCCCCGTCTCGATCTTCATCCTGACGCTCTTCACGGCCGGCGTCGCGCTTGCTCCTCTTCACGCTGACCTCGCGCTTCGCCGACGTGCGGGAGATGTACGGCGTGATCGTGCAGACCTGGTTCTTCCTGACGCCGATCGTCTACGAGCCGTCCATCGTGCCGTTCCGGTACCGGGTCTGGCTGTCGCTGAACCCGATGTACCACCTGATCCAGGTCTTCCGGAAACCGATCTACGAGGGAACGCTCCCGTCGGTCGAGCTGATCGTCGTGTCGCTCGCGCTCTCGATCGCCGTCCTCGCGACCGGCTGGGTCTACTTCTGCCATCGCACGGACAAGATGGCCTACTGGAGCTGAGCCGCGCCGTGTCCGCCGTCATCCGGCTCGAGAAGATCGGCCTCCAGTACCGCGTTCCGAAGGAGCGCATCCACTCGCTCAAGGAGTACGCGATCCGGCGCCTCCAGCGGCGCGCTGAGCTACGACGAGCTCGAGGCGCTCAAGGACGTGGATCTGACGGTCGAGCCCGGCGAGCGCATCGGCGTCATCGGGAGAAACGGCGCCGGCAAGAGCACGCTCTTCCGCGTCATCTCCCGGGTGCTGCCGCCCTCGGCCGGCCGGGCCTACGTCGCCGGGCGGATCGCGCCGATCCTCGAGCTCGGCCTGGGGTTCCACGGCGAGCTCACCGCGCGCGAGAACGTCATGCTCCAGGGAGCGCTCCTGGGTTTCTCGCGCGCCGACATGCGGCGGCGCCTCGAGCGCATCGTCGCGTGGGCCGAGCTCGAGGACTTCATCGACGCCCCGACGCGGACGTTCTCGACGGGCATGGCCGCGCGGCTCGCCTTCGCCGTCGCCACGGACGTCGACCCCGACATCCTCCTCGTCGACGAGGCCCTCTCGGTCGGCGACGAGAAGTTCCAGCGCAAGTGCCACGACCGCATGCAGGGGTTTCACGACCGCGGCAAGACGATGATGCTCGTCTCCCACTCGCTGGCGCAGATCCGGGACAACTGCGATCGGGCGATCTGGCTGCACCACGGCCGCCTCGTCCGCGACGGCGACGTCGGCTCGGTCACCGAGCAGTACCACCAGTGGTCGCTGGGCGAGACCGACCTCGTCACGTACGCGCCTCGCGCCCGAAACGAAACGGGCGCGGCCGAAGCCGCGCCCGTGGAAGAGCCGATGAGTCCGGAGACGCCTAGGGGCCGTACAGCACGAGGCCGAACGTCTTCACGAGGAACACCGCCATCTGCTGGCGCTCGACCCCGCCGCCGGGACAGTAGTTGGCGCCGCCGCAGCCGGCCGTCACGCCCCGCGCCACGAGCTCGTTGATCCAGGGCGCGAACGGATTCGTGCAGGGCACGTCGTCGAACGCCGGCGTCACGCAGGACGGCGGAACGTAGCCGGAGCCCTCCAGGCTCTTGAGCAGGAAGACCGCCATCTGCTGCCGGTTCGTCGCATCGCCCGGACAGAACGTCGTCCCGTCGCCGCAGCCCGCGGTGGCCCCGCGAGCGGCGATCTCGTTGACCCACGGAGCGAACGGGCTCGCGCAGGGCACGTCGGTGAAGACCTCGGTCACGCAGGCCGGAGGCGTGTATCCCTCGCCCTCCTAGGCCTTGAGCAGGAAGACCGCCATCTGCTGGCGGGTCACGGTGTCGCCCGGGCAGAAGGTGTCTCCGGCGCCGCAGCCGGCGGTCACGCCGTTGTGGAGAACCGTCTCGATCGACGGGTAGAAGAGGCTGTCCGTCGGCACGTCGGTGAAGCTGCCGCCGACGTGCAGCGTCCAGTCCTTCTCGAAGCTAGGCGGCACGGCCCTCGCTGCAGGAGTTCGCCGAGCGTCTCCGTCAGCGTGCGCGTCCCAGTGCGTCGCCGGGCCGCGTCCGCCGCCGTGATGCTGACGCGCGTAGCAGTCGGTGCAGGTCGCGGACGTCGCGCGGGATCCAGAGTGCCGTAGGCGCCGGCCGTCGTCCGGCGATGTCGTACGTCGGGCCCGCGGGTCCCGTGAAATTCGAGGCCGTGCCGGTGAACGTCACGGCGCCGAAGCCGGTGTTCATCCAGGTCGGCGCCACGACCGCGTTCTCGCCGACTTCCAGCACGCCGTTGCCGGCGCCGTCGACGACGAGCGCCGTCGGGCCGACGAACGACGTCGCGTCGCAGTCGTCGCCGTGCGCGTCCGGCACCTGGGTCGAGAAGTTCGTGATGGTCACCTGGTCGAAGTCGAAGCCCTCGCCGGCTTCGAGCTCGTCGGTTCCGTAGTTGATCTGGAGCTGCGCGAGCTCTGTCCGTGAACGCGCCGCCGGGGTTGAAAGCGGCCGCGTTGAAGCTCGCGTCGTACCAGAGGTTCGGGAAGCTCGGCGTCGTGCCGTTCCAGCCCGCCTGGCCGGTGGTGCCGCAGACGCCGTTGCCCGCGCCGTTGGGCACGCTGTAGGGCCGGCCGCTCGAGGGCACGATCACGGTCCGCTCGCCCGTGGAGGCGTCGCGAACGCTGATGTTGGCGCGATCCCAGTACTGGCCGCCGGACTGCAGCTCGATGTCGTAGCGGAGCCGCAGGGTCAGCGTCGACGTGTCGCTGAGGACGATGGACGGCGAGCGCGCGATGTCGCACTGGTCGTCCAGGCCCGAGGAGGAGGACATGTGCGCGTTCGTTCCGTTGGCGCCGCTGCCGGTCGTGCGGACGAACGTGCCGCTCTCGATCGGTCCAGCCCTCCGTCGTCCACTTCGAAGCTGAAGGTCCGCGAGGCCACGAGCTCGAGGTCGCTCTCGTTGTGCTGAATCGTGAGATCAGCGCCGTGCGCGTGTCCGGCTCGAGCTCGTCGGCCGTGATCTTCGACGAGGATCTCGGTCGAGCCGTCGAACACGAGGCCCTGCGCCTGGATCTGGAAGACGCCGTCGGCGACCGTGCAGGTCGCGAGGTCCGCCGCGACCGGCGCCGGGCAGGGGCGTGAGGATCGTGGTCAGCGGATGCGTGACCGGCGTGATCGCGATGATCCGGACGTTCGTCAGGTCGACCGCGCCGCTGTTGTTGATCGGGAAGGTGATCGTCGCGACCTCGCAGTTGTCGAGGAACGGATCGTTGTCCCCGCCCGTGAGGCCGAAGCCCTCGAGGATCGAGAGGTTCGCGCCCTCGACCGGCGCCTCCGCCTGGCAGGTCGAGAGCGGCCCGATGCAGGAGTCGCTCGCGCCGACCGCGGCCACGGCGTAGGAGTAGTCGCGTCCGTTCTGGAGGCCCGTGTCGAGGAACGAGAGCTGGTTCGTCTCGCCGACGATGACCTTGCCCATGTCGCAGGGGTTGACGCCTTCGCCGCGGTACACGACGTACTTGGTCGCGCCCGGCAACGGCGGTCCAGGTCAGGCTGATGGAGCGGTCCTGGCCCTTCGAGGGTCACGACCGGCGCCTGGGTCGGGCCCCCGCGCAGCCGCTGTTCGTCGGCCGCCGGAGTCGCGCAGTGGATCTCGTGGCGCTCGAACGCCGCCCGGATGGCCGTCATGTGGGGCGTGCCGTCGCTCAGGTCGCCGTTGTCGTCGTCGGCCGCGAGGACCGACAGGTAGCCGCCGGTCGCCGAGCAGCCGCCGCCGACCGCGCAGGTGTACCAGTTGCCGACGGGCTGGGCGCCGATGTAGAGGAGGCGCGCGGCGATCTCGTGCGCCGTCTGCGTGTCGTAGTTGAAGGGCGGGTCGAGCAGGTCGCGGGTCATGAGGTCCCACCCGGTCTCCGCCATGACGTAGCCCTCGCAGTGGGTCTCACGGCCGCAGGGGCCGACGGAGCCTTCCGCCGGGCAGGCCGGAGCGCCGCCCGGGCCGGC
Organism: uncultured Acidobacteriota bacterium; assembly: GCA_963749265.1. Taxonomy (GTDB): domain Bacteria; phylum Acidobacteriota; class Thermoanaerobaculia; order UBA5066; family Gp7-AA6; genus DAHUXD01. The sequence continues at coordinate 117,271 of CAVVML010000017.1, read as the reverse complement.
GCACTGGCCGTCCGTGAAGCCGTTCTGGATCCAGCGTGATCGTGTGCGGCGCGTCGCAGCGGTGGTTGAGGTAGTTGATGTCGCGGACGCCCGTGCAGCCGTTGGCCGGCGTGCCGTCGCAGGCGTCTCCGTAGCCGCCGCAGGTGTCGTCGCGTGAAGAAGCCGCGGCCGATGCAGGACGTGTTGAGGCGCAGGGCCGGCGTAGATGTCGGCGATCGCCTCGCCGGGCCCCGCGATGTTGGGGTTCGTGCCGTTGTTGTCCATGCCGTGGCCCCACTCGTGGTCGAAGATCGCGGCGATCTCGCCCGTGTTGCGCGCAGCCCGCGCCGAGCGCCGAACGGAAGAAGTTGACCGCCGAGCCGTCCCAGAACGCGTTGCACGCGCTCGGGATGTTCATGTTCGCCGTCAGCTGGGCGCGCGCCCAGGCGCCGCCGCGCGCTGCCCGGCGTCGAGGTGGCCGCGCGCCTGCTCGGCGATGCGGTTGAGCTCGTAGAAGCCGGAACGGCTGGACTTCGTGTCGCCGGCCGAGTGGCCCACGGGCACCACGCAGTCCGTGGCTTCCGGCGTCGGTCCCGATCCGAGGTCGATGCCGTTGGTGCCGGTCTCGTTGATCGCTGCCGCAGGAGTCCAGCATCCTCAGGTAGATGCCGTTGAGCGCGGTCGAGATCGAGCCCGGGATGCAGCCCATGTTGCCGCCGGTGTCGGTGAAGCGCTTGACGCCGTCGATCGTGAAGTCGGCGAAGGGCATCGGCCAGTCGGCCTGCTCGATGCCGTCGGGCGGGCGCTGGTCGTTGCTGACCGGATAGGCGCCGCCGGTGATCTGTCCGTCGGCGTACTGGTTGCGGTCCTGGAAGGAGAGCAGCGTGCCCGTGGTCGCGTCGACGAGACCTTCCCAGTTGCCGAGGTCGCCCGCGATCTTGCAGGAGACGACCCAGGCGAGGCGATAGCCGATTCCCGCTCCCGACGGCGACCGGGACCAGCTCCAGCCGCGGCCGGCTTGGTGAACGCCGAGACCGCCATCGGCTGCACGTGCGCGCGCACGGTGTCTTCGGCCGCCTGGGCCGACGACGCCCGGGCTGCGCGGAACGTTCGCGCCGACGTCGCCCCAGCGCTGGAGGCCCAGGAGGATCAGGTTGCCGTGGTTGATGGCCGCGCCGATGGAGTTGTCGCGGACCGGAATCCCGTCGACGACGCGCGGCACGTGGATGAAGATGAGTTCGCCGTCGCCGTGGACCGAGATCCGCGGGGCTCGTCGAGAGCTGCGCGAGGTCGAGCTTCAGGTCCGCGGGCATTGGCCCGGAGATAGTCGAGCAGGGCGTTCCAGGCGGCGTTCTTCCAGTCTTCGGCGCCGCGAGGCGCGCAGGCCGCCGCTCCACGTCAGCGCGTTGCCGTGCGCCGCGTCCCGGGAACGAGCGGGCGCGACAGAATCAGCGAGCTCCAGCGGCCGACGCGGGCGTCGTAGAACGCCGTTCCGGGCGCGAGGCCGAGCGCTCGGACCTGCCCGTCGAGCGCGCGCCAGCGTCGCGCCGTCGATCTCGGCGAGAGGCAGCGTCTGCTCGGGAACGAAGAGACTCGGGTCGTAGAAGAACTTCTCGATCGCGGCGCCCTTGCGCGGCTGCACCGCCCAGGATGGACACCGCGAGCCACCCGAAAGCGAACAGGGTTACGCCGAAGGGTCCGGAAATTGGATTTCATGGCACTCCTTGCTCCGAGATCATCCCCGCGGATGGAAACGAATCGCCGCGCTTCATTTGTGAACTTGAAACTTCGCCACGTTAACGCCAAGAAGTCGCGCTTTCAACGATTTTCAGCGCCCTCGAGACAGCAGCCGGCGGGCGTCCTCGGCGGAGGCCGTTCCGGCGCCGACGACTATCGCCCTTCGTAGATAGACCTCCGCGTCGCCGGTGCGGCCGGCGGCTCAGGAGAAGCCTGTCCGACCTTGCACGAGGGCGCGCGGATCCTCGAGCCCGAGCGCGAGCGCTTTCTCGAACCGTTCGAGGGCGAGGGCGGGGCGGCCCTGCTTCTCGGCGACTTCGCCGGCGACCCACCACGCGGCCGCGAAGTCGGGAAGAAGCCGCACGGCTTCGAGGGCGTGGGTCGCCGCGGCCGGAGTTTCTCCGGCGGCGAGCTCCACCTGGGCGAGTCGGGCGTAGAGGGCTCCGCTGTGCAACCTCTCGCGCCTCGGCCTCGCGCAGGAGGCGAAGCTCCTCGGCCGTCCCGCCGCTCTTCGCGGCGAGCTCGGCGAGACCCAGCCAGGCCGGAGCGAGCCGCGGATTGAGCGCGAGCGCCGCGCGGTAGGACGTCCGAGCCTCCTCGATCCGTCCGGCCCGGGCGAGCAGGCGGGCGAGCTGGAGGTGCAGGAAGTCGAGCCCCGGATTCAGCGCGAGCGCCTCGCCGACGGTCTCGATCGCGGCGCCGACCTCTCCGGCGGCCGCCTGGGCTTCGGCGAGCCGCACGAGAAACGGCACGTTGCCGGGGCTCGCCTTGACGAGCACGGTGAACGCCGCGATCGCCTTCCGTCGCCCGTCCGGAGCGGGTCAGGTCCTTCGCCTTTTCGAATTCATCCAGCAGTTTGATTCCGTCCTTCGGGTCGATCGATCCGGCGCGCCCGCTCGAGCCCGAGAGGTAGCCGAGCTGCCGGAGGGAGCCGGCCAGCTCCGCCGCGTCGGGCGGCGCCTCCGCCTCCATTCGTCGCGGCGCCGCGGTTCGCGTCCGCGATGACCCGCTGCAGCCGCCGGACCGTCTCGGCGCGTTCCGGCGCGCCCCAGAGGTTTCGCGACTCGGCGGGATCGGCCTCGAGATCGTAGAGCTCGGGCCGCGGCGCGACGATGAGGCGATAGCGGCCGTCGGTGGCGGCGGCGAGAGGGCTCCAGCCGTAGGCGGAGGCCGGCATGTCGGATTCGCTGTACACGGACGCCGGCGTCGCGGGCACGGCCGATGCCCGCACGCCCGGCAGCGGCCGGCGCCGAACGGCCCCGCCTGCGCCGCCGAGTCCGGCGAGCGCGAGCAGCGTCGGCGCCGAGGCCGCGCGTCGCGGCCGGGCCGTCGATCACGCGCCCGGCGGGCACGCCCGGCCCCGCGAGGATCAGCGGCACCGCGAGGGCGCCCTGGTAGAGGAAGACGCCGTGCTCCTTCTCGCCGTGCTCCCCGAGCATCTCGCCGTGGTCGCCGACGGCGGCCACGATCCGCCGGCCGGCATCCCGACGCGGAAGGCCGCCGAGGAGGCGTCCGATCTCCCGGTCGACGTAGGCGATCTCGCCGGCGTACCGGCGGGCGGCGGACGCGCCCTTTCCAGTCGCCCGGCGGCAGGTACGGCGCGTGCGGATCGTAGTAGTGCACCCAGAGGAAGTACGGGCGGCCGGGTGGGAGCTTCGCCGACCAGGCGAGCGCGGCGCTCGTGACGAGGGCGGCGTCCCTCTCCGGATATCCCTGCTCCCCGAGCCTCTCGGCGACCATGAAGTCGTCGTAGACGTCGAAGCCCCGCGCGAGGCCGAAGCGGCGGTCCAGAACGCGCGACGCCACGAACGCCGCCGTGCGGTAGCCGCGTCCCGCGAACGCTTCCGTGAGAGTCGGGATCCCCGCGGGAAGCGCGGCCACGCCGTTGTCGCGAACGCCGTGGGCCGGGGGCTCGAGACCGGTCAGGATCGAGCAGTGGGCCGGTAGCGTCAGCGGCGAAGCCGTCAGCGCGTTCCGGAAGCGCACGCCCGTCTTTCCCAGGGCGTCGAGGTTCGGCGTCAGCGGGGAGCCGCCCTCGATCCGCCCGACGTGATCCGAGCGCGTCGTATCGAGCGTGATCAGAACGACGGAAGGAGGCTCAATCGTGGCGGCGGCGAGCCAGCCGAGCAGGAGGAGCGGGGTCAAGCCGACGATTATGGGCTCAGACCCCGCCCAAAAAAAACGGGCGCGGCGTGAGCCGCGCCCGTGATCGATGCGAAGAGTGCCTTACCGCTGCAGCGGCGGAGGCGGAGGCGGAGGCAGAAGCACCGGGATGCCGAAGGCCTTGGCCAGGAAGACGGCCATCTGACCGTTGGTGATGGGCTGGTGGGGGCAGAAGTTGTTGTTTCCGCAACCCACGACCACGCCCTCGTTGAAGAGGCCCTCGATGTAGTCCGCGAAGAGGCTCGGGCACGGCACGTCGTCGAAGACGCCCGTGCAGGCCGGAGGCGGCTCCTCGCCGTGCTGGCCTCTCCAGACCAGGGCCGACATCTGCGCGCGGGTCACCGGGACGTTGGGGCAGTAGTTCGTCCCGTCGCCGCAGCCCGCCGTGATGCCCATGTCGTAGATGCCCTGGATGTAGAACGAGTTGTAGTCGTTGAACGTGACGTCCGCGAAGATGTTCTGGTAGACCGGCGGAGGCGTGTTGCGCCCGTTGATCGCGCGCCACAGGTATCCCGCCATATCGGCGCGAGTCACGTTGCCATCCGGACAGAAGTAGAGGACGCCCGGAGCGCAGACCGGCGGTCCGCCGAACATCATCGCCCGCTCCCGCCACTCCGTAGATGTACGCCTCGAACTGGTTGTCGTCCGCGACGTCGAGGAACCGCACCGTCAGAGTCACCGGGATCGCAGGCACCTGGTGCGGGGTATCCGTCTTCACCGAGAGCTGCGCCTGCTGCAGGCCCGGCAGCAGGCTGCCGGCATCCCAGTTCGCCGTCACCGGGAAGGTGCCGCCGTTGGCCGGAACCGTGCCCGTCCTTCGGATCCACCGAAGAACCACGGGATGTCCGACTCGCAGGCGCGCCCTCTCCCCGGACTCGATCTGATAGACCATCTGAGTCGCCTGATTCACCGCCCAGAGCGTTCCGATGCAGTCGAACTCCATGCCCGCCTGCTCGAAGTCGCCGAACGCCGGCGACCCGCCATCCATCACCTGGAAAGCTCCAAGCGGGTTGTAGTTGTCGAGGGCGTCGAGGATCGTGATGTCGTCGCCCGCAGTCGTTGCGCCATCGCCAGAAGGTGACCGCTCTGCCGAGCTGTACGCCAGACCCGAGATCGCGAGCCCCACGAACGCCGAGTCCATCGTGTTGCCGTCCCGGTCGAAGTGGTAAACGATGCCCTCGTTCCAGCCGCCGATGAAGAACGCATCGTTGCCGGCGTCGTAGGCCAGACCGCGCTGAGAGATCCCCGTCCACGGCGAGCCGCAGATCGTGTTGCCGGTCTGCTCGAGCGTCGTCGGGTTCAACTCGTAGATGCAGTTGTCCCCTCCGACCGCCACGTTCCAGAGGTTCCCCGTCGTGATATCGAGTGCGCCGTCCGCGGCCCACTCCCCGATGCCCGCCGAGGTCGATCGTGTTGCCCGTCTGGGAGCCGTCCGCGTTGAACTGATAGTCGTGATCGTCGCCGCCCGCCACCGCGATGTTCGTCAGCCAGATGTGCGAGCTCAGATCCGTCGCGACGCCCCACCCGAAGGTGATGTCCGAGGGGAAGCTCGAGATGACGTCGCCCACCGCAAGCAGCCACGCGCGGAGCCGCCGGACGCTGGTTCGGCAGAGGCGCCAGACCCTGCGTGCTGCGGGCCACGTGGTCCGGACCCTTGCCTCCCTGCGGCAGCCGCGCCAGCGCCTGCTGACGCACCGAATCCGCAGCGAAGCCCCGGGTCAGGGTGTTGAGAAGCGGAGCATTGATCTCCAGAAGCTCGAAGCTGCCTTCCGCCGCTCCGGTGTTGATGATCGTGAACTGCTGCTGCTCGGTCCCGCCCGGGATTCACGCGGCCGTTGAGAGCGTCGGGTCGAAGCCGAGAGGTTGCCCGAGAGCAGAACGAAGTCCAGGCGCTGCGTGCCGCCCGGGAACCACCGTCGTGCTGTCCGCATCGGGCTGGTAGCCCGTGAAGGACGCCTCGAAGTCCTGCGGTCCGGCCTCCGCGTACAGGATGTAGAAGCCGTCCGGCTGGGCCGGATCCGGAGTCGCAAACGTCGTCGTCGAGCCGCCGCCGATGTTCTCGACCGTCGCGCCGTTGATGCCGTCGCCGCGTCGAGCCGTCCGTGACGGTGCCGACCACCAACCCGCCCGAGCCCGCCTGCAGCCGGCCGAGCCCAGCAGGATGTTGTCGACCTGCCACCACCAGGCCCACGCCGCGTTGTAGTTGTAGAACCGGGCCTTGACGTCGGACTCACCCGCCGCGATGGCCGTGATGTCGAGCGTCACCTGAAGCGGGCCGCGCGCATCCGACGTCTGAGCCAGGACGTTCGTCCAGCTCGAGCCGCCGTCGATGCTCACGTCCACGTCCGCGTTGTCGCCCAGGGCTTGATAGTCCTCGTTGAAGCGGATCGTCGCCGACGCGAACCCCGAAAGGTCGACCGACGGGGTGATCAGCTGCGTGTCCATGACGACGCGTGGACCCCGGGCAGTCGCTGTTGGCCACCGCGAACGGGCCCGTGCCGCCCGTCATGTTGCCCGAGTAGTTGCCGCACGGATCGCTGCCTTCCACGACCACCCATTCCGTCGGATAGAGCCCGTTGCCGCCCGTGCTGTCATTGATGACCGTCCAGCCCGCCGGCAGGGTGCCGCCGTCGAAGTTCTCGAAGAGACCGGAGATGTCCGGCGTGTAGCCCGGCGCATTGCAGGTCTCGAGGTCGGCGTCCAACTCCCAGTTCTGGACCACGAACGGCGCGTTGCCCAGGGGCACGCCCAGCGCCAGAGGTCCGCCGCCCGTCTCGTAACCCGGGGAAACCGCGGTGATCAGGAACCTGTACGTGATGCCCTCGACGAGGGTCACGCTGTAATAACCGGTCACCGGATCGGTCCAGAGCGTCGCATCCGGGATAGCCCGGGCCCGAGATCTGGATCTTCGCGTAGAGCGGCCAGTTCCCCTGCGCAGTCCCGCACCACGCCGTTGACGATGGTCGACGGCGCCGCTTCCAGCGTGAAGTCCTGCGTCGTCGTCGCGTCCTCGGTCACTTCCACGTCGTCCGCCGTGGCCGGGAAGAAGCCGTACTTCGTCACCACCATGTCGTAGGTGCCGACCGGAAGCGTCATCTCGTAGTGGCCGGCGGCATCCGTGCTCGTGCCCGAGGCGCCCGCCGTCACGCTGGCGCCCTCGATCGGGTTCGCGCCGTCGGTCACCGTGCCTGCGAGCGTGCCGCTCGGGCCCAGGCGTGCAGCTCGGGAACTTGAAGGAGGCGACGCGCGTGTTCCAGTCGAACGTGCATTCCGCCTGGCAGTACTCCTGGGTGTACCAGAAGGTGCAGTCATCGACCGGGTCCACGGTCATGGAGCTGTAGTCGCCCCAGCGCGAGGCCGTGTCGACCTGGCTCCCGCCGCCCTCGAGGAAGATGCTCTCCGCACCCAGCTGATCGACGGGGTCGCTCGCGAGACGCCCGGCGATGGCGATGGAGGGAAACATCTCGGCCGAGGAGATGCTGTAGCCGAGAGCGATGTTGCCGTTGGTGTCCTGGGCGATCGAGCCCATCCAGCGCCAGTTCGAGTCGGGCGCATAGGTCGACTGTTGATGGACGACCCACGGGTTCGTGGCTCCCCCGTTGCCGGCCGCCTCCCCCGGGATCTGGAGCTCGTACCAGCGGATGGCGGCGATGTTGTCGCTGCCGCCTTCGGGGATCACGGCGACCGTGTGGTTGGTGACGAGGGACTGGTGGTCGCCGAAGTTGCGGTAGGCCAGCCGGAACATCGTCGCGTGGGAGAGCGTCTCGAGCAGCTCCGGCGAGTCGAGCTGCGGCACGCACTGGTCACGGAAGCTGCCGCAGATCGGCGTCACGAAATCGTCGACCAGCAGGTCCGGCAGCTGCGTGAACGTGCTGTTTTCGGGAGTCGCGAAGTCCGCGTGAAACTCCCACATGATGAGGCGCGAGGGCGGCAGGTTGAAGGTCAGGAAGTAGTTCGGCGTGCCCGGAGGCGGAGGAATCGTGCCGTCCAGGTCCGACGGCAGCACGCCGCCCTCCTGCCCGGTGTTGAACTCGATCATCGTCGCCGGATCGCCGTTGAGCATGGCCGCGCGGTCGAAGGCGAAGGCGCCGCCCTGGAATCCGCCGCCAAACACGTCGAAGCCGTTGAACGTCATGTAGTACCCGTCCGGCCAGATGCCGAACTTCGGGTAGTCGTTGAGGTACGTGTCCGGCAGGTTGAACTGGTACTGGTTGTACGCGCCCGTCGGGTCGCTCGTCGTCGAGACCGCGACGCACTGGATGTAGGGCGGTCCCGGGAAATTCGGGAAGGCGAACTGGCTCACGAACCACCGCTGGGCCAGCTGGTCGTACATCACGATCGGATCGCCGTCGTTCGACGTCTCGCAGGTGTCGCCCAGGCCTTCCCAGAAGACGTTACCGGGAAGCGGTCCGAGCACGGTGTTGCCGTCCCGGTCGTAGATGTTGACGATCAGGTTGATGTACTGGACGTAGTGCTCGGGGCCGATGTCGCCCTTCGGTGTCCGGCGGCGCGAGGCGGAAACCGATGACCTCTTCGTTCTGATCATCGCTGCCGCCTTCGAACTGACCGAGCTCGGCGGGAGGAGGCGAGGCGCCACCGACGGTGCGCTGGACGGCCGCGTCCCTGGTCCCGGGCGCCGAGAGCTTGGGCGGGAGGTTCTTGTTTTTCACCTCGCGCGGGGGACGCTGGACCACCGGTCCCTGCATCCTGTAGTCGCGCAAAGGCGCCGACTTGCCGTGCTTCACCGAGATACTGCACCTTCGGTGTTTGGCTTTCCTGCGCGGCGAGAAGCGCAGAAGCACCAGCGAGACAGAAGCTGACACACGCGATCAAGGCAGAGAGCCTTTTCGCCGAGCTCCGGTACATGCCGTTCCTCCGTTTTAATAAAAAGAAGCTGTCCGCGGGATTCGGATCAACTATACGGTGACGTACTATTCCACCCCGTAAGTTTGGGAGTCAACAATAAAGTTCCGATGACCTCCCGAATGTCGGGGCCGACTCCGGCCGGAGTCGCGCGAGCCGGCGGAAACCCGAGTGTCCAAACCGGGAGACGGTCTTCCCCCAAAAAAAACGGGCGCGGCGTGAGCCGCGCCCGCGATCCGAAGCGCCGGGAGGCCTAGGGCAGGAGCACCGGGATGCCGAAGACCTTGGCGATGAAGACGGCCATCTGTCCGTTGGTGATGGGCTGGTGGGGGCAGAAGTTGTCGTTTCCGCAACCCGCGGTCACACCCTCGTTGTAGAGAGCCTCGATGTAGTCCGCGAACTGGCTCGGGCAGGGCACATCGTTGAAGATTCCCGAGCACGCCGGAGGCGGCTCCTCTCCGTGCTCGGCCCTCCAGATCAAGGCCGACATCTGAGCGCGGGTCACCGGGACGTTGGGGCAGTAGGTGGTCCCGTCGCCGCAGCCTGCTGTGATCCCGAGGTCGTAGATCCCCTGGATGTAGAAGGAGTTGTACTGGTTGAACGTCACGTCCGTGAAGATGTCCTGGTAGACCGGCGGAGGCGTGTTGCGCCCGTTGATCGCGCGCCAGAGGTATCCCGCCATGTCGGCGCGAGTCACGAAGCCATCCGGACAGAAGTAGAGGACGCCCGGGAGGCAGACCGGAGGCCCGCCGAACATCACCCCTGCTCCCGCCACTCCGTAGATGTACGCCTCGAACTGGTTGTCGTCCGCGACGTCGAGGAACCGCACCGTCAGAGTCACCGGGATCGAAGGCACCTGGAAGGGCGTGTCCGTCTTCACCGAGAGCTGCGCCTGCTGCAGACCCGGCAGCAGGCTGCCGGCGTCCCAGTTCGCCGTCACCGGGAAGGTGCCGCCGTTCGCCGGAACCGTGCCCGTCTCCGGATCCACGGAGAACCACGGGATGTCCGACTCGCAGCTGGCCGTCTCCCCGGACTCGATCCGATAGACCACCTGGGTCGCCTGATTCACGGCCCAAAGGGTTCCGACGCAGTCGAACTCGATGCCCGCCTGCTCGAAGTCGGCGAACGCCGGCGAGCCGTCGTCCATCACCTGGAACGCACCGATCGGGTTGTAGTTGTACGAGCGCATCCAGGATCGTCACGTCGTCGCCCGCCACGTCGTTGCGCATCGCGAGCAGGTGCCCGTTCTCCGAGCTGTACGCCAGACCCGAAATCGCGATCGCCACGAACGCCGAGTCGATCGTGTTGCCGTCCCGGTCGAAGTGGTAAACGACGGCAGTCAGGCAACGCCGAGCTTGACGCCGTCCGCAGGACGACGTCTGACTCGGCGGTTAACTCGAATGGCGCTCGCGAGCGGCCAAGGTCAGCGGCAGGTTGAACGTCAGCGTGAGGAACACCGCCATCTGCGCGCGCGTCACGGAGGCGGCCGGGCAGTAGTTCCCGCCGCCGCACCCGCCGGTGATTCCGCGATCCGCCAGATCCTCGATCCACGGGTCGAAGATTCCGCCCTGGCAGGGCACGTCGTCGAAGACCGTTCCCGTGCAGGGCGGCGGCATGTACGACGACCCCTGGTCCGTCTTCAGCAGGAAGGCGGACATCTGCGCCCGCGTGACCGGGCTGTTCGGGCAGTAGTTCCCTCCGCCGCAGCCGCCGGTGATTCCGCGGAGTCGCCAGATCCTCGATCCACGGGTCGAACGGTCCGCCCGTGCACGGAACGTCGTCGAAGAGGCTCCCGGAGCAGGGCGGCGGCGTGTAGCCCGATCCCTCCGAGGCCTTGAGGAGAAACACGGCCATCTGCGCGCGGGTCGTCGTCAGGTCCGGACAATAGATCCGGGTGCCGCAACCCGCCGTGACGCCGGCGTTGAAGACCGCGGCGATCTCGAGGTACGCGAAATTGGACGTCGGCACGTCGAGGAACGTCAGGTTGATGTGGAAAGTGTCCGCGGCGCGGACAGGCCGCCCCCGGGAGCGGGCGAGAACACCGTCACTTCCGCCGTTCCGGCGGTCAAGAGGTCGCTCGCCGGAATCTGCGCGGTGAGCCGATTGATGGAGACGAAGGTCGTCGGCCGGTCCGCGCCGTTCCAGCGGACGACCGAATCGACCACGAAGCCCGTTCCGTTGACCGTCAGGGTGAAGCCCGGATCACCCGCGATGACCGCCGCCGGGCTGAGGCTCGTGATGGCGGGAACCGGGTTCGGCGCCTGGCGTCACCTTGTAGATTTGCCCCGCCGTGGTCGGCAGAGGTACACCTCCCCGGCCAGATCCTCCCCCCAGCCGGAAATGTTGTAGCCCGAGTCGAGCAGCTGCGTGGACGTCCAGTCTCCCCCGCCGTCCTGGACGGCCTGCCAGATCCGGCCCGTGCAGTAGTCCCCATAGAGATAGACGCCGTAGAAGCTCGGGATCTCCGTGCCCCGGTAGCGGAATCCTCCCGTCACCGAACAGCCGAGGCTATGGCCGTACTCGAGGATCGGCAGCTCGAGCGAGCCGTCGTTGCAGTTGGTCGGGCGGGTTGTAGCAGTGGAAGCCTTCCATCAGGCGCCAGCCCCAGTTCTCGCCGCCGTTGCTGTCGCCGGGCTGGAAGTCGATCTCCTCCCAGAGCGTTCTGGCCGACGTCGCCGATGAGCATGTCGTCCGTCTCGCGGTCGAAGCTGAAGCGCCAGGGGTTGCGCAGGCCGTACGACCAGATCTCGTCGCAGCCGGCCTGTCCGACGAACGGGTTCGTCGGCGGAATGCCGTACGGCGCGGCGCGCGGTCTGGCCGCAGGGCACGGTCCCGGTGCCGGACACGTCGAGCCGGAGCATCTTCCCGAGGAGGATGTTGAGGTTCTGGGCGTTGTTCGGCACATCGCCGCCTCCGCCGCCGTCCCCGGTGCCCATGTAGAGGTACCCGTCCGGCCCGAACACGAGCTGTCCGCCGTTGTGATTCGCGTTGACCGGGTGCGGGACGACGAGGACGATCTCGGCCGAGGCTGGCGTCGGCCACGTCGGGATTCGCGGAGACGGAGTAGCGCGCGAGCGTGATGTCCCCGGGGTGGCGATGTCGTCGGTGTAATAGACGTAGAAGAGGCCGCTCGAGGCATAGTCCGGATCGAAGGCCATCGAGAGGAGCCCCTGCTCGGAGCCGTCGGAGGTCAGAGTGCGCGATGTCGAGAAACGGCGTCGGCAGGAGCGCCCCGTTCTCGAAGATGCGGATCGTTCCGCCCTGCTCGACGATGAAGAGGCGCGGATCGTTCGGCGCGTGCGTCACCTGGACCGGCTCGGTCAGCGCCGCCCGTGACGAGCGTGAACTCGACCACGGCGCCGCCGCCGAGAGGCGCGGACATCGGAGAGCGCCCATTCGGGGCCGGCCGGAGATCCGGCGAACGCGCGCCGGCCGTCGGAAGGACCGCCGGCGGCTCCGGAGGCGTCGCCGACGACGTTTCCGCGTGCCCTCGTCGAGGCGATAGAGCGCCGCCGTGTCGGCGTCCGGAAGCGAACGGCTCCCGCGGCCGCGTGAACGAGCGCGCGTAGCGCAGGACCGTCGAGACCCGGATCTCGTCGAGATATCCGCCGTAGGCGGTGGACTGCGTCCCCGCGTCGTCCTTTTCGGCGCCGAACACGAGGTACGGATCGTTCGGCGATCCGGCCTCGGCGTCATCGGGATACGACACGTCGCCGTCCGGCCCGTCGGCTTCGGCGTCGAGGATGCCGTCCACGAAGATCCACATCCTGCCCGTCCGAGCGCCGGCGCTCCACGGCCACGTGATGCCAGGCGTCGTCGAGAACGCGGCGCGCGCCGCAGATCGTGCGGTCGCCCGTCCCGTCGCCGCTGACGCCGAAGACCACGCGTGCCGCCCGCGATCGAGACGCCGAACTTCCGGTCGAGGCCCGAGCGGTCCCGGTCCACGAGGACGTTGCCCGCCTTCCAGTCGGCGTTCGTCCCGCACGGTCACCGCGCCTCGCGGTGTTCGTCGTCCGCCGCGGCCCGCATCCAGAACTCGATCGTGAAGTCCGTCGGCTCCCACGTCGACCGGCGGACCGGGGCGGGAGTCCGCGGGATCGTCGATCGGCACCCGGATCCGGTCCGCGCCCTGCCGGGCCGTTGCCGTGGAAGCGCAGCGAGGACGAGCCCGAGGCGAAAGCCGCCGCAAAGAGAGCGGACAGCGAGAAGACGAGAGGGCGGCCCGGAACCGTGGATTGTCCATAAGACTCTCGATTGTAGGCCAGCGCACCCGCCCCGAAGGGGGTTCCGTCGTACATTTAAGCTTCGTGAAGGTGACTCCGAGCACGCGCGCGTCCGCCCGCGCGAAGAGGCGGCCCGCATGAGCGTCGGCGAGCTCCTCCTCTTCGGCAACGTCAGCCAGCCGCCCTTCTGCAACAACCTCTATCCGCCGCTGCGGGCGTTCCAGAAGCTCTTCCGGACGACCCTCGTCGAGCCCTCCTCGCTTCCCGGCTTCGTCTCGACCGGAGGGGCGAAGCCCGCCCTGATCCCCGACGATTCGGTCTTCTCCGCACACGGATCCTCCGCCGCAGGTCGTCGTGTGTCTCGGCGGCGCGCTCCACCTGTCGGCGCGGGCCCGAAGGATGTTTCCCTCGGACACGATCTTCGCGGGGTTCGCGCTCTCGGACCCTCAGGGCCTCGAGGCCTCGCTCGCGATCGCGCCCGAGTTCGACCTCTTCTACACGCAGGACGCCCAGACGCTGCCGGCGTACGCCGCCCGGGGAATCGCGGCGCGCCGCTGCGATCCCGCCACCGATCCCGAGCTCTACCGGCCGCTCAAGACCGCTCCGCAGTGCGACGTCCTGTATTACGGGAAGTGGACGCCCTACCGCAACGACCTGCTGGAGGCGTTGTCGGCGCGGTTGTCCGTCCGGCTCCACGCATACGAGGGCGAGAAGCGCTGGACGATCCCGACGCGGCCGCCGCTCGACACTCCCGACGCCCTGGCCGGGGCCCTCAACGGCGCGAGGCTCGCGCTCGAGACCGCGCTCGTCGACGACATCCACGGCAAGTTCCGCGGCACGTTCCGGCTCACGCCGCGCGCCGTCTTCGCCGCCTCCTGCGGCGTGCCGACGCTCGTCGAGAGCTTCCCCCGCCTCGCGGAGACTTTCGAGCCCGGCGTCGAAATCGCCGTCTTCCCGACGAAGGACGAGGTCGTGGCCTCGGCGGTCAAGGCGCTCGCCGACGAGCCCGCCCGTCGTGGCCATGGGCCGCCGCGCCCGCCAGCGGGCGCTGCGCGAGCACACCTGGGATCGCCGGGTCGAGGCGTTCGTCCTGGACGTCGCCGCGTGGCGAAGAAGCCCCAAGCCCCATCTTCCGCGGACACCGAAGGACGCGCCGGGCTGAACGCGGGCTTCCGGCCTGCGTGAGACCCGGCGCGACTCCGAGAGTCTGACTACGGCACGTACGGAATCGCGAACGCCTTCACGAGGAACACCGCCATCTGCGCGTTCGTGATGCTCGCGTTCGGGCAGTAGTTCCCTCCGCCGCAGCCCGCCGTGATTCCCGCGGCATAGATGCCTTCGATGTAGTCCGCAAACTGGCTCGGGCACGGCACGTCCGCGAACACTCCCTCGCACGGAGGCGGCGCCTCGTCGCCCTTGCTGGCCCTTCCACACGAAGACCGCCATCTGCGCCGCGCGTGACCGGCACGTCGGGACAGTAGAGCGGCGGCTCGACGCTGCAGCCCGCCGTGATCCCGTCCTCGACGAGGCCCTGGATGTAGTCGGCGTTGAAGCTGCCGAGCAGCACGTCGTCGAACTGTCCCGTGTACACCGGCGGCGGCGTCAGCGCGCCGTGGACCGCGCGCTCGATGAAGGCGGCCATGCTGCGGCGCGTCACGACCTCGTTCGGGCAGAAGGCGTACGCCGGAGCGTACGGGTTGCAGCCCGGCATGACGCCGGCTCCCGCCGCGCCGTAGATGTAGTTCCAGGCGAAGCTGCCTTCGGGCACGTCGTTGAAGAGGACCGTGAACTCGACCGGCACCGGAGCGACCGGGGTCGGCGTGTCCGTCGTGAAGACGAGCGACCGGAGGTAAAGCCCCGGAAGCAAGCCCGGCCGAGTCGAACGTCACCGTCACGGGCAGCGTGTTGCCGCCGCCGGCCGGCACCGAGCCTCCGCCCGAGCCCGGGATCGTTCCCGACGTCGGGTCCTCCGAGAGCCACGGGATGTCGTTGACGCACCAGCCGCGCGCGCCCGACTCGACCTCGAGGACCGCTTTTCGTCCGACGTGTCATAGACCCAGAGGTGCCCGTTGCAGTCGGCCTCGAGGCTCGACGCCGCGTCGCGTTGAGCACGGGAACGCCGCCGCTCTTCACGTTGAAGCCGCTGAGCACGGCGTAGCCGTTGTGCGGGTCGACGACGCTAGATGTCGAACGGCGTCGATCGTGAACGTCGCCGACGTACAGGAGCCGCGTGGTCGGGTTGTACGCGAGGCCCGAGATCTGAAGCCCGATGGAGCCCGAGCCGAGGACGTTTCCGGCGCCGTCGACGTGAGTGATGACGCCGAACTGATCGCCGGCGTAGTAGGTGTCGGTGGCGTAGTCGTAGGCCAGACCGATCAGCCCCGGGAAGTTGCTCCAGGGACCGCAGATCTGCTTGCCGGTGACGACCTTCGTCACCGGATCGATCTCGACGAGGCACTGGGCGGGAGAACTGACTTTGTAGGCGATGTCGGGCTGCCAGATCATCCCGGTTCGCGCGTTGTAGGCGCCGTCGCCCAGCCAGACGCGGGCCGATGTCGATCGTCTCGCCGGTCTGTGTGCCATCCGGCTGGTACTGGTACTCGAGACCGTCGCCGATGAGTGTTGATCGGGTCCCCGGCGCGGAGGAGTTCGTGACCCAGAGGCGGTCGACGCTGGTGTCGTAGGCCAGGCCGTATGCTCCCTCGAGATCGATCGCGAACGAGCCGACGACGTTGCCCGCTCCCGCCGTCGAGCGGCACGTTGGTCGGAGTCATTCGAGAGCGGCCGGATCGGCTTCACGGCGAGCGCCGACTCGGTGACGCCGAGCCGCCGGTTCGAATCAGCTCTCCGCGTCCTCGCCGCCGATCCTCGAGGCTGGCGAAGACCGGCTCGGCCGTCGGCCGGCGGCGGAACGTCGACCTCGTGAATGACGAAGCTTCCGTCGCCGGTTCCCGGTGTTCGATGACGTCGAGCGTCAGCGATCTGCGTTCCGCCCGGGCTGACCGATCGCGGACAGCGGCCGCGGGCTCGCGTCGAGAAGCCCCGCCGCGAGCGAGAAGTCGAGACGCACCACGGCGTCCGGGGTGATCGTCGGCGCTCTTCGTCAGCGAAGTGTGGAGATCCGCCGTGGCCTCGAAGTCCTGCGAGCCGCTGCCCGCGGCGAAGAGCGAGTAGAAGCCGTCGCCCTGGCTCCGGCGCGGCGAGCGGTCGTCGTCGAGCTGCCGTCGCGCGAGGTCCGTGACCGTGGCGCCGTTCAATCCGAGGCCCGTGTTCGCGTCGCTGACGTTGCCGACGACCAGGCCGCCCGGCAGGACTGGACAGGCGAACGGGCCGATCGTCGACGTCGTCGACCTGCCACCAGAGGCCGAAGAACGCGCTGTAGTGGAAGCGGGCCTGGACGTCGGCGTGACCCGCCGCGAACGACATGTCCGCGGTCAGGGTGCCCGGGCCCGGAGCGCTCCGCGGCGGAGCCTTCCAGACGTTCGTCCAGGTCGCGCCGCCGTCGATCGAGACCTCCACCTCGGCGAGTGTCGCCGAAGCCGCCGTCGAGGAAGTCGTTGGCCCAGCGGATCGCGGCGTTCGCGACGCGACGAGAGATCCATCGTCGGCGTCACCAGGTACGTGTCCTCGAAGAAAGCCGCAGTATGCTGTTGACGATCGCGTACGGGTCCGGAGCCGCCGGTCTGATTCCCTTCGAAGAACCCGCAGGGATCCGCGCCGGTCACGACTTTCCAGTCTCCGCCGGAGTTCGTCTGCACGGTCCAACCCGGCGGAATCGACGCCGCCATCGAAGCTCTCGGAGAGAACCGGCGGCCCGAATGTGCCGGCGCCGTATAGCCCGGCGCGTCGCAGACCGCCGCGGCGATGAGCGTCCAGTCGGCGTCGAGCGGCGCGCCCGCGGTCACGACCGTTCCGCCGCCGGCGGCGTAGCCCGGCCGGACCGTCGTCACGGCCACCGTGTGCGTCGTCGCGTCCGCGACGTTCGCGGCGTACTGCCCGGTGACGGGATCGGAGTACGCCACGACCGGATCCGTCGAGGGCGAGGTGAACTCGATGCGCGCGTAGAGCGGCCAGCCGTGGCCCGAGCCGTCGGTCACCGTGCCGCTGACCTGGACCGTCGGCGCGCCGCACGCGCGCTCGCGGCGAAGCGAGCGACCGCGCGAGCTACAGCAGTCGCGAACCCTGACGGCCATGGGACACAGATACGAGCCGAAGCCGCGAGCTTCTCTCAGTGGACACGCGGTGTTCATGGCGAATCCTTCCTGTGCCGTTCAGCTGGTCCTCATGGGATCACCAGGTAGGCGAAGCTCGAACGCCTTTACCAGAAACACGGCCATCTGGGCATTCGTGATGCTCGTGGTCGGGGCAA
Source organism: uncultured Acidobacteriota bacterium (assembly GCA_963749265.1). Taxonomy (GTDB): domain Bacteria; phylum Acidobacteriota; class Thermoanaerobaculia; order UBA5066; family Gp7-AA6; genus DAHUXD01. Next base: position 99,937 of record CAVVML010000017.1, on the reverse strand, counting down.
TAGTCGCCGCCGCCGCAGCCCGCGGTGATCCCCTCGTCGTAGATCCCTTCGATGTAGTCCGCGAACTGGCTCGGGCACGGCACGTCGTTGAAGACGCCCTGCAGGCCGGCGGCGGCTCGGAGCCGTGCAGAGCCTTCCACATGAAGACCGCCATCTGCGCGCGCGTCACCGGAATGTCCGGACAGTAGAGAGGCGGCGAGACGCTGCAGCCCGCGGTGATCGCGTCGTCGACGAGACCCTGGATGTAGTTGGCGTTGAAGCTGCCGGCGAGGACGTCCTCGAACCCGTTGAGATACACCGGCGGCGGCGTCAGCGCGCCGTGAATCGCGCGCTCGATGAAGCCCGCCATGCTCCGCCGCGTGACGACTTCCGTCGGGGCAGAAGTTGAAGGTCGGCGTCTGCGGCGCGCAGCCCGGCATGACTCCCGCTCCCGCCGCGCCATAGATGAAGTTCCAGGCGAAGCTGCCCTGCGGCACGTCGTTGAAGAGGACCGTGAAGTCGACCGGCACCGGCGCGACCAGAGTCGGCGTGTCCGTCGAGAAGATGAGCGAGCCCTGGCGGAGGCCCGGAAGCAGTCCCGTGCGAGTCGAACGTGACGGTGACGGGCAGCGACGCCGAGCTCGCGACCGTGCCTTCCGCCGGGTTTTCCGAGAGCCACGGGATGTCGTTGACGCACCAGCCGGTCTCGCCGGATTCGAACGCTGTAGACGATGTGCGGAGTCGTCGTGTTGAGCCAGAGGCGGCCGGCGCAGTCGGCTTCGAGGCCGATCGCGTCGAACCGGAGGACCGGGACGCCGCCGCTGGTCACGCGGAACCCGCCGAGGACGGTGTAGCCCGCCTGACGGCGTCGACCACCCAGACGTCCCAGGGAGCCGCGCACTGCGTGAGCGACGAAAAGATGCCGTGTGGTCGGGTTGTATGCGAGGCCCGCCGATCCCGAGGCCGATGGACGGCGGAGTCGAGGAGGTTGCCGGCGGAATCGATGTGGTAGAGGACGGTCGTCGTTGGTGCCGCCGACGTAATAGGTGTCGGTCGCGTAGTCGTAGGCCAGCGCGCGCTGCGGCCCGGTTCTGCGTCGTCCACGGCCCGCAGATCTTGTTGCCGGTCACGACCTTCGTGACGGGATCCATCTCGAAGAGGCAGTTGTCCCCGCCGATGTTGACCTGCCAGAGCATGCCGGTCCGCCCGTTGTAGGTCCCGTCGGCCTGCTGGATGCCGCCGGTGTCGTGGATGTCGATCGTCTCGCCCGTGTCGGTCCCGTCGGGCAGGAACTGATGCTCGAGGCCGTCCCCGTTGATGCCGAAGTCCGGGTAGTAGGGGTTGGCGACCCACAGCCGGTCCACGCTCGTGTCGTAGACGAGGCCGAACCCGAACTCCAGCCCGGTCGGGAAGGAGGAGACGACGTTGCCGGCGTTCCCGAGCGTCAGCTCCGGGGCGTCGGCCGGAGCCGGGCGCCGCTCGGCCGGACCGGAAGACACCGGATTCGACGCGGAGGCGGCCGGCGGCACGCCGACTTCCTGGATCAGGAAGCTTCCGGCGCTCGTGCCGGTGTTGGTCAGAGTCAGCGTCAGATCCTGGATGGCGCCGGGAGCGACGAAGGCCTGGAGCGGACGCGGAGCGGCGTTCAGTGAGCCGGCCGGAAGCGCGAAGTCGAGCCGGGTCGTCGAGCCGGGAACGACGGTGACATTCCGCGTGACGGACTCGTAAGCCGGAAACGACGCCTGGAAGGACTTCGAGCCGCCGTCGCCGAAGAGGCTGTAGAACCCCGCGTTTCCGGGAGTCGCGAACGAGGTGGTCGAGCCGCCGTCCGAGCAGGTTCTGGATCGTGGCCCCCGTCAGGCCCGCGCCGGTGTTCGCGTCGCTGACCGTTCCCACGACGAGGCCGCCGGGCGTCACGGCGCACGCGAAGCTTCCGACCTTCACATCGTCCACCTGCCACGTCCGGGAGAAGAAGCCCTGATAGTGGAAGCGCGCCGCGACGTTGGCGTGTCCGGCGGCGAAGGACATGTCGGCGATCTGGTTGCCCGGGCCGGGCACGTCGCTCTCCCGCGTCCACACGTTCGTCCAGTTCGACCCGCCGTCGTCGCTCACGTCCACGCTCACGACGGACGGCTCGAATTGATCGGTGATGTAGTCGTTGGCCCACTGGATGGCCGCGCTCGTGCGGCCCGAGAGATCCATCGTCGGCGTCACGAGGAAGGTGTCGGCCGGCCCTTCGCAGCCGCTGTTGACCATCGCGTACGGTCCGGAGCCACCGGTGCGGTTCTCGATGAAGCAGAGGTTCGACGTCCGTGTAGACCTTCCAGCTCACACCCGAGACGCGTGTCCACCGACCAGCCCGCGGGAAGGACACCCGCGTCGAAGCTCTCCGAGAGCGCGAGCGGTCCGACGAAAGCGCCGGCGCCGTATCCGGGCGCGGTGCAGGTCGGCGAGACCGCGAGGGTCCAGTTGGCCACGGCCGCATTGGGGGCCGATGGCGGAGCGGCCACCGCCAGAGGACCCCCTCCCGGTTCGTATCCCGGGACGAGAGAGGTCACCGCGAAGTCGTAGGAGCCCGCGAGAAGCGCGATGGAGTAGTAGCCCGTCACCGGATCGCTGTAGAGAGTCGTCTCGGGGAATCCGGTCGGGCCGGAAACGACGAGCCTCGCGTAAAGCGGCCAGCCCTGGCCGGAGCCGTCCTTGACCGTTCCGACGACGAGGACGATCGGGGCGCTCTCGAGTGTGAAGTCCTGCACCGTGGTTGCGCCGGCGGTGACCGAAACTCCGGTCGCCGTCGACGGCAGGTAGCCGTATTTCGAGGCCGTGACGTCGTACGTCCCGGCCGGAAGCGTCAGGAACTGGTAATGCCCGGCCGCATCGGTGGTCGTGTGCGACTCACCGGCCGTCACGGTCAGCTCCCGCGATCGGACCGGATCTGCCCGTCACCGTTCCTTCCAGCGCGCCCGAAGGACCGGAGGTGCAGCTCGGGAAACGCATGGCGCCGATCCGCGTCTTGAAGTCGAAGCTCGACGAATCCGGTGTAGTACTCCTGGGTGTACCAGAACGTGCAGTCGTCGACGGGATCGATGGACATCGTGCTGTAGTCGCCCCATCGGCTCGAGCTCCCGAACTGGCTGCCGCCGCCGGCGATCAGGACGTCCTCGGCGCCCATCGTTCCGAGCGGGTCGCCCGCGAGCCGCCCCGTGGCGGCGATCGAGGGGTACATGGCCGCGCTCGACTTGGAGTAGCCGAGGGCGATGTTGCCGTCGCTTGTCCATCGCCATCGAGCCCATCCAGCGGAAGTTCGCATCCGGAGCGTAGGTGCCCTGCTGATGAACGACGGGCGCGGCGCCCGGGCTGCGGATCTCGTACCAGCGGAGAGCGGCGCTTCCGGTCTCGGTGCCGACGGTGTGGTTGACGACGAGCGACTCGTGGTCGCCGAAGTTGCGGTAGACGAGCCGGTACATCAGACGGTTGCCGAGGGTCTCGAGCTTCTCCGGCGAGTCGAGCTGGGGAACGCACTGCTGCCGCCCATTGGGATCGTCGCAGACGTCGATTGATGAACTCGGCGACCGGGATCTCGACCGGGCCGGTGAACGTGCTGTTGGCCGGCGTCGTCCAGTCGACGTGGAACTGCCACTGGAGCAGCCGCGCCGGGTTGACGTCGTAGGTCATGAAGTAGTTGGGCGAGCCGGCCGGGGGCGGCGTCGGGCCGTCGAGATCCGACGGCAGCACGCCGACCTGGCTTCCCGTGCTGAAGATGATCATGCCCGGCCTCGGCGCCGGCGAGCATCGCCGCCGCGGTCGAAGGCGTAGGCGCCGCCCTCAACCTCGCCGTTCGGCCCGAACATGTTGAACGACATGTAGTAGGCGTCGGGCCAGATCCCGATCTTTCCGTAGTCGGTGAAGAAGGTCTCGTTCGTCAGGAACTCGTACTGGTAGTACTCGCCGGTCGGATCGTTCGTCGTCGAGACCGCGATGCACTGGTAGAAGGGGCCATCCGGGAAATTCGGGAAGCGCGAACTGCGAAACGACCCAGCGATCGGCCTGGCGGTCGTAACGCACGAGCGGGTCGCCGTCGTTCTGAACCTCGCAGGGGCCGCCGAGGCCCGGCCCAGAAGGCGTTCCCGGCGAACGGTCCCAGGACGACGTTGCCGGACTTGTCGTAGATCGCGGCGATGTCGTTGATGTACTGGAAATAGTGATCGGGGCCGACGTCGCCTTCGGTGTCCGGCGGCACGATCCGGAATCCGTCGACCGCGGCGTTGTCGTCGTCGGAAAGGCCTTCGAACTGGATCGAGGCTTCGGGCTGGGAGAGGCCGAACTGCCTCTGCGCCACGGGGTCCGAAACGGACAACGAGGCTCCGGGGCTCTTCTTCATCACTCCCTTGTTCGGGATCTGGCGCTGGGCGCCGGGCCGCACGGGCCCGTTCGGCCGGTGGTCGCGCAGCCGCGCCGACTTCCCGTGCCGCGTCGAAAACTCGACGATCGGCGGCGCGCTCGCGCCGAGCATTCCGGCCGCCGGAGCCAGACAGGCTCCCACCCACACGAGGACCGAGACCCACCGCGACGCCATCCGAGACATGCATGCCTCCATTCGCTCGAACCGGGAAAGAAAGGAGTTATCTATCGCGCGAGTCGACGGAGCGAAATAGGACCAAAGGGCTACTTGCGCGATTTGCTCTATTCACACGGCCCGTCGGGGACCCGACCGGCGAATTGCCGAGGCCCCGCGCGCGGCGCGCCTACTTGCCCGCGACGAGCTTCTGGAACCGGGGGTTGCTCGCGCAGCGGGTCGAAGTTGGGATCGATCTTCAGCCAGCCGGGCGAGAGGTAGTACGGGATCTTCAGCAGCGGCTCGAGCTGGTCGAGCGCCTTCTCCGGCTCGCCGACGAGGATGTAGATCCGCGCGAGCTGGTGCTGAAAGTAGGGGCCGTAGGCATCCTTGTCGACGGGCGAGACGCGGCGGCGCGACGGGCTGTCCGGATCGCTTCCTCCTTCCGGCCGAGATACGCGAGCGCGAGGCCGAGGGAGGCGTGGCGGATGGGGTCCTCGGGCGCTGCGCAGCTGCTCCTCGAAGGCCTTCTTCGCCTCCTCGGCGTACGGTCGCGCTTGCGCCGATCGCCCTTGAGGGCATAGGCCTGAGCGAGGCAGAGGGCCCGGACGCCCGCGTCGTCGTCGAACGCGCTCGGCGTCAGCCGCAGGAGAAGCTCTCGCTGCGCCGTCGAGGACCCAGACGAGATCCCAGTAGTTGGCCAGGAAGGCCACGAGCGCGTGGGCTCGACCTCCTTGGGGCGGCCCGGAGCACGGCCCGGGCACCGGCCAGGTTCCCTCGCCGAGATACGTCATGGCCTTGTTTTCGACCAGGTTGAGGTTGCAGGGCGCGAGGGCGAGACCGCGGTCGAGAGTTCGCGAGCCTCGGGATAGCGCCGCAACTGAAGCAGCAGATCGCCCTGACGCCTCAGAACGTTCAGCGACCGTGGATCGAGGCGCTCCGCCTGCCGGAGGTGCTCCACGGCCGCATCCCAGCGCCCGAGGCCCGCTCGGCTCCTGCCACGGCGAGAGAGAGGCATCCCCGGGCGCGAGGCGCAGCCCCTTCTGGTACTGCTCGAGCGCGGTCGAAGTCCGAGCGACCAATCGGTGGTACTGACCGAGGGCCAGGTATCCCTCCGGGCGGTTTGGTGCAAGCGCGACGGCCTTCTCCGCCGCCTGCCGGGCACGCTCCGCGAGCGCCGGCGTCGGGACGGCGTTCGCGTAGAGCAGGGATTTGGCGGACGCGACTCTCGCCCACGCCTGCGCAAAGTCCGGGTCCAGCGCCACGGCCTGCTCGTAGAAGACCAGCGCCTTGCGCAGGCTCGGAGGATCGATGCACGACCCGCAGATTCCTCGCCCTTCAAGAAGGCGTCGTAGGCGGCGAGGTTCTGCGTCGGCTTCTCGGAGAGCCGCTTCTCCTCGCCGGCCGCGAGCGCGCCGCCCAGCGCCTGCGCCACCTTCGTCGCGATGTCCGACTGCACCTGGAACACGTCCGTGATCGCCGCGTCGAATGGCTGCTGCCATCTCGAGGCCGGCGCTCCGGATGCCCTGATCTCGACGAGCTCGGGGCTGACCTGCACGCGGTTGCCACCGCCGCTCTTCTGCCAGCGCACCGTCGCCGTCAGCAGATAGTGCGCGTCGAGCTCCCGGGCGATCTCCTGCGGCGTCTTGGTCGTCTTCTTGTAGGGCGTCGAGCTGCCCCGGGCGATGACCTCGATGCCCGGCACCGACGTGAGCTTGCCGCGCACTGCGTCCGCGATCCCGTCGGCGAAGTAGTCGTCCTCGGGAGCGCCCAGGTTCTCGAAGGGCAGCACGGCCACGCGCTTGACGCCGCCGGCCTCGCCGCCGCCCGGTCGCGGCCGCCGCAGAGGAAGACGCCCACCGCGGCGAGAACGACGACCGCCGCCGCAACGGCGATGAGAACCTTCTTCTTGCCGGTCGGCGGCGCCGCGAGCTGCACGCCGCTCGCCGTCGTCGGAGACGACGTCTCCGAAAGCGCGAACGCGATGTCATGCGCGGACTGGAACCGCCGGCTCCGGTCCTTCTCCAGACAGTGCTTGACGATGTGGTCGAGAGCCGGCGAGATGTTCCGCCCCGACTGCGTCAGCTCCGGCGGATCCTCCTTCAGGATCGCCGCGATCGTGTCGCTCGCCGTGTCCCGCTTGAACGCCCTCTTGCCCGAGAGCATCTCGTAGAGGATCGTCCCGAACGAGAAGATGTCCGAGCGGTGATCCACGGGCAGGCCCCGCACCTGCTCGGGCGACATGTAGCCCATCGTCCCCATCACCGTCCCGGGCTCCGTGTGGCCCGAGCCGGTCGCCGCGCTCGTCTTCTCCTCCGGAGCGACGGCCTCGACCTTCTTCGCCAGCCCGAAGTCGAGGATCTTGAGATGGCCGTCCTTCGAGACGAACAGGTTCTCGGGCTTCAGGTCCCGGTGGACGATGCCCTTCTCGTGGGCCGCCGAGAGTCCTTTGACGACCTGCAGCGCGTAGTCGATGGCCTGCCTCTGCGCGATCGGGCCCGTGTCGAGCTTGCCCCGCAGCGTCTCGCCTTCCAGAAGCTCCGTCACCGCGTAGGCCGTCCCGTCCTGCGTTCCGAAATCGAAGATCGAGAGGATGTTCGGATGCGACAGCGCCGCGACCGCCAGGGCCTCGCGCTCGAACCTCGCCAGGGCATCCGGATCCGCCGCGAGCGACTGCGGCAGAACCTTGACCGCCACCTCGCGCTCCAACTTCGAGTCCCGCGCCCGGTACACCTCTCCCATGCCGCCCGCGCCCAGCGGCGCGACGATCTCGTAGGACCCGAGGCGCGTGCCGGCCGCGAGCGTCACTTGCCGCCCGCGACGAGCTTCTGGAACCGCGGGTTCTTGCGCAGCGGATCGAAGTTGGGATCGATCTTCAGCCAGCCGGGCGAGAGGTAGTAGGGCATCTTCAGGAGCGGCTCGAGCTGGTCGAGGGCCTTCTCGGGCTCGCCGACCAGCGATGTAGATCCGCACGAGCTGGTGCTGGAAGTAGGGGCCGATGTTGCGCGTCTTTCGAGATCGGCGCCGAGCGCGACCGCCCGCTCGCCCTCCCGGATCGCCTCCTCCTTCCGGCCCAGGTACGCGAGCGACCAGCCGAGAGAGACGTGAAGCGCGGGATCATCGGGTGCCGACTCGAGCTGCTCCTCGACGCCTTCGTCGCCTCGCTCCGCATAGTGCCGCGTGTTCGCTGCGTCGCCTTCCAGGGCATAGGCCTGAGCGAGGGAGAGAGCCCAGGCGCCGCGGTCGTCGTCGAATGCGCTCGGGGTCAGGCGCAGCAGCAGCTCCCGCTGCGCGCTCGTCGAGCACCCAGACCAGATCGTTGTAGTCCGCCAAGAGGCGACCAGAGCCGTGGGATCGACGGCCTGGTGCCGCGGCCTCGAGCGACGGCCCGCGCGCCCGACAGGTCTCCCTCGCAGAGGAATGTCATCGCCCGGAACTCGATCAGGACCAGGTTGACGGGCGCGAGCGCGAGACCGCGGGCGAGCACCTCGCGCGCCTCGACGGATGCGCCGCAGATCGTAGGAGCGCATCCGCCGAGTGCTCTCAGGTTGCCGACGCTGCGCGGATCGAGCCGCGAAGCCTGACGGAAATGCTCCGCCGCTCGATCCAAGTGTCCCGAGGCCCATGCTCGGCATGCGCCGATTCCCCTGAGAGAGGCTCGCGTCGGCCGGGCGAGATCGCCTAGCCCCTTCCGATACTGCTCCAGAGCGCCCGCGAAATCCCGGAGGACCAGCCGGCAGTACGTTGCGAGCGCCACGTATCCCTCCGCGCGGGTGGGCGCCAGCTGCGATCGCCTTCTCGGCCGCCTGCTGCGCCCGACCGCGAGAGCTCGGGGGAAGGTACGCCGTTGGCGTAAAGGAGCGAAAGGTCGGTCGCGATCTCCGCCCAGGCCTGGACGAACATGGGATCGAGCGCGACCGCCTGCTCATAGAAGGCGAGCGCCCGGCGCAGCGTGGCGGGATCGGACGCGGACACGCCGGCGGACGCTTCCTCGCCCTTGCAGGTACGCCTCGTACGCCGGCAGGTTCTGCGTCGGCTTCTCCGGAGAGCCCTTCGCCTCGGTCGTCCCCAGCGCGACGCCGAGCTCCTTCGCGACGCTTCGTCGCGATGTCGGACTGCACCTGGAAGACGTCCGTCAACGCCGCGTCGAAGGGCTGCTGCCACCGGGAAGCGGGAGGGCCGTCGGGCGTGACCTCGACGAGCTCCGGGCTCACCTGCACGCGGTTGCCGCCGCCCTCTCTTCTGCCAGCGGACGGTCGCGGTCAGCAGGTAATTGGCGGAGAGCTCCTTCGCGATCTCCTGCGGCGTCTTGGTCGTCTTCTTGTAGGGCGTCGAGCTGCCGCGCGCGATGACCTCGAGGCCCGGCAGCGACGTGAGCTTGCCGCGGATCGCATCCGCGATGCCGTCGGCGAAGTAGTCGTCCTCGGGAGCGCCCAGGTTCTCGAACGGCAGAGCACGGCGATGCGCTTGACGCCGCCGGCGGCGGCCGGTGCGCGCGGCCGGGGCGCGGGCGCTGCCAGAGCAGAGCCGCCCGCGGCGGCCAGGACGGCGACGACCGCCGGCGGCGACGGCGATCGCCTTTCCGCGGCCGCGCTGCGCGGGACGACGTGCACCCCGCTCGGACCGTCGTCGTCGGAGACGACGCCTCCGAGAGCGCGAAGGCGATGTCCTGCGCGGACTGGAACCGCCGGCTCCGGTCCTTCTCCAGGCAGTGCTTGACGATGTGGTCGAGGGCCGGCGAGACGTTCCGCCCCGACTGCGTCAGCTCCGGCGGCTCCTCCTTCAGGATCGCCGCGATCGTGTCGCTCGCCGTGTCCCGCTTGAACGCCCTCTTGCCCGAGAGCATCTCGTACAGGATCGTCCCGAGCGAGAAGAGATCCGAGCGGTGATCCACGGGCAGTCCCCGCACCTGCTCGGGCGACATGTAGCCCATCGTGCCCATCACCGTCCCGGGCTCCGTGTGGCCCGAGCCCGTCGCGCGCGCTCGTCTTCTCCTCCGGAGTGACGGCCTCCACCTTTTTCGCCAGCCCGAAGTCCAGGATCTTGAGATGGCCGTCCTTCGAAACGAACAGGTTCTCCGGCTTCAGGTCCCGGTGGACGATGCCCTTCTCGTGGGCCGCGGAGAGTCCTTTCGCAACCTGGAGCGCGTAATCGATGGCCTGCCTCTGCGCGATCGGGCCCGTGTCGAGCTTGCCGCGCAGCGTCTCGCCTTCGAGAAGCTCCGTCACCGCGTAGGCCGTCCCGTCCTGCGTTCCGAAATCGTGGATCGCGAGAATGTTCGGATGCGACAGCGCCGCGACCGCCAACGCCTCGCGCTCGAACCTCGCCAGGGCATCCGGATCCGCCGCGAGCGACTGCGGCAGCACCTTCACCGCCACCTCGCGCTTCAACTTCGAATCCCGCGCCCGGTAGACCTCTCCCATCCCGCCCGCGCCCGAGCGGCGCGAGGATCTCGTAGGACCCGAGGCGCGTTCCGGCCGCCAGCGTCACTTGCCGCCCGCGACGAGCTTCTGGAACCGCGGGTTCTTGCGCAGCGGATCGAAGTTGGGGTCGATCTTCAGCCAGCCGGGCGAGAGGTAGTACGGGATCTTCAGCAGCGGCTCGAGCTGGTCGAGCGCCTTCTCCGGCTCGCCGACGAGGATGTAGATCCGCGCGAGCTGGTGCTGGAGATAGGGGCCTTGGACCGCATCTTTCGAGACGGGCATCGAGCGCGACGCCGCGCTCTCCCTCCCGGATCGCCTCTTCCTTTCGGCCGAGATACGCGAGCGATAGGCCGAGAAAGACATGACGCTGTGCGTCATCGGGAGTCGCGCGAAGCTGCTCCTCGAAGGCCTTCCTTGCTTCCTCCGCGTAGGTGTGCATTTTTTGGGCGTCGCCCTTCAAGCGCATACGCCTGAGCCAGGCAGATGGCCCAGGTGCCCGCGGTCGTCGTCGAACGCGCCCGGTGTCAGGCGCAGCAGAAGCTCTCGCTGCTCCTCATCGAGCACCCAGGCGAGATCCCAGTAGGTCGCCACGTACGCCACGAGCGCGGTGGGCTCGACTTCCCTGGGCGCGGCCTCGAGCGCGGCCCGAGCACCGGCGAGGTCTCCCTCGCCGAGGAACGTCATGGCCTTGCGCTCGATCAGTACGAGGTTGGCGGGCGCGAGGGCGAGGCCACGGTCGATAGCCTCCCGCGCCTCGGGATAGCGTCGCAGCCAGAGAAGCGCTTCGCCGAGACGCCGCTGAACGTTCGACGGATCGGGGATCGAGGCGCTCCGCCTGTCTGAGATGCTCCAGCGCCGCATCCCAGCGCCCGAGGCCCTGCTCGGCAAGCGCCGTTCCACTGACAAGGGAGGCATGGCCAGGCGCAACTCGCAGTCCCTTCTCGTACTGCTCCAGGGCGCGCTTGAAGTCCACGGCGACCATCCGTTCGTAGGTGCCCAGCGCCTCGTACCCCTCCGGGCGGTTTGGCGCAAGTGCGACGGCTTTCTCCCCCGCCTGCCGGGCGCGATCGGCCAGCTCGGGCAGTCGGGGTGCTGTTGGCGTACAGGAGCGAATTGGCGTACGAGACTCTCGCCCACGCCTGCGCGAATCCGGGATCCAGCGCTACGGCCTGCTCGTAGAAGCCGAGCGCCTTGCGCAGGCTGGGCGGATCGGTGGCTCCCAGGCCATTCGCCGCTTCCTCGCCCTTCAAGAAGGCGTCGTAGGCGGCGAGGTTCTGCGTGGGCTTCTCGGACAGCCGCTTCTCCTCGCCGGCCGCGAGCGCGCCGCCCAGCGCCTGCGCCACCTTCGTCGCGATGTCCGACTGCACCTGGAAGACGTCCGTGATCGCCGCGTCGAAGGGCTGCTGCCACCTCGAGGCCGGCGCTCCGGACGCCCGGATCTCGACGAGCTCCGGGCTGACCTGCACGCGGTTGCCACCTCCGCCCTTCTGCCAGCGCACGGTCGCGGTCAGGAGGTAGTGCGCGTCGAGCTCGCGGGCGATCTCCTGCGGCGTCTTGGTCGTCTTCTTGTAGGGCGTCGAGCTGCCCCGCGCGATGACCTCGAGGCCCGGCAGCGAGGTCAGCTTGCCGCGCACCGCGTCCGCGATCCCGTCGGCGAAGTAGTCGTCCTCGGGAGCGCCCAGGTTCTCGAACGGCAGCACCGCGACGCGCTTGACGCCGCCAGCGGACGCCGCCGCGTTCGACTTCGGCCGCTTCCAGAGGAAAAGACCCACGGCCGCGAGCACGACCACGACCGCCGCGACGGCGATCAGCACTTCTTGCTGCGCCGACTTCTCCGGCGCGCGACGATGGCCTGCACGCCGCTCGTGACCGTCGTCGGTCGGGCTCGACGCCTCCGACAGCGCGAACGCCACGTCCTTCGCCGACTGGAACCGGTTCTCCGGGTCCTTCTCCAGACAGTGCCGAACGATGTGGTCCAGCGCGGGCGAGATGTTCCGTCCCGTCTGCGTCAGCTCCGGCGGCTCCTCCTTAGGACCGCCGCGATCGTGTCGCTCGCCGTGTCCCTCTTGAACGCCTTCTTGCCGGACAAGAGCTCGTAAAGGATCGCCCCGAAGGAGAAGATGTCCGAGCGGTGATCGACCGGCAGCCCGCGCAGCTGCTCGGGAGACATGTAGCCCATCGTGCCCATGACCGTTCCGGGCGCGGTGTGACCCGACCCCGTCGGCGCTTTCGTCTGCGCTTCGGGAGTCGTCTCCTCCCGCTTCGCCAGACCGAAGTCGAGAATCTTGACGTGCCCGTCCCTCGACACGAAGACGTTGTCGGGTTTGAGGTCCCGATGGACGACACCCTTGCCGTGCGCCGCCGAGAGTCCGCGCGCGATCTGCAGCGCCCAGTCCACCGCTTGCTTCTGGGAGACGGTCGGATCCGTCGAGCTTTCCGCGCAGCGTCTCTCCTTCCAGAAGCTCCGTCACCGCATAGGCTGTCCCGTCCTGAGTTCCGAAATCGTGAATCGCGAGGATGTTCGGATGCGAGAGCGCCGCGACGGCCAGGGCTTCACGCTCGAACCTCGCCAGGGCATCCGGATCCGCCGCAAGCGTCTGCGGCAGAACCTTGACCGCCACCTCGCGCTTCAACTTCGAATCCCGCGCCCGGTACACCTCCCCCATCCCGCCCGCGCCCGAGCGGCGCGACGATCTCGTAGGACCCGAGGCGTGTTCCGGCTGTGAGGGTCAAAAGGAAACTTCAGGCGGATTCTAGAGGACTTTTTGGCAGCAGTGCGCCCCGGTGGCGACGCGACTCCCGTGCCGCCTTTTCGCGGCCCCGGTCCAATCGTTCGCGGCGCGAATAGTCTCCCGACCGAAGGGAGGGAGGAGGTTCGCGCCGCGGGAGCGGAGCGCGGAGCGGAGGGTCAGGCCGGCGGTCGAGCGCGCACCCGCGCGAGCCGACGGCCGGTGCGCCCGGGGCGAGACCCGGAGCGAGCGCGTAGCGACGGATTGGCTGGGAGGCAGGGACTCGAACCCCGATTCACTGGTCCAGAGCCAGTTGTCCTACCATTGAACGACCTCCCAGTCGTTCTGAGGGACGCGGATTATCCGGGATCGGGAGCCCGGGGTCAACCGCACCGCCACCGTCCCCCGACGATAGGATGCTCTGCTCCGTATGGTTGACGACATGGAAGGCCTGGCCGGCAAGAGCTGCGTCCCCTGCCGGGGCGGCATCCCTCCCCTGACGGAGGCCGAGGCCGCGCGGAGCTTTCTCCCGCGCACGCCGGGCTGGTCGCTCGCCGAGAACGGCACCCGCCTCCAGCGCCGCTTCGAGTTCCGCGATTTCGTGGCGGCGATGGAGTTCGTCAACCGCGTCGCGGACATCGCCGAGCAGGAAGGCCATCATCCGGACATCGCGATTCACTGGAACAAGGTGGACCTCGTCCTCTGGACGCACAAGATCGGCGGGCTCCACGAAAACGACTTCATCCTCGCGGCGAAGATCAATCGCTTGCTCGAGGAAGGCGCCGAAGCATCGGCGGGGTGAGGACAGGAAGCATGAAGATCCGATTCGCGATCGCGGCCCTGGCTCTGGGAATGTTGACGGGAGGAAGCGTCGCCCTCGCGTCTGCCGGCGAAGGCCTCCGCCCCCGCCGACCCGCTCGACGACGCCCTCGCCCGAATGGCGTCGGGCCGGGCGAGCCTCGACGACTTCCAGCTCGACGCGTCGTGGCAGCTCGAGCACGCCAACCGCTCCGTGCGGATCTGGGGCACGGGCGTGGGCATCTGGGAAAAGAGCGTCCAGTTCCCCATGACTCGCGAGCAGATCCTCACGGTCGTGAACATGCTGGTCGACGCGAAGGTGGGCACGATTCCTCAGCCGGGCGCGAAGGCTCGCCGTCCCGAAGGCGAAAGCTCCGCTGCAGCTTCGCGGAGAGCTGACGGTCATCGCCGGCGACGTCCGGACGCATCGCCAGCAGCTCACCAAGGGAGAGCAGCTGGAGTCGCTCAGCCAGCTCGTCGGCCGGATCCTGGCCTTCTCCGAAAAAGCCGCGGCCGGCGGGGTGAAGGCTTCGAGCCTGCAGGACGGGCTCGCCAAGGTGGCCGACGGCACGCTCGCGCCGCAGACGTTCTCGGCATTCGTGCGCCGCGCCGCGACCGCGAACAGCGGCGGCGAGAGCTTCCTCCTGCGCGTCGAGGGCCGGCACGTCAGCGACCGCCTCATGCCCAAGGGACAACTGCCGCCGCCCGCCCCGCGAGCTGACCCTGTCCGACTCCGATTTCCGGAAGCTGGCGCTCCTCCTCCGCTCGGACGACCCGGCGTCGATGGCGCCCACGACGTACGCGCCGACGTACACCGACGTCACCGTCGCGGTTCTCGATTACGACAAGAACATCCCCGCGCGGCCGTACCTCGACGTCACCGCCGAGACGCACGGCGAGAAGCAGAAGGCGTTCGACCGGATGTACACGGCTCTTCCGCGAGCTCCACGAGCGCGTCCAGAAGGAAGGGAACGGCGGCGACGCCGGCGACGGGCGCGCCGCGACCGACCCCGAAACCGAAGACGGCGGCTAAGCCTGCTTCCCCGGCAAAACCGTAAAGACGACGCCGATCACGCCCACGCCCACGAGCAGCCAGCGGGCCGCCTCCCAGCGATGGAGCTCTCCGCCGCGGGAGACGAGGCGGTCGCGCCCGCGGCGCGCCGCTTCGTAGTGCGACTTCTGGGCGGAGGCAAAGAGAAATCCGGCGAGTCCGATCGCGAGGAGGACCAGGCCGATGCGGCGCATGGCTTCCGACTCAGTACCGCGGCAGGGACTTGTCGATCCGATCCGCCCAGCGATTGATACCGCCGGCGAGGTTGCGGACCTTTTCGAAGCCGTGCTCGAGCAGGAAGGCGACGGCGTTGCCGCTGCGGCCTCCGGTGCGGCAGTAGACGACGATCTCGTCGTCTTTGGAGAGCTTCTCGAGACTCTCGGGGAGCGTGCCGAGAGGAATCTTGACGGAATCTCCGAGATCCGAGATCGCCCACTCGCGCGGCTCGCGGACGTCCACCAGAACGAGCTTCTCGCCGCGATCGCGTAGCGCCTTCAGCTCCTCGACGGACAGCTCCGGGACGTGCGCGTGCACGGTTTGGACGATACCAGACGACGCGGCGGCCGGCGCCCTGGACTTCCGCAGAACGCCTCGTAGTCGATGAGCCGCGTCACGCTCGGCCGCGGACCGCAGACGACGCAGTCGGGGTTCTTGCGGACCCGGAGCTCGCGGAACCGCATCGCCAGGGCGTCCACGAGCAGGAGCCGTCCGACGAGCGGCTCGCCGACGCCGAGGAGGAGCTTGACCGTCTCGGTCGCCTGGATCACGCCGAGGAGCCCGGGCAGCACGCCGAGCACTCCCCCTTCGGCGCAGGAGGGCACGAGGCCCGGAGGCGGCGGCTCCGCGTACAGGCAGCGATAGCAGGGCCCGTCCTTCGCCGCGAAGACGGAGGCCTGCCCCTCGAAGCGGAAGATCGAGGCGTAGACGTTGGGCTTGCCGAGGAGCACGCAGGCGTCGTTGACGAGGTAGCGCGTCGGAAAGTTGTCGGTGCCGTCGGCCACGACGTCGAAGTCCGCGCAGGATCCGCAGCGCGTTCTCCGACGTCAGCCGCTCCTCGAAGGGAACGATGCGCACGTTCGGGTTCACGTCGGAGAGCCGCGCGGCCGCGGCCTCGAGCTTCGGCCGGCCCGACGTCGGACGTCCCGAAGAGGATCTGGCGGTGCAGGTTCGACTCGTCGACGACGTCGAAGTCGACGAGGCCGAGCGTGCCGACGCCGGCGGCCGCGAGATACAGCGCGGCCGGAGAGCCGAGGCCGCCCGCGCCGACGAGCAAGAACGCGGCCCGCCTTGAGCTTCGCCTGCCCCTCGGGCCCGACCTCGGGCAGGATCAGGTGGCGCGCGTAGCGCTGGAGCTCCTCGCTTCGTGAGCGCCGCGGGCGTCGAGCCCGGCGGACGCACGGCGGGCGAGCCTCCCGCGATGGACGGCACGATCGACAGCGTGTCGCCGGCCGCGACCGCCGTCCCCTCGCGATCGAGGTGGCGGATGTCCTCGTCGTTGCGGTAGACGTTCACGAAGGACGCGCAGCTTCCCCGACCTCGTCGAAGAGATGCGCGCGCAGGCCCGCGTGCCGCGAGACGAGCGCCTCCAGCGCCTCGGCCACCGTCGCTCCCGCGCCTCGACCGTCGAGGCGCCGTCCGCGAAGGGCCGAAGCGGCGTCGGCAGAAAGATCTTCGGCATGTCGTCACTCCTCCTCGCGTGTCATCGTTCGTCGTCAGTCGGTGCGGCGCGCGCTCGAAGGACTCCGCGGTCCTCGCTCAGGACCCAGCAGGCGAAATCCCCGGCCCGGCCCGCCTCGACAGCCACGATCAGGTAATGAAAATACGGCCAGCGCGTGTTCCCGGTCGAACTCGGACGGGACCGCCGGGTGGTCCGGATGGGAATGGTAGATCCCGACGACCGCGAGGCCGGCCTCGCCGGCGAGCCGCTCGAGGCGCAGGTAGTCGAGCGGATCGATGGTGTACCGGCGCTCCCGCAGCTCCGTTCCGCGGTTCGGCACGGGCTCCGCCCGGAGGACGCGCACCGATGCCGTTCCGCCGCTCTCCGAGCAGCCCGCCGCAGCATTCCTCGGGATAGGTCTCGGCGCCGTGCCGCCGGATCGCCTCGACGAGCCCGGCCGGGAGCTCGATCACGGCTCCCTCCAGAAGT
This sequence comes from uncultured Acidobacteriota bacterium, assembly GCA_963749265.1. GTDB lineage: Bacteria > Acidobacteriota > Thermoanaerobaculia > UBA5066 > Gp7-AA6 > DAHUXD01. The sequence continues at coordinate 83,256 of CAVVML010000017.1, read as the reverse complement.
CCTCGGAGAGGTAGCGCTCTCCCCGGTCGCAGAGCACCGTGACGATGATCGCCGGGCGATCGGGCTCCGCGCCGCGCGACTCTGGCCAGCGGAGGCCGCGCCACGTTGGCGCCGGAGGAGGGGCCCACGAAGACGCCTTCCTCGCGCGCGAGCCGCCGGCACATCGCCCAGGCCTCTTCGGTCGGCATCGCGATGCGCTCGTCGGCGAGCGTCGCGTCGTAGATCGCGGGCACCATCGCGCTCGCCATGTGCTTCATGCCTTCCAGGCCGTGGAGCGGCCCCTCCGGCTCGACCGAGACGCAGCGGATCGAGCGTGTCTCCTCGCCTTGAGAAAGCGCGAGACGCCGACGAACGTCCCCGAGGTGCCGAGCCCCGCGACGAAGTGCGTCAGGCGGCCGCCCGTCTCGGTCCAGATCTCGGGGCCCGTCGTCTCGAAGTGCGCGCGCCAGTTGGCGGGATTCGAGTACTGGTCCGGATAGAAGTACTTCGCCGGGTGCTCCCGCGCCGCGCGCCGCGCCTCCCGGATGGCGCCGTCGGTGCCCTCGAGCGGATCGGTCAGGACGAGCTCGGCGCCGCAGGCCCGCAGGATCGCCTGGCGCTCGGGCGAGGCGCTCGACGGCAGAAAGAGCGTCACCGGAAATCCGAGCGCGCGGCCGAGCATCGCGTCGGCGATGCCGGTGTTGCCCGACGTCGCCTCGAGAATCGTCTTTCCCGCGGTCAGCTTTCCCGAGGCGATCCCGGCGAGGAGCATCGCCCGCACGGGCCGGTCCTTGACGCTGCCGCACGGGTTCATGTGCTCGGCCTTGGCGAGCAGGCGGAGCCCCGGCACGTCCGCGCCGATGCGGGCGAGCTCGAGAAGCGGCGTTCCGCCCACGGCCTCGAGCAGGCCGACGCCGGCCGTCCGGCCGGCGCTCCCGACCGTCTCTTCGAATCGCTGCCTCGAGCTCAGAAACGCCTCCAAAACGAAAAAGCCCGCCGGGTCGGTCCGGCGGGCTGACGGGTCCAGTGGAGAAAGACTCTAGTGAGTCGATGGACCGGTACGGCTTGCGGCCGGGCCCCGCGAAGAGGCCGTACAACAGCAGTTGGCCGTATCCGACGCAGACGATCCATCTCATGCAGTATACGCCGGCGCGCGCCGGCGGGTTTGCAGGCCGCAAGCCTTTGATAGATTGACGCCTTCCGAAGAGGACGGAGGGACCGACCTTGCTTCCGGAATTTCGCAACGAGCCTTTCACCGATTTCTCCGTCGACGCGAACGCCAGGGCCTTCCGCGCCGCGCTCGCGAAGGTCGAAAAGCGGCTGCCGATCCAGGGGAAAAACCGGATCGGCGGCAAGAAGGTCGGGAGCCCCGAAGAGCTTCCAGTCCGTGAACCCCTGCAACTTCAAGCAGGTCATCGGGCGATTCCCCGAGGGCACGGCCGACGCCGCCGCGCCATCGACGCCGCCACGAAGGCCTTCCCGGCCTGGAGCCGGACGCCCGCCGAGGAGCGCTCGGCGCTCGTCCTCCGCATCGCCTCGGCGATCCGCCGGCGCAAGCACGAGTTCTCGGCGATGATGGTCCTCGAGGTAGGCAAGTCCTGGGCCGAGGCCGACGGCGACACGGCCGAGGCGATCGACTTCTGCGAGTTCTACGCGCGCGAGATGGAGCGGCTCTCCCAGCCGCAGCCGCTCACGCCCTATCCCGGCGAGCGGAACGAGCTCGAGCACATCCCGCTCGGCGTCGCGGTCGTGATCCCGCCGTGGAACTTCCCGCTCGCGATCCTGACGGGCATGACGACCGCCGCGCTCGTCGCCGGCAACACGGTCGTCCTCAAGCCCTCGTCCGACGCCGCCGGCATCGCGACGATGTTCCTCGAGGCCTGCGAGGAGGCCGGCGTCCCCGCCGGCGTCCTCAACTTCGTGACCGGCGGCGGCTCGACGTCGGCGACGCGCTCGTCGAGCACCCGAAGACGCGCTTCATCGCCTTCACCGGCTCGAGCGACGTCGGCCCGCAGATCTCCGAGAAGGCCGGCCGCGTCGTCCAGGGCCAGATCTGGATCAAGCGCGCGATCCTCGAGATGGGCGGCAAGGACTCCATCCTCGTCGACGAGACCGCGGACCTCGAGGCCGCGGCGAACGGCATCGTCGCGGCGGCCTTCGGATTCCAGGGGCAGAAGTGCTCGGCCTGCTCGCGGCTCATCGTGCACGAGAAGGTCTACGAGGACCTGCTCGAGCGCGTCGTCGCGAAGACGAAGGCCCTCACGGTCGGCGACGTGCGCGACCCGAAGAACGCGGTCGGCGCCGTCATCAACGAGCGCGCGCAGAAGAAGATCCTGGAGTACGCGGCGCTCGGCAAGAAGGAAGGGCGCATCGTCGCCGGCGGCAAGGCCGGCCCCAAGCAGGGCTACTTCGTGATGCCGACGGTCGTCGACGACGTCAAGCCGAACGCGCGGCTCGCCCGCGAGGAGATCTTCGGCCCGGTGCTCGCGGTGCTGAAGGTCCAGAACTTCGACGAGGGCATCCGCGTCGCCAACGACACGGAGTACGGCCTGACGGGCTCGCTCTACTCGCGGGAGCGCGAGCGCCTCGAGCGCGGCAAGCGCGAGCTCCACGTCGGCAACCTCTACCTCAACCGCAAGTGCACCGGCGCGCTCGTCGGCGTGCATCCCTTCGGCGGCTTCAACATGTCGGGCACGGACTCGAAGGCCGGCGGCCGCGACTACCTGTACCTCTTCACGCAGCAGAAGGCGATCTCGGAAAAGCTGTAAGGAGGATCCCGATGTACTCCCTGCTCGGACTCATCATCCTCGTCCTCGACATCATCGCGATCGTGTCGATCCTCAAGAGCAGCGCCGACACCGGAACCAAGCTTCTCTGGATCCTCCTCGTCATCCTTCTGCCCGTGATCGGCATGGTCCTCTACTTCCTGATGGGGCCCGGCCGCCGGGCCGCCGTCTGAGGCGGGAACGGCGCGTTGAGCGAAGGCGTCGTTTCCCGCGCACCGCGCGCCGCTTCGAGAGCGTCGGCTTCTCGGAGATCGTCCAGGTCCGCAACCGCGTCATGGAGCTCCTCGCCGCCGGCCAGAAGGTCTGGCGCTTCGAGGGCGGCGAGCCCTGGATGACGACGCCCGAGCCCGTGAAGGCCGCGATGGGCGACGGCGCTCGCGCGCAACCAGACGCGGTACGCGCCCTCCTCCGGGATCCCCGAGCTCCGCCGCGCGATCCTCGAGAAGGTCCGCGACGTCGAAACGGCATCCCGTGCGACGACGAGGCTCCCGTCGTCGTCAACGGCGGCATGCAGGGGCTCTTCGCGGCTTTCTCGACGCTGCTCGACCCGGGCGACGAGGTCCTCCTGTTCTCGCCGTACTGGACTCCGATCGTGGATCTGATCGGGTATCACCAGGCGCACGCCGTCCTCGTGCCGACCGCGGCGGCGCGCCGCGAGGGCTCGCGGCGGCGCTCGCCGCGAAGACCACGCGCGCGGACGAAGCTCCTCTACTGGAACTCGCCGAACAATCCGACCGGCGACGTCTTCTCGCGAGCGGAGACCGAGGAGGTCGCGGCGTTCGCGCGCGAGCGCGGTCTCGCCGTCATCTCGGACGAGGCCTACGAGGACCTCGTCTACGAGGGCGAGCCGAGTCGTCGCGATCGGGTCGCTGCCCGGAATGAGCGAGCGGACGATCACCTGCTACACGCTGTCGAAGAGCTACTCGATGACGGGATGGCGGCTCGGCTACGTCATCGCGCCGAAGCGCGCTACCAGACGGCGATCAAGACGGTCGTCCTCTACACGACCAACGGCGTCTCGACGCCGACGCAGTGGGCCGGCGTCGAGGCGCTCGACGCGCGGCACCGAGTTCGTCGCGGAGTGGCGAGCCGGGCTATCGCTCCCGGCGCGACCGTCTCGTCGCGGGCCTGCAGGCCGCGGGCTTCGAGATCGAGCCGCCGCGCGCCGCCCTCTATCTCTTCCCGAAGACGCCGTCCTGGCTGCCGTCCGACTCGCGCGCGGCCGCGCGCGTCCTGCTCGACGAGGCGAAGATCGCGACCGTGCCCGGCATCGTCTTCGGCTCCGAGGGCGAGGGCCACCTGCGGTTCTCGTTCTCGGTCTCCGAGGACATGATCGCCGGCGGCGCGGAGGCTCTTGCGGCTTACGCAGCGCAGCGCGAGCGCCTCCTCCGGGCGCTCCTGACGCCTCCGTGCGGCGGGAGCGCTGACGGCTCCATGCGGCGGTCGCTGGCGCCTGGCGTCTTCTCGCGCCGCGCCGCTCTTCGGGCGGACCGCTTCGACGACGCGCTAAGCGCAGGCGCAGGCGAAGCTCGCGACTCCGGAAGGACGGGCCTACGCCGCGAGCGTCGCCGCGCGCTTCGACGAGAAGAAGCTCCGCGACGCCCTGCTCGAATGCGCCGAGACGCTGCCGCCCGAGGACGCTCCTCCGTTCACGGTCCTGATGGAGATGACGGCCGACGGGCGGCCCACGCAGATCCTGCTGCGGCCGCCGGCGCCCGTCGCCGTCTGCCTTCGCTGGATCATCCGCGAGTCGTCGTTTCCGCGGCCGCCGGCGGCGGGCTACTGGGTCAGCGTCGATCTGAGCGCGAGCCGGGCCGCCGGCGCGCGCGTCGTTCCCGACGCCCGGCGTCGCGACGGCGACCGTTCCGCCGACTCCCACGCCCGTTCCGCCGCCTCCGCCGCGCGCCTCTCCCCGCCGCCGGCACCGGCCGCCGCCGCTCCTCCGACTCCGACCCCGGTGGTCACAGCAGCGCCTCTCGCCTCGGAAGGCATCCACGTCGACTCCCGCCAGCCCGATCTCGCGGCGCTCCGCCGAACTCTGGCCGCGAGCACCGGCTGGATCGGGCCCCTTCTCGCGCAGAGCGACGGCATCGCCGCCGACGATGCGAGGCTCGAGCCCTACTGGTCGCTCGCCGAGGAGCTCGACCGGCCGATCGCCATCGCGCTCGGCCCCGAGGCTCCCGGGAGACTTCTCCGCGCTATCGCGTCGCGCTACGGCGATCCGCTGAAGCTCGAAGGCGTGCTCGCTCGCCACCCGAAGCTCCGCATCGTCGTGGTCGGCGCCGGCTGGCCGTTCGGAGATGCGATGGCGGGCGTGATGCTGCGCTATCCGCAGGTCTCCGTCGACATCCGCCCTCTCACGCAGGCGCTTCCCGACGCCGAGGTCCAGGCGTACGTCCGGCGTCTCGCCGACGCCGGCTTCGCGGAGCGGATCCTCAACTCGCCGAAAAGAATCGTCGTACGACGAAGAAAGAAGCGGCCGGCTTTCGCCGGCCGCTCATCCGAATCCGGATTCGTCGTCAGTTGCAGGGATTCGCGCCGGTCTCGCCGCAGTCGATGTGCCTGCGGTTCCGGCCGTCGATGCGGCGTCGGCAGGAACGGGAAGTCCGTCGCGATGCCGTTGGCCGTGATGTTGGTGCCGGGAGCGCCGATGTTGAAGTTCACGCCGTCGCCGAGCGCCGGAACCGGGCCCAGGAGCGCGCCCGCCACGACCCGCAGCGCGATGTCGGTGACGTCGTCGTTGGGCCGGCGGCCGTTGGGGAACCCGGCCGGGTCGCCGGCGAGCACCGTCAGCCGCTTCTGATCGGCCGGCGCCGTGGGCGGCACGCCGACGTTCAGGCGCAGCAGCTCGGAGCAGGGATTCCGGCGCGAGCAGCCGGCTCGGATCCTGGCCGGGATACTTGAGGAGCACGGCGACGAGATCGTTGCGCGGCGTCGGCGGAACCGGAAGCCCGAAGGCGAGGTTCAGGACCGCCGCCAGCCGCGGGGTCTGGTAGAAGTCGAGGAATCGCGACTCGTCGCTCGGATCCTTCGCGTTCCAGCGGTCCTTCTGACCCGTGCCGATGATCAGCTCGTTGACCAGCGGATTGGCCAGGCGGGCCACCTGCACGAAGCCGCCCGAGCCGAACGCCGTCCCGTCGTCGCCCGAGAGGTGCCGGTTCCGCGCGCGGCTCGTGGAGGCGTACATCCCGATGACCGCGTTGGGATCGTCCGTGATGTCGGAGATGGGGATCTCGAGAGCGATCGTGGTGACGTTGAAGCCCGAGAACATGTCGACGCCGAACGGATTGACGCCGTCGTTGGCGTCCTCGGCAGCCGTCAGGACGGGCGGGTTGCGGCGCAGGTTGAGCGTGTCGAAGGTCGCGCCGAGGTCGATGTAGAACGTCTCGTCCCGCTGTCCCACGAATACGCGGCCGCCGTTGCTCAGGTCGTAGATTCCCTGGCCGCGAGGGCCTCGTAGTCCGGGATGGTTCGCGGACCGATGTTGGACGGCACGGCGAACATCGTCGCGAGTCCGAGGTCGCCCCGCCGCTTCCGGCTGACCTGCCGGACGGTGTAGCTCTGCCGAAGGCCCAGGCCCTCCGAGCCCGCGCCGTCGAGGGCGCTGATGCCCGGAGGCAGTCCGGGCACGCCGTCGACGCCCGGCATACGCCACCGGCAGGTCGTCGAACGGGGCGCGAATCTCGGTCTCGAAGCGGAACTCGTAGTCGATGTCGGTCTCTCCGTCGCGGTCGACGTCGAGGTGCATCGCGTACAGAACGTCCTCGTCGAGGTTGAAGTAGTTCGGGCCGGAGCTCGGCTCCTGCGCCGGGATGACGTTCATGATCAGAACGACCCGGCTCGGGTCCTGCCAGCTGCGGAAGAAATAGACGTCCGTGATGTCGGCCGTCGGATCCAGCGCGATCTTCGGGGCCTCGCGGTGGCTGGCGGCGTGCGGCCGTCGTCGCGAGACACGCTCCGAGGAGCATCGCGAGGATCGCCCCGCGGACGCGCGCGCGCACTAATCGATTTCTGAGATTCTCCATGGTTCTCCTCCTTCGGAATCCGGGCTGCGGAACCATTCCGCGAGCCACTCTGCGGCGCGTTACGGAGCGAGGCCGGAGGTCTGGATTCGCGAGGAGCGGGGTTGTTAATCGTTTCTTGAAAGCGCGGGCGCGAAGGCGAGTGTCTAGCGGCGGTACGCCTCGGGCCGCCGGTCGTCGAGCGCCGGGAAACTTCGCCCGCGCGTCGCGCACGGCGGCGGGATCCACGTCGGCGAAGAGGACGGCCTCCTCCGGTCGCGCCCTCGACGAGGATGTCGCCCCACGGCGAGACGACGACGGAGTCGCCGGCGTAGCGGAGCTTGCCGCCTTCGCCGACGCGGTTGACGCCGCGACGAAGCAGAGGTTCTCGATCGCCCGGGCGCGCAGGAGCGTGCGCCACGCCTCGCGGCGTGCCCTCGGGCCAGTTGGCGACGACGGCGAAGAGGTCCGTCTCCTCGGCGACCAGGCGGAAGGGCTCCGGGAAGCGCAGGTCGTAGCAGACGAAGGGCGTCACGCGGACGCCCTCGACCGGCACGGTCACGACGCCCTCGCCGCCGGTGTAGACCCGGTGCTCGCCGCCGAACGTGAAGGGGTGGATCTTGGCGTATCGCGCGAGCGAGCCGTCCGGCCCGGCGAGCAGGGCCATGTTGCGCGGCCGCGGCTCCCCCGCCTCCGGGATCGAGGCCAGGATCCAGAGCATCGAGCTCGCGCGCCGTCTCGCGGAGGAACGTCTCGGACGGGCCCGCCGCGCGGCTGCGCGATGCGGTCGGATTCCATCGAGAAGCCGGTGCAGAACATCTCGGGCAGGAGCGCGAGCCGCGCGCCGCCGTCGCAGGCGCGCTCGAGGTGACGCCGCGCGCGGCGGTGGTTCTCGGCGACGTCCTCCCAGGCGAGGTCCATCTGGACGAGGGCTATGTCGCACAGCTTCTCCAGCCGCGCGACCGCCGCCTCGAGCGTCTCCCGCTTCTTGCAGAAGGCGAAACGGACGTAGCGGCGGCCCTGCTCGGGATGGTCGTAGAAGACGCTCGGCGGAATCGCCGCGACGCCGACCTTCTCGATCAGGTGGCGGCACGAACGCGCGGTCGTCGTCGAAGCCGAAGCGGCGGAAGTCGGCGCAGACGAAGTACGTGCCCTGCGGCGGGCGGAGCGACGAAGCCGAGCCGCGACGAGCTCGCGCGAGAGATAGTCGCGCCGGGCGCGGTATTCGGCGAGGAGAGCGGCGTAGTACTCCGGGCCCGGCCGCGAGCGCCGAGGCCGCGCCGTGCTGCAGCGGCGTGGCGGTCGCGAACGTGACGAACTGGTGGGCCGCGCGCACGGCGGCCGTCAGCTCCGGCGGCGCGGCCGCCCAGCCGATCTTCCAGCCCGTCAGCGAGAACGTCTTCCCGAAGGACGAGATCGTGATCGTGCGCTCCCGCATGCCCGGGCAGCGTCGCCATCGGGACGTGGCGCCCCTCGTAGACGAGGTGCTCGTAGACCTCGTCGGTGATGCAGAGCGCGTCGTGCGCCGGCAGAGCGCGGCGAGCGTCTCGAGCTCGTCGCGGGAGAAGACCTTGCCCGGTCGGGTTGTGCGGCGTGTTGAGAAGCAGGACGCGGGTCCTGTCGGTGAAGGCGGCTTCGAGCTCGCGCGGATCGAACGTCCAGTCCGGGGCGTGGAGCGTCACGACCCGCGGCACGGCGCCCGCCATCGCGACGCTCGCCTTGTAGGAGTCGTAGTAGGGCTCGAAGAGGACGACCTCGTCGCCCGCGTCGCAGACGCCCTGGATCGCCGAGAAGATCGCCTCGGTCGCGCCCGAGGTCACCGTCAGCTCCGTGTCCGGCGGCGTAGTCGAGCCCCCAGTCGCGCCGGTACTTCGCCGACGAGCGCCCGGTGGATCTCGGGGATCCCGGTCATGCGCGCGTACTGGCCGTGCCCCGCGCGGATCGCCGCGACCGCCGCCTCGCGCGCGAACTCCGGCCCGTCGAAGTCCGGAAATCCCTGGGCGAGATTGATCGCGCCGTGCTCGTTCGCGAGCCGCGTCATCTCGGTGAAGATCGTCGTGCCGAAGCCGTCGAGCTTGCGCGAGAGCGCGGGGCGCATGCGCGGATGATAACGGGGCTCCGCCGGATCGCCCCCGCCCGCTGATATCCTCCCGGCGCCATGCCACCGCAGAAATCCCACTACCGCATCGCCATCATCGGCTCCGGCCCGGCCGGCTGGACCGCCGCGCTCTACGCCTCGCGGGCCGAGCTCGCCCCGGTCGTCTTCGAAGGGCCGCAGCCCGGCGGCCAGCTCACGATCACGACCGAGGTCGAGAACTACCCCGGCTTCAAGGACGGCATCCAGGGCCCCGAGCTCATGGAGATCTTCCGCGAGCAGGCCAAGCGCTTCGGCACCGAGGTCGTGCTCGACACCGTGACCGACGTCGAGTTCGGCAAGCGCCCGTTCCGCCTGACGCTCGACGCCGGCGGCGAGATCACGGCCGACGCCGTCATCGTCTCCTCGGGCGCCTCGGCGAAGCTCCTCGGCATCGAGTCCGAGACGCGCCTGATGGGCCAGGGCGTCTCCGCCTGCGCGACCTGCGACGGCTTCTTCTTCAAGGGCAAGGAGGTCGTGGTCGTCGGCGGCGGCGACACGGCGATGGAAGAAGCCACCTTCCTGACCAAGTTCGCGAGAAGGTCACGGTCGTGCACCGGCGCGAGGAGTTCCGCGCCTCCCGGATCATGCTCGACCGCGCGCAGCACAACCCGAAGATCGCACTGGAAGCTGAACGCGACCGTCGTCGGACATCCAGGGCGACGCCAGCGGGCGTCACCGGCGTCACGCTCCTGCGACACCCGCACCGGGCGCGACCGAGCCGTTCGCGACGCAGGGCGTCTTCGTCGCCATCGGCCACTCGCCCAACACGGCGATCTTCCAGGGCAAGCTCGAGATGAACGAGGTCGGCTACATCAAGGTCCGGCATCCCGTCGACGTACACCTCGGTCGAGGGCGTCTTCGCGGCCGGCGACGTCGCCGACCCGACGTACCGCCAGGCCGTCTCGGCCGCGGGCGAAGGCTGCAAGGCCGCGATCGACGCCGAGCGCTGGCTCGCCGCGCAGGGGATCCATGGATGAGGATCCCGGCGATCCCGACGAGCAGGACTCGGCGCGGTTTCTGCCGATCCTTCTCTACGTGCTCGGCTTCATGGCGGCGCTCGCGCTCCTGGCCGCCGCGGCCGGCTGGCTCCTGAAGCGCTTCGCATAACTCCGGGCCCCGCCGCCCGTACCATTCCCTGCACCCGTGCTGAAGTATTGGAAAGACCTGAGGTTTCTGCCGCGGCCCGTGTGGCTCGTCGCGGCGCTCCCAGCTCGTCAACCGCGCGGGCTCGATGGTGCTCTCGTTCCTGGTCCTCTATCTGACCCGCGACCGCGGCTTCTCGGCGGAGCAGGCCGGCTTCATCATCTTCCTCTATGGCGCCGGCGCCATCGTCTGCGGGCCGCTCGCCGGCCGGCTCTCGGACAAGTGGGGCTCCGTGCCGCTCATGCGCGCATCGCTGTTCCTCTCCGGAGTCGACGCTCTTCGTCTATCCCGTTCGCGACGCGGCTGGTCGCGATCGCCGCGGTGACGATCGTCCTCGCGATGCTGACCGAGGCGTTCCGGCCGGCGGCGATGTCGTTCTTCGCCGAAACCGTCGAGCCCGCGCGCCGGAAGTCCGCCTTCGCCGTCTACCGCCTCGCGATCAACCTCGGCATGGCGATCGGCCCGGCGATCGGAGGGATCCTCGCGACGATCGCCTTCCGCTACCTGTTCTTCGTCGACGGCGCGACGTCGATCGCCGCCGGGCTCGTCCTCGCCGCGCGTGACGCTGCCCAACGGCAGGAAGCGCGCCGCGGGCCGCCGGCGCGCCCTCGACGACGACGCGCCTGCGCCTCTCGACGGCCGCGCACGCGGACCCGCGCTTCCTCTTCTTCCTCGCTCGGTGTGCTGCCGGTCTGCGTCATCTTCTTCCAGCACATCTCCTCGATGCCGCTCTTCATCGTCAACGAGCTCGGCTTCACGCCGCGCACGTTCGGCCTGCTCTTCTCCCTGAACTGCCTGCTCATCGTGGTGCTCGAGATCCCGCTGAACGCCGCGACCGCGCACTGGTCGCACCGGCGGACGCTCGCCCTGGGCGCGATCCTCTCGGGCGCGGGCTTCGGCGCGATGGCCTTCGCCCGCGACTTCTGGTCGCTGGCGGTGCACCGTCGTCATCTGGACGTTCGGCGAGATGCTCTTCTTCCCGCTCGTCGGCGGCCTACGCGACCGACATCGCGCCCGACGCGCGGCGCGGCGAGTACAGCGGCCTCTACACGATGGTGTTCTCGATCGCGTTCGGCATCGGGCCGTGGGTCGGGACCGTCGTGCTCGAGCGCGCCGGCGCCCGCGTCCTCTGGGGCGCGACGTTCCTGCTCGGCGTCATCGCCGCCGCGGTGTTCGTCAAGCTGCCCGAGCCCCTCCGCCACGCCGAGGCGCCGGCGCAGACCATGCCCGACGCGGCGGGGCCGGCGGAAATCTGAGGCCGTGAGGCTGTCTCCCGAGCACGGGGAGTCTGCGGTGGGGAATCGAGCTCTGGAGAGGCCCCGCGACGTCCCCCTCCGTCGGTCGGCCGCGAAGCGGGCCGCTCAGACGAGCCCGCCGGGGCTGCCGGGGGATGGGTCCGCATGTGGATCTCGGTGCCGCCCTTTTCGAAGCGCACTTCGTCCATGAGCTGATTGATGAGGTAGATCCCGCGGCCGCCGGTCGAGAAGAGATTCAGGCCGAGGACCGGGCTCGGGATCGAGGCGGGGTCGAACCCGGGACCCGGGTCGCGCACGACGATGAGCATGCCGCGCTCGTGGTCGCAGGCGACGCAGCACTCGATCTGCTTCGAGGGATCGTTGCCGCTGCCGTGCTCGATCGCGTTGGCGAGCGCCTCGCGCAGGGCGAGCTCGATCTCGAACTCGCGGCCGGCGGCGCAGCCCATCTGCGTGACGATCTCCATGACCTTGCCGACGACGGGCGAGATCGCGTTGACGTCCGCGGGAAGCGTCGTGTCGATCTTGACGAGAAGCTCGCTCGGCCTCGAACTCGCAACGCGTCAGCGGCTCGGCGCCATGTGCGGCCTCCTTTCGGGTTCGGAATCTCTGGGTGCCATTCTATCCACGTCCCGACCTGCCCGCCCCGGCCGGCATCGGCGCGAGCGCGCCAGCCGCTCGGCGATGCGCGCCAGCGGGGCTCCCCCCGCAGGGAATCGAGCATCGGGAAGTGGATGCGGCCCAGAGGAGCGCGTTGCGCTCTTCGTACGCCCGCTCGAGCGCCGTCAGCGCCTCCTCGGTTCGCCCGAGCGGCGCCAGGACGATGGCCAGGTCGAACGGCGGCACGTACTCGCGGGTGTTTCGACCGGGCTTCGAGCTCGGCGAGGACCCGCCGCGCCTCGCCGGTCCGTCTCGCGGCCGCGAGCGCCGCGCAGAGCAGGCCGATCTGAAAGGCTGTGCTCTCGCCCTGCGTCGATCTCGACCGCCTTGCTCGAAGTCGTCGATGGCCTCGGCGAAGGCGCCGGCGTACAGCTGTGACAGACCCCGAGCGACCAGCGGGGAAAGCCGGCGTTCGGGCTCGAGCGCCACGGCCTTCTCGTGAACTCGGGCACGGCCTCGGCGAACCGCCGCGACCCGCCGTAGCACCAGCCCAGCTGGCCCGGGCAGGTTGCGCGTTGTGCGGCTCGCAGCGCGATGGCCGTGCTGCGCCGCCTCGAAGGCCTCGTCGAAGCGGCCGCTCGTCGAGAAGCACAAGGCCAGCCAGAAATAGCCTTCGGCCGATCGCGGCTCTTGCTCGATCGAGAGCTTGCGAACTCGCGCTCCTCGCGCGCCGTGTCCCAGCCGAAGTAGTGCTCGATCAGCCCGAACGAGAGGTGCACTTCCGGCGGAGTCCGGCGTCAGCTCCTGCGGCGTTTTCGGCCGCGTGCGCGCGCGCGCGTACGCCTCCCAGGTCGAGATGCCCCCGTAGAAGCCCCAGAAGCAGTAGGCGTCGGCGAGGCGCGACGTGCGCCGCGGCGTAGTCGGTGGTCCCGCTCGATCGCGGCCTCGGAGCTCCTGGATCGCCGAGCTGCGGGCGGCGCAGGTTCAGTAGTACCGGCCCTTCAGGTAGAAGTTGTAGGCCTCGACGTCTTGCGTCGGCGGGGGCACGACCGGCGCGTCTCCCGATCCCACCAGCCGGACGTGCAGCGTCTCGGCGATCGCCCGCGCGATCTCGTCCTGGACGGCGAAGACGTCCTCCATCTCGCGGTCGAATCGCTCCGACCAGAGTTGATAGCCGCTCGCGACGTCGATCAGCTGCGCCGTGATCCGCAGGCGTCGCCCGGCCTTGCGGACGCTTCCCTCCAGAACCGTCCGCACGCCCAGCTCCCGGCCGATCTGGCGGACGTCGGTGTCCTTGCCCTTGAAGGCGAAGGAGGAGGTGCGCGCCGCGACCCGCATCGGGCCGATGCCCGTGAGCGCGCGTGATGATCTCCTCCGTGATGCCGTCGCTAGAAGTACTCGGCGTCCTTCGTCGGCGCTCATGTTGCGGAACGGCAGCACGGCGATCGAGGCCTCGGCGCGGCCGGACGGCGCCCGAGATCGCCGGCGCGGACGAGGGCGTCGCGGCTGACTCCCAGGCCTCGAGGGCGAAGCCAGATCCCGGGCGTTCTGGAACCGCTCCGCCGGCTCCTTCTCGAGGCAGTGCGAGACGATGCGCGCGAGCTCCGGCGAGATCTGCGCGCCGGTCGCCGAGGCCATCGGATCCTCCTGGAGCACCGCCAGCATCGACTCGGCCGGCGCTCTGCGCATGGAACGCGCGCCGGCCGGTCAGCATCTCGTAGAGGATCGCGCCGAGCGCGAAGAGGTCGGTGCGATGGTCGACCGTGCGGCCCGCGGACCTGCTCGGGCGACATGTAGCCCGGCGTGCCCAGGACGATGCCTGGCTGCGTTCCGCAGGTCGGCGACTGCGAGAGGTCGACGTCCTGCGAAGGCCGCGCCGAGAGCATCGCGAGGCCGAAGTCGAGGATCTTGACGAAGCCGCTTTCCGTCAGGAAGACGTTCTCCGGCTTGAGGTCGCGATGCACGATGCCGCGGTCGTGCGCGGCCGCGAGGCCTTTCGAGATCTGGAGCGCGTACTCGACGGCCTTGCGCGCCGGGATCGCCGACGCCGAGAGCCGCGACGCGAAGCGTCTCGCCTTCGAGAAGCTCCATGACGGCGTAGACCGCGCCGTCGTCCTCGCCGACGTCGTGGATGGCGAGGATGTGCGGGTGCGAGAGCGCCGCCACCGCCTGCATTTCGCGGTGGAACGCGGGCGATCGCGTCCGGACTGCCGCCCGAGAGCGCCGGGAGCACCTTGATCGCCACATCCCGGCCGCAGGCGGGAGTCCCGGGCCCGATACACCTCGCCCATGCCTCCCGCCCCGAGAGAGCCGAGGATCTCGTAGGGACCGAGGCGCGACTCCGGTCGACAGAGCCACGATCCGGAAGCCTATACCGGCGGAATCAGTCGGCGAGGAAGGTCACACGACCCGAAGCCACGTCGTACATGGCGCCCTGGATCCCGACTTTTCCGGAGTCGATGAGCTCGCGGAGGATGGAGCTCCGGGCCTTGATCTCGTCGATGGAATCGCGGACGTTCTTCTCGGTCACCTTCGTGACGTATGCGGGATCCTTGGAGCTGCCGGGACCGGAGTCGCGCACCGCCGACTGGATCTTGGCGAGGAGCGCCGTGAGGTTGCCCATCTTCACGCCGTCGATCGCGCCCTTGACCGCGCCGCACTCCGTGTGTCCCATCACGACGATCAGCTTCGCCCCGGCGACTTTCGTCGCGAACTCGAGCCCGCCGAACACGTCCGTGTCGACGACGTTGCCGGCCGTGCGCAGGCTGAAGACGTCGCCGATTCCCTGATCCAGAACGATCTCGGCCGGCGCCCGCGAATCGATGCATGAGACGACGGCGGCGAACGGGTACTGACCCGAGGCCGTGGCGATGACCTTGGCGGCCCAGTCGCGGGTCTTCGGCTGGCCGGCGACGAACCGCGCGTTGCCCTCCTTGAGCCGCTTGAGGGCTTCGGCCGGAGTGATCGCGGCCTGCGATTCCTTCGTCGACACCTGGGCGAGAACGATAGCAGCCGCCGCACGCCATCAACACGGCGAGCACCGGGAGAACCGCCTTCGCTCATTCCTCAGCCTCCTTGTATGAGCCGCGTCAGCGCCGGCACGCGGCCCAGCAGCCGCGCGTACAACGCGATTTGGCCGCGATGATACTCCTCGTGGGCGATGCCGTGATTCATCCAGGCGAGCCGCGTCCCCGGCTTCCCGTCGAAACGGCGGATGGACTGCAGGATGTGCAGCTCGCCCGCCCTCCGGAGCGCTCTTTCGCCGTCCCGCGCGCGTGCGGGCGAGCGCCGCGAGGAGCGCCTTCCGTGTGCGCAGCCGCTCCATGCCCGGGCCGTGCTCCCGCAGCAGCGCCTCGTAGCTCTTGCGGCGGAAGTCGCCGTCCTTGCGCGAGAGCTCGCCCGACATGAGGAGCCCCGACTGGATGATGTGCTGCGCGAGCTCCCGCGACCCTCCGGCTCTCCGGGTGAGGACGGAACCCGATGTCTCGCTCGGGGATGTTGCGGAGCTCGTCGATGACGCCCTCCCGCACGTACGTCCAGGCCTCGAGGGCCTCTTCCAGGAGCGTCGTGTACTCCTTCATGCGGTTCCGCTCCGCGCGTAGAACCATGCTTCTTCGTGTTCCCGACTCCGCTCTTGCGAGGAGGTCGGCGGCCTCCGATCGCGCTCAGCCGCCGGCCGAACGGCTCCGCGGAGTCCGCGAGCCGCCATGCCAGCACCGCCATCACCGCCGTATCGGCGGCGAGCTTCTTCGGGTCCACGTTCTCGAACGTGTCGATCACCGTGTGGTGGCGGTCGTCGTACGTCGCCCTCCTCGACCCAGAGCGTCATGGCCGGGACGCCGACGACCATGAACGGGCCGTGGTCGCGGTCGAACGTGGCCTCGAGCGTCGTCGCGGTCGCGCCGAGGCCCGAGAGCGGCGCGAGCAGCTTCTTCGCCGCCGGCTGCAGATCCGCGCGGCCGTGGAGCTCGAGACCCAGGGGCGTGCCCGCGCCCGGAGTCCATGACGAGCACGGCGCGCAGCGAATCGAGCTCCTTCTCGTGCGCGGCGACGTACGCCCGCGAGCCGAGCGTCGCCTCCTCTTCGCCGGAGAAGAAGGCGAAGCGGATCGTGCGGCGCGGCGTCACGCCGAGGGACTTGAGGATCCGCGCGGCCTCGAGCACCGCGGCCACACCCGAGCCGTCGTCGTCGGCGCCCTGCGCCACGTCCCACGAGTCGTAGTGCGCCCCGACGAGCACGACCTCGCCGGGCTCGCGACCCGGAAGGTCGGCGATGACGTTGCGCTCGCGGTACGGCGACGTATCGAACGTGTTCTTCACGTCGAGCGTGAGGCGCACCGCACCCTTCCCGAGAAGGCGCCGCAGGAGCGCGGCGTCTTCCTTCGCCACGGAGATGACGGGCAGCGGCGCGCGCGGATAGAAGCCGAACGCCGACGTGTAGACCATGCGCCCGGGCTTGTCCGACGGGATCAGCATCGCGGCGGCGCCGGCCTCGGCCAGCGTCTTCGCGAGCTGCGAGCGCATCACGAAGGACGGATCGACGCCCGACTTCTGCGGATCGACGAGGACGAAGGCGCCGCGCAAGCGATCGACGGGCGCCGGCAGCGCGGCCGACGCCGGCGCACCGAGATCGACGAGCGGCGCGGTCGTCTCGCGCGCGAGGCCCGGCACCCAGGCATACGAGCCGACCGAGAATCGGCCGTTCGATCGGCGCGACGATGCGCCCGCTCGCCGGCCCGCGCGTCCAGCGCGACGCGAGGTCGAACTCTTCGAACCGCGCGTTGGCGTAGCCGGCCTTCTTCAGCTCGGCGAGGATGAGCTCGGAGGCGGCCCGCGTCTGCGGAGATCCCGTCACGCGCCCGCCGACCTCGTCGGTGAGGCGCTCGAGAAACGCCAGCGCCCGGCCGCTCGTCAGCGCCTCGCCGGCGATCCGGGCCGGCGATCGCGTCCTGGGCTCGGACCGGAGAACCGGCGCGCACGATCCCGATCGAGAGCACGAGGCACGCGCGAACTCTCATTTCTTCCTCTTCTTCGTCGGCCCAGTTCAGCACGAGCGTCAGAGGCGGCGCCGTCTCCTCCCCGATCTCCGCGCTCACGAGAAAGCGCTGGCCGTCGGCCGACGACGTCGTAGCCGTACATGTCGCTGGCGGAGACGCGCTCACGGCGGCGGACCTGGAAGAGGGGCTTCGCGGCCTCGGCCTCGAACGGCGGACCCGTTTTCACGTCCGACCGACCATGAGCTTGCCGTCGGGAGCGAGGTAGTAGAGCTCCTTGCCGTCCCGCCGCCATCGGGGCTCAGTCCCGCCGGCGGTGGAGACTCTCCAGCTGCTCCCCGGACCGGGAAAGGGGGACGACGTGGATCTCCGAATCGGCCGGTCTCGTTCGAAACGTAGGCGACCCACTTCCCGTCGGGAGAGAACTGGCCGTGGCTCACGCCGTACGAAGCGCGCCGAAACGGGATCGGCTTGCCGTCGCCGCCGACCGGCAACGTCCAGAGCTCGAGATTCGTCGTCGCGTCGCTCGCGCGAAAGAGAAGGAAGCGGCCGTCCGGCGACCAGTCGGTGACGTACTTGGCCTGCCCCGACTCGAGAGACGATCTCTTCGCCGGAGGAGCCGTCGGACTTCGCCAGAAAGATGTCCGGATGGCTTCTCCGAAGCGACATCAAGGCCACCCGGCTCCCGTCGGGCGACCAGGTCGGAAGGGCGTCGATCGAGGGATCGGACGTCAGGCGCGTCGGCAGGCCGCCGCCGGACTCGTAGATCCAGACGTCCTGGTTGCCGGTCTGCGGGTCGACGATGTCGAGAGCCACCCTCTTGCCGTCGGGAGAGATGCGGGGATTGGCCTGGTTCGCCGGCGGTCCGAGAGTGCCGAGCGGCTTTCCGGTTCGATCGAGCCACATGAGCTGCGAGACGCTCGTGTCCGATCGAGGCTGCGAGACGAGAACGCCGTTGGCCGAGGCCGAGAACAACGCGGCCTGCTGCTGCGGGAAGAACTGGATGTCCTCGGCGAGAGCGAAGGGCTCTCCGACGAGCCCGCTCGACCAGCCGCGTCGAACCTCTGCGCCAGCAGGTTTCCTTCGCGGAAGTAGACGAGATATCCGGGCGCGTAGGCCGCGTTGGCGCCGGTCCGCAGGAGAAATGTCTCCTTCGTTCGAGTCGAGCGAGCCGACGTAGATGCCCGGTTCCCTCTTTCGGGACGCCGAAGCTCGCGACGAGTAGAGAAATCGCTTCCCGTCCGGCAGGAATACCGGCCAGCGGTGGGAGGTCTCGCCGCGCTTCGCGTCGAGCTTCGTCACCGGCCGTCGGGGTTCCGCCGGAGGCATCGACCCGATAGAGCGGCCCGTCGGAGACGGGCGAGAACAGGATCACGCCGTCCCGATTCCAGGCCCCGCCGCGGGCGACCGGCGCGGCGACAGATCGTCTGCGGCGGTTCCGCCGACGGTGTCGATGCGCTTGAGCTTCCCGTCGGCGAAGAAGCCGATGGAACGGCCGTCCGGCGACCAGAAAGGCAGCGACGGATTCTCGGTGCCGGGCAGCGGCCGGGCGACGGCGGAGCCCAGAGGCCGGACCCAGAGACGATTCAGGCCGGAGGAATCGCGAGCGACCAGGGCCAGCCGTGTGCCGTCCGGCGAGAGGGAGAGAGAGCGCAGGGTCGAGAGTCCCGGCAGAAGGATGGCGCTGCGGACCGGAGCCGGAGATCCCGCGCGGTCGTGCCTTCGCGGGGGCGAAGAAAAGCCGAAGGCGGCGACGAGCGCCGCGGCGGCCGCGAGCGCCCACGCGAGCCATTCCCGTCGGTGGCGCGCCGACCGGACGCGCCGGCGCCGAGTGACGGCTCGTCGCCGATCCAGCGAAGCTGTCGCCCGACGTCCGCCGCGCTCTGCCAGCGCCGCTCCGGGTCCTTGTCGAGGCATGTCTTCACGACACGATCCAGGGCCTGCGGCGACATCGCCTGCAGGCTCGCGATCGACGGCGGCTGCGCCGACATGATCGCCGTGATCAGGGAGGCGTGCGTCGCTCCGGAGAAGGCCTTCCTTCCCGTCGCCATCTCGTAGAGGACGCAGCCGAACGCCCAGATGTCGGTCCGCGCGTCGGCGTCCTTGCCCTCGAGCTGCTCCGGCGCCATGTACTGGAACGTCCCGAGGATCGTGCCTTCCTGCGTCAGGCCCTGCTGCGTCGGAAGCGACGTCAGGCTCGACTGCGGCGCCGCGGGCGCCATCGCCTTGGCGAGGCCGAAGTCCAGAAGCTTCACGCCCGACTTCGTCAGCATCACGTTGGCGGGCTTCAGGTCGCGGTGCACGATCCCCTGCCGGTGCGCCTTGTCCAGCGCGTCGGCGATCTCCTGCCCGTACCGCAGCGTCTGATCGAGAGGCAGCGCTCCCTTCGCCAGCCGATCCGACAGCGTCTCGCCCTCGAGGTACTCCATGACGAGGTACTCGGTCTCGCCCTCGCGCCCCACGTCGTGCAGCGCGCAGATGTGCGGATGCGAGAGCTGCGAGATCGTCTTCGCCTCGCGTTCGAACCTCTGGCGCACCTCCGGGGACGACGACATGTGCTGCGGCAGCACCTTCACCGCGACCGTCCGCTCCAGCCGCGTGTCCCGCGCCTTATAGACCTCGCCCATCCCGCCGGCGCCCAGCGGCGCGAGGATCTCGTACGGCCCGAGCCTGGTGCCCGCGGAAAGAGTCATTTCTTTAACCCTGCCGTCCAGTTCGTCACGAGCGTGATCGACGAGGGCTCCTGCGGCAGGCCGCCGACGACGAGGAACCTCTTGCCGTCTTTCGCGACGTCGTAGCGATAGTCGTTCCCCACCGCTCGCGTCTGGAAAAGGGGCTGGATCGATCCGACCTCGAAGGTCTCCCCGTCGGTCTTGACCTGCGCCGCCATGAGACGGTTATCCGGCGCGAAGAAGAAAAGCTCCCGGCCGTCTTTGGCCCAGCGCGGCTCCCGCCCGCCGTTCTGCGAGACCTGCCACCGCGAGCCGGGCCCGGGGAACGCCGCGACGTAGACGTCGGGGCGTCCCGATTCGTCCGAAACGTAGGCGACGTATCGCCCGTTGGGCGAGAACTGACCCCAACCCTCGAGGGCCTTCGACGCCGCCAACGTCTTGGGCGTCCGGTCTCCCGTCAGCGAGATGTACATGAGATCGTCCTGGCCGCGCTTGCCGACGTGGAAGAGGAGGAAGCGGCCGTCCGGGGAGAAAGAGTTCGGGATTTGAAGCTCCTCCGGCTCCTCCACGAGCATCTCTTCCATGCCCGCCCCCGCCGTCGGCTTCACGACGAGGTCGTAACCGGCGCCGCCGGGGTGGGAAGTCTGGTAGGCGATCCGGCTGCCGTCCGGCGACCAGGTCGACACGAACTTGTCGCCGGGGCCGCTCGTGAAACGGCGGCGGGTGCCGGAGCTGAGGTCGACGATCCAGACGTCCGCGTTTCCCGTTCGCAGGTCCACGATCGCCGCCGTCGCCCGTGTCCCGTCCGGGGAGATCTCGGGAGTGCCGCCGTTGAAGTATTCCGCCGGCTCGCCGACCGTTGCGAGGACGGAGCCCCCGCGGTCGAGCCAGCGCATGGCCTGCTCTGTGCGGGTCTTTCCGGTCTGGTAGACGAGAAGACCGTTCTGCGAGGCCGAGAACACGCCGCGGCTGAAGCGCTCGTCCATCAGCAAATCCGGCACGAGCGTCATGGCGTCGCCGCGCACGGCCAGGCGATCGAGATCGAATTCCTGGGCGACCAGCGCGCCCTCGCGGACGTACAGGATGTGCCCCGAGGCATAGATCGCGTTCGACGCCGCGCGGACGACCAGGCTCGATTCCTTCGAATCGAGTGACCCGACGCGGATCTCAGGACTCTCGCCGCTGCCCGCGCCGCTCCGCCGGACGAGGTAGAGAAAGTGGCGCCCGTCGGGCAGGAACCAGGGATAACGATGGGTCGTGTGGCCCTTCTCGTAGACGGTCGCCGGGACCGCTGTTCCGCCGGCGGCGGAGACTCGAAGAATCGGGCCTCGCGCACTGGGGGTGAAGAGGATCACGCCGTCGCGGTTCCAGGTTCCGCCGCGGCTTTCGTCCGAGGGGGCGAGCGTGAAAACGGGACCGCCGGACCACTCGATCTTCTTCAGGCGGCGGTCCGCGGCAAAGCCGATGTAGCGGCTGTCGGGAGACCAGAAGGGACGCTCCGCGCCCTCGGTCCCGGCCAGCGGGCGCGCGGCGGTGCCGGAGAGCTCCCGGACCCAGAGCATGTTCGGACCCTCGCCCTTGCGGGCGGAGAAGACGAGTCGCGAGCCGTCGGGCGAGATTTCGACGGGCCCGGCCCAGATCATGGTCGACACGAGCTCGACACCTTCGGGTGGCAGGATCGAGGCGCGGATCAAGGGCGCGGTCGCCGGCGAGCGGCGGAGCAACGTCGCGGCTAGAGCGGCGGCGCCCAGCGCGAACGCGGCCGTGAGCGCCCACGCGATCCGCTCGCGGCTGCGGCGCTTCGAGACGACGGCGGCACGGGCGCCGCGACTCCCGCGGCCGAGCCCTCGCCGATCCACTGCAGCTCGCGCTTGATGTCCGCCGCGCTCTGCCAGCGGTCCTCGGGGTCCTTCGCGAGACAGGTCTTGACCACCCGGTCCAGGGCCGGCGGCGACATCGGCTGCAACGGTCGAGATCGGCGCCGGATCCTCCTGCATGATCGCGGAGATCAGCGAGGCCTGGCTCGTACCCGAGAACGCCTTCCTTCCCGTCGCCATCTCGTAGAGCACGCAGCCGAACGCGAAGATGTCCGTCCGCGCGTCGGCGTCCTTGCCCTCGAGCTGCTCCGGCGCCATGTACTGGAACGTCCCGAGGATCGTCCCTTCCTGCGTCAGGCCGTGCTGCGTCGGCAGAGACGTCAGGGCCGACTGCGGCGCGGTCGGGCGCCATCGCCTTTGCGAGACCGAAGTCGAGCAGCTTCACGCCCGGACTTCGTCAACATCACGTTGCCGGGCTTCAGGTCCCGGTGCACGATCCCCTGCCGGTGCGCCTTGTCGAGCGCGTCGGCGATCTGCGTCCCGTACCGAAGCGTCTGATCGAGCGGCAGCGCTCCCTTCGCGAGGCGCTCCGACAGCGTCTCGCCCTCGAGGTACTCCATGACCAGGTACTCGGTCTCGCCTTCGCGCCCCACGTCGTAGAGAGCGCAGATGTGCGGATGCGAGAGCTGCGAGATCGTCTTCGCCTCGCGCTCGAACCGCTGGCGCACCTCGGGCGAGGACGAGAGATGCTGCGGCAGCACCTTCACCGCGACCGTCCGCTCCAGCCGCGTGTCCCGCGCCTTGTAGACCTCCCCCATCCCGCCCGCGCCGAGCGGCGACAGGATCTCGTAGGGACCGAGGCGGAATCCGCCGGAAAGCGTCACGAAGTACCCAATCCCAGAATCTCCGATACGCGCTGACGAATGAGCCGGGCGGTGTCGGGGTTGCGGAAGGTCGCCCGCTCTGGACCAGTCGGCACGGTGAAGGCGTAGATTCGGCCGCGGAGAACCGGCAGCCGGGCCTCGGATTCGCTGACCCAGCGTTGCTCGGCCGAAGCGTTCCCGAACTGCACCACGCGAATAGACCAGGAAGCGCGTGCGGGGATTCGCCTCGGCGACGTAGCCGAAGTACAGGACGAGGCGGCTCTGGGCGAGCGAGAACTCGTGGTCTTCGACAGCCTTCAGCCCCTCGCCGACTCGCGAGTCGTACAAGCAAGAGAGGTGGCTCACGACGAGATCCGGGTTCTGGCGCACGACCTGGTCTTCGCGGTGCCACAACGGACTGGTGGTCTCCTTCTGGATTACCACCGGGAGAGTTCGGAGCGCGTCGGTTAAATCGTCGGCATTTGTCCCGCCGGCGGCCTCGGTACGCGGGTCATAAACGCGTCCCGGCAGCGGCGAATCCATGAGCGACGATCACAGGACGCGGGTTCGGCGGCGGGGTTCGGGAAGGCGCGGGGCGCCCGAACCACGCCAGGAGCGCGAGTGCGATGGCGACCGTGGCCCAGATCGCATGCACGCGCCAGAGGGACCGCATCCCGCCACCGGCCGAAGGCTCTTTCGGCCGACCCAAGTCGTGCTCGACCCAGCGCAGCTCGAGCCCGACATCCCGGGCGTTCTGCCAGCGTTTCTCACGATCCTTGGCGAGGCAGGTCTTCACGAGGCGATCGAGCGCCGGAGGCGACGTCGGCTGGAACGTTGAAATGGGCGTTGGCTCGGAAGTCATGATCGCCGCGATGAGCGACGCCTGCGTCGCGCCGGAAAACGCCATCGTCCCCGTCGCCATCTCGTAGAGCGTCGCCCCGAAGGCAAAGATGTCTGTCCGAGAGTCCGCCTCCTTGCCCTCGATCTGCTCGGGCGCCATGTATTGGAACGTGCCGAGGATCGTTCCCTCTTGCGTCAGACCCTGCTGCGTCGGAAGCGAAGAGAGCCCCTCACCCCCGACCCCTCTTCCGCCGGGAGAGGGAAGGGCCTTGGCCAGTCCAAAGTCGAGCAGCTTCACGCCCGACGTCGTCAACATCACATTGGAGGGCTTCAGGTCGCGATGCACGATGCCGGACCGGTGCGCCTCGTCCAGCGCGTCGGCGATCTCGATCCCGTACCGCAGCGCCTCCTCGAGCGGCAGCGGCCCCTTCGCCAGCCGATCCGACAGCGTCTCGCCCTCGAGATACTCCATGACGAGGTACTCGATCGTCGCCCTCGCGTCCCACGTCGTAGAGGGCACATATATGAGGATGCGAGAGCTGCGAGATCGTCTTCGCCTCCCGCTCGAACCGCTGGCGCACCTCGGGCGACGACGACAGCCGCTGCGGCAGGACCTTCACCGCCACCGTCCGCTCCAGCCGCGTGTCCCGCGCCTTGTAGACCTCGCCCATCCCGCCCGCGCCCAGCGGCGACGAGGATCTCGTAGGGACCGAGCTTCGTTCCTGCGGCGAGGCTCATTCGGCCGATCTCGGTTTCCAGTTCAGCAGCACGCGGAAAAGCTCCGAGTCGAAATCCCGCGTGGGCTTGACCATCAGAAAGCGCTGACCATCGGCGGAAACGGCATACTGCCGGGAGGCGTTGTTCAGTCTTGCGGACGTCTGGAACAGGGACTGAGGGGCGCCGGAGGTCAGAGTGCCACCGGCGGTCGAGACCGGGACCGCCATCATCCGCCCGTCCAGCGCGACGTAGAAGATCTCCTTTCCGTCGCGGCTCCACATCGCCTGGAGGCCGCCGCCGCTCGAGATCGCCCACTTTTCGTCCGTCATCGGAAGACGCCGAACGAAAATCTCGTACTGGCCCGGCTCGGACGAGCTGTAGACGAACCAGCGCCCGTCGGGCGAGAACGCGGGGTTGCGCTCTTCGTGCTCCGACGAGAGCAGGATCTGCGGAGTATCACCGGCCTGGGTGCCCACGACCCCGATGTCGACGCTGCTCTTGGTCCTCGTGAAGATCACGTTGCGGCCGTCGGCCGACGCATCGTACGGCGTCGCGAAACTGTCCGAGACCAGCGTCTCGACCCGCTGGTCACGAAGATACTTCCGACGCAGCTCGTATGTCTTCCCTTCCGATCGATAGAAGATGCTTGCCCCGTCGGCGGCCCAGACCGGCATCCAGCTCGCTTCCACGAAGGGCGTGGCGACGTCCCTCTCGAGGTCGAGCGTCCAGACGGTTTGGAGGCCGGTCTCCGACTGTCGGAGAGTGAACGCCGCCCACTTGTTGTCGAAGGAGACGCTCACGTTCATGATGATGCCGGCCGGACCGACCGCCTTGACGACGTTGCCCCGCCGGTCCACCCACACGAGCCGCCGGTCGCCGCTCCCCGGACGGAAGACGAGGATTCCGTTGCGTGAGACCGAGAAGAGATCCCGATAGAAGGCCACGTCGGCCCGCATGACCGGGCGGGTCACGGCCTCCGGGTCGCCCCGCGGCACGCCGCGATCCAGGTCGAAACGCTGCGCCAGCAGCGCCTCGCCCCGAACGAACACGACCGTATCGGGCGGCAGGAATTGGCCGGCGGCTCCGTTGCGCAGAAGGAACTTCCGCTCCGGGCTGTCGAGCGAACCGAGGTAGATCCCGGTCGTTTCGACCTTGTCCGTCCTCACCCAGAAGAGGAAGCGCCGCCCGTCGGGGAGCATGAACGGCCACCGTTGCATGATGTCGCCCGGCTCCAGGCGTGCGGCCGGAGCGGGGGTGCCTCCCGATGCCGCCACGCGATAGATCGCTCCCCAGGGTCTTCGGAGTGAAGAGGATGTCGCCCTTCGATCCCCAGCTCCCGCCGCGACCGAGCTCCGCGTCGCAGAGGACCTCGATCGAGCCGGTCGCGAGCTCGACGCGGCGGAGCTTCCCGCGCGAGTAGAAGCCGACAAAGCGCGCGTCGGGCGACCAGAACACGCTCTCGGCAGGTTTCGGTGCCGGCGACCGTCTGGACCTCGTCGGAGCCCAGGTCCCGGATGCGCAGCATGGACTTGCCTCCGGCAATCCCGACGAAGGCGAGCTTCCGGCCGTCCGGCGAGATCTCCATGGAGTCGGTCAGGATCGTGCGCTGCGGCGGAACGATGGACAGGAGCATCGGTTCGCGTGGCCGCCGCCGCGGGACGGCGCGAGCGGATGGCGAGACCCGCGGCGACGAGAACCGCGAGCGCCGCGATGGCCCAGGGCAACAGGTTTCGCCCGCGACGCCGGGCGGTCGGCGGCGCGGAGACGCCGCTCCCGGAGCCTTCCGCGATCCATCGCAGCTCGCGCTTGATGTCCGCGGCGCTCTGCCAGCGCTCTTCGGGATCCTTCGCAAGACACGTCTTGACGACGCGGTCGAGCGCGGGCGGCGACGCGGGCTGCCCCTGGGAGATCGGAGCGGGCTCCGTGTGGAGGATCGCGCCGATCAGCGACGCCTGCGTCGTTCCGGAGAACGCCTTCTTCCCCGTCGCCATCTCGTAAAGAGTCGCGCCGAACGCGAAGATGTCCGTCCGCGCGTCGGCATCCTTGCCTTCCAGCTGCTCGGGCGCCATGTACTGGAACGTCCCGAGGATCGTCCCTTCCTGTGTCAGACCCTGCTGCGTCGGCAGCGCCGTGAGGCTGCCCTGCGACGGCGGCGGTCCCATCGCCTTCGCCAGGCCGAAGTCCAGAAGCTTCACCCCCGACTTCGTCAGCATCACGTTGCCGGGCTTGAGGTCCCGGTGCACGATCCCCTGCCGGTGCGCTTTGTCCAGAGCGTCGGCGATTTCGCCGCCGTAGCGGAGCGTCTGTTCCGGCGACAGCGGCCCCTTCGCCAGCCGATCGAGAAGCGTCTCGCCCTCGAGGTACTCCATGACCAGGTACTCGACGTCGCCCTCTCTCCCGACGTCGTAGAGCGCACAGATGTGGGCATGCGAGAGCTGCGAGATCGTCTTCGCTTCGCGCTCGAATCGCTGGCGCACCTCGGGCGAAGAGGAGAGACGCTGCGGCAGCACCTTCACCGCCACCGTCCGCTCCAGCCGCGTGTCCCGCGCCTTGTAGACCTCCCCCATCCCACCCGCCCCGAGCGGCGAGAGAATCTCGTACGGCCCGAGTCGAGCTCCCGCGGGAAGCGTCATCGGGATGGAGCCGCCTTGGAGGCGACCTCGGCGAACCAGTTGACCACGACGCCGAGGCTCGCACGCGGCATCGCTTCGGGCACTTCGACGAGAACGAAGTGCTCGCCGTCGCGCTCGACGTCGAAGTGCTGAAGGTCCGGCTTGGAGAACAGAACATGCGGGACGCCCGGTTCGAACCTGGGTCCGGTCCGAACGGGCACCGCCATCAGGTTCTCGCCGGAGAGATAGAAGATCTCCGTCCCCGAGCGATTCCAGCGAGGCTTCGCGCCGCCCTCACTGGAAATCTGCCACTTGCCCTCGCCGCCGGAGGCCGGGACGACGAACACCTCCGGCTGGCCCGTCGAGGTGTCCGCGAACGCGACCCACCGGCCATCCGGCGAGAAGCGGGCTCCCGCCATCCGCTCCTCCGACGTGGAGATTACTCGTGGCGGCGCGGACGCGTCGTCGGCGAGACCGCGAATCCTCAGGCCGGGTGGATCGCTGCCCCCGAAGAGCAGGCTCTTGCCGTCGGGAGACACGTCGGCGGGAACCTGGTAGACGGGGCTCGGCCAGAGAGCCGACTCCGGAGCGCTTCCGTCGGCCGGCCGCGAGAAGATGTTCCAGGGCCCGTTTTTCTCGGATGCGAAGAACACGCGCTTGCCGTCCGGCGTCCAGACCGCGATGTTGGCGCGGGGGCCGGACGTCAACGGCGTGAACGTTCGTCTCGGCACATCGAAGATCGAGAGGGCGGCATCGAACATGACCGCGATCCGGGTGCCATCCGGCGAGATCGCAGGATCGCCGAACGCTTCCCGCCGGTCGCTCAGGGGTCCGCCGACTCCGCGCCGGTCGACGCGCGTCAGGAGGCGGCGGCTCTGGATCGAGCTCGACGGAACGTAGACGAGCAGCCCCGAAGCCGCAAACGCCGCATCGGCGGCGCCGCTCGTCTCGATGTAGACGTCGCGGGCCGTCTCGACCGGCTGGCCCGTCACCGCGAGGCGCTCGAGGTCGAAGGGCACGGCGAACAGCGACTGTGCCCGCCCGTAGACGAGATGCCCCGTCGGAGCGTACTGAGGGCTCGTCCCACCGCGGATCAGGACACGGCGCTCTCCGGTGTCGAGCCGCTCGAGAACGATCTGGGCCTCGTCCCACGTCCGGCCCGTCAGCGCCGCGTAGATCAGCGCCTTGCCCCCCGGCAGGAGCACGGGCCACCGGTGACTCTTCTCGCCGTCGGCCTTGTCGAGCTCCGTGATCGCAGCGACGGCGCCGCCGTCCTGGGAGACGCGGCTGATGCCCGCGTAGAGTCCCGTCGTGAAGTAGATCGTCCCGTCTGCGCCCCAGGCTCCGCCACGCGCCGCCGCCTTGTCGGCGACGTCGAGCGGTGTCCCGCCGGAGAGAGCGACTCGGCGAAGCGCGACTCCCTGCTGGAATCCGACCCAGCGTCCATCCGGCGAGAAGAACGGGTCCAGGGCCCCGACCGTTCCGGGGATGGACCGCGACTCGCCCGTTTCGAGGTTTCGATACCGAAGCTCGGTGGTCGCGCCCTTGCGGGCGACGTACACGATGGCCCGGCCGTCCGGCGCGAGCCTCAGCGTGACGCCGCTGTAGATCGACCCGGTCAGGAGCCTCTCGGTTGGCGCCAGGTCGAGCTCGAGGCGAAGAGGAGAGCCCGCGAGTACGGCTGCGCCCGGGCCGCGGCGCAGAAGAATCGTCGCGAGGGCCGCACCGATGAGAAGTCCCAGCCCACTCCAGACCAGGGCTCCGCGAACGCGGCGGGCCGCGGCCGGGACGGGTACGGGTACGGGTACGGGTAGCCCGGCTCCGGACTGCGACCCTTCGGCCAGCCACCTCAGCTGTTTGCCGGCGTCGCCCGCGCTCTGCCAGCGGTCCTCCGGGTCCTTCGCCATGCACGTCTTGACGACACGATCCAGCGCCGGAGGCGACATCGGCTGCGCCGAGGAGATCGGCGCCGGCTCGCTCGACATGATCGCCGTGATTAGAGACGCCTGGCTCGAGGCCGAGAACGCCTTCTTCCCCGTCGCCATCTCGTAGAGCACGCAGCCGAACGCGAAGATGTCCGTCCGCGCGTCGGCTTCCTTGCCTTCCAGCTGCTCCGGCGCCATGTACTGGAACGTCCCGAGGATCGTGCCCTCCTGCGTCAGCCCCTGCTGCGTCGGAAGCGAGGTCAGGCTGTTCTTCTGGCTCGCCGGCGCCATCGCCTTCGCGAGACCGAAGTCCAGCAGCTTCACTCCGGACTTCGTCAGCATCACGTTGCCGGGCTTCAGGTCGCGATGGACGATCCCCTGCCGGTGCGCCTTGTCCAGAGCGTCGGCGATCTCGACTCCATACCGCAGCGTCTGTTCGAGCGGCAGCGGGCCCTTCGCCAGCCGGTCCGAGAGCGTCTCGCCCTCGAGGTACTCCATGACGAGGTACTCGGTCTCGCCCTCGCGGTTGACGTCGTAGAGGGCGCAGATGTGCGGGTGCGAAATCTGGGAGATCGTCTTCGCCTCCCGCTCGAACCTCTGGCGCAGCTCCGGGTTCGACGAGAGATGCGGCGGCAGAACCTTGACGGCGACCGTCCGCTCCAGCCGCGCGTCCCGCGCCTTGTAGACCTCGCCCATCCCACCCGCCCCGATCGGCGACAGGATCTCGTAGGGACCCAGCTTCGTTCCCGCGGCGAGACTCACCGAAGGCCGTCCGCGACGTACAGATCGCTCAGGGTGTGGCTGTAGGCGAAGAGGATGGTCTTGCCGTCCGCGGAGATCGAATTGGGGCCCATGCCGGTGATACCGGTTGGGTCGCTGGGCATGAACTCTTTCCAGACCTCGCGGCGGCCCGTCTCGAGATCCAGGCGGTAGACGCGCGCGGGGAACAGGTCTTCCGAGCTGCGGATGAAAAGCGAACGGCCGTCGGCGGCCCATCGCAGCGGGTCGTCGCTCGGCTCGAGTCCGCGAATCGGCACCGGGGGGCCGCCGCCGTCCAGGGGTGCCAGGCCGAACCCCTGCCCGGCAGTCTCGGTCAGCAGGAACTTGCCGTCCGGCGAGACCAGCCTGGCGGAGACTCCCTCCGGGGTGACGGGCCGCGCCGCGCCTCCGTCGAGACTCTGGACGAAAACGCGTGTGGGCTTTCCCGCCTCGTTGCCGTTGAACGCGATGCGCTTGCCGTCGGGAAGGAACGCCGCGAAGCCTGTCGCCGTGGACCGGTCGATCGAGTCCTTCGGGAAGGCCTTTGGCTGCCCGGCGCCGGTCGGCAGGAGCACGAACGTAGACGGTGTCGTTCGGATGCGGCGGGTCAGGATCCACTTCCCGTCGGGCGAGGCCGCCACTGCGGTTCCCTCTCCCAGCCGCACTGCCGCCGACCCGTCGAGCTTGCGCATGTAGACGGAATAACCCGCGAGGCCGGCTTCCCCCATTTCCGTGAAGACGACCGACTTCTCGTCCGCGGACAGGCGCGGGCCCCACGACCATTCGAGACCCGAGAGGTCCCGCTCCCTGGTTTCACCGGACAGCACGGCGTAGAACCCGACGCGCGCGTTGTCCTGGACCAGGAGGACGCGCCCGTCCCGGGAGATGTCCTGGAGCAACAGTCCTGCAGGCGTTGCGAGCACGGAGCGCTCGCGGCCCGCGGGCGTCACGGCGTAGACAGAGCGGGCGTTGCCGGCGCGGGTCGCCGTGAACCAGATCTCCTTGCCGGAGGCCGACCAGGCCAGGCCCTGTGCGCTTTCCCATCCCTCGGACAGCGTCCTTTTCTTTCCTGCGAGGTCCACGATCGCGACCGAGCCGCGGTCGTCGCCGAGGACCGGGTGGTCCAGAAACGCGACGGCGTCTCCCTTCGGAGAGACGCGCGGGTGGCTGATGTAGCCGGTCGTCTCGTAGAGGACCTTGCCGGCGGGAAACTCGAGTCGGTAGCGGAACTGGGGCGCGCGTACGACGGCGAGACTCGCTCCGTCCGGGGACCAATCGGCGCTTCCGACATCCTCGAGCAACTCTCGCGACGCGCTGCCCGACAGAGGCGCCTGCGAAAGAGTGCCGGTGATGGAGTACCCCACCCCTGAGGGGAGCGGGTCCAGCACGAGCATCTCGCCCGTGCGGGAGATCGCCTCGATCAATCGATTCGGGAGGCTGAGCCGCATGGACTCGGGGCTCTCCACGCGAACCGAGTAGAGCTCCGGCTTCGGAGCGCCGTCCCAGGCGGCGCGTATAGATGACCGTGCTTCCGTCGGGGGCAAAGCGCGCGCTCCGGACCGGCCCGCGGCGAAATGTCAGTCTGTGGAAGCTCGGAGAGGATTCGGGGCCCGCGCTCCAGATCAGGCGGCCGGCGAAAAGCCCGACCGCGAGGGCCGCGAGGACGGCCGCCGCCACCAGGCGCGAGGGAAGCCGGACGGGAATGCGCCGACTTCGAGGGCTCGAGCCGGGGCGTGGAGAGGCCCGACAGCGCCTCCAGATCGAAAGCGACATCGTGCGCGGAGTGGAAGCGCTGCTCCGGGCTCTTCTCGAGGCAGTGGCGGACGATCCGCTCGAGGCCGGGCGGGATGTTCTGGTTGGTGATGGAGAGATCCGGCGGATCCTCCTTCAGGATCGCCGACATCGTGTCCGCCGCCGAGTCGCCGTGGAACGCGCGCCGGCCGGACAGCATCTCGTACAGGATCGCCCCGAAGGAGAAGATGTCGGAGCGCGCGTCGGCCGGTTTGCCGCGCACCTGCTCGGGCGACATGTAACCGAGCGTGCCCATGACGACGCCGGGCTCCGTGCCCGCGGTCGCGGTCGGCAGGTTGGTGGCCTGGCCGCGCTCCTCCGTGTGCGTCAGCTTGGCGAGGCCGAAGTCGAGGATCTTCACGCGGCCGTCGTTCGTCACGAAGACGTTCTCGGGCTTCAGGTCCCGGTGCACGATCCCCTTCTCGTGCGCCGCCGCCAGGCCGTGGACGATCTGGAGGCCGTAGTCGATGGTCTTGCGCTGCGGGAGGCGCCCGCCCGAGAGGACCGAGCGCAGCGTGTCGCCTTCGAGCAGCTCCTGGACGACGTACGGCGCGCCCTCGTGGGTTCCGATGTCGTGAACGGCCGTGATGTTGGGATGGTTCAGGACGCCCGCGGCCCGCGCCTCCTGCTCGAAGCGGCGCAGCCGCTCCGCGTCCTGCGAAAAGGATGGCCGGCAGGACCTTGATCGCGACGTCGCGCCCGAGTCGCGGATCCTTCGCCCGGTACACCTCTCCCATGCCACCTGCGCCGATCGGCGCGAGGATCTCGTAGGGACCCAGCCGGGTGCCGGGTGTGAGGCTCATTTGAGGAATCGAATGGCGGGCAAAGGATACAACGCGGCCCTCTAGCGGCGCCGCTCGAGGAGTCATCCGCAGGCCGTGCTTCGGGCGGAGCGTGATCGAGGGGGCCGGGGCGACGACCTGCCCGGGCTCGAGCCGCAGCCGCCAGCGCCGGGCCAGCGTCGCGAGGAGCAGGACACCCTCCATCCAGGCGAAGCCCTCCCCGATGCACACCCGCGGGCCGCCGCCGAACGGGAAATAGGAGAACTTCGGCCGCGCGGCCTTCGCCTCCGGCCGAAAGCGCTCGGGATCGAAGCGCTCCGGATCCGGGAAGTACCGCGGGTCGCGGTGCGTCACCCACTGGCTCGCGACGACGATCGAGCGCTTCGGCACGGCGTAGCCGCCGACCTCGTAGTCGGAGAGCGCCCGCCGGCCGATGATCCAGGCCGGCGGGTAGAGGCGCATCGACTCCGCGAGCACCATCTCCGTGTACGCGAGCTTCGGAAGATCTGCGACGCCGGGCGCTCGGCCGCCCAGAACCGCGTCGACCTCGCCGTGGAGCTTCGCCTCGACGTCGGGATTCTGAGACAGCAGGTACCAGGTCCAGGTCAGCGCGTTGGCCGTGGTCTCGTGGCCGGCGAGAAAGATCGTGACCGCCTCGTCGCGCACCTGCGCGTCGGTCATCTTCCCGCCGTCTCCTTCGGGGTCCGAGGCCGCGATGAGAAGGCTCAACAGATCCGAGCGCCCGGCCGGCGCTCGCCGCCGTTCGGCGATCATCCGGGCGATCGTCGCGTCGATGCGCGCCTTCGCTCTCTCGAAGCGCCGGTTGGAGGGAATCGGCAAGCGGTCGAGGATGTGGAAGTACGGCAGCGTGACGGTCCGGCCGAAGAGCGTGACCGCCGTCGTGAGGGCGTCCCCGATCTCGTCGGCTTCCGATTCGACGTCGGCGTCGAAAAGCGTCCGTCCGACGATCGACAGCGTGAGCCGGGACATCTCGAGCGACACGTCCCGCGTCTCGCCGTCCTGCCAGCGATGCGCCAGGCGCTCCGCATGCTCGACCATGACTGCGCCGTATCCCGCGATGCGCTCGTGGTGGAACGCGGGCTGGATCATCCGCCGCTGGCGAAGATGCACCGGATCTTCGCTCGTCAGGAGCCCTTCGCCGAGCAGCCGCTTCGCGCGCTCGAGACCGCGTCCCTTGTGGAACGCCGCCGCGTCGGTCACGAGAAGGTCGCGGATGAAGTCGGGCCGATTGAGCAGGTGCAGCTCGACCGGGCCGAGCCGGAAGCGGACGACGTCTCCGTACTCGCGCGACAGCCGCGTCAGAAAGGCGAGCGGATCGCGCCGCATCGCGAGAAGGTGGCCTCCCGGAAAGCGGCGCGGCGGACCGGGAGCCCGGGTCATCGAGGCCCTCAGCTCGCCGGCGCTCCGAGCGGCAGGGACCACTCGACCGGCGCCTCCGGCGCGACTCCCTCGGGACGCAGCCCGTCGGAAGTCTGGAGGTCGGACCAGCGCAGGCGCCCGTGAACGCCCCACGGGCAGGAGCCGGACGCGGCCGGCCGAGGGCTCGACGCGGACCTCGACGAAGCTCTGGAAGAAGGGCGCGACGTTGTAGTCGAACGCGGCCGAGAGCCACTCGGACGACCACGGCCATCCGCCGAGCCGGCTCGCCCAGAACCAGACCGGGCGCTTCCACGCCGGATTGTTGGCCACGACCTTTCCGACGATGGGCGCGGTCGAGGGATAGAACGCCCACGCCGGCGTGGGCATGCTCTCCGGCTTCGCGAGCGCGGTGCCGAGGCTCAGATAGGCGCCGCCTCCGCCGTTCACCACGTGATGCATGGCCGCGCGACCCGGAGCGCCCGGCTCCCGGTAGTACTCGAGATCGTGCGTGTCGCCGGCCATGACCAGAGACACTCCGCGCTCCCGCAGCAGGCGGTGGAGCGCCGCGAATTCCTCGTTGACGTCGCCCTGGTACGCGCCGACGGCGTAGAACGGATGACCGAGAAGCGCCATCGTGAACTTGCCGCGCGAGGCGTCGAGCGCCGATTCGAGCCAGGCGAGCTGCGCCGCGTCGACCGCCCGGCGAACGCCGGTGTCGACCGCGAGCAGGGCGAAGTCCGGAGTCTGGATCTGGAAATAGGGCGCCTGCTGGAATCCGGTCGGCACGCCGTACGCCGCGCGCAGCCGCGCCGCCTCGGCGACGAGCCTGTCGGCCTCGGCGTCGGTGGTCGTCGTGAGCTTGAGGTCGGCCTCGGCGCGTGCGCGCAGCGCCCGCCGCGCGGCCTCGGGCGTGAAGAAGGTCGACGGCAAAGCCCTCGAGCGCGTCGTACCAGTCGTGGTTGCCCGGGATCGCGTAGACCGGCTTCTCGATCCCCATGAAGGGCAGCCAGAACTTGCGCTCGTAGTCCTTCATCTCGCCGGAGGGATAGACGACGTCGGAGGAGACGATGACGAACTTCACCTCGGGCTGTGCGGCCGCGTGGAGCAGCGAGCGGCGGAGCACGTGCTGCGAGGCGTCGCCCTCTCCGGTGTCGCCGACGACCACGAACGCGAAGTCGTTTCCGGTCCCGGCCGGCGCCACGGCGAAGTCCGCCGGCCGCCCGGCGGCGCGCTCGCCTTCGGCCGTCGCGGAGGTCATCGCCGCGCGCCACACGTCGGTGCGCTCCTCGGCCCAGGAGTCCCAGACGCCGGACGCCCAGTTCTCCGTGTCGAAGTACCAGCTCATGCCCCAGACCGGGATCGTGGCCGCGAAGACCGCCGCCACCGGCAGGCCGACCCGCAGACTGCGCGAGGCGGCGGCGGCGAAGGAGTAGCGCGCGTCGCGCATTCGAATGTTGGCGCGAAGCCGCCGGGTCAGCCAGCGATCCACCAGTCGCGTCCGCCAGGAGGGCTTCGCCGCCGCGCGCCAGTCGGCGGCTCGGCGAGCGAGCGGGCCGGTCAGCCGGAGCAAAGCCAGGCGCCCCGGCAACACGATGAGGAATCCCACGACGAGCCCGACGAACAGATCGCCGATCACGGCGACACCCGGCGCCAGGATGCCGAGGGCCGTGCGGTCGAATCCCATCCGCCCGAGGTGGATCGCGAAGAGCGTGAGGATCAGCACGAAGATCCAGTGCCGGTCGATCGGCGCGCGGCTGGCCTCCTCGGCCTCGAGCCGCTCCGCGAGCGCCGCGATTTCGGGCCGATCCTCGAGGCCGAGGTCGCGAACCACCGTCTCTCCCGTGTCGGCCGCATCGAAGACCGGAGCCATCGCGATGCCCCAGGCCGTCCCGAAGATGCGGAGCGCGCCGGCGATCGGAACCATCCAGTCCGGCGCCCATCCGCCGAGCACGGCGAGCAGCGCCGCGAGAGCGAAGTTGCCGAGGGCCGCCCAGGCATGCGCCGTGAACGGGCGGCCGGCCTTTCGCGCGCCGAGCGCGTGCTTCGCGTGCCGGATCCCGTCGAGCGCGAACCCGCCGCCGAAGAAGACGACCAGCGCCCCTGACGGCCAGGTCCGGAGCATTCAGGAGCAGGAGTCCCATGAGGAGCGTGATCAGCGCCGCCCGTCCAGGCCTCGCGCTGCCCCGCCTCGGTCGAGCGCCGGAAGCCGTGGAACAACTCCAGGGCGGCCGCGACGAGCAGGAGCGCGCCCACCCGCGGTTCGGGAGCCGCGGACGAACGCACGGCCAGCAGGGCGAAGCATCCGAGCGCCGCCGTCACGGCCGCGAGGCCCCAGCGGCGCTCGGCAGGTTCCGGTCAGCGGTCTACTTCCCGAGGCCTCGTGCCAGTTCAGCACCACCGTCGTCGGGCTCATCGACTCGCGGCCGAGCGGCGCGTCGAAGAGAAACCGCTGGCCGTCGGCGCTAGCGGCGTACTTGTTGCGCGCGTTGCCCGGCCGGATGCCGACCGGAAAGAGGGCCTGCGGGATGCCGGCCTGGACGTCGCCCCCGGCTGGTCCGGATCTCGACCGCCATGAGCTTCTGGTCGGGAGTCCGGTAGAAGAGCTCCTTGCCGTCGCCCCGCCAGCTCGGATCGCCGCCGCCGGAATTGGAGACCTGCCACCTCCCGGCGCCGTCGGGGAATGTCTGGACGTAGATCTCCGGGCGGCCGGACTCGGTCGACGTGTACGCGACGAAGCGCCCGTCGGGCGAAAACGACGGGATGGATCTCGATGAACGGCGCGACGAGGATCGGCATGGGCTTCCGGTCGCCGAAGGTCGGCAGCGCCCAGAGGTCCCAGTTCGACTTTCGGGTCCTGGGTGCTGTAGGCGATGTAGCGCCCGTCGCGGCTCCAGCTGGAGGCGGACTTCACGTCGTCCGATCTTGAGGAGCAGCTTCTCCCCGCCCTGGCCCTGCGTGGACTTCTCGTAGAGATCGAGGCTCCCGTCGCGGTCCGACGTGAACACGATCGTGGCCGCCGTCGGGGGACCACAGCGGCCGGATGTTGTTGCCGGGGCCGAGGCTGAAGCGGGAGTTGACGCCGCGCGCGAGGTCGCGGATCCACACGTCCACCTTGCCGGTCCGGGCGTCGGCGAGATTGAAGGCGAGCCGGTCGCCGGATGGAGAAAGGACGGGGTTTCCGTAGTTGCCCGGATCCCCCACGGTTTCGAGCTCTCGCCCGGCGCGATCCCTCCAGAGCAACCGGCCGCCGGACTCCCCCGTCCGATAGGCGAGGACTCCGTTGCGCGACACCGAAAAGAGCGCCAGCCCGACGTTGTCCGTGCCGATCTTCTCGGCCAGCGGCATCGGCTCGCCCGTCGTCTTCAGAGCCTTCGCGTCGAAGGGCTGGGCGACGAGCGTCTTGTCGCGGACGAAGAGGAGGTAGCCGGGAGGCGCGTAGGTCACGAGCGTCTGCGCCGGGGCGAGCATCGTCTTCTTGTCGGAGTCGAGCGAGCCGATCCAGTAGGCGCTGTCTTCGGGCTTCTCGCCGGCGACCAGGTAGAGGAAGTGCTTGCCGTCGGGAAGAAACTCCGGCCAGCCGACCGACGTCTCCTTCCTCGCCGTGTCGAGCTTGACGGCGACCGACCTTCGTCCCCCCCGCCGCCGGAACGCGGTAGATGGGATCGGCGCCCGTGCCGTCGAAGAGGATGACGCCTTCCGGGCTCCAGCTCCCGTCCGATGCTCCGGGCGCGTCGCAGATCTTGGTGGGAGGCCCTCCGGTGACGTCGACCTTCTTCAGGACGCCGTCGGCCACGAATCCGATGTACCGGCTGTCCGGCGACCAGAACGGCCGACGCCCGCCCTCGGTGCCGGGAAGGGGCTGCGCCTCGAGCGCGTTCAGCGGCCGCACCCAGATCCGGGCTCTTCCCTTCGGTGTCGGTCGCGTCGAACGCGAGGATACTTTCCGTCGGGAGAGATCCGGGGAACGTCGATCGTCGTGACCTCCGGCGGCGTCGCGATGTCGAATCGCATGAGCGCGGGCGGCTTCGGCGCGCGGCGGACGTAGCCGTAGGCGAGTCCCGCGGCGGCGAGCAGGGCCGCCGGCCGCGACGGCCCACGAGAGCTTCTCGCGGTTCTTGCGCCGCGCGACGACGGGCGCCGGCACTCCCGCCATCGAGCCGCCCTCCGCGATCCACTGCAGCTGCAGCATCACGTCGTGCGCGGTCGACCAGCGCTGTTCGGGCTCCTTCGCGATGCATCCCTTGACGATCCGATCGAGGGAGGCCGGGATCATCGGCTGGATCGATGAGATCGGCGGCGGGTCCGAGCCCATGATCGAGGAGATCAGGCTCGCCTGGCTCTTGCCGGTGAACGCCTTCTGGCCCGTCAGCATCTCGTAGAGGACGCAGCCGAACGCGAAGATGTCGCTGCGCGCGTCGGCCTCGCCGCCCTCGAGCTGCTCGGGCGCCATGTACTGGAAGGTCCCGAGGATCGTGCCGCGGGACGTCAGCGGCTGGCTCTGCTGCAGCGCCGTCGGCATGCTCGTGGCCTGCGAGACGGCCTGCTTGTCCGGAGTCGCGAGCTTCGCCAGGCCGAAGTCGAGGAGCTTCACGCCCGACTTCGTCAGCATGATGTTGCCGGGCTTCAGGTCGCGGTGGACGATGCCGCTCTTGTGCGCGGCGTCGAGGGCGCCCGCGGTCTCGATGCCGATCTTCAGCGCCTGCTCCATCGGCAGCGCGCCCTTCGCCAGCCGATCCGCCAGCGTCTCGCCCTCCAGAAACTCCATGACCAGGTAGTCGGTCCCGTTCTGATGGCCGACGTCGTGGAGCATGCAGATGTGAGGGTGCGAGAGCTGACGAGATCGTCTTCGCCTCGCGCTCCAGCCGCTGCCGCAGCTCCGCGCTCGCCGACAGGTGCGCGGGCAGCACCTTGACCGCGACGTCGCGGCCCAGGCGCGTGTCCTTCGCCCGGTAAACCTCCCCCATCCCTCCGGCGCCGACAGGCGCCGAGATCTCGTAGGGACCGAGCTTCGTTCCGGCTTCGAGACTCATGGAATTCCTTTCAACTGACGGTTTACTTGCCCAGTCCCGCGAACCAGTTCAGGACGACGGTCGTGGGCGTCATGGCGTCGCGGCCGAGCGGCGCGACGAAGAGGAAGCGCTGGCCGTCCTTCGCCGGAACGAACTTGTTGCGCGCGTTGCCGATGTGGACGCGCCCGAGGAAGAGCGGCTGCGGGATGCCGGCCTCGAGCGCATCGCCGCCCCGGATCTCGACGGCCATCAGCTTCTGGTCGGGGCCCCGGTAGTAGAGCTCCTTGCCGTCGGCGCGCCAGTGCGGGTCGGTTCCGCCCGCGTTCGAGATCTGCCACTTGCCGCCCGGCCCGGGATAGCTCTGCACGTAGATCTCGTTGCGGCCCGACTCGTTCGACATGTAGGCGAGGAAGCGCCCGTCGGGCGAGAACGTCGGCCTGATTCTCGTTGAACGACGCCGCGGCGAACGGCAACGGGCTTTCGGCTCGCCGGTCATCGGCAGGATCATGATGTCCCAGCCGGTCTTCGGGTTGCGCATCTGGTAGGCGAGGAAGCGTCCGTCGGGGGAGAAGCTGATCGGGATAGTGACCAGCGCCTCGCTCCTTGAGGAGCAGCTTCTCCTCGCCCTGGCCGCTCGCGGCCTTCTCGTAGAGGCCGGGCGCTCCCTCGCGATCCGACGTGAAGACGATCGTCTCGCCGCCGCGGAGACCAGAGGGGCGCGAAGGCGTTGCCGGGGGCGAACGTGAAACGCGAGTTCACGCCGCGCGCGAGGTCGCGGATCCAGATGTCGTCCTTGTTCGACGCGGGGGTCGACGAAGGTCGAACGCGAGCCGGTCGCCCGGACGGGCGAGAGGCCGGGTTCCCCGTATTCGCCCGGGTCGCCGAGCGTGTCGAGCTCCTTGCCGGATCGGTCGACCCAGACGCAGGCGGTTTCCCGACTCGCCGGTCCGGTACGCGAGCACTCCGTCGCGCGACACCGAGAACCGCGCGAGCCCGACGGCGTCGGTCCCGATCTGCTCGGCGAGCGGAACCGGCTCGCCGGTCGTCTTCATCGCCTTCGCGTCGAAGGGCTGCGCGACGAGCGTCCGGTCGCGCACGAACAGCAGATAGCCCGGCGGCGCGTAGGTCAGCATCGTCTGCGCCGGCGCGAACGGCTTCGTCTCCGTCGAGTCGAGCGAGCCGATCCGGTAGGCGCTGTCGTCCACCTTCTGGTTGATCGACATGTAGATGAAGTGGCGGCCGTCGGGAAGAAACTCCGGCCAGCCGATCTGCGTCTCCTTCCGCGCCGCGTCCGGCTTGACGGCGACGGTGGGCGTGCCGCCCGCGGCCGAGACGCGGTGGATCGGATCGTTGCCCGGTCCCGTCGAAGAGGATCACGCCCTCCGGGCTCCAGGTCCCGTCGGATCCGGTCGGCGCGTCGCAGATCTTCGTGGGCGGCCCTCCCGCGACGTCGATCTTCTTGAGCTTCCCGCCCGGGAAGAAGCCGATGAACCGGCTGTCCGGCGACCAGAAGGGGCGCGTGGTTCCCTCCGTCCCCGGCAGCGGCTGGGCCACGAGCGCGTTCAGGGGCCGGACCCAGATCTGGGTCTTGCCCTCCCCGAATCGGTGGCGTTGAAGGCCAGGATCTGCCCGTCCGGGCGAGATTCGCGGGCGTGTCGATCGAGATGACGTTCGGAGGGATCGGCGACCTCGAACCGGACGAGTGCGCGGCGGCTTCGGCGCGCGGCGGACGAACCCGTAGGCGAGCGCGCCGGCGGCGAGAAGCAGCGCGGCCGCGACGCCCCACGCCAGCTTCTCGCGGCTCTTGCGCCGCGCGGCGACGGGCGCCGGCAGCCCCGCAGCCGACCCGCCCTCCGCGACCCACTGGAGCTGCAGCATCACGTCGTGCGCCGTGCTCCAGCGGTGCTCGGGCTCCTTCGCGAGACAGCCCTTGACGACGCGGTCCAGCGCCGGCGGGATCATCGGCTGGATCGACGAGATCGGAGGCGGCTCGGTGTTCATGATCGAGCCGATGAGCGACGCCTGGCTCTTGCCCGTGAACGCCTTCTGCCCCGTCACCATCTCGTAGAGCACGCAGCCGAACGCGAAGATGTCGCTGCGCGCGTCGGCCTCTTTGCCCTCGAGCTGCTCGGGCGACATGTACTGGAACGTCCCGAGGATCGTGCCGCGCGAGGTCAGCGGCTGGCTCTCCTGCAGCGCCGTCGGCAGACTCGTGGCCTGCGAGACGGGCGTCGTCGGCGCCGCGAGCTTCGCCAGGCCGAAGTCGAGCAGCTTCACGCCCGTCTTCGTCAGCATGATGTTGCCGGGCTTCAGGTCCCGATGGACGATCCCGCTCCGATGCGCGGCGTCGAGCGCTCCGGCGATCTCGATCCCGATCCGCAGCGCCTGCTCGACGGGCAGCGCCCCCTTCGCCAGGCGGTCCGCCAGCGTCTCGCCCTCGAGAAACTCCATGACCAGGTAGTCGGTCCCGTTCTGGTGGCCGACGTCGTGGAGCATGCAGATGTGCGGATGCGAGAGCTGCGAGATCGTCTTCGCCTCGCGCTCGAGCCGCTGGCGCAGCTCCGGCGAGGAAGACATGTGCGCCGGCAGGACCTTGACCGCGACGTCGCGACCCAGCCGCGTGTCCTTCGCCCGGTAGACCTCTCCCATTCCGCCCGCGCCGATAGGCGCCGAGATCTCATAGGGACCGAGCTTCGTTCCGGCTTCGAGACTCATTGAGTTCCTTTCAACGACTTCACTTGCCCAGTTCCGCAAACCAGTTCAGCACGACCGTCGTCGGCGTGAGGGCATCGCGTCCCATCGGCGCGACGAACAGGAACTTCTGCCCCGAGCGGTCCGGAACGTACTTCGTGCTGGCGGCGCCCGTGGCGACCTGCGCCTGGAAAAGCGCCCTGGGAATCCCAGCCTGGAATGTCTCGCCCGTCTGGACGTCCACCGCCATCAGCTTCTGGTCGAGACTCCGGTAGTAGAGCTCCTTGCCGTCCTGACGCCAATGGGCGTCGCTGCCGCCGGTGGTCGAGACCTGCCAGGTTCGGCCGGGGCCCGGGATAGCTCTGCACGTAGACCTCGTTGCGGCCCGACTCGTTCGAGTTGTACGAGATGAACTTTCCGTCCGGCGAGAAATTGGGATTGCCCTCGTTGAACGGTGTCGCTCGAAACGCGATGGGTTTGGCCTCGCCGGTCCTCGGCAGGACCATGATGTTCCAGCTCGTTTTCGGATCGCGGACCATGTAGAGCAGAGCCGAGCCGTCGGGGGCCATGGCGATGGGGACCGTCAGCGCTTCGGCCTTGAGAAGAAGTTTCTCCTCGCCCTGGCCGAGCATCGACTTCTCGTACAACCCCGGCGCGCCCTCGCGCTCCGACGCATAGACGATCGCGTCGCCGCGGGGGGTCCACACGGGGCCATAGGCGTTCACCGCGTCGAACGTGAAACGGGAGCTCACGCCTCTCGCCAGGTCGCGAACCCAGATGTCGGACTTTCCGCTCCGCTCGTCGACGAGGTCGTAAGCAAGCTGGTCGCCGACCGGCGAGAACTGCGGGTCCTGGTTGTCTCCTCTCGTGCCAACCGTTTCGATCTCCTTGCCCGATCGATCGAGCCAGATCATCCGGTTCCCCGATTCCCCGGTGCGATACGCGAGCACGCCGTCGCGCGACACGGAGAACCGGGCGAGTCCCACCGCGTCGGTTCCGATCTGTTCGGCCAGAGGTACGGGCTCTCCCGTGGTCTTCATCGCCTTCGCGTCGAAGGGCTGGGCCACGAGCGTCTTGTCCCGTACGAAGAGGAGATATCCCTGGGGCGCGTACGCGAGCATCGTCTGGGCCGGAGCGAAAGGCTTCGTCTCGGCCGAGTCGATCGAACCGATGCGATACCCGGTGTCTTCGGGCTTCTGGTTGATGGCCAGGTAAATGAAGTGTCGGCCGTCGGGAAGGAACTCGGGCCAGCCGATCTGGAAATCCTTGCGCGCCGGGTCGGCCTTGACCGCCACGACCGCCGTTCCGCCCGCGGCGCTGACGCGGTGGATGGGATCCGGACCCGTTCCGTCGAAGAGGATGACGCCTTCGGGGCTCCAGGTCCCGTCGACACCCGTCGGCGCATCGCAGATCTTGGTGGGCGGGCCGCCGGTGACGTCGACCTTCTTCAGCTTCCCGTCGGCGACGAAGGCGAGAAACCGGCTGTCGGGGGACCAGAACGGCCGCCGTGTCCCCTCCGTCCCCGCCAGCGGCTGCGCCGTCAACGCATTGAGCGGCCGGATCCAGATCCGAGTCTTCCCGTCTTTGTCGGTGGCGTTGAACGCGAGCAACTTGCCGTCCGGCGAGATCTTGGGGGCATCGATGGCCGTGATGTCCGGAGGAATCGCGACCTCGAACCGGACCAGGCGCGGCGGCTTCGGGGCGCGACGGATCCAACCGAAGGTGGAGAGGCCGGCGGCCAGCAGAAGCGCGGCGGCGACGCCCCACGCCAGCTTCTCGCGGCTCCTGCGCCGCGCGGCGACGGGAGCCGGCAGCCCCGCGGCCGACCCGCCCTCCGCGACCCACTGCAGCTGCAGCATCACGTCGTGCGCCGTGCTCCAGCGGTGCTCCGGCTCCTTCGCGAGGCAGCCCTTGACGACGCGGTCCAGCGCCGGCGGGATCATCGGCTGGATCGACGAGATCGGAGGCGGCTCGGTGTTCATGATCGAGCCGATGAGAGAAGCCTGGCTCTTGCCCGTGAACGCTTTCTGTCCCGTCAACATCTCGTAGAGCACGCATCCGAAGGCGAAGATGTCGCTGCGTGCGTCGGCCTCTTTCCCCTCGAGCTGTTCGGGCGACATGTACTGGAACGTCCCGAGGATCGTCCCGCGCGACGTGAGCGGCTGGCTCTCCTGCAGCGCCGTCGGCAGGCTCGTCGCCTGCGACACGGGCGTCGTCGGCGCCGACGAGCTTCGCCAGGCCGAAGTCGAGCAGCTTCACGCCCGTCTTCGTCAGCATGATGTTGCCGGGCTTCAGGTCCCGATGGACGATCCCGCTCCGATGCGCGGCGTCCAGCGCTCCGGCGATCTCGGTCCCGATCCGAAGCGCCTGCTCGACGGGCAACGCCCCCTTCGCCAGGCGGTCCGCCAGCGTCTCGCCCTCCAGAAACTCCATGACCAGGTAGTCGGTCCCGTTCTGGTGGCCGACGTCGTGGAGCATGCAGATGTGCGGGTGCGAGAGCTGCGAGATCGTCTTCGCCTCGCGCTCGAGCCGCTGGCGCAGCTCCGGCGAGGAGGACATGTGCGCCGGCAGGACCTTCACCGCGACGTCGCGCCCCAGGCGCGTGTCCTTCGCGCGGTACACCTCGCCCATCCCGCCCGCCCCGATCGGCGAGAGGATCTCGTAGGGCCCGAGCCGGGCCCCCGCTTCCATTGTCATTCAGGCTCCTAGATCGGGGATTCTGACGCAGAGCCTGCCGGATCGCGAGGAACTTATTGGCGAGTGACTAGGGGTTCTTCCGGTTGAGCGGCTCCACGCCGGCGACGCCGTCCGCGGCCATGATGGTCGTGACTTGCTCCCATTGCGAGATACAAACCCTTTGTCCGTCGGGCGATATCGCGAAGGTCTCCGAGGCGAATTCCGGCTCGAAGCCGGCGAGCGGGCGGCGTGTGGCCGAAGTGTCCTTGTCGGGCACGAAATCCTGGACAAAGACGCCGTAGCGCCTCTCTGCATCGAGGGCGAGAAACGCGATCGAGCGCCCGTCCGGCATCCAACGCATCCGCCCGACGATCTCGAAGCTCCGCACAGATGGGGCGAGAGGAATCGTGAAGGGAACGTCCGAGCCGTCCTCGAAGCGAAGAACCCGGATCGCCCTTTGCGGCGTGAAGCGGTTCGAGAGATAGGCGACGTAGCGCCCGTCGGGCGAGACCTCCGGCCAATCGACGAGGCCGGAAGTCAGCCGGGTCGCCTGGGTCCCGTCCGTCCGGACTTTCCAGATCCCGAACGATTTCGGGTCTCCCCCCGACACGTATGCGATCCACCGGCCGTCCGGCGTCCCGGTCGCGTTCTCGGCGTCTTTCCCGTCGTGCGAAACCTGCCTCGCCCCGGTGCCATCCGCGTTCGCCATCCAGATCTCGAAGTGCCCGCCGCGGTCCGAGCTCCAGATGAGCTCCTTGCCGTCGGGCGTCAGCGCGGGATCGAAGTCCGCGGCCGGACTGTCCGTCAGGCGTCGCAGAGCGCCGCTCGCGAGCTCGAGGCTCCACACGTCGAGGTTGCCGCCCTTCAGCGCCGAGAAGACGATGGACCCGCCGTCGGGCGAATAACGCGGTTGGCGGTTCAGGCCGGGCCCGCGCGTGAGCCACTTCGCGGCCCGCCCCGGTCCGAGCGCCGTCTCCTGAAGGTTGTACCGGCTGGAGTTCACGTCGAAGACGAGCTTGCCCGGTCCCAGAACGTCGAGCGTCATGATGCGATTGGGATTCCAGAAGACCAGGGTTTCCCGGTTGGACCCCAGGTCCAGGCGGCGGACTTCCACGGGCGAGGCGTCGAGGCCC
Source organism: uncultured Acidobacteriota bacterium (assembly GCA_963749265.1). Taxonomy (GTDB): domain Bacteria; phylum Acidobacteriota; class Thermoanaerobaculia; order UBA5066; family Gp7-AA6; genus DAHUXD01. The sequence continues at coordinate 38,697 of CAVVML010000017.1, read as the reverse complement.
GCGACTCCGGAAGCCCGCGCAAACAGAAGATTCCGCCCGCGGCCGTTCCAGATCGCCGGCGTCCGCAGCTGGGAGCCTTCCGCACCGACCTCGCGATGACCGCCTCCGGAAGCGTTCACGACGAACATTGAGATGTTCGTCGTGCTGGATCCGATCATCCGGGGATAGCAGACGATCTCCTTGCCGTCCGGAGACCAGACCGGCGAGTCGATCAGGCCGGCGGTCGTCCGGAAGAGCTCTTTCGTATCGCCTCCTTCGGGGGAGGCGGCGTAGAGCACCCAGCGCGCTTGCCGCCGTCCTCGGTCTGTCGCATGTAGGCGATCCGGGAGCCGTCCGGGGACCAAGCGCCGTCGTACGCGTCGGCGACGACGCGACGCGGCTCGCCCCCGAGGACGCTGACGCGGAAGAGCGAGGTGCCATCGCCCTCCCGGCGCACGAACAGAACCGAGGAGCCGTCGGGTGAGAAACGGGGCCGTTCGTCCGGACCCGCGGTCAGCGCCGTCTCGTCGCCGCCCGGAAGCTGCTTGAGCCATATCCGCTGTCGCTCGTCGCGGTCCGAGACGAACGCGACGAGCCTTCCATCGGGCGAGGCGGCCGGGGACCAGTCCCGGCCGGAGTCGGTCAGCGGACGAACGACAGGCGCTGCAGGTGCGGCAGGACGGAGGCGTCCGGCGGTCCAGAGTGTCGCGAGCGCGGCCGCCGCGGCAGCGACGAGCGCCGTGGTCAGGATGGCGGCGCGGCGCGGACGCCCTCGCGGCGGCGCGGAAACGGCCGGCGATTCGGGCGCAGCGGTCCCCGAGAGCGCCTCGTCGATCTCGAGCCGCGCGTCGGCGATGTCGTGGAGACGCCGCTCGCGGTCGCGGTCGAGACAGCGCCGGAGAAGGCGCCGAATCGCCGGAGGCGTCGAAACCGGGAGTGCGCTCCAGTCGGGCTCCTTCGTGAGCACCGAGACGAGCGCATCCGACGCCGTCTCTCCGTCAAACGCGCGCCGGCCCGCGAGCATCTCGTAAAGCACCGCGCCGAAGGCCCAGATGTCGGAGCGTTTGTCGACCGCGCGGCCGCGCGCCTGCTCCGGCGACATGTACGCCGCCGTCCCGATCACGACGCCCGCTTCGGTCGAGCGCGCCGTCAGCGTCGGCGAGGAGGTGGCGTCCGGCGACGATGGGTCTCCCGCGATCGCCTTCGCCAGTCCGAAGTCGAGGACCTTGACCTTCCCGGCAGGCGTGAGCTTCACGTTCGCGGGTTTCAGGTCGCGGTGCACGATTCCCTTCTCGTGCGCCGCCTCCAGCGCCCAGGCCATCTCGCGCGCGATCGGGAGCGCCTCGTCGAGCGGAATCGGGCCGCGCGCGATCCGCTCGGCGAGCGTCTCCCCCTCGACGAGCTCGAGCACGAGCGCTTCGACGCCCGCCGACTCCTCGAGCCCGTAGATCGCGGCGATGTGAGGATGGTTCAAGGCCGCGAGCACCTGGGCCTCGCGTCGGAAACGGGCGAGTCGCTCCGCGTCCTCGGCGAAGGCTGCGGGAAGAACTTTGATGGCCACCTCGCGGTTCAGCTTCCCGTCCCGCGCCCGATAGACCTCTCCCATTCCTCCCGCGCCGAGCGGACCGAGGATCTCGTAGGGACCGAGTCGAGTGCCGGAGTTCAAAGTCACGGCAGCGCGGAGGTCCAGTTCGCAACGAGCGCGACGCGCGGCACGGCGGCCTCGCCGGCGCTGATGACGAGCACCCGCTTGCCGTCCGCCGAGACCGCGTAGGCGCTGGCGACCCGAGGACCGACGAAGAGGTTGACCGGGAAGAGAGGCTTCGGAGCGCCGAGGACCTCGAAGCGCGCCCCTCGTCCATCGACCGGTGCGGCCGTCAGCTCGCCGTCGAGCGTGACGTAGTAGAGGGTCCGGCCATCCGCGCTCCAGTACGGGTGCGTGCCGCCGGAGCCGGACACCTGCAGGCGCCCGCCGCCGCCGGGAAACGACGTGACGTAGACCTCGAATCTCCCGGTCTGCTGCGAGACGTAGGCCACCCAGCGGCCGTCGGGCGAGAAGAACCCGCTCGTGTCGAGAAACTGGGACTGCACCAGCGGAAAGGCTTTGTCCGGCTCCGCAAGGGGAACGGCCCAGATGTCGGCGGCGCCGACGTTGCCCCGATCCATCAGGACGTGACGGCCATCCCGCGACCAGTCGGTCGGCTCGATCCTCTCCTTCGAGCGCATGACCACCTTCTTTTCACCGGCCCCGTCCGACGGAATCGTCGTCATGAGGTACTCGGGGTTGTCCGCGATGGCGGCTCCGGCGACGTACAGCAACTGCGATCCGTCGGGAGACCAGAGCGGCGAGGGGATGACCTGCGCATCGGTCGTCAGGCGCGTGCGCACGCCGCGCTCGAGCTCGTAGATCCATATGTCGTTGTTCGGATCGCCCTCCATGACGGAGGCGCGGCGCCCGTCGGGAGACATCCGCAGCGAGTAGGATTCGGCCCGATCACCGATCGTCGAGATCACGCGGCCCGACGCGTCGAGCCAGGTCAACTGCCCGCCCGATCCCTGCCGCGCAACCTGGTAGGCCAGCATTCCGGTCCGAGACACCGAGAAGACGCCATGCCAGGTCCCCGAATCGAAGTTCACCTCGCCGGCGACCCGCACGGGAGAGCCCGAGACCGCCAGGCGCTGGACGTCGAAGGGCGTCGCCATGAGGTTCCCGTCCTGGACCGTGAGGATCCAGCCCGGCACGGCCTCCGCGCTGCCGTGCGAGGCGAGCAGCCGCACCGACGCGTCGTCGACGAGAGAGCCGGCGTAGATGCCCGAGTCGTCGGACCGGGGGAACGAATGGTTGGCCGCCAGATACAGGAAGTGCTCGCCGTCCGGCAGGAAGAACGGCCACCGATGAGTGGAGTGACGCTTCGTGTCGAGCGTCGTCGCAGGCGTGGCCGGGCCGCCCGACGCGGAGACCTTGAAGAGCCGGCCGCGGAAGTCCGGGGCGAACACGATGACGTCGTTCCCGCCCCAGGAAGCGCCTCGCGGCGTGGGCGCGTCCGCAATGACCTGAACGGGACCGCCCGCGGCTTCGATCCGGCGAAGCTTGCCTCCCGCGAAGAATCCGATGGACTTCCCGTCGGGAGACCAGAACGGAGACAGCCCGCCCTCGGTCGCCGCGAGCGTCGTCACGTTTCCGGTCGAGAGCGACTGGATCCAGAGCTTTCCGGATGCACCGAACACGATCCTCTCGCCGTCAGGGGACAGCGCCGGAGGCGCCGACTCGTCGCCGGTCAACTGGAACGCGGTCTTATCGGGCGGCATCACGAACGCATGGATCGGCGCCGGCCTCGTCGCGCGCTGCCGCAGAAGCTGAGCTCCCAGGACGATGGCCGTGAGCGCCAGAGCCGCCGCGAGAATCCACGGCAGCGGGCTCGGCCGCCGCCGCGGGGCCACCGCCGTCGGCGCGACGGCGCCGGCCTGTGAGCCTTCGCCGATCCAGCGCAGCTCCCGCTTCAGATCGCCGGCCGATTGCCACCGATCGTCGGGATCCTTGGCGAGGCACGTCCGGACGACGCGATCGAGCGCTGCCGGCGAGGTCGGCTGAATCTGCGAGATCGGCTGCGGGTCGTCGCGGAGAATCGCCGAGATGAGCGAGGCCTGGCTCTGACCCGAGAACGCCTTTTTTCCCGGCCGCCATCTCGTAAAGCACCGCGCCGAAAGAGAAGATGTCCGACCGCCCGTCCGCTTCCCTGCCCTCGAGCTGCTCCGGCGACATGTACTGGAACGTCCCGAGGATCGTGCCCTTCTCCGTCAGGTTCTGCGCCGTGCGCGAGCTCGGTCGGCAGAGACGTCGCACCGGAGGCTGGGTTCGCCGCGGCGATCTCCTTTGCCAGCCCGAAGTCCAGAAGCTTCACGCCCGACTTCGTCAGCATCACGTTGCCGGGCTTCAGATCCCGGTGCACGATCCCCTGCCGGTGCGCCTTCTCGAGCGCGTCGGCGATCTCCTGCGCCGAAGCGCAGCGTCTGCTCGAGCGGCAGCGCGCCGCGCGCCAGCCGATCCGACAGCGTCTCCCCTTCGAGGAGCTCCATGACGAGGTACTCGACGTCTCCCTCGTGCCCGACGTCGTAGAGCGCGCAGATGTGAGGATGCGAGAGCTGCGAGATCGTCTTCGCCTCCCGCTCGAAGCGCTGGCGGACTTCGGGAGAAGACGAAAGGTGCGGCGGCAGCACTTTCACCGCGACCGTCCGACTCGAGCCGCGTGTCCTTCGCCCGGTAGACCTCTCCCATCCCGCCGGCGCCGATGGGCGCGAGGATCTCGTAGGGACCGAGCTTGGTTCCGGCGGAGAGCGTCAAAGCGATGCCTATAGTAATGTCCCGGTGAAACCCCAACGGAGGACATGATGGGACGACGGGCTCTCCTCTCTCTGATGATCGCGGCGGCCGCGGTGGCCGCGTGCCGCGGAACGCACCCGGCGCCCGTCTATGCCTGGGACCAGGCCGCGGCGGGCAGCTTCGCCGGGATGAAAACGTATGCGTGGTACGAGGGCCCCAACTTCCAGATGCCGCATGGGGACTCCATCATCGACGGGCAGTTCATCGACCGGACGGTGCGGGAGGCGGTGGACGAGTCGCTCGCGAAGCGGGGCTTCCAGAAGGTCGACGAGGCGAAAGCCTCGATGCTCGTTTCCTACGGCACCGGTGACACCCGTGTGACCGACCAGGTCAAGGACTGGAACCGCGCGGTTCTCACGGGCTACGAGAACGACATGTACGAGAAGTCGAGGCAGGTCATCATCGACATCTGGAACGCCTCCCGCATCCTCGTCTGGCAGGGCTCGATCACGCGTCTCGAGGGCGAGGACCCGGCGCAGGTCGGCCGGGAGATCAAGCACGAGGTCGACGTCCTCCTGTCGCATTTCCCGCCGGCGCCCGGATCGGTGCCGTCGAAGTAGGAGTCCGATGAAAAAAATCCTCGCTTCCCTGGCCCTCGCCATCGTCATCCTCGCGGGCTGCGCCGGCGCGCCGCAATACGACTATGCCTTCGATCCGAACTTTCGCTTCACGCCCCCGAAAACGTACGCGTGGTACGACGATCCGGACTTCAAGATGCCCGGCGGCGGGGCGGTCGTCGACGGGCGATTCATCGACGAGAACATTCGGAGGGCCATCGACGAGACCCTCCAGAAGAAAGGCGTCCAGCCCGCGGCCGCCGGCGCCACGCCCGACATCTACATCTCCTACTCGACGCGGGCGGAAGGAGCCTCGTCCCAGGACCGCGTCAGCGGGTACGTCTGGTGGAGCGGCCTGTACGAGACGAGCACGAAGTACCGCCAGGGGGGCACGCTCTGGATCAACATCCGCGACTCCGAGCGCAAGCTCATCTGGCGCGGGCTCAAGTCGGCGCTGCTCGGCACGAATCCCGACGCGCTCCGACGCGACATCGAGAAGGCGGTCTCGGAGCTTCTCGCCGAGTACCCGCCGCCGCCCGGCGCGAAGAACGCGGCCGCCGGGAGCTGAGCGGCGCGGCTCGCGCCGCTCAGAGCGTCCTCAGCGCTTCTCGCTCTTCTGCGCCGGGTGGAGGATGACGATGTCGCCGGTTCTCTTCCCCCGCGTGTAGACCAGGGTCGAGCCATCCCGCGAGATTCTCGGGTTTTCAATGTAGAGGTCCAGGCCGCTGAAGTTCGTGACCTTCTCCGGCGGCGCCGTCGCCCAGCCCTGGGCCGGTCCGGGCACGCGGTAAAGATTCGCGTGGGATGGCTGGAAATACAGCCATCGTCCCGAGGGTGAGAAGAATGGGTGAAACGCCTCCGGGGTGCCGGTCGCGACTCGGCGCGCAGTGCCGCCGTCGATTTCGACGGCCTCGAGGACCGTGGCGTTGCCCGCGCCCGTCTGGAAGACGAGCCAGCGCCCGGTGCTGTCCACGGCGGCCATCGTCAGGACCTTCACTCCCGGAATCGGCCTGGTGACTCCCGTCGCGAGGTCGCGTCGTACCAGATTCTCGCCGCTCTGGAAGACGATGCTTCCGTCGGGAAGCCACGCCATCTGTCCCACGAAATCGGTGACGCGGCGAGGCTGCGTGCCGTCGGCCTTCATGATCCAGAGAGTCGTGGTGGCCAGGCTGTCGCCGACGCCGCTCCGCGCGAATGCAATCTCGCGGCCGTCCGGAGACCATTCCGGCCAATTGTCGGCGTATGCCGGATCCCGGGTCAGCTCGACCGCCGGCGCCGCCCCCTCGATGCGCCAGAGATGCGAGCGCCTTCCGGACCCGGCCGCGAACGCGACCACTTTCCCGTCGGGCGACGGATCGAAGAACGAAATGTGGTTGTTACCCGAGGTCAGGACCCGGGGAGCTCCGGTCGCGCGGCCCTTCTCGGCGTCGAACGGGAGCGCTTCGAGATTGAGCGTCTCGTCGATGGCCGAGTAGGCGATCACGGTCCCGTCGCGCGAGGACTTCCCGCCGGCGTCGATACCGCTCCCGAACGTCAGCGGCCGGGCCGGTTCCGAGAGCTCCCCCTTTGCCGCCGAGAACGGCGCGGTCCAGAGACTGCGGCCCTTTCCGGCGGCGGTGGTCGTGAACAGGATGCTCTTCGACTCCGCGCCCCAGGACGGGGCCTGGCCGCGCGCCAGGACTTTCGGCTTGCCGCCCGCGGAGGGCACGACCTGGATCTGGTCGCCGTTCTGGTAGAGCAGCCAGAGCCCGTCCTCGGAGAGGCTCGGAAAGAAATAGCGTGCCGGATTGGCTTCTTCGATCGGTATGTCGCGGCTCGCTCCGCCCGAGGCGGCGACGCGGCTCATCCGCGGACTGCGAAATGTCCCGTGGACGTAGAGGAGCTCCTTTCCGTCGGGCGTCCAGGACGGACAGTTCCCCTCCTCGACGATCCGGCGGGCGGGACCTCCCAGCGTCGGCATGATCCAGATGCCGCCACCCACCAGCGGAAAATTCGGCGCCGCGTGCATGATCTCCGAGCCGTCGGAGCGGCCTGACACGAACGCGATCTCGCGCCCGTCGGGAGAGAACGACGGCTGGATATCCGCGGCGGAATTCTGGGTCAGGTTCAGCGCCGGCCCTCCGGCGATCTGCTGCAGGTAGATTTCGAAGTTGCCGTCGCGATCGGCGACGTAGGCGATCGTCTTTCCGTCGGGCGAGAAGGTCGGCTCGCCCTCGTAGCCCGGGTCCGTCGTGAGCGAAAAGAGCGTCGCGTCTCCGAGCTCCGGCACCGAAGGCTCGGTGCGCGATCCTCGCAACACGTAGGCCGCGATCGCCGCGGCGGCTGCCAGCGCCAGAGCGCCGAGCCACCGAACAACGGCGCCTCTCTTCTTCGGCGGCTCGGGCACGGCGGCGGCCGCTCCCGTCGCCGTGGAGGCCATCTCGAGGGCGTATGCGAGATCTCTCGCCGACTGGTACCGGCGCTCGGGCTTCTTCTCCAGGCAATGCCTCAACACCGGCACGAGTGCGGCGGCCTCGCCCGAAAGAAGCGTCGCGGAGACGGCGGGCTCCTCCTTGAGGATCGCCGTCATCGTCTCGGCCGCCGTCTCGCGCTGGAAGGCGCGCCCTCCCGTCAGCATCTCGAAGAGCACGGTGCCGAAGGAAAAGATGTCCGAGCGATGGTCGAGGGGCAGGCCCCGGACCTGCTCGGGCGACATGTAGCCGACGGTTCCCATGACCTTGCCCGGTTCCGTGAAACCGGTGACCGTCGGAGACTGCGTCGCGTCGGTGGGATTCTTCGCCCCGGCATCCACCCTCGCCAGCCCGAAGTCCAGGATCTTCACGTGGTCGTCGCGCGTGACGAAGACGTTGTCGGGCTTCAGGTCCCGATGAACGATGCCCTTCTCGTGCGCGGCCGCGAGACCGAGCGCGATCTGGGCGCCGTACCGCGCCGCCTGGCGGGGCGAGAGAGGATGCCCGGCGATCGCCGCGCCGAGCGTTTCTCCATCGAGAAGCTCCGACACCGCGTACGCGACGCCTCCATCCCGGCCGAAGTCGTGGAGCGCCAGGATGTTCGGATGTGAGAGAGCCGCGACCGCCTTCGCCTCGCGCTCGAAGCGCGCGAGCGCATCGGCGTCCTCGGCCAGCCGCTCGGGAAGGACCTTCACGGCGACCTCGCGGCCGAGCCGCGTGTCTCTCGCCTTGTACACCTCGCCCATGCCGCCGGCGCCGAGCGGCCCCAGGATCTCGTAGGGGCCGAGCTTCGTACCGGGACTCAGCGCCACAACCGCCGCCTCAAGGGAGAGGATTCACTTGCGACTTCCCCTCTCATTTTCACGGTCCGCGAAGCGGACCGCTAGAAGTCTGTGTCAGAGCTTCGAGCTCGGTGAACCAGTTCGTCACGAGGTGGAGCTCCTTCACGATGCCGGAGTCTCCGAAATCGACGACCGCATAGAAGCCTTTTCCGTCGGGCGCGACGGAGTAACCGCGCCGCGGCATCTTGAAAAGCACCTCGGGCGCGCCGGGCTCGGGGTGGTCTCCCGCGGGGATCGGTATCCGTACGAGCGCGTCCCCCTGCAGGCAATAGACGCTCCGCCCATCCGGCGACCAGCGAGGGAACCGGGCGCCCGACGCAAGCGGCACGCGGGGTCCCTCGCCAGATCCGGGCATCATCAGGACCTGCCAGCCGTCGGAGTCCTGCCGGCTGTAGGCGAGCCATCGCCCGTCCGGTGAAAAGCTCGCGTCGGGAACGAAGCCGTCCACGATCTTCGACGCTTCTTTTTTTCCATTCAGAGATCTGCGCGAGAGACCCGGGTGGGCTGCGAATTCCGTGGAAACGAAAGACGATCCGTCGGGAGCAAACGCCAGCGCGTAGGCCTCCTCGCCGGGAGGCACGAGCTCCTCCGGGACGCCGCTCCCGTCCGCGGCCTGCCGATAGATGCCCCAGCCCTGACTCCCTTCGGACGACGCCGAGTACGCGATGCTGCGCCCGTCGGGGGACCAGGAGACCGCGTAGCCCTGAGAGCGGCGGTTCCCGAGCGGAAGGGCCCTGCGAATCCGGCGGCCCAGATCGTAGACCCACACCGCTCCGTCGGTCGTGATGACGGCGAGGAAACGGCCGTCCGGAGACGGCATGGCCACGCGGCCGAACGAATCGGGGTCGAAGGGCAGCAATTCGACCTCACCCTTCGGCCCGATGCGCGCCAGACGCGTGAGGTCCATGAGGCTGCCGCGAACGTAGCCGTTCGCATAGACCAGGGTTCCGTTCTCCGAGACGGCTATCACCGCCGCGCCGTTGCAGCCGAAGGCGACGTCGCGCAGCACGGCGATGGGAGAACCGCTCGTGCGCAGCGTCCGCGCATCGAACGGAGCCGCGAAGAGCGTGCGGTCGCGGCGAGACATGAGCAGGCATCCGTTGGACGTGTACCGCGAAAACAGCACGTTCTTTTCGATACTCGACAGGGTCCGAGCGGGAAGAGCGAGCGCGGCCGCTCCTCCCCAGCTCGAGTCGCCCTCTTCCGTGACGAGCACGCCCGAGGGCGTCAGCCACTGCGGCCACCAGAGCCGGCGCCGGACCGGCTTGCCCTGGACGAGCGCCGTCTGCGCCGAGGTGTCGGGCGGTCCCCCTCCGGGCGGGAAACGCCACACGCCCTCCGTGGTCGAAACGGAGACGACGATCGACCCGTCGATCGACCAGTTCGCGCCGAAGAAATCGGGGATGTCTGCGATCTTCTGCGTGAGGCCCGTCGTCAGGGAGTACTTCCTCAGATCTCCGCTGCCCATGCGGGTTACCTGCGACACGTTCGTCGCAAAGCCGACCCACTGCCCGTCCGGAGAGAAGAACGGGCCTTCGGCCGACGAGCTGTCAGGCACCACGCGCGTATCGTCCCGGTCGAGACGGTGCACGTACAGTTTTTGCGGCTCCCCTTCCTTTTCCGCGACGAAGGCGAGCGTGCGGCCGTCGCGCGAGATCGCGACGATCGGCGAGGCCCAGCCGGAGAGACGCATGCCGGGAGGAAGGGGGACAACCGAGTGGATGGGGGCGGCCTTCGCCGCCGGCGCGGGTTTCGCGAGCCAGCGGGCGGCGGCGAACCCGATGGCGAGCGCCGCGAGCCCGACGAACACCGTGGCCACCCAGGGCCAGTGCGACGCCGGGGCTTCTCGCTCGGCCGGAACGGGCGGCGCTGCGCCGCCCTCCAACCACGCGTCGCCGATGTCGCGCAGCCGCTTCTTCGGATCGCGCTCGAGGCAGCGGCCGAGAAGCGCGCGGATCTGGGGCGGCGTGTCCGGGGGCAGCTTCGACCAGTCCGGCTCCTGCCGCAGAACCGCTGCGAGCACGTCCGAGACGGTCTCCCCCTCGAAGCAGCGCGTGCCCGTGAGCATCTCGTACAGCACGACTCCGAACGACCAGATGTCGGATCGCTTGTCGACCGGCCTTCCGCGCGCCTGCTCCGGCGACATGTACGCCGCGGTTCCGATCACCACGCCGGCCTGCGTCGCCGCCGCGGTGATTGTCGGTGAGCGGGTCACGTCGGGAGCCGAGCCGTCGACGGCGAGCGCTTTCGCCAGCCCGAAGTCGAGCACCTTGACCGTCCCGTCGGGCGTGATCTTGACGTTCGCGGGCTTCAGGTCGCGGTGGACGATGCCCTTCTCGTGCGCCGCCTCGAGCGCGTCACCGATCTGCCGGGCGACGGCCAGAGCCTCGTCGATCGGCATCGCCCCGACCGCGAGCCTTTCGGCGAGCGTCTCCCCTTCGACGAGCTCGAGCACGAGAGCTTCGACGCCGTCGGCTTCCACGAGCCCGTAGATCGCGCCGATGTGCGGATGGTTGAGCGCGGCCAGAAGCTGGGCTTCCCGCTGGAACCGCGCCAGCCGCTCGGGGTCCCGGGCGACCGCCTCGGGGAGGACTTTGATCGCGAGGTCCCGGTTCAGCTTGGCGTCGCGCGCTCTGTAGACCTCCCCCATCCCTCCGGCGCCGAGGGGCGAGAGGACTTCGTAGGGACCGAGTCTTGTTCCGGCGACGATCACCAAGTTGAAGGAAGCCTACAACGGCGGGAGAGACCTCATCTCGGTACCGTCGGCCTTCCCGATCGAGAGGCGGGAGCTCGGCCATTTGCCGTCGAGGATCGCGAGCGAGCGGCCGTCGGGCGAGAACCGCGCCAGGTAGCCGCCGTCGTAGATCTTTCGCTCGCCGGTTCCGTCGGCGTTCATGACGTAAATGCCCTTTTCACCGGCGCGCACCGACCCGAAGACGATCTGCCCGCCGTCGGGCGACCAGGACGGGAAGATGTTGTTGTTCTCGCCGGCCGTCAGTCGGCGCAGGTTCGTACCGTCGGCGAGCACCGTGTAAATCTGGTCCTTGCCCTCACCCTCGCGATCCGAATAGAAGAGGATCCGCGAGCCGTCCGGCGACCAGATCGGGTTCCACTCGTTTGCACCCGTCGAGGCCAGGGGGACCGGGTTGGCGTCGCGGGTGCTCGCGCTGATCACGAAAATCTGCGCGTGGCCCTCGACTTTCCGGGTGAAGGCGATGCGTTTGCCGTCGGGCGACCAGGACGGCGTGGAACCGCCGCCCCGGGTCAGACGCGTCGGCGACGTTCCATCGGCGTTCATGACGTAGACCTCGGAGTCGCCGTCGCGTTTCGAGCCGAAGGCGATCCGTTTCCCGTCGGGCGACCAGGAGATCCAGAGATCGGGACCGGGGGCGTCGGTCAGGCGGCGGACGCCCGAACCGTCCGGCCGAAAGACGTAGATGTCGTAGTCCCCTCCGCGGTCCCAGTCGCCGCGGGCCACGGAGCACGCGAGGAGCGTGCCGTCCGGGCTCCAGGCGACGTCCTGGATGAACGGAGCCGGTTCGGGCGTCGCGAGCAGGAGGGCGGCGGCGAGCAGCCACATGCTCGGGATTCTAAGACCTCCGGTCATCTGGTAAATTGAAATGTCCATGAGTCAGCGCAAACGTCACTCCACCGTGGGGGTCCGCGTCGGCAAGGTGATGGTCGGCGGCGGCGCCCCCGTCGTCGTCCAGTCGATGTCGAACACCGACACGGTGGACATCAAATCCACCGCCACCCAGTGCATCGAGCTCGCCCGGGCCGGCTCCGAGATGGTCCGGATCACGGTCAACATCCCCGAAGCCGCGGCCGCGGTACCCGAGATCAAGAAGACGCATGCTGGACGCAGGGGTCGACGCGCCCCTGATCGGAGACTTTCACTACAACGGGCACGTTCTGCTGACGAAGTACCCCGACTGCGCGCGGGCTCTCGACAAGTACCGCATCAATCCCGGCAACGTCGGCAAAGGCGTTCGGCGCGACGAGCAGTTCGCGACGATCTGCAAGATCGCGGTCGAGAACGCCAAACCCGTCCGCATCGGCGTCAATGGCGGCTCCCTGAACCAGGAGCTCGTCATGGAGAAGATGCAGGAGAACACGGACAAAGACCTCGGGCACACCTCCGAGGAAATCATCAACGAGTGCATGGTCCTCTCCGCCCTCCAGTCGACCGAGCTGGCGCTGCAGTCGGGGCTGCGCAAGGACCAGATCATCATCTCGTGCAAAGTCTCGCGGCCGCTGGACCTGATCGCGGTCTATCGCGAGCTCGCCACGCGCACCGACCAGCCGCTGCATCTCGGTCTGACTGAGGCGGGTATGGGCATGAAAGGCCTCGTCTGGTCCTCCTCGGCCATGGGCGTCCTGCTCAACGAGGGCATCGGCGACACGATTCGCATCTCGCTGACGCCGCGGCCCGGCGGAGATCGCCGCGAAGAGGTCTACGCGGCGTGCGAGCTTCTGCAGTCGCTGGGCATTCGTGCCTTCGCGCCGTCCGTCACGGCCTGCCCGGGCTGCGGCCGCACGACGTCGACGACGTTCCAGGAGCTTGCCGAGCGCATCCAGGGCTACATCCGCGACCAGATGCCCGTCTGGAAGCAGGAGCACGAGGGCGTCGAGAACATGACGCTCGCCGTGATGGGCTGCGTCGTCAACGGGCCCGGCGAATCCAAGGCGGCCTCGATCGGGATCTCGCTCCCCGGCACGGGAGAAGAGCCGCACTGCCCCGTGTACATCGACGGCCAGCACTTCACCACGCTGAAGGGCACTTACGAGGAGCTCGCCACGGCCTTCCGCGCGCTGGTCGACGACTACGTCGCGACGAAATACCCGCGCAAGGAATCTCCCCGGCCGGTCACCGCCTGAGAACTAGTCCAGCCCGAACGCGGCGAGAACCAGGGCGAAGGACAGCACGGCGAGGATCGTGCGCACGGTGTGGACCCGTTCCCAGCGCGCCCAGGTCGAGGTGAAGTCGGACGGCGGCGACGAGGGATTCCACTTGGCCAGCCGGTTGTTGATCGGGATGTTCACCACACGTGTGATCGCCACGGCGAGAAACAGAGCGAGCGTGCCTCCCGTCACGAGCCGGAAGCTCGAGGTAGCCATGTGGTCGCGGAGAAGCACGAGCCACAATGCGTCGGAGACGAGCGCCGCGAGGATCGGAAGCGGCATCATCCTCGCGAAGCGCACGTTCTGGACCTGCTGGAACGTCACGAACGCTGCGGCCGGAAGCTTCGGCCGCGCATAGCTGTTGCCCATCCGGTCGCCGAAGAAAATTCCGGCGAGCAGTCCGGTCGTGAACACCGAGACGAGCTGAACGATGAGGAGCGCGCTCATGCTTCCAATCCGGGCCATACACTAGACCAGGAGGCTCCCTGATGGACCTGCGATCGCTGCAAAAACCTCTCAAGGACAAATACCGCGCCGATCCGGGGACTTCGCGCATCACGCTCACCGCGCGCGGGACCGAGGCCGGCGCGCCGATCGCGTGCTCCGTGGACATCGGCCGCGCCGTCTACGAAGCCCAGGCGCATGCGGGCGTGGGCGGCGCGGGGACCGGTGCCTGCTCGGGCGACTTGCTCCTTGGCGCGCTGGCGGCATGCGCGCAGGTGACGTGCCAGATGGTGGCGACGGCGATGAGCGTGCCGACGAAGTCGATCGCCGTGACCGTCGAGGGCGACCTCGATCTCTCCGGCACGCTCGGCATCTCGAAAGAGGTTCCGGTCGGCTTCGAGTCGATCCGCCTGAAATTCGACGTCGACGCGCCGGACGCGACGCCGGATCAGCTCCGCGCGCTCGCCGAGAAAACCGAGCAGTACTGCGTCGTCATGCAAACGCTGACGAAGCCACCAGCGCTCCGCGTCGACTGGAGCTAGAGACCTCCCGGCCCCTACTTCTTCCCGAGGTCCGCGCGCCAGTCGGAGACGAACCGGATCTCCGCCGAGGAAGCGTCTCCGTCCGGGACCGCGAAAAGGAGCCGCTTTCCGTCGCGCGTCGCGTCGAACGGGCCGCGCGGCGGCGGCTTGCCGCCGAAGACCGGCCGAGGCGCGCCGAGGCGGAGCCCCCCGCCCTCGGTATCGACGTCGACCGCGAAGAGCCGGCCGTCGGGCGGCTGCTCGTAGAGGATCGCCTTGTCGCCGAGCCATATTCCGGAGTCGGCGCCCGCCGTCGACACCTGCCGTTTCTCGCCGAGCGACGGATACGGCACCACGTAGACCTCGCGGCGTCCGGTTTCGTTCGAGACGTACAGGAGCCACTTCCCGTCCCGCGAGATCGAACCGTTCTCGAGCTCGTCCGGATCCGTCGGGAAGAGAACCCGCGGCTTCGGCTTCGCCTTCCAAGGGGAGGTCCCAGAGGTTCACGCCTCCGCCTTTGTTGTCCTGAATCCGCAGCAGCATGCGCTTTCCATCCGCCGACCAGGAGAGCGGCCAGATGTTGGCCTTCTGGGGAAGGATCAGCTTCGACTCCGAGCCCCCGTCGGCCGCCTTGATGCGGACCCCGGAGCCCGGATCGCCGTATGCGATCGATTTTCCATCCGGGGACCATGACGGGAAGTTCGCGCCCTGTTCGCCGAACGTGAACCGGGATCCGACCCCGCGCTCGAGATCGTAGAGGCGAATCTCGGGGCGCGTGTTCTTGTCGCCCATCACGGTCGCCACGACACGCCGGCCGTCGGGCGACAGGGCGACCGTGAAAAAGTTCGCCGCTTCCCCCACGCTGCCGAGCGGCTTGCCGTCGAGGTCGAACCAGGTCAGGCGGCTTCGTCGGATCGCCTCGTTGCTCTGGTACACGAGCCGACCCGTGTTGGACAGCGCGAACTTGCCGACCCAGCGGAACGCTTCGAAGGCGACTCCTTCCGCGACCGGAACCGCCGGGCCCGTCGTTTTCAGGGACTTCCGGTCGAACGGCTGTGCGAGGAGGTTGCCTTCGCGCAGGAAGACGAGGTACCCCGGCTCGACGAAGCGCCCCTCGCTCCTCTCCTTCGCCACCTGCGTGGACTTGCCCGTCGCGAGGTCGAGCACCTGGATCGATGTGTGCTGGTCGACGTCCGAGGTCTGCGTGCCATCCAGATAGAGCAGGTGCTTGCCGTCCGGCAGAAACCACGGAAGGCGATTTGTCCGGCCCTCGCCTTCCACGCTTCGTAACGGCCACCGGGGCGCCGCCCGTGGCCGCGACCTGGAACAGACCTCCGAAGGGCGCCGGTGCAAACACGATGACGTCGTCGACGCTCCACGAGGCTCCGCGGCCGTCCGACGCGTCGCAGATCGTCTGAACGGCGCCGCCCGCGGCCGGGACGCGCTTGAGCTTGCGCGCCGCGAAGAACCCGATCGAGCGGCTGTCGGGAGACCAGAACGGGCCCATGGCCTCGTCCGTCCCGGCGAGCGGCTGCACCGCGAACCCGTCCATCCGGCGAACCCAGAGCTGGCGCTTCCGGTCGGATCCCGTCGCGGCGAAAACGAGCGTCGAGCCGTCGGGTGAGATCGCGGGCGAAGTCCAGCGATCCAGATCCATCTCCGGCGGGAGCTCGATCGAAGAGCGGGTGACGGAGGCCTCGGGGGCGCGGCGAGCCCGCAAGCCCACGGCGAACGCGCCCGCAGCGAGCAGAAGCGCGGCGGCCCACGGCAGCCAGGCCAGCCGGCCGCGCCGCGACGGGCAGGGTGCGGCGCCGCGATGCCGCTCGCCGAGCCGCCCTCGCCGATCCACTTCAGCTCGCTTCCGAGATCGCCCGCGCTCTGCCAGCGGTCCTCGGGATCCTTCGAGAGCGCCTTGCGGATGACGCGGTCGAGCGCCGGCGGCGAGGTCGGCAGCACCGTCGAGACGGGCGCCGGCTCCTCTTTCATGATCGAGGAGATGAGCGAGGCCTGCGAGGAGCCGGAGAAGGCCTTCTTGCCCGTCGCCATCTCGTAGAGCACGCAGCCGAACGCGAAGATGTCGGTCCGTCCGTCGGCCTCGCGTGCCCTCGAGCTGCTCGGGCGCCATGTACTGGAACGTTCCGAGGATCGTGCCTTCCTGCGTCAGGTTCGCGCCCGCGCTCATCACCGTCGGCAGCGAGGTCGGCGCCCGACGGCGGCGCGGCCGGCGCCATCGCCTTCGCGAGGCCGAAGTCCAGGAGCTTCACGCCCGTCTTCGTCAGCATCACGTTGCCGGGCTTCAGGTCCCGGTGCACGATCCCCTGCCGGTGCGCCTTGTCGAGCGCGTCGGCGATCTCGACGCCGAAGCTTCAGCGTCTGCGACGAGCGGCAGCGAGCCCTTGCCGAGCCGGTCCGCCAGCGTCTCGCCCTCGAGATACTCCATGACCAGGTACTCGGCGTCGCCCTCGCGCCCGACGTCGTAGAGCGCGCAGATGTGCGGGATGCGAGAGCTGCGAGATCGTCTTCGCCTCGCGCTCGAAGCGCTGGCGGACCTCGGCGGAGGACGACAGATGCTGCGGCAGGACCTTGACCGCGACGGTGCGCTCGAGCCGCGTGTCCTTCGCCTTGTAGACCTCGCCCATGCCTCCCGGCGCCGATCGGCGCGAGGATCTCGTAGGGACCGAGTCGGGTTCCGGCGGAAAGGCTCAAGACTGTGCGAAGCTCTACTTTATGGCTTCTTCAGCCCCTCCCGCCAGTTCTGCACGACGACGAGCGGCGGCGTGACCTCTTTGGAGGAGCGCACGAAAGCCACGAACTTGCCGTCGGGCGTGACCGCGTAAGGAGAGACGAGGTCGAATCCGGGGTTCATGCGGGTGTAGAAGTACAGCTTGAAGACCGGCTGCGCCTGGCTGAAAACGAGGTCGTCGCCTTTCTGCGCGACGGACGACGCCATCAGCTGGTCGGCCTGGATGTAGTAGAGCTCCTTTCCGTCGCGGCTCCAGCGCGGTTGCATGCCGCCGGCCGACGAGACCCGGAACCGGCGCGCCGGATCCGGGAACGCGGCGACGTAGATCTCCTTCCGGCCGGAATCGTCGGAGACGTAGGCCACCCAGCGGCCATCGGGAGAGAACGTCGCGTGCGTCTCATCGTCCGCGGTGGCGATGTAGGTACGCTCCGTTCGATCCCCTTCGAGCGCCACGTACTTGAGGTCGCCGCGCGTGCCCGAGTTGTACTCGCGGAACATGAGGTAGCGGCCGTCCGGGGAGATGTCCGTGGAGGTCTTGGTCGTCTCGGATTCGAGAAACGGCTTTGCGTCCTTCCCTCCGGGCAACGGCATCTCCCAGATGGCCCAGGGTCCGTTGGCGATCGCCGAGTAGAAGAGGCGTTTCCCGTCGGGATGGAAAACCGGAGCGACCTGGGGAACCGCGTCCCGCGTGAGACGGATCTCGCGCGCGACGGCGATGTCGGAGAGCCAGAGATCCGGCGGAAACGGGTCTTCGACCCGGGAGACGGCAACTGTCCTTCCGTCCGCCGCGAGCGCGAGATTGATCAGCATTCCACCGGCCATCACCGTGGAAAGCTCTTTCCCGGACCGGTCCAGCAGCACCATCCGCGAGGGGAAGTCCGTGACGCGCGTCGAGTAGACGAGCAGATCCGGCGTCGCCGAGAAGATAGAGAGACCCGTGGCGACGAAGCCCTGGACGTCCTTCGCCACGAGCAGCGGCTCCCCCGACGTCTGCAGCCTGTCCAGATCGAAGGCCAGCGCCATGAGGTTGGTGCCGCGACGGAAGAGCAGAAAACCGGGAGGTGTGTAGACCGTGCGTGTCGCTCCGAGAGCGGAGGGGATCACCTCGCGCCGCTCCTTCCCGTCGAGCGAGGCTACGAGGACTACGTTCCGGACGTCGAGCGGCGACTTCGGATCGGGCGACCGCGCCATGTAGAGGAAGCGCTTCCCGCCTGGCAGAAAGAACGGCCACCGGTGCGACGTCTCGCTCTTGGACTTGTCGAGCTCGGTCGCGGGAACCGGCGGGGTTCCGCCCGCGGCGGGCACTCGCATCAGACCCTTGAAGTTCTGCGGCGCATAGACGATCGTGCCGTCCTCGCCCCAGCTCGCTCCGCGCGGCTCGAGCACGTCGGCGAGCTCGCGCGCGGCCGGCGGGTTGGGAGACGCCTCGACGGTCTTGAGCTTGCCCCGCGCGAAGAAGCCGATCGAGCGGCTGTCCGGAGACCAGAACGGAAAGATCGCTTCTTCTCCGCCGGGCACCATGTATGGCTCGAGCGCGTCCATGTCGCGGACCCAGAGACGGTGCATGCCGTCCGCTTCGTGGGCGCCGAACGCGATTCGACGGCCGTCGGGGGACAGCGCCACTCCTCCGACGTTCGCGCCCAGGGTGTGGAAGTTGGCGTTTGGCGGCGGCGGAAGGTAGGTCCGCAGAACGGGGAGACCCTGGCCCGGCGGTGGACGATGCGTCCACCCGAACACGGCGAGCACCAGGCTCCCGGCGGCGAGGAGCCACGGGAGCAGCGCCGTCCGCCGCCGGCGGCCCGGAGCAGGCAGAACGGCGGGCTGGGACGCCGATCGATCGTCCCGGATCCCCTGGAGCTGGAGCCCCACGTCGCGCGCGGTCTGCCAGCGATCGTCGGGATCCTTGGCGAGACAGGTCCGCACGACGCGGTCCAGCGCCGGCGGGCTCATCGGCGAGAGCGTCGAGATCGGCGACGGCTCCTCCTTCATGATCGACGAGATGAGCGAGGCCTGTGAGGAGCCGGTGAACGCTTTCTTGCCCGTCGCCATCTCGTAGAGCACCGATCCGAACGCGAAGATGTCCGTCCGCGCGTCGCTCGTCTTGCCCTCGAGCTGCTCGGGCGCCATGTACTGGACGGTTCCGAGGATCGCGCCTTCCTGCGTCAGGTTCGGCGTCGCCGTCGGCAGACCGGTGAACGCGGCCGGTCCGGAGGACGCGGCCGCGAAGTCCCGCGCCAGGCCGAAGTCGAGGAGCTTGACTCCCCCGCGCGTCAGCATCACGTTGCCGGGCTTCAGGTCGCGATGGACGATGCCCTGGCGGTGCGCCCGGTCGAGCGCGTCCGCGATCTCGATCCCGTAGCGCAACGTCTGGTCGAGTGGCAGAGGACCGTTCACCAGTCGCGCCTGGAGCGTGTCCCCCTCGATGTATTCCATGACCAGGTACTCGACGTCGTTCTCTCGGCCGACGTCGTGCAGCGTGCAGATGTGAGGATGGGAGAGCTGGGAGATCGTCTTCGCCTCGCGCTCGAAGCGCTGCCGCGCCTCGACAGACGGCATCGACTTCTCGGGCAGCACCTTGATCGCGACGGTGCGATCGAGCCGGGTGTCCTTCGCCTTGTAGACCTCTCCCATCCCACCGGCGCCGATCGGCGCGAGGATCTCGTAGGGACCGAGACGGGAACCCGGGGAGAGACTCAAGATCGGGGAGAGCCTATACCGCCGCCGGCGATGCTCATCGCTCGAGCCCGGCAGTCCAGTCGAGGACGACCGTGATCGGCGGTGAAACGCGGCTCTCCGGCTCGGTGACCACGAGAAAGCGCTGTCCGTCCGGAGTCACCGCGTAGAGACTGTGGAAGCCTGGAAAAGGGACGCGAGGCGTTCGTGTCTGGAAGAGCGGGCGCGGAGCGGATCTGTCGAAACGCCGAGCCGTCCGTCAGTTCGAACGACATCAGCTTCCTGTCCTCGGCGAGGTAGAAGAGCTCCTTCCCGTCCCGCCGCCACAGAGGCTTGGTGCCTCCCTGTGTCGAGATCTGCCACTGCTCACCCCTGGAATCCATCGGCCGAACGTACACCTCGGGTTTTCCGGATTCGTCGGACGCGAACGCGAAAAATCGTCCGTCGGGCGAGATTCGCGCCTCGGCTTCATTGAAGGGAGTCTGGAGCAGGGGTCTTGGCGCTTTCGACCCATCGAGAGGCAGAAGCCACAAGTCACTGCGTGTCTTCGGGTCCGAGGCGGCGAAAAGAAGGAGCTGTCCGTCTCGAGACCAGTCCAGCGGATGCGTCGAGCGCTTCTCTTTGAGGAGCAACTCCTCGACGCCGCCCCCGGCCGCCTTCCGGTAGATTTGGACGGGCCCGCCCTTGTCCCAGCCGAAGGCGATGTGGCTTCCATCCGGCGACCAGACAGGGAAGATCTCCCACCGGGGATGAAACGTCAGGCGCGATTGCGTGCCGCGCGAGATATCCATGATCCAGATGTCCGGAGTCCCCGTGGAAGGGTCATCGCGACATACGGCCACCCGCTTGCCATCCGGGGAAAGCTCGGGATCCGCGTAGTCACCCGGCGAAGTCGTCCCGAGGACCTGACCGCGGCGGTCGAACCAGACGAGCTGCGAGCTCACCGCCGCGACGGCGCCGTAGGCGAGCACGCCGTTGCTCGAAGCCGAGAACGGTGCGTACCGGGTCGGCCCCGCACCGCCCATGCGTCCCACGCGCTCCGCGACCGGCACCGGCCCCCCCGTCAGCTGCAGGCTTCGGTCATCGAAAGCCTGGGCGGTGAGCGCGCCCTCCCGCACGAAGAGGAGATACCCCGGTGGCGCGTACAGCGCGCCCGACTCGGCGGAGGTCAGGCGCCTCTTTCCCTTCTCCCCGAGTGTTCCGATGTGGATCTCCGGCGTGGGAGTCTTTTCGCTTTCGACGAGAAGCAGATAGTGGCGGCCGTCGGGCAGGAAGTACGGCCATTGGTGGCCCAGCTCCCCTGGCAGGAGCGTCGTCTCCGCGCTCGGCGCGCCGCCCGAGGCGGCGACTCGCATGAGAGGCAAATCCGACTCCGGACTGAAGAGGATCGCCCCGCCGGAGCTCCACGTGCCGCCGTAACCGTGGGACGCGTCGCAGAGCGTCTGCGAAGGGCCTCCCGAGGCGTCCACTCTCTTCAGCTTTCCACCCGCGAAATAGCCGATGAATCGGGAGTCGGGCGACCAGAACGGAAGTTCCGCGGCCTCGGTACCCGGGACGACTCGGGGATTGAGCGCATCGAGATCGCGAACCCAGAGCGCGCTCCGACCCTCCGGGGATACCGCGGTGAACGCGAGGCGTCTCCCATCGGGCGAGACGGCGACGGCTCCGGCTTCCGAAAAGGATCCGAAGGTACTTCCTTCCGGCACCGGAATCGTGAAGCGGATTTTCCGATGAGCCGTGGTCGGTTCTCGGCGGAGCATCGTGAGAGCCAGCAGCGGCCGCCGCAACCAGCAGAGCCGACCACAGGAGGAGGCGGTCGCGGCTCGTCGCGCGCGAGATCGAGGGCGAGCGGTGCGCCGGCCTGCGAGCCTTCGGAAATCCACTTCAGCTCGCTTCCCAGGTCCGCGGCGCTCTGCCAGCGATCTTCGGGATCCTTCGCGAGGCACTTCCGCACGATCCGATCGAACCCCGGCGGCGTCATCGGCTGAATCGTCGAAATCGGCGGCGGTTCCGCCGTCATGATCGACGAGATCAGCGACGCCTGGCTCGTTCCCGAGAACGCCTTCCTCCCCGTCGCCATCTCGTAGAGGACTGCCCCGAGCGCGAAGATGTCCGTTCGCGCGTCGGCTTCCTTCCCCTCGAGCTGCTCCGGCGCCATGTACTGGAACGTCCCGAGGATCGTGCCTTCCTGCGTCAGCCCCTGCTGCGTCGGCAATGCGGTCAGGCTGACTTGCGGCGTCGCCGGCGCCATCGCCTTCGCGAGACCGAAATCCAGAAGCTTCACGCCCGACTTCGTCAACATCACGTTGGCCGGCTTCAGGTCCCGGTGCACGATCCCTTGCCGGTGCGCCTTGTCCAGAGCGTCCGCGATCTCGACGCCGTACCGCAGTGTCTGCTCCAGCGGCAGCGCACCTTTCGCAAGGCGCTCGCCCAGCGTCTCCCCCTCGAGAAGCTCCATCACCAGATACTCGGTCTCGCCCTCCCGACCCACGTCGTACAGCGCGCAGATGTGCGGATGCGACAGCTGCGAGATCGTTTTCGCTTCGCGCTCGAAGCGTTGCCTGACCTCGGTCGACGAGGAGAGGCGCTGGGGCAACACTTTCACCGCCACGGTGCGCTCGAGGCGCGTGTCCTTCGCCCTGTAGACCTCGCCCATCCCCCCGGCGCCCAGCGGAGCGAGGATCTCGTAGGGGCCGAGGCGCACACCCGCAGAAAGCGTCATCGCTTCGGAGGCTCCGTCGCCCAATTGAGGACGACTGTGGTCGGCGACGGGGGACTGTCAGCGGCCGGCATATTCACCAGGAAGCGCTGGCCGTCGGGGGTGACGTCGGAGCCCCAGGCGTTCGGGGTCTTGAAGAGATCCTTCGGAACGCCCGCTTCGAAGCCCGGCGACGTCTTGATCTCGACGGCCTTCCGCACGAAGTCCAGGCCGGTGTAGAAGAACTCCTTTCCATCCCCGCGCCATCGAGGCGCATTGCCGCCGGCGACCGAGATCTGCCACTTGGCTCCCGTCGGCGGGAAGGGCTGGACGAAGACCTCGTCCTTGCCCGTTTCGTCGGAAACGTAAGCGAGCCATTTCCCGTCCGCTGAAAAACGGGCGGAGCCCTCCGAGAACGGCGTCACCAGGAGGGGAACGGGTTTTCGTTCTCCGGTGAGCGGGAGAAGCCAGATGTCAGTTCGCGTCTTCGGGTCTCGGACTTCGCAAACCACGTAGCGTCCGTCCGGAGAGCAGTCCTGCGGGTACTTCCAGAGTCCGGACTTCCAGAGCAGCTCGTCGGAACCCCCGTTCGTCAGGTTCCTGCGGTAGACGTCACCCACTCCATCGCGATTCGAGCCGAAGATGAGGTTGCTTCCGTCGGGCGACCAGACGGGGTATTCCTCGAGCGCGGGATCGAAGGTCTGGCGCGAGCCGACGCCCCGAGCGACATCGAGAATCCAGATGTCGGTGCTTCGGGAAGCGTGGTCCACGCGCACATTCAGGACTCGTCGGCCGTCCCGGGAGATGCGGGGATGATGCCGGTACTCTCCGGGATCCCCGAGCGCGCCGAGATCCTTGCCCGATCGGTCGAACCAGGCCAGGCGCCGGATGGCCCGGCCACCGCTCTGATACGCGAGGACACCGTTGTCCGAGGCCGAAAAGGCGGGCGCGGCCCAGGTCTGCGCGTAGTCAACGTCCCTGGCGACGAGGAAGGCGTCGCCGGCGAGCCGCAGGCGGCCCATGTCGAACGGTTGGGCCATGAGTGCTCGATCGCGAACGAAGAGGAGCATCCCGGGCGGCGCCCAGCTCGCGGCGGAATTGATTCCGGACAGGTGAACGATCTCTCTGGAGTCGAGCGATCCGACAGCCAACCCGGCGTTCTGAGGCTGCGAGCTCCGAATGAGGAATAGAAAGTGTTTCCCGTCCGGGAGAAACCGCGGCCGCCAGTGGCCCGTCTCGCCACGAGACTTGTCCAGGACCGTCACGGGCTGCGGCGTGCCCCCGTTCGCCGGGATCCGAAGGATCGGGCTCATTCCTCCGGCGGTCGTGAACAGAATGACGTTGTCGTGACTCCAGGTTTGGCCCCGGCCGTCGTTCATTTCGCAGATCGACTCGACGGGACCTCCGGCCACGGCGAGCCGCTGCAAGTGGCTGCGGCATCCGAACGCGATGTTTCGCCCGTCCGCCGACCACACGGGGTCGTAGCAGCTATCCGTGCCCTCGAGACGGCGGGCCTCCAACGAACCGAGAGACCGAACCCAGAGAAAGGAGTCGCCTCTCTCGTCTGTCACCCCGAAAACGAGCTGCCGCCCGTCCGGAGAGACGGCCACGGGCGAGTCCACACTGTTGAAGTTGCCCTTTCCGGGCGGAAAGACCTCGAAGCGGACCGGCTCGGCCGCCGCGGGTGGATGCTTGAGGTATCCCCCGACTGCAAGAGCGGCGAGGATGGCGAGCGCGGCCGCAATCATCCAGGCCAGCCGTTCCCGCCCCTTCCGCCGCGAAGTCACGGCAGCCGGCGCTGCGACACCCGCCGCGGAACCCTCGGCGATCCACTGGATCTCTCTCCGGACATCTGCCGAACTCTGCCAGCGTTCCTCGGGATCCTTTGCAAGGCAGGTCTTTACGATGCGATCCAGCGCCGGAGGCGACATCGGCTGCACCGAAGAGATCGGCGCCGGCTCGCTCGACATGATCGCGGTGATCAAAGACGCCTGGCTCGAGGCCGAAAAGGCTTTCCTCCCTGTCGCCATCTCGTAGAGCGTCGCCCCGAACGCGAAGATGTCCGTCCGCGCGTCGGCTTCCTTGCCCTCGAGCTGCTCCGGCGCCATGTACTGGAACGTCCCGAGGATCGTGCCTTCCTGCGTTAGCCCCTGTTGTGTCGGAAGCGAGGTCAAGCTCGACTTCTCCGCCGGTGGCGCCATCGCCTTGGCCAGCCCGAAGTCGAGCAGCTTCACCCCAGACTTCGTCAGCATCACGTTGGCGGGCTTCAGGTCCCGGTGCACGATCCCTTGCCGGTGCGCCTTGTCCAGAGCGTCCGCGATCTCGACGCCGTACCGCAGCGTCTGCTCGAGCGGCAGCGCACCCTTCGCGAGCCGCTCGCCGAGCGTCTCCCCCTCGAGGAGCTCCATCACCAGATACTCGGTCTCGCCCTCCCGACCCACGTCGTACAGCGCGCAGATGTGCGGATGCGAAAGCTGCGAGATCGTCCTCGCCTCCCGCTCGAAACGCTTCCGTCCCTCTTCCGAGTTCGACAGGCGCGAGGGCAGGACCTTGATCGCGACGACGCGGTCCAGCCGGGTGTCCCTGCGCCCTGTAGACCTCGCCCATCCCGCCCGCGCCCAGCGGCGCGACGATCTCGTATGGGCCGAGGCGGGAACCGGATGGAAGCGTCACTTTTTCTTCAGCGCCGCGGGCCAGTCCACCACGAGCGTGATCGGCTCGGCCTCCTCTGGCCGAACGAGCTCGTTGACGAGGAAGCGCTGGCCGTCGGCCGTCACGTCGTACCCGGCACTGGGTCCCATAAACATCTGCGTCGCGAAAAGAGGCCGGGGCGCTCCGGCCTCGAACGCCTCGCCTGGGCGGACTTCGACGGAATGGATGCGGAGGTCCGGCGCGACGAAGAAGAGCTCACGCCCGTCCCGCCGCCAGCGCGCGCCGAATCCCCCGCCGCTCGAGATCTGCCACTTCCCTTCGCGGCCCGGAAAGGATGTGACGTACACCTCGTTGCGGCCCGACTCGTCGGATGTGTACGCCAGCCACCGGCCGTCCGGCGAGAACCTGGCCTCGGACTCGGAGAAGGGCGTCGTCAGGAATTCGGTCTCCTTGCCGCCGCCCGAAAGCGGAAGGACCCAGAGATCCAGGTTCGTGCCGGCCCTCGTTGCATTCCGCTCGAACACGAGGAAACGGCCGTCGGGAGACGCGTGCCAGGCGGACGCCGGCGCCGATGGCGACGTCAACAGCTCCTCCTGCCCCGCGCCGCTCACCGGCCGCCGATAGATGCGCCATTGGATATTCCGGTCGGAGGAGTAGTAGATCGTCCTGCCGTCCGGCGACCAGACGGGGCTCGTGTCGTTCCACGGATCGAAGGTCAGGCGGGTCCGAATTCCTCGCGCGAGGTCGTAGAGCCAGACATCGGTGGAGTCCCCCGCCGCGACAGCCGCCGTCTTTTCGTCGGGAGAGAAGTCCGCCGCGAAGAAAAGGCCCGGCTCCGTCAGGTATTCACCCGGTTTCCCCGAGCGCTCGAACCAACGGATCCGCGTCAGGGTTTGGGCTCCTCCCCGTTGATAAGCGAGGAGTCCCGTCTCGGACGCCGAGAAGACTCCCTGGAGAAAGCCCTTCTCGTAGCGAACCTCGTCCGCCAGCGTCACGGCGTCGCCGTCGAAAGTCAGATGCTTCGGATCGAACCGCCTGGCGACGAGCGATCGTCCGCTGACGTAGATCAGGTGTCCGGATGCGTAGACGACATTCGAGCGGACATGGAGGATCAGGCGCCGATCGGTCGAGCCGAGCTCACCGAGATAGATCGCATTCTCGCCGCTGGTGTCCTCGGCCACGTGGCTCCCCGCCAGATACAGGTAGTGGCGGCCGTCCGGAAGGAAGAGCGGCCACCGGTGGGTGGTCTCTCTCCGCTTCTCGTCGATCCGCGTGACCGGTTCCGGGGCTCCCCCTTCGGCGGAGACCCGCTGGAGGCCCTCCCGCCAGTGCGGTTCGAAGAGGATGACGCCGTCGCGGCTCCAGGTGCCGCCCCGCGGCTCTCCCGAGACGTCGCAGATCTCGATCGCGGCTCCCCCCGACACGGCGACCTTCTTCAGCTTGCCGCGCGTGTAGAACGCGATGAAGCGGGAATCGGGGGACCAGAACGGATACTGCCCTTCGTCGGCCCCCACGATCGGCCGGGCCTCGACACCCTCGAGGGGCCGCAGCCAGAGTTTCAAGACGCCGTCGGCACCCTTGGCCGAAAAAGTCAGGTACTTCCCGTCGGGAGAGAGAGTGAGCGAGCCGGCTCCCGGACCGAGGAGTTGGAACTCCGCTCCTCGCGGCGGCGGCAGGAAGGCGCGGATCGCCGGACGGGGCGCGGCCGGCCGCGTCGAGCCGGCGATCGCGAGCCAGGCGGCTACGGCTGCCGCCAGAATGGCCGCCGTCCAGGCGAGCCTCTCGCGGAAACGCCGGCGGGATGAGACGACGGCCGGCGCCGCGAGGCCGGCCGCCGATCCCTCGGAGATCCAGCGCAGCTCCTTGCCGACGTCGCCCGCGGACTGCCACCGGTCTTCGGGATCCTTCGCGAGACACGTCTTGACGACACGGTCGAGCGCCGCGCGGCGTCATCGGCTGGAGCGCGGAGATCGGCGGCGGCTCCTGCCTTCATGATCGACGAGATCAGCGACGCCTGGCTCGTTCCCGAAAACGCCTTCCTCCCCGTCGCCATCTCGTAGAGCACCGCGCCGAACGCGAAGATGTCCGTCCGCGCGTCGGCTTCCTTCCCCTCCAGCTGCTCCGGCGCCATGTACTGGAACGTCCCGAGGATCGTGCCTTCCTGCGTCAGGCCCTGCTGCGTCGGCAGTGCGGTCAGCGCCGCTTTGCGGCGTCGGCGGCGCCATCGCCTTCGCCAGCCCGAAGTCGAGAAGCTTCACGCCTGACTTCGTCAGCATCACGTTGCCGGGCTTCAGGTCCCGGTGCACGATCCCCTGCCGGTGCGCCTTGTCCAGCGCGTCGGCGATCTCGCTCGCCGTAGCGCAGCGTCTGCTCCAGCGGCAGCGCACCCTTCGCGAGGCGCTCCGCCAGCGTCTCCCCCTCGAGATACTCCATGACCAGGTACTCGGTCTCGCCCTCGCGCCCGACGTCGTACAGCGCGCAGATGTGCGGATGCGAGAGCTGCGAGATCGTCTTCGCCTCGCGCTCGAAGCGCTGGCGCGCATCCGCGGACGGCACCGATTGCTCCGGCAGCACCTTGATCGCGACCGTGCGCTCCAGACGCGTGTCCCTCGCCTTATAGACCTCGCCCATCCCACCGGCGCCGAGCGGCGCGAGGATCTCGTAAGGGCCGAGGCGGGAGCCGGGAGCAAGCGGCATCTATTTCTTCAGCTCCGCCGTCCAGTTGAGGACGAGCGTGATCGGCTGCGAGGCCTCTTCGGACGTGAGGTTCGCGACTAGGAACTTCTGGCCGTCGGACGAGACGTCGTAGATGGAGCCGAACCCGCGCGGGCGAGTCGGAAGCAAGGCATGGGCAGCGCCGACGCGAAAGGCGGGGCTCGTTTCGACTTCTGCGGCCATGAGCTTCCGGTCCAACGCGACGTAAAAGATCTCGCGCCCGTCCCGTCGCCAACGCGGATGGATCCCGCCGGAGGACGAGATCTGAAATTTGCCGCCGGGCTCGGGAAAAGGAGCGGCGTAGACTTCGAACCTCCCCGATTCATCCGAGGCATACGCCAGCCACTTGCCGTCGGGAGAGAACTGAGCGGAGGTCTCGTTGAACTCGGTCTGGAGAAAGGGGAACGGCTTGCGATCTCCCGAAAGGGGGAGGATCCAGACGTCATCGCGCATCTTCGCGGCACGCTCGAGGCGGCCGAAGGCGATGAACTGACCATCTGCAGACCAGTCGGCCGGGACATCGTCGGCGGCGGATTGTAGAAGGGTCTCCTCGGAGCCGGAGCCGTCGGAATTCTTTACGCAGATTTGGTAGACGTCTTTTCGTTGCCGGGCGAAAGCAATGCGCCGGCCGTCCGGCGACCACGTCGGAGCGCGGTCTCTCTCCAGGCCGAAGGTAAAGCGGGTCTTGACCCCCCTTTCGATGTCGTAGATCCAGATGCTCGCCGTGCCCGTGCGCGGCTCGAAAATCGACACGGCCACTCGCTTGCCGTCCGGCGATAGTCGGGGGGCCAAATACGGCAGGACCTCGTGGAGAGAGCCAAGGGATTCACCCGCCCGGTCGAACCAGACGAGCTCCGCGCCGGCTACAGCCGAACCCGTCTGGTATGCAAGCACGCCGCTGTCGGAGACCGAGAAGACGCCACGGCTGAAGATCGGGTCGTACTGCAGTTGTTCGGCGATCGGGAACGGCTCGCCTGTGAGGCGCCCGCGGCGCAAATCGAACGGCTGAGCGATCAGCATGCGCTCCCGCACGAACAGCAGATGGCCGGAAGCGTACGCAACGTTGGAGCTCGAGTGAAAAAGGAGACGATTCTCCTTGCCATCGAAGGAAGCGAGGAAGATCGCGTTGCTCTTCGCTCTCGGAGCCGGTTTTGGAGGCGAGATAGAGGAAACGCCTGCCGTCGGGCAGGAAGAGTGGCCACCGATGCGTCGTGTCCTTGCGGGCCGGATCAAACCTCGTGACCATCACCGGGCTGCCCCCCGCAGCGGAGACCCGGTAGACCGGCGTGTACCGACCCGCAAAAATCATCGTGTTGTCCCGGTTCCAGGATCCTCCGCGCCCTCCTTCTGAGACATCGCACAGAGTAATCGGCGGCCCGCCGGAAGCGTCGATCTTCTTCACTCTCGTGTCGGCAAAGAATCCGACGAAACGCGAGTCCGGCGACCAGAAGGGATACATGGCGCCCTCGGTCCCGGCAAGCGGCTGAGCCACCACCGAATCGAGCGGGCGTAACCAGAGAAGGCGCTTGCCGTCGGAGGTCTCTGCGGCGAAGACGAGCTTCCTGCCGTCCGGCGAGAGCGCCGGCGGTCCCCCCGCGAATAGAAACCGAAACGTCATCTTCTCGGGAGCGGTTATGAAGGCACGAACCGGCCGCGCGTCGCGCGTCCGCGCCGCAGAACGGAGAAGCGCCGCGCCGAGGATCGCGGCGGAAAGCCCAGCGATGGCGAAGCCCGCCCAGGCGATGCCCTCGCGGGTCCGGCGGCGCGACACGACGACGGCCGGCGCCGCGACTCCGGCCACCGAGCCTTCCGCGATCCACTTCAGCTCCTTGCCGACGTCGCCGGCCGACTGCCACCGGTCCTCGGGATCCTTCGCCAGACACGTCTTGACGACGCGGTCGAGCGCGGGCGGCGACATGGGCTCGATCGCCGAGATCGGCTGCGGCTCCGTGTGCAGGATCGCGCCGATCAAGGAGGCCTGCGTCGATCCCGAATACGGCTTCTTCCCCGTCGCCATCTCGTACAGCGTTGCGCCCAGCGCGAAGATGTCCGTCCGCGCGTCGGCCTCTCTCCCCTCGAGTTGCTCCGGTGCCATGTACTGGAACGTCCCGAGGATCGTGCCTTCCTGCGTCAGGTTCGGAGCACCCTCTACGGTCGGCAGCGACGTGATCCGCCGATTTCGATTCCACCGGAGCCATCGCCTTCGCCAGGCCGAAGTCGAGCAGCTTCACGCCTGACTTCGTGAGCATCACGTTGGCGGGCTTCAGATCCCGGTGGACGATCCCCTGCCGGTGAGCCTTGTCCAGAGCGTCGGCGATCTCGACGCCGTAACGCAGCGTCTGCTCCAGAGGCAGTGCACCCCTTGCGAGCCGCTCGCCGACCGTCTCCCCCTCGAGAAGCTCCATCACCAGGTACTCGGTCTCGCCCTCACGGCCCACGTCGTAGAGCGCGCAGATGTGCGGATGCGACAGCTGCGAGATCGTCTTCGCTTCTCGTTCGAAGCGCTGGCGAGCATCCGCGGACGGCACCGAGCGCTCCGGCAGCACCTTGATCGCGACGGTGCGATCCAGCCGGGTGTCCCTCGCCTTGTAAACCTCGCCCATGCCCCCCGAGCCGATCGGGGCGAGAATCTCGTACGGGCCGAGTCGCGTTCCCGCGGCCAGAGTCATTTCACCGGATCGCCCCGACTGTCCTGCTCGTACTTCCGCCAAACCGGCTCGAGCTCCGCGTCGAACGCGCCGAACTCGGGGGTGGACCGGATCGGCTCCAGAAGCGGATCGGCGAGAAAGAGGGGCCGGTCCGGCATCCCCGTCGCGACGGTGCGGCGGAGCATGTCGGCCGCGGCCTTCGCGTTGCCCTGCGCGGCTCGGATGCAGGCGACCGCGTATGTCGTGTGGTGATAGTCGCGCTTCTTCTTCCCCGACTCGAGCGATCGCGCGATCGCCTTCTCGTCGACGGCTCGCTCTTTCGAGAGGAGCGCCACGAGCTCGCGCATCGCGACGGCGGTGTGGTGGTCCGGGGCTTCCTTCAGAAGACCCTCGGTCGCGTTCCGCGCCTCGTCGTAGCGTCCGGTCGACATCAGGCTCATCGGAAGCCTCGATTCAGAGCGCGACGTCCCCAGCTTGTCGGCGAGAGCGATGGCTTCGTCCGCGCGGGCGAGGAGCACGAGGCCTTCCACGTTCCACCTTCTCGTCGTTTCCGACGTGGGATCGATCTCCATCCCGCGCGCCGCCTCGCGCCGGAAAGGCTCCTCGAGGCCGATGTGCGCGTAGAGAATCGCGAGCGTGTCATGGCCCGTGAGCGGATCGAGCTCCTGCGCCGCGCGCAGCTCGCGAAGCGCCGCCGGGATGTCGAAATTCTGGTAATGGCTCCAGGCCAGTTGATAGCGAAACAGGTGCGTCTCGGGGAGCTGCGGGTCGAGCCGCTCGGCGTTCGCCAGGGCGGCGCGGCCCTTTTCGAGATGGCCGGCGCCCGGTTCGAAAAAGAGATCGCGCCAGAGGTAGGCTCCCGCCAGCCGTGCCTGCGCCAAAGCGTAGTTCGGATCGAGCTCGACGGCCCTCTCGTAGTGACGGATTGCTTCGACGAGATGTTCTCCTCCCCACCCGGGCCCGGCCCTGCCCTCCTCGCTTCTCCCCAGAACGAACTCCTGATAGGCCTCCGGGTTCTCGGTGAAGCGCTTCTTCAGACGTTCGCGCTGGCCCGCGTCGAGATGGAGCCGCAGTCCGCGGACGACGGCCTCGGAAACCTGGTCCTGAACGGCGAAGACCTCGGAGGCGGGGACGTCGAAGGATTCGGCCCAGATCGAGCTGCCGTCGTCGGCGCGCAGGAGGTTGACGCTCACGCGAAGCTTCCCTCCCGCCCGCTGAACGGATCCCTCGAGCACGGCATCCGTGTCCAGCTCCTTCGCGGCCGTCACGGCGTCCGCGTCCGACTTCGCATAGCGGCGCACCGCCGACAGGGGACGCACGGGGATCGCTCCAGCCACGCTCAACCCCCGGATGATGCTGTCGGAAATCCCCAGCCCGAGGGCCTCGTCGCCGGCGTCGCTCGTCAGCGGCTTCAGCGGCAAGACCGCGAGCGATCGCACCGCGCCGTCGCCCGGCGGTGCGCGCCTCGCGCGCATCGCCAGGACGACCGCGGCGGCAGCAAGTACGACGACGGCCGCAAAGATCGCGGCGCGTCGTCCCTTCGCGCGCCGAGGCGACGGCGTCGGGGCCGACCCGGGCGTCGAAGAAGCTCCGGACACGCGGTCGCGCGCGCCGGCGAGGTCCCGCGCCAGATCCTGGGTCGAGTGATACCGCTCCTCGGGTTCCTTCGCGAGGCAGCGCGCGACGATCCACGTCAGGGCCTCGGGCGAGGCCGGGCTCGACGGAAGCGAGGGGCGCCGGCTCTTCTTTCAGGATCGCCGAAAGCGTCTCGATCGCGGTCGAGCCGTTGAAACGCGCGGTGGCCCGAGGCCATCTCGTAGAGGATCGCGCCGAGCGCGAATTGGTCCGAGCGGTAGTCGACCGCCCGTCCCGTCGCCTGCTCGGGGGACATGTATCCGACCGTCCCCAGCACGACGCCGGCGCCCGTCTGTTGCGTGGCCGTGGCGACGTGGCTTCCCTCGGGAAACTCGGCGCGCAGCCTTGGCCAGGCCGAAGTCGAGAATCTTGACGAGGCCGTCCGGCGTCACCATCACGTTCTCGGGCTTGAGGTCTCGATGGACGATGCCCGAGCCGTGCGCCTTGGCGAGACCCGCCGCGATCTGAGCGCCGATCGCGAGCGTCTGCTTCGCCGGAAGTCCTCCGCGCACGAGGAGCTGCCGCAGGCTCGCGCCCTCCACCAGCTCCATAGCGATCCACGACGTACCGTTGGTCTGGCCCACGTCGTAGATCGTGACGATGTTGGGATGGTTCAGGGCCGACGCGGAGCGCGCCTCCTGCTCGAAGCGGCGCAATCGGTCGCGGTCCGACGCCACGGACTCCGGCAGGACCTTGACCGCGACTTCGCGGCCGAGGCGTCCGTCCCGCGCCCGGTACACCTCGCCCATTCCGCCCGCGCCGAGCGACGCCAGGATCTCGTAAGGACCGAGGCGCGTGCCGGCCGACAGGGACATGGCTCTGCGAGGATCATATCGTCGGCTCGGCTAACATGCCGGCCATGTCGCTTGTTTTGCTGATGCTGCTCGCCACGGCCTCTCCCACGGATACGCGCATCGCCGAGAAGATCCGCGGCTTCCACGGCGAGATGGGCCTCTACGCGAAGAACCTCGATACGGGCGAGGTCGATCGCCGTCGACGCCGACCAGCGCTTTCCGACGGCGAGCCTCATCAAGGTGGCAGTCATGGCCGAGGTCTACCGGCAGATCGAGGCCGGGAAGGTTCGGGCTCGACACGACGGTGACCCTGCGCGACTCCGAGAAGGCCGGCGACGAGACGATCCCGCTCAACATGCTCCACGACGGGACAGTGCTGACGGTCTCGGATCTTCTGAAGCTCATGATCGCCTACAGCGACAACACCGCGACGAACCTCCTGATCGCGAAGGTCGGCACGGCGAGCGTCAACGCTCTCCTCGACTCGCTCGGCCTGACGAAGACGCGCCTCTACCGTCCGACCTTCCGCGACGGCCGCGCCGACGTGCTCCCCGAGGAGGAGAAGGAGTACGGCCTCGGCTCGACGACGCCGCGGGAGGCGGCGACGCTCATGGAGCTGATCGCCCAGGGCAAGGTCGTCTCGCGCAAGGCGTGCGACGAGATGATCGCTCCTGCTGGCGACGCAGCAGGACCGCGCCATGATCCCGCGCTCGCTGCCCTTCGAGAAGGGCGAGATCCTCGTCGCCAACAAGACCGGCTGGGACGAGGAGAAGAATCCCGACGCGAAGGGCTTCCAGGGCGACGTCCGCAACGACGCGGCCTACGTGAAGGGCCCGAAGGCGCGCTTCGTCCTCGCCATCTGCGCGCGGCGCATCCAGGACAAGCGCGCGAGCGCCGACAACGAGACGTTCGTCCTGGGCGCGCAGCTCGCGCGGATGGTGTACGACCGGTTCGAGCGTTGAGGCTCTTCGAAAACGACCTCGTCGTCGCGCTCGACAAGCCGGCGGGCGTTTCGATGGCGACCTCGACCCGCGAGGAGAAGTCGGCGGCGCGGGTGGTCGCGCGGCTCCTCGAGGCCTGCGGCGAGGATCCGGCCGAGCCGCTCCTCCTCGTGCATCGGCTGGACGTCGGCACCTCCGGCGTCGTCCTCCTCGCGAAGAGCGACGCGGCGCACCGCGCGCTCTCGCGCGCGTTCCAGTCCCGCGCCGCGAAGAAGACCTACCGGGCGCTCGTCTGGGGACATCCCGACGCCGGCGCGCGGCGTCTACGAGGATCCCGCTCGGCCGCGATCCGAAGGACGGGCGGAAGATGAAGGTCGCCCGCAGTCCGAGCGGCAAGACTGCCGTCACGCGCTACGAGACGCTCGCGCGCCTGCCCTCGATCGCCGACCTGCGCCTCTTCCCGGAGACCGGCCGCACGCACCAGATCCGCGTGCACCTCTCGGCGCACGGACACCCGATCGTCGGCGACGACCTCTACGGCGGCGCGACGCGCTGGCGCGGCGTCCGCGATCCCGCGCGGCGCCGGGCGCTCGCGGCGGTCACGCGGCCGCTCCTCCACGCCGAGCGCATCGTCATCGCGGAGCTCGGCCTCGACGTCTCCGCGCCGCTGCCCGAGGACTACGCGGGCGCGCTGGCCGCTCTCACGACGCGAGGAACGCCGCCATGAGCTCGTCCCGAGCGAGGAGCGAATGCCCCGCAGCGCGAGGGTGGCGATGACCGCCCTGCTGCTCGTCGGGGCGGGCCTTCGCCTCTGGCGGTATTTCGCGAACGCGTCCCTCTGGATCGACGAGATCGCACTCGCGGAGAACGTTCTGCGCCGGCCGCTCTCGGCCCTCCTGCGGGAACCGCTGGCCCTCGACCAGGTCGCGCCACCGGGCTTCCTCGCGCTCGCCAAAGCTTCGACCGCCGTCTTCGGAGAGAGCGAGATGGCCCTCCGCCTGGTCCCGCTCGCGAGCGGCCTGTTGGCGCTCGCGCTTTTTCCTCGGCTCTCACGCCGATTCCAGCCGGCGTGGATCTCGGTGTTCGCGACGGCTCTCTTCGCGCTGTCTCCGACGCTCGTGCGCTACAGCTCGGAATTCAAGCCGTACTCGACCGACGTCGCGGCGGCCGTGGCGCTCACGCTCATCGCGTTCTGGCTCGGCGAGTCCGATGCCGACGAATCGTCCGGCCGACTCCTGCGCGCCGCCCTCTTCGGAGGCGCCGCCGTCTGGTTCTCACAGACGGCCGTGTTCATGGTGGCCGGACTCGGGGCGAGCCTGGTCGTGCTGGCGCTCACGGGTCGCCCGCGGCGCCTGTCTCCGCGCCTCATTGCCGTCCTTGCCGTCTGGACGGCGAGCGCGGCCGCGGCCGTCGCCACCGGCCTCGATCGAGTTACGCCCGCAATGCGCGAGTACTTCGATCGCGTCTGGGAACCGTCGCTCCCGTCGATGACCACATGGCTTCTCCTGGTCGTCGCCGGATTCGCTCTCTGGATCCGCAGCCGACGGGCGGCCGTCCTCCTGCTCGGTCCGGTGGCCGTGACGCTCCTGGCCGCCGGGACCCATCTCTACCCGTTTTCCGGACGGGCGATCCTGTTCCTGACGCCGGTCTGGGCCCTGGCCGTCGCCGAGTGTTCCGGCCGGCTCGTCGAGGGGCTCGCGAGGATCCGCGTACCCCGCCCTGTCGCATGGGCGCTCCCGGCACTCGCTCTGGCCGTGATCGTCGCCCGCGACCTGCCTCCTCATCGGGTCCGAAGAGATGCGCCCCGTCCTCGCGGACCTGGCCCGCCGTCGGCTCCCCGGCGACCAGATCTACGTCTACTACGCCGCCGAGCCGGCCTATCGCTTCTACGGGCCGCGCGTGGCCCTCGGTCTCGATGGCACTTCGTTCGGTCGGTGTCACCGTGGCGAGCCGCGCCGTTATCTCCGCGAGCTCGACGCCTTCCGTGGCCAACCTCGCGTCTGGATCGTCCGAACTCACGTCTTCAGAGAGCTGTTCGAGGCCGAGATCGTCGACGGGTACCTGAGTCGGATGGGAAGCCGCAAGGAGGCGCTCCGTGCAAAAGGCGCGGAGGCTGTCCTCTGGGACCTCTCGAACGCCGGCGCCCTGCCGGCCGACGCGGCCGAGACGCATCCGCTTCCCGCGTGGAATCCGGAAGTCACTGCGCGTCTCGGCTGCGGCCACGGCCCGATCGGCGCGCGGCCGCCCGACTGGAAGTGACTATGATCAGGAGCCGTAGAACGCCGACATGAGCCGGTAGAAGCTCCAGACGTCGACCTTCGACGACATCTCGAAGGGCGAGTGCATCGAGAGCAGCGGCACGCCGATGTCGATGACCTCCATGTCCCAGGCGGAGAGGAAGCCGCCGATCGTGCCGCCCGAATACCCTTCGACCTTCGGCGTCTGGGTCTGCCAGGCGATGCCGCCCTTGTCGAGGATGCCGCGGATCCGCGCGATGAACTCGGAGTTGGCGTCGAAGCCCGCGCCGTACTTCTTGATCGTCACGCCGTAGCCGAGGCGCGCCGCGTTCGTGGCCTCGCTCGTCTGCTGGTGAAGATGCGGGTTGATGCCGTCGTTGACGTCGGCGGAGATGACCTCCGAGCGCCGCAGCGCCTCGCGCAGGTCGAGGTCCGTGTACTTCGCCGCCCGCTCCGCGGCGACGAGCTTCGCGAGCGCCGTGTTGTAGAACTGCGAGGCCGCGCCGGTGTTGTTGACCGACCCCTCCTCCTCGAAGTTCGAGAGGTACGCCAGCGCCGTCTTCTTCGGCGTGCCGGACGAGATCGAGCACCGCGCGCGCCGCGCAGTAGGAGGAGAGCCGGTCGTCCTGGCCGTACGCGCCGACGAGGCCGCGGTCGATCCCACGTCCTGCGGCGGCGCCGAGGGCACGAGGGCGAGCTCCGAGGAGACGAAGTCCTGCTCCGTGATGCCGTACGTCGAGGTCAGCGTCGCCGTGACCTGGGCGAGGACCGACGCGTCCGCTCCCGGGAATGCTGCCCGCGACCGGGATCCAGCTCCTCGCCCGAGAGGACATCCTGGTACTTGCGCTCGCGCAGCGGCTTGTCCGAGTGGGGCGCGTTGTCGGCGATCACGAAGACCGGGATCGCCCTCCTTGAAGCCGATCGAGACGTCGATCCGCTTGCCGTCGGTCGTGTCGACGCGGCCGATCGAGGCCGAGCGGCCGGTTCGCCCACTGGTACTTCTTGATGCCGCCGTAGTAGACGGTGTTGAAGAGCGCGAAGCCGCCCGACGCGTAGAGAGGCCGGGCCTTCAGATCGATGTGCGGGCTGTCGTGGTGCGTGCCGACGAGGCGCGAGCCCGAGACGATCGGATCCGAGCCGACGACGACGAGGATGAGCGCGCGGTCCCTCCCGTTGATCCAGAGCTTCGCGCCGGGCTTGACCTGGCCGGCGTCCTTGAACTCGGAGAACCCGGCCGCCTTCGCGAGCCGGATCACCTCGCGCGTCGACGTCTCCGCCGTGCGCGCCGCAGCGAGGTACGCCTTGTAGTCCTCGGCAAACTTGAAGACCTGGTCCTTCTGCGCCGCCGTCAGCCCGATCCAGGCCGACTTCTTGGAGGCCCAGAAGCCCTCGGTCTTCTTGTCGGATTCCTGCCTGCCCCGTTCACGCAGAGCGCGATCGTGCAGCGCCGCCGCGGCGGCCCATGCCCTTCTCATCCGAGCCTCCTAGCCTGTGGTGACGGTTTCGTGCTTCGCGCCGGTCCAGGCGGCCATGCCGCCGACGACGTTGGTGATCCTGCTGGAACCCGAGCCGCTCGAGGACGCTCGTGGCGATCGAGGAGCGATAGCCGCCGGCGCAGATCGCGGCGACGGGACGCTTCTTGTCGAGCGTCTTCGCGAGCTCGGAGAGCCGGTCGAGCGGCATCCAGACGGCCTGCCGGATGTGGCCGGCCTTCCACTCGGGGGGCCGGCGCACGTCCACGAGCTGCAGGTCCGCGCTCTTCCTCGGCGAGCCGCGCGCGCAGCTCGTCCACGTCGATCTGCTCGGTCTTCGCGAGCGGCCGCCCCGCCGCGTCCCACGCGCGGATGCCGCCCGCGAGATAGCCCGACACGTTCTCGATGCCGACGCGCGCGAGACGCGTCCGCGTCTCCCCCATCCGTTCCTCGTCCTCCGCGACGAGAACGATCGGGCCCTGCGGCGACATCAGCGAGCCCGGCCCACGAGGCGAGCTGGCCCGACTGGCCGATGTGGAGCGAGCCCGGCACGTGGCCCGCGCCGTACTCGGCGGCCGAACGCGTGTCGAGCACGACGGCGCCCGCCTTCTGCAGCAGGGCGACGTCGTCGGGCGAGAGCGCGGGCGGCGGCGGCAGCGCCTCGAGCGAGCCCGGCCCCTCGCGGTTGAGCGCCGCGTCGCGGGAGAAGTACGCCGGCGCCTCCGGCAGATCCGTCGTGACGAGCTTGACGAACTCCTCGCGCGGCATCGGGCGCAGCGCGTAGTTGAACTTCCGCTGCTCGCCGATCGTCGAGCTCGTCTCGCTCGAGATGTTGCGGCCGCAGAGCGAGCCCGCGCCGTGCGCCGGGATAGACCTTCGTCGAGTCCGGCAGCTTCAGGAGCTTCTCGTGCAGCGAGTCGTAGAGCTTGCTCGCGAGCTCCTCGGGGCTCGCCTTCGAGCCGAGCAGGTCCGGCCGGCCGACGTCGCCGATGAAGAGCGTGTCGCCCGTCAGCACCGCCTCGGGCGTCGTCCGACTTCTCGCCGTCGATCACGACGATCGAGACGGACTCGGGCGTGTGGCCCGGCGTCTCGAGGAACTTCAGCGTGACCTGCCCCATGCGGATCTCGTCGCCGTCCTTGACCGGGACGTGCGAGAACTTCGCGCCGGCCTTCGCGCCGAAGTAGATCTTCGCGCCCGTCCGCTCGGCGAGCTCGCGGTGGCCGGAGACGAAGTCGGCGTGGAGGTGCGTCTCGATGACGTGCCGGATCCGCAGGCCCTTCGCCTTCGCCGCCTCGATGTAGACGTCGACGTCGCGCCGCGGGATCGACGATGGCGGCCTCGCCGTCCGAACCGATCAGGTAGGACGCCTGCGCGAGACAGCCGAGGTAGAACTGTTCGAATTCCATGGTCCG
>CAVVML010000016.1:0-168787 GCA_963749265.1 uncultured Acidobacteriota bacterium | reverse complement strand
CGACGACCTCCCCGTCCCGGACGTCGACCTCCTGAACGCCGTTGATCGGAGCCCACTCGTACTTCTTGCGTCGACGCCTGCGCGAAGAGCGGCGCGCTCAAGACCGCCGTGAACACCCCTGCCGATGCGAGTCTGCCGAATCTCATTCCCACCTCCTGTGACTAATACGAAACGCCGCCCCGGGACGCCCCGGCGGGGACTTTAGGAGTGTAGCAGGTGAAGGCGGGATTAGGTGCGAGCTTTGGCGAGGCGCGACTTCCGGAAGCCGTAGAGGAAGTAGATGACGAGTCCCAGGACGAGCCAGAGTACGAAGCGCAGCCACGTATCGCCCGGAAGCCCGCCGTACCGGACGAACGTGAGGCCACCTTCGGGAGTCGAGCGGAACCACGGAAAGCCCACGATCAGGTAGAGGCAGATCGCGATCCCCGCGATCGGCACGAAGGGCACGAACGGCGTGCGGAAGGACCGCTTGCGATGCGGGTCGGTGAGGCGCAGGACGAGGATGCCGACGCAGACGAGGATGAACGCGAAGAGCGTCCCGATGTTGGTCAGCTCGACGAACACGTCGAGGTTGGCGAACGGCGGACGAGCAGCGCCACGGCGACCCCGATCCAGATCGTCGTGACGTGCGGCGTCCGGAACCGCGGGTGGACGCGCGCGAAGACCGGGGAGCAGGCCGTCGCGCGCCATCGAGAAGAAGATGCGGGGCTGGCCGTACTGGAAGACCAGCAGGACGGCGGTCGTGCGCGATGACCGCGCCGAAGGCCACGATGCCGGCCGCCCAGTTCATGCCGAGCAGCGAGAAGGCCTTGGCGAGGGGCTCGGCGCGAGCCCTGGATCTCGGCGAGCGGCACCATGCCGGTCAGGACGAGCGAGGTCGCGATGTAGAGCACCGTGCAGATGGCGAGCGAGCCGATCATCCCGATCGGCATGTCCTTCGGGGATTCCGGCACTCCTCGGCCGCGGTCGAGACCGCGTCGAACCCGATGTAGGCGAAGAAGATCAGCGCCGCGCCCGAGCCGATCCCCGCCCATCCGTTCGGGCGCGAACGGCTGCCAGTTCTCGGGCTTGACGTAGAAGGCGCCGACGACGATGAAGAAGACGAGGATCGACGAGCTTGATCGACGACCATCCGGTGTTGAAGCGCGAGGACTCCTTGATGCCGATCACCAGCACCCACGTGACCAGGGCCACGATCAGGACGGCCGGAAGGTTGAACGACGATCGGGATCCCGACGATGTGCGGCGCCGCGTCGAAGAATCCGGCGTCCGGCGAGGCCGTGCGGAGGTCGGTCCGCAGCCAGGCCGGGATGTCGATCCCGAAGCCCTCCAGCAGCTCGACGAAGTAGCCCGACCAGGAGACCGCCACGGCGACGTTGCCCATCGCGTACTCGATGATGAGGTCCCAGCCGATGATCCAGGCGACGAGCTCGCCCGAGGGTCGCGTACGAGTAGGTGTAGGCGCTTCCGGAGATCGGGACCATCGAGGCGAACTCGGCGTAGCAGAGCGCGCAGAAGCCGCAGCCGATCGCGGTGATCAGGATCGAGATGACCAGCGCGGGGCCCGCTCCGGCGTGGTGCGCGCCGCCGGCGGCCGCGCTGCCGATGCCCGCGAAGATGCCGGCCCCGATGATCGCGCCGATGCCGAGCGCGATCAGCTCGATCGGCCCGAGCGCGCGCTTGAGCTGATGTGCGGGCTCTTCCGCGTCGGCGAGAATCGCGTCGAGCGACTTGGTTCCGGAAGAGCGGGTTGCTCATGCGGGTCGGGCGGAGGATATCAGCGGCTCCGCCGGACCGGCGCGAGAATCTTCAGAGCCGGCTCGCAATGTCGGACAGGCTCGTGATCCGGTCCGGCGAGCTCCGTGTGCCGCCCGTCCCGGTCGAGCAGCAGCGCCGCGAGACCCGCGGCCCGCGCGCCCTCGACGTCGTCCCGCAGCGAGTCACCGACGTGCAGCGCTTCGGCCGGGGCGACGCCGAGCCGCTGGCAGGTGCGCCGGAAGATCTCGGGCGCGGGCTTGCCGGTCGCCTCGATCGCCGAGACCGAGATCGACGCGGAAAAACGGCGAGAGCCTCAGGGCTTCGAGCAGCGCGCGGCAGATGGGAGTCCCAGTTCGAGACGACCGCGAGCTCGAGGCCGCGCGCCGGCGAGCTCCTCGAGAGCCGGCAGCACGTCCCCGTAGACGGCCCAGGAGCCGGGATCCCGGAAATGCGCGGCCAGCCGGCCGAAGGCCGCGTCGGACACGCGCGCCGCCGTCCACGACTCCGCGCGATGCCCGTCGAGAAACGCCCGCCAGAAGCCCTCCTCGCCGGAGACCCCGCCGTAGCGGTCCGCCGGCGGGCTCGGCCTGGACCCGCGCCCAGGCGCGCGCGCAGCGCCTCGCGCGAGCGCCTCCGTCTGACCGCGCGCCGTCCTCGCGGAACACGCGCCCGTAGACCTCCTCGACCGGAGGATCCGGGTGCAGAAGCGTGGCGCCGGCGTCGAAGCAGACGGCGCGGATCACCGGGCTACGGGCGAACCGTCAGCAGACGAGCGCGTTCTCCCGCATCACGCCGTCGAGAGCGCGGTTGAGCGCGTCGAAGCACCGGCCGGCCGCCGCGAGCGCCCTCTCCCGGTCCTCGGGCGTCTCGGCCACGCGGCCGAGCGCCTCGCGCTCGACCTGGCGGTGCCAGACGTCGGCCTTCTCGTGGACCGTGAAGAACCGGTCGCGTCGGGGTCGTCGATTCCGTAGAACGAGGCGAGGCCCTCGCGCTTCGTCTTCGAGATCTCGGGGATCTGGGACTCGTACGCGTAGAGCGCGGCCAGGCCTTCGGCCATCGAGCCCTCCCGCGTCGAGCGGCGGAACTCGGCGATCGCCTCGGCCACCTCGGGCGTGCGCGGCCGCGGCGGAGAGGTCCGACTCCGCCGCGCCGAGCGCGGCGGCGAAACGGCGCCAGAGCGCCGGGTGGTTCTCGGGTCCGCGCTCCTCCTCGATCAGGTTCTCGAGGAGCTCCTGCCGCAGCGCCGCGTCCTCGCAGCCGGCGTGCACGCCCGAGACGTACGTCGGAAACGCCGCCACGTGGGGGTAATAGGAGATCGCGTACTCCCGCAGGTTCTCCTTCGTCAGCCTGCCCTGCGTCCAGAGCCAGTAGAAGGGATGCTTCAGGAGATGCTTCTCGGCGACCAGCGCGTCGAGAGCGTCCAGGAATTCTTCTCGCGTCATGTTCGTGCCTCCGTCGCTCGGCGTACCTCCGCCGACGTAGGCGCGCATTTCCTCACTGTTGACCGTTCCCTGTCAACTGCGGAAGCTCCGCGGTCAGGGCATCACCTGCCCGCCGTCGGCGACGATGGCCTGGCCGGTGACCGACCGGGCGTCGTCCGAGGCGAGGTACGCGGCGAGGCCCGCGATCTCGTCCGGGTCGAGGACGCGCTTCAGCGGCGCCATCTTCGCGGCGACCTCGCGCCCCTCCTCGCCGCCGCCGACGCGCCGGAACCCCTGGCGCGCCATGTCCGTCTCGACCCAGCCGGGACAGATCGCGTTCACGGTGATGTCGCGCGGCGCGAGCTCGAGCGCGAGCGCCCGCGTCAGGCCGATGACGCCGTGCTTGGAGGCCGCAGTAGGCGGCGAGGCCGGCGACCCCGAACCGTCCGAGCACCGACGACAGATTGATGATCCGGCGCGCCGCGGGAGAGATGCGGGCGAGCCGCGCGCGTGACGCCGGAACACCGCCGTCAGGTTCGTGGCGAGGATCGCGTCCCAGCGGGCGTCGGCCTCGGCCGATCGTCGAGGGGCGTCGGTCCGCCCAGGCCCGCGTTGTTGACGAGGACGTCGATCGCTCCGAAGCGGTCGCACGGCCTCGGCGACGACCTTCCGAGATCGAGGCCGCCTCGTGACGTCGCAGGCCGATGGCGAAGGCCACGGCGCCGTCCGGCGGCGAGCTCGCGGGCGATCCGTCTCGATCGCGCCGACGTCGCGGGCCGCCAGCAGGACCCGGGCCCCCTCCGCGGCGAACCGGCGGGCGATGGACTCGCCGATGCCGCGGGAGGCGCCGGTGACGAGCGCGGACTTGCCGGAGAGGCGTCGCGCGTCGGTCATCCGGCCGGCGATCTTATCCGCCGGAGGCGCTCAACGGCGCGCCGTGTCCCGAAGGGCGTCCGCGCGGATCTCGCCGCGGTCTTCGCGCCGGTCGCGGAAATAGAGCGAGCGCTCCAGGCCGCAGTCCGCGCAGTAGGCCTCGCCGGACTCCGCCGGCCGCGGGCAGGCCTCGCTCGCGCACCGCTCGGCGGGCGTCTCTCGTCTTGTCGTCTGCGCGTTCATCGTGTTCTCCTCTTCTCGCCGCCGGGAGGCCCGCGAGCAGGTAATTGAAGAGCTCCCTCTCGCAGCGCTCCCGGTAGGCGCCGAAGGTCGCCTCCGGATCGCTTTCCGAAGCCACTGCATCATCAGACCGTCGAAGATGGCCCGCATCGTGGAGCCCGCCTCCCGCGGATCGCGCACGGCGAAGACCCCGCGCCGCATGCCCTCCTCGGCGATCCCGCCGTCGATCTCGCGGCAGCCGGCGTAGAAGCGGGCGTTGACCTCGCGAAAGCGCTCGTGCCGCGCGGCGAGGCCGCAGAAGTCCACGAACGCCCGGAAGAACGCGCGATTCTTGGAGGGCGACGGGAAAATCATCGCCACGAGCGCGCGGACCTTGCCGACCGGATCCTCCTCGCGCGCCACGGCCTCGCGCATCCGCTCGTGGATCGAATCGATCAGCCACGAAAAGAGGTCGCGGAACAGCTCGTCCTTGGATTCGAAGTAGTAGAGCGTGACGCCCTTGGACACGCCGGCGCGCCGGGCGATGTCGTCGAGAGTGGTTCCGAGAACCCCTTCTCGGCCACTTCTCGAAACGCCGCTTTCAGCAGGGCGAGACGCCGCTCGGGCTCGCGCGGAGCTGGCCGGCTTCGCCATGACCGGAAGCTACTATCTGACTGGTCAGTCAATTCCGCAAGGCCTGGGGAGCCCCGTCCTGCCCGCCTGAAGCCTCTCCATCTCATAGACTTGCGGCATGCGAGTCCGCCTCCTCCACTTTGCCTCCTTCCGGGACGCCGTCGGCCGAGAGGAGGAGTTGCGCGATTTTCCGGAGGGCTCCCGAGTCGAGGAGCTCTGGGCCGCGCTCGCCCGCGAGGTCCCCCTCTTCGCCCGCTTTCGCGGCCATGCCCCCGGCGGCCGTCAACCGCGAGTACGTCCCGGCCGGGACGGTGCTGCGCGACGGCGACGAGGTCGCGTTCCTTCCGCCGGTGGCGGGAGGCTGAGGTGGACCTGACTTCCCTGACTTATCTCACGACGGATCCGATCGACGTCGCGTCGCTGATCGCCGGAGCGCGCCCGACCGACGGCGCGCTCTGCCTCTTCGTCGGCGTCGTCCGAAACGAGAACGCCGGCCGCGAAACCACGGCCATCGAATACCAGGCCTACGGGTCGATGGCCGAGCTCGAGATGGAGAAGCTCGCGAGAGCCCTCGCCCGCGAGTTCCCCCAGGTCGAGGTCCGCATGCGCCACCGGATCGGCCGGCTCGCGGTGGGAGAAGCCTCGGTCGCGATCGCCGCCGTCTCGCCTCACCGGTCCGAGGCCTTCGCCGCCTGCCGCGCGGCGATCGATCGCCTCAAGACCACCGTGCCGATCTGGAAGAAGGAGTTCCACCCCGACGGCTCGTCGGACTGGGTCGACACGAGTCGACTGAGGAAGAGCGCCCCGAGAGGCGCGCTGAGCATGCGGCGACCCCGGCGAGGTGCGCTCCAAGATAGACTGTAAGCACTATGCGCATCCGAATGCTCGCCACGGCCTTCGCGATGGCTCTGCTCTGGCTCGCCGCGGCTCCGGCCTGCGCGGGGACCGCACCCTGCGTCCCCGACGACCACACGCTCTGCCTCAACGGCGACCGCTTCGCGGTTTCGGCCCGTTTTCGGACCGCGATACCGGCGAGACCGACGCGACCGGCGTGGAGCTCACCGGCGACTCCGGCTACTTCTGGTTTTTCAATCCCGCGAACATCGAGGTCGTGATCAAGGTTCTCGGCGCCTGCGGCATCAACGACCACTACTGGGTGTTCGCGA
The DNA here is from genome assembly GCA_963749265.1 of uncultured Acidobacteriota bacterium. GTDB lineage: Bacteria > Acidobacteriota > Thermoanaerobaculia > UBA5066 > Gp7-AA6 > DAHUXD01. The sequence goes on along the minus strand of CAVVML010000016.1, from coordinate 162,717 downwards.
CCGGCCTCACCAACGTCGAGGTCACGCTCTTCGTCACCGACACGGAGTCCGACACGCTCAAGACGTACGTCAACACGCTCGGCGTGCCTTTCGCGCCCATCCAGGACACCAGCGCCTTCGCCTGCCCGTAACCGGTCAACGCCACACGCTCGACGCGAGAGGAGCGCCGCGACCGAACGCCGGCCGGCTTGACACTCGGGGAACCGAGGAGTAAGTAGATCCCAACAAGCCGCCGGGAGAGGCGACGGCCCGGCTCCCATCCCCGAAACGGGCAGTTTCTTCCAACCCGGAATCGACCACGATTCGGACAACCGAATGCACTCGGCTCAGATCCTTCGGCCTTGCCGGCAAGGCGACCCGTGAAGGGTCGCCGCCGCTGCCTTGTGCTCTCATGTGTTTGCGGGTCAAAAGGAGACATCCATTGATGAGGCCACTCCGGATACTTCTCTGTGCCGTTGTCTTTCCGGGCATCGCACCGATCCTGCACAGCCAGGAGCTGCTCTACGGCGGCAACGGCGGTCAGGGGCAGGGCCGGTCCATCAATCCGGGGGCTCTCGTCATCGTGGACACGGCCACGGCCGCCGTCACAGTCGTCGGCCTCGATACCGGCGCGGCCAAGCTGACGGGGATCGCGTTCGACTCCGCGGGCACCCTCTACGCCTCGACGCTTCCCGACCGGGAGCTTTCCTCCCCCGACCACATCCCGCCAACAGCAAGCTCATCACGCTCGACCCGACCACAGGCGAGCAACTCTCCGCTGATCGGAACCATCGTCGACGGCCCGGGTGGCGGGGGCATGGCGATCTCCGACATCTCCATCCAGCCGGGCACCGACGTCCTGTTCGGCATCCGGTCGGAGAGTCGACGCCGGGGGCGGGGAGGGTCGGCTCTACACGATCGACAAGTCGACGGGCGTCGCGACGTTCGTGGGCGACACGCGGGGTCCACTTCGCGACGATCGCCTTCGCGCCGGACGGAACGCTGTACGAGGCGGTGGCCAGCTTCTCGAAACGGGCCTGTCAATGCGCGGTTTCGTAAGATCAGTCCCTCGAACGGGGCCGTGCTGACGGAGGTGTCCGACGCCCCAGTTCCCCGGCGCGCTGGCGGTCCGCAGCGACGGGGCCGTCTTCGCAAGCACGGGTGGCGACAACGGGCTCATCACCTTGAACCCGTCCACGGGCGAGCGGGTGCAGGTCGGCGACACGGGAGGAAACTCGATCGGCGGCCTGGTCTTCCACAAGCTTTCGTCCGGACCGTGCGCGCCGGACGACCTCACCCTCTGCTTGAACAACGAGCGCTTTTCCGTCTTCACGCGCTGGCGGACCACCGACGGACGGACGGGCCAGGGCCACGGAATCAAGCTGACGAACGACTCCGGGTATTTCTGGATCTTCAACGCCGCCAACATCGAAGTCGTCACCAAGGTCCTGAACGCCTGCGGGATCAGCGACCATTTCTGGGTCTTCGCGGCGGGGCTGACGAACGTCGAGGTGACCCTCTTCGTGACCGACATGCACACCGGCGAGGTCAAGAGCTATTTGAACCCGCTGGGGACCGCGTTCCAGCCGGTGCAGGACACCAGCGCGTTCGCCACCTGCCCGCAATGAAGAAGATTGCGACGAGTTTCGCAACTCCTCGACGCTCCGAAGAACGCGCGCCGGAGAGGAGCGCACCTTTTGCGGTGGATGCCGGCGGTTGCGCTGCTGGCCGGCGCGACGGCCGCGACCACACTCGGCGGACCGCTCGACGGACCGCTGAAGCACCGCCGCCCGGCGCCCCGCGAGCGTTCGAGCCCCCTTTGCTGGATGCGCGGCTTCAAAGGGCTCTCAGACAGGCCGGCTTCACCGGCCGGATCGAGTCGACGCTCGAGACGCGGCTCGGCCGCCCGCTCGATCCGGCGCTCGCCGACCTGGGCACGCCCTCTTCTTCGACAAGATCCCGGCCTTCACGACGACAACACCTGCGCCGGCTGCCACTCGCCGGCCAACGGCTTCGGCGACACCCAGTCGATCGCCATCGGCGTCCAGAACAACAACCTCGTCGGGCCCGAGCCGCGCGGGGCCCGCGCAACCAGCGGCGGTCGCCGATGGTGATCAACAACGCCTTCTACCCGAAGCTGATGTGGAACGGCCGCTTCCGCGCGCCTCCGGGCGACCCGTTCGACAACTCCGGGGCTTCGTGTTCCCGGCGCCCGAAGGGACGACGAGTTCCCGCCGGGCGACCCGACGTCACGCATCTGCTCGTCGCCCAGGCCCACATCCCGCCGACCGAGCTAGTCGAGGTGGCCGGCTTCACCGGACACCGGCAGGCCCATCTTCGACGACGGCCTCGGGCAGCCCGGTGCCGCCGCCGGACGCGCACCGGCTTCCGCAACGAGCCGATCCGCCAGGCCGTGCTCGACCGCGCTCAACGCGACGCCCGACTACCGCGACGCTCTTCGGGGCGCGTCTTCCCGACGGTGCGCGCAGGGCGGGCCGATCACTTCACGATGTTCGGCCAGGCGATCGCGGAGTTCGAGTTCACGCTCACTTCGCCGACGCGCCGATCGACCGGTTCGCCCGCGGGCGACCGGCGCGGCGATGACGCGACGGCAGAAGCGCGGCGCGCTGTCTTCTTCGGCAAGGCCGGCTGCGTGCAGTGCCACGCCGTCGCCGGGCGATCGAACGAGATGTTCAGCGACTTCGAGATGCACGTCGTCGGCATTCCGCAGATCGCGCCGGTCTTCGGCGTCGGCACGGGCAACTTGATCTTCGACGGGCCCGGGCGAGGACGAGGACTTCGGCCTCGAGGAGTTCACCGGCGATCCGGCCGATCGCTACAAGTTCCGCACCTCGCCGCTGCGCAACGTCGCGCTGCAGCCGGCCTTCTTCCACAACGGCGCCTTCACGCGCTCGAGGACGCGATCCGGCACTACAACGATCCCGCGGCCTCCGACCGCGCGTACGTCGCGGCGGCAAAGGGCGTCGCACCGGACCTCACGACGCGGCTGGGACCGATCGAACCGGTCCTCGAGCACCTGAGCCCGCTTCTCGGACCGATGCGTCTCCCGGCCGCCGAGCTCGCGGACCTCGTCGACGTTCGTGCGCGACGGGCTCCTCGACTCGCGCGCCTCCGCCGAGAGTTTTCTCCTGCTGGTGCCCGACGAGCTGCCGAGCGGATTGCCCGGGCTCGTCTTCGAGGGCCACTCTCCCTAATCGACTTCGGCGGATGGTCCCCGGCGCGAGCGGTGCCACAATAGCGGCGCATGTCGCTCGCGAAGGTCATCGCTCCCGACATCGAGGAGCTCATCCGGGAGAATCCCCAGGAGCTCGCCGCCGCCGTGGCCGAGATCCACCCGGCGGACCTCGCGGAGCTTCTCGACGACCTGCCGCGCGAAGATCGCATCGTCCTCTTCGAGGCGCTCCCGGTCGATCAGGGCGCGGAGGTCCTCTCGGCGCTCAAAGGCGAGTCGCTCCGGCTGATCCTCCACACCGCCTCCCCCGCCAAGCTCGGGCCGATGCTCGACCGGCTCGCGCCGGACGACGTCACGAACCTGCTCGAGCACCTGACCCAGCGCCAGCGCGAAGCCATCCTCGCGAAGATGTCTCCGCGCGACGCCGCGGAGGTCGAGCGGCTTCAGCGTTACCCGCCGCGCACGGCGGGCCGCCTCATGACCGATCAAGTTCGCGACGATCCGGCCGGAGTGGACCGCGGCGGAGACGCTCGAGCACCTGCAGCAAGATCGACCCGGAGGTCGAGACGGTCCAGAGCCTCTATGCCGTCGACGACGACGGCCGGCTCGTCGGGTACGTGTCCCTGCGCCGGCTCTTCCCCGCGCCGCCGGACAGCAAGATCGCCGACATGATGGAGCGCCGGCTCCTGACGGTGCGGCCCGATACCGACCAGGAAGAGGTCGCGCGGACTGGTCTCCAAGTACGACGTCCACGCGATCCCGGTCGTCGACGACAACGAGAAGCTGCTCGGCATCGTGACGGTCGACGACGTCATCGACATCCTGATCGAGGAGCAGACCGCAGGACGTCCTGCACCTCGGCGGCGTCTCGGCCACCGAGGAGGAGGTCGAGCAGGGCTACTTCGCGACCAAGCCCTGGCGGAACGTCCGCCTCCGGTTCAACTGGCTGCTGCTCCTCTTCGTGACGGAGACGCTGACCGGAACCGTCCTCCGCCACTACGAAGACGAGCTCGCCAAAGTCGTGGCGCTCTCCTTCTTCATCCCGCTCCTGATCGGCACCGGCGGCAACTCCGGCTCCCAGACCGTCACGACGATCGTCCGCGGCCTCGCGGTCGGCGAGATCCGCCTGCGAGACTTCGGGCGGGTCCTCCTGCGCGAAGGCGGAAGCGGCCTCGTCCTCGGCATCCTTCTCGGCATCGTGGGCTTCGGGCGGGCGCTGCTGTGGGGATCGACGATGCCCCTCGCGCTCACGGTCGGCGTCTCCATCCTGGTGATCTGCGCGTGGGCCAACACCGTCGGCGCCATGATCCCGATGCTCGCGACGATGTTCAAGATCGACCCGACCGTGATGTCGGCGCCCCTGATCGCGACGCTCGTGGACGCGACGGGGCTGATCATCTACTTCACGATCGCCAAGAGCTTCCTGGGGCTCTAGCGGAAACCAATCCGGTCTCATCCCTCGGTCGTAGGGGCGGCGTTGCCGCCGTCCTGCGGACGGCGTCTACGACTGCCGGGGTTCTCCTCTGATGGACGTACCGCGGCCGCCCCCAATTCGCCGAGAGGGGGCGGGGCGGTCCGACCACCAAAGGGCGGCCCTCGGCAGTAGGAGACTGCCGTCCGAAGGACGGCGGCAACACAGCCCCGCCCCTACGACGGAAGCCAACCTGATAGCATTCCCGGCTCGAAAAACGCACCACGGAGGAACCCGTGAGCACACCCGCCAAGACCCGCGACTGGACGAGCCCCGAGCTCGATCATCCGGTCATCAACTACCGCGCCGCGGACGGCATCGCGGTCATCGAGATCGACGATCCGCCGGCCAACACCTACACCTACGCGATGAACCGCCAGCTCGACGAGGCGATCCTGAAGGCCCGCTTCGACGACGACGTCCACGTCATCGTCCTGCGCGGCAAGGGCGACCGGTTCTTCTCGGCCGGCGCGAACATCGGGATGCTCAACGCCGTCACGCCCGGCTTCAAGTACTTCTTCTGCCTCCACGCCAACGAGACGCTCCTGCGCCTCGAGCACACGCCCAAGCTCGTGATCGCGGCGCTCAACGGCCACACCGTCGGCGGCGGGCTCGAGATCGCCATGGCCGCCGACATCCGCATCGCCCGCAAGGACTCCGGCAAGATCGGCCTGCCCGAGGTCACCCTCGGCGTGCTGCCCGGGCACCGGCGGCACGACGCGCCTCGGCCAAGATGATCGGCAAGTCGAAGGCCATCGAGCTCATGGTCACCGGCAACACGTTCTCCTTCGAGGAGGCCCTCGACCTCGGCCTCGTCAACCAGGTCATCGACGCGACGCCCGAGGACTGGTGGCAGCAGGTCATGGACTACGCCCGCCAGTTCGTGCCGCCGAACAAGGCCTCGAAGGCCGTCGGCCGCATCAAGCGCTCGGTCCAGAGCGGCTGGGACCTGCCCCTCGAGTCGGCCCTCGCCATCGAGCGCGAGCTGCAGCAGCTCCTCTTCCAGAGCGACGACGCCAAGGAAGGCATCGCCGCGAACCAGGAGAAGCGGGTCCCGAAGTTCAAGGGGAAGTGAGCTCCCTGAAGACCGACCTCTTCATCGACGGCGCGTACTCGCCCCGCCGCCTCGGGGCAGCGGTTCGCGACCGTGAACCCGGCGACCGGCGAGACGATCGCCGAGGTCGCCGAGGCCGGGAAGGCCGACCTCGACCGCGCGGTCGCCGCCGCGCGCAAGGCCTTCGAGTCGGGGCCGTGGGCGGCCATGAAGCCGCGGCAGCGCGGGCGGATCCTGACGCGCGCCGCGGAGCTGCTGCTCTCGCGCGCCGACGAGTTCGGCAAGCTCGAGACGCAGGACAACGGCAAGCCCATCTTCGAGGCCGCGAAGATCGACATGCCCGCGGCCGCCGAGTGTCTCGTCCTACTTCGGCGAGTACGCCGACAAGCTCTACGGCGACACGTATCCGGCGCGGCCCGGACGCGTTCCTGATGACCCTGCGCGAGCCGGTCGGCGTCGTCGGCGCGATCACGCCCTGGAACTTCCCGCTCCTGCAGGCCATGTGGAAGATCGCTCCGGCGCTCGCCCTCGGCAACGCCGTGGTGCTCAAGCCGGCGTCCGCCACGCCCCTGACGGCCCTGCTCTTCGCCGAGCTCCTGACCGAGGCGGGCCTGCCGCCCGGCGCCTTCCAGGTCGTGCCGGGGCCCGGGCCCGGTCGTCGGCGCAGGCGATGGCCGAGCATCCCGGGATCGACAAGATCTCCTTCACGGGCGAGACCGAGACGGGCAAGGCGATCCTCCGCGCCGCGGCCGGCACCGTGAAGCGCGTCTCGATGGAGCTCGGCGGCAAGTCGCCGAACGTCGTCTTCGCCGACGCCGACCTCGACGCCGCGGCGAAGGGCGCGATCAACGCCATCTTCTACGGCAAGGGCGAGCTCTGCTCGGCGGGCTCGCGCCTGCTCGTCGAGGAGTCGATCCACGACGCGCTCATGGAGAAGGTCGTCGAGCGCGCGAAGAAGATGGCGCCCGGCGATCCGCTGGATCCCAAGACGCGGCTCGGCTCGCTGGTCTCGGAGAAGCAGCGCGACAACGTCGCGCGCTACGTCGAGGCCGGCAAGTCCGAGGGCGCGAAGCTCGTCGCCGGCGGCAATCGCGCCGCGGTCAACGGCAAGGGCGCGTTCTTCGAGGCGACCGTCTTCGACGGCGTGACGCCGCAGATGACGATCGCCCGCGAGGAGATCTTCGGGCCGGTCCTCGCGACGCTGACCTTCAAGAGCGAGGACGAAGCCGTCGCGATCGGCAACTCCACGATCTACGGCCTCGCCGCCGCGGTCTGGTCGAAGGACATCAAGAAGGCCCTCCGCACGGCGAAGGCCCTGAAGGCCGGCACGGTCTGGATCAACGCCTACAACCTCTACGACCCGGGCCTGCCGTTCGGCGGCTACAAGGAGTCCGGGCTTCGGCCGCGAGCGCGGCCACTACGCCCTCGAGGAGTACACGCAGGTCAAGAGCATCTGGGTGGATCTGACGTGAGGTCGTAGTTGGAGGTCGTCGGTGGTAGGTTCCCTCCTCGCCGCCACGGCGCTTCTGCTCGCGCCGAACGCGAGCGCGTCCCCGGCGACGCGTGTTCACCCTTCGATCGACACGGTCTTCGCGTCGCTTCAGAAGAGTCCGCGGATTCCACGACGCGTCGATCTCGCCGGACGGGCAGCGCGCCGCCTGGTCGCGGAAAGTCGCCGACAGAGACGGCCGCGAGCGACTCGGCGCCATCTCGGTGGCCGAGCTCCCTTCCGGGAAGCCCCGCCGGCTCTCCGCCGCCACGGACGGCAAGCCGCGGCGAGAGCTCGAGCCCGTCTTCTCGCCCGACGGCCGATCGATCGCTTTTCTCTCCGACGCGGCTTCTCCGGGCCAGCTCCAGGTTTACGTCGGCCGCTCCGCCGCGGGCGGGGCGCCGCGCGCCGAGCACCGGCTGCACGCACGAGGTGAAAGGCCAGCTCCAGGAGCTCCGCTGGGCGCCGGACGGGAAGTCCGTGTCGTTCCTCTTCGTCGAGGGCTCCGAGCAGGAGCCCGGCGCGCTCACCGCGCACAAGCGCGACTCGGGCCCCGTCGAGGAGAACCACGACGTGCAGCGGATCGCCGTGGCCGACATCGCGACCGGCCGCGTCCGCAGCGTGTCGCCGCCCGACCTGTACGTCTACGACTACGACTGGTCGCCCGACGGGAAGGTCCTTCGCCGCCGAGGCCGCCGTGGGCTCGGGCACCAACAACTACTGGCTCGCGCAGCTCTACCTCGTCGACGCCGCGTCGGGCGCCGCCCGCTCGATCTGGAAACCGACGCTCCAGCTCGCCTGCCCGCGCTTCTCGCCGGACGGCCGGTCGATCGCCGTCATCCACGGGATCATGAGCGACGAAGGCTCCAATGGCGGCGACGTCTGGGAAGTGCCGGCGTCGCCCTCCGGCAGGCGCGCCGCGCAACCTCACCCCCGGCATGCACTGGTCGGCGAGCCGCCTCGCCTGGCGCTCGCCCTCCGAGCTCCTCTTCGCGGGGCATCGCGACGGCGGGTTCGGGATCGCGTCCATCGAGCCGGCGACCGGCCGGCTGACGAGCCTGTACGCCGGCGCCGAGAAGATCGGTCACTTCGGACGTCGCGCGCGGCGGGCGCGACCGTCGCGATCCGCGAGTCCTTCGAGAGCCCGCCCGAGGTCTGGGCCGGGCCCGATCGGCGCCTGGAAGAAGCTCTCCTCGGCGAACGCGTCGGCGAAACGCTTCTGGGGCGAGGCGAAGTCGCTGCACTGGGAATCCGACGGCGCGAACGTGCAGGGCTGGCTGCTGTATCCCGAGGGCTTCGATCCGGCCGCGAGCGTCGCATATCCGATGGTCGTCGTCGTCCACGGCGGCCCCGCGGGCGCCTCGACGTCGTCGTGGCCCTCGCGCTGGCACGGCGACGCTTCCGTCGCAGGGCTACTTCGTCTTCCTGCCGAATCCCGCGCGGCAGCTTCGGCTTCGGCGAGGCCTTCACCGAGGGCAACGTCAAGGACTTCGGCGGCGGCGACCTGCGCGACATCCTCGCGGGGCGTCGACGCGGTGCTCGCGCAGCCGCGCCGCGATCGACCCGAAACGCCTCGGCATCACGGGCTGGAGCTACGGCGGCTACATGACCATGTGGGCCGTGACGCAGACCGACCGCTTCGCGGCCGGCGTCGCCGGCGCCGGCATCGCGAGCTGGCAGAGCTACTACGGCCAGAACAAGATCGACACCTGGATGCTCCCCTTCTTCGGCGCCTCGGTGTACGACGACCCGAAGGTCTACGCGAAGTCCTCGCCCATCGAGTTCATCAAGAAGGTCGAAGACGCCGACGCTCGTCCTCCACGGCGAGCGCGACTCCGAGGTCCCGACGCCCCAGGGCTACGAGTTCTGGCACGCCCTGAAGGCCCTCGGCGTGCCGACGCGGCTCGTGATCTACACCGACGAGGGCCACTCCATCCGCAAGCCCGAGAACCAGAAGGACATCGTCGCAGCGCAGCGTCGCCTGGTTCGACGAGTACCTGAAGGCACGATGAGCGCGACCGACGGGTTTCGATCCCCGCCTCCTCGCCGGACGTTCCATCGTCGTCACGGGCGGCGGCTCGGGCCTCGGCCTCGCGATGGCGAAGACCTTCGCCGCCCACGGCGCGGGCGTCACGATCGCCGGGCGGCGCGCTCGAGCGGCTCGAGAGCGCGGCGAAGGAGATCGCGGCCGCGGCGCGCGAGGGCGGCGCGGTCGAGACGTTCGCCGCGGACGTCCGCGAGCCTGCGCAGTGCGAGGCCCTGATCGCCCGCGCCGCGGAGCGCTTCGGAAAAGTCGACGGCCTCGTCAACAACGCCGCGGGCAACTTCCTGGCGTTTTCCGAAGCCCTGACGCCGAACGGCTTCGACACCATCATGAAGACCGTGCTCTACGGCTCGGTGCACTGCACGCTGGCCTTCGGCCGCCACCTCCTGACGACGAAAGCGCCCGGCGCCGTCGTCTCGATCCTCGCGACGTACGCCTGGACGGGCTCCGCCTTCGTCCTGCCCTCGGCCTGCGCGAAGGCCGGCGTGATGGCGATGACGCGCTCGCTCGCCGTCGAGTGGGGCCGCGCGGGCATCCGCCTGAACGCGATCGCCCCGGGGCCGATCCCGACGGAGGGCGCGTTCTCGAGGCTCATGGCGAATCCCGCGGCCGAGAAGGCCGCCCGGGAGCGCACGGCGCTCGGCCGCTTCGGCAAGCCCGAGGAGATCGCGAACCTCGCGACGTTCCTCCTCTCGGATCTCTGCCCGTACCAGACGGGCGACGTCGTCACCATGGACGGCGGCGAGTGGATCGCGGGCGCCGGAGAGTTCTCGGACTACCGGAAACTGCCGCGCGAGACGCTCGCCTCGGCGTTCGACGCGATGAGGCCGAAGAAAGGCTGAGCCTCGTGTCGCGGCCGTGGATCGCCGCGAGCCGTCCTCGCTTTCGCATGACCTGCGGGGCCGCCCGTGCCCAGGAGCCTCCCGCAGAGACGCCGGTCCCTTCGACGACCGACGACCGCTCCTTCGAAGCTCTCGTCGACCTCGTCGAAGTCGAGCTACTTCCGGGAGACGCCCCGACAGAAGCTCCTCGAGAACGCCCGCGACGGCATGCTCGCCGGCCTCGATCCGTACTCGCGCTATCTCCCACCGGCCGAGTGGGCCTGGCTGAACCGCGGTCTCGCCGCCGAGTTCGGCGGTGTCGGCGTTCAGGTCGAAATGGACGAAGCCTCGCGGCGGCCCGCGCATCCGCCGACTTCTTCCCGGCGCCGCCGCGGATGCGGGCCTCCTGCCCGGCGACGTTCTTCTATCGATCGACGGCCAGTCGACGGAATCGATGTCGCTGGACGACGTGCTCATGACGCTTCCCGGCGCCGTCGGCAGCACGGTGCGCGTGTCCGTGCGGCGCGGGGACGGATCCGGGAAAGTCGCCGACTTCGTGCTCGACGCGCCGCGTCGTCAAAACACCGAGCGTCCGGGCCGGGCGGCGGGACGCGCGCGGTCTGTGGAACGACTACCTCTACGACGCTCGCGACCGCATCGGCTACGTCCGGATCGGCTGGTTCGCCGACGACACGGTCGGGCTGGTCGAAGCCGCGATGAAGACGCCTCGACCTGACGACGCTCCGCGGCCTGATCCTCGACCTGCGCGACAACGAAGGCGGTTACTTCAAGGCCGCGGTCGGCGTCGCGGATCTCTTCCTCGACTCGGGACGCATCGTCTCCGAGGTCGGGCGCGACGGCGTGGAGGAGGTCCGAGGATGCGGCGCCCGGCGGCTTCGTCGGCTTTCCCATGGCCGTGCTCGTGAATGCGAGGACACATGTCCGCGGCCGAGATCGCCGGCCTCCGCTCTCCAGGACAACGGCCGGGCCGTGATCTTCGGGGAGCGGACGTTCGGGAAGGGTCTCGTCCAGAATCTCTTTCCGCTGGGCGACGGGAGCGAGGGCATCCGCCTGACCGTCGCCGCGTACCGCCGGCGCGTCGGGCGGGAACGTCGATCGCTTCACGGCACCGAAGGGCTCCGACGACTGGGGCGTCTGTCCCGATCCCGGCTTCGAGGTGGTCGTCGCGCCCGCGGCCTACGAGGCGTGGGCCGATCCGAACCGCGGGGGCCTCCTCCCGACGCCGCTCGAGCTCGTCGACGCAGGGTCCCGCCGACGAGCGCGATCCCGTGCTCGAGGTCGCGCTGCAATGGCTGCGAAGCCGTCATCGCTGAGAGAAGCGCGGAACGAAGCCATGAAGCGGCCGCAGTTCTGGAACTCGACGCCCTGAGACCGATTCTTCTTTTCTGGGGATCCGACAGTCCGTCTGGTCGTTCGACATCGTCCTGCTGCATCCTCCTCCTGGATTCTCGGGGACCATCGCTCGCAAGACGGCGGCCGGCTGGGGCTGTTCCGACCTCGCGTCCCCGGGCTGGGACTATTGCTCTTCCTGGCCGTCCGACCGGCAGCCGCGCTGGAAGCTCGACATGCAAAGTCGCGCTCGCCTCTCCCTTCTCGCCTCGCGCTCATCCTCGGTGTCGGCTGCAGTGATTCGCTGCCGAACGAACCCGCGGGCAATCCGGCATGGCTGGACTCCCTGATCGCGCAGATCCAGTCGGAGCCCGTCACCGCGCCGCCCACGGCGATCTACCGCTACCGGTATCAGGGCGAAACCGTCTATTTCCGAACCAGCCGCTGCTGCGACATTCGGAGCATCGTCTACGACGCGGAGGGCGTCCGTCCTCTGCGAGCCGAGCGGAGGCGTCGACGGCGGCGGCGACGGGCGATGCCCGGACTTCCTCGTCGACGCGCACCGAGGAACGGCTGGTCTTCCAGGACCCGAGAAGCTGAGAGGCCGCCTCGCGGGCGCTACTTCGGCGGGATGTTCGTGCAGTGCTCGGAGAGCACGCGTCCCCGGCCGTCGGCGAAGCCCACGACGACGCTGCAGCGCTGGTCGTCCTGAAACGGCTTTCCGTCGAAGACGCCGGCGCCCTGCCAGCGCGTGCTGACGACGACCGTGGTCCCGATCCGGAACGTCCGAATCTCGCTCCGCTCTCCGCGCTCCAGCCGATACCCGGGCGACGCCACGGTCTCCCGCGTCTTCGCGAGATCGCTCACGCCGCCGAGCGAGGAGAAGTACACGTACTCCGGAGCCAGGATCTTGTCCAGGGCCTTCACGTCCTTGGCCTTCCAGGCGTCGTCGTAGCGGACGATGAGCGCGCGAGCGTCTTTCTCGAGCGTCCCCTGCGCCTCGCGCGCCGGAGGCTCCGAACGTCCGCAGCCCAGGAGCCCGAAGAGCGACGCGACGAGCGCTACGAGCGCAAGTCCGGCGCCGCGCCCCCGTCTCACGCCCCGAACGCCTCCGCGAGGAGCTGCTCGAGCTCCTTCTTGTGGACGCCGGCGTTCCCGGTCGCGGGCGAGGGAGAGGCGGCGCGGCCGACGTACTCGAGCTCGCGCAGCCCTGCGGGAGAAACTCCGCCGCGTGCTCGAAGACGAAGCTCCAGGCGCCCATGTTCCTGGGCTCTTCCTGGACCCAGATCGTCCGGGTCGCCTTCGGGTAGCCCGCGGCGATCTCCGCGAGGCGCTCCTTCGGGAACGGATAGAGCTGCTCGAGGCGGACGATCGCGGTCTTGAAGTCGCCGCGCTTCTCCTTCTCGGCGCGCAGGTCGTAATAGACCTTGCCGCTGCAGAAGAGGATCCGTTCGACGAGACCGCGGTCGGCGACCTCGGGATCGTCGAGGCAGACGCGGAACCCGCCGGTCGTGAGCGACTCGAGCGGCGAGGAGGCCGCGGGCAGCCGGAGCAGGCTCTTGGGCGTGAAGAGAATCAGGGGCTTCGCGAGCGGCTGGCGCATCTGGCGGCGCAGGAGGTGGAAGTACTGCGACGGGTTCGTCGCGTTGCAGACCTGCATGTTCCCGTCGGCGCAGAGCTGGAGGTAGCGCTCGATGCGGGCGCTCGAATGCTCGGGCCCCTGGCCCTCCGAGCCGTGCGGCAGGAGCAGCCCCATGCGCGAGCTCTGGCGCCACTTGTCCTCGGCCGAGGCGATGAACTGGTCCACGATGACCTGGGCGCCGTTCGCGAAGTCGCCGAACTGCGCCTCCCAGAGGACGAGCGCCTCGGGCCACTCCACGCTGTAGCCGTAGTCGAAGCCCATGACGGCGAACTCCGAGAGCGGGCTGTCGCAGGCCTCGAAGTGGGCCTGCTTCGGATCCAGCGTCGCGAGGGGCGTCCAGGTCTCGCCGGTCGCCGTGTCGTGGAAGACCGCGTGGCGGTGGGAGAAGGTTCCGCGGCTCGAGTCCTGGCCGCTGACGCGGACCGGCGTCCCTTCGAGGACGAGCGAGCCGAAGGCGAGCGCCTCGGCCGTGCCCCAGTCGAGCGGCAGGGCGCCCTCGGCCATCTTCGCGCGGCGGGCGAGCTGCTGGACCATCTTGGGGTTGAGGCGGAAGCCCGCGGGCACCGTCGTCAGCGCGCGGCCGATCGCCGCGAGCGTCTCGCGGGCGACGCCCGTCTCCATCTCGACGACTCCGAGCGCGCTCGGCGCGGCTTCCCGCGGCGGTTTCGCCGCGCGGACGGCTCGCGGCCTCCTTGGCCGCCGCCAGCGCCGCCTCGTACACGGCGAGCTGGCGCGCCTCGAGCTCCTTGACTTCCTCTTCGGTCACGACGCCTTCGCGGACGAGCCGCCGCGCGTAGAGCGTGCGCACGCCCGGGTGGGCCTCGATCGCCTTGTACATCAGGGGCTGCGTGTAGGTCGGCTCGTCGCCTTCGTTGTGCCCGTGGCGGCGGAAGCCGATCAGGTCGATGACGACGTCCTTGTGGAACTCCTGCCGGTAGTCGAGAGCGATCTCGAGCACGCGGTACGCGGCCTCCGGATCGTCGGCGTTGACGTGGAAGATCGGGATCTGGTTGATCTTGGCCACGTCGGTCGAGTACACGGAGGAGCGCCCCTTCGAGGGCGGCGTCGTGAATCCGATCTGGTTGTTGATGACGACGTGGATCGTCCCGCCCGTCCGGTAGCCCGGCAGCTGGGCGAGATTGAAGACCTCGGCCACCATCCCCTGCCCGGCGAACGCCGCGTCCCCGTGGAGGAGCACCGGCAGAACGGGCTTCCAGGCGGCGGGGCCGTGGCCGGCCTTGCGCTCCTGCTTGGCGCGGACCACGCCCTCGACGACGGGGTCGACGGCCTCGAGGTGCGAGGGGTTCGATTCGACCTGGACGGCGACCTCCTCGCCGGACTCGGTCTTCCGGATCGTGCGCGCGCCCTGGTGGTACTTGACGTCGCCCTCGTCGGCCGGGAAGTCGGGATGGACGACGCCCTCGAAGCCCGAGAAGATCCGCTCGGCCGAGTTGCCGACGACGTTCGCCAGGATGTTCAGCCGGCCGCGGTGGGACATGCCGATCACGATCTCGTCGACGCCGCGGGGCGCGCGAGTCCTCGACCAGCCGGTCGAGCAGCGGAATCGCCGTCTCGCAGCCCTCGACCGAGTAGCGCCGCTGACCCAGGAACTTGGTGCCGAGGAAGCGCTCGAACTCTTCGGCCGCGATGAGCTTCACGAGGATGCTCTTGCGGACGTTGGCGGGCAGGGGCTTGGCGGCGGCCGCGGCCGCGACGCGCGCGCGGATCCAGTACTTTTCTTCCGGGCTCGAGATGTAGCGGTATTCGGTGCCGATCTTGCCGCAGTACACGCGGCGCATGAGCGCGATGATGTCGCGCAGGGGCATCCGGTCTCCGCCCTTGAGCCCGCCCGTGTAGAACTCGCGGTCGAGGTCCCAGATCGTCAGCCCGTAGGTCGAAAGCTCGAGCTCGGGATGCTCGGCGATCATGCGGGCGCGGAGCGGATCGATGTCGGCGAGCAGATGGCCCCGCACGCGGTACGCGTTGATGAGCTCGAGGACGCGGGCCTGCTTGGCGATGTCCTCGCCGTCGGCCGTCGTCGGAGAGCGCGCGGTCGATCTCCCAGCGCAGGGGGCGGAACGGGATCCCGAGATCCGCGAAGACGCCGTCGTAGAAGCCGTGCTGGCCGAGAAGGAGCTCCTCGACGCGCGCGAGGAAACGCCCCGGATTCCGCGCCCTGGATGATCCGGTGGTCGTACGTCGAGGTGAACGTCACGACCTTGCTGATCGCGAGCCGGGACAGCATCGCCGGCGCCGTGGCCGCGAACTCCGCGGGATAGTCGATCGCGCCGGTCGCGATGATGGCTCCCTGGCCGGGCATCAGGCGCGGAACCGAAGCCGACGTGCCGAGCGTGCCGGGATTCGTCAGGGAGATCGTCGTCCCCTCGAAATCCGAAACCTGCAGCTTGCCCGTCCGGGCGCGCGTGATGACGTCGTCGGAAGCCGCGACGAACTCGCGGAAGCGTCATCTTTTCCGCGCCCTTGACGTTCGGGACGAGGAGGGTGCGCGAACCGTCCGACTTGGCGACGTCCACGGCCAGACCGAAGCGGATCTCCTCGCGCCGGACGCGCGCGGGCTCCCCTCCCACCGCCTCGAAGGCGTCGTTCATCGCGGGGAATGCCTTCACGCCCTGGATCACGGCCCACGAGACGAGGTGCGTGAAGGAGATCTTGGACTGCTCCGCCTGCGCCCGCGCCTCGTTGATGAGCCGGCGGTTTTCATCGAGCAGCTTGATCGGGATCTGGCGCTGCGTGGTCGCCGTCGGAACGGTCAGGCTCGCCTGCATGTTCTCGGCGATTCGCGCGGCGGCGCCGCGCAGCGAGACCCGCTCGCCGAACGACGGCCGGCGCCGCGGCTGTCGTGGCGGCAGCCGGCGCGGGACGGACCGGAGGCGCGGCAGGCGCCGGTGCGGGAGCCGGCGGAGGAGGAGCCTGGATCTCCGGCGCCGCGCCGAACCGTTCCTGGAAGTAGCGGCGCCATTCGTCGTCGACCGAGGACGGGTTGGCCCGGTACCGATTCAACAGGTCCTCGACGTAGCTCGCGTTGGCGCCGAACTCGGAGAGGAGCTCCTCCGACACATCGGCCGGGGGCGTGCGTGTGGACATAAGGAGGGGGATTCTAGATCAGGAGAAGGGAGGCAGGAGGCGGGAGACGGGACGCAGGAGGCCGGAGATCCCCTGATACCATCCGCGCCGAAATCGGGGGACTCCTTGAAACGACTGATCTTCATCGCCTCCGCACTGGTGGCCGCCCTGGCGGCGATGGCCGCCGTCAAACCCGCCGCAACGGCCGCCGTCAAACCCGGTGTGCTCGCCGCGGTCAAGCCGGTCTCGCTGTCGCCCGAGACGGTCCGCACGGCCAGCGAGCTCCGCGACCGCATCGTGGCCGGCTCGAGAGCCGCCGACTGGGTCCGCGACATCACGGACCTCGCCGGGCCGCGGATGCCCGGCTCCCCCGGCGATCGCGCGGCGGTCGCGTTGACGCTCTCGATGCTGAAGGCGCAGGGATTCTCGAACGTCCGCGCCGAGAAGGTCATCGTGCCGGTGTGGGAGCGCGGCGTCGAGACGGGCGAGGTCCTCTCTCCCGTTCGCCAGACCCTGGTCCTGACGGCCCTCGGCGGAAGCATCGGCACGCCCGACGGCGGCCTCGAAGGCGAGATCGTCCGGTTCCGATCGCTCGAGGAGCTGGCTCTCGCCGGAGGCTCCGCGCGCGGCAAGATCGCGTTCATCGACCGCCCGACGGCGCGCACCTCCGACGGCTCGGGCTACGGCTCGGCCGGGGACGTCCGGGGCCGCGGCCCGTCCGCCGCGGCAAGACAGGGCGCGATCGGGCTGCTCATCCGCTCCATCGGCACCGACGACGACCGCGCTCCCCACACCGGAGGCATGCGCTACGCGGACGACGCTCCGAAGATCCCGGCGGCGGCGCTCGCGGCTCCGGACGCGGCGCTGCTGACGCGGCTCCTCGCGCGCGGGCCCGTCAAAGTGAAGTTCACGCTGGGCTGCCGGACTCTTCCGGACGGGGAGTCCGCCAACGTGATCGGCGAGATCCCGGGACGCGAGCTTCCGAAAGAGATCGTGCTGCTCGGCGCGCACCTCGACTCGTGGGACCTGGGCACGGGCGCGCTCGACGACGCCGCCGGATGCGGCATCGTGATCGAGGCCGCGCGGCAGATCGCGCAGCTCCCGAAGCGCCCGCGGCGCACGGTCCGCGTCGTCCTCTTCGCGAACGAGGAGCACGGGCTGAAGGGCGGCAAGGCGTACGCGGAGGCGCACGCGGCGGAGCTTCGCCGATCACGTCGCGGCCCTCGAGGCCGACCTGGGGCAGGGACCGCCTCTCGGTTTCTCGTGGAACGCCGGTCCATCGGCCAAGGCCACGCTCGAGGCGATCGCAGGTCTGCTCGCTCCGATCGGCGCCGACGCTCTCGTGGAGTATGGACATCGGCGGAGCGGATCTGATCTACCTGCTGCCCTCGGGCATCCCGAGCCTCGGTCTCTCGCTCGACGCGACCGACTACTTCGACTATCACCACACGGAGAACGACAACTTCGACCGCATCGATCCGAAGATCCTGGACCGCTCGACGGCGGCCGCGGCGACGCTCGCCTACGCGCTCGCCGAGATCCCGGCGCCGCTCGAGCGCATCGTGCCCGAGAAGCGGGCGCTTGCCGTCGTGGGCGCGCTGAGGACGTCAGTCGCGCCGAGTCAGGCTCTGCGCCTTTCACCTTCTCGCGGACGGCCTGGACCTCGGGGTGCTGGAATCCCAGGAGCTCCGCGATGCGGCGCGCGAGCTGGTTCTCGGCGGACGTGAGCGCGCCGTCGGAATAGACGACGCCCCAGATGACCTCGAGGAGGCGCAGCCGCTCTTCGCGCGAGAACTTCTCCGACACGAGCCGCGTGAACTGGTAGAGATCCACGCTCTCGCGGCGCTCGGCCTCCGCGAGGCGCACGATTTCCGCGACGTCTTCCGGCGGCACCCCGAAGTCCTCGCGCACGGCGCGTAAAATCCGTTCGCGCTCCTCCTCGCCGAATGTATCGTCGGCGTTCGCGATCTCCAGCAGCAGCGCGCAGGCCGCGATGGCCACGGCGGCCGGGCGGGCGGTCTCCTCCGGAGAGGACAGCTTCGAAAGGAAGTACTGGCGGATTTCGTGGATCCCCATGAGATTCACTCTATGCCGAAACCTTTTCGCGCCAGCTCGCGTATTGGGTAGTGGAAGCAAGGACCAACCATGAAACGCCGTGAATTCGAAGCTCTGCTGGTGACCCTGGAATCCACGGCGGCGGTCCTGTCGCGCGCGGCGGCGGCGCTCTCGCCCGCCGAGGCGCGGCGGCGTCCCGCGGCCGGCGGACTTTCCCTCGTCGAGAACGTGTGGCATCTCGCGGATCTCGAGCGCGAGGGATACGGACTGCGCATCCGGCGCATCCTCTCGGAGATCGAATCCCGCGCTCCTGAACTTCGACGGGGACCGCATGGCCCGCGAGCGCGTCTACCAGGAACGCGACATCGACCGCGGCATCGTGCTGTTCGCCCGCGCACGCGCCCAGAACCTCGAGGCGCTCCGGAAGCTCTCGCGCGCGGAGTGGAAGCGCTCGGGCTCGCAGGAGGGCGTCGGCTGCGTCAGCCTCGACGACATCCCGCGCATGATGGCCGAGCACGACCGCGCCCATGGTACGGAGATCGCGAACCTGATCGCCGAGATCCGGGGAGGCGCCGCGGAGGCGCTCCCTTTTCGCTCGGCCGTCGCCTGAAGCGCCCTGAGCGCCCGAGCCTCCGGCCTCGAACCTAGAAACACTCCTCCTTCCGGGCTCCCGTCGTGAGCTCGCTGCGGGAGATACCGGCGCGGACTTCCGTGCGCGCTTCGCGGCGGCAATCTCGTCGCGCGCCTCTGCGAGGTCCTTGCGGAACTCGGGCGACGCGAGCAGCCGGTCGACGACCTGGCGCGCGAGGGCCCGGCCCGATTCCGAGTCGCTCGGGAAGTGGACGCCGAGGATCTCCCGCGAGTACGCGAGCTCGGCCGCGCCTCGCGCGAAGACGTCGCGGTCTTCGGGCATCAGCTCCTGGAAGACGTAGGCCGCCGTCCACGAGTTTCGCGGAGTGGGCGCTCGGGTACGCCGGGAAGTTCGGCGTCTCGAGCCGCTCGATCCTGGGCTCGATCTCGTACGGCCGCGCCCGGTTGAATCGGTACTTGAACGCCCAGATGTAGTACGTCGCGTCGGACTGGACGCGGGCCAGAAGATCCGCCGTCTTCGGCAGCGTCTCGGGGCCGAACCACTCGCCGAGCTCGCTGCCCGTGAAGAAGAGGTTGCGGCGCATCCGGGCGTAGTCCTCGTCGCCGGGCTGCGTGCTCACGCGATAGAAGACGCCGGCCAGCATCTGGCTGCGGGCCACGGCCTCGGAGCGTCCGCGCCTTCGCCTGGAGCTCGAGGAGATAGTCGAGCTCGGCCCGCGTCTGGGCCGAGCTGTTCGCCGGAAACTCCGGCAGAGAGAATTCGACCGGCGAGTCGTCGAGATAGACGGGAGCGCGGCCCAGGATCTTGAAATAGCCCGGGTTCATCGCCCCGAGGTCGAAGAGCCGGCGATCCAGGGCGCCGGCGTCGGGCCGCGGCTTCGCGTCGAGCTTCGCGAGACGGCCGTAGTGCTCGGAGGGGACCTTCGAGGTGCGGGTCGTGCTCGGAGGCCGTCTCGCCGGCGCACTTCGCGGGCGGACAGGACTCGTCGGGGCTGGCGGCCGCCAGCGGCGGAGATCGCGAGCGCGGCCACAATGCAGACGAGGCACACGAGGCGCAGAATCGAGCGTGTCATGCGGTGACTCCTCCGAACCGTGTAGGCGCCGGCGGGCGACCGGCGTGACCGTCCCGTCTGGGCGCCGCGGTCACGCCCGGCCCCCCTCGCGCCTATACCGGACGAAGGAGGCGAGACGCCGGCTGTTAGGCTCGGGACATGGAGCCGGGTGAGCGGAAGCTCCTCCAGGAGAGGATGGCCGAGCTCGCCGACGGCAACCGCAATGCCTTCGACGACGTGTATGCGCTCGTCTGGCCGCTCGTGCGCGGATTCGTCGGCCGGCACCTCCGGCCGGCGGAGGCCGAGGACGCGGCGCAGGAGGCGCTCATCCGCGTGTTCGCCCGGGCCTCGGCCTTCGACTCGAGCCGCGACGCGCTGCCGTGGATCCTGGGCATCGCGGCCTGGCAGATCCGCACCGCGAGACAGCGGGAGCGGCGGCGGCGCGAGGACACGATCGGCGAGGCGGAGCTCGCTCGGCCGGACGAGGATCCGCGCCCGGACGAAATCGCCGAGGACGCGCGAGCGGGATCGTTTCGTGGACGCGGCGCTCGACCTGCTGCGTCCCGAAGACGCGGCGACGCTGCGCGCATACATGAACGAGGAGCGCCCCGACGTGGCTCCGGCCACCTTTCGAAAACGCGTCCAGCGCGCCGTCGAGCGCGCGCGGTCCGCCTGGAGAATGGGTCATGGATCGCAGCGCTGAAGCCCTCCCGGCCCGGGCCCGGCGCGCCTACGAGCGCGCACGGTGGACGCGCGCTCTCCTCGTCGCGGTCCTCGATCCCTCCCGCGGCCTCTCTCGCCTTTCTCCAGTGCGCGCAGCCGCTCGAGTCCGTCGTCTGCTCGGTCGCGCTCGCCGCGCTCGTCGCGGCGTTCCTCCACCGGGGGCAGGACTGGGGGCGCGGGGCGCGCGCCGGCCTCGTCGCCGGCATGGCTCCCTTCCTCTTTCCGATCCTGATCGAGACGTTCGGATCCCCGGAGCTCTGCGAACAGCTTCCCTGGTTCTGCGGCGCGGGAGGGGTGGCGGCGGGGCTCTTTCTCGGCGCCCGCGGGCGGACGCGGATGGTCGGACCCGAAGGCTTACTGGGGGTCGGCGTGCGCGGTCGCGCTGCTCGCGGGGGCGGTGGGCTGCTGGCTCGCGGGCGCGGCGGGCCTCGCGGGCCTGGCTGTGGGCTTCGCCGCCGGCGCCGTTCCGACGCTCGCGTTGCGCGCCGGCCTGAGCCGTCAGACGCCCGTCGATTGTTCCGGACCGTCGCGCCGGCGCTTCTTGCGCCACTCGATCGCGGCCGCGATGATCCCCGGCAGGATCGAGAGGAAGACCACGACGAGGATGACGATCTCGATGTGCTCCTTGACGCCCGGGATCTGCCCGAGGAAGTAGCCCATCAGCGTCATCGACAGGACCCAGAGCATCCCGCCGAAGACGTTGAACGCGAGGAAGCGCCGGTACTCCATCTGACCCATGCCCGCCACGATCGGCGCGAACGTGCGGACGATCGGCATGAAGCGGGCGATCACGATCGTCTTGCCGCCGTGCTTGACGTAGAAGTCGTGGGCACGGCGCAGGTGGTCCGGGTTGAAGAAGATCGACTTGGGCCGCTTGAAGAGCGCGGGCCCGGTCTTGCGCCCGAACCAGTAGCCGACGGTGTCGCCCAGGATCGCGGCCGCGATGAGCACGAGGTTCAGGTGGACGATGTTGAGCTGGCCCGTGCCGGCGAAGACGCCCGCCGTCACGAGGAGCGAGTCCCCCGGCAGGAAGAAGCCGATCGAGCAGGCCGGTCTCCGCGAAGACGATGATCGTCATCGCGGTCAACCCGCCGACGCGGACGAGGGTCTCGACGTCGGTGAGCTTGTGGAAGAGTTCTTTCAGCCAATCCATGCGGGCGTCGCATGGTAGCAGGTCGGATAGGATTTGCGCCCATGCCCGACTACACCGACGCGCACGCCCGCTCCGGGATCGACGCGAAGCTGCCGGAGATCGAGACCTGGCCGAACCAGTATCCGGGCTACGAGATCACCGTCGAGATTCCGGAGTACAACGCGATCTGCCCGAAGACGGAGCTGCCCGACTTCGGGCACCTCACGATCCGCTACGTGCCGGACGAGCGCTGCCTCGAGCTCAAGTCCCTGAAGCTGTACATCGTCGCGTACCGCAACGTCGGGATCTTCTACGAGAACGCGGTCAACCGGATCCTCGAGGACTGCGTGGCCGCCTGCCGGCCGAAGCGGATGACGATCACGGGCCGCTTCTCCTCGCGCGGCGGGATCTCTTCGGTGGTCGAGGCGAGCTACCCGCGGAGCTGAGGCCCTCCCCGCTCGCCAAGTCGCGGCGGCGAGCCGCGCGTTCCAGAGTCGATCAGCCGCTCCTTGCGCCACAGCCCGCCGCCGTAGCCGTGGAGGGTTCCGTCCGTGCCGACGACACGGTGGCACGGGACCACGATCGAAACCGGATTTCGTCCATTCGCGTGGCCGACGGCGCGGACCGCGGACGGCCGGCCGACTCGGCGGGCGAGCTCGCGATAGGTGGTCGTCGACGCCGTAGGGCACGCGCGCGAGCCGCCGCCAGACG
This sequence comes from uncultured Acidobacteriota bacterium, assembly GCA_963749265.1. Lineage (GTDB taxonomy): Bacteria > Acidobacteriota > Thermoanaerobaculia > UBA5066 > Gp7-AA6 > DAHUXD01. The sequence continues at coordinate 140,326 of CAVVML010000016.1, read as the reverse complement.
GCGCGCTGAAAAGGCGTGCCGCGGAGATCGAGAGGCGTGTCGAAGCGCCGTAGCCTGTCCCGCGGAAATACGCGTCGAGCTCCTCGCGGAGCCGCTCGATGTGCGGCATTCGATCCCGAAACGACGGAGCGCCTCCGATCCTGGTCGCGGGCCGGGATCCTTCCGCGTCGGCGAACTCGAGGAGGCAGATGCCCTTCGCGCTCGCGACCGCGAGCATCGGACCGAGGGGCGTCGCGATCCTTCCAGAGACGAAAGGCGGCGCGGCCCTCTCGGGGCCTAGGCGGGAACGCCCTGGAACTCGGCGAGGAGGGCATCCTTGAGCATCCGGACGAGCGGCCCGGGCTTGCCGCTGCCGATCGTGCGGCCCTCGATCGAGACGAGGGGATAGGTCCACATCGTCGTCGAGGCGAAGAAGACCTCGGACGCGGCGAACATCTCCTCGACCGTGAAGGCGCGCTCTTCCACGGTCAAGCCCGAGCCGCCGCGCGGCCTCGATCGCCGCCGTCGCGCGTCACGCCCGGCAGGATGCGCGGGCCGTTGGGCGCCGTGCGCAGCACGCCCTTCGAGGCGATGAAGAGGTTCGCCTTGGTCCCCTCGAGGGCGAACCCGTCGCGGACGAGGATCGCGTCGATCGCTCCCGCCTCGCGAGCCTTCTGCGCGGAGAGGACGTTGGGCAGCAGGTTGACGCTCTTGATGTCGCAGCGTCCCCAGCGCTCGTCGGTCAGGAGGATCGCCTTGCCGCCCTCGGCGGGCGGCGGCGGATCGGTCTTCCGCGCGAAGGCGAAGATCGTGGGCGTCGTGCCTTCCGGCGGAAACGCGTGGTAGCGGGGAGCCGCGCCCCGCGAGACCTGCGCGTAGACGAAGGCGTCCTTGTCGGAGAGGTCGTTCTCGGCGAGGAGTCGCTCGCCCACCGGGCCGAAGAAGTCCGGCGAGGCCGCGAGACGGATCGCCGCGAGACCCTCGCGCATGCGCGCCACGTGCTCGGCGAGGCGGTAGGGACGGCCGCGGTCGTAGCGCACGACCTCGTAGATCGCGTCGCCGAAGAGGAATCCGCGGTCGAGCGGCGAGATCGCCGCTTCGGACTCGGGCACGAACCGGCCGTTCAGATAGAGGATCGCCGACGGCATGGCGCGGAATGCTATCAGCGCCTCGCGTAGCGCCTTCGCGCGGCCCCGAACTCCCGGACCGCGCGAGCCAGATCCTCGCTTCCGGCGAGCGTCCGGTAGGCGTCCTCGGCGGCGGGAAGCTGTGCGTCAGCGCGGCGCGGCGCGCGCGGCGCAGCAGAGGAAGCACCGCCGCAAGAGCGCTCGGCGAGGTTCCGAGCATCCGCTCCGCGAGCCGCTCGGTCTCCGCGGCGAGGCGGTCGGCCGCAAACGACGCCGCGGCGAAGCCGGCCTCCGCGGCCTCGCGTCCGGAGACGCTCTTTCCCGTCAGGATCCAGTCCGCGGCGCGCGCCTCGCCGATCCGAAGCGGCAGCAGCGCCGCCGCGCCCGGCGGAAAGCAGGCGAGCCGGATCTCCGGAAAGCCGACGCGGGCGTCCTCGGCGACGAGGACGAGGTCGCAGGCGCAGACGAGCTCGGCTCCCCCGCCGAGGCAGCGCGCCCGAGACGGCCGCGAGCGTCACGGCCGGCGTCTCGCAGAGCGCCGGCGAGGACGCGGCGCATCGCGGCCAGCATCGCCTCGATCGCGCCGGGCTCCGGAGCGTGCTGCGCGACGTCGACGCCCGCCGAGAACGCGCGGGGCAGGCCCGAAAGCACGAGCAGACGCGCGGGCGGCGCCTCGCCGATCTTCCGGGCGAGCTCCTCGAGCGAGGCGAGGTCGAGGACGTTGACCGGGGGAATCTCGATCCGGAGGTCGGCCCGCGCGCCGTCGCGCGAGCGTTCCAGCCGGATCGAGCGCGCGGTCACTTCGCGGGTGTCGTCGCGGGGAGCGGCGCTCGTGGCGTCGCCGCCGGAGCCGGCGCGGGCGTCGGCTTGCGGGCCGCCTTGTCCCGGACGGCTTTGACCGACAGCCTTGATGTTGGCGATGTGCGCGTCCGTCAGGGGCACGTTGGGAATCGCGTTCTCGGGCGCGCGGATCAGCGCGTCGATCATGTCGTCGCGCGTCCCGCTGTCGACGAACTTCTTCGCGAGCGCGTTCACGCGGCTGACGTAGGCGAGCGAGTCCTGGAGGCCCGCCGCCGGACCGATGTCGCCGTGACCCGGAACGAGCTTGTCGACCGGCACGCGGGACAGCGACTGGAGGCTGCGCTCCCAGCCCGCCGGATCCACGTCGGGCGACTGCATGAAGGGCTGGCGGCCGTTGAGCGCGAGGTCGCCCGAGAAGAGGATCTTGTCGCCCGAGAGGTATACGACGAGATCCCCGGCGCTGTGCGCCGCGCCCAGAAAGTAGATCTGAGCGTTGTGGATGCCGTCGACCATGATCGAGCGCTCCGAGATCGACTCGACGACCGGCCGGATGCTGGCCTTGCCGGCGAGCGGGTCGTTCGGATCGTTCGCCGGCTGCGTGACGAAGGCGAGCATCTGGCCGGCGATCGACTCCTGGCAGAGGACGCGGGCGCCCGCGGCCACGAAGGCGCGCGCGCCGCTGCTGTGGTCGGCGTGGGCATGCGTCAGGATGAGGAGGCGCACGGGCTTGTTCCCCGTCGTCTCGGCGATCTGCTTGAGGATGTCCTTCGCCGTCGCGGCGTCCCCGCCCGAGTCGACCGCGACCACGCCGTCCCCGAGCAGGAACCAGCCGACGTTGGCGCCCTTGGCCGCCTCGGCGGCCCACACGCCGTCGGCGAGCTTCTGGACCTTGAGAGGCTCCTGGGCCACCGAGCGGCGAGGCGGCAGCGGCCACAGCACAAGGACGAGGACGGCGAGGGTGACGACGGGGAGGATGGCGCGAAACTTCATCGCAAGAGCTCCTTCAAACCTGTTCGTTCTTCTCCGGGGCGGAATCCGGGGACACAACCCGAAAAACGCCCGAAAATTCCGTCAGCGGCGGACGACGTCGAGCCTCGGGCCTCGCCGGCGGGGGCGCCGTTCGCGCGCTCGCGGGCCGCCCGGACGAACTCGGCGAACAGGCGGCGGGACACCGGATCCCCCGCGAGGTTCTCCGGATGCCACTGCACCGCGACGACCCATGCGTCTCCGGCCGCCTCCACGGCCTCGGGCAGGCCGTCGGGCGACGTGCCCGAGATCGCGAGGCCCGGCGCCACCGTCTCGATCGCCTGGTGATGCCGGCTGTTGACGCGCACCTCCGGAGCCGCCGCGAGCGCGGCGAGGCGCGTGTCGGGCGTGATCGCGACCGTGTGGTCGAGGCGGGTCTTCTCCTCGCGCGAGCGGGCGTGGACGACGTCCGAAGGCCGCTCCGCCGGGATGTCCTGGACGAGCGTGCCCCCGAGCGCCACGTTGACGACCTGCAGCCCGCGGCAGATCCCGAGCACCGGAGCGCCCGCGCGGCGGGCCTGCTCGAAGAGCGCGAAGTCGATCCGGTCCCGTTCCGGATCCACCTCGACGGTGCCGTTGTCGAGGGGCGAACGGCCGTAGCGCGCGGGGTCCACGTCGACGCCGCCGCCGAGCAGGAGCGCGTCGAAGGGCCGCGTGGCCGGCGACAGCGGCGTCACGACCTCGATCGCCTCGCGAGGCACGCCGGCCTCGCGTCAGGCTTCGGAGATAGTCGTTGGACTCGGAGAGGTCGGCGTCCCGGTCGAGTGTCAGGGCGATGCGCATCGTCTCTATTGTAGGGGCTCGGCTCTCTTGTGCGCGGCCGTCAGGGCCGCTCGAAGAGGACCGCCATCCCCATGCCGCCCGGAGACGCAGAGCGTGGCGATGCCGCGCTTCGCGCCGCGCCGCCGCAGCTCGTGGAGCAGCGTCGTCGCGATGCGGGCGCCGGTGGCGCCGATCGGGTGGCCGAGGGCGATCGCGCCGCCGTTGACGTTGAGCCGCGTCGGGATCGAGCGAGAGGTCCCGCGCGCAGGCGATGACCTGCGCGGCGAAGGCCTCGTTGAGCTCGATGAGGTCGATGTCCGAAAGCGCCAGCTTCGTCTTCTGGAGGAGCGCGCGGATCGCCGGCACCGGGCCGATGCCCATCCGCGCCGGATCCACGCCCGCCGAGGTCCACGCGGCCACGCGGGCGAGCGGCTCGACGCCGGCCTTCTTCGCCTCCTCCTCGGTCCCGAGGACGAGGGCCGCCGCGCCGTCGGTGATGCCGGAGGAGTTGCCGGCGTGGACGGTGCCCTGCGGATCGAAGACCGGCGGAAGCTTGCCGAGGGATTCGAGACTGGAGTCCGCGCGCGGATGCTCGTCGGCCGACGACCGTCACGCTGCCCTTCCTGCCGGCGACGGAGACCGGAACGATCTCGTCGGCGAAGCGGCCCGCGCTCGACGCGGCGGCCGCGCGGCGCTGCGACTCGAGCGGCGTAGGCGTCCTGCTCGGCGCGCAGGATCCCGTACTCGCGCACCAGGTTCTCCGCCGTCTCGCCCATGAGCTGGCCGCAGAGCGGGCAGAGGAAGCCGTCGCGGTACATCGCGTCGACGACCTCGGCGTCGCCCATCCGCATGCCGAAGCGCGCCCGCGGCAGCAGGTACGGCGTCGCCGACATGCACTCGGTGCCGCCCGCGAGGACGACGTCGTTCTCCCCGGCGGCGATCGTGAGCGCGCCGAGAGTGATCGCCTTGAGCGAGGACGCGCAGGCCTTGTTGACCGTGAAGGCCGGAACCGAGTCGGGCACGCCGGCGCGATGCGAGACCTGCCGGGCGGTGTTGGGACCGCCGCCGGCCTGACGGGCGTGGCCGAAGATCGTTTCGTCCACCGCCGCCGGCGGCAGTCCCGACCGCTCGAGCGCCGCCTTCGCCGCGGCCTCCCCGAGGTCCGCCGCCGTCAGCGAAGCGAAGGCGCCGCCGAACTTGCCGATCGGGGTGCGGGCCGCGGAGAGAACGAAGACGGGGCGCATGAGGGGGGCAGATTATAGGTGACGGGCCTGGGGCGCGCGGCGCGGAGGGATCAAAGACGAGAATGTTCGGACTCGTCTAGACCACCGGCAAATGCACCGTGAACGTCGGCCCCCTTCCCGACCGTGCTCTCCACCGTGACCCGCCCCTTGTGGGCCTCGACGATCCAGCGCACGATCGAAAGGCCCAGGCCCGAGCCTCCGGGGTTGGCCGCGCGGGAGCGCTTGCTGCGGTAGAACCGCTCGAAGACGAAGGGCAGATCCGCCTCCGGGAATCCCGACGCCCGTGTCGGCGACCGCGATCCGCGCCTCGCCCGGCGCCGGATTCGACGCGGACGACGATCCGGCCGCCGGTCTCCGTGTAGCGAAGGCTGTTCTCGAGCAGGTTGTGCAGCACCTGCTGGAGGCGTCCCGCGTCGGCGAAGACGTAGACCGGGAGCCCCGGCACCTCGATCGAGAGCTCGAGGTCCGCGGTCGCCGGCGGCGGGCGCAAAGTCCCGGACGGTCTCGGAGACGAACCGCCCGAGATCCAGGTTGGCGAACGAGAGCGTGACGCGCCCGCTCTCGCCGCGCGTCAGGAAGAGGAGGTTCTGCGAGATCCGCGCGAGGTGCCGGACCTCGAGGATGCGCGTTTCCGATCGCCTCGCGGTACTCCTCCGCGGGCCGCTCCTCTTCGAGCGCCACCTCGAGGGAGCCGCGGAGCACGGTCAGCGGCGTGCGCAGCTCGTGGGAGACGTCGGCGATGAACTGATGCTGCTCCTTCTCCGTCGCGGCGAGGGCGTCGAGCCGCGTGTTCAGCAGGTCGACGACGCGGCGGCGCTTCCTCCGACAGCCCCTCCGCCGGGATGCGGCGGAGCGGATGCCGCTCGGTCCCCTCGAGCCGGCGCGCGATGACCGACAGCTCCGAGGGCGCCTCGGCTTCGGAGCGGCTCGAACCGAAGAGCCGGGAGAAGACTCCGCTCATGGACGCGCCGGCCTCGTCAGGCCGCCGGACCGGCGCCCGGCTCGCGCACGCGGTAGCCGACGCCGCGGACCGTCTGGATCAGCCGCTCGCGCTCGCCGCCGTCGATCTTCTTGCGGAGGGCGTTGATGTACACGTCGATGATGTTCGTCGAGAGGTCGAAGGAGTCCTCCCAGATGCGCGCCTGGATCTCGGACCGCGAGACGACCTTGCCGCGCCGGCGCAGGAGGAGCTCGAAGAGGGCGCCCTCGCGCACCGTCAGGCGCACCGTCTCGCCGGCGCGCGTGACCTCCCGGGACTCCGGCTCGTACGAGAGGTCCTCGAAGACGAGGGGCCCGGGCGGCACGACCTCCGTCCGCCGCAGGAGCGCGCGCATGCGCGCCATGAGCTCGCGGAAGGAGAACGGCTTGACGAGGTAGTCGTCGGCGCCGGCATCCAGACCCTCGATCTTGTTCTCGATCGTGTCGCGCGCGGTCAGCATCAGGATCTTGGCGCGCGACGCCGCGGTCGCGGAGCTCGCGGCAGAGCTCGAGGCCGTCGCGCGAGCCCTCGAGCAGGAGGTCCAGGATGATCAGGTCCGGAGGGCTCGCGACGATCTTCTCGAGCGCCGCGTCGGCGTCGCCGACGGTTTCGACCGCGTAGCCCTTCTCGGTCAGTCCCTTTCCGGAGGAACTGCGCGATGCGCTGTTCGTCCTCGACGACGAGAACCCTCATGGCTCTGGATCCTCCGGCCCTCGCGGCGGCCGGATCCCGCTCCTCGCCGGCACGCTTCATGAATGAGACGACGAAGGCCGATCCGGCCCCGGCGGCGAATCCCGCGGCGAAGGAGGAATGCGGGGGCGTCGAGCGCCACGGCGCCGACGGCGCCCACGGCCACCAGGCCGAACAGCAGGGGGCGGGACACCACGATGGGCGGCACGGCCGGAATCATAGAGTCTCGACGCCAGTATTATGACCGGCGCTTAAGCAAAGGAGGAAGAAATGAGGCGAATCGGCTCTCTGGCAGCGGCGGCGGGGGCCGCCCTCGTCGCTGGTCACCCTGGGCGCCTGCGGGTCGGCCAGTCGGCGGCGCCGCGGCCGCCGGACGGCGCCAAGGCCAAGCCACGATCGAGTCGCGCAGCGGCTCGAAGGTCACCGGCAAGGCCGTGTTCACGGAGCTGCCCTCGGGCGGCACGAAGGTCGAGGTCTGGGTCGAAAACGCCACCCCCGGGACGCACGGAATCCATCTCCACGAGAAGGGCGACTGCTCGGCGCCGGACGCCTCCTCCGCCGGGGCGCACTTCAACCCGGCCGGCAATCCCGCACGCGCGGCCCGGCCGACGCGAAGCATCACAACGGCGACTGGGGCAACATCACGGTCGGCGCGGACGGCAAGGGTCACCTCGAGATGACCACCGACCATGCTGACCGTCAAGCCCGGTCCGAACTCGGTCGTCGGCAAGGCCGTCGTGTTCCACGAGAAAGCCGATGATCTGAAGACGCAGCCGTCCGGGCGACGCGGGCGGGCGCCTGGGTTGCGGGGTCGTGCAGTAAGACGGCCTTCTTCTTCGGCGACGCGCAGGGGCGGCACGCGGCCGCCCTTTTTCGTTGGCCGTGATTCAATCGGCGGCATGACGAAGCCCACCTTCGACCTTCCGCCCGGCGAGCTGCGCCGTCTGGGGACGCTCGCGGCGGACGCGGTCGCCGCGCATCGCGAGGGCCTCGATTCGCGGGCCGGTCTTCGGGAAGATCGGCGACCGGGCATCCGCTCTTCGACGAGCCTCTGCCCGAGGAGGGCCGGCCGTTCGAGGAGGTCCTCGCGTTCGTGCGCGAGAACGTCATGCCCTACCCGATGGGCAACTCCCATCCTCGCTTCTACGGCTTCATCAACGCGACGGCGGATCCCGTCGGCATCTTCGCGGACTTCCTGGCCGTCGGGCATGAACCCGAACTGCTGGGGCGGCGATCACGCCGCGACGCACGTCGAAGGCCGCGTCGTGCGCTGGCTGGCCGAGATGCTCGGCTTCCCGCCGACGGCGGAGGGCATCCTCGTCTCGGGCGGGTCCATGGCGAACTTCACCGCGCTCGCCGTGGCGCGGCGGGCGCAGACGCCCGGCAACGTCCGCGAGGACGGGCTGTCCGGACCGGACCGCCCGCGCCTGATCATCTACGCCTCGGACCAGGTCCACGCCTGCGTCGACAAGGCCGTCGGACCTGCTGGGGATCGGCACGCGGCAGCTCCGCAAGATCCCGACGGACGAGGCCTTCCGCATCCGGATGGATCTCCTCGAAGAGACGATCGCCGCCGACCGGCGCGACGGGCCTGCTTCCCGCGATCCTGGTCGGCAACGCCGGCACCGTCAACACCGGCGCGATCGATCCGCTCGCGGCGCTCGCCGACGTGTGCGCGCGCGAGAAGCTGTGGTTCCACGTCGACGGCGCCTACGGCGCCCTGGCCTCGATCGTGCCGTCGCTGCAGCCGCTCTTCGCGGGCATGGAGCGCGCCGACTCGATCGCCGCCGACCCGCACAAGTGGATCTACGTGCCCTACGAGGCGGGCGCCACGCTCGTCCGCGAGCCCGGCCGCTTCTCCGCGACCTTCCGCAAGTTCCCCGAGTACCTCGCGCAGGATCCCGAGAGCCCCTTCCCGGGGCCGGCCTGGTTCGCCGAGCGCGGCGTCGAGCTCTCGCGCGGCTTCAAGGCGCTCAAGGTCTGGATGGGCCTGAAGGTGCACGGCCGCCGCGCCTACGCCGCGCAGATCGAGAACGACGTGCGCCTCGCGCGGTTTCTGGCGGCGGAAGTCGACCGCCGCCCGGAGTTCGAGCGTCTGGCCGAGCCGGTGCTCTCGATCGCGAACTTCCGCTACCGGCCGAGCCGCGCCGGCCTTCCCGACGCCGTCCTCGACGGCATCAACCGCCGCATCATCAACCGCGTCGTGGGCGAGGGCACGTTCTTCCTGGCTCCGACGATCCTCAAGGGCCGGACCGCCCTCCGCGTGTCGATCACGAATTTCCGGACGCGCGAGGAGGATCTCGTCGCGCTGCTCGACGAAGCGGAGCGGATCGGCCGCGAGCTCGCGAAGGCCGAGGGTGTAACCTAGACCCAGCCACCTTCTTCTCCGTATCGAAGGGAGCGGTCATGCGCCAACGCTCCGGGCCCGCGGCGATCTGGGTGTTCGTTCTGGCGGCAACCCTGCGTGCGGATTCCGATCCGACGTACACCGCGTTGCGCGCCGCCCGCCCGGCCGGGCCCGCGGTCGCCGTGCAGGATCTGAAGCTCGAGCGCGACGTCTTCCGCTTCGACTTCGTGCGCGGGACCTTCCAGTTCCTCGAGCCCGTGTCCGGACGGGTGACCGGCGCGGTGTTCGTCGGCGAAGGCACATGGCAGCTGACGCCGGCCGGCGAGGGAGCGCGCCGGCATCTCGCCCTGCTGCAGAACGACCCGAAGCTCGAGGTCCTGACGGACCGCTTCGAGTCCCTCATCCTCCTCTTCACCGACGGCACCGAGGCCGAGATCCGAAAGCCCGGACCCGACGCCCCCGCAGACGGCCGCGCCGCCTCGATCTGGGATTCCTTTCGCAAGCGCCAGCGCAAGGACCTCGAGACCAACCTCCAGCTTCGCCTCCTCGCCGACGTGCTCAGCGGGACCGAGCCATCCGCGGGCGTCTTCATCGCACTCGTCGACGGCAAGAAGCTGCCTCCCGCGGCCGTCGTGGTGGACCCGTCGGGGCTGCGCTGGATCTCGGACATGTCGATGGCGGGCGACGCCGGCTCCCTGCTGTACGTGGTGCACGAGCGGGAGGGAGGCTCCTGGTATCTCGAACGGCGCCGGAACGAGACGGCCCCGCGCGCGACGCCGCCCGCTCGAGCCACGCACTACGCCATCGAGACGACGATCCGGAAGAACGAGCGTCTCCAGGGAGAGACGACGATCACTCTCGAGACGCTCCGGGAGGGTGTGCGGGTGCTGCCTCTGGACCTCCTCGGCCAGCTTCGGATCCGCGAGGCCGAGCTGTCCGGCGGCGGCGACACGCCCTGGAAGGCGGTGGCCGTCATCCAGGAGGACAAGGACGAAGACTCCGACGCCGCCGTGGTGCTCCCGGCCGGGCTTTCCCGAGGCGAAACGCTCCGGCTGCGGCTCGTCTACGAGGGCTCCGAGGTCCTCTACGACTCCGGCGACGGCAACTTCGCCGTCGGCGCGCGGACCAGCTGGTATCCGAACCTCGGCGTCTTCGAGGACCCCGCGACGTACGACCTGACCTTTCGGATCCCGAAATCCTACGAGGTCGTCTCCGTCGGGAGTTTCGTCGACAGCCGCGTCGAAAACGACGAGCGGATCTCGACCTGGAAGTCGGACCGGCCCATCCGCGTCGCGGGATTCAACTACGGGAAGTTCAAACGGCTCGAGCAGAAGGACCCGGACAGCGGCCTCCACATCCAGGTCTTCACGAATCCCGGCATGCCCGACGCCCTCCAGGGCCTCTCGGGCGTTCGCCCGGAAAAGCTGGCGGATTCCGCCATGGCGGACGGCATCAACACCGCGCGCGTCGGCTCCGTCTACTTCGGCTCGCTGCCGTTCGGCCATGTCGCGATCACGCAGCAGTCGCAGTTCTTCTTCGGACAGTCGTGGCCGTCGCTGATCTTCCTGCCCTACATTTCCTTCCTGGACTCGTACAACCGCTTCCGCATTGGGTTGCAGAGCACGCAGGGCTTCGTCGACATCGTCGGACCGCACGAGTTCGCCCACCAGTGGTGGGGGCACCTCGTCGGCTGGAACAGTTACCGCGATCAGTGGCTCTCGGAGGGCTTCGCGGAGTTCACGGCGGGCCTGGTCCTCGAGTACACCGCGCCGCGATCCAGGGTCGACGAGTTCTGGGACAAGGCGGCCAGGAACGTCTTCGACAAGCCGGCCCACGCGTACGTGGCGAACGACCGCGCCGGTCCGATCTCGGACGGCTGGCGTCTGTCGACCTGGCGGAACCCCGCGGCGGGTCAGGCCATGATCTACGACAAGGGCGCCTGGGTCGTGCAGATGCTGCGGACGCTCATGCGCGACCCGAAGGCCAAGCCCCCCGACGAGCGTTTCATCGCGACCCTGAAGGACTTCGTGTCGACGTACGCCGGAAAGAACCCGACGACGCGCGACTTCCAGACCGTGGTCGAACGGCACATGAGCCCGGCGATGGACCTCGAGAAGAACGGGAAGATGGACTGGTTCTTCCGCCAGTGGATCGACGGCACGGAGATCCCCAGGTGCTCCGCGGAAATCGACGTGCAGGATCTCGGCGGCGGCCAGTACAAGCTCGTCGGAAGCGTCCGGCAGGAAGGCGTGTCCGACGATTTCATCGGCTTTGTTCCGCTTTACATCGAATTCGAGAAGGGCACATTCGTCCGTCTCGGCCTGGTGTCGTTCCGCGGCACGGCCACCGTTCCCATCGACACGACCGTCCCCCTGCCGAAGAAACCCCGCCGCGTCGTCGCCAACGCGATGAACGACGTGCTGACGAGAGACTGACCGGCGAAGCGAAGCCGTCGCCGGTCATCCCGAGGCCGAGCCGCCCACCGAAGGCAAGCCCCCCGCCGTAGGCAACGCCGGCCGACGGCCGGCGTTTACCCCGAGGGATCCCGGACTCGTTCAGGCTCCGGCAGTCTTCGCCTTCCAGGCCTCGAGGTTGCGCTCGATCTGGCCGGGGTGCTTCTCGAGGTGCTCGGCGTAAACCTCGAGCCACCGTTCGGCCGCCGAAGGTGCCCGACTCGCTGTGCGTGCCGACCTTGGCCCACGCCGATCTCGGGCAGGCGGCGCAGCAGCGGCGCCGTGTTCGCCCGAACGGCCTTGACCGTCTCGAGCGCCGGCTCGACCGGGAGCGACTGGTAGTCGAGGGCGCGGGCCCAGTGGGCCTGGTCGTAGCCCAGGATCTTCGGATCCTCCTCGGCGGCGAGGTAGCGGATCCTCGCGGCGGCGTTCGTCTCGGAGTCGGCGCAGTGAACGACGACCTCGTGCGCCGACCACTTGCCTTCGGCCGGCCGCCACTGTCGCGCCTCGGGCGGGACTTTCGCCCACGCCGCGGCCAGCTTCGCGGGGCCTTCCTCGTATCGCCGGATGAGCGCTTCGCGTTCCGCTTTCGTGTGGGCCATCGCCAGCTCCTCCTACCAGAGCGTTCCGTCGAGCGACACGACGGTCTTCTCCCCCACGACCTCGGCGGCGTGCCGCGTGCCCGCCGGGAGATAGAGGCGGTCGCCGCTTCTCAGATCGTAGACCGTCTCGCCGACGGTCACCCGCAACGTTCCTTCGAGCACCGCGTCGCACTTGGACTGGGCGTGCTCGTGGGGCGGAAACGTCATCCCGGCGCGATAGGTGTAGACGAGGACGTCGTAGCCCTCGAGCTCCATCGAACGCATGAGCCGCTTCTCGGTCAGAGAGCCGTCTCTCGGCGGACCAGCGTTCGAGTCGGACGTCGCGGCGTCGTCCAAGGTGGCGGAAAGTCTATCGTCGATCGTCCGCCTCAAAAGAAAAGGGGGGCTTGCGCCCCCCTTGTGGATGTCCTTGCAGGATGTGAAATCAGTACCGGCCGCCGCGGCCTCCGCCGCCCTGCGTCTTCGGACGGGCCTCGTTCACGGTCAGCGCGCGGCCGCCGTATTCCTGACCCGAGAGCGCCGAGATCGCGTTGCGCGCCTCGTCGTCGTTGCCGAACTCGACGAACCCGAAGCCCTTCGACCGACCCGTATCGCGATCGGTGATGATCGCGACGGAGCTGACCGCTCCATAGGTCGAGAAGAGCGAACGAAGATCGTCCTCCGAGGTGTTGTAGGGAAGGTTACCGACGTAGAGTTTCATCGAAACAGAATCCTCGAAACCGGCGTCACGTTCCTCCGACTCCGTCGCGCCGCTCGGCGGAGCCGACTTCCCCTGACGAATCGTCGGACTTCTGTGCGAGCGCGGGATGCGTGCTTGGAAGGCGAGCGATCGGGAAGGCGCGAAGTATAGCAGCGGGTCTCGGGGGTCGACAACACTTAAGGTTTTCTTAAACTGCCGCCTCGAGGCCAGCTTCCGGAGCGCCTGGCCGACCCACCGGCTGGTCATCTCCTTGCGCCACAGGAACGAGAAGTCGGTGTTGTCCATCGGCCGCGAAGGCTGCGCCGCCGCCTCGGCCGCTTCCGTGATCGCCGCGATATCGAAACTCGAGCCGACGAGAATCGCTTCGGCGCGCGACGCGCGGACGGGCGCCGAGGCGACGGCCCCGAGGACGATGCGGGCCTCGGCAACTCTTTCGCCCTTCCAAGCGAAGCGGCGACGCCGACGGAGAGCACCGGGAAGTCGAAAGCGCCGCGCCGGCGCAGCTTTCGATAGGCCGCTCGCCAGCCCTCGGATTTCGGAACTCGGATCTCCGTCAGGAGCTCCTCCGGGCGCTTGGTGAGGTAGTGGATGCCGTCGTTGGCGTAGAGGTCCTCGACGGGCACCTCGCGCTCCCCGTCCGGCGAGGCCAGCACCGCGCGCGCCGAGAGGGCGATCAGGATCGGCACCGAATCGGCCGACTGCACGGCGAGGCACTTCGGGGAGCCCGGCGCCACCCAGCAGATCGCGCCGTCCTTCTTCATGCAGAAGTCGATCGCCTGGCGCCACTCGTAGTTCTGGTCGTAGTAGTTGCAGCGCGTGTCGAGGAGGAGGTTCCCGCCGAGCGTGCCCATGTTGCGCAGCGGCGGCGTCGAGATCTCCTCGATCGCGTGGACGAGCGCCGGGTACGCGCGCCGCATGCGCCGGTGGGTCTCGATCGCGGAGAGCGTCACCGCGGCGCCGATCGAGGCGCCCGCCGTCGCCGACGCGCAGGCGGCCGCAGCGCGCGCACGCGCGAGAGGCCGATGACGACCTTCGGCGTCTGCTGCCGCCGCTTCATGTTCGGATAGAGGTCCGTGCCGCCCGCGACGTACGCCGCGTCGGGCCCCTCGCCCGCCTTGATGCGGAGCGCCTCGCGCACCGTCGTCGGCGCGAAGTAGCGGAACTTCGGCAGGCGCATCATGAGGAGAAGTCACTCGCACGTCCGTCTTCACCGCACTCCTCCGGCCCCCGTGACCGCCGCGTCCACGGCCTTGCCGTCGCCGCCCTCGGCCGGCGTGGGCACGTGGATCGGCGCGGGGTACGGAACCGCGGGAAACCGCGTCGGGCCGAAGCGCGCGGGCTTGCCCCTTCGCCTTCGCCTTGAGCGCGCGGAGCACCTTCTCCGGCGTCACCGGGACCTCGTCCACGCGCACGCCGACGGCGTCGAAGACGGCGTTCGCGACGGCCGGCGGAATCGGCAGGAGCGGCCCCTGGCCGACCTCCTTCGCGCCGAAGGGACCGTTCGCGTCGGGATCCTCGACGAGATACGTCTCGACCTCGGGCATCTCCTTCGTCGTCGGGCTCTTGTACTCGAGCATCGACGGGAACTTGTGGACGACGTTGGCGTTCGCGTCGGTGCGATACGCCATCTCCTCCATCACGGCCTCGCCGAGGCCCATGTAGACGGAGCCCTCGACCTGACCCATGACGAGGACCGGGTTGATGCACTTGCCGACGTCGTGCGCGATCCAGATCTTCGGGATCGTCAGGATCCCGGTCTCCGGATCGACCTCGACCTCGACGACCGCGGCCGAGTACGAGTACGCGGGCGAGGGCCCCACGCCCGCGCCGCGGTAGCGGCCGGCCGAGGGCGGCGGCGAGTACGAGCCGACGGTGCCGAGCGTGCCGAAGCGCGACTCGGCGAGGACGACCGCCTCGGCGAAGCTCATGCCCTTCTCGGGGTCCGCCGACGTCGAAGACGCGCCCTCCGGCGAAGCCCACGCGCTCCGGCGGGATCTCGAGCTTCTTCGCCGCCGTCGCGACGAGCATCTCCTTCGCGCGCTCGGCCGCCTGGATCGCGGCGTTGCCGGTCATCAGCGTCACGCGCGAGGAGTAGGAGCCGAGGTCCACCGGCGTCAGGTCCGTGTCGCCGGTGACGATGCGGATGTCGAAGGGATCGATGCCCAGGACCTCCGCCACGATCGAGGCCAGGATCGAGTCGGAGCCCTGGCCGATGTCCGTCGAGCCGCAGAAGACGGTGACGCCGCCGCCGCGGTCGAGCTTCAGCTGGACGCCGGACTGCGGCATCGTGTTCCAGTAGATCGGCAGCCCCGCGCCGCAGAGGTACGACGAGCAGGCGATTCCGAGCCCGCGCCCGGGCGGAAGCTTCCCGCGCCGCTTCTTCCAGCCCGAGGCGGCGACGACCTTGTCGATGCAGGCGCCGAGGCCGATCGAGCCGACGCGCAGGAAGTTCGCGGTCAGCGTGTTCGCCGGATGGAGGTGGCGGCGGCGGATCTCCGCCGGGTCGATGCCGAGGTCGCACGCGATCTTGTCGAGCTGGACCTCCAGGGCGAAGCGCGGCTGGGGCGTGCCGTGGCCGCGCTTGGGGCCGCACGGCGGCTTGTTGGTGAAGACGCGCGCGCCGTCGAAGCGGTACGTCGGCACCTGGTAGGTCACGGTCTGCAGCGCGCCCGTGTAGTACGTCGAGGCGACGCCGTAGGAGCCGTAGCCGCCGCCGTCGAGCACGGTCTGGAAGTGCATCGCCGTGATCGCGCCGTCCTTCTTCACGCCCGTCCGCACCTTCATGAGCGTCGGGTGGCGCCCGCGGTGGCAGTAGAAGACCTCCTCGCGCGTGAGGCAGATCTTGACGGGCCGACCCGTGACGCGCGAGAGGTGGGCGACGACGATCTCGTGGTTGAACGGGATCGGACTTCCCGCCGAAGCCGCCGCCGTTGGGCGTCGCGATGACGCGGATCTTCGCGGGCGGCATCTCGAGCACCTTCGCGAGCGCCCGGTGCACGTAGTGCGGCGTCTGGGTCGACGACCAGAGCGTCAGCTTTCCGTCGGGACCGAAGTCGGCGACCGCGGCGTGCTGCTCGAGCGGCAGGTGCGTGTTGCCCTCGTAGAAGAAGAGGTCCTCGTAGACGCGGTCGGCGCGCGCGAACCCCTGCTCCGTGTCGCCGAACTCCATCGACACGAGCTTGTGGATGTTGGCCTGGTCGCCGTAGTCGTGGATCGGCGTGCTCGGCCGGCGCGAGGCCGTCGTCGATCGAGCCGATCGGAGGCAGCGGCTCGTAGTCCACGGCGATGAGGTCCAGCGCGTCGAAGGCCGCGTCCTCGTCCACCGCCGCGACCGCGGCGACCGGGTCGCCGACGAAGCGGACGCGGTCGGTGCACAGCGCGTGCTCGTCCTGCGAGACCGGAAGGATCCCGAAGGGCGTCGGCAGATCCTTCCCCGTCGCGATCGCGACGACGCCGGGCGCCGCCAGGGCCTTCGAGACGTCGATGCGAGCGGATCCGCGCGTGGGCGATCTTCGAGCGCAGGAGCTTGCAGTGGAGCATCCGCGGCAGCATCACGTCGTCGGCGAACTTCGTCTGGCCGGTGACCTTCGCCGCGCCGTCCACCTTGGTGTAGGGACGCCCGACGACGCGGGTCGACGCGTCGGGCGCCGCCGTCAGCGATCTTCGGACGCACCGGGCAGACAGCCCGGACTCTCGTCGAAGTCGATACCCGTACAGGATCTCCTTGCGCGGCGCGGCGTCTTCGCCGCGCATCCAGGCGGCGGCGAGCTCGACGGCTTCGAAGATCTTGATGTAGCCGGTGCAGCGGCAGAGGTTCCCGGCGAGCGCTTCGCGGATCTGCGGCAGCGTCGGTTTCGGGTTCTCCTCGAGCAGCGCCTTCGCCGTCAGCAGGAATCCCGGCGTGCAGTAGCCGCACTGCGCCGCGCCGAGGTCGGCGAAGGCCTTCTGCAGCGGATGGAGGCCGCCCGGCCCGGCCATCCCCTCGACCGTCTCGACGCGGCGGCCCTCGCACTCGAGCCCGAGCACGAGGCACGAGAGCACCGGCTTGCCGTCGACGAGCACGGCGCAGGTGCCGCACTCGCCGAGCTCGCAGCCGTGCTTGGTTCCGGTCAGTCCGAGGTCCTCGCGCAGGACCTCGAGAAGCGTCTTGTGCGGCGCGAATGCGGCTTCGGCCGGCTCGCCGTTCAGTTCGAAACGGATCAATGCCCGCGTGGGCTCGGGGGCGCGAGATTTCTTCCGAGAGGCCACGATTCGCAAGACTCTAATCCCTTTGTTTTGTGAAGGAAAGGCGACGTATACCTGACCGACTGGTCAGACAGGATTCAGCGAGCGGGCGGCGGCTCGGCGGGCCAGGCCGGTAACTCGAGGAGATCGAGTGGGTTGACGCGCGCGCCATGGAGGCGAGCGCCCCAGTGAAGATGAGGTCCCGTCGCGCGGCCGGTGGCGCCGACCGCGCCGATCCGCTGCTCTCGCGGCGACCTCTTCGCCCGGGCGGACGTCGATCGCCGAGAGATGGAAGTAGAAGGTGAAGAGCCCGCGACCGTGGTCGAGAATGACGGTGTTGCCGGAGAAGTAGAGATTCTCCGCGAGGGCGACGACCGCGGGCGCCGCCGCGACCACCGGCTCCCCTTCGGGCGCCGCGAGGTCCACGCCGTCGTGCGGGGAGCGCGGCTGGTCGTTGAAGACGCGACGGACGCCGAAGCTGCCATGCGAGCGCGACTCCACCGGTCGTTCGAAAGGCCGCGTCGAAGCGGCGTGCGCGTGTCCGCGGCGGCATACACCCGCTTGACCTTCTCCCGGTCCTCCGCGATGCGAGCGAGCTCCTCTTCGGGCGGCTCCACGTAGGCCGGGGCGACCTTCAGCTTCTGGGTCGGGAACTTTCCCGAACGCACCTGGAGCGTTCTCGCGGCGCGCACGGCGCCTCCGTCTTTCCCGACGGCCGAGACTTCGATCGTCCGCTTCCCGACCTTGCTCTCGAAGTCGATGCCCAGGAGCGCGCGACAGGTCCGCCCGTCTCCGACGGCCTCCATCGCGAACTCACGCGTGCCGTCCGAAAGCGTCGCGGAGGAAAGCGGCGCGGGGCTTCGCAGCGTCACGACGACGATCTCTCCCTGCTTCGGCTGCGCCGGGGAAACGTCGAGGGTGACTTTCGGGGTCGAGGTCGAGGCCGCGCCGGCCAGGCTCGCGACGGCCGCGAGGCGAGGGCGGCGGCTGTGGCGACGGCGAGCCTCACGCGTCCTGCGCCGCGGCCTCGGCTTCCATTTGCGGAGAGTCGAATCGCAGCTCGCCCTCCGAACGGGCGACGACCGTGGCGCAGACGAGATCCCCCGTGACGTTCAGCGTCGTCCGGCACATGTCGAGGAACCGGTCGACGCCGAGGATGATTCCGATGCCCTCCGCCGGAACGCCCACGGTCTGCAGCACGATGACGATCAGCGGGATCGAGCCGCCCGGCACGCCGGCCGTGCCCGACGCCCGCGAGGATCGACATGATGACCACCGTCACCTGCTGGCCGAGCGTGAGGCTGCACGCCGAACACCTGCGCCAGGAAGAGGATCGTCACGCCCTCGAAGAGGGCCGTGCCGTTCTGGTTGCCGGTCGCGCCGACCGTGAGCACGAAGTTCCCGATCCGCGGAGCGATGCCCAGCTTCTTCTCCGCCGTCTGGAGCGAGGTCGGCAGCGTGGCGTTCGAGGAGGCCGTCGAGAAGGCGGTCAGCGCGACCTCGCGGATCCGGAACGCCCACTCGATGGGCGGCACGCGGGCCAGCCACTTCAGGATCGCCGAATAGACCACGAACTGCTGGAACGCGAGGCCGGCCACGACGACCGCGACGTAGCCTCCCAGCCGCGGGATGACGGCGAATCCCGACTTGGCCGTCAGCGAGTACATCAGGGCGCCGACGCCGTACGGCGCGAGGCCCATCGCCCAGTCCACGATCTTCATCGAGACGCGCTGGATTCCGTCGAAGACTTCGATGATGGCCTCGCGTTCGCGCCTCACCTGCGCGAGCGCCACGCCGAAGAAGACCGCGAAGACCATGAGGGCCAGCATCTCGCCCTGGAGCGCGTCGACCGCCGCGGCGAGCGGGTTGCGCGGGATCAGCGAGAGGAGCGTGTCCGTCCAGGGCTTGGCCTGGCTCGCGTTCTCGATGGCCTTCTGCGACTGCGATGCGAAGGTGCCCTCGAGGTTGGCGCGGACGGAAGGATCGATCCCGACGCCCGGCTTGAAGAAGTTGACGAGGAAGATGCCCACCGCCACCGAGATCCCGCTCGCGAAGAGCGTGTAGACGAGCGTCTTCAGGCCCACGCGGCCCAGCCGGTGGATGTCGCCGAGCTCGAGCACGCCGAGGACCAGCGAGGAGAAGACGAGGGGCACGACGATCATGAAGATGAGGCGGAGGAAGAGCTGCCCGAGCGGGTAGGCGATGTTCCGGACGCTCCAGTCGACCCACGGCGCGTCGCCGCCGATGGAGTTGGCGAGCAGTCCCAGCGACGATCCCGAAGAGGAGACCGAAGAGGATCTTGGTGTGCCGCGGGAGGCGTCTGCGGTCCCCGCCGGCCGACTTCGCGGCCGGGTCGCGGGCCGCGCCGCGGGAGGCCTGTTTTCTGTCCGTCATCGCGAGCTGACGGCGACTCTAACCCACCAGGCCGGAACGGAGACGGCCCCGGGTTCCCGGCGTTACTTCGCCGGCGACTTGAAGATCTCTCCGCCCTTCATGACGAAGACAACGCGCTCGGTGACGCGGATGTCCGCGAGCGGAT
Organism: uncultured Acidobacteriota bacterium; assembly: GCA_963749265.1. GTDB lineage: Bacteria > Acidobacteriota > Thermoanaerobaculia > UBA5066 > Gp7-AA6 > DAHUXD01. The sequence goes on along the minus strand of CAVVML010000016.1, from coordinate 120,853 downwards.
CGCCGGGCACCGCGACGATGTCGGCCTGCTTGCCCTTCTCGAGCGTGCCGATCTCGGCGGCGAGGCCGAGCAGCTCCGCGGCCGACGGGCCCGCGGTCCGCAGCGCCTGGGCGGGCGTCATGCCGCGCGCGACGAGCAGGGCGAACTCGCCGGCGTTCGAGCCGTGCGGTCCGACGCCCGAGTCGGTGCCGAAGGCGATCTTCACGCCGCTCTTGATCGCGCGTCGCATCATGTCGTCGTGCGCGTCGAGGGCGGCCTTCGCCTTGGCGGCGACCGCGGGCGGGAAGCGCTCGAGCTTGCCGCCCGTCCACTGCCCCGCCATGCAGGTCGGGACGAGGAACGTCCCTTTCGACTTCATGAGGGCGAGCGTCTCGTCGGTCAGAAACGAGCCGTGCTCGATCGAGTCGATGCCCGCCTTGACCGCCGAGCGCGCGGCGAGGTCGCCGTGGGAGTGCGCCGCGGTCTTGCGCTTCAGCCGATGGGCCTCGTCGACGATCGCGGTCAGCTCCGCGTCGGTGAGCTGCGGCGCCGACACGTCGTCGCCGAGCGACAGCACGCCGCCCGAGGCGCACATCTTGATCACGTCGGCGCCGTACTTGATGTCCAGGCGCACGGCCTGGCGGCCCTCGTCGGCGCCGTGGAGCATCGCCGCGCTCGAGGCCGGGCTCCGGCCCGAACGTCCCCGGAGGAAATCCCGGTGTTGTCGCAGTGGCCTCCCGTCGCGCCGAGGGCGTAGCGGGCGACGAGCATTCGCGGCCCCGGCGTCAGGCCCGCGTCGATCGCGTTGCGCAGGCCGACGTCGAGGTCTTTCTCGGAGCCGACGTCGCGGACCGTCGTGAAGCCCGCTTCGAGCGTGCGTCGGGCGTAGACCGCGCCGTAGAAGACCTGCTCGGTCGCCGGCCGCCGCAGGCCGTCGAAGAAGTCGCGAATGTAGCTGTCGCCCGCCTCGCCCGTCAGGTGCGTGTGGCTGTCGATGAAGCCGGGCAGAAGCGTCGCGTCGCCGAGGTCGATGACCGTCGCGCCGGCCGGAACGGCGACGCCCGAGCCCGCCGGCCAGGATCTTCGATCCCTGGACGACGACGACTGCGTTCGCGGACGGTCGTGTCCGACTTGCCGTCGAAGATCCGGGCCGCCCGGATCGCGGTGACGGGCGGGCGTCGGCGACGGGCGCCGGGGCCTGGGCGGCGAGACGGCCGGCGACGATGAAGAGCCAATCCGGCGACAGGCGATCCGGCAGAATCTCCCTCAGCGGCCTCCGCCGCTTCTCGCCGCGCGTCCCCGCGCGACGATACACGAGCGCGCCGACGGCGAGAGCGATCGCGCCGGCGATGAAGTTCTTCTTCTCGGCGGCCGAGAGAAAGACCAGGCAGATGACCAGCGCCAGGATCGGAATGACCGGACCCGCCGGGCAGGCGGATCGTGCGCGGCGTCGCGGGCATCTTGCGGCGCAGGACCGGCACGGCGAGGCACGTCCCGATGTAGGTCGCGAGCCGCGCGATGGCCGAGAGCACGGCGAGCTTCTCGGCGACGCCGAGCGCTCCGGGCCGGATCCGTGTGGAGCGATCGAAGTCGACGGCGATCAGCCCGAGGGCGATGCCGGACTGCGTCAGGATCGCGACGTAGCGGCGTGCGGTAACCGCGGATGGATCTTCGCGAAGGACGCGCGGCAGCCGGCCGCTCTCGGCGAGGGCGTAGAGGTAGCGCGGCCCCGCGAGCACCGTGTTGTTGTTCGTCCCGAGCACCGAGAGCGCCGCGCCGACCGTCAGGAGCAGCCCGCCCGACGGGCCCGAGGAGCAGCCGCCCGGCGTCCGCGAGCGGCGTCTTCGAGACGCCGAGATCCGGCAGCGTCCCGATCGCCGTGAGCTGCACGAGCGTGTAGATCGCCGTCACGATCGACGATCTGGACGATCAGGGCGAACGGCACGTCGCGCTGCGGGATTCTTGTACTCCCCCGCGGCCGCCGACGTGTTCTCGAAGCCCGCGTACGCGAAGAGCACGAGGAGCGCGGCCTTCGTGAAGTTGCCGGAGTCGGGCGCCGGCACGGGAAAGACGCGGCTCCAGTCGATCGCGAAGACGCCGACGGAGACGAGGAGGACGAGCGGGATGATCTTGCCGAACGCGAGAACGACGGCCGTGCGCGCTCCGGACTTGACGCCGCGGACGTTGATCCAGGTCAGGACGGCGAGCTCGCAGGACGATCGTCAGCCGCCTGGCCCGACGCCGTGGTTGGCCCCGTCCCAGAGGTATCCGACGGCCCGCGAGAAGAAGACCGACAGGCTCGCGATCGACGCGATGCGCGCGATCCAGGTCATCCAGCCGACCTCGAAGCCGACGAACTCGCCGAACGCCGCGCGCGTGTAGACGTAGCGCGCCGCCGGGCTTGTCGAAGAGGCTCCCCGCCTCGGCGAAGCAGAGAACGAGGAGGAGCACGGCGAAGCCCGCGGCGAGGATCGCCCAGACGCTCGCGGCGCCGAGCAGCGCCGCCGCCGCGACGGGGAGGATCAGGTACACGCCGCTGCCGATGACGTCGTTGACCGAGAGCGCCACGATCTCCCAGCGGGAGACGGCGCGCAGGAAAGCCGGGGGAGGACGGTGGGGCGGAAGTCAGAGTGCGGCGATTGTAAGGAGGTTGAGCGTTGAGCAGTTGAGTGTTGAGCGTAAAGACGGCTCTTTCGCCGGTCTCGCGAAAGTGCCGCGTTCCACGCTCGAACGCTGCGACGCTCAACTCTCAACCTGCCCCTATAATCCCCCGCTCCATGCTGCGCGCCGGAATCGTCGGGCTGCCCAACGTCGGCAAGTCCACCCTCTTCAACGCCCTCACGCGGACCCGAAAGGCCGAGGCGGCGAACTACCCCTTCTGCACGATCGAGCCCAACGTCGGCGTCGTGGTCGTGCCCGACGCGCGCCTCGAGCCGCTCGCGAAGATCTCGAAGTCCGAGCGCATCATTCCCGCCACGATCGAGTTCGTGGACATCGCCGGCCTCGTCCGGGGCGCTTCGCAGGGCGAGGGCCTCGGCAACAAGTTCCTGCAGCACATCCGCGAGGTCGACGCGATCGTCGAGGTCGTGCGCTGCTTCGAGGACAAGGACGTCGTCCACGTCGCCGGCCATCTCGACCCGATCGCCGACATCGAGACGATCAAGACCGAGCTCGTGCTCGCGGACCTCGAGACCATGACGCGCGCCCGCGACAAGCTCGAAAAGCTCGCGCGGGGCGGCGACAAGGAAGCGAAGGAGTCGCTCGCGGTGGCCGACAAGCTCCTGCCGCACCTCGACGCCGGCAAGCGCGCCCTCTCGCTGGAGCTTTCGCGCCGAGGAGGCCGCCCTCGCGCGGAGGTTCTTCCTCCTGACGAGCAAGCCCATGCTCTTCGTCTGCAACGTGTCCGAGGACGAGCTCGCGACCGCCGAGGCGTCCTCGCCCCATGTGGCCGCCGTCCGACAGTACGCCGAGACGCACGTGGGCACCGAGGCCGTCGTCGTCTCCGCGGCCATCGAGTCCGAGCTCGCCGAGCTCCCGGAGGCCGAGGCGAAGGAGTACCTCGCCCACCACGGCGTGTCGGACTCGGGCGTATCGACCCTCATCCGCGCCGCGTATCACCTGCTCGGCCTGCGCACCTACCTGACGGCCGGCGAGAAGGAGGCCCGCGCCTGGACGATCCACGCCGGCGACACCGCGCCGCAGGCCGCCGGCGTCATCCACTCCGACTTCGAGCGCGGATTCATCAAGGCCGAGACCGTTTTCTACGACGACCTCGCTCGCCGCCGGTTCCATGGCGGCCGCGCAAGGAGAAGGGCCTCGTTCGCCAGGAAGGCAAGGATTACGTCGTCCAGGACGGCGACGTCATCCTCTTCAAGTTCAATGTCTGAGTCGTACTTTCGCACGCGCCATCGTGCGGCCTCCCGCCGCAGAACTTCGCGGACGGCCTGACGACCGTGGACCTCGGGAGCCCGACGTCGGCCGGGCGCTCGCCGCAGCACGAGGCGCTACTGCGGGCGCTCGAGGCGCTGCGGGCTGGCGCTGACGCGGCTGCCGGCGGATCCCGGCCTACCCCGATTCCACGTTCGTCGAGGACGCCGCCGTGCTCGCGCCCGCGCGGCGCCATCCTCACGCGTCCCGGGCGCGCCGAGCCGCGCCGGCGAAGTCGACAGCATCGCGGCGGCGCTCGCGCCTTTCTTCCCGGCCGCCCGCGCGATCGCCGCGCCGGGAACGCTCGACGGCGGCGACATCTGCGAGGCCGGCGACCACTGGTTCATCGGGATCTCGCAGCGGACGAACGAAGAGGGCGCGCGTCAGCTCGCCCGCTTCCTCGCAGGAAGACGGCGTCTCCTCCTCCTTCGTCGACATCCGCGGCGTCCCGGGCATCCTGCATCTGAAGAGCGGCATCGCCTGGCTCTCCGGCCGCCGCCTCGTCGTCATCGACTCGCTGCGCGGGCGACCCGGCCTTTCCGGGCTGGGAGCTCGTCCCGCGTCGATCCCGAGGAGGACTACGCCGCCAACTGCGTCGCCGTGAACGATGCCGTGCTCTTCGCGAGGGGTTTCCCGCGTCTCGAGCGGCGGATCGCCGACCTGGGCTATCGTCCGCTCGTGCTGGACATGTCGGAGTTCCAGAAGATGGACGGCGGGCTGAGCTGCCTCTCCCTGCGGTTCTGACGCGCGCGATGACGGCGCTCGACCGGCGGGACTTCCTCCGCCTCTCGGCCTTCGGCGGCTCGGCCTGGCCCTCGCCCTCGACCCGAAGCCGCTGGCGCGGCGCGGGCCTCCGCAGCGGATCGTCGTCCTCGGCGCGGGCCTCGCCGGCCTGTGCGCCGCGCGGCTGCTCGCAGGAAGCCGGCCACGACGTGGTCATCCTCGAAGCCCAGCGCCGCCCGGGCGGCCGCGTCCTGACGCTGCGCGAGCCGTTCTCCGACGGCCTCTACGCCGAGGCCGGCGCGGGCCGGATCCCCGAGACGCACAACCTGACGCTGCACTACGTCAAGCTCTTCGGCCTCGAGCTCGAGCCCTTCTACCCTCCGCCGAGCGCGGCAAGCAGGTCCTCTACGTCGGCGGGAAGCGCTTCCCGTACGCGAAGCTCGAGGACGTCGACATGAGGCGGTGCACGCTGGACCTCACGCCCGAGGAGCGCAAGCTCGGCTTCGCCGGCATGGACCAGACGTACGTGGCGAACCTGCTGCCCGGATCGGCGACATCGAAGCTTCGGGCTGGCCGCCGCCGGCGCTCGCCGGGATCGACCGCATGAGCTTCGGCGCAGTTCCTGCTGCAGAGCGGCGCCTCGCCGAGCGCCGCGTCCTACGTCTCCCTGGGCTTCGAGAGGACGAGCGCCCTCGACAGCCTCCGCGACGCCACGCACCACCACACGAAGACGCTCTCGAAGATCAAGGGAGGCAACGACCGGCTGCCGAAGGCGTTCGCCGCCGGCCTCGCGCGCGTCATCCGCTACGGCAGCCCGGTCGTCGCGATCCGGCAGGACGAGTGGGGCGTGCAGGCCATCGTCGAGACGGCGGCCGGAAGCCGCGAGACGGTCAAGCGGCGACCTCATGATCTGCGCGATCCCGTTCACGGTGCTGCGGACGATCCCGGTCGAGCCGGCGTTGCCTCCCTACAAGCGGAACGCCATCCAGGATCTCTCGTCGGGCTCGGTCACCCGCATCGAGCTCCAGACGCGCGACCGCTTCTGGGAGGAGCGCGGCGAGAACGGATTCGCCCTCGATCGATCGGCCGATGGAGATCTGGGCCCCGAGCTGGGACCAGCCCGGCGTCCGCGGCCTCCTGCAGGCGTACCTCTACGAGAACCTGGCGCGCGAAATCTGCGAGCTGGACGAGGCGGGCCGCGTGCAGTTCGCGCTCGACACGCTCGAAAAAGTCCATCCCGGCCTCGCCCAGAGCTACGAGGGCGGAATCGCCAAGTGCTGGGACGAGGACCCCTGGGCGCGCGGCGCCTACACGATCTTCATGCCCGGCCAGCTCTCGAACGGCTGGCCCGCGCTCATCGCCCAGCCCGAGGGCCGCATCCACTTCGCCGGCGAGCACGCCTCGCCCTATCCCGGCTGGATCCAGGGCGCGCTGTGGTCCGGCCACAAGGCGGCCGAAGCCGTCGCCGCGCGCGCGGCCAGAGTCAGCCCTCTAGAAACCGTAGACGACGGAGAACCGGACCGACCGGGGCTGCGTCGGGTGGAAGTGGATGTCGTCCACTCCCCCGGCCGGCTCCCCCGGCAGCCGCGACGCGTAGTAGTAGTCGATGTCCGAGACCTGCGCGTCGAAGAGGTTGAAGACCTCGGCCTGCGCGCGGAGACCGCGGACGAGCTCGTAACCGAGCATCAGGTTGACCGTGGTCGAGGCGTCGCGAGCGGACGCTGTTGTCCTCGATCAGGGGACGCGGACCGAAGTAGCGGAGGCGGATCGAGCCGAAGAAGTCGCCGATGCTGTCGACGGAGACGCCGGCGGCGACGACGTTCTGGACCGCGCCCGGGATGAAGTTCCCTTCGCCGGCGCCTCGTCGCGGAACCGCGCCACGGAGTACGAGTAGTCGAGGTCGACCGTCATCCACGGGCAGGACGCGGAAGTAGTTGGACCATTCGACGCCGTAGCGGCGGCTGGGGCGCGACGCCTCGGTCGATCCGGCGTCGCCGATGAAGATGAGCTCCGAGTCGATGCCGAGCCCCCAGACGGCGAGGGTCGACTGCCAGCGCGGCAGGATCATGCTCCGCACGCCGACCTCCGCCGAGATCGCCCGCGCGAGCGGCGTGACGCGCTCCGCCGGCTCGCCGGTGACGGGGTCGCGCGTGATGGTCGCGCCGCGGGCGTCGTTGGAGTGGAAGCCGTAACCCGCGTTCGCATAGAGCTCGGTCTGGCCGTAGGGCCCGAAGATCATCGAGAGCTTGGGCGAGAAGATGCCCCGCGAGGCCGTGCCGCCGTTTTCGGGATCCGAGATGCCGGTGACGTCGAAGTCGTAGTAGTCGCCGCGCAGGCCCAGGACCGTCCGGAACCTGGGCGCCCACTGCATGGTGTTCTGGAAGAAGAGCGCCGCGTTCCACTGCTTCACCCGGTCGAGCCGCGTCGTCGAGATCCGCTGCCGCGCGGCCGTGTGGAAGAGCCCGATCCGGTGGATGTCGTCGAAACGGCCCTGGACGCCGACCTCGTTGTCGGCCTGGAACCCGAACCAGTTCGCGAGCCAGCGGTGCGTGGCCTTCGAGGCCGTAGGCGTTGCGGTCGTCGAGCTGCTCGAACTGGTCGCCGTGGACCGGATCGTCGAGGAAGTAGGTGAAGTTGGAGAAGAGGTCCAGCGTGTAGCCGAGGCCGTACGCCACCGCGCGCGTGACGGACTCCGCGTCCGAGCGCTGCCACTCGAGCGAGCCGCTGAAGCGCTGGGACTCCCCGCCGTCGGTCGGGTCGATCGGTTCCGAACCGGTCGAGCGAGCCGTCGTCGACGGCGCGCGCCGGGACCTGGTCGGTCGCGTTCCAGTTCGCGCTGTAGCCCATGAACGTGGCCGCGAAGCCGTTGCGGGCGTCGCCGACGCTGTATCGGAGGACGCCGTTGTACTTGCGAAAGGCGTCCTCGCGAAGCCAGGGTCCGTTGTTGTAGACGCCCTCGATGGCGAAGAGAAGGTTGCCCTCGCCGACCTTCGGCGAATCCGCGAAGAGGCCGCGCAGGTACTGGTAGGAGCCGCCGTCGACGCGCGCGATCGGCGCGTCGAGGACGTTGACGTAGTTGATGTTGGCCGAGCCGGCCGTCGTGAAGTCGCCGTCCTCGACGAAGTAGGGCCCCTTCTTGTACTGGATGCCGGAGACGAGCTCCGGAACGACGAAGTTCAGGTCCGTGTAGCCGTGGCCGTGCGCGTGCGTCGGGAAATTCACCTGGACTCCCGCGACGGTCGTCGCGAAATCGGTCCCGTGGTCGAGGTTGAAGCCGCGCAGGTAGTACTGGTTGGCCTTCCCCTCGCCCGAGTGCTGGCTGACGACGACGCCCGGCACCGTCTCGAGGACGTCGCCCGGCGCGAGCGATCGGCCGCATCTCGATCTGTTCCGCGGTCACCGCGCCCTGCGTCGAGGCGTCGGCGATCCCGACGAGGCTCTCGCCCGGCTCGGTGACGTCGGCGACGTTGCGGAACGTCCGCCGTCCGGTCACCAGCACGTCGGCCGTGACGGAGAGGCGCAGCGTCGCGTCGGCCGCCGCGTCGGCGCCGGCGGAGACGGCGACGGCCTCGCGCACGACTCCCTGAAATCCGAGGAGCCGGTAGGCGACGCGATACGTCCCGGCGGGAAGATCGTCGAGCCGAAAGCGTCCCTCGAGGTCCGTCGTCGCGACGCGGGCGGACGGCAGAGCCGGAGACGCGGCTTCGACCGTCACACCCGGCAGCGGAGAGCCCGCGTCGTCCGTGACCGTTCCGGCGATCGCCCCGGGAAGCGCGGCGCCGGGAGCGGAGGCCGCGGAGAGAACGCGACGCGAGGGCCAGAACCCCCAGCCAGCCCCTGCCCATGCACCGATTACGGTGGGGGCGCGCCTCCGGATTGGAACTTCTCGAAGAGCTCGACTTCCTCGCGGCTCCCGATCGCCAGCGGAATCCGGGCGTGGAGGGAGTCCGGCACGACGTCGAGGACGCGCCGCGTGCCCGTCGAGGCGCGGCCGCCGGCCTGCTCGACGACGAAGGCCAGGGGATGGCATTCGTAGAGGACGCGGAGCTTCCCGGAGGCCCCCTTCCCCGCCGCGTCGGCGGGATACAGGTAGATGCCGCCCTCGAGCAGGAAGCGGTGCACGTCGGCCACGAGCGAGGCCGAGTAGCGGGTCGCGTAGGGCCGCCCGATCGCCCCGTCGGGCTGCTTGAGGTGATCCACGAACGCCCGGACCTCCGGCGCCCAGGCGTGCGCGCGGCCCTCGTTGACCGCGTACGCCCGGCCGCGCTCCGGCATGCGCAGGCTGTCGCGCGTCAGCAGGAACTCGCCGATCGCGGGATCCAGCGTGAAGAGGTGCGCGCCGTCGCCCGTGGTGTAGACGAGGAGCACGGCGGGCCCGAAGAGGACGTAGCCCGGCCGCCACCTGCTCGTGCCCCGAGCGCAGCAGGTCGGCCGACCTCGCCGTCGCCGCGCCGGCGGATCGAGAAGATCGTCCCGAGCGTGCCGTTGCAGTCGATGTTCGAGGAGCCGTCGAGCGGATCGAACAGAACCGCGTATCCCCCCGCGCCGGTGGCTCCGGCCGCGTAGACGACGGGCTCCTCCATCTCCTCCGAGGCCGCGAGGCCCACGAGCTTGCCGTAATCGAAGGTCTCGACGAGGATCTCGTTGGCGACGACGTCGAGCTTCTTCTGCTCCTCGCCCTGCACGTTCCGGGAGCCGGCGGCGCCGAGCGTCCCCGTCAGGCCGGCCCGCGAGAGCGCGCTCGCGATGCGCTTGCCGGCGACGCCGAAGCGCATGAGCAGGAGCGACAGGCTCCCGGTCGCGCCGGGCGACACCTGCTGCGCCTCGAGGATGAACCGGTCGAGGGTGATCGGAGCGAGGCTCATCCGCCCGAGGCTACTTCTTCGCCGGCGCCTGCCGTGTGACCTTCCAGCGGCCCGCCGTCGGAGCGTTCTGCCCCGATGGGGTCGTCGTGAACGTGCCCTCGATCGTGTCGCCGACGATGCGGCCGACGAACGTCGTGTCCACCTGGCAGTTGCAGGAGGGTCGGTGTAGGGGTCCATCGTTCCCTTCACCGCGCCGCCCTCGACGTTGACGAAGCTGATCTGGAGGACCTGGGGCATCGTCTTCAAGGGATCGGATCCCTCCGGCGCCGCCGCGGAATAGCCCTTGGGCTGCATGAGCACGTCGCCCTGCGCCGCCTTCCCGCCCGACTTGAACTCGATGACGATCGAACCGGACCGCCCCGTCTCGGTGCTCGAGTAGTCGCCCTCCCACTTGCCGACGAGTGCCGACGTGTCGGCGCCGCCGACCGGCACGGGCGGGCGCCGGGTCCTTGACGCTCTGGGACGAAGACGACGAGCAGGCGGAAACGGCGAGGGCGAGCGTGGAGGCGAGCAGAGCGGCGAGAGTCCGTGTCACGCGCGGCATCGGGGAACCTCCTCGGCAATCATCTTTTCACAGTCCGCGAATCGCGGACCCACTCGCGCCACGCCGGCTTGGGCTTGCCGTCGAGCTCCTGAAGGCCCCGGTTCGCGAGAAACGCGCGGCGGCGCCGCTCCGCGGCGGGGGCGTCCTTCGGAAGGCCGGGCTCTTCGTCCGGCCTCGTCGCGCAGCTCGACGTAGCGGGCGAAGAGAAGCGCCCGGCCGTCGGCCTTCCCCAGAAAGTCCCGAAAGCCGGCGCACGAACTCGGCCTGCCGCGCGGGGCTCGAGCCGTTCTCGGACGACGAGGAGTAGCTGACCAGAGGAAACGCGATCGGCCGGCCGCCGGCGCCGCCGAGCATCGCCCGCCAGTCCTTGTCGAGAAGCGCGGGATCGCGCTGCTCGAACGGCGATCCCCGGACGAAGGGCGCGTAGGTGTAGAGCAGGAGCGGGCTGCGCTGGTGCAGGGCGGCCGCGACTTCCGGCGCCGGGCTGTCCATCGGCGCCGCCGTCGTGACGCCGACGAGCAGCTTCGGCGCCTTCTTCTTCAGAAACTGGACGGCGCCGTCGAAGAGGCGCCGATAGGCCCGCAGCTCCTCGGGCTTGTCGGCGAAGTAGGCGTCGGCGTCGTCGCCGAGCGAGAGCGTCTGGAAATCCAGAAGGGCCGGCCGCAGCGCGTCGAGAAGGCCGCCGAGGCGGAGGGAGAGCTTCGGATCGTCGAACGCGACGTTGCGCCAGATCCGCCGGCACGTCGCGCCCCGCCTCGTGTGACGAGCGGCAGGTCGAGATGGAGGACCGCGCCCGACTGGCGGAGAACGCCGGGCCGCGCGCGTGATCTCCTCGACGCGATACCGGCGCGGCGCGGGCTCGGCCGCGGACCAGGAGAGCTCGAGCACGAAGAAGTGGGCGCCCGTGCGGCGCACCATCTCGAGCGCCGCCTGCCGGGCCGCCGGCGACGCCGACGCCTCGAGATTCACGACGACGCCCAGAGCGGGCGAGGGCGCCGGTCGGGGTCGGACGCGCGGGGACGGCGACCGCGAGGAGAAAGAGAAGCGCCGGAGCGGCCGCCACGGCCGCTACGACGTCTTCCCGACCAGGACGATGGGGCCCGTCGGCGCAGGCACGCCGCCGCGCGGCTCGACGGTCACGGCGAACGCCTCGGCGGACGCATCGGGCTGCGGAAACTCCGTGGACTCGAAGAGCGCGCGGCCGCTCGGATCGGCGTCGAACACGCCGGCGTTCACCGGCTTGCCCTTCAGGAAGACCCAGAGCTCGTACTGGCGGTCCGGAGGCAGCGGCGCCAGGTTCGACGCGAGAATGATGCCGCGCCGCGCGCGGGCGCTCCAGAACACGCGCGCGCGGGCATCCGGCTGCGGGCCCTGGCCTCCGAGCAACAGCATCTGGACGTCGTCGTTCTCGAGCACGCGCGCGCGCAGCACCCGTTCGGCGAGCGCCGTCTCCGTCGTCCGCAGCTTGCCTTCGAGCGCCGCCGTCTGGCTGCGCAACTCTTCGCGCTGGCGGCGCAGGCGCGCGTCGTCGACGCCGAGGACGACCAGGGCGAGGACCGCGGCAGCCGCGAGCGCCCTCCACGGGAATCCGCCGGAGGCCTCGCGCGGCGCGACGCGCGCGGGGCCGAGCGCCCCGAGGATCTTCGCCTTCAGCTCGGGCGGAGGCGTCGCCTCGGGCACGGTCGGCGGCCAGGGCCGTCGCCGCGCCGCGGAAGTCGGCGAGCAGCCCTTCGCACACGGCACAGCCTTCGGCCAGGTGCCGGTCCAGCTCCGCCCGCTCGTCCCCGAGAGGCAGACCGAGGGCGGACGCGGCGACGAGCTCTTCGTGCCGCTCGCTATGGGCCATCGCTACCACTCTCCCAGTACGGGCGCATCCGCTCCCGAAGTTTCATCAATCCCAGCCGAACCCGGGTCTTGACGGTGCCGAGCGGCGTGGACGTCCGCGCCGCGATCTCCTGATGCGTCAACCCTTCGAAATACGCGAGCTCCAGCGCCCGGCGCTGGTCGGCGGGAAGCTGGCCGACGGCGGCGCGGCAGATCGTCTCCCACTGTTTTCCCGAGGACGCCGCCTCGACGTCGTCGGGGCCGGCCGGACCCTCCGCGACCTCTTCGAGGCTTCGAATCTCCGGACGCGACGCCGGACGCCGGGCACGCAGCCGGTCGATCGAGCGGCTGCGCGTCGCGATCAGGAGCCAGGTGAGGACCTGGCCGCGCCCCGGATCGAAGGACGACGCCGAGCGCCAGACGAAGAGGAACACCTCCTGGAGGACCTCCTCGGCCTCGCCGCCGTCGCCGAGGATCCGCCGCGCGAGGCCGAGCAGCCGTCCCGCGTGGCGGTCGTAGAGCTCGGCGAGAGCGTCCGCGTCCCGGGCCTCGACCCGGGCCATCAGGGAGCGGTCGGGATCTTCGCGCCTCTGGCTCATCGCACTCGTCGCACTCGCCGCACTCGCCGCACTCGCCGCGTAATCGATCGGAAAGCCCTGGCCAAAGCCGATCCGAATCGGGCGCGAGCTTACCTCAAGGCTCCCGCCGTGAATCCGCCGGGGGCGTACGGCCCGTACCTCGGATGCTTCCCGGGGATACCCGGGGGTGAACGCGGCCCGGCAGGTCGGGCCCGGCCTCAAAGGAAAAGAAAGAAGGAGGATGCTCATGCCCCGCTCTGTGACTCGTGTGTCCCTGGCGTCTCGCCCTCGCGGCCCTCGTCCTGGCCGCGCCCGCTTTCGCCTCGAGCCATCGGGAAGCGCCGGGAATCGCGACCGACCCCGTCGCCGACAACACCGACGTCTACTTCTTCCGCGATCCGGTCTCGCCCTCGCGCCTCGTGATGATCGCGAACTGGGTCCCGCTCGAGGAGCCCGCCGGCGGACCCAACTTCTCGCACTTCGAGCCCAACATCCGCTACGAGTTCAACGTCGACTCGAACGGCGACGCGCTCGAGGACTGGGTCTACCGCGTCGAGTTCACGCGCAACGTCCGCAACGGGAACACGTTCCTGCAGAACACCGGCCCGCTCGCCTCGCCGAGCGATCCGAACCAGAACGTCTACTACACCTACACCGTCAAGAAGTGCGTCGGGCCGTCGCCGGGCCAGACCGACTGCACGGTGATCGGCGCCGACCTGCTCGAGGCGCCGAACAACGTCGGGCCCAAGTCGTATCCCAACGGCTACGGCAAGGGCTCGGACATCGGCACGACCGTCTACGACATCGACGACAGCACCCGCGTCTTCGCCGGCCCGCGCGCCGAGGGCTTCTACGTCGACCTGGGCATGATCTTCGACCTGATCAACTTCCGTGAAGGCACGGCGGTCGGCGATCACGGCGGCGGCAAGAACGACACCGCGGGCTTCAACGTCCACTCGATCGCGCATCTCGGTCCCGATCCAGAACCTGACGGCCAACCAGAGCGTCCCGACGGATCCGGCGGACCCCAACGCCATCGTCAGCATGTGGTCCTCGACCTGGCGCCGCGCCACGACGACGCTCTCGACCACGGGCGGCGCTCCGAGCGTGTCGGGCGACTGGGTCCAGGTCTCGCGCCTCGGCAACCCGCTGATCAACGAAGTCGTGATTCCGCTCGGCATGAAGGACGCCTTCAACGCGACCTACCCCGTGGACGATCTCGCGAACTTCGGGACCTACGTCCTCAACTCGGAGCTCGCCGGCATCATCAACGCGCTCTTCGGCGTCCCCGTCCCGCCGGCGCCGCGCAACGACCTGCTGGCGCTCGTCCAGGGCATCGCCGGCCTCACCATGCGGCCCGGCGAGGTCATCTCGGATCAGCTGCGCCTGAACGTCGCCGTCCCCACGACGCCGATCTACGCGGCGAGCCGGCTCGGCGTCCTGGCCGGTGACAACGCGGGCTTCCCGAACGGCCGACGGGTCTATGACGACACGGTCGACATCGCGCTCCGCGTCGTGGCCGGCGTCCTCGTCGACGGCTACAACGTGGCGCCCAACAACCAGCTCGGCGACGGCGTCGACGGGCCGGACGTGCCGTACATCGCGGGCTTCCCGTTCCTGGGCACGCCCCACTCCGGGTACACCCACGTCCACGACCAGAACAACGCGCGCGTCATCACGCGCTTCGCGCAGACCCCGACACGACCGTCGACCGCTGACACGGGATCGCCTCATCCCCTGCCCTCGCGCCCCGGTGGAACGATCCGCCGGGGCGCTTTTTTCGAGAAGTTGAGAGTTGAGGGTTGAGAGTTGAGCGTCATCTCGGAAAATGAGTAGACTTCGAACCGAGCACCCTCAACGCTCAACGCTCAACGCTCAACTTTCCTCAAGGAGGCGCCCGTGTTCCAGAACCGACGCGACCTTTTCCGCGAGGCCGGCATCACGGGTCTCGCCCTCGGCCTCGCCGCGGCGGGACGGCCGCTGATCGCGATGCCCGCTCCGGGCGCCGACGTCGCCGTCCGCGGCCGACGACCTCGTCCTGATGAACACGGCGCTCGCCCTCGAGCACGAAGCGATCTGGGCGTACGGCCTCGCGGGCGGAAGCGGCCTGCTCTCGGCGAAGGCGAAGGAGGTCGGCCTCCTCTTCCAGGGAAGCCACGAGATCCACCGGGATCTCCTCGTCGACGCCCTCAAGCGCAAGGGCGGCTCGCCCGTCGAGCCCAAGAAGGAGTACGTCTTCGGCGTGCCGCTCGCGAACGAGAAGGACGTCCTCGAGCTCGCGTTCAAGCTCGAGGTCGGCGCCGCGCGCGTCTATCTCTACGTGGTCGACCGGTTCCAGGACCGGGCACTGTCCGGCTCCGCGTCGCGGATCCTCTCGGACGAGGTCCTGCACGCGACGGTGTTGAGGAGCGTGCTCGGGAGGGACGTCGTGCCGGGGTTCCGGTTGATCGAGAACTGAAGCGAGTTGAGAGTCGAGAGTTTAGAGTGCTTAAGGGTCGAGAGTGCGAGAACCGACGCTTAACACTCAACACTCAACACTCAACGCTCGACGCTCTCCGGAATCGCCACCGGCCCTCCCTTGAGGTCCTCCCGGATGATCCGGTCCAGGAACATCTCGCGCACGCCTTCGCGGCCTCCGGACTTGAAGACCCGCTTCACTTCGGCGGGCTTGAGGGCGATGCCGGTCATCGTCTTGAGGTACTGGCAGAACACGTACGACCGCGAGCGGAAGGACACGATGAGCAGGCCGAGGAGAAGGAGGGCCCCGCCGAGGACCATCCAGTCGGCCTTGGTGATCAACTCGAATGCATCGGACATGAGAGCTGCCTGAAGTCAGGGTAGCAGAAAACCCCGAAAATCGACGTTCGTCAGCGCGCCGGGCAGCGGTCACCGCGAGGAACTCGCGGGCGACGTCGCGCGGCGCCTTCCGGTCGCGATCCACCGCGGCGTTCATCTTCCGCATCGTCTCGGCCGAGATCGCGCCCGAAAGCCGATCGAGCGCGCGGCGCGCCCGGGGCTCGTCGGCGAGCGTGCGGCGCGTCACGAACGCGGCCTCGTACGGAGGAAAGTAGCGCCGATCGTCCTCGAGGACGACGAGGCCCATCGCCGCGATCAGGCCGTCCGTGGAATTGCCCGCCACGACGTCGACCTGCCCCTGCCCGAGCGCCGCATAGAGGAGGCCGAGGTCCATCTCGCGCGGCCGCGAGCGAAACGCGAGGCCGTACGCCGCGGCGAGCCCCGGGTACCCGTCGGCGCGCTCGAGGAACTCGTAGCCGAAGCCCGGCCGCAGCTCCGGATGGGCGGCGAGATCCGAGATCCGCGTCACGCCGAGCCGGCGCGCGTCGTCGCGCGCCGCATGACCAGGGCGAACGTGTTTTCGAAGCCGAGAGGCGGGAGCCAGACGAGCTTCCACCGACTTCGCGTACTCCCGCGCGACGGCGTCCCGCACTTTCGCGGGGTCGGAGATCGGCTTCTCCTTGAGGATCGCCGTGAACGCCGTCCCCGTGTACTCCGGGTAGAGGTCGAGCTCGCCGGCCACCAGCGCCTGGTGGCAGACGAACGTGCCGCCCAGATCGAGCTTCCGCTCGACCTCGAGACCCCTCGGCCTCGAGAGCCTGCGCCGCGATCTCGCCCAGGACGACCTGCTCGGTGAAGTTCTTCGAGCCGACGCGGATCGTGTCGCGGCCGCGGCAGGCCGCGAGCGCGACAGCAGCGAGGACGCCCCAGAACGAGACCCGGCCATCTCCTCATGCCGCGCGGCTCCGCCGCTTCTCGAGACGCCCGAGGAGGAAGTCGGCGAGCAGCGCGAGGACCGCCGCCGGAACCGCGCCCGCGAGGATCAGTCGATGGTCCACCGTCGCGACGCCGCGGTAGATCAGGACGCCGAGCCCTCCGGCGCCGATCGCGGCGGCGATCGTGGCGAGGCCGATCCCGACCACGACGGCGATGCGCACGCCGGCGAGAACGACGGGAAACGCCAGCGGAAGCTCGACCCAGCAGCAGCCGCTGCCGATCGGTCATGCCGAGGCCCGTCGCCGCCTCGACGACGGCGGGATCGACCGAGCGGATGCCGGCGTGCGTGTTCTGCAGGATGGGCAGGATCCCGTAGACGACGAGCGCGACGATCGCGGTCCGCGCCCCGATCCCGCCGAGCAGCGGAATCGGGATCAGGAACCCGAAGAGCGCGAGGCTCGGGATCGTCTGGACGACGTTGGCGGCGCCGAGGACCGGGCGGGCGAGCCTCGGCCGGCGGGTCAGCGCGACGCCGAGCGGGAACGCCGATCGCGACCGCGATCGCCGCCGACGCGGCGACGAGGAGGACGTGCTGCCCGGTCAGGGCCGCGATCTCGCTCGCGGCGCTCCCAGAAGAACCGCGCGAGCTCGCTCACGTCGCAGTCTCGACGGGCTCGACGAACTCCTGGACGAACTCCCGCACGAACGCGTCGGCCGGGCGGCGGCGAAGGTCTTCGCGGCGTTCCGACCTGGACGGATGCGCCCGCGGTGGAGGACGGCGATCCGGTCGGCGAGGCGGAAGGCCTCCGCGAGGTCGTGCGTCACGAGCAGGACCGCGGCCGAGAGCGACCGCTTCCACGCCAGGAACTCGCGCTGGATCGCGCGGCGCGCGATCGGATCGAGCGCGCCGAAGGGCTCGTCCATCAGCACGAGCGGCGGGTCCGCGGCGAGCGCGCGCGCCACGCCGACCCGCTGGCGCTGGCCGCCCGAGAGCTCGCGCGGCAGCCGCGCCGAGAACTCCCCGGGCGGCAGTCCGACCGTCTCGAGCAAGCTCGTCGGCGCGGGCGCGGCGCTTCTCCTCCGGCCAGCCCAGCAGCCGCGGCACCGTCTCGACGTTCTCGCGCACCGTCCAGTGCGGAAAGAGGCCGCCCTCCTGGATGACGTAGCCGATCCGGCGGCGCAGGGCCGCGGGCTCCGGCGCGCGCACCGGCTCGCCGAAGACGCGCACCTCGCCCGAGTCGGCGTCGAGCAGGCGGTTCGCGAGCTTCAGGGCGGTGGTCTTGCCGCTGCCCGAGGGCCCGACGAGCGCGACCGTCTCTCCCGGCGCGACGGCGAGCGTGAAGCCTTCGAGCACCGGAGCTCCCGGCGCGAAGCGCTTTCCGACCCCGACGAACTCGAGCACCGGAGCGGCCACGGTTAAAATCCCATCCGTGGCCTCAGTCTACGACGCGGTCGTGATCGGCGGCGGTCCGGGCGGCTCGACCGTCGCGACCGCGCTGTCCCGGGCCGGACGCTCGGTCGCTCGTCCTCGAACGGGAGAAGTTCCCCCGCTTTCACGTCGGCGAGTCGCTCCTGCCCTTCTCGCTTCCGATCTTCGACCGGCTCGGCGTGCACGAGAAGATCCGCGCGGCCGGATACCAGACGAAGTACGGCGCGTTCTTCTGGAACGAGGCGAACGGCACGACGCGGCCCGGTGGTCTTCGCCGAGGCGCGCGACCCGAATCACCCCATGGCCTACCAGGTCAAGCGCGCCGAGTTCGACGACCTCCTGCTCCGCCACGCCGGCGTCCTGCGGCGCCGAGGTCCGCGAAGAGACGGCCGTCGAGGACGTGCTCTTCGAGGGCGGCCGCGCCGTGGGCGTCCGCGCTCGCCCGACGGCGAAGGGCGCCGCGTCGGAAGACATCCGCGCCCGCGTCGTCGTCGACGCCTCGGGCCAGGGCGCGATCCTCTCGCGCAAGCTGGGCCTGCGCCGGTTCGACCCGAAGCTCAAGCGCGCCGCCCTCTTCGCGCACTACGCGGACATCGTGTGGCCCGCGGGCAGCCGTCCCGGCGACATCCTGCTGCCCATCGACCAGGGCGTCTGGTACTGGATCATCCCGTTCTCCGACGGCACCTGCAGCGTGGGCGGAGTGTTCGATCCGGCGGAGGTCCGCCTGCCGGAGGGCGTCTCGCCGGAGGCGAAGTACGACGCCCTGCTCGCCCGTTCGCCGCGCGTGATCCGCCTGCTCGGCGACGCCCGCCGCGTCTCGGGCGTCCACGGCGTCTCCGACTACTCGGCGCGCTCGGCGAAGCTCGGCGGCGACGGATGGGCGCTCGTCGGCGACGCGGCGACGTTTCTCGATCCGGTCTTCTCGACCGGCGTCTTCCTCGCGATGGCCACGGGAGAGCGGGCGGCCCGCGCGATCGACCGCGCGCTCACCCGCCGCGGCCGCGTCGACGCGCGCGACTTCTCGGCCTACGAGAGGCAGGCCAACCGCATGTACGCCCGTTTCCGGAAGTTCGTCTACAACTTCTACGACCCCGTCTTCTTCGAGGCCTTCACGACGCCCGACTCCGCCGGAGGGCATCCGCGCGGCCGTGGTCACGACGCTCGCCGGAGGCGTCGAGCGCGTCTCTCCCGCGATGTGGTTCTGGACGAAGCTGATGTTCGTGGGCGTCGGTTCGACCGCTGGACGCGGAAGTGGCGGACGCCCGCGAGGGCTCCGGCTTCCTGAAGACTCGAAGCGCCTCCTAGGAAGACATTCCGAGAAGCGCGAGCTTCAGGTCCGTCCTGGACCGGGTTCGGGCCGAGCCACACGGCGAAGAGCGCGTCCGCGAAGTCCCGCCCCTCGATCGTGCCGGCGGTCGTCCCGCGAACGATGACCTGACGTTCCCTTGTCGGGAATCCAGGTGAGCACGATCTGTGTCTCCCTCCTAGACGTCCGGGATCATCTTCGCGAGCTGGTCGAGCCGGGGCTGGAGCTGGGGCATGGCGGCCTTGGAGTTGCGCTGGAAGCCGTCGGCGATCGCGCCGCTGACCTTCGAGCCCTTGACGTCGCGCAGCATGTGCAGGCGCATGCTCTTGATCTGGGTCGAGGAGAGCAGCGTCGAAGCGTCCTTCGATGGCGTCTCGACGTAGAGGCCGCGCGACGTAGACCTTGAACGATCACCTTCTTGCGCACGCCGGCGCCGTTCAGCTTGAGGGTCTTCCCGTCCACCGTCGACGTGTCGGGCAGCTTCACGCCGGCGACGTCGGCGGCGAAGGCCGTCGGAGCAACGGCGAGGGCCAGAACGCACAGGGCCAGTGCCACTCTCTTCATCGGTTTCCTCCGCCGGCTCACGACGCCGCAGCATATCGCGCCTTCGCGAGATCGACGATCTCGGAGATGAGCTGCGAGTAGGTCCGGCCGGCCTTGCGCGCGGCCATGTGGAACTCCGCGCCGGAGGCGAGCCAGGGGTTCGGATTGGCCTCGATGACGTAGACCTCGCCCTTCGGCGTCAGACGCATGTCGATGCGGCCGTAGTCGCGCAGCTTGAGCGCCTGGTAGGCGGCGAGCGCCGTCTCGGAGAGCCGCTGGGTCGTGTCCTCGTCGAGGTCCTCGGCCGGCGCGGACTTGGTCACGCGGTAGTGCTCCGTGTCCTTCTCCCACTTCACCTCTTTGCCCGCGATCTTCGGCGTGCCCTCGGGCAGCTTCGAGAGGTCGAGCTCGATCAGCGGCAGCACCTCCGGGCTGTCGTTGCCGAGCACCGCGGCGTACATCTCGCGGCCCTCGATGTACTCCTCGATGAGCGCCGGCGAGTCGAACTCCTCGTGGATGTAGTGGATCCGCTCCATCAGCTCCTTGACGCGATCCGACGACCGAGCCCATGTCGATCCCGATCGAGCCGTCCTCGGAGCAGGGCTTCACGATCAGCGGGAAGGCGATGTCGTGCGAGTGGTCGAGCTTCCCCTTGTACGACGTCGCGAAGAACGGCGTGCGGATCTGGTGGAACGCGAAGATCTTCTTGGCGAGCGCCTTGTCCTGCGCGAGGTAGAGGGCGTGCGGCCCGGCGCCCGTGTAGGGCTTGCCGAGGAGGTCCAGGAACGCCGCGATGTTCATGTCCATCGTGTCGTCGCCGGCGTAGGACTCCGTCAGGTTGAAGACGAGGTCGGCCTCGGAGCGGGCGATGCGCGACGAGGGTCTGGTCGCGCCCGTCGAGCACCTGGTAGACCGGCTCGTGGCCCAGCTTGACGAGCGCGTCGAAGATCTCCTCGCGGTCCGGGATGTCCTTCTTCTTCCGCGCGGGACCTTTCCCTTCCGTCGCTTCGCTTTCGCCGGCTTCTCGGGCGGCGGCGGGCTCGGGCTCTTCCTCGAAGACGTCGTAGAGGACGGCGATCTTGAGTTTTTCCCGGCTCATGCCTTTCCTCCTCCCGTCACTTGCGGACGCCCTGAGGCGTCATCGACTGCACGAACTTGCCGCGCGTCAGGTAGTTCATGGCGAGCGCCGTGGCGTACACGCTGACCTCGGCCAGGTTCTCCTTCTGCTCCTTCACCGACGTGCGCAGGTCGAGCTCGCCGACGCGGTTCTCGATCGACTCGACGAGCTTCTTCACGAGCGGCCGCTGCACGCCGGTCCAGTAGGTCACCTTGTCGACGAGCGTCTTGCGGTTCTCGCGCAGGAGCTCGACGGCCGGGCGGGCGCCCTGCTTCTTCCGCTTGGACACCTTGAAGATGTCGACGAGGTCGGTGCCGAGCGGCAGGTCGATCGACTGGCTCTGCGCCGCGAGCGCCTGCTCGTAGAACTGCTCGACGGTCGTCTCCATCTCCTCCACCGTGACGTCGGTCTGGCCGCGCTTGCGCAGCGGCTCGGTGTCGCGGAACCGCCGCGCCATCCGGTCGACGTACCGCAGCTTCGCGAGCGCGCCCCATCCCTTGTAGCGCTTGCCGCCACTGCGAGCGCGGCGTCAGCCACACGGCGAAGGTCTCGGCGAAGTCCTCGTCCGGATGCTTCTGCGCGTACCAGCCGGCGATGTGGCGGACGAAGCGGCGCGAGAACGGCACCGGGTGGTAGTCGTCGCGATACGCCCGCCGAAACGGGCCGAAGAGGTCGCGCCACTCCGGCGTGCGGTACAGCCGGTAGGCGTAGTTGAAGGCGTGGCCGGCCTCGTGGCGCAGGTACATCATGATCTCGTCGCGCGTCCTCGAGGTCGTTCATCTCCTTCTCGAGGCGGGCGAGCTTCGGGTCGGCGAGGTAGAACGGGATGCCGATGACCGGCTCGCCCGACGGGCAGCCCCACTCGTCCGAGAGATAGCACCAGCGGGCGGAACCGGCGCAGGCCCTTGCGCTCGAGCTCGTGGTAGAGCCGCTGGACGAGCCTCTCGATCGGAGACCCTTCGAGCTTGAGTCCGAGTTCCTTGATGGGCTTGGTCAGGAGCTCCTGGACGTCGGGCGGGGCTTTCTCGAAGGCGCGCAACGGAACTCGCCAAAGGGTAACACGAAACACGCGCGCGAATCCGATGCGGACGCGCGATGACGCTACAATGACGACGCAATTCGACGAGGAGGAATCGCGATGGCCGAGTCGACGATCAAAGTGATTCCCAACGGTCCGTATCGCGTGACCGGACCGACGACGATCACCGATCCGGAGGGCAACCCGATCCGGATCGAAGAAGGACGCGCCGTTTCGCTCTGCCGCTGCGGCGCCTCGGTGAACAAGCCCTACTGCGACGGCACGCACAGCCGCATCGGTTTCCAGGCGGCGGAGGCCGCGGTCAAGGCTCAGGGCTGACGCCCGTCGCGCGAGTGTTTCCCCGCGCCGCCGCCGCGGTCCTCACGCTCGCCGCGGAGCTCGCCGCGGCGAACGCCGCGCAGACCTCAGGCATCGCGCCGAGCTTGAACGCGGATCTCGACGGAGACGGCGCCTCCGAGACCGTGACCGCGGTTCCATCCCGCGGCTCCGTGCGCCTCGAGGTGCGCGACGCCGCGGGCCGGGCGCTCGCCGACGCGAAGGCAGCCGGCGCCGGCCGGATCGGTCGTGCCCGTGACGCTGACGTCGGGACCGCTCGGGCAGCGCCGGCGCCCTGATCGAAGTCGTCGCCGCGACCGACGCGATGGAGTGCCGGACGATCTGGAGATACCGCGACGGCCAGCTCTCGCCGATGCCGATCCGCGGACCGTCCGGCCAGCGCGCTGCCCGACTGCGCCGCGCCCTGCGGGCTGGACCGCGTCCTGGGTCCGCGAGGGGGACGGCCGCCCGGCCGCGTGGATCCGCGAGAAGGCGCAGAAGGTCGACGCCGGCACGCTGCGCACGCGCGAGGCATACGCCTTCGCCGGGTTCAGCCTCGACTTCGACGCCGCGCGCTCGTCGGCCGACGTCGCCGGAGTCCCGATCCCTTCGTGGTACCCGGCGACGCTCTACTCGCGGACGGCGCTCGAGACGCTCTACTCGCCGCTTTCGGCTCGCGGACATGCGCGCGCGAGCCGACGCTCCGCATCGAGACCGATCGCGCCCGCGGGATCTTCGCGCTCCGCTTCACCGGGCCCGGCGGGACGCTGGTCGCGCCGGTCGACGCCTACGCCGTCGGCGGCGGAACCGCGACGCTGGGCGCGCGCGCCGGGGAGCGCACGGCGCAGGTCGCGATCCGCCTCGGCGGCGACGGCATCGATCCCTACGAGGTCCGCGTCGAGGGTCTGGGCCCGCAGTGGGACCGCGCCTACTCGCCCGCCGGCGCGTGGCGAGGCGCCGGCCGGCAGGTCTTCCTCGGCGCCGAGGACGAGCTCGCTTCGGAGGATCTCGTCGGCATCTGGGCGGATCCGGCCGGGCGGACGACGCCGATCGCCATCGAGGGCGAACCGCCCTACCGGCTCCGCGTCGGAACGGCGCGTCTACACGATCGACCTCGGCGGCGCGGCCCCTCCGTTCGACGCGCTGCTCCTCCCGCTCGACGCCGGCGGCCGTCCCTGGGGCATCGTTCTGAAGGGCCAGAACGGGCTCGAACGCATGCCGCTCGCCTGCACGGGCAAGCCCCCGCGGCCGCCCTGCCGGGCCGACGGCGCGCCGGAGACGCTCCGGCGCACTCGGCGCGCGGATCAACGTCCGCTAGGACCCCTCGGGAGACCGGAGCGGCCCGTCGCCAAACCTGCTAACCTTCGACTGGACAAAGACCTGAGATGGAACTCTCGTCCGTAGGCCCCGTCGTCCAGGCGGTCGGCGCGGGCCTCCTCGCCGTCATATTTCTGTATCTTTCCCGCGGCAAAGGCAACCGGGTGCTGGGCGCCGCCGGCGTCGGCTGGCTCTTCCTCTTCGCCGCGATGACCTCGGGCTCGTCCTCGACCGCCTCGGCGTGCCGGTTCGAGAGGGAAGCCCTCCTGTACTTCAAGCTGCTCTTCCTGGTCGCCCTCTCCATCGCGGCGATCCGGATGGACCGCGAAATCTCGCTCGTGAAGCCCCTCGCCGTGGCGGCGATCGCGGCCCTCCCCATCTCGCTCCTCGTGGCCCGGATCGCCGTGTCCGAAGCCCGCTTCTACCAGGTCCACGTCGGCATCCTCGCCGTCGGATGGCTGCTCATCGCGGTCTTCATCTTTCAGAGCCCGCGCGCCGGCCTGGGCCGCCAGTTCTCCGGACTGCTGGCGCTGCTGACGGCGGGCGTCCAGTTCGCGGCCGTCGTCGTGTCTTCGACCGCCTCGCCGGGCATCGCGCAGCACGCTGATCGCGTACAGCAGCTTCTTCGACGTCCTGCTCGAGATGCTCTTCGGCATCGGCCTGATCATCTGGGCCATGGAGGACACGGAGCGCCGCCTCGCGGCCCTCCACGCGCGCACGGTCGACGACACCCGCCGCTCCAAGCGCAAGGCGACGCTCGATCCGCTGACCGACACGCACAACCGGTTCTTCCTCGACGAGATCCGGCCCCAGCTCGAGTCGAGCGACACGGGAGGCTCGATCGTCCTGATCGACGTCGACGGCCTGAAGCGCATCAACGACACGGAGGGCCACGAGGAAGGCGACCGCGCGATCTGGACGGTGGCCAACGCCATCAAGAAGCTCGTCCGCGGCAACGACCACGTGATCCGCTGGGGCGGCGACGAGTTCCTCGTCGTGCTCCCCGGCATGGACGAAGACCTCGCGCGGAGGCGGTTCTACATGCTGCCGTCCAAGATCGACGAGGTCAAGCAGTCGTCGCGCTCGGCCGGCAAGCCCTACATGAAGTTCCTCGCCGCCTCGGTCGGAGTCCACATCTATTCCAAGCGCGATCCCGCTCGACGTCGCGATCTCGCAGGCGGACCGCGTCATGTACGAGCGCAAGCGCGCCCACCGCGAGCTCCGCGGTCCGGCCGGAGAAAGGAATCCATGAACTACTTCTGGGGAACCTGCGCCGCGTGCGGCTGCCAGGTGACGATCCAGTTCGCCGAGGCTCCGGACCGGCTCACCGGCTCGCTTCGCCGCTGGTCGACCGACCGCACCGTCAACGACGGCCGACGCATGGAGGTCCCGCGCGCCGAGTGTCGGTCCGGACGGGGGCTTCCGGACCGCGTGCGTCTGCGGCGCCGAGGTCGCGGTCGCCGGAGCGGCGATCGAGCACGCGACGACGGAGCGCTTTGAAGCGTCTCCCGGTCGAAGATAGCTTCGACCTCCACGCCTTTCATCCCCGGGACGTCGTGGCGGCGGCCGCCGACTACCTCGACGCGGCGCGGGAGAAAGGGCTTGACCGAAGTCCGGCTGATCCACGGAAAGGGCACGGGCGCGCGCCGCGCCGAGATCCGGAGGATGCTCGCCTCGCGCGCCGACGTCGTGGAGTTCTCCGACGCGACGCCCGATCGCGGAAGCTTCGGAGCGACCCTCGTGCGGCTCCGTCCGCGGAACGGTGCGAACGGTTGACGCCTAGCTTTCGACGATCTCCACGGACAGCGGCATCGCCGCGCGCGCGACCTTCGAGATGATGCAGTACTTCTCGGCGAGCGCGAGCGTCTTCTCGACCTTCGCCCGGTCCGCGGCGAGCAGAGCCGCCGGCACGCGCACGCGAACGACGGCCTTCTGCATCCGGAAGCCCCCGGCCGGATCCGGACCGAGCTCGCCCGTCACGGAGAGCTCGGGCGTCTCGTAGGGCACCTGGAGCTTCTTCAGGAAGATCGCCCAGGTGTTCGCGAAGCAGGCGCCGACGGCGGCGAGCAGAAGCTCCTCCGGGTTCGCCTTGCCGCCGGATCCGCCGAGGCTCGTCGCGCCGGCGATCGGGACGGCGAACGCGCCGTCGGAGACGCGGACCTCGCCCGAGCCGGCGCCGTCGCCCGTCCAGCGCGCGCTCGCATCGAAGTGATGAATCTGCTCGCTCTCGGCCATGCGGGCATCATGACATAGTGATTTCGTGGCCCGCCGCGTGGCGCCGATCGTCCCGCTCATCACCGCCGCGGCCGTGCGCGACGACTTGACAGTCATCGGCGCGGCCGTTGCCGCGACCGCTGCGCGACGGCGCCGAAAGTCACGGCGACCACGCGTCGCATCGAAGCGAATCCCCGCGCCGTCGTGGAAGGCCGCGTGCGCGATCTCGACGGACGGCCCGGCGGCCGGGATCGGCGTCCGCGGAATCCCGCGCGGCGCCGCGATCCCATGGGCGCCGCCGGTCCCGACGGCCTGCGACGGAACCTTCCGTCTTCTCCCTGCCGCGCTCCGGGCAGCTACGGGTTTCTGCTGATCTGGAACGGCGAGGGCGTCGTCACGGCGGACCCGCGCGACCCCGCGCTCGTCGAGATCGCCGTCGCGCCCGGACAGACCGTGACGGGAATCGAGCTCCTCTTCCTGGCGACGAGTGGCGGGCGATCAGCGAGTTGGCGCCGGCGGATACGCCTTCGTGCCCGTGAGCTCCTTCTCGACGTCGGCGATGTTGCGCGTCGACGTGCGTCGAACCCGGCCCACGTTCCGTAGCGCCGCGGCGAGCTGCTTCGCGGACCGTCTCGAGCAGCACCGCGCCCGCTCTGCCCCTCCTGGAGCGCGCGCGAGACCGCGAGGCGCAGTCCCGTCAGGTAGTCGCGGAAGAGCCGCGGACGTCCAGGGCCTTGCGCGACGGAGCCGTGGCCCGGGACGAACGTCCAGTCGGGATAGTCGCGCAGGAGCTCGTCCAGTGTCGCGACCCAGGCTTCGGTGTCGGCGAAGGTGAGTCCGGGGATCGCCCGCCTCTGCACGAGATCCCCCCCGAAGAGGACCCGGGCATCGGGAACCGTGACGATCGAGTCGCTGCCGGTGTGACCCGGCCGTGGAACGACTTCGACCGTACGGCCGCCGAGGTCGATCGACACGCGGTCGCGGAACGTCACGTCCGGCAGGCGCAGGCCGGCGTACCGCGCCCGCGCGGCGTCGTCGAGGCCCGGCTGCCACTCGCGCCGCGCCCACGCGCGGACGTTCTCGTGGGCGACGACCGCCGCGCCGGCTTTCGCGAGCACGGCGGCGCCGCCCATGTGGTCCGAGTGGAAGTGCGTCAGGACGGCGAAGCGCACCGGGAGCTTCGTTCGGGATCGGATCTCCGCGAGCAGCCGTTCCGCCGCCTTCGGGACTTCCCGACGCGTCGACGACCAGGACGGCCTCCGCGCCGATCACGAACCCGCCGTTCCCGCCGGCCCGCGGGTCGTCGGGGTCGGCGATCGCGGCGAACACGCCGGGCGCGACTTCGTTCACGGCAAATCGCGGAGCGCCGTCGGCGGCCCCGGAAAGCGTCGCCGGGGCGGACGCGGAGAAGCCGTCGAGAGCGCCGCGGCAAGAAGAAGCGTGATCATGGCCGGATTGTAAAGGTCCGTATAATCCCGCCGATGGCTGCGAATCCAAAGCGGGACCGGCAGCGCGTGCGCTGCGTCATCAACGGCAAAGAGATCGACGTGTGGCAGGGCTACCGCCTCTGGGACGCCGCCCTCGAAGCGGACGCGCGGCTCTGGAAGTGGTGCGGCGGAGACGGCCTCTGCGGCACGTGCGCGGTCCTTCCGGTCTCCGGCGCGGAGAACCTCTCCCCGCCGACGAAGCTCGAGAAGTTCTCGCTCGCGCTCTGGTTCCTCAAGCCGCTGGCGCTGGTCCGCAAGCGCTGGAAGGACCGCGGCGTCCGCCTGGCGTGCCAGACGTACGTCGAAGGGCCCGTCGAGGTCGTCGGCGTGCTCGGAAAGAAGGGCCGCGCCGCGCAGCAGGCGTCCGGCCTGGAGTAGGCCCACGGCGAGGCGTTCTCGCTGGGCGCGCCGCGCCCTTCCGTGGCTGACTTCCGGCGGGGCCCTGTACCTCGGCGCCTCGTACTTCGCCGCCCGCGAGCTCGCGGATCGCCTCGTCTCCTCCCAGGGCCTCGGACCCACGCCCGACGACTACGACCAGCTCCTCGCGGCGCTCGAGGCCAAAGCCTCGGTCGTGGCGAATCTCCGGCACCGCGGCAGCCCGAGACTGCCGGTCGAGCTCTCGACCACCTTCGCCTCCCCCGGCGAGCCCGAAGGCCGCGCGACGCTCCTCTTTCTGCACGGCAAGGGCGGCAACGCGAGCGAGTGGCGGCCGGACGCGGTGAGGGCCCTCGAGCTCGGCTACAACGTTCTCCTTCCCGACCTGCGGGCGCACGGGCGCAGCGGAGGAACGCTCTTCACGCTCGGCTTCCTCGAGAAGGAGGACCTCGCGTTGACTCTCCTCGCCGCGCAGGACAGCTTCGGCATCGACACGGAGCGCGTCGGCATCCACGCGTGCTCGGCGGGCTCCTCCGTCGCGCTCGAGTTCGCGGCGGGCCGCGCGGGCATTCGGGCGATCTGGCTCGAGTCGCCGTTCGCGGAGCCGCGCGAGATGGCGCGGCACTACCTCTCGCGCGCCACGCACGTCCCGGCGTCTCTCCTCACGCTGACGTCGCGCTGGGCCGATCCAGCGCGCCGTGGCGCGGGTCCGGCGGGAGCTCGGCGCCGAACGCGCGGGCCCGGGGATCGAGCGGCTGGACCCGCTCGCCGCCGTCGCGCGCGTCACCGCGCCGATCCTCCTCGTGCACGGAGAGAGCGATCGGCTCGTTCCCCTGCGCTTCACGCGGCGGCTGGCCGCCGCGCTGCCGCCGCGAAGCGCCGTCTGGAACGTGGCCGGCGCCGGCCACTGCCACCACGCCGACGAGCCCGCCGCGACCGCGAAGAAGGCCTACGCCCGCAAGTGGGAGGAGTTCTTCACGAACTTCCTGCCGACGTAGGAGTTTCTTTTCCTCGGATCCTCCGTCCGCCCCTTCAGCTGGCCGCACGCCGCGGACGCGTCGGGCCCCTTGCTGCGCCGCACCGTCACCGTGACGCGCTCCACGGCGAGCGCGCGCGCGAACCGGTCGATCGCGGCCTCGTCCGGCCTCCGCAAGTCCGGGAGATAGGTCGGGTCCTCGTTCAGCGGGATCAGGTTGACCTTGACGGGAAGCCCTCGCAGAAGCCGGGCGAGCTTCCGGGCGTCGCCCTCGGAGTCGTTGACGGAGGCGATGAGGACGTACTCGACCAGGATCGTGCGCCGCGGCTCGAGCGGGCCAGGCGCGCATGGCGGCGAGCAGCCCCGCCAGCGGATAGGTCTTCGTGATCGGCATCAGCCGCTCGCGGGTCGTCGGGTCGGCGGCGTTGAGCGATACGGCGAGGTTCGGACGTTTCGAGAGCGCGGCGAACCGCGGAAAGGCCGGCGTCACGCCCGACGTCGAGACGGTGACGCGGCGCGGCGACACGAGCTCGAAGAGGACCTCGAGCGCGGGGAGCACGCCCTCGGGATTGAGAAACGGCTCGCCCATGCCCATGAAGACGATCCGCATCCCTTCCAAGGAGCGTCCGGTTTCGCGCAGAACGACGTGGAGCTGGCCCAGGATCTCTCCCGCCGTCAGGTTGCGCCCGCCGCCGAGGCGGCCGGTCACGCAGAAAGCGCAATCGACCGCGCACCCGGTCTGGGAGGAGAGGCAGACGGTGAAGTGCGCACGGGCAGAGTCGAGGGTCGAGAGTCGAGGGTCGAGGGGTGCGAGAGGGGCGGGCGCGCGGCGTCGCTGAACTCGTTGACCTGGGCCGTGCGCTCCTCGACCGGCATGTAGACGGCCTCGATCAGGGCGCCGTCGGCGAGCCGCAGGCCGAACTTCACGCTGCCGTCGACGGACTCCTCGCGCCGCGCGACTTCGGGCAGCCGGATCGGCATCTCCGCGGCGAGCTCCTCGCGGAGAGGCGCGGGCAGCTCCCGCATCGCCGCGAAGTCGAACCTCCCCCGGCGGTGCAGCGCGTCGAAGATCTGGCGGCCGCGGTATCGGGGAAGGCCCCGGGTCTCGGCGAAGGCTTCCCATGCGGCGGACGGCGAGCCGAGCGCATCCATTCGGGTCGAGTGTATTCCCCGCTGCGGGGCGAGGCGCGCGAACGGTGACTCCGCGCGGGCTTCGCGGCTACTTCGTGGCTTTGGTCACCCGGCGCGCGGCCGCTTTGCGGACCCGGACCTTGCGGGTGGGATCGATGCCCAGAGACTTGAGGAAGCGGAGATCCTTGAGGTTGATGCGGAACGCCGCGCGCTCGCTCGATCTCTCGACCTCTTCGGGCTCGCCGGCCGCCAGGACCCGCCGCGACGCGCGACCGCGGCCTTCGCGCTTGTTCACGCCGACCTTCGCGTCGAGCACCATGTAGAGGTTGTAGCCCTCGTCGCGAATGCGCTGAATGGATTCGTGCACGCGCCCGGAGCCCGAGATCGACTCGTTGATCGCCTGGCCGAGCTCCTTGAGCATTTCGCGGAGGTGATCGGAGAGTTCCATGTCCGCGGCGATTATCGCGTCCTCTTCCGCCGAGAATCAAGGATCTTCAACGGCACGAAAAGTGCTATCCTCTTGTGGCGTCTGAACGGCCTCTCCGCGTAAGCGCCGCCTGACTCGAGCCCGCACCTGCATGTTCTCCTCGCTCGCGCACCTGATCTGCACACGCTGCGGTGCGACGTACGAGCGCGACCGCCGCATCAACGTCTGCGCCTCGTGCGGCGGCGCGCTCTTCGCGCGATACCACCTGCGGCTCGAGCGCGATTCGATCGCGGCCGCGGATCGTCCCCGCACGATCTGGCGCTGGCACGAGGTCATGCCCGTCGAGGATCCGGAGAACGTCGTCTCGCTCGGCGAGGGCGGCACGCCGCTCGTCGCTGCGCATCGCCTCGGCCAGCGCGACGGGTTCGCCGCGCTCTTCATCAAGGACGAGTCCGGCAATCCGACCGGCTCGTTCAAGGCGCGCGGGCTCTCGGCCGCGGTCTCGAAAGCGAAGGAGCTCGGCTACGCGAAGATCGCGCTGCCGACCGCGGGCAACGCCGGCGGCGCGGCCGCGGCGTATGCCGCGAAAGCGGGGATGGAGTGCCACGTCTTCATGCCCGAGGACACGCCGCCCGTCTTCCGGATCGAGTGCGAGCGCTACGGCGCGAAGGTCACGCTCGTGCCTGGCCTGATCGACGACTGCGGCCGCCTCGTCGCCGAGCGCGCGGCGAAGGAAGGGTGGCACGACGTCTCGACCCTCAAGGAGCCCTTCCGCGTCGAGGGCAAGAAGACTCTGGGCTACGAGCTCGCCGAAGACCTCGGCTGGGAACTCCCCGACGCGATCCTCTACCCCACCGGCGGCGGAACCGGTTTGATCGGGATGTGGAAGGCCTTCGACGAGATGGAGGAGATGGGCTGGATCGGTTCCCGGCGCCCACGGATGTTCGTCGTCCAGGCCGAGGGCTGCGCTCCGATCCCGAAAGCCTTCGCGGAGGGCCGTGAGACGTCGGAAAAGTTCCCGAACGCCCGGACCTATGCCTCGGGCCTGCGAGTGCCCAAACCCTTTGCGGACTACCTGATCCTGCGCTTCGTCCGGGCGTCGGGCGGCGCCGCGATCGCCGTGACCGACGACGAGATGCGCCGGCCTGCGACGAGATCGGGGCGGCCGAGGGCATCTTCGCCTCTCCGGAGGGAGGCGCTACCTGGGCCGCGGCGAAGCTGCTGGCGCAGGCCGGGAAGCTCGCCCTCGCGAGCGCGTCGTCCTCTTCAATACCGGGAGCGGGTTCAAGTACCTCTGATTGCAGTGGAGCTCCCCGACCGGTTGGAAATGCACTGCCTCCGCACAAGGTGACGTGTCGCGCTTTTCGACGTCGCATGCATCCAACCTGCAGTAGA
The DNA here is from genome assembly GCA_963749265.1 of uncultured Acidobacteriota bacterium. Taxonomy (GTDB): domain Bacteria; phylum Acidobacteriota; class Thermoanaerobaculia; order UBA5066; family Gp7-AA6; genus DAHUXD01. The sequence continues at coordinate 89,610 of CAVVML010000016.1, read as the reverse complement.
GCTGGCGTAGCCTGTTCGGCAGCCACTCGCGGGGAGGCCGGGTCCCGACAGAAGCCCGGCCGGCAAAGGTAGAATCTCCGGTTCCATGCGATACCGCGTCCCTGCGCCCCCTCCTCGACCCGCACCTGCCGTTCGTCGAGAAGCCGGGCCGCTACGTCGGCCTCGAGCGCAACGTCACGCGGAAGGACCTCTCGCAGGCCTCGGTGACGCTGGCGCTGGCCTTCCCCGACACCTACGAGATCGGGATGAGCCACACGGGGCTGAAGATCCTCTACGAGATCGTCAACCGCCGGGAGGACTTCGCCTGCGAGCGGATGTACGCGCCGTGGGTGGATCTCGAGACGCGGATGCGCGAGCACGGGATCCCGCTCTTCTCGACGGAGTCGTTCGCGCCGGTCGCCGACTTCGACGTCCTGGGCTTCTCGCTCCAGGCGGAGCTCAACTACTCGAACATCCTCAACATGCTGGACCTCGCGGGGCTGCCGGTCTGGCAGCGCGACCGCCGCGAGGCCGATCCGATCGTTCTGGGCGGCGGGCCCTGCACGGCGAACCCCGAGCCGATCGCCGACTTCTTCGACGCGTTCCTCGTCGGCGACGCCGAGGAGGCGCTGCCGGTGTTCCTCGACGCGTATCGCGAGGCGCGGGCCCGCGGGCTCAACGCGCCGCGACCTCCTCGCCGCGCTCGCCGCGGTCGACGGCATCTACGTGCCGTCGTTCTACGACGTCACATACAAAGAGGACGGGCGCATCGCGGCGATCGAGCGCAACGACCCGCGCGCCCCCGAGCGGGCGCGCCGCACCTGGGTGCCGGTCCTGAAGCCCGACTACTACCCCGACAAGCCCATGGTGCCCTCGGTCGAGATCGTCCAGGACCGCCTGGGCCTCGAGGTCATGCGCGGCTGCACGCAGGGCTGCCGCTTCTGCCAGGCGGGCTACTGGTACCGCCCGGTGCGCGAGCTCGATCCCGCCGACGTGGCGGACATGACGAAGAAGTTCATCGCCGAGTCGGGCTGGAGCGAGGTGGGCCTGCTCTCGCTCTCGACCGCCGACTACTCGCAGATCGAGCCGCTGGTGAAGTGCCTCGCGCCGCAGCTCGCCGACCAGCGGGTCTCGATCTCGCTTCCGTCGCTGCGGGCCGAGGCGTTCTCGGTGGGCCTCGCCGACGCCGTCTCGGAGGTCCGCAAGTCCGGCTTCACCTTCGCGCCCGAGACGGGCTCGGACCGCCTGCGCCGCGTCATCAACAAGACGTTCACCAACGCCGACATGATCGCCGCGGCCGACGTCGCGTTCGCGCGCGGCTGGGACCTCATCAAGGTCTACACGATGATCGGGCTGCCGACCGAGACGGACGCCGACCTCGACGAGCTCGTGACGCTCGTCGAGGGCATCCTCGCCCAGGGGCGCAAGCACGGCCGGAAGAACGTCAACGTCTCGGTCGGGCTCCTTCGTGCCGAAGTCCTGGACGCCCTTCCAGTGGGCGCCGTTCGACGGCGTCGAGACGCTCGAGCGCAAGCTCGCGTACCTGAAGGACCGGTTCCGGCGCATCCGCGGCGCGAAGATGAAGTGGCACGAGCCGCGCGAGGCCGAGATCGAGTGCGTGCTCTCCCGCGGCGACCGCCGGGTCGGCGCGCATCCTCCACACCGCGTGGAAGTCGGGCGTGCGGTTCGACGGCTGGACCGAGCACTTCCGCCACGACCTCTGGATGAAGGCGTTCGAGGCCGAGGGCATCCCGAAGGACTCGTACCTGCGCGCCTACGACCTCGACGAGATCCTGCCCTGGGACGTCCTCGACGTGTCGATCAAGAAGCGCTGGCTCCAGATCGAGCTCATCAAGGCGAAGAAGGAGATGCGGACCGAGGACTGCAAGTGGGGCCACTGCTACGCCTGCGGCGTGCCGGGCAACGGCGAGGACACGGTCCTCGCGAAGTCCATGAGCCGGCGCGCTCCCGGCGTTCGACGCAGCGGCCGCGCCGGCGAGCGATCCCGCCGCGTACCGCGACGTCGCGAAGGGCGCGGCGTACCGGCGAGAAGGCCATGCCGGACCTTCCCGCCGCGTCGCGCGTGCGCGGCGGCCAGGGCGACACGCGTCGTCCGCCACCGCATCGCGTTCTCGAAGACGGGCGACGCGCGCCTGCTCTCGCACCGCAACACGATGGACGTCCTCGAGCGCGCGATCCGCGCGGCGGGACTGCCGGCGCGCTACACGGAGGGCTTCAATCCCCACATGAAGCTCTCGATGGGCCCCGCGCTCGCGCTCGGCCTCGAGAGCCGCCACGAGGTCTTCGACGTCGACGGCCGCGCGGCCTTCCCCCCCGACGCGGCCGAGCGCATCAACGCCAAGCTGCCCGCCGGCGTGGCGGTCCTCGAGGTGCGCGAGCTCTCGGCATCGGAGAGCCCTCGCTCGCGAAGGCCGTCAAGGGCGCGCGCTACTCGGTGCGCCTCGACTCGCGACGAGCACGTCGAGCGCGCCGCGCGACGCCCTCGCCGAACGGCTGGCGCGAAGCGATGCCGGCGCTCCGCGCGATCGCGCTCGAAGCCGACGCCTCCGGCGCGAGCCTGACCTTCGAGGTCAACCTCGACCAGGCGGCGGGGAGACACGGCCACGGCGAAGAAGGTCCTCGAAGCGCTGCTCGCGATTCCGCCCGCGGAGCAGGCCGGCGATGTCGGTCACCCGCGAGGCCACCCTCCTCCAGCGGATGAGCTATCGCGTCACGGTCACGGCCCGCTTCGAGGCCGCGCACAACCTGATCGACTACGTCGGCGGGCCCGAGCCCCTGCACGGCCACTCCTACCGGGTCGAGGCGGTCCTCGAGTCGGAGAAGCTCCAGCAGTACGACCTCGCCGTGGACTTCGTGCCGGCCAAACAGGCTCTCGAGACCATCGCCAAAGAGTTCGACTACAAGTACATCAACGACCATCCGGCCTTCCGCGGCCGGAACACCTCGGCCGAGAACCTGGCCCGATACTTTTCCGAGAGGCTGGAGTCCTCGGGCGCGCTCGGCTGGGGCCGGGTCGTCGAGGTCACCGTCTGGGAGGGACCGGAGAACCGGGCCACTTACCGGCCCTGACGTTATATAGACTCCCCCGCACCTACCGGGGGTCCCGATGAGACATGCCCGGCGGCTCGGCCTCGTCGTCCTGTGCGCTCCTGCCGGCCGGCCCGCTCGCCGCCGCCAGCTTCACGGTCACGAACACCAACGACTCGGGCGCCGGCTCGCTCCGCGCAGGCGATCCTCGACGCCAACGCGCACGCCCGGGCTTCGACCAGATCACCTTCGACATCGCCGGGCGCGGGCGTCCACACGATCACGCTCGCGACGCCGCTTCCCGACGATCACGGACGCCGTCGAGATCCTGGGCTTCACGCCAGCCCGGCTCGAGCCCGAACACCAACGGCCCGGGGCTGCCCGACAACTCCGTGCACCTGATCGAGATCGACGGCACCAACTCGGGCGGCGGCATCGGCGCCGGCGTGCTGCGGATCGCGAGCCACGGCGGGTTCATCGTCGAGGGCCTCGTCATCAACCGCGCGCCGGGCGCCGCGATCCAGGTCAACGGCGCGACGGGGCACGATCGAGCGGCTGCTTCATCGGAACCGACCCGACCGGACGACCGCGCTCTCCAACACCTACGGAGTCGAGATCGATGGAGGATCCACGAACGTCCAGATCGGCGGCACGCTCCCCGCACAGCGCAACGTCATCTCGGGGAACTCCGGGTTCGCAGATCGGCTTCGGCTGCTACATCGGCCGGCGGCATCGGGCCACGTCGATCCAGGGCAACTTCATCGGCCCGGACGCGAGCGGGACCGCGAGTCCCGCCGGCGCGCCGGCCCGGCAACCAGACCGGCGTCAGCCTCTGCTTCGGCGTGACGAACGTGACGATCGGCGGCGCGACGGCCGGGGCGCGCAACGTCATCTCCGGCAACACCTTCATGGGCATCCGCATCTCGAACAGTTTCTGCGGCGCCTGCGTCACGGACATCGTGGTGCAGGGCAACTACATCGGCACCGACCTGACCGGCACTCTGCCGCTCGGCAACGGCGTCCAGGCGATCAGCATCAACACGGTCGGCAACGACTCCTCGACAACGTCGATCTCCGGCAACCTCGGCGACGGCGTCGTCATCGGCTCCGGCAGCCGGCCGACGGGGCCCTGGTCCAGGGCAACAAGATCGGCACCGACGTCACCGGCACGCTGCCCGCTGCCGAACCGCGGCTGGGGCATGCGACGTCCATGGCCGGAGGCGTCCAGATCGGCGGAACCGGGCGCGGGCGAGGCGAACACGATCGCCTACAACGGCACGACGAACCAGGGGGGCATCCTCATCGAGGGCGGGACCGGCAACACGATCCGCGGCAACTCGATCCACGACAACGTCGGTCTCGGGATCGACCTCGTTCCCGATCGGTGTCAACCCGAACGACGAGCTCGACGGCGACACCGGGCAGAACGACCTCCAGAACTTCCCCGTGCTCAGCTCCGTGACGCACACGCTCGCCGAGTCGCCGGAAGGCGGCACGCGCGTCCAGGGCCTCCTCCACTCCACGCCCTCGACGACCTATGACTCTGGACGTCTTCGCCAACGACGCGTGCGTTCGGTTTCCCAAGGACTTCCTCGAAGGCAAGAGGTACCTCGGGATCGGGCCAGGTCACGACGGACGGATTCGGCGAAGGAGTCATCGACGTCAGCGTGCCTCTCACAACGCAGCCCGGCGAGCGAGTCAGCCTGACCGCCACCGACCCGGCCGGCAGCACTTCCGAGTTCTCCCAGCGGCTGCCCTTCTCGATCAATCCGGCCTCGGGCCCGTCCGCCGGCGGCACGGGCGTCACGATCGCCGGAACGGACTTCGAGGACGGGGCCACGGTGACGATCGGCGGTCAGCCCGCGACCTCGGTCGTCGTCACGAACTTCAACCAGATCACGGCGTCGCGCCGGCGCTCGCGGCCGGCTCGCTCAACGACGTCGTCGGTCACGAACACCGAAGGCACCACGGGAACGCTCGAAAAGGGCTTCGTCGCGGACTTCCTCGACGTGCCGCCGGCCCAGCAGTTCTACACCTTCGTCACCACGCTCGTCACGAACGCGATCACGGCGGGCATCGGCGGCGGGCTGTACGGCGTCGATCAGCCCGACGCTGCGCCAGCAGATGGCCGTGTTCCTCCTGAAAGCGAAGTACGGCCTCTGCTACGTTCCGCCCGCCTGCACGGGGGTCTTCCCCGACGTGCCCTGCCCCTCGACCTTCGCGCACTGGATCGAGGACGCTCGCGGCCCAGGGCATCACGGGAGGCTGCGGCGGCGGCAACTACTGCCCGCAGAACCCGGTGCGGCGCGACCAGATGGCGGTGTTCCTCCTGAAGGCCGAAGCACGGCTCGGCCTACGTGCCGCCGCCCTGCGACGGGCGTCTTCGACGACGTCCCCTGTCCGTCGCAGTTCGCCGACTGGATCGAGCAGCTCGCCGCCGAGAACATCACGGGCGGCTGCGGCGGCGCGCAACTACTGCCCGCTCTCGAACAACACGCGCGGCCAGATGGCGGTCTTCATTCAGAAGACGTTCAATCTGCCGTAACGGGAGATCGATGAAACGCTCCGGCGCCATCCTGCTCGGTCTGTGCCTTGCCTCGGCGGCCGGGGCCGCGACGTTCACCGTCACGAACACGAACGACACCGGCCCGGGGTCGCTTCGCCAGGCGATCGTGGATGCCAACGACAACGCCGGCGCCGACACGATCGCTTTCGCGATCCCGGGAGCCGATCCGGGCTGTGATGGCACGGGCGTCTGCACGATCACGCCCGTGCTCCCGTTTGCGTCCTTGAACGATCCCGTCACGATCGACGGCTTCACGCAGACGGGCGCGACTCCGAACACCAACGCCGAAGGCGCTATCAACGCGATCCTCAAGATCGTCGTGTCGGGCGACAACCTCGCCGGCTCCAACGGCATCCTCATCACGTCCGACGACGTCACGGTGCGAGGGCCTGGTCGTCAACGGGCCGTGGAACCTCGCGATCAACTCCAACCTGGTGGACAACGTCGCCATTCGCGGTTGCTTCATCGGCGTCGACGCGGCGGGGGCGGCCGCGGTCGGGGGTGCGATCGGCTTCTACGGGCACCTCGGCACCGGCGTCACGGTCGGCGGCCCGGCGCCGGCCGACCGTAACCTGATCTCCGGAAACACGGACAATCGGTGTCAAGCTCGAGCGCTGCACGGACTGCCTCGTGCAGGGGAACCTGTTCGGGACCGACGCGTCCGGAGCCGCGGTGATCGGGTCGGGCTCCGTGGCGCTGCGCATCGGCATCGACTGCCCGGGCACCGTCGTACGCGAGAACGTCGTGGTGGCCGCCGACGACCAGGGGATCGATGTCGGAGAGATCGGCTCCGACTCGCTCTTCGGCGTCACCGTGCAGGGCAACTGGGTGGGCACGGACGTCGACGGGACGGCCGAGCTCGGCAACCGCCACGGGATCTGGGTCAACACCAACCAGGTCACCGTCGGCGGTCTCGGCGCCGGGGAGGGCAACGTCGTCGCCTTCAACCGGGGCGCCGGCGTGATCGTCATCTACAACACGCCGCAGCCTTCCCAGAACACGATCCGCGGCAACTCGATCTACTCGAACGGCCTCGGGGACGACTTCGGCCTCTCGACGCTCGGCATCGATCTCGGGGACCCGGGCTCCCCCGGCCAAGGAGGCCCGACGGCGAACGACCTCGGGGACGGAGACGACGGGCCCAACGGGCACCTGAACTTCCCGCTCATCTCCTCGGCCGTGACCAACGCTCCCGCCGGCCAGAGCACGACGATCCAGGGAACGCTCGACAGCACTCCGAACACCGAGTTCGACGTCGACCTCTACGCGGTCTCCGCGTGCCTGCGCCGCCCGCAGGGATTCCGCGAGGGCCAGACCTACATCGGCACGACCACCGTGACTACGGACGGGAGCGGCCACGCCGCGATCAACGCGATCCTTCCGGGGGTTGCCCTCGAGCCGGGCGACACGGTCACGGCCACGGCGACCGACGCGCAGGGCAACACCTCGGAGTTCTCGCAGCGCTTCGTCCTCTCGGCGAATCCGGCTTCGGGAATCCCGGCCGGCGGCACCGTGACCACGCTCAGCGGCTTCAACTTCCTCGCCGGAGCCTCCGTCACGATCGGAGGCCAGCCGGCGACGAACGTGCAGGTCTCGAGCTACAACTCCCTCGACGCCGACCACCCCGGCCCTGCCCGCCGGCACCGTCAACGCCATCACGGTGACGAACACCGACGGCAGCCAGTCGACCCTTCGCGAACGGCTGGGTCGCCGACTTCCTCGACGTGCCGGCGGCGCAGCAGTTCTATTTCTTCGTCACGGCGCTCGTGCGCAACCAGATCACCGTCGGCATGGGCGGAGGCAACTACGGCGTCGGGACCCCACGCTGCGCCAGCAGATGGCGGTGTTCCTCCTCAAGGGGAAGTTCGGCCTCTGTTACGTGCCGCCCGGCTGCACGGGCGTTTTCGGAGACGTGCCTTGCCCCTCGACCTTCGCCGACTGGATCGAGGCTCTGGCGGACGAGGGCATCACGGGAGGCTGCGGCGGCGGGATCTACTGCCCGCAGAATCCGGTCCGGCGCGACCAGATGGCAGTGTTTCTCCTCAAGGCCCAGCACGGCTCGAGCCTACGTGCCGCCGGGCTGCGCGGGCGTCTTCGACGACGTCGCCTGCCCGTCCCAGTTCGCCGACTGGATCGAGCAGCTCGCGGCGGAGCAGATCACCGGCGGCTGCTCGGTCTCGCCGCCTCTCTATTGCCCCGGACAACAACAACACGCGCGGCCAGATGGCCGTGTTCATTCAGAACTTTGACCTTCAATGAGCGCCCTCTCCACTTCCGGAGGGGATCGATGAAGCGCTTCGCCGCTTTCCTGCTCGGCCTGTGTCTTGCCGCCGACGGCATCCGCCGCGACCTTCACCGTGACGAACACCGCCGACTCCGGCCCCGGTTCGCTCCGCCAGGCGATCCTCGGACGCGAATGTCGGCGCCGGGACCACATACGATCGAGTTCGACGTCTCCGGCGCCGGATGCGACGGCTCCGGCGTCTGCACGATCACGACCCTGACGGATCTTCCGTGCGCCGCCCAGGCCATGACGATCGACGGCTACACCCAGCCCGGCGCGAGCCCCAACACTCTCGCCGTCGGCAACGACGCCGTCCTCAAGATCCAGCTGCGCAGCGGCGGCGCGGGGTACGGCGTCTGCCTGAACTTCGGATCGGACGGCTCGACCATTCGGGGTCTCGCCATCGGCGGCTTCGTCGGATTCAACCTGCTCGGCAACGGGATTTCGCTCTCCACCGGCGGGCACACGATCGCCGGCAACTTCATCGGGACCGACGCGGCCGGCGCCGTGGCGGTTCCCAACGGCTCGGGCATCGCGGTGTTTTCCCCCAACAACGTCATCGGCGGAACGGCTCCGGCCGACCGGAACGTCATCTCCGGCAACGGCGGCTCGGGAATCGTGCTTCAGCGGCCTCCCGGCCACCGACAACCTGTGCAGGGTAACTACATCGGAACCAACGCCGCCGGGACCGCCGCGCTGCCCAACGGCGGTCCACGGCATCCAGAACCAGATGGTCCGCAACACCATCGGCGGCACGGAGGAGGGCGCCGGCAACCTGCTCTCGGGCAACCTCGGCGCCGGTATCTAATGACGCACGGGGAAGCGGTCATCCAGGGCAATCTCATCGGCACCAATGCCGCGGGCACCGGGCCGCTCGGCAACACCGGCGGGATCGGTGTCGGGAGCAGCGACAACCTCATCGGCGGCCTCGGGCCGGGCGAGGCGAACACCATCGCCTACAACCGGGTGGGCGTCGCGGTGAACGGCTACACCGCCAGCGTGCACAATCCGATTCGCGGCAACTCGATCCATTCCAACGGCGGCGGGCCGCCCGGAGGCTTCGGCTCGACGCTCGATGGGCTGGGCATCGACATTTCCGCGCCCTTCAGCACGCTCGACGGCGTGACGCCGAACGACGCGGGCGACCCGGACGACGGCTCCAACCTGATCCAGAACTTTCCGGTGATCACCTCGGTGACCTACGGCGCCTCGACGACGACGGTCACGGGCAAGCTCGACAGCACCGCGTCGTCGACGTTCGACCTGGACTTCTACCGGGACGAGGAGTGCCTGTCCCGGCCCCAGGAGTATCCGCGAGGGCCGTGAGTATCTCGGCTCGGATGAGGTGACGACGAACGGCTCGGGCATCGGTCTCTTCAACGTCGTCCTGCCCGTGGCCATCGCGGAAGGCAGCCGCGTGACCGTCACGGCCACGGACGAGGACGGCAACACCTCGGAGTTCTCGCAGCGGATGGTCCTCTCGATCTCTCCCGCCTCGGGGCCGGCCGAGGGCGGCACGGCCGTGACCGTCAACGGGTTCAACTTCCTCGCGGGAGCCGCAGTCGACTTCGGCGGCGCGGCCGGGACCGGCGAGAACGTCGTCGGCTACCAGCAGCTGACGGTCACCGCGCCCGCCCGCCTCCGGGAACCGTCAGCGCCGTGACCCTCACGAACACGGACGGGACCTCGGGGACGCTTCCCAACGGCTGGGTCGCGGATTTCCTGGATGTCCCCGCGAACACGCTCTTCCATCCGTTCGTCACGACGCTCGTGCGCAACGCCATCACCGCCGGCGTCGGCGGAGGCAACTACGGGCTGACGCAGGAAACGCTGCGCCAGCAGATGGCGGTCTTTCTGCTGAAGTCGAAGTACGGCATCTGTTACATGCCGCCACCCTGCACCGTCCCGGCCTTCCCCGACGTGCCCTGCACCAACATCTTCGCCGCGTGGATCAACGAGCTCGTCGCCCAGGGCATTACGACCGGCTGCGGATCAGGCAATTTCTGCCCGGCCAATCCAGTCACTCGCCAGCAGATGGCCGTCTTCCTCCTGAAGACACTGGAAGCAGCGCTACGTTCCTCCGGCCTGCACGGTCGCGACGTTCACGGATGTGCCGTGCGACTCGCTGTTTGCTCCGTGGATCTACGAGCTCGTGGCGCGCGGCATCACGGCGGGCTGCGGCAACGGGACCACCTACTGCCCGCTGGCGACCGCCAACCGGGGCCAGATGGCCGTGTTTCTCGTGAAGACGTTCGAGCTGCAATGAGGAGAACTCGATGCGACGTCTTCCTCGGTCCTGCTGGTCCTGCTTCCAGGCTTCGGCCGCGTCCGCGGCGACCTTCACGGTCACGAACACGAACGACTCGGGAGCCGGGTCGCTTCGCAAGGCGATCGCACGACGCGAACACCGCGGCGGGGCTCGACACGATCGCGTTCAACGTCTCCGGCGCGGGTTGCTCCGGGAGCGGCGTCTGCACGATCGCGCCGACGACAGCGCTGCCGGTGATCAATCTCTCCCGTCCTCATCGACGGCTACACGCAGCCGGGCTCCTCGCCGAACACCATCGCGAAGGGCGCGATCAACGCCGTCCTCAAGATCGTCGTCTCCGGGCAGTCGCATCCCCAGGTTCCAGACGGCTTCCATTCAACACGCCGAAGCCGCCGGCTCGACGGTGCGGGGCCTCGTCGTCAACGGCGGCTTCACCCACGGATTGTGAGGTCTGGGCCCCGACGGCAACACCGTGCAGGGTTGCTTCGTCGGTATCGACGCGTCGGGGACGACGCCCGTCCCCGAAACGGCCACGGGGTCTATGCCGACGGCCTCTCCGGCGCAAGCGACCTCACGCGTCGGCGGCCCGTCGGCCGCGGAACGGAATCTCGTTCGCGGGTCAGACGTCAGCCAACGTCCTGCTCTTCAACCCGTGCCCGACGCCACGATCCGAAGGCAACCTCCTCGGCACCGGACAACACGGGCGCGGCGGCCCTGGCGGTCCGACGATCAGACGATCTCGATCAACTTGAGCACGCAGCCGCGGCAACGTCGTTCGGGGCAGCGTCATCGCGGGAGGGACCTCGGCACGGCGTCCAGATCGGCGACAACTTCGGCATCGACCCGCGCCTTTTTGGCAATTTGGTCGGCACCGACGTCGACCGAGACCGCCGACCTCGGCAATCCCGCTACGGGAATCGGTATCTTCAACGCGGACGACGTCACGATCGGCGGCGACCGGCCCGGGCGAAGCCAACGTCATCGCCTTCAACGGCGGGGCGGGAGTTTCATGAACTGGACCTCTCACTCAACAGCGCGCAGCGTGCACCATCCGCGGCAACTCCATCCACTCCAATCACCAGAGCGCGGCTCCGAGTAGCTCACTCTCGGGATCGATCTCGGCATAGCCAGGGCATCGGCTCGGTGGCCTGACGCGCGAACGATCTCGACGACGGGACACGGGGCCGAACGGCCTCCAGAACTTCCCGATCATCACTTCGGCCGCGCCTCTCTCGGCGGGGGCGGCACGACGGTCACCGGCAGGCTCAACAGCGCGCCGGACACCCGAGTACACGATCGACTTCTACTCGAACCCGGCGTGCATCGGCCGGCCCCAGGCTCTTCGCGAGGGACAGCACCTACCTGGGCTCCACGCAGGTCACGACCGACGGCAGCGGGAACGCGACATCAACGCGGTCGTGCCGGCGTCGATCGAGCCGGGAGGAAACGTGACCGCGACGGCGACCGATCCCGACGGCAATACGTCGGAGTTCTCGCAGCGAATCGTGATCAGTCGCGAGCCCAAGTCGGGGAATCCGGCCGGCGCCGCTAATGCCGTCACCTCGACCGGCTTCCACTTTCTCGCGGGCGCGACGGCGTCACCGTGGGCGGCGTCGCGGCCACGAACGTCGTCGTGAACGACTACAACACCGTCACGCTCACCACGCCGAACCTTCCGCCGGGCAGCCTCAACGACATGACCCTGACGAACACCGACGGAACCGCCGGCACGCTTCCCAACGGCTGGATCGCCGACTTCCTGGACGTGCAACGACCGCCACACTTTCTATACCGTTCGTGACGACGCTCGTGCGCAACGAGATCACCGTCGGCGTCGGCGGCGGCAACTACGGCGTCAACGCAGAACACGCTGCGCCAGCAGATGGCGGTCTTCCTGCTGAAGGCAAGGTACGGCATCTGCTTCGTGCCGCCGCCGTGCACGGTTCAGGTCTTTCCGGACGTGCCTTGCTCATTGAGCTTCGCTCCCTGGATCAACGAGCTCGTGGCGCAGGGCATCACCACCGGCTGCGGCGGCGGCAACTTCTGCCCCGCCAACCCGGTCAACCGCCAGCAGATGGCGGTCTTCCTGCTGAAGACGCTGCAAGGCGGCGGCTATACGCCGCCGGCCTGCACCGTCGCGAGCTTCGCGGACGTTCCGTGCTCGCACCCCTTCGCCCCCTGGATCTACGAGCTCGTCGCCCGCAACATCACCGCCGGCTGCGGCGGCGGCAACTACTGTCCCCTGACGAACGCGAACCGCGGGCAGATGGCGACGTTCGTCGTGAAGATGTTCGGCTTGCAATAGACAGGAGGCTCCGATGCGCCGCGTCCTCGCTCTTCTCCTCGTGTCTCTGGGCAGGAATCGGCGCGGCTGCGCGGCCGCGACCTTCACGGTCACCAACACGAACGATTCGGGCGCCGGATCGCTCCGCCAGGCGATCACGGACGCGAACGCCGCCGCCGGCCCCGACACCATCGCGTTCAACGTCTCGGGAGCGGGCTGCGACGGCTCGGGCGTCTGCACGATCACGACGGCGTCGGTGCTGCCCACGATCTCGAGCCCGGTCGTCATCGACGGTTACACACAGCCGGGCTCCTCGCCGAACACCAACGCCGAGGGCGCGCTGAACACGGTGCTGAAGGTCGTGCTCTCCGGCGCCAACCTCGGCCAGCCGGCGATCACGATTTCCGGTACGGGCGCGGGTTCGACCGTGCGAGGCCTGGTGATCAACGGCGGCTTCGACCACACGGTCCAGTCCTTCGTTTCGGACGGCGACACTCTGGCGGGTTGCTTCATCGGGACGGACGTCTCCGGGACGGTGGCGGTTCCGAACGGCCGAGCCGTCTTCGCGCAGCTCACGCCGAATTTTCGCGTCGGCGGGCCGAGCCCGGCCGATCGAAATCTCATCTCGGGCAACAGCGGCTCCGGCATCTTCGTGGCCAACAGTGCCGACAGCCTGATCGAGGGCAACCTCATCGGCACCGACATCACGGGAGCCGCTCGGCTGGGGAACAACGCCGACGGCATCTTCGTCGGCATCAACTGTCCCGGCACCGTGATCCGCGGCAACGTCATCGCAGATGCGCAGTGGAACGGCATGCAGGTTGGATACGCCTCCGGAACGACGCACGGCATCACAGTCGAGGGCAACTGGATCGGCACCGACGTCACCGGCACGCTGAACCTGGGCAACGCGTTCCGCGGGGTCGTAGTCCAGGGCCAACAGAACGCGGTCGGAGGCATCGGCCCGGGCGAGGGCAACGTCATCGCGTTCAACGGGCTGGGCGGGGTCTACGTCGACCACAGCACTACCCCCATATTCGCGAATCCGATCCGCGGCAACTCGATCTACGCGAACGGGTGCCTGGGCATCGACTTCGGAGGCGGCCTCGACTGCGAGCCCACGTCCAACGACCTCGGTGACGCCGACATGGGGCCGAACGAGTTACAGAACTTTCCGATGATCACCTCGGTCGTGTCTTCGCTGGTCGGCGGCGGCACGACGACCGTCACCGGCCGCCTCAACGGCCATGCGGATACGATGTACACGCTCGACTTCTACTCGAGCCCGGCCTGCGTGGACCGGCCCCAGGCGTTCCTCCAGGGCCGGACCTACCTCGACTCGGAGGAGGTGACGACCGACGGCAGCGGCAACGCGGCGATCGACGTCGTCCTGCCGGTCACTCTCGCTCCCGGCGAAAAGGTGACTGCGACGGCAACGGACCCCGACGGCAACACCTCGGAGTTCTCGCAGCGGATCGTGCTCCACTCGGCGCCGGGCTCCGGGCCGCCGACCGGAGCGACCGTCACGCTTTCCGGCTTCCACTTCCTCCCCGGCGCGACGGTGACCGTGGGCGGGGTTCCGGCGAGCGAGGTCAACGTCGCGAGCTACAACCAGATCACGGCCACCGCACCGTCGCTTCGAGCCCGGCAGCCTCAACGACGTCACGCTGACGAACACCGACGGCACCGCCGGCACCCTGCCCAACGGCTGGATCGCCGACTTCCTCGACGTCAACGAGCCTCCACATTTTCTATGCATTACGTCACGACGCTCGTGCGCAACGAGATCACCGTGGGCGTCGGCGGCGGCAACTACGGCGTCAACCAGAACACTCTGCGCCAGCAGATGGCGGTCTTCCTGCTGAAGGCAAGGTACGGCATCTGCTACGTGCCGCCGCCGTGCACCGTTCAGGTCTTTCCGGACGTGCCCTGCTCCTCGAGCTTCGCTCCCTGGATCAACGAGCTCGTGGCGCAGGGCATCACCACCGGCTGCGGCGGCGGCAACTTCTGCCCCGCCAACCCGGTCAACCGCCAGCAGATGGCGGTCTTCCTGCTGAAGACGCTGCGAAGGCAGCGGCTACACGCCGCCGGCCTGCACCGTCGCGACGTTCGCGGACGTTCCGTGCTCGCACCCCTTCGCCACCTGGATCTACGAGCTCGTCGCCCGCAACATCACCGCCGGCTGCGGCGGCGGCAACTACTGTCCCCTGACGAACGCGAACCGCGGGCAGATGGCGACGTTCATCGTGAAGATGTTCGGCTTGCAATAGAAGCAAGGAGGCTTCCCATGCGCCGCTTCGCTCGCTTCTGCTCGTCGTGTCTCTCAGGCGGCGAGCGCCGCGCGGCCGCGACCTTCACGGTCACCAACACGAACGACTCCGGTGCGGGCTCGCTCCGGAAGGCCATCGAGGACGCCAACACGGCCGCCGGCGCCGACACGATCGCCTTCAACGTCTCGGGCGCCGGCTGCGACGGCTCGGGCGTCTGCACGATCACGCCCCGTCGACCCTCCGTTCCTGACGAGCCCCGTCACGATCGACGGTTACACGCAGCCGGGCGCCTCGCCGAACACCAACGCCGAGGGGCCCTCAACACCGCGCTCAAGATCGTGCTCTCCGCATCCGCGATCCCGGGAGCCTCGGCTCTCCAGGTCAGCGGGGACGGATCGATCATTCGCGGCCTCGTTTTCAACGGCGGGTTCAACTACACGGTTTCGGTCGGCGGCCCGAACGTATCCATCCGGGGCTGCTTCTTCGGAACCGACGTGACGGGGATGATCGCTTCGGACAACCAGCGCGGCGTATTCGGGCAGCTCGGGACCGGCCTGACCGTCGGAGGCCCGGCGCCCGCCGACCGGAATCTGATCGCCGGGAACACGGCCCAGCACGTCTGGTTCGACCAGGTCGCCAACGGCGCGATCGAGGGAAATCTCCTCGGCACCGACGCGACAGGAGCCGCCCCGCTCGGCGAGATGCCGAACACGGCCATCGCCATCTCCCCGGCCGCCACCGGAAACCTGACCATCCGCGGCAACGTGATCGCCGGCGGCGATTTCGGAGCGATCAGTGTCGGCAACGCGGCCGATGCGACGTCGTCGACGATCATCCAGGGCAACTTCATCGGCACCGACGTCACCGGCACCGTCAACCTGGGCAACCCGCGGTCCGGGATCTACGTCTGGACGAGCGACGTCATCGTCGGCGGGACCGGCCCCGGCGAGGGCAACGTCATCGCATTCAACGGAGGCGCGGGAGTTTACCTCTCTCCCTACAGTCCCAGTTCCCCAACGCGGTGCCCGATCCGCCGGAATCGCATCTACGCCAACCATCAGGATTCGGCGCTGGGCACGGAGTGCCTGGGCATCGACATCGGGACCGTTTTCCGATTGCAATCCGACGCTCAACGATCTCGGCGACGCCGACGACGGAGCGAACCACCGGCAGAACTTCCCCATGATCACCTCCGCCGTCGCCGTCGCTGGTCGGCGGAGGGACGCTGATCACGGGACGGTTCAACAGCGCCGCCGGCACGACCTACGATCTCGACTTCTTCTCGAACCCGGCCTGCGTCGACCGCCCGCAGGCGTTCCTCGAGGGCCGCACATTCCTCGGCTCGGCCGAGGTCACGACCGACGGCTCGGGCAACGCGGATATCAACGTCACCCTGCCGGTCTCGATCGAGCCGGGCGAGAAAGTCACCGCCACGGCGACCGATCCGGACGGCAACACCTCGGAGTTCTCCCAGCGGCTCGTGCTCGCGATCAACCCCGGATCGGGAGGCCGGCCAGAGTCACCGGAGTCACGCTGACGGGTTTCCACTTCCTCCCCGGCGCGTCTGTGACCGTCGGCGGCGTGCCGGCGGCGGGCATCGTCGTCGACAACTACAACGTCGCGACGATCACGACCCCGACCTTCCGCCCGGCAGTCTCAACGACGTCACGCTGACGAACACCGACGGCAGCGCGGGACGCTGCCCAACGGATGGATCTCGATTTCCTGGACGTCCCGGGGGCCATCAGTTCCACAACTTCGTGACGACGCTCGTGCGCAACGAGATCACCGTGGGCGTCGGCGGCGGCCTCTACGGCGTCGACGCAGAACGCCCTCCGCCAGCAGATGGCGGTCTTCCTGCTCAAGGCCAAGTTCGGCATCTGCTACACGCCGCCTCCCTGCACCGTGCCGGCCTTCCCCGACGTGCCCTGCTCCTCCAATTTCGCGCCCTGGATCAACGAGCTCGTCGCGCAGGGCATCACCGGAGGCTGCGCCGGCGGCAACTTCTGTCCCACCACCCCCGTCAACCGCCAGCAGATGGCGGTCTTCCTCCTGAAGGCCTTCGAAGGCAGCGGCTACACCCCGCCCGCCTGCACCGTGGCGACGTTCACGGACGTGCCCTGCTCGCACCAGTTCGCTCCATGGATCTACGAGCTTGTCGCCCGCAACATCACTGCCGGCTGCGGCGGCGGCAACTACTGCCCGGGCACGAGCGCGAACCGCGGGCAGATCGCGACGTTTCTGGTGAAGACGTTCGGACTTCAATGACCGAACCGTTCCCGATGAGGACGCTCGGATTGCAATAGAGAAGGGGGCTCCCAATGCGGCGCTCGCTGGTTCTAGTTCTTGCGCTTCAAGCGACCAGTGCGTTCGCGGCGACTTTCACGGTCACGAACACCAACGATTCGGGGGCCGGCTCGCTCCGCGACGCGATCACCGCCGCCAACGCCGCGGCCGGCGCGGACACGATCGCGTTCAACGTCTCCGGCGCCGGATGCGACGGCTCGGGCCTCTGCACGATCGCGCCGGACTCACAGCTGCCAAGTCTGGGCGACGCGGTGCTCGTCGACGGCTACACGCAACCGGGCGCCTCGCCGAACACGAACGCCACCGGCGCGATCAACGCGGTGCTGAAGATCGTCGTCTCGGGCGTCAACATCCCGGGCGCGCAGGGCTTCAACGTCCAAGGCACCGGCGCCACCATCCGGGGCCTCGTTGTCAACGGCGGCTTTTCCTACACGTTCTCTCTCTCCGGCGCGAACGGAAAGGTTCAAGGCTGCTTCGTTGGCACCGACGTCACGGGGTCCACCGCCGTCCCGAACACCCGGGGCGTCTATAGCAACGGCCCGGGCTCGACGGTTGGCGGCCCATTGCCCGCCGACCGCAACCTCATCGCTGGAAACCAGGCGCAGGACATCTGGTCCGAGAACACTCCGAACCTCACGATCCAGGGCAATCTGGTTGGAACGGACAAATCGGGAGCCGCGCTCATCGGGGCCTTCTCCGGCGGCCTGGTGGTCTCGCCCGCGCGCGCCGGCGATGTCATCAAAGGCAACGTCGTGGCCGGTGCGCACAACACCCATGGCATCTACATCGGCGGCGGCAGCACCATCGACTTCGGGACGGTGGTCCAGGGCAACTTCGTCGGCACCGACGTGACCGGAACCGTCAACCTGGGCAACACCTTCAACGGGATTGTGGTCGAGACCCAGCAGGTGACCGTCGGCGGGACCGGCGCCGGCGAGGGCAACGTGATTGCGTTCAACAAGGGTGCAGGAGTATTCCTGGGTTACACCAGCCTGGGTACCATTCGGCGGAATCCGATCCGTGGCAATTCGATCTACTCCAACCACCAGAATCCCTCGGCGCTCGCGACGCAGGGTATCGATCTCGGAGAATCCTCCGGCGGATCGGGCGCGGGAGGGCTCACCGTCAACGACCTGGGAGACGCGGACACGGGGCCGAACGACTATCAGAACTTTCCGTTGATCTCTTCGGCCGTTTCGACTTTCGGCGAGGCTCCCGGAGGAGGGAGCACGACGATCGAGGGCCGGCTCAACAGCCTCGCGAACACCCAGTTCGACCTCGACTTCTACTCGAACGACGGCTGCCTCGGCCGCCCGCAGGACTTCCTCGAAGGCCGGACCTATCTCGGCTCGAGCGTCGTGACGACCGACGGGGCCGGGAACGCGACGATCAACGCCGTGCTTCCGGTGGTCCTGGCCCCCGGAGAGATCGTTTCCGCGACGGCGACGGATCCGGAAGGGAACACCTCGGAGTTCTCGCAGCGCATCGTCGTCTCGTCGAACCCCGGTTCCGGGCCGGCGGCGGGAGCGGGGATCAGCCTGTCCGGTTTCAATTTCCTCGCCGGCGCGACGGTCACCGTAGGCGGCCTGCCGGCGACGAGCGTCAACGTGGTCGGCTTCAACCAGATCACCGCCACCACTCCCTCGCTTCCGCCGGGGAGCCTCAACAACATCACGGTCTCGAACACCGACGGCAGCGCCGGGACCCTTCCCAACGGCTGGATCGCGGACTTCCTCGACGTGCCGGGCGGGCACCAGTTCTACTCGTTCGTCACCACGCTCGTCCGCAATGCGATCACGGTCGGCGTCGGCGGCGGCAACTACGGCGTCGCGCAGAACACGCTGCGCCAGCAGATGGCGGTCTTCCTGCTCAAGGCCCGCTTCGGCATCTGCTACACGCCCCCGCCCTGCACCGTGCCGGCCTTCCCCGACGTACCCTGCTCCTCCAACTTCGCACCCGTGGATCAACGAGCTCGTGGTCCAGGGCATCACCGGAGGCTGCGCCGGCGGCAACTTCTGTCCCACCAGCCCCGTCAACCGCCAGCAGATGGCGGTCTTCCTCCTGAAGGCCTTCGAAGGCAGCGGCTATACCCCGCCCGCCTGCACCGTGGCGACGTTCACGGACGTGCCCTGCACGCACCAGTTCGCTCCCTGGATCTACGAGCTGGTCGCCCGCGACATCACCGCCGGCTGCGGCGGCGGCAACTACTGCCCGGCACGAGCGCCAACCGCGGCCAGATCGCGACGTTCATCGTGAAGACGTTCCAGCTTCAATAATCACGTTGGCCATTCGAATAACCGAGGAGACCCACCCCATGCGTCGACTACTCGCACTCGCTCTCGGACTCTGCGCAACGGCGGCCTCCGCCGCCACCTTCACGGTCACGAACACGAGCGACACTGGCGCGGGATCGCTTGCGCGCGGCGATCACAGACGCCAACGGAGCCGCGGGGCTCGACACGATCGCGTTCGACGTGTCCGGCGCCGGTTGCGACGGCTCGGGGATCTGCACGATCGCGCTCGATTCGGCGCTGCCGACCATCTCGGCCCGGTCCTGATCGACGGCTACACGCAATCAGGCGCCCTGGTCAACACGAACGCGACGGGCGCGCTGAACACGGTCGCTCAAGATCGTCGTCACGACCGCGGCCCGAACTTCGTGCCTTTCGGTATCAGCATCGGAAGCGGCGGATCCGGCTTCGACGATCCGAGGCCTCGTCATGACGGCGCCGTTCGACTACACGGTGACTTCGGATTTCTCCGACGGCAACGTCGTGGCCGGCTGTTTCATCGGCACGAACGCCGCGGGCACGGCCGTCGTTCCGGGAGGCGCTCGCGGGATTTACGTCAACGGGAGCGACGACTTTCGCGTGGGCGGGCCGGCGCCCGCGGACCGCAACCTGATCGCGGGCCACTCCCAGTTCAACGTCGCCGTGCAGAACGGGAGCCTGGACGCCGTCGTCCAGGGGAATCTCATCGGAACGAACGCCGCCGCGTCGGCGCTGATCGGCGGGCCCACGCTCTCCGGCATCCTGCTCGGCTCGAACACGCCCGGCGCGGTGGTGCGCGGCAACGTGATCGGCGGCGCCGGACAGGGCATCCAGGTCGGCTCCGTCGAGCGGACCGGGACACGGCAGCCACCATCGAGGGCAACTGGATCGGCACGGACGTCTCCGGCACGCTGAACCTCGGCAACACCGGCAACGGCATCCTCGCGCAGGGCCAGCAGGCCGCGATCGGCGGCGTCGGCGCGGGCGAGGGCAACGTCATCGCCTTCAATGGCGGCGCCGGCGTCTACATCGACTACAGCACGATCAACATCGAGAAGAATCCGATCCGCGGCAACTCGATCTACGGCAACGGGACCGCGAACGGCGCCGGCGGGCGGTCGACGCTCGGCATCGATCTCGGGAATCAGACGGGCGGGTCTGACCCTCAACGACGATCAGGACGCCGACGCGCCCGGGCCCAACACGAACCAGAACTTCCCGCTCATCGCCTCGGCGATCTCCGGCGGCGGCGACACGACGATCGAAGGCAGCTTCAACAGCCCGCCGAGCACGACCTTCACGATCGACTTCTACTCGAACTCGGCCTGCCTTGGCCGGCCGCAGGGATTCATCCAGGGCCGGACCTACCTCGGCTCGGCGCAGGTGACGACGGACGGTTCAGCGGCAACGCGGCGATCGACGTCGTTCTCGACGCGTCACGATCGAACCCGGCGACGTCGTCACGGCCACGGCCACCTGCCCGACGGCAACACTTCCGAGTTCTCGCAGCGCATCGTGGTCTCGTCGATTCCCGGGCGCAGGCGCGCCGCCGGCGGCAGCGTGGTCAGCCCTCACCGGGTTCAACTTCCTTCCCGGCGCGACCGTGACCTTCGGAGCGGCGCCCGGCGACGAACGTCGTGGTCCCCGACTACAACCAGATCAGCGGCACGACGCCGGCCCTGCCGCGGGCACTCTCAATGACATCACCGTCACCAACACCGACGGCGTCGGCGGGGACCCTGCCGAACGGCTGGATCGCCAACTTCCTCGACGTCCCCTCCGGACAGTTCTACTTCTATGTGACGACCCTCGTGCGCAACGCGATTACGGCGGGCGTCGGCGGCGGCAACTACGGCGTCGGCCAGGACACGAAGCGCCAGCAGATGGCGGTCTTCCTGCTGAAGGCGAAATACGGCGTCTGCTACGTGCCTCCGCCCTGCACCGTTCCGGCCTTCCCCGACGTGCCCTGTACCTCCAGCTTCGCCCCGTGGATCAACGAGCTCGTCGTCCAGGGCATCACGACCGGCTGCGGGAGCGGATCTTCTGTCCGACCAATCCCGTCACTCGCCAGCAGATGGCGGTCTTCCTGCTGAAGACGCTCGAGGGCTCATCGTACGCGCCCCCGGCCTGCACGGTCGCCACGTTCGACGACGTACCGTGCTCTTCGCGGTTCGCGCCATGGATCTACGAGCTCGTCGCCCGCACCATCACCGCGGGCTGCGGCGGCACCAACTACTGCCCGACGACGAACGCCACGCGCGGACAGATGGCCGTATTCATTACCAAGACCTTTTCGCTCCAGTAGCGCAGCCAAAGGTCCGGATTTCCTCCGGGCGACCGTGGCCCGGGGATAGACTCTCGCGCGTCGGAAGGGGAAACGCATGAAGCGCGCCTTCGCTTTCGGACTCGCCGCGACGCTCCTGGCCGCCACCGGCCCGATCTCCGCCGCAACGTTCACCGTCACGAACACGGACGACGCCGGCGCCGGATCGCTGCGCCAGGCCATCCTGGACGCGAATGCGAGCGCGGGCGCCGACGACATCGTGTTCGCGATCGCGGGCCCCGGCGTGCATACGATCGCGCTCGCGTCGTCTCTTCCGCCGATCAACGAGGGAGTCATCCTCGACGGCTACTCCCAGCCGGGATCGTCTCCGAACACGCTTCCGGCGGACCAGGGCTTGAACACGGTCCTGGCGATCGAAATCGCCGGGACCGGAGTCACCAATTTCGACCCGTGCCTGACAGTCAACGTCGGCAACAGCGACGTTCTCGTGATGGCGATCCAGGGCCTGGTGATCAACCGCTGCAAGAACTCGGCGATCTCGATCAGCGACGGCGCCGACGGCGCCCTGGTCTGGGGGAATTTCATCGGCACCGATCCGACCGGCACGTTCCGGCCCGACCCGGACCTCTTTACGAACGTCGGGGTGCGGATCTTCGCCGACTTCGTCCAGATCGGCGGCCCGACACCCTTCGAGCGCAACCTGATCGCCGGCTGGGACGGCTCCGCCGTCGCCTCCAGCTCCGCGATCGGGACCTGGGTGAGGGGCAACCTCGTCGGCACGAACGCCGCCGGAGACGGGGTCATCTTCGTTCTCCCCGGCGCCGCGACCTCGGGCATAGGGGTCGGCGGCACTTTGAGCACGGTCGGAGGCCCTTCCGCCGCGGACCAGAACACCATCGCCGGCGTCGACCACGCCGTTGGGATTTCCGGCCCGGCCGCGACGGTCCAGAACAACCGGATCGGTACGAACCCGGCGGGCACGATTGCGCTCGGAAACGGAAACGGAATTCTGGCCGGTTCCGGGGTATCGATCCGCGGCAACGTCATCGGCGGCGGTGTCGCCGTCGGAATCCAGGCGGGCAACGGCTCGAGCCCGGTCATTCAGGGCAATTTCATCGGAACCGACACGTCGGCCTCCCTGGATCTGGGCAACTCCGGCTGCGGCATCCTCGTCTTCAACGGCTCGGCGACCATCGGAGGCGAAGGCCCCGGGGAAGGCAACGTCATCGCCCACAACGGCGCGCCAAGCGGCACGTTCTACGGCGGGATCCTCGCCAGCACGAGCAGTCCGGTGACGATCCGCGGCAACCGGATCTTTGCCAATTCGGTGATCGGCATCGATCTCGATTTCGACGGAGTGACGCCCGAACGACCCGTTCGACTCGGATACCGGAACCAACGGCCTGCAGAACTTCCCGCTGATCACGAGCGTGGTTCCAGGAGCCTCATCGACGCACGTCGAAGGCCTTCTCCGGAGCAGCGCCTCTACGGCCTACGAGCTCGATTTCTTCGCCGCGACCGTGTGCCGGCCGCGTCCGAACGATCCGGTCCAGGCCGAGACCTATCTCGGCACGGCGGACGTCACGACCGACGGCTCGGGACTCGCGTCCTTTGCCCTGGACTTCCCGGTCGCCGTGGCCCCCGGGCAGCTGGTCACCGCGACCGCGACGGATCCGGACGGCCACACCTCCGAGCTCTCAGCGGGACTCCTGATCTCGATGGACCCTCCGTCGGGGCCACCGGGCGGCGGCGTCGGAGCGACATTGAGCGGAATGTCGTTCGCCGCAGGAGCGACGGTCATGGTCGGCGGCGTCCCTGCGACGAACGTCAACGTCATGAATGACAAGACGATCAGCGCGACGATGCCCGCGCGCCCGGCCGGAACCCTCAACGCGGCCACGGTCTCGAATTCCGATGGAACGACCGGGACGCTTCCCGCCGGCTGGCTCGCGAACTTCCTCGACGTCCCGGGCGGCCAGCAGTTCTACGATTTCGTCGTCCGGCTCGTCCTCAACGGCGTCAGCGGCGGCACCGGCGGCGGACTGTACGGCGTCGGCAACCCGACGCTCCGCCAGCAGATGGCCGTGTTCCTGCTCAAGGGCAAGCACGGCGTGTGCTTCGTTCCGCCTCCCTGTCAGGGCCTCTTCTCGGACGTGCCCTGCTCTTCCGATTTTGCACCGTGGATCGAGGCCCTCTTCGACGCGGGAATCACGGGAGGCTGCGGCACGGGCCTCTTCTGCCCGCAGAACCCGGTGCGGCGAGATCAGATGGCGCCGTTTCTGATCAAAGCGAAGTGCGGGAGCCGATTTCGTGCCACCGCCCTGCACGGGCACGGTGTTCGGCGACGTCGAGTGCCCCTCGCTGTTCGCGGACTGGATCGAGCAGCTCGCGCTCGAGGGCGTCACGAGCGGATGCGGAGGAAACAACTACTGTCCGTCGAACCCGGTGACGCGTGGCCAGATGGCCGTGTTCGTCGTCCGCGCGTTCGACCTACCCTAGGAGGTCCCGTGCGCCGACTCCTCGTCACCGGCCTTCTATCGTTCGCGCTTCCGGCCTCCGCCGCAACGTTCACCGTGACGAACACGGCGCCCTCGGACTCCGGCTCGCTCCGCCAGGCGATCCTGGGCGCCAACGCCAACCCCGGACCCGACAGCATCGTTTTCGCGATTCCGGCTCCCGGCGTGCAGACGATCGTCCTCGCGTCGCCCCTTCCGGCAATCACGGAGCCCGTCATCATCGACGGATTCACTCAGCCGGGCTCGTCGGCCAACACGCAGCCGGCGGGCCAGGGTCTGAACGCCGTTCTGCAGATCCAGATCGACGGCACCGGAGCCGCCGCCGGGCCGTGCTTCACGATCAACGCAGGCAACGACGACCTTCTCGTCATGGCGATCCAGGGCCTCGTCATCAACCGCTGCCCGTCGGCGCGATCGACGTCGGTCGTCGGAGGGCAGCGGCGCGGTCATCGCCGGGCAACTACATCGGCCCGACCCACGGGCACGAGCGTTCCCGGGCCGCAGGGTTTCGGCGTCCGCGTCGTCAACACGATCCACGTGGCGATCGGCGGCACGTTCGCCTTTCGAGCGCAATCTGATCTCCGGCAACATCGACGGCGTCGTGACCGACACCGCCGCCTTCATCGCCGATCCGCGGCAACCTGATCGGCACCAATGCCGCGGGAACCGCCGCCGCGGCCGAGGACTTCTTCGGCGACCGGCCTCCTTCTCGACATCGCCGCGTTCGCGGTCGTCGGGGGCGACGAGGCGGCCGCGCGCAACGTCATCTCCGGGCGTCGGCAATCGCGCGATCGTCGTATCGAACGCCGACAACACGACTCCGCCATCGATCGGCAACTTCATCGGCACGGACGTCACCGGGACCCAGATCATCGGAGGCGCGGTCGGCATCGAAGTCCGATCGCGGCGTCGCCCCTCATCCGCGGCAACGTCATCGCCGGCCTGGGAAACGCCGTCGCATCCGGCTCGAGAATTCGGCCTCCACCATCCACGGCAACTTCATCGGCACGGACTCGCCGCCGACCCGGAGCTCGGCAATCCCGGGGTGGCATCTACGTCCAGGAGGAGAACGGCGACGTCACGATCGGCGGCACCGCGCCCGGTGAGGGCAACGTCATCGCCCACAACGGGCGGAGGCTGATCTCGTTCATCGGAGGCGTCCACGTCCGCAACGGGCGGACGAAGATCCGCGGCAACCGCATCTTCGACAACCGGTATCTGGGCATCGACCTTCTCGGCGGGCGCGCCGGGGGGACCGTCACGCCAACGATCCCGGCGACCTCGACGGCGGGCCCAACGCGAACCAGAACTTTCCGATCATCACCGACGTCGGGGTGACCAGCGCCGGCACCGACGTCTCCGGCTATCTCGACAGCACGCCGTCGACGACCTTCGACATCGACTTCTTCGCCGGACCGATCGTGCAGCATCTTCCCGACGGGCTTTTTGCAGGGCGAGCGCTACATCAGCTCGCTGACCCTGGCGACCGGCGCCTCGGGCCGGGTCGACTTTCTGACGACCGTTCCCTACGAGCTCCAGCCGGGCGAGGCCATCACCGCGACCGCGACGGACCCGCAGGGACGGACGTCGGAGTTCTCGCAGCGTCTCATCCTCTCGATCGATCCGCGCTCGGGTCCGCCCGAGGGAGGCACGCCCGTCTCCATCGAGGGCATGGAGTTCAGCGGCAACACGCAGATCACGGTTGAAGGGTTGCCGGTGACGAACATCCAGATCATCGACTACGGCACGCTCACCGGCGTCATGCCGGCGCTCTCGCCCGGCCTCCACGACGTCGTCGCCCAGAACCCGCCCGCCGGCGGCTACAGCCTCGTCGGCGGGTGGCTGGCCGACTTCCTCGACGTGCCCGCCGGCCACATCTTCTACGAGTTGTGGTCCGTCTCGTGACCAACGGGATCTCCGCCGGCGTCGGCGGCGGCAATTTCGGCGTCGAACGCGCTCGACCACGCGGCAGCAGATGGCGGTCTTCCTCCTCCGAGCGAAGCGCGGCATCGTGCTGGGTTCCTCCGCCCTGCTCCGGCGTCTTCCCCGACGTGCCCTGCGCCTCCCCGTTCGCTCCGTGGATCGAGGCGCTCGCCGACGGAAGGCATCACGAGCGGCTGCGGCAACGGGAACTTCTGTCCCCAGAACCCCGTCCGGCGCGACCAGATGGCGGTCTTCCTCCTCAAGGCCGGCGTTCCCGGACTTCGTTCCGAATCCGTGCGTCGGGACCTTCGCCGACGTCCCCTGTCCGTCGCCGTTCGCGCCCTGGATCGAAGCCCTCGCGGCGAGGCGGAATCACCGGAGGCTGCGGAGGAAACATCTACTGTCCCCTCAACCCGGTGACCCGCGGCCAGATGGCGGTTCTCGTCTGGAAGACGTTCTTTACTCTGTCTGAGGAGGTGACCGTGCGCGCCGCCGTTCTCGTTCTCATCCTCGCATCGGCCGGAGGTGGCCGCCGCGGCCGCGACGTTCACCGTCACGAGCACCGCCGACTCCGGCGCCGGCTCGCTCCGCCAGGCGATCCTGGACGCCAACGGCGCCGCCGGCGCCGACACGATCGCGTTCGACATCGCCGGAGCGGGCGTGCACACGATCGTGCTCGGATCGCGCTGCCGACCGTCACCGACGTCGTCACGATCGACGGCTACACGCAGCCGGGCTCGTCGCCGAACACCGCTGCCGCTCGCGCAGGGAACAACGCCGTCCTCAACGTCGAGATCAGCGGCGCCGCGGTCGCGCTCGAGCCGTGCCTCACCTGGGCCGCCGCCGGCGGCCGCATCCAGGGCCTGACGCATGAACCGCTGCCCGATCGGGACGATCCACGTCACCGGCTCGGTCACGATCACCGGCAACTTCCTCGGCACCACGCCGCAGGGCGGGCCGCTCACCGACGGCTCGCCGCAGAATCGCGGCGATCTACGCGCTCGGAGCGCCAGATCGGAGCCGCTGACGACCGACGTCGTCGTGGGCGGACCGAACCCGGCGGACCGCAACCTCATCTCGGGACACACGTCAGTTCAGTTCTCGGAGGGCGTCCGCGGACAGTTCTACACGCGCCTCATCATCCAGGGAAACCTCATCGGCGTCGACGCGACCGCGTCCTACACGATCTCCAACGGCGTCGGCGTCTTCTCGGGCGCCACCCTCCGGCGCCCGTCGTCGGTGGACCCGGCGCTCAACGAGGGCAACGTCATCGGCGGAAGTCTGTCGGCCGGATATCTTCGGCGGCGCCCAGATCTTCCAGGGCAACTTCATCGGGACGAACGGCGACCGAGACGGCCGACCTCGGCAACCTCGGCGGCGGCTTCGTCGGCAGCGTCACCGGAGGGACGGCGCGATCTCGGAGGGCTGGGACCGCGGCGAAGGCAACGTCTTCGCGTGGAACGGCGGAGGCGGGCCCAGCAGCTACCCGGCAGGCCTGTTCATCACCGGGGGCAACGTGACCATTCGCGGCAACCGGTTCTACGGCAATGTCCCGAGCGCCATCGCCCTCGGCTCTCAACTCGCCCATCGCCGCGGACCCCGGCGACGGCGACACGGGCACGAACGGACTCCAGAACGCTCCGGTCCTCGCCGGAATCGATTACGGCCCGCCGACGGTGGCGCACTTCGTCCTGAGCAGCGCCGCCTCGACGACGTACGACGTCGACGTGTACGCCAATCTCCTCTGCGCGACGTCGCCCGACCGGCGCACAGCGAGGGTGAGGAGCTGGTCGGCACGGTCCAGGCCACGACGAACGGGGCCGGGCTTGCGACGATCGATTTCCAGCTGCCTTCGCCGCTCGTCCCGGGCCAGGGCGTGTCGGCCCTCGCGACCGATCCCGGCGGCAACACGTCCGAGTTCTCGCAGACGATCCTCCTGAAGACGGCGCCGCGCTCGGGACCCGCGGGCGGCGGCGGAAGCGTGACGCTCTCCGGTCAGCTCATCGAGGCCGGCGCGACCGTGACCGTCGGCGGAGTCGCGCCGTCGAACGTCGTCGTCACGCCGCCGTACACGATCACGGCCGACATGCCCGGCCTTCCCGGCCGGATCCGTCCACGACGTCGTCGTCGCGAATCCGGGAGGCGCTGACGGGCACCCTTCAGAACGGCTACGTGGCCGACTTCCTCGACGTCCCGGCCGGCAATCTCTTTCACGACGACATCGTCAAGCTCGTCGCGAGCGAGGTCACCGTCGGAACCGGCGGCGGCCTCTATGGCGTGAACGATCCGGTGAAGCGGCAATCGATGGCCGTCTTCGTGCTGAAGGCCGAGCACGGCATCTGCTACACGCCGCCGCCCTGCACTCCCCCCGGCGTCTTCGCCGACGTGCCCTGCCCTTCCTCCTTCGCCGACTGGATCCAGGCCCTCTCGGACGAGGGGATCACGGGCGGCTGCGGCGGAGGCAATTTCTGCCCGACCAGCACGGTGCGCCGCGACCAGATGGCTCCGTTCCTGTTGAAGGCCGTGCACGGCCCGGCCTACACGCCGCCGCGCTGCACGGGAGTTTTCGCCGACGTGGCCTGCCCCTCTCTCTTCGCCGACTGGATCGAGCAGCTCAAGGCCGAAAACGTCACGACCGGCTGCGGCAACGGAACGGTCTACTGTCCGGCGAATCCCAACACGCGGGGACAGATGGCCACGTTTCTGGTAAAAGCCCTTCGCCTGCCCTGAACGGAGGAATCCCCCACATGCGCTCCGACCCTGGCCCTCGCGCTGCTCTGTCGACACGCCTCGCGGCGCCTCTCTCCGCCGCGACCTTCACCGTCACGAACACGAACGACGCCGGCGCGGGCTCGCTCCGCCAGGCGATCCTCGATTCGAACTCCAACCGCCGGAGCGGACACGATCGCGTTCAACATTCCGGGCGCGGGCGTGCACACCATCGCTCTCACTGACGTGGCTTCCGAAGGCTTTCGACCCGCTGACCGTCGACGGGTACACGCAGCCCGGCTCGTCGCCCAACACGCTGCCGCTGGCGCAGGGAACCAATGCCGTTCTGAACGTGGAGATCAACGGCGCCGGCGTCGCGCTGGCGCCCTGCTGGGAGCTCGAAACGACCGGCGCGCACATCCAGGGCCTCGTCATCAACCGCTGTCGCGACGGCGCGCTCTATGACAAGGGCTCCCTGACGGTCACGGGCAACTTCTTCGGCACAACGCCCGCCGGAACGCCGCTCACCGACGGGTCGCCGCAGGGTTCGGCGTCTTCGCTCTCGGCACGCTCGGCAACGAGCCGCCCATCACGTGATCGTCGGAGGCCCGCTCCGGCGGATCGCAACCTGATCTCCGGACAGTCCGTCGGCCGTCGTCACCACCAGTACAACGTCGCCGGGGCGATCCAGGGGAACCTGATCGGCACCGACGCCACCGTCTCCTACGTCCATCTCCAACGGCGACGGCATCGTCTGCCCTTCGCCGCATCGGGGTCCAGATCGGAGGCCCGGGAGCCGAACGAGGGCAACGTGATCGGAGGCAGCCTCGCCGAAGGCTTCGCCGGCCTGTTCTCGACGTTCCAGGGCAACTTCGTCGGAACGAATCCGTCGCAGACGGTCAACCTGGGCAATCTCGGCAGCGGCGTCGTGTTCAGCACCACGGGCTCCGCCGTTCGGAGTCCTCGGCGGCCTCGGACCCGGGGAAGGCAACGTCATCGCGCACAACGGCGGCGGGCGGCATCTTCAGCTATCCGGCGGGGTTCCTCATGCCCGGCGGGGGCAAGGTCACCGCGCGGGGCAACCTCTTCTACGACAACCGTCCCGTGGCCATCGGTCTCGGACCTCGATCCGCCGCACCCGGCGGATCCCGGAGACGGCGACACGGGACCCAACGAGCGCCAGAACGCCCCCGTGATCACGAGCATCGACTACGGACCCCCGACCGTCGCGCACGCGTGCTGCAGCAGCGCGCCCTCGACGACCTACGACGTCGACTTCTACGCCAGCACGAGCTGCGTGCTCGTTTCCAGCGCTGCCCCCCCAGGGCGAGGACGCGCGTCGGCACACGTCTCGGTCGACGACCGACGCCTCGGGACTCGCGACGATCGACTTCACCTCTGCCTCGCCGCTCGCCCCGGGAGGACGCGTGTCGGCGATCGCGACGGATCCTCTCGGCAACACGTCGGAGTTCGCGCAGACGATCCTGCTGAAGACGACGCCGCGCTCGGGCCCGCCGCCGGCGGGCGGCATCCGTGACGCTCTCTGGGTCAGCTCCTGCAGGCCGGCGCCACGGTCGCGGTCGGCGGGCCCGCGGCCTCGAACGTCGTCGGTCACGCCGCCCTACACGATCACGGCGAACATGCCGGCTTTCCATCGCCGGGACCGCTCACGACGTCGTCGTGACGAACCCGGGAGGCTCTCGGGAACGCTGCGCAACGGCTACATCGCCGATTTCCTCGACGTTCCGCCGGCCAACCAGTTTCACGACGACGTCGTCAAGCTCGTCGCGAACCAGGTCACCGCCGGCGTCGGTCGGGGCCTCTACGGCGTCAACGAACCCGTCAAGCGGCAGTCCATGGCGGTCTTCGTCCTCAAGGCCGCGCACGGCATCTGCTACACGCCGCCCCCGTGCACGCCTCCGGGCGTCTTCGCCGACGTGCCTGCCCTTCGGCTACGCCGACTGGATCGAGGCGCATGGCCGCCGAGGGCATCACCGGCGGCTGCGGCGGCGGCCTCTTCTGCCCGCTCGACACCGTGCGGCGGGACCAGATGGCGCCGTTCCTGTTGAAGGCGGTGCACGGCCCGGCGTTCGTGCCCCCGCACTGCGCGGGGCTCTTCGCCGACGTTCCCTGCCCGTCGCTCTTCGCCGACTGGATCGAGCAGCTCGCGAAGGAGCAGGTGACGGCCGGCTGCGGCGCCGGATCGACTTACTGCCCGTCGAACCCGAACAACCGGGGACAGATGGCGACGTTTCTGGTCAAGGCGCTCCGCCTGCCATAAACGGAGGACCACTCCCCATGCGCTCCCCTCTCGCTCTCGTGTTTCTCTGCGTCTCTTCCCCTCTCGCCGCCGCGACGTTCACGGTCACGAATGCCAACGACTCGGGCGCCGGCTCCCTTCGCCAGGCCATCCTCGACGCGAACTCCAGCGCCGGCCCGCACACGATCCAGTTCGCGATCCCGGGCGCCGGCGTCCACACCATCACGCCCGGGACGCCGCTCCCGGTGATCACGTCTTCCACCACGATCGACGGTTACACGCAGGCGGGCTCTTCGCCCAACACTCTGCCCTTTCCGCAGGGAACGAATGCGGTCCCGACGATCGAGCTCAGCGGCCAGGCGCTGCCGCTCGATCTGAACGCCCGGGGCCTCCGGATCCTGGCGGGCGGCAGCGTGGTCCGCGGCCTCGCCATCAACCGCTTCTACATCACCGGTCTCCAGATCGAGCCCGGCGCCGGCGACGGCATCCAGATCCGCGGGAATTACATCGGCACGGCGCCCGACGGGCTGACGGTGCCGCGCGGAGTCGGCGTGACGCGGCAGATCCGCGGAATCTACGTCTTCGGAGGCGTCGGCCACTTGATCGGCAGCGGAGCGCCCGCCGACCGGAATCTCGTCTCCGGCAACAACCTCGAAGAAATGAACGCCGAAGGCACCGGCATCGCCATCGTCGAGACGGTCGAGGACATGCCGACGGCCACGATCCTCGGCAACATCATCGGCGTCGATGCGACCGTGACCGTCGCGCTGCCGAACGGTATCGGGATCGCCGCGTCCGTCGGCGACAACGGCCTGCAGATCGGCGGCAGTTCCGCGGGCCAGGGCAACATCATCGCCGGGAACTCCGGGCTCGGGATCTCGGCCGGCAACCGCGGTCCGACGATCCTCATCCAGGGCAACATCATCGGCACCGACGGCTCGGGAACTCGCCGTCTGGGCAATCGCGCCGGCGGGATCGTCGTGGGTGCCGTCCACGACGGCAACGGCGTTCTCATCGGCGGCACGGGCGCGGGCGAAGGCAACGTCATCGCGTTTAACGGAGGCAAGCAGGGCTGGTACCCGGCCGGCGTCTCCCTGATCAGCGGCTCCTCGAATCGCGTCACGGTGCGCGGGAACCGGATGTATGAAAACTCCTCGCGCGGCTTCGCACCGGACTTCGCGGCCCCGGCGCCCAACGATCCGCTCGACGTCGACACGGGCGCCAACAATCTCCAGAACTCGCCGATCATCACGGGCGTGGACTACGGTCCTCCCACTGTCGTGCACGCGACGCTGAACAGCGCGCCGTCGACGACGTACGACATCGACTTCTACGCGAATGCCGTCTGCGTCACGCGGCCGACCGCCTTCCTGCAGGGGCGGGACTACGTCGGCTCCACGCAGGTCACGACCAACGGCTCCGGGACCGCCACGATCGATTTCGCTCTGGCAGCGCCGCTGACGGTCGGCCAGAGCGTGACGGCCATGGCCACCGATCCCGATGGCAACACGTCGGAGCATTCCCAGCCGATCCTCCTGAAGGTCGATCCGCGCTCGGGACCGCCGGCGGGCGCGAGCGCGACGCTCTTCGGACAGGAGCTCCAGGCCGGCGCCACGGTCGACGGTCGGCGGCCAGGCCGCGGCGGGCGTGCGTCACTCCTCCCTTACACGATCGCGGCGACGATGCCCGCATTTCCTCCGGGAACCGTGCACGACGTCGTCGCCACCAACCCGAGCGGGCTCACCGGCACCGTCGAGAACGGCTGGATGGCCGACTTTCTCGACGTGCCGCCGGCGAATCCGTTCTACGCCGACATCGTGAAGCTCGTCGCCAACGAGGTGACCGTCGGCGTCGGCGGAGGTCTCTACGGCGTCGACAACCCGGTCAAGCGCCAGTCGATGGCGGTCTTCCTGCTCAAGGCCGAGCACGGCCTCTGCTACACGCCTCCTCCCTGCACGCCGCCGGGCGTCTTCGCCGACGTGCCGTGCCCGTCGACCTTCGCGGACTGGATCGAGGCGCTCTTCGTCGAGGGCATCACCGGCGGATGCGGCGGCGGCAACTTCTGCCCCGACGCCACCGTGCGCCGCGACCAGATGGCGCCTTTCATGCTGAAGGCGGCGCACGGCCCGGCCTACGTCGCGCCGCCGTGCAGCGGGATCTTCGCGGACGTGCCGTGCCCCTCGCTGTTCGCCAACTGGATCGAGCAGCTCAAGGCCGAGGGCGTCACGGCGGGCTGCGGGAAGGGGACGATCTACTGTCCGGCGAACAACGTGAACCGCGGGCAGATGGCGGCGTTTCTGGTGAAAGCGCTGCGCGCTCCCCTAGCGCTTCAGGACGCCAGCGGCTCTTCTCAAGCGCCCGCACCTCGGCCAGCCGCGGCGGCGGCGGCGTCTGCTTCTCGAGGACGGCGAGCGACTGGTCGAGAAGGCGCCGCGCCTCGGCGCGATCTTCCGCGCGTCCGGCCGCGATGAGATCCGCCGCGAGCTGGTAGCGCACCATCGCCGTCCCGGGGCTCGAGTCCCCTTCCATCTTGACGACGGCCGCGAGCGACTCTCGATGAACCGGAGGGCCTCCTCGACCTGGCCGCGCTTGCGCAAAGTCTCGCCGAGACGGGAGCGCGCGTTGATGGCCTCCTGGCTGTCCTTCCCGTTGATCTCGACGATCCGTTCGAGGACCTCGCGCTGCAGGTCGCTCGGCTTCCTCGAGTCTCCCCTGCAGCGCGATCTGCAGCGCGCGGTTGCCCCGGACCTGCCATGTGAAGGTGTGCTTTTCGCCGAGGACTTCGCGGAAAAGCACCTCCACTTCGACCATCGTCTTTTCCGCCTTTGCGTAGTCTCCACGGCGGGAGGCGATCAGGGCCAGACCGTTCATGCACTTGCCGACTTCGAAATGTTTGGGATTGATCGATCGAAAGATCGCGATCGCCTCCCTGTAGAGGGCTTCCGACTCTTCGAGCCTCCCCTGATTGACGTAGAAGAGCGCGGTCAGCTGCAGAGTCTGGCCGAGCATCGGGTGATTCGGCCCGAGTGTCTTGCGGCGAATTTCCAGCGAGCGCTTGTAGAGCGCCTCTGCCTCCTGAGGCTTGCCTCGACGGCCGAGGAGGACGGCGAGGTTCGCGTAGCTGGAGCCGAGGTTCGCGTGGTCGGGGCCGAGCCGTTTCGTGAGAACGGCCTGCGAGTCCCGATACGCCTTTTCGGATTCGTCGAGCCGGTCGATCTCGTCGAGGAGAACGCCGAGGTTGCGCAGGTGCGTGGCGGTCAGGGCGTTGTCGTCGCCGAGCACCCGACGGTATGTCTCGTAGACGCCGCGCTCGTTCTTCTCGGCCCGCTCGGCTCGCCCTTCCAGAAGAGGACCTGCCCGTAGTCGCTCTTCGCGCGCGCGGTCGCGAGGCTGTCGGGCCCCTCCCTCGGCTTCGAGCATCGGGCAGGGCCCGGGAAAGCTCTTTCTCCCCCTCGTCGAGCTCGCCCTTGGACATCTTGACGGCGCCGAGGGTCGCGAGGCTGCGGCCGATCGCGGCGTCGCCGGGAGGGAAAATCCGCTCTCGGATCTCGAGCGACCGTTTCGCGAGACCCTCCGCCGGCTCCAGCCGCCCGAGACCCTTGTCGATGCGGGCGACGGCTTC
This sequence comes from uncultured Acidobacteriota bacterium, assembly GCA_963749265.1. GTDB lineage: Bacteria > Acidobacteriota > Thermoanaerobaculia > UBA5066 > Gp7-AA6 > DAHUXD01. The sequence continues at coordinate 55,019 of CAVVML010000016.1, read as the reverse complement.
GAGCAGATCCGCCTGGATGTCCGGCTCGGAGGAGAGCTCGGTCTCGAGGCGCTTGCCGGCCTGATCGAGGAGCTCGCTCGCCGTCACCGAGCCGCCGGAGGCCTGCTCGGGGTCGGCGACCTCGAAGAGGCCGATCAGGAATTCCTTGACGGCCTCCGCGCGGCGCGCGGCGGCCGCCGCCGTCTTCGCGTTGGCCTCGGCGCGCTTCGCCTGCCAGGCCGCGGCGGCGAGGCCCGCGACCAGCGAGGCCAGCACGAGAACCGCCGCCGCGACGCCGACGCGGTTGCGCCGGACGAATTTCGAGAGCCGGTAGCCGAAGGTGTCGGGCCGCGCCTTGACGGGCTGGCCCTCCCGATGCCGCCGCAGATCGCCGCCGAGGGCCGTGACCGAGGCGTACCGCCGCTCGGGCTCGCGTCGCAGCGCGGCGAGAAGGATGGTGTCGAGATCGCCCCGCAGCCGCCGCTCGAGCCGGCGGCGGTCGCCTTCCGTCGGACTCGCGAACGGAAGCGCGAGAGGTCCTCTCGCGCGACCCGCTGGCTCGGCCTCTCCTTCACGTCCTCGGAGGCGACGGCCGCGAGCGCCGCCGCCGACCGCCCCTCGCGCTTCTGCGGCAGCGTCCCGGTCAGGAGCTCGTACCCCAGCGCGCCGAGGGCCCACACGTCGGTCGCCGTCGTGACGGGCTCGCCCAGGATCTGCTCCGGCGCCGCGTAGGCGGGAGTGAGGAGGCGGAACTCCGTGCGGGTCTCGGCGGCGGCCTCGCCGGTGTCGTCGGGACCGAGAAGCTTCGCGATGCCGAAGTCCAGGAGCTTGACCTCTCCGCTCTTCGTGACGAGGACGTTGGAGGGCTTCAGGTCGCGGTGCACGACGAGGTTCCGGTGCGCCGCCGCCACCGCGTCGCAGCAGTCCTGCAGGAGCTCGAGGCGCGGCTCGACCGCGAGACTCCGCGACCGGCAGTAGTCCGTGATCGGCTCGCCTTCGACGAGCTCCATCACGAAGTACGGCCGCCCGTCCTCGGTCGCGCCGCCGTCGAGCAGCCGCGCGATGTGCGGATGCTCGAGGCGCGCGAGGATGCGCCGCTCGCGCGAGAACCGCGAAAGGACTTCGTCCGAGGCCATGCCGCGGCGCAGGAGCTTGATCGCGACGCGCTGGTCGAAGAGGCCGTCGGCGCGCTCGGCGAGGAGGACCTCGCCCATGCCGCCGCGGCCCAGCCGGCCGAGCACGCGGTAGGGACCGATGCGCTCCGGCGGCGGAGCTTCGTCCGGGACCCCCGGGAGACCGTCGAAGAGGCCGCCCGCGACGGCCACGGCCGGCGTCTCGAGAAAGCGGCCGGCTTCGGAATCGGCCGCGAGGAGCTTGCGGACGCGCTCCGAGAGATCGCGGTCGGCGAGCGCGGCGAGGCGGCTCTGTCGTTCGGACGGCGAGAGCTCGACGAGCTCCTCGAAGAGCGACCGGACCTCGGTCCAGCGCCCGGCTCCGTTCACGGGTCGTCGACGACCCGGCTCACGAGCCCGAGTCCGTCGAAAGCTCCTGGAAGAGAAATGCGCGCGCCGCCTGCCAGTGGCGCTTGACCGTGCGTTCCGACCGTCCCGACATCTCCGCGATCTCCTCCACCGAGAGCCCGGCGAAGAACCGCCACTCGACGAGCTGCGCGAGCTCGCCGTCGACTTCCCCGAGCCTGCCGAGCGCTTCGTCGAGCGCGACGATCTCCGCGGCGCGCTCCTCGACGGGTATCTCGACGTTTTCGAGATCCAGGGGCCGCCGGCCCGAGCCGCGGCGCTGGCGAGTCCGCGAGCGCGCCTGATCGACGAGGATCATCCGCATCGCCCGTCCCGGCGAGCGAAAAGAAGTGCGAGCGATCCTTCGCCGTCCAGCCCGCGCCGCGCGAGAGCTTGAGGTAGGCCTCGTGCACGAGAGCGGTCGTCGAAAGCGTCCGCTCCGCCGGCGCGCCCTGGAGCTGCCGGTGGGCGATGGCGCGCAGCTCCCCATACAGCACCGAAAACACGCGATCCAGCGCGCCCGCGATCGCCCGCCTCGGCGGCGCGCAGGAGACCCGTGACCTCTTCGGGCCTCGGAGCCCCCGGCTTGTCTTCCATGGATCGCCTAATTGTACCGAAGGCCCGGAGACCTTTTGCCAGGCCGGGCCCGTCGAGAATTAGGATGCCGCCACCAGGAGGAAAAACCATGCGCCGGATCGGACTTGCTGCGGGACTGCTGTGCGTCGCCTCGGCCGCCTCCGCCCTGACCTACACCGTCACCTCGACCGCCGACTCCGGCGCGGGATCGCTCCGTCAGGCGATCACCGACGCCAACACGAACCCCGGCGCCGACACGATCGCAGTTCAACATCGTGGGCTCGGGCGTCCAGACGATCACCCCGGCGACGCCGCTTCCGCCGATCACCGAGGCCGTGACGATCGACGGCTACACGCAGCCGGGGGCGTCGGCCAACACGAATCCGGTCGGGCCAGGGTCTCGACACGGTGCTCCGCATCGAGATCTCCGGAGCCGCGACGACCCGGGCATCGGGTCTCGACGTCCGGGCGCTCGAACGTGACGATCCGCGGCCTGGCGATCAACCGGTTCTCGCAGTACCAGATCGACGGCAACTCGTCGTTCAACCATTCGAACCTGGTCGTCGAAGGCTGCTTCATCGGCGTCGAGCCCCGACGGACTCTTGGCTACTCGTCCCGGCGGCGCGACGGCGGCTGAGCGATCCCGAACCTGGCGCATCGGCGGGATGACCCCGGCCGCGCGCAATCTCATTTCGCTGCCGCCCAACGCCACCGCGATCATCATCTCCGGCGACGCGTCCGGCTTCGTCCAAGGCAATCTCATCGGCACCGACATTTCAGGCGCCCGGCTGCATGGCCGGGTGCCATCGGTTCCCGGGGATCGCCTCTCGCTCCGAATTCGGGCGCTCGTGATCCTCGGTGGCCCGCGCCCCGCACGCCGCCAATGTCATCGGCGGTTTCGACCACGGGATCAACCTGAGCTCGGCGACGGCGACGATCCAGGGCAACTTCATCGGCGTCGATGCCCAACAGAACAGCATCATTTACAGCGGCGAAGTCGGGTATCTTCGTCACCGCCGCCGGCAGCGTGATCGGCGGCGCACGGCGCGGGCGAAGGGAACGTGATCGGCGGCCACGACTACGGCGATCATCCTCGACGCGCCCGCGCCATCTTCCAGGGCAACTTCATCGGCACCGACACGACCGCGACCAAGAACTCTCGGCAATCGGCTCATGGGCGTGCTCGTCAGCACGGGCGGCCAGGCCGTCGGCGGGATCCAGCCGGGCGAAGCCAACGTCATCGCGTACAACGGAGGGTGGGCGTCCTCGTCGAGGGTCTCTCCCAGAATCCGATCCGCGGCAACCGCATCTTCAAGAACGGATTCGGCGGAGTGGGCACTTCGGCGGGCCGGCCATGGGGATCGATCTCCATTTCTCCGCGGCGCCCGGGGGCCCGACGCCGAACGATCTCGGGCGACGCCGATCCCGGGCGCCAACGAGCGCCAGAACCATCCGATCATCACGTCGGCGGTCCCCGGAAGGCGGCGGAACGCGTGTCATCGGCACGCTCAACAGCCTGGCTTCGACGACCTTCGATCTCGACTTCTACTCGAATCCCGTCTGCCTCGACCGGCCGCGCGATCTTCCCCAGGCCGAGTTCTATCTCGGCTCGGACCCAGATCACGACGGACGCATCCGGCAACGCCGTCCTTCAACCTCGCTGCTCGTCACGCCGATCCCAGCCGGGCGCGCCCGTCACCGCGCCGCGACCGACCCCAACGGAAACACGTCGGAGCTTTCGCCGGGGATCGTGTTCTCGGTGGGCCCGGGCGTCGGCGGACCGGGCGACACGGGCAACCAGACCATCGGCGGCCAGCTCTTCGACCCGGCGGCGACCGTCACGGTCGGCGGCAATCCGGTGCCGCGGACGTCTATGTCCGCCGACGACTCTGCAGCTTCGTCGGCCCGTCTCTCACGCCCGGCGGCGTCTACGACGTCACGGTGACGAACCCGGGCGGCCTGTCGGGCACGATCAAGAACGGCTACGTCGTCGCGCTTCCTGGACGTCCCGAAGAGCAGCCTGTTCGACGCGTTCATCTCCAAGCTCGTCGCCGGCGTCCATCACGGCCGGAATCGGCCAGGGCAACTTCGGCCCGAGCCAGAACGTCACCCGCCAGCAGATGGCGGTCTTCGTGCTGAAAGCCAAGCACGGCGTTGCTACTCGCCGCCGCCCTGCGTCGCAGGTCTTCACCGACGTGCCCTGCAGCACCAACTTCGCGCCCTGGGTCAACCAGTTTGCCGCCGAGGGCATCAGGGGCGGATGCGGCCCGGGTTCTACTGCCCGCTCAACCCGGTCCGGCGCGACCAGATGGCGGTGTTCCTCCTCAAGGGCATGTACGGCTCCACTTTCACGCCGCCCCCATGCACCGGCTTCTTCGACGACGTCGCCTGTCCTTCGACCTTCGCCGACTGGATCGAGCTCTCTTGCATCGAAGGCATCACGGGCGGGCTGCGGGGGCCGGGCAACAACTACTGCCCGCTCAACAACAACACCCGGGGGCAGATGGCGGCCTTTCTCGTCAATACTTTCAGCCTCCCCTAGTCGTCCATGCCAGGCCACTCGAAGGGGCAGGGCTCCCGCCCTGTCCCTTTCTTCTTTCAGACGACGAGTTACCCCACAGGAGGAACCATGACCCTTCGTCGCTCCGCCCTGGCCGCGCTGTGTCTCGCCGCCGCCTCCGTCTCGCTCGAGGCCACGACCTACACCGTGACGACGACCGCCGATTCCGGCGCGGGGTCCCTCCGTCAGGCCATCCTCGACGCCAACGCCAACCCCGGCGCCGACACGATCGCCTTCGGGATCGTCGGCTCGGGCGTCCACACGATCGCGCCGGCCTCCCCCCTGCCGCAGATCACGGGTCCGGTGACGATCGACGGCTACACGCAGCCGGGTTCCTCGGCCAACACGAACCCGGCCAGCCAGGGCCTCAATACGGTCCTCCGCATCGAGATCGACGGGACGAACGCCGGCGCCGCGCCGTGCCTCTTCGCCGCGGCCGACGACGTCACGATCCGCGGCCTCGTCGTCAACCGGTGCACGGACAAGGCGGTCGCGACGACGGGCGCGCACTCGGATTTCGTTCTCGAGGGCTGCTTCATCGGCACCAACGCGGCGGGAACCCAGGCGCTCGCGCCGTACGGCGGCGGCGTCAATCCGCGATCCCAGACCAACGCCCGGGTCGGCGGCACGACGCCGGCGGCCCGGAATCTCGATCTCCGGCGACAGCCTGTTCGGCGATCACATCTCCTTCGGCGCGGGGATCACCGAGCCGGTATCCAATTCGCTCGTCGCCGGCAACCTGGTCGGCACGGACATCACCGGGCTGCATCTGCTCGTCCCCCAGAACGGTTCGCTTTCGATGGAACACCGGCGGAGGCTCCAGCAACATCGTGGGCGGCACCGCGGCCGGCGCCCGCAACGTGTTCGCCGGCCCGCATCTTCGTAGCGGGCAACGGCAACCAGATCCAGGGCAACTTCGTCGGGCTCGACGTCACGGGCACGATCGTCATCGGGTAGACTTCGGTCGGAATCACCGTCAACTCCAGTACCAGCAACAACACGATCGGCGGCTCCGCCGCCGGAGCCGGCAACCGCATCGGGGGAACGATCGACGCGGGAATCGACATCAACGGCGACGGAACCATCGTCCAGGGCAACCAGGTCGGAACCGACGGCGACGGGCACCGTCCGCCTCGCCAACGGCTACTGGGGAATCCGGGCGGGCGGCTCCTCGAACACGACGATCGGCGGCGTCGGCCCCGGCGAAGGCAACATCGTCGCGTACAACCGCGGCTACGCGGGTGTCGTGGTCCACGGCGTCAACGCCACCGTGCGCGGGAACTCGATCTTCGACAACGCCGGCATCCAGGCCAACAGCGGCCTCGCCATCGACCTGACCGGCGGCAACCTCTTCGAGCTGGGCGTCAACATCAACGATGCCGGAGACGCGGATGGCGGGCCGAACGGCTACCAGAACTATCCCCTGATCTCCTCGGTGACCTACGGAGGTGCGAATACGACGATCGCCGGAACGCTCAACAGCACGCCGTCGACCACCTTCGACGTCGACTTCTACTCCAACCCCGCATGCAACGGCCGCCCGCAGGAGCAGGACGAGGCCAAGACCTACATCGGCTCGATCGAAGTCACGACGGACGGGTCCGGCAACGCCGCCTTCAACGAGGTCCTCGCGGTCGTCGTCGCGAACGGGTCGCCGATCACGGCCACGGCCACGAGCCCGTCCGGTGCGACCTCCGAGCTTTCGCCGCGCTTCGTGCTCTCGCTCGACCCGGTGTCCGGATCTCCGACCGGCGTCATCGGGGCGCAGATCCGCGGCCTCGCGTTCGAGCCGGGCGCGACGGTCACGGTCGGAGGCGTTCCCGCGACGGGAGTCGTCGTCGACAATCCGACGACCATCACGGCGAACATTCCGGCGCTCCCGGCCGGAACGCATCAACGCCCTCACGGTCGCCAATCCCGGCGGCGGGGCCTCCGGAACGCTTCCGAACGCCTGGATCGCGAACTTCAACGACATCCCGGGCAGTCAGTTCTACACGCAGATCACGAGCCTCGTCGCCAACGGCATCACGGCCGGCGTGGGCGGCGGCAACTACGGGATCAACCAGCCGACGCTCCGCCAGCAGATGGCGGTCTTCCTCCTGAAGGCCAAGTACGGGATCTGCTACACGCCGCCGCCTTGCACGGGTGTTTTCGACGACGTGCCTTGCAGCCTCGGCTTCGCGCCGTGGATCGAGCAGCTCGCCGAGGAGGGCATCACGGGCGGCTGCGGCGGCGACAACTACTGCCCGACCAACCCGGTGCGGCGCGACCAGATGGCGGTCTTCATCCTGAAGGCCCTGCACGGAGGAACCTACGTTCCCCCGCCCTGCGACGGGGACTTCGACGACGTCGCGTGCCCGTCCCAATTCGCCGCCTGGATCGAGCAGCTCGCGGCCGAGGGCGTGACCGGAGGCTGCGGCGGCAATAACTACTGCCCCCTCAACAACGTCACCCGCGGCCAGATGGCGGCGTTCCTGTACAACGCGTTCGATCTTCCGTAGGCCGTCTCCACTCCATGGTCCTCCGGGGCGGGCGACCATGTGGCGCCCGCCCCTTTCTTGTGACCCCCGGTCGCCTCTTTTGTCGAGCATAGGGACAGGAGGAACCCCAATGCTCAAACGACTCGGTCTGGCCGGCGCCCTGTTTGCGGCCGCAGGCGCCCTTTCCGCGATCACCTACACGGTGACCTCGACGGCCGACTCCGGGGCCGGGACCCTCCGCCAGGCGATCCTCGACGCCAACGCCAGTCCTGGCGCCGACACGATCGCCTTCAACATCGTCGGTTCCGGCGCCGCACACCATCGTCCCGGCGACCCCGCTACCCGCGATCACCGAAGCCGTCACCATCGACGGATACACCCAGCCGGGCTCGTCGGCCAACACCAACCCGGTGGGCCAGGGCCTCAACACGGTCCTGATGATCGAGATCGCCGGCACGGCAACGACCGGCAACGGCCTCGTCGTCGAGGCGATCAACGTGACCATCCGCGGGCTTGCGGTCAACCGCTTTTCCCAGGACCAGGTGGAAGGAAGCTTTTCCGAGCTGCACTCCAACCTCGTCGTCGAAGGCTGCTTCCTCGGATCGAGCCCGGACGGCCTCCTGGGATACGCCGGCGGCGGCGGCGTCACGGCCGAGCACCCCGGCGTCGCGCGTCGGTGGCCTGAGCCCGCGCGCAGCGCAACCTGTTCTCCTCAACTCCGTCGACTCGTAAAATCGAGGAAGGCGTCGCCCAGGGCAACCTCATCGGCACCGACATCGGCGGGGTCCGTCGGATGCCCGGGTACCGCCCCTCGGCATCGCACCGGGATCCATCGTCGGAGGCACCGCTCCCGTCACGATCGGCGGGACCGACCCGAACGCGGCCAACGTCGTCGCCGGAATGGAGACGGGCATCTTCGTCAGCATCCCCGCAGGCGACCATTCGAGGCAACTTCATCGGTGTCGACGCGGCCCAGGCCGGAGTCATCTCGAGCGGCACTCGCCGGCATCTAGATCGGGGCCCCGGCGGCGCCACAGTCGGCGGCGTCGGACCGGGCGAAGGCAACGTGATCGGCGGTTTCGACTACGGCATGTACCTCGATATCCAAGGCGGCTCCGTTCTACGGGAACTTCATCGGGACCGACACCACCGCCACGAAGAACTTCGGCAACCGCATCATGGGCATCTTTCTGAGTCAGCTGCCACGATCAGATCGTCGGCGGCATCGGCGCGGGCCAGGCCAACGTCATCGCCTACAACGGCTGGGTCGGCATCCTCGTGACCGACTTCGCCGTGAGAAACCCGATCCGGGGCAACCGGATCTTCAACAACGGCTTCGGCGGCGTCGAAGGCAACGGCGTCGGGCTGGCCATCGATCTGCAACCTCAACAGCACGCCCGGCGGCCAGAACCCGAACGACCTCGGCGACGCCGACGGCGCCGGAAACTCATTCGGGAACGACTTCCAGAACTACCCGCTCATCACCTCGGCGGTCCTGGAGGGTGGCGGCACACGCGTCATCGGCACGCTCAACAGCCTCGCGTCGACCGACGTTCGACCTCGACTTCTACGCGAACCCGTCCTGCCGGGCGCGGCCGAGGGCCCTGCTTACAGGCCGAGACGTACATCGGCTCGACCCAGGTGACGACCGACGGATCGGGCAACGCGTCCTTCAACGTGCTCCTCCCGACGCCGATCGAAGCCGGCGCTCCCGTGACCGCGTCCGCGACCAACCCCGAGGGAAGCACCTCCGAGCTCTGGCAGGAGATCGTCTTTCGGACCACCCGAGGCGTCGGCGGTCCCGGAGATGACTTCGATCAGTCGATCGTCGGGCACCTCTTCGAGCCAGGCCGCGACCATGACGATCGGCGGGAATCCTGTCGCGGTCACGTTCCAGACACGACCGCGAGCTCCGCTTCGTCGGCCCTGCGCTCAACCCGGGGGGCGTCTACGACATCGCCGTAACGAACCCCGGCGGTCTTTCGGGCACCCTCCGCAACGGCTACGTCTCGCGCTTTTCGGACATCGTGGCCTTGAGCCTTTTCGACAGCGCCATATCGAAGCTCGTCGCCGCCGGGGTCACGGCGGGCTGCGGCGGCGGAAACTACGGCCCGAGCCAGAACGTGACGCGGCAACAGATGGCCGTCTTCGTCCTGAAGGCCAAGCACGGCATCTGCTACGTCCCGCCGCCCTGCTCGGGCGATTTTCCCGACGTCCCGTGCAGCTCCAACTTCGCGCCGTGGATCGAGCAGATGGCTGCGGAAGGCATCACGGGAGGCTGCGGCGGCGGCAATTTCTGTCCGCTCAACCCGGTCCGGCGCGACCAGATGGCCGTCTTCCTGCTGAAAGGCAAGTACGGCTCGACGTTCACGCCTCCGCCGTGCACGGGCGTCTTCGACGACGTCGCCTGCCCGTCCCAGTACGCCGACTGGGTCGAGAAGCTCGCCGCGGATGAGATCACCGGAGGCTGCGGCCCGTCGACCTATTGCCCCCTGAACATCGTCAACCGCGGTCAGATGGCGGCGTTTCTGGTGAAAGGCTTCTCGCTCCCATAGCAACGAGGCCATACGTGAACAAACGCGATCGAGAACTACCGAGTTACCGCCGGCCTGCGGCCAGCGTTGCCTGGCCAACGCCGTCACGCGAGGCCAGATTTCCGCTTTCCTGTCCCTGGCGTTCCATCTCCCAGTAGGATTCGAGCCACAGGAGAAAACGATGAGATCGTTTCGCGCCGCGTTCGGCCTCGGACTCGGGCTGCTTCTTGCAGCGGCTTCGTCTTTCGCGAATACGTATACGGTCACGTCGACTGCGGATCGCGGCGCCGGCACGTTGCGCCAGGCTGTCCTCGACGCCAACGCGAATGCCGGCCCGGACAACATCGCACTTCAACATCGCGGGAAGCGGCGTGCACACGATCACCCTGGCGAGCCCTCTCGCGGTCCTCACCTCGCCGGTGACGATCGACGGCTACACGCAGAGCGGGGCCTCGCCCAACACGCAGCCCTTCGGCCAGGGACTCAACACGGTCCTGCGCATCCAGGTGACGGGCGGCGCGGGCGTGGGAACGTGTTTCATCGTCCAGGCGAGCGATACGACCATCAAGGGTCTCGTCATGAACGGCTGCACGACGAGCGTGGACATCCAGTCCGGCTCGAACAACCGCGTCGAGGGAAACTTCCTCGGAACCGACCCGACCGGCACGCAGCGGCTCGTCGACAGCGGTGGCGAGGTCGTGGTCGGGAACGCGCCGTCGGCGCGCGTCGGCGGCTCCACTCCGGCCGCGCGCAACCTCATCACGGCCTGCGGCGTGGCCGTCCATGCGACCGGAGCAAACAACGGCGCCGTGATCGAGGGCAACGTCATCGGCATCGCGGCTTCGGGCGACGTCCTCCTGACGCCGCCCTGCGGCGTCGACGACCTTCCCGATCGTCGTCGACGGGCCGAACGGGCAGGTCATCCGCAATGTCATCGCCGGCGGCGCCAACGGGATCTTCCTGCAGGGCAGCTCCGGCAAAGTGGCGCGCGGCAATTACGTCGGCACGGACGTGACGGGCACGGTGGTCCTGGGCCTCTCGCAGAGCGCCATGGACGTGTCCGGCACGAATCACGTCATCGGGGGCAGCTCTCCGGGAGACGGCAATGTCCTCGCGGGCGCCGATTTCTACCAGGGGCTCGTCCTCACCGGCAGCGGCCACGTCGTCCAGGGCAACTTCATCGGCACGGACGTCACCGGCACGCTCGATCTGGGCAATCACCGGCTGGGCATCAGCGCCACCGGTACGGACATTACGATCGGCGGCACGAACCCGGGTGAAGGCAACACGATCGCCTTCAACGGCGGAACCTTTGGATCCTCCGCAGGCATCAACATCTGGGGACAGCAGGTTCGAGTCCGCGGCAACCGGATCTTCGGGAACAAGACCGTCTCCAACGACGGCCTGGGGATCGACCTGATCTCAGCCGGCAACTCCGGCGTGACGCCCAACGACCCGGGGGACGGCGACGCCGATTCGAACGGCCTGCAGAACTACCCGATCCTCACGTCGGCCGGGCCGGCCCTCGGCGAGGGTGCGGGAACGCACATCGTCGGTGTTCTCAACAGTACGCCGTCGACGACTTTCGAAATCGACTTCTACGCCAACCCATCCTGCGCGTCCCGCCCGCAGGAGTACCTCGAGGGTCAGGACTACATCGGGTCCACCCAGGTGACCACCAACGGCTCCGGCAACGCCTCGATCGACGTGACGTTGTCGGCAACGGTCGAGAACGGCTCCCGGATCTCGGCGACGGCGACCGACCCCGCCGGGAATACGTCCGAGTTCTCGCAGCGGCTCATCTTCTCGATGACTCCAGCCTCGGGAACGCCGGCGGGCGGCACGAACGTCACGATCCAGGGCATGCTCTTCGCCGACGGCGCCACCGTCTCGATCGGCGGCCAGCCGGCCACGAACGTCGACGTCACCGGGCCGACGCAGATCACGGCGACGACGCCGACCCTTCCGGCCGGCTCCCTCAACAACGTCGTCGTCACGAATCCCAACCAGACGGGCGGCACGCTCGTCAACGGCTGGGTCACCGACTTCTCCGATGTCCCGGACTCGCAGCAGTTCTATTTCCACATCACCAAGCTCGTCGCCAACGCGATCACGGTCGGCTGCGGCACGGGCGTCTACTGCCCGCTGAACTCCGTCACTCGCCAGCAGATGGCCGTCTTCCTGCTGAAGTCGAAGAACGGCCTGTGCTACGTCCCGCCGCCGTGCGTGGGGACCTTCCCAGACGTGCCCTGCTCGAGCAACTTCGCGCCGTGGATCGAGGCCCTGGCGGCCGCCGGGATCACGGGCGGCTGCGGCGGCGGCAACTACTGCCCGACCAACGTGGTCACGCGCCAGCAGATGGCGGTCTTCCTCCTGAAAACCAAGCACGGCTCGAGCTACGTGCCTCCGGTCTGCAGCGGCGACTTCGCCGACGTACCGTGCCCGTCGCAGTTCGCCGACTGGATCGAGCAGCTCTCGGCGGAGGGCATCACCGGAGGCTGCGGCGGCCCCAACTACTGCCCCACCCAGGCCGTCCGGCGTGATCAGATGGCCGCTTTTCTCTACAATACCTTTCAGTTCCCCTAATTGATTCCGGACCCCTGACGGAGGAGGAAAGGTATGAAGAGCCTTTGCGCCGCGCTTGCCGCCTTCCTGGTCGTTTGTGCCGCGCGCGCGGCCACGTTCACGGTCACGTCGACCGCCGATGCCGGAGCCGGATCGCTCCGCCAGGCGATCACGGACGCCAACGCGAATCCCGGAGCCGACACCATCGCGTTCAACATCACGGGCTCGGGCCCGCACACGATCGCCGATCCAGTCGCTCCTCCCCGCGATCACCGAAGCGGTCACGATCGACGGCTACACGCAGTCCGGCGCGTCGCCGAACACGCTCCCGGTGGGCCAGGGGCTGAACACGGTCCTGAAAATCGTGCTCGACGGCACCGCGGTCTTCTTCCCGCTCGGGGGCTGCATCGGTGTCTCCGCCAGCGACACCACCGTCAAGGGCCTCGTGATCAACCACTGCGACCTGGGCAACGCGGTCGGGCATCTACATCAGCAGCGCGCCATCCAACGTCCGCATCGAGGGCAACTTCCTCGGTACGTCGCGACCGGATGGCGTCACGCTCACCGACCAGGGCTTCGCCAAGCAGGTCCAGGTGACGAGCGGAACGAACATCGTCGTCGGGGGCGCCACGCCCGCCTCGCGCAACCTGATCGGCGGGCTGTCAGTCCGGGGTCGACCTCCAGGGCAGCGGCAACACCGTCGAGGGCAACCTGATCGGCCTGACCGCGGCGGGCGACGCCCTGCTGACGCCGGCCTGCGGATCGACGACGTTCGCGGTGAACCTCAACGGCTCGGGAAACTTCGCGCGCCACAACGTCATCGCCGGGGGCAGCAACGGGTTCAGCGTCAACGGGTCGGGCCACACGGTCCAGAGCAATTTCGTCGGGACGGACGCGACCGGAACGGTGCTCTTCGGACTCGGCCAGCGCGGCGTCGGCGTCGCCGGAACCGATCACGTGATCGGCGGCGCCGGGCCGGGCGAAGGCAACGTCATCGCAGGAGCCGGCTTCTATTACGGCCTCGAGATCGCCGGCTCCGGCCACGTCGTGTACGGAAACTTCGTCGGCACCGACGTGACCGGGACGCTCGATTTCGGCAACCTCCGGGCCGGCATCGCGGCCGGGGGAACGAACGTGACGATCGGCGGAACGTCGCCCGGCCAGGGCAACACAATCGCTTTCAACGGAATGACCTTCGGAGAGGGCGGCATCGGCAACTCCGGCGGGCAGCAGATCCGGATCCGCGGCAACCGCATCTATGCCAACAAGGCGACCGGGGCGTCGAACGGCCTCGGGATCGACCTCCTGGTCGGCCTCGAAACGGGCGTCACACCCAACGACGACGGCGACGGCGATGCGGGGCCCAACGGCGTCCAGAACTATCCGATCCTGACCTCCGCCGGTCCGGCGCTCGGCGAGGGTACGGGCACGCACATCATCGGCATCCTGAACAGCACGGCCTCGACGATCTTCGACATCGACTTCTACGCCAACCCGGCCTGCGCCTCCCGCCCGCAGGAGTACCTCGAGGGTGAGGACTACATCGGATCGACGCAGGTCACGACCAACGGGTCGGGCAACGCCACGATCAACGTCATCCTGCCGGCGATCGTCGAGAACGGCTCCCGAATCTCGGCGACGGCGACCGACCCCGCCGGGAACACGTCCGAGTTCTCGCAGCGGCTCATCTTCTCGATGAACCCGGCCTCGGGACCTCCCGAGGGCGGCACGAACGTCACGATCACGGGAATGCTGTTCGCCGACGGCGCCACGGTCTCGATCGGCGGACAGCCGGCGACCAACGTCGACGTCACCGGCCCGACGCAGATCACGGCGACGACGCCGGCGCTTTCGGCCGGATCGCTCAACAACGTCGTCGTCACGAATCCCAACCAGACCGGCGGCACGCTCGTCAACGGCTGGGTCGCGGATTTCTCCGATGTGCCGAACAGCCAGCAGTTCTACTTTTACATCAGCAAGCTCGTCGCGAACGCGATCACGGTCGGCTGCGGTACGGGCGTCTACTGCCCGCTCAATTCCGTCACCCGGCAGCAGATGGCCGTCTTCCTGCTGAAGTCGAAGAACGGCCTGTGCTACGTCCCGCCGCCGTGCGTGGGGACCTTCCCCGACGTGCCCTGCTCGAGCAACTTCGCGCCGTGGATCGAGGCCCTGGCGGCCGCCGGGATCACGGGAGGCTGCGGCGGCGGCAACTACTGCCCGACCAACGTCGTGACCCGCCAGCAGATGGCGGTCTTCCTCCTGAAGACCAAGCACGGCTCGAGCTACGTGCCTCCGGTCTGCAGCGGCGATTTCGCGGACGTGCCGTGCCCGTCGCAGTTCGCCGACTGGATCGAGCAGCTCGCGGCTGAAGGCATCACCGGCGGCTGCGGCGGCCCGAACTACTGCCCAACCCAGGCCGTCCGCCGTGATCAAATGGCCGCGTTCCTGTACAACACGTTCCAGTTCTAGGAGGACCATGAAGACGTCGATCGTCCTCGCCGCGCTCCTCGTCACGGCCGCCGCGCGCGCCGCGACCTACACGGTCACCTCGACCGCCGACTCCGGCGCCGGGTCGCTGCGGCAGGCGATCACCGACGCCAACGGAAATCCCGGCGCCGACACGATCAACTTCAACATCGTCGGCAGCGGTGTCCACACGATCGCGCCGGCCACAGCCCTTCCGAACCTCACGGACGCCGTGACGATCAACGGCTACTCGCAGCCCGGCGCCTCGGCCGAACACCAACGCCCCGAACCAGGGCTCCAACGCCGATCATCCTGATCGAGATCAACGGCGCAGAACCTGGGCGCCGGCTCGAACGGCTTTCGATCGCCACCGCCGCGGTCACGATCCGCGGGCCTCGCGATCAACCGGGCTGCTCAACTCCGGGATCGCGTGCGCGACCGGCGCCGACGGCTCGATCATCGCCGGCAACTTCATCGGCACGGACCCGACGGGAAGCTCGTTGCCCGGCCCCCAGGCCTACGGCGTCGCCATCTCGGGCGCCTCGGGTGTCCTGGTCGGCGGGACGGCGCCCGCCGACCGCAACGTCATCGCGGGCAACGGCTGCTGCGAACGTCCTGATGGGCGACGCTCCAGCCCCGAACACCGTCATCCAGGGCAACCTCATCGGTCTGAACGCGGCCGGAACCGCGGCGCTCCCCGCCGGAAGTCCATACGGGGGCATCTACGTCCGCGTCGGAACCGGCATCGTCGGTCGGCGGCCCGACGCCGGCCGAGCGCAACGTCATCTCCGGCCACCCGCAAGCCGGAGTGGTCATCGGCTACACCGTCGGCGGCACAGCCGCTCAGGGCACGATCGAAGGCAACTTCATCGGCACGGACGTGACCGGGACGCTGCCGATCCCCAACGACACCGGCGTCTTCCTCCCCAACTCCAACTGCATCGTGCGAGGACAACGTCATCGCCGCCAGCACCGGCTACGGGATCTATGCCGATGGCGGCGCCAACCACGTGATCCAGGGCAACTTCATCGGCACCGACGCCACGGCGACGCTGAACCTCGGCAACGGCGACGGTGGCATCGTCGTGGCCGGCAGCAACTGGACCATCGGCGGCGAGGGCGCCGGCGAAGGCAACGTCATCGCGCACAACGGTGCGCCCTACGGCGGCATCGTCAACGGCGGCTACCCGATGGCGCGGATCCGGCGAAATCGGATCTTCGACAACGAGCCGCTCGGGATCGACCTCACGCGGCTCTCGCCGGCGTCACTGCCAACGACGCCGGCGACGGCGACACGGGGCCGAACGGCCTGCAGAACTACCCGATCCTGACTTCGGCCGGTCCGGCTCTCGGCGACGGCACGGGCACGCACATCATCGGCGTCCTGAACAGCACGGCTTCGACGACCTTCGACATCGACTTCTTCGCCAATCCCTCCTGCGCCTCCCGGCCGCAGGAATACCTGAAGGCCAGGACTATCTCGGCTCCACGCAGGTCACGACGGACGGATCGGGCCACGCCACGATCAACATCATTCTGCCGGCGCAGGTCGAGAACGGCTCGCGGATCACGGCGACCGCGACCGATCCCGCGGGAAACACCTCCGAGTTCTCGCAGCGGCTGATCTTCTCGACGAGCCCGGCTCGGGCGCTCCCGGAGGGCGGGACGAACGTCACGATCGCGGGCATGCTTTTCGAGGACGGCGCGACCGTCTCGGTCGGCGGCCAGCCGGCGACCAACGTCAACGTCACGGGCCCGACGCAGATCACCGCGACGACGCCGGCCCTGCCGGCCGGATCGCTCAACAACGTCGTCGTCACGAACCCGAGCGGCACGGGCGGGACGCTCGTCAACGGCTGGTCGTGGCCAATTTCGCCGACGTCCCCAACAACCAGCAGTTCTACTTCCAGATCACGAAGCTCGTCGCGAACGCGATCACGGTCGGCTGCGGCACGGGGATCTACTGCCCGCTGAACTCGGTCACGCGGCAGCAGATGGCGGTCTTCCTCCTGAAGTCGAAGAACGGCCTCTGCTACGTCCCGCCTCCATGCGCGGGCGTCTTCCCCGACGTGCCCTGCTCGAGCAACTTCGCGCCGTGGATCGAGGCCCTGGCGGCCGCCGGGATCACGGGAGGCTGCGGCGGCGGCAACTACTGCCCGACCAACGTGGTGACGCGCCAGCAGATGGCGGTCTTCCTCCTGAAGACCAAGCACGGCTCGAGCTACGTGCCGCCGGTCTGCAGCGGCGATTTCCTGGACGTGCCGTGCCCGTCGCAGTTCGCCGACTGGATCGAGCAGCTCGCGGCCGAAGGCATCACGAGCGGCTGCGGCGGCAGCAACTACTGCCCGGCCCAGGCCGTCCGCCGTGATCAGATGGCGGCGTTCCTGTTCAATACCTTCCAATTCCCATGACTTTCCATCCGATCCAGCGGCATTTGAGTTACCGCCGTGCTGCGCACGGCGTTCCCTACGCCGGGGGTCTGCCTTGGTGGTCGGGTCCAGTTCCCTAGGCCCGCCCGGTTCCGATAGACTCCCCTCCGTACACCAAGGAGGTCAAAGTGCGCGCCCGAATCCTGAGGGTTCCCCTCGCTCTGGTACTCCTTTGCGCTGCCGGCTCGCTGGCCGCCGCGACGTTCACGGTGACGTCCACCGCCGACTCCGGCGCCGGGTCGCTCCGGCAGGCGATCACCGACGCCAACAACGCCGGCGGCACGGACACGGTCGCATTCAACATCGCCGGCAGCGGCCCCCACACGATCGCCCTCGCGACGCCGCTTCCGGCGATCACATTCGCGGCCACGGTCGACGGGTACACGCAGACCGGCGCGCTCGTGAATACGCTGCCCGTCGGCCAGGGGCTGAACACCGTCCTCAGGTGGTCGTGAACGGCGCCGCGGCGACCGGGCCCTGCTTCACGATCTCGGCGAGCGACGTCATCATCAAGGGGCTCGTCATCAACAACTGCGACGTCGGGGTCTCTTTCACGAGCGGCGTCTTCGACACGAGCAAGGTCGAGGGCTGCTTCCTCGGCACCGACGCGGCCGGCACGGCGCGCGTCGACCAGAACCCGAACAAGCAGATCGAGATCTCGGGACAGTCCGGCGCCGTCATCGGCGGCTGCGGCTCCCGCGGCGCGCAACCTGATCGGCGGCTGTTCTTTCGGCGTCCACATCCTCAACACCGGCTCGCCGACGGGGCACAGATCCAGGGGAACCTCATCGGCCTGACCGCAGCGGGCAACGCGGCCCTCGCTCCCGTCCGTGCGGCGCCGCGGCGACCGGCGTCTCGGTCAACGGCGACGGACCACGTCATCGAGGACAACGCGATCGCCGGCCTCGGCAAGGGCATCGTGCTCGCCGGCACGGACCACGCGGTCCGCGGCAACCGCATCGGCACCGAACGCCGCCGGGCACGGCCGAGCTCGGCATCGAGGACGAGGGCATCCAGTCGGGCGGCAGCGACCTGACGATCGGCGGAACGGCGGCGGGTGACGGCAACGTCATCGGCGGCGCGGCTCCCGGAATCAGCCTGGGCGGCTCGAACAACACGGTCTACGGCAATTTCCTCGGCACGGACACGACGGGCACGATCGATCTCGGCAACGACACGACCGGCATCACGGTGACCGGCAGCGACAACATCGTCGGCGGTCCCGGCCGCCGGCGAGGCCAACACATCGCGTTCAACGGCGGATCAGCGGCGCGGGTAGTCTCCGTGAGCGGCCAGCGCGTCCGTATCCGCGGCAACCGCATCTACGAGAACCGCTCGGCGAGCGGCCCGGGGCTCGGGATCGAGCTCGGCAGCTTCGGCATCCAGGTCAACGACCCGAGGCGACGGCGACTCCGGCGCCAACGGGTTCCAGAACTACCCGATCCTCCTCTCGGCCGGGCCCGCCTTTGCCGAAGGCGGCAGCAACCACATCGTCGGCGTCCTCAACAGCACGCCCTCGACGCAATTCACCATCGACTTCTACGCCAATCCCCCGTGCGCGGCCCGGCCTCAGGAGTTCCTGGAGGGCGAGATTTCCCTCGGCTCGACGTTCGTCACGACGGACGGTTCCGGCAACGCCACGATCGACATCAGCATCGGCCCGCCTCAACCACCGGGCTCGCGCTACACGCGCGACCGCGACCGATCCGAACGGCAACACCTCGGAGTTCTCCCAGCGCATCGTCTTCTCGCTCAACAATCCGACGTCGGGGCCTCCCGAGGGCGGGACGGCCATTACGGTCAAGGGCATGCTGTTCGAGGACGGAGCGACCGTGAACATCGGCGGCGCGGCGGCAACGAACGTCGATGTCGTCAACTCGACCACGATCACCGCCACGTCGCCGGCCCTGCCGGCCGGAACCGTCAATCCGTGACCCGTCACCAACCCCGGCGGAACGGCGGGCACGCTTCCCGAACGGCTGGATCGCCAACTTCATCGACGTCCCCAACAGCCACCAGTTCTACTTCCACGTCATCCGGCTCGTCGCCAACGGCATCACCGCGGGCTGCGCCACGCCCGGCGCTACTGCCCGCTCAACTCCGTGACCCGCGCTCAGATGGCCGTGTTCCTTCTGAAGTCCAAGCACGGCCAGTGCTTCGTTCCGCCGCCCTGCACTCCGGCACTTCCCCGACGTCGCCTGCGCGTCGAACCCGTTCGCTCCCTGGATCGAGGAGCTCGCCGACGAGGGGCATCACCGGCGGCTGCGGCAACGGCAACTACTGCCCGAACAACCCGGTCACGCGCCAGCAGATGGCGGTCTTCCTGCTGAAGGCCCTCCACGGCTCGACCTTTGTGCCGCCCGCTCTGCAGCGGCGACTTCGGCGACGTGCCGTGTCCGTCGCAGTTCGCCGACTGGATCGAGCAGCTCGCGGCCGAAGCGATTACCGGCGGTTGCGGCGGCGGCAACTACTGCCCGCTGAATCCGGTCCGGCGCGACCAGATGGCGGCGTTCCTGTACAATACCTTCGATTTTCCATGAGAGTTCCTCGAGAGACATTCGAGTTGCCGCCGTGCTTCGCACGGCGTCCCCTACTGCCGGGGGCCTGCCTTCGGTGGTCGGGTCGACTTTGCTCTGGACGTCCGCGAGCTGACGACCGACGCGGAGATCGCGGCGGCGTACCCGCTCGCGCGGCAGCTCCGCGACCGGATCCGGGAGGAGACCTTTCTCGCCGAGGTCCGCCGTCAGGCGATCCAGGGGTATCGCCTCTTCGGCGGATACGAGGACGGGCGCCTCGTCGTGCTCGCCGGCGTCCGCCGGTCGCACACGCTCTCGCGCGGCGAGCATCTCTTCGTCGACGATCTCGTGACGGCCGAGGAGTCCGCGCGGCAAGGGCCACGGGCGCGCGATGCTCGAGTGGCTCGGGCGCCAGGCCGCGGCCCAGGGAATCCCTCGGATCTATCTCGACAGCCGCGCAACGGCGAAGGGGTTCTACGAACGCGCCGGCTACACGTTCCTGACGTCGACTCCATGCTGGAGGGATACCGCTTCCTCCGGCTGAATCAGAAAGCGTTCCATCCTGGACGCAGGTCAATTGCTTGACGAAGTCTCTCGGAGCTTGGCCGAGACCGCCTCGAGCTCGCGCGCGGCCTGAGGGTCCAGGGGGCCGCGCGCCGCCAGCCTTTGGTACTCGGCGTGGCTCTTCGAGTACCAGTCGTGAGCCTCGGCCGCATCCCCTCCCGCCATGCGCGCCGCGCCGAAGCTCTCGTAGAGGCGGGCGCGCCCGAGAATCGCGCGCGCGTTGGCGGGATCCGCGGCGGCGATCGACTGGAACATCGCCAGCGAGCGGCGGAGATCCGTCATCGCCCCGTCGGGATCCCTCGAGATCGCGCGGGCGTAACCGATGCTGTTGTAGGTCTCGGCGAGGAGCAGCCGGGCGTCCGCGTTGCGCGGATCGGCCTCCACGAGGGACTCGAGCAGCGGCACGGCGCGCCGGTAGGTGACGAGCGCCGGCCCCGGCTCGCCGTTCCAGTCCAGGAACGTCGCCATGCTGACGTGCGTGTAGGCGAGCTCGCGGCGGTATGACACGTTCGCCGGCTCCTTCGCAACGAGGGCCTCCGAAGATGGCGACGGATTTCCCGTAGCTCTCTTCGGCCTCGGCGCGCGCCGGCGTGCCGGCGAGGGCATCGAGCAGCTGCTGATACGTGATGCCGACTTCGCGCGTGTAGCCCGGTCGTCGCCGGATCTTCCACGGCGAGCGCCTCGAAGGCCGCCGCCGACTCCTTCAGCATGGCGACCGCCTCGTCGCGGCGCGTGCGCCGCATCGAGGTGGCGAGATAGCGCCGGGCGCGCGCGAGCCTCGCCCGCATGAGCCCGACTCGACGGCTCTTCGGCGACCAGAGCGGCGTACATCGAAACCGCCCGGCGCGACCGCGCCTCCGCCGCCTCGCCCTCGCCCGCGACGATCTCGACCTGTGCGAGCTGAAGCTCGGCTTGAGCGAGGGCCTCCCGGTCGTCCCGCGTCGCGAGCGCTGACGCGGCGAGCTCGCGCCGGATCGCCAGGGCCCGCGACCAGGCTCTGGCGTGCGCCGCCGGTGTCGCCGAGGTGCGTCTCGAACATGCCGCCCTGGACGCTGGCCACGCGCTCGTAGGCCGTGGCGAGCTCGCGCTGCAGCTCCGGCGTCTCCGCCCTTGATGCTCGAGAGCTTCTCGAGGTACTGCAGCGCCCGCTTCACGACCAGCTCGCGCGCGGGCGTCGAGCCGGGCAGGTTGCGGATGGCGTCGTGGAACTCGAAGAGGAACGAGTCCGCGAGCTGCCGGACGTCGCTGAAGTGCCGCCTCGGCGGCCGCCCGCTCGGCTCGCGCGACCCGCGCCTGATACAGCGCCGCGGCCATCGCGCCGGCGAGGGCGAGCGCGCCGATGGCCGCGGCCGCCGTTCCGGCCTTGTGGCGCCCGATGAACCTGGCCGCGCGGTATCCGAGCGTGTCCTTGCGCGCCATCACCGGCCGGCCCTCGAGGTACCGCTTCAGATCCTCGGCGAGCGCTCCGACGGAGTCGTAGCGGCGCTCGGGCTCCTTGCGGAGCGCCATGAGCACGATGTTGTCGAGGTCCCGGGAGACGCCCGGCCGCTCCGGCTCCTGTTCGCAGACCGCGCGGGCGATCGCCTCGGCGGAGGCGCGGTCGGTCGTCCGATAGGGGCCCCGCCCGGCAAGCAGGTGATAGAGGACGACGCCCAGAGAATAGATGTCGGTCGGCCGTCGTGATCCGCTCGCCGCGCACCTGCTCCGGGCTCGCGTAGTCGGGAGTGAGCAGCCGGAATCCCGTTTCGGTGCGTGTCCCGGGCCGTCGCCGGCGTCCGGCTGCAACAGCCGCGCGAGGCCGAAGTCGAGCAGCTTCGGCGAGCCCTCCGGCGTCACGAGGATGTTCGAGGGCTTGAGATCCCGATGCACGACGAGATGGCGGTGGGCGTAGGCCACCGCATCGCAGACCTCGAGGAAGAGCGTGATCCGCTGCCGCGTGTCCAGCGCCGCGCGCGGCGCAGTCCTCGAGCAGGTGCCGGCCTTCGACGTACTCCATGGCGAAGTAGGGAAGGCCGTCCGTCGTCGAGCCGCCGTCGAGGAGGCGGGCGATGTTCGGGATGGTCGAGCCCGGCCAGGATCTCCCGCTCGGTCCGGAATCGCCGCAGGATGAAGTCCGAGTCCATGCCGCGCCGGACGAGCTTGACCGCGGCCCGCAGGCGCGAACTCCTCGATTCGTCGCGGACGCCGAGGTAGACGGTGCCCATGCCTCCGTGTCCGAGCTCGCGCACGATCGTCCCAGCGCCCGATGCGCGCCGGCGGCGGCGCCTCGGGCCAGGGCCCCGACCGGCGCATCTGCTCGACGGCGGGCACCTCCAGAAACTCGCCGGCCACCGCGCTCGAGGCGAGCAGCGAGCGCACCTCGGCGGCGAGCTCCGCGTCGCCCGCGCACTCGCGCCCCAGCCACCTTTCGCGATCCCCCGGGTCGAGGTCCGACGCCCGGTCGAAGAGCGTCGCGGATCTCGCTCCAGCGCTCCGGCGTCATGCCAGATTGAGCTCGCGGAAGAGCCAGGCCTTCGCGGAGCGGAAGTCGCGCTTGATCGAAGAGGGCGAGGTCTCCAGCACGTCCGCCGTCTCCTCGATGGTCAGGCCGCCGAAGAAGCGCAGCTCGACGATCTGCGCCTGCGTCCCGTCGAGCGCCTTGAGCCGGTCGAGGGCCTCGTCGAGCGCCAGAACGTCAACCTCGCGCGCCGGCTCGGGCGACGCGATGGCGACGTCCAGCGTCACCTTTTCGATCTCGCCGCCCCGCTTCTCGGCGCCTCGGCCGCGGGCGTGGTCGATCAGGATCCGGCGCATCGCCTGCGAGGCGATCGCGAGGAAGTGACCCCTGTTCTTCCAGGTCACCCGGGTCTGATCGACCAGGCGGAAATACGCCTCGTGGACGACGGCCGTCGGCTGAAGCGTGTGCCCGGCGCTCCTCGCGTCGGAAGTGCCGCTCGGCGATGTGCCGGAGCTCCGCGTAGACGAGCGGCATGAGCTTTTCGAGCGCCGCCGCATCGCCCGTGTTCCAGGCGAGCAGGAGCCGGGTGACCTCTCCCGGCGCGGCATCCGGACGCTGAGTCGTCGTTCATGGGCTCGTGAGGACGCTAATTAGACATTAACCCGGGGGCCGGCGCCAAGTCTCAGCGGGTCAATGGGCTTGAGAAGACTCTTGGAGATTTAGTGCGGATACCGAGCACGGAGCGCACGTTTTTTCTCGCGGATCTGTACAGGGGGAGATCTCCACGGAGGTTCGGGTGTCGCGAGCCGGTGGCCGTCGCGCTCTCCGAAAGCGTCTTGCGACCTGCTCAGGGCAGGACTTCGAGGTGCCGCGTCACTCGGCCGTCAGCTCTCGGCCCTCGGAGCGACTCATGCGACTCCCGTCCGCATCGGTTCGGTCCTGCCGCGACGCTTGCCACTTACGTCACGAATACCGGCGACGCGGGCGCCGGCTCGCTGCGCCAGGCGATCCTGGACGCCAACGCAACCGCCGGCTCCGACACGATCGCCTTCGACATCCCGGGCGCCGGCGTCCACACGATCACGCCGGCGACGCCGCTGCCGCCGATCACCGAGGCCGTGATCATCGACGGTTACACGCCAGCCGGGCGCGAGCGAGAACACGGACCCGGTCGGCGACGAACGCGGTGCTCCTGATCGAGCTCGACGGCAGCGTCGCCGGAGGAACGGGCCATCCGCTCCAATTCAGCGTCTCGGTCCGGGAGCACTGTTCACGGGGGTCGGTGATCAACCAGATTCACGGGAACTGTGAATCCGCGGGACCACGGCCATCCACCGTCAACCAACGGATGGCAGGAACATCACATCGAGGGTAACTTCCTCGGCACCGATCGCCGGCGGCACCGCTGAGCGCCCGGGGCAGACGAGGATCATCGGACCGACGCATCGGGATCTTCAACTCCGGAGACAACATCGTCGGCGGAACGACGACCGGCAGCGCCCGCAACGTCATCTCGGACACTGCGAAGCATCGGCCTCTTCTAGAACGCAGCGGCAACGTCATCCAGGGCAACTGCATCGGCACGACGGCGCGACGGGCTCAGTCCGCTCGGCAACGCGCACGGCGTGGGCTCTGGCATGTTCGTGGGCTTCGGCAGCACAAACAACAACACGGTCGGCGGCACGGCGGCCGGCGAGGCCAACGTCATCGCCTTCAACGCGGCGATCGGCGTCCAGGGCGGCAGATGCCGGCACCGGCAACGCCATCCGCGGCAACTCGATCCACGACAACGGCGGGCTCGGCATCGACCTGATCACCGGCCGGCCCGAACGTCGAACGACCCGCTGGACGCCGACGGCGGCCCGAACGACCTCCAGAACTTTCCGATCATCCAGTCGGTCGAGCATCTCGGGCCCGCAGGGCGCGGGCAGCACGCGGATCGTCGGGCAAGTTCCACAGCGCGCCGTCGACGACCTTCGACCTCGACTTCTACTCGAACCCCGCCTGCTCGCAACTTCCCGCGCGAGCTCGTCGAGGGCGAGACCTACCTCGGCGAGTCGCGAGGTCACGACCGACGTCAACGGCAACGCCGACGTTCGACGTCACCTTCCCGGTCTCAGACCGAGGCCGGCGCGCGCATCGCCGCGACGGCCACCGACCCCTCCGGCAACACGTCGCGAGTTCTCGCAGCGGATCATCTTTTCGATCTCGCCGAGCTCCGGCCCGGCTACGGGAGGCAGTCCGCTCAACGCGTTCGGCACCGACTTCTCCAACCCCACGACGGTGACGATCGGAGGCGTGAGCGGAAATCCCGTCTTCGTCTCGAGCCACGCAGCTGGGGGTCACGGCGCCCGCGTTCGCCCCGGGCACCGCCCATGACGTCGTCGACGACGACGACCGACGGCACGACGGCACGCTCATCAAGGGCTGGGTCGCCGACTTCCTCGACGTGCCGGCCGGGCACCAGTTCCACGCCTTCGTCACGACGCTCGTCTCGAACGGCATCACCTCGGGCATCGGCGGCGGCAACTACGGCGTCGACCAGGCGACGCTGCGCCAGCAGATGGCGGTCTTTCTGCTAAGGCCAAGTACGGCCTCTGCTACACCCCTCCGCCCTGCGCAGAGCGACTTCGCCGACGTGCCTGCCCCTCGACGTTCGCCCACTGGATCGAGGCTCTCGCCGACGAAGGCATCACCGGCGGCTGCGGTGGCGGCAACTACTGCCCGACCAATCCCGTCCTGCGCCAGCAGATGGCGGTCTTCCTGCTGAAGGCGAAGCACGGCTCGAGCTACACGCCGCCTGCCTGCACGGGAGCGTTCAACGACGTCTCCTGCCCCTCGCCCTTCGCCGACTGGATCGACCAGCTCGCCGCGGAGGAGCATCACCGC
The DNA here is from genome assembly GCA_963749265.1 of uncultured Acidobacteriota bacterium. Classification (GTDB taxonomy): domain Bacteria; phylum Acidobacteriota; class Thermoanaerobaculia; order UBA5066; family Gp7-AA6; genus DAHUXD01. Next base: position 29,507 of record CAVVML010000016.1, on the reverse strand, counting down.
AGGCTGCGGCGGCGGCAGCTACTGCCCGCTCATCAACGCCACGCGCGGCCAGATGGCCATGTTCATTACGAAGACCTTCATTCTGCAATGAGCACTTGGCTCGCTGGCAGATTCGAGTTACGCCGGCCTTCGGCCGGCGTTCCTTCTGCCGGGGGTTTGCCTCGGTGGTCGGGCTCGTAACTCGCTGCAATAGGAGGTTTGATGCGCCGAGTCGTGCTTGCGTCCCTGTGGGTCATTTCCGCGTCGCCCTGGGCGCCGCCACGTTCACGGTCACCAACACGGACGACTCCGGAGCCGGGTTCGCTCCGCCAGGCGATCCTCGACGCCAACGGCAATCCCGGGCCTCGACACGATCGCGTTCAACATCCCGGGCGCCGGCGTCCACACGATCAGCCCGGCGACGGCGCTGCCGACGATCACCGAGCCGGTGCTCATCGACGGCTACAGCCAGCCGGGAGCCAGCCCGAACACCGACGCCGATGGCTTCAACGGAACCCTTCTGATCGAGCTGAGCGGAGCCGGCGGGGGACCGATGAACGGGCTCCGGCATCAGCGCCGGAGGAAGCACCATTCGCGGGTTGGTGATCAATCGATTCGCGGGCCTGACCACGGATTCGGGAAACGCGATCCTCCTGAACGGCAACGGCGGAAATCACATCGAGGGCAACTTCATCGGCACCGATGCCGGCGGCACGATCGGCTCAGGGCAACGAAGACGACGCCATCATCCTTGGCTCGGATGGCAACTTCATCGGCGGACCGACGCCCGGCGCCCGCAACGTGATCTCGGCCTCGGGAAGAGTCGCCCTCTTCATCCTGACCAGCGGCAACGTCATTCAGGGCAACTTCATCGGCACGCAAAAGGACGGCCTGAGCCCGCTCGGCAACCAATCCGGCCTCGGCTTTGTCGGCGGCGGCTTCGCAGACAACAACACGATCGGCGGAACGGCGGCCGGCGAGGCCAACGTCATCGCCTTCAACGACATCTACGGCGTCTTGGCCGAATTCTCAGGCTACACCGGCAACGCCATCCGCGGCAACTCGATCCACGACAACGGAGCGCTCGGCATCGATCTCGGCGCCGGCGGTCCGCACTTCAACGACGCGCTCGACGCCGATGACGGCCCCAACCACCTGCAGAACTTCCCCATCGTTCGGGAGGTCGAGCACCTGGGCCCGGTGGGCGCCGGCAGCACACGGATCGCGGGAAAGCTCCACAGCCTCCCTTCGACGACGTTCGACCTCGACTTCTACTGCGAACCCGGCCTGCTCCAACTTCCCGAGAGAGTTCATCGAGGGCGAGACGTACCTCGGCGTCTTCCCAGGTCACGACCGACGGCAACGGCGACGCGACGTTCGACGAGACGTTTCCGGTCCAGACCGAGGCCGGCGCCCGCATCGCCGTCACGGCCACCGATCCGGACGGCAACACCTCCGAGTTCTCGCAGCGGATCATCTTCTCGATCAACCCGACTTCCGGTCCCGATACGGGCGGCTCCGGCTTCAACGTTTCCGGTACCGACTTCGCCGACCCGACGACGATCACGGTCGGCGGCGTTGCCGGCGACCGGCGTGGCCTTCGTCAACGACCATCAGCTCTCCGCCACGATGCCCGCCTTTCCGCCGGGAACGTCCCAGGACGTCGTCGTCACGACGCCCGACGGCACGACCGGCACGCTCATCAAGGGCTGGGTCTCCGACTTCCTCGATGTCCCGGCAGGGCCACCTCTTCCACGACTTCGTCGTCACGCTCGTCTCCAACGGCATCACCGTCGGCGTGGGCGGCGGCAACTACGGCGTCGACGCAGGACACGCTGCGCCAGCAGATGGCCGTCTTCCTGCTGCAGGGCGAAGTACGGCCTCTGCTACATCCCGCCCCCCTGCACCGCCAGTCTTCGACGACGTACCTTGCTCCCTCGATCTTCGCCCCCTGGATCAAGGAGCTCGTCGCCGAGGGCATCACCGGCGGCTGCGCCGGCGGCGGCAACTTCTGCCCGAACAACCCCGTTCTCGCGCCAGCCAGATGGCCGTGTTCTCTGCTCGGACGCCAAGTACGGCTCGAGCTACGTCGCCCCCGCCTGCACGCGAGCGTTCTCGACGACGTCCCGTGCCGAGCCAGTTCGGCCCCTGGATCTACGACCTCGTCGCAGCGCGGATCACCGCCGGCTGCGGCGGCGGCCTCTACTGCCCCGACCCTCTCCGCCAACCGCGGCCAGATGGCCGACGTTCATCGTCAAGACGTTCGGACTTGCAATGAGGAGCCGAATGATAGCGCTCGCAATAGCTCTGGCCTCTGGCATTCTGCGATGCCGCTGGCAGGTTCGACCTTCACCGTTACGAACACGAACGATTCCGGCGCGGGCTCGTTGAGGCAGGCCCTCACCGACGCGCAGGGCTGCGTCGCACCTTTCCACGAGAGACGCTCTGCAGAATCCCCAAACGGCGGGCACATGATCGTCTTCGACGTGCCGGTCGGGTCGTTGACCAACGGTGTCGCCGTCATCACGCCCGTTGACGGCGCTGCCGGCCGTCACGTGCCCGGGAACCGTGATCGACGGCACGACTCAAATCGCCAACGGCGGCAACACCAACGACGTGACGCTCGGGACCGGGGGCACGGTGGGGACAGGCCCTGACGGAGTGACCGGGACGGGAGACGAGCCGCGCGCTCGGGCAACTCAACGGTCCCGAGGTCGAGATCGACGGCAGCGCGCTCACCGGAGCGATCCTGAGGATCGAGGCGGACAGCGTGACCGTGAGAGGGCTGAGCCTCCACGGCGGCGGCGATTTCTCTGGCTTCGGCACCGGCAGCGGAAACATCGACATCCAGAGCGGCGCGCGGCACGGTGATCGAGGGCAACGTGATCGGCGCGACGGCGACCAGCTACACGAACCCGGGCAGCCCGGCCCAGACGCAGAACAACCTCATCCGGATCACAGGCGGCAGCGACATCACGATCCAGGACAACCTGCTCGGCTTCACGCGCTGGCGCTCCATCCTCATGTTCGCGCCGGCCGCCGACGTTACGATCCAGGCCAACGAGTTCACGGGGTCCTTCGACGGCATCGACTTCAGCAACCCGGGCTTCGGTCCCCTGGGAACCGTTACCGCCACCGAGAACCTCTTTCACGACTTCGTCGACAACGGGTCCGGTTCCACCATGTTCGGGATCTTCCAAACGCAGAACGGCGGCAGCACGATCGTCACTGGCAACACCTTCCACACGTGGATTACGGCCTGATCGTGGATCCCCGGCTTCCCGCTTCTCGTCCAGCACAACGTCATGACCAACGGGATCCTGGGGCGTTCTCGTCACCACTCCGGGCAGCCGCCGGCGCCAGTTACGATCACGCAGAACTCCATCTTCGACAACTCGGGCATCGGCATCGACTTGCTCGGCACCGGCGTCACGCCGAACGACGTCGGTGACGTCGACGCGGGCCCCAACGGCCTGCAGAACTTCCCGATCATCACGTCCGTCGAGCATTCGGGGCTCGAGGGCGGGAGCGAGCACCCGGATCCTCGGTAGCTTCCACGGGGCCGGCCTCGACGACGTTCAACCTGGAGTTCTTCGCCAACCCGGCCTGCTCGAGCTTTCCGAGGGAGTTCCTCGAGGGTCAGACCTACATCGCCACCGACGCAGGTGACCACCGACGGCTCCGGCAACGCCGCGATCGACTTCACCTTTCCGTCGCGACGGAGAATGGCGTCCGGATCTCCGCTACGGCCACGGATCCTGCCGGCAACACCTCCGAGTTCTCGCAGCGCATCATCTTCTCGATCACCCCGACCTCCGGCCCGGCCGCGGGCGGCACGGCTCTGACCGTCTCCGGGACGGATTTCGCCGATCCCACGACCATGACGATCGGCGGCATCGACGTTCCGGTCACGTTCGTGAACTCCCAGAGCCTCACGGCCGACCTCACCGGCCCTCGCGCCGGGCACTTTCAACGATGTCGTCGTCCAGACGCCCGCCAACCTCGGAGTCCTCGTCAACGGCTGGGTCACGGACTTTCTCGACGTGCCGGGCGGCCAACAGTTCCATGCCTTCGTTTCGACGCTCGTCTCGAACACGATCACCGTCGGAGTCGGCGCCGGCAACTACGGCGTCGATCAGCCGACGCTGCGACAGCAGATGGCGGTCTTCCTGCTCAAGGCCAGGCACGGCCTCTGCTACGTACCGCCTCCCTGCAACGGCGATTTTGGCGACGTCGTTTGCCCCTCGACGTTCGCCGACTGGATCGAGGCTCTGGCCGACGAAGGCATCTCCGGAGGCTGCGGCGGCGGCAACTTCTGCCCCACCAATCCCGTCCGCCGTGACCAGATGGCTCCCTTCCTGCTCAAGGCCAAACACGGATCGAGCTATGTCCCTCCGGCCTGCACCGGCCTCTTCGACGACGTCCCCTGTCCCTCGCTCTTCGCCGACTGGATCGAGCAGCTCAACGCCGAGAGCATCACGGGAGGCTGCGGCGGAGACAACTACTGCCCGCTCGTCAACGCCACCCGCGGCCAGATGGCCGTGTTCGTGGTGAAGACGTTCGGCTTCAATGAGCGAACCTTCTTTAGGAGAGCCCTTGAAAACACTTGCTGCAGTGCTCATTGGTCTGGCCGCGATCCCGTCTCGCCGCGACGACGTTCACGGTGACGAATACGGCCGACTCCGGCGCCGGGTCGCTCCGGCAGGCGCTCCTCGACGCGCAGAACTGCGCGGGGGCGCCGCACACGATCGCGTTCAACGTGCCCGCCGGCTCGTTGACGAACGGCGTCGCCGTCTTCGCTCCCTCCAGCACGTTGCCGGAAATCACCTGCGGCGGGACGACCATCGACGGCACGACGCAAACCGCCAACGGCGGCAACACCAACGACGTCACGCTCGGAACCGGCGGAACGGTCGGGACCGGCGCGGATGGCGTCGCAGGAACGGGCGACGAGGCTGCCCTGCCTCAGCTCAACGGTCCCGAGGTTCAGATCCAGGGGACGAGCGGAATCAGTATCGGCCTCGGCGTGGACGCCGACGACGTCACGATCCGCGGCCTCGCCATCTACGGATTCGGATCCGGCAACATCGCCGGAAACATCCTCATCCGGGACGTCGCCAACTCGCTGATCGAGGGCAACGTCCTGGGCGCGGCCGCGACCGCCTTCGTCAGCACGGGCGCGCTCTTCGGCAACAACATCACGGGCAGTACGGATCCGGGGCTCGGCTCCGCTACGACGATCCGGAACAACCTGATCGGCTTTTCGGGCGGTACGGGCATCCTCGCCCTCGGGACGGGCTCCCTCATCGAGGGCAACGAGATCCGGCACAACGGGGCCGGCCAGGTCGAAGACGGGATCGGGGCCCTCACCGCCCCTTACACGGTGCAGCGAAATCTCATCGTCGAGTCATCGGGAATGGGGATCGACGCGGGAGGACCCGGCGCGGTCCTCATCACCGAGAACACGATCCAGGGAAACGGGTTCGGAAGCGACAGCGAGCGATCGGCCGTCTTCGCCTCTTCGAACACGGGGGCGACGGTTTCGCTGAACGTGATCAGCGGCAACGCCGCCGTCGGCGTCGTTCCGGCCGGACCCGGCGTGCGCATCACGAAGAACTCGATTCGCGACAACGGCACGATCGGTATCGACCTGCATTCGACGCCCGTCCGCAACGGCAACGGCGTGGACCCGAACGACGTCGGAGACGTGGACGGCGGGACGAACGGCCTGCAGAACTTTCCTCTGATCACACTGGTGGAGCATCCGGGGGGCGGCACGCGGATCGTCGGGAACATCCACGGAGTCGCGTCGACGACACTCGACCTCGAGTTCTTCGAGAACGGCTCGTGTCTGGATTTTCCGCGGGACTTTCTGGAGGGCGAGACCTATCTCGGCTCGACCCAGGTCACGACCGACGCTTCGGGCAACACGAGCTTCGACGTGACCTTTTCCGTGGCGACGCAAGCAGGGGCGCGCATTTCCGCGACGGCAACGGATCCGGCCGGCAACACGTCGGAGTTCTCGCAGCGGATCATCTTCTCGATCTCGCCGGCCTCGGGGCCCGCGGCGGGTGGAACACCCATCACCATCGCCGGCACCAACTTTGTCGATCCGACGACGATCACCTTCGGCGGCACAGCGGCGAACGCGACCTTCGTCTCCGACCAGCAGCTGACGACGAGCTCGCCAGTCCTCCCGCCGGGCACGGTGCATGACGTCACGGCCCAGACCGTAACCAATATCGGAGTGCTCGAGAAGGGCTGGGTGGCCGACTTTCTCGAGGTGCCGGGCGGCCACCAGTTCTACAACTTCGTGACGACGCTGGTCTCGAACACCATCACCGTCGGCGTTGGCAGCGGCATTTACGGCGTCGATCAGCCGACGCTGCGACGGCAGATGGCGGTCTTCCTGCTCAAGGCCAGGCACGGCCTCTGCTACGTACCGCCTCCCTGCAACGGCGATTTCCTCGACGTCGTTTGCCCCTCGACGTTCGCCGACTGGATCGAGGCTCTGGCCGACGAAGGCATCTCCGGAGGCTGCGGCGGCGGCAACTTCTGCCCCACCAATCCCGTCCGCCGCGACCAGATGGCCCCCTTCCTGCTCAAGGCCAAGCACGGCTCGAGCTATGTCCCTCCGGCCTGCACGGGCCTCTTCGACGACGTCACCTGTCCCTCGCTCTTCGCCGACTGGATCGAGCAGCTCAACGCCGAGAGCATCACGGGAGGCTGCGGCGGAGACAACTACTGCCCGCTCGTCAACGCCACCCGCGGCCAGATGGCCGTGTTTGTGGTCAAAACGTTCGGGCTGCAATGAACGGAATGGCCGCCTGGCGACATTCGAGTTACCGCTGGCCTGCGGCCAGCGTTCCCTACTGCCGAGGGCTTGCCTCTGGTGGTCGGGTCAACCTTCAGTAGGAGAGCCCTTGAAAACACTTGCCGCCGTGTTCATTGGTCTGACCGCGATCCCGCTGGCCGCCGCGACATTCACCGTCACGAACACCGACGACAGCGGTCCCGGCTCGTTACGCCAGGCGATCCTCGACGCGGAAAGCGCCGCCGGCGCGGACACCATCGTCTTTGCGATCCCGGGAGCAGGCGTCCACACCATCACGCCTCTCACCCTCCTGCCGATCATCAGCCAGCCTTTGACGATCGATGGCTACACGCAGCCGGGCAGCTCCCCCAACACGAATGCAACCGGCGCCCTGAATACCGTGCTCCAGATCGAGATCGACGGCACCACCGCCCCCAATCGTTGCATCACGATCGGCTCCAGCGACGTGACGGTGCGCGGTCTCGTCATCAACCGATGCACCGAAGGAATCGAGCTCTTCAACTTCTTCGGCGCCAGCCCGACCGGCATGGTCATCGCGGGAAACTTCATCGGCACGGACCTGACCGGCGTCTCCGCGTCACCTAACGACTTCGGAGTCTCCATCAACTTCACGCAGGGAGGAACCGTCGGAGCCACGATCGGCGGGCCGGATCCGGCCGACCGCAATCTCATTTCCGCGAACACGACGGCCGGCTTCCGGTCGACCAGCAACTTCAACGGAGGCTCCAACACCACCATCCAGGGAAACATCATCGGACTGGACAAGAGCGCGGCATCTCGGCTGGCCAACGGTATCGGCATCTTCATCGGGGACGCCGCTCCGGCATCTTCGGTCATCGGAGGAGTTTTTGCCGGGGGCGAGAACATCATCGCGGGCAATTCGGGCGCCGGGATCGTCGTCGCCCCACCCTCGGGCGCCGTGACCATCCGAGGCAACGCGATCTATGGCAATGGAGGCCTCGGCATCAGCCTCGGGAACGGCACCGGCCCGCTCCCCAACGACGCGGACGACTCCGACTCCGGGCCTAACGGCTTGCAGAATTTCCCGATCGTGCGGCTGGCCGCATCGCTCGCGGAGGGCGGGTCGACCCATATGGTCGGCGTCCTGCACTCGACTCCATCGACGACGTTCGAGCTCGACTTCTACGCGAATGAGGCCTGCTCGAACTTCCCGCGCGAGTTCCTCGAAGGCAAGACCTACCTCGGCTCCGGACAGGTCACGACCGACGCCAGCGGCGTCGCCATCGTCGATCTCGGGATCGTCGGGGTCCCCGAGCTCGGCGCCCGCATCTCGGCCACTGCGACCGATCCTGCCGGCAGGACCTCCGAGTTTTCCCAGCGAATCCCGTTCGCGACGACGGCACCGTCGGGTCCTCCCGAGGGCGGCTCGTTTTTCGCCCTGACGGGCACCGATTTCATCGACGGCGCGACCGTCGCGATCGGCGGCGTTCCCGCCACCGGAGTCGACGTCGACTCCTTCACGCACCTGACGGCGACGACTCCGGCCCTGGCTCCGGGAACGGTCAACGACATCGTCGTCACCAACACCGACAGCAGCACGGGAACTCTCGTCAAAGGCTACGTCTCGGATTTCCTGGACGTTCCCGGCGCCAACATCTTCTACAGCTTCGTCACCAAACTGGTCTCCAACGGCATCACCGCGGGCGTCGGCGGCGGCAACTATGGCGTCACGCAGGACACGCTGCGCCAGCAGATGGCCGTATTTCTGCTCAAGGCCAAGTACGGCCTCTGCTACACGCCGCCCCCGTGCACCACTCAGGTCTTCGACGACGTGCCGTGCTCACTCGTCTTCGCTCCGTGGATCAACGAGCTCGTCGCCCAGGGATTGACGGGTGGCTGCGGGGGCGGCAACACCTACTGCCCGGCGAGCCCGGTCCTCCGCCAGCAGATGGCCGTCCTCCTGCTTCGGACGCTGCAGGGCACCGGCTACACGCCTCCCGCCTGCACGGTCGAGACCTTCCCCGACGTCCCCTGCTCGAGCAACTTCGCCCCATGGATCTACGACCTCGTCGCACGCGGCATCACCGCCGGCTGCGGCGGCGGCCTCTACTGCCCCACCCAGACCGCCAACCGAGGGCAGATGGCGACGTTCGTGGTGAAGACGTTCAACTTGCAGTGAGCACCGAAGCCCCGCTGGCGACATTCGACTTACCGCCTAGGCCATCGCCGGCACGAAGGCCGCCGCTCGGCTCGGCGTTGCCTACTGCCGGGGGTTGCCTTCGGTGGTCGGCTCGGGCTTCAGTGACCAGGATGGCCCGCTGGCAGCATTCGAGGGATCAACTTGCAGTCCTCAGCCTCCGTTGGCTGTAGCGTTATGCCGGAGCGGCCAGGCACTCGGCCGCTCCGGCGCTTTTTTTCCGGCTCGACGGCCCGACGGTGTTTCTCCCCCGGGGGCAATGGCGGTATCTATTGTGAAGACGTTCAATCTCCAGTAGGCCTGCGGCCGGCCGCTGGTTTTCCCGGCGGGTTCGTGAAATCGTGCTCCGGTCGCAGGAGGCCCCATGGTCCTCAGCCGCTGGGTTGTCCCCGCCCTGGCCCTGCTCGCCGCTCCCCTGCCCGCCGCGACGTTCACCGTCACCACGAACGCCGACTCCGGGGCCGGCTCGCTGCGGCAGGCGATCACCGACGCCAACGCCGCCGCCGGGGCCGACACGATCGCGTTCGCGATTCCGGGAACGGGGCCGCACACGATCGCACTCGCCTCGGCGCTGCCACAGATCACGCAACCGCTGACGATCGACGGCTACACCCAGGCGGGCTCTTCGCCGAACACGAACCCGGTCGGGCAGGGTCTCAACACCGTGCTGATGGTGGAGGTGGATGGGACGAATGCCGGCGGAATCAATCCCTGCCTTCGGATCCAGTCCAGCGACGTGACCATCAAGGGACTCGTCGTCAATCGCTGCGGCGGCGGGAACATCCAACCGTTCGGGCCGGCGTTCACGAACGCCCGTATCGAGGGCAACTTCCTCGGAACGAATCCCGCCGGCACGCTGGCCTACAACCAGGGCTTCGGCGAGAACGTCAAGATCCTCGGTCAGAGCGGAGCGCGTCATCGGGGGCACGACACCGGCCGCTCGGAACCTGCTCTCCGGCTGCAAAGTCGGCGTGGACTCAGCCGGTAGCGGCTCCGGCCACGTGATCCAGGGCAATCTCATCGGCCTCGACGTCTCCGGCACGGCGACCCTGGACGCCTGCGGCGGCAGCACGACATGGGGCGTGTACGTCAACACCGGAGGATCCAGCTTCACCGATCGGGGGCACGGCGGCCGGGGCGCCCAACGTGATCGCCGGAGGGAACAACGGCATCGGCCTTCGCGGCTCGAACCACATCGTCCAGGGCAACCTGCTGGGCACGGACGTCACCGGCACCGTCCGGCTCGGATTCTCCGGCTACGGGATCTCCCTCGAATCCACGGACACGTTGGTCGGAGGAAGCGCGGCCGGGGCCGGCAACGTGATCGCCGGAGCCGACTTCTACGGCGGGATCCTGATCGACGCGGGCTCGGGTCACACGATCCAGGGCAACTTCATCGGCACGGACCCGACCGGCGCGCTCGATCTCGGCAACGGCCGCGCCGGCATCCAAGTGTCGGTCGCGACAGTACCCGACTCCGACATCCTCATCGGTGGCACCGGCCCGGGCGAAGCCAACTTCATCGCCTTCAACGGCAGCTCGCAGAACCGGAGAGGCGGGGTCGGCGTCTCGAGCGGCCGGGGCATCACCATTCGCGGCAACCGCATCTATTCGAACGGCGCCGCGCTCGGCGAGGCCGGCCTCGGCATCGATCTGGACAACTCGGACGATGCCGCCGTCACGCCGAACGACGCCGGCGACGCCGACACCGGAACCAACGACCTGCAGAACTTCCCGATCCTCCAGTCGGTCGAGCACCTGGGACCGCAGGGAAACGGGAGCACGCGGATCCTGGGCAAGTTCCACAGCACGGCCTCGACGACGTTCGACCTCGACTTCTATTCGAACCCGGCCTGCGCCCAGTTTCCGCGCGAGTTCCTCGAGGGTGAGGTCTATCTCGGCACATCCCAGGTGACGACCGACGGCTCCGGCAACGCCTCGATCGATGTGACCCTGCCCGTGACAACCCAGGCCGGCGCCCGGATCTCCGTCACGGCCACCGACCCGATCGGCAACACGTCGGAGTTTTCGCAGGCGATCCTCCTGGGCCTCAGCCGGAACTCGGGCCCCGCAGCGGGCGGATCCGTCATGAACGTGGACGGAACGGACTTCGCCGACCCCATGACGCTGACGTTCGGCGGCCAGCCGGCGGACAACCTCGTTTACGTGAACGACCACCGCCTGACCTGCAACAGCCCTCCCCTCCCGCCCGGAACCTCCAACGACGTCGTGGCGACGACGCCGGACGGAACGGTCGGCACTCTCGTGAAGGGGTGGGTCGCCGACTTCCTCGACGTGCCCACCGGCCACCAGTTCCACTCCTTCGTGACCACCCTCGTCTCCAACGCCATCACAGCCGGCGTCGGCGGGGGCAGCTACGGAGTGACGCAATCGACCTTGCGCCAGCAAATGGCGGTCTTTCTGCTGAAGGCGAAGCTCGGCCTCTGCTACACGCCGCCCCCGTGCACGGGCGTCTTTGACGACGTCGTCTGCCCCTCCACGTTCGCCGCCTGGATCGAGGACCTCGCGGCCCGGGGCATCACCGGAGGCTGCGGAGGGCGACAACTACTGCCCGACGAGCCCTGTCCGCCGGGACCAGATGGCGGTGTTTCTCCTGAAGACGAAGTACGGCTCCGGTTACCTCCCGCCGCCCTGCGACGGCGACTTCGACGATGTCGCCTGTCCCTCGACCTTCGCAAACTGGATCGAGCAGCTCGCGGCCGAAGCAGATCACCGGCGGGTGCGGCGGCAACAACTACTGCCCGGGTAACCCCAACACCCGGGGTCAGATGGCGGTGTTCATAGTGAAGACGTTCGCCCTGCAGTAATTCGGCCTGGCCGCACCAGGGGTGACCCCGTTTCCCGTCGAAATGCGCGTGTGGGGTATGAAGAATCGGACCGGCCTCCCCCCGGCCTCTCTGCGCAGGGGCTTTGGCGCGGGGTCCGGATACGGGTAGACTCTCGCCGTCCCAAAAATTCTTCGGAAAGGTGTTCCAATGCGTTTTTCACGCTTCGGTTCGGTCTCCTCGTCTCGTGCCTCCTTGGCGCGGTCTCGGGCATCTCGGGCGCCGCGACCTTCACGGTCACCAATGTGAACGATTCCGGGGCCGGCTCCCTCCGGCAGGCCATCACCGACGCCAACGCGGCCGGCGGGGCCGACACCATCGAGTTCAACATCGTCGGCTCGGGCGCCCATACGATCGTCCCGGCTTCGGCCCTCCCGCTGATCACCGGCCCCGTCACGATCGACGGGTACACCCAGCCCGGGGCGACCGCGAACACGAACGGGCCCGAGCTCGGAACCAACGCGCAGCTCATGATCGAGATCGACGGAACGAATACGGGCGAAGAAACCGTGGATGCGATCCTGCACTTCACGGCGACCGCGGACGGAAGCGCCGTCCGCGGGCTGGTCCTCAACCGGGCGGCAAGCTCCGGCATCCTGATTGAAGGAACCGACGGCGTCGTGATCGAGGGCAACTTCATCGGCACCAATCCGGCGGGCACCGCGGGGCTCGGCAACGCCTTCGTCGGAATCCTTCTGAACACCGGGCCGGCCAACGTGACGATCGGCGGCACGACGCCGGCCGCCCGGAATCTCATCTCGGGGAACACCTTCAACGGCATCGTCTACGGGCAGGGAGGAGGGGCGGGTGGGGGCGGCACGAATCACCTCGTGCAGGGCAACCTCATCGGCACCGACGCGAGCGGAGGCAATGCGATCCCGGGACAGGAAAAGGGAATCGAGACGCTGGGCGTGACGTCCAACATCCTGATCGGCGGAACGACCGCCGCGGAGCCGAAACGTCGTCTCCGGCAACGACATCTACGGCATCCGCTTCCGCGGCACGGGTGCGGGGAAGGTCGCCAGCGGCAACTACTGCGGCACCAACCCGGCCGGCGACGCGCCCGTCCCCAACGGGAGCTACGGGATCGAGGTGGAGGCGACGGACGTCCTCGTCGGAGGCACGGCGGAGGGCGCGGGCAACCTCGCTTCCGGCAACGGGCTGAATGGCATCAATATCTTCCAGGCCGTCGGCGCGGTCGTGTACGGAAATCTCGTCGGTACGGACGCGACCGGAACTTTCGCGATTGGCAATGGACTCGAAGGCATCGTCGTCGGCGCCAATGGCGCGATCGTCGGCGGAATCAACGAGGGCGAGGCCAACACCGTGGCGCACAACCTCGACTCGGGAATCGAGGTCCAGGGCCTGACGGCCGCTCTCAACGGCAACCGCATCCGCGGGAACTCGATCTACTCCAACGGCGGTATCGGAATCGACCTCGGCGGCGACGGCGTGACGGCGAACGACGCCCTGGACGTCGACGGAGGCCCGAACGCCCGCCAGAACTATCCGATCGTCATTTCGGCGGTGCCGTCGGCGCCGTCGGGGACGCACGTCGAAGGCACGCTGGACAGCACCGCCTCGACGAACTACACGCTCGATTTCTACGCCAATCCGCCCTGCGAGGGCCGTCCCCAGGATTTCACCGAGGGGCTTCTGTACCTGGGCTCGATGGATGTCGTCACCGACGGCGCGGGCCACACGGCCTTCAGCGCGGATCTCGCCTTCACGATCGAGGTCGGTCAGCCCGTAACCGTGACAGCCACCGACCCGAACGGGCACACCTCGGAGCTCTCCCCGCGCATCATTTTCTCCATCTCCCCGGTCTTCGGGCCTCCCGCGGGCGGAAACCTCTTCTCGATTTTCGGGACCTCCTTCGAGGATGGCCTGACCGTCACGGTCGGCGGCCTGCCCGCCACAGACGTCTTCGTGACCTCCCCGACCCAGATCTCGGCGAGGGCGCCGGCGCTGCCGGCCGGTACGCTCGCCAACGTCGTGGTCACGAACCCCGGCCCCGACGGGGTCACCGGAACGCTTTCGAGCGGCTACGTCGCCAACTTCAATGACGTGCCCCAGAACAATACGTTCCACCCGTTCGTCACGACCCTGGTCCGCAACGGCATCACGGCGGGCATCGGCGGCGGCAACTACGGCGTCGGGAACCCCACGCTGCGCCAGCAGATGGCGGTCTTCCTCCTGAAGGGCAAGTACGGAATCTGCTACGTGCCGCCGCCCTGCACCGGCGTGTTCTCCGACGTGCCCTGCACGCCGGGCTCGGGCTTCGGCGACTGGATCGAGGAGCTCGCGGCCCAGGGCATCACCGGCGGCTGCGGTACGGGTGTCTATTGCCCGCTCAATCCTGTCCGCCGCGACCAGATGGCCGTGTTCCTGCTCAAGGCCAAGCACGGATCGACGTACGTGCCGCCGCCCTGCGACGGCGACTTCACCGACGTCGCCTGCCCTTCGCAGTTCGCCGATTGGATCGAGCAGCTCGCGGAAGAGGAGATCACCACGGGCTGCGGCGGCACCAACTACTGCCCGCTCAACCCCAACACGCGCGGACAGATGGCGGTGTTCATCGTCAAGACGTTCAGCCTGCAGTAGCGCATCAACCGAGAGTCACGACAAAACGCCGGCCGCGAGGCCGGCGTTTTTCTTGGAGCAGGAGGTCAATGCGGTAGCTGGAACGCCTTGACCAGAAACGTCGCCATCTGTTGATTCGGGATCCCCGTTGTCGGACAGAAGTTGTTCCCGCCGCAGCCCGCCGTGATCCCCTCCACCGACAGCTGCCCGATCCAGTCGCCGAACGGCGCCTCCGGCGCCGCCGGGCAAGGGACGTCGTCGAACACGTGGGTCTCTCCGCACGGCGGCGGTACGTACCCTGGTCCGTGCTCCCCCTTCAGGATGAACACTGCCGTCTGCCCGCGCGTGTGGACCGCGTCCGGACAGAAGTTCCCCCCTCCGCACCCCGCCGTGTACCCCTCGTCGAAGAACGACTGGATGTAGTCCGCGTTGTCGTCCCCCGCCTGACACGTCCGAAAACGCTCCCGCGTACGGCTGCCGGCACGAAGTCCGCCCCATGCACCGCCCGCAGGATGAACCCCGCCATGTCCGCGCGCGTCACCAGGTCCGTCGGACAGAACAGGAACGCCGCCGGATCGCAGCCCGGCATCACGCCCGCTCCCGCCGCCGCGTAGATGGATGAATCGAACAGACTCCCATCGACGACGTCCAGGAATCGCACCGTGAAGTCCACCGGCACCGGCGGAACCTTGTAGGGCGTGTCCGTGAGGAGCTTGAGCTGCGCCTGGCGCAGCCCGGCGGACAGGCCGGTCGCATCGAACGTGCAAATGATCTGGAACTCCGAATTCGCGGCCACGAGGCCCTCGGTCTGGCTCTCGGAGAGCCAGGGGATGTCGTTGAACGCGCACGCGTTCGACTCTCCGGAGTCGACTTCGAAGATGGTCTGGCTGGACTGGTCCACCAGCCAGAGCCGGCCGGCGCAGTCCATCTCCATCCCGGCCCCGCCGTGGGACAGAAGTCCCGGCAGCGGCTGGCCGTTCTGCGTGACGTTGAAGCCGCCGACCACGGCCATGCCGTTTCGCACGTCGAAGACGAAGACGTCCAGCGTCGCCTGCGGCGGCGCTCCGTGGTTCGTGAGCGCGAAGAGATGGCCAGTCCGGCTGTTGAAGGCCAGGCCCGAGATGGGGATTGCCACGAAGGTCGAGTCCAGGACGTTCCCCGCGCCGTCGACGTGGTAGATCACTCCCTCGTTCCAGCCGCCCGCGTAGTACGTGTCCGTCAGGACGTCGTAGGCCAGACCGCGCTGCGAGATGCCGGACCAGGGCAGCGGGCAGATCCTGCTGCCGGTGGCCTCCCGGAAGAAGGGATCGATCTCGTAAAGGCAGTTGTCTCCGCCGACGTTGACGCGCCAGAGCATGCCGGTGCGCGCGTTGAACGCTCCGTCCGCGGCGAACTCTTCGACCCACGAGGAGTCGTCGATCGTGTCGCCGGTCTGCGTGCCATCCGTGAGATAGCGATACTCCCGGTTGTCCCCGCCGGTCTCGCCGGCGTTCGAGATCCAGAAGTCGCCGCTGATCGGTGTCGAACGCCACGCCCCAGCCCGCGACGAGCTGCGTGGGATAAGCGTGGAGAACGTTTCCGCCGGCCGACGGCGCGGACAGAGGCGGCGCGGAAGCGAACGCCGGCAACCCCGACCCGCTCGGACCGTCGAGGCGCCCCGCCGGAATGCGGGCGGATGCGGCCCGGACAGCGCGGAGTCGGCGAAGGGACCCGTGACTTCCGGCGCAGGCGCCGGCGGCACGTCGAGCTCGAGGAGCTCGAAGTCGGCGCCCGCGGCCCCCTGGTTGCGGATCACGAACGGCTCCGTTGTCGACTCGCCCGGGTTCACGCGCACCGACAGGGGCGTCGGCGCCGTGTCCAGCAACCCCGCCTCCAGATCGAAGGGGAGGAACACCGCGTCGTGCGGGACGGGCGTCACGCTCTTCGTCATTGGAGTGTACTTCTCGATCGAGGCGCGGACGGACTGCGGGCCCGCCGGCGCGAAGAGGATGTACATCCCGTCGGGCCGCGCGGGATCCTCCGGCGTCGCGAACGTCGTCGCCGTCTCGCCGCCAGGCTGTGGCAACACCTCGACGCGCGCGCCGTCCAGGCCGAGGGCGGTATTCGCGTCGAGGACGTTGCCGACGACGAGGCCGCCGTCTCCGGGCACGCAGGCCGGGTCGCCGAGAAAGACGTCGTCCACCTGCCAGTAGCCGCCCGCGAACGCGTTGTAGAAATGGAACCGCGCGCGGACGTCCGACTGCCCCGCCGCGAGGCCGGTGATGTCGATCGTGTGCCGAACGGGGCCCGGATCGCTCAGGGAATCCCGGCGGAAAACGTTCGTCCAGCCGGATCCCCCGTCGGTCGAGATGTCGACGTCCGCGACGTCGAAGGCGCCCGGCGAAGAAGGACGACGAGAACGCGACGCCGGCGCTGGAGAAGCCCGACATGTCCACCGGCGGCGTGCGGAGCTCGTTGTCGTAGAGCACCTCGTCGGGGCAGCCGGTTTTCGACACGGCGAAGGGGCCGGAGCCGCCGGTGTCGTTGTGGAAGGTGCCGCAGGGGTCTTCGGTGAGGACGGACCACGGAGCTCCCGAAGGCGTCACGAGCAGCCAGCCCGGCGGCACGACGCCGGCGTCGAAACCCTCCTGGAGCCCGGTGCGGCTGTAGCCCGGCGCGTTGCAGGTCGTCGCGTCGACGGCGAGCTCCCAATCTGCATCGACGCCCCCGCCGCCCACCGGATCGAGCGGTAACAGGCCTCCGCCCTGCTGTGTAGCCCGGCGCCGCCGCCGTGATGGCGAAGCGGAAGACGTTGCCCGTGACGAGCGGGATGGAGTAGTTCCCCGTGACCGGGTCCGTGAACACGGTGAACACCGGCGCCCCCGTCGCCGTGATGACGAGCTTCGCGTAGAGCGGCCAGCCGGCGCCCGAGCCGTCCGTCACGGTGCCGCTCACGGTCTCCGACGGCGCCGTCGACATGCTGAAGTCCCGCGTTGTCGACCCGCCGACCGTGACTTCGACGTCGGTCTCCGTCGCGGGCGAATAACCGTACTTCCGGGCCGTGAGGCTGTACGTCCCGGCCGGGAGATCGAACGAATAGTGTCCCGACGCGTCGGTGATTCCGCCGCCGCCACCAATCGAGCCAGTGACGCCGACGTGCACCCCGGCAATCGGGTTGACACCGTCGGTCACCGTGCCCTCCACCGTGCCGTAGCCGGGGGCGAAGCAGCTCGGGAACTTGAACGACCCGAGGCGTGTCTGCCAGTTCGACAGGCCGGGGTTCCCGATGTACATCGTCGTGTACCAGAACGTGCAGTCGTCGACCGGATCGACGTCCATCGTGCTGTAGTCGCCCCAGCGCACGCCCTGGAACGCGCCCGAGCCGGCGATGAGCTCGGCCTCGCCCTGCGCGAGCTCGTTCAGCGGATCGGCTCGCGAGGCGGCCCGCGTAGCGGATGCCGGGAAACGTCTCCGTGTCGTCCGACACGCTGTAGCCGACCGCCATGTTGCCGTTCCCGTCCAGGGCGACCGAGCCCATCCAGCGGTTCACGCCGTCGTCCGGGCCGTAGGTCCCCTGCTGGTACACGATCGGCTCGCCGTAGGGATCGCGGAACTCGTACCAGCGCGGCAGGACGCGGCCGGCCTCGTCCTTGGCGTCGTGGTAGAGGACGATCGACTCGTGCGTCCCGAAGTTCCGGTACGGCAGCCGGTAGAGGATCCAGCCGAGGGACTCGATGCCCGCTCCGGGATCGGGCTGAGGCACCGGATCGAAGAAGGGCACCGCGTTGTAGGGGGCGATCGGGAAGTCGACGGGCCCCGTGAAGGTCGAGTTCGCGGGCGTCTCGAAGTCGGGATGCATCTTGTACATGTGGATCACGGCCTCGGGCCCGGCGACGCCCGGGGGATCCACGCCCAGAAGGATCTGCTCCGGAGAGGCCGCGGCGGTGCCGTCGGGGTTGAGGACGGTCCCGGGCGGAGGATTGGGGCCGTCGAGGTCCGCCGGAAGCAGCCCGTCGAACGAGCCGTTGTTGAGCGACACGAAGATCGCCGTGAAGGGCTGCGCCGTTCAGCATGGCCGTCCGGTCGAAGGCCGTGACGGTCATCGTGAAGCCGCCCTTCCCGCCGAACTCGCGGGCGGTCATGTAGTAGGCGTCGGGCCACATTCCGAACTTCGGATAGTCGTTGAGGGAGTCGCCGTAGAGATAGTCGTAGAGGTAGTAGGAGCCGAGCGGATCTCCGCTCGTCGAGACGGCGATGCACTGGTGGTTGCCGGTCGCCCCGAAGATCGCCGGCGCGAGCTGCGTCAGGATCCAGCGGTCGGCGAACTGGTCGTAGAGGACGATGATGTCGCCGCCGTTGATCGCCGCGCAGTCGCCCCCGAGATCCGTGAAGAGCGTGTTGCCGTCGAAGGGCCCCGCGAGCGACGTTGCCCGCCTTGTCGAAGACCTGGAACGCGAGGTTGACCCACTGGAAGACGTGGTCCGGGCCGACCGCCATCGTCGTGTCGGCCGGCTGGACCGAGTTCACGTTGGAGACGCCCTCGAAGTTGAGGATCGGACCGGGCATTCCCCCGCCGGCGCGCGTCTGGAGGACGGGATCCGGCCGCAGCGGGCCCGGAGAACGATAGGCGTCGGGACCCTTCTCCATCTCGAGATCGCGCTCCTGCCCGGGAACGTGCGAACGGGGACGGCGCGATCTGCGAAGCGCCCTCGAAGTGACGTTGCGGATGGAGCGGCGCACCTCGATCGTCGGGATCTTCGTCCCGGGAAGGATCGTGCCCTCCCACTCGCGCGCCGCCTCCGCCGGACGCCACGGCGAGAGCGGGGCCGCGGCCGGACCGAGGTTCCGGCCGCTCCGCTCGCGGAGACGTCGGCGACGTCGAGCAGAACGTCGCGAGGAACGCGCCGAGAAGAGCCAGGCCAGTCGACGATCTCCTGATCATAGGTGGGGGATCTCGAACGCCTTAACCAGAAACGCCGCCATCTGCTCATTCGGGATCCCGTCCGTCGGGCAGAAGTTGTTCCCGCCGCAACCCGCCGTGATCCCCTCCAGGGACAGCTGCCCGATCCAGTCCCCGAACGGCGCCTCCGGCGTCGGCGGGCACGGCACGTCGTCGAAGACGTGCGTCGTCCCCGCACGGCGGCGGCACGTACCCCGGTCCGTGCTCCCCCTTCAGGATGAACACCGCCGTCTGCCCGCGCGTGTGCACCGCGTCCGGACAGAAGTTCCCCCCTCCGCAGCCCGCCGTGTACCCCTCGTCGAAGAACGACTGGATGTAGTCCGCGTTGTCGTCCCCCGCCTGCACGTCCGCAAATGCCCCCGCGTACGGCGCCGGCACGAAGTCCGCCCCGTGCACCGCCCGCAGGATGAACCCCGCCATGTCCGCGCGCGTCACCTGATCCGTCGGACAGAACAGGAACGCCCCGGGATCGCAGCCCGGCATTACGCCCGCGCCCGACGCCGCATAGATGGACGGATCGAACAGGCTCCCGTCGACCACGTCCAGGAATCGCACCGTGAAGTACACCGCCACCGGCGGGACGGAGTACGGAGTGTCGTGTGGATGAGCAATTGAGCCTGATGCAGCCCGGGCGCGAGGCCGGTTGCATCGAAGCTGCAGGTGACGGGCAGCGTCGAGTCCCCGGCGACGGTGCCGGACGGTCGGATCCTCCGAGAGCCACGGGATGTCGTCGAACGCGCACACGCCGGTTTCTTCGGTCTCCGCCTCGAAGATCGTCTGGGTCTCGATGTCCACGAGCCAGAGGTGGCCCGCGCAGTCCATCTCCATGCCCGCGCCTCCGAACGGTGAAAGCACAGGCGCCCCGCCGCTCGTGATGAAGAAGGCGCCGACGCAGCGCGTACTGATCCCGCGTGTCGAAAACGTAGACGTCGAAGCCCTGGAGGACGTCGTGGTTCGTCAGGGCGTACAGCCGGCCGTTCGAGGAGTTGAACGCCAGCCCCGAAACCGGCACCGCGACGTAGGCCGAGTCCAGCAGCGTTCCCTGGGCATCGAAATGGTGAATGATGCCGTCCGTCCAGGAGCCCGAATAGAACGTGTCCGTGACGACGTCGTACGCGAGACCGCGCTGCGACACTCCGAAGGCCGGACAGATCTTGTTCCCGGTCGGGACGCGCGCCGCCGGATCCAGCTCGTAGATGCAGTCGTCGCCTCCGACGTTCACGCGCCACAGCTTCTCGGTCCGCGGGTTGTAGGCGCCGTCGGCCGCGAAGTCTGCGACCCATGCCGAGTCGTCGATCGTGTCGCCCGTCTGCGTGCCGTCGGTCAGATACCGGTAATCGAGGTCGTCGCCGGCGAAGAGAGCGCTGTTCGCAGATCCAGAAGTCGCCGGCATCCGTGTTGAACGCAACGCCCCAGCCGTCGGTGAGGTTGGTCGCATAGTTCGCCACCACGTTGCCGCCCGACAGCGATGGCGGCGGCGGAGCCCCGAGTTGAGCCAGACCTCGCGCCGTCCGGCCGTTGCGCAGCGCGGGCGACGAGGCGCGGGCACGAAGCGCCGCGGCGCGATCCTGATCGACGAGCGGTCCTCGCGGCGGCCCTCGCAGCCCGCCGAGGGCGACCGGAGGCGCGTCGAGCTCCGCGATGTCGAAGGCGGCGGGCCGCGCGCCGGTGTTCTGCATGTCGAGGATCCGGGTTTCGATACCGCCCGGGTCAACCCGGACGATGAGCGGCTGCGGGATCGCCTGGAGCAGACCCGCCTCCAGGATGAAGTCGACCCGCTGAGTCGCGTTCGGGACCACCGTCCGGTTCTTCGACTGCGCTGCCGTAGAGCTCGAGATCCGCCGTCAGGGTTCGCGGCCCGCTCTTCGCGAAGAGAACGTAGAACCCTTCGACCTGCGCGACATCGTCGGGTGTCCCGAAGGTCGTGGTCGAGCCGCCGCCGGGCGTGTCGGACACCGTCGCTCCGTTCAGGCCCAGGCCCGTGTTCTCGTCGAGGACGTTTCCGACGACGAGCCCGCCCTCGAGCGGCACGCATTGCGTCTGACCCAGGATGACGTCGTCCACCTGCCACCACAGCGCGGCGAACGCGTTGTAGTAGTGGAACCGCGCCCGCACGTCGGCCTGCCCGGCGGCGAGGGCCGTCACGTCGATCGACTGAGTGTTCGGTCCGGCGACCGCCTCCGTCTGGTGGAGGACGTTCGACCAGGACACACCCCCGTCGATCGAGATGTCCACGTCCGCGATCTCGCCGAAAGCGGGAAAGCCGCCGTTGAAGTCCTGATCGAAACGGATCTGGACGCTCGAGAGCGCCGAGAGGTCCACGCTCGGCGTGACGAGCTCCGTGTCCTCGGAGACCTCGCCCTCGCAGTGGCTGTTGACGAGGGTGAAGGCACCGGCTCCGCCGGTGAGGTTTCCGTCGAAGAGGCCGCACGGGTCGGGGCCCTCATGGATCGTCCAGCCGAGTCCCCCGCCGTTGTTGACCACGGCCCAGCCGGGAGGCAGCTCGCCCGAGTCGAAACTCTCGGAAAGCCCCTCCGCGTCGAGGCCGTAGCCGGGTGCGTTGCAGAGCGTCGGGTCGATCTCGAGCTCGATGATCTCGACGACACCTGTGAGCGAGTGGCCCGCCGCGGTCTCGAGGAGCAGGCTGCGGACGTCGGGCAGGTACCCGGGAATCACCGCCTCGGAGGAGAGGGTGTAGGTCACGCCGGTGACGAGCGTGATTCCGTAGTACCCGGAGACCGGGTCGGTGAAGAGCTCCGCCGGCGTGAACTCGGGCGGCCCCGTGATGCGAATCGTCGCGTAGAGCGGCCAGCCCGCGCCCGAGCCGTCCCTGACCACGCCGTTCAGCAGCGTCCGGGGAGCGAGGCCGAGCACGAAGTCCTGTGTGGTCGTCTCTTCGAACACGACTTCGACATCGGACGCCGAGCCCGGGATCACCCCGAACTTGACGACCGTCATGTCGTAGATCCCGGCCAGCAGAAGCAACTGGTAGTGGCCCGCGTCGTCCGTCACCGTTTCCGAAAGGCCGGCGGTGACCTTGGCGCCCGGAATAGGCAGGCCGGAGTCGGCCTCCGTAACCGTCCCCTGAAGAATGCCGTGGCGAGGTTCGGCGCAGCTGGGGAACTTGAACGATCCGACGC
This sequence comes from uncultured Acidobacteriota bacterium, assembly GCA_963749265.1. Classification (GTDB taxonomy): domain Bacteria; phylum Acidobacteriota; class Thermoanaerobaculia; order UBA5066; family Gp7-AA6; genus DAHUXD01. The sequence continues at coordinate 7,027 of CAVVML010000016.1, read as the reverse complement.
GCGTGTACTCGAAAAACGGGGCCGGTTCGCCGGTGTATTCGGCAGTGAACCAGAAGGTGCAGCCGTCGACCGGATCCAGCACCATCGAGCTGTACGAGCCCCATAGACCGACGACCGGCGGCTGGCTGTTGGGACCCTCGAAGAAAGTGTCCTCGGACCCCATCGTCCCCGGCGGGTCCAGGGCGAGCCGGCCCGTGATGGCGAGGCTCGGGTGAATCGTCGCGTCGGATTTGTTGTACCCCAGCGCGATGTTTCCGATTCGATCCATCGCAATCGAGCCGACGAACCGGTGACTCGCGTCCGGAGTAATGGTGCCCTCCTGAAAGACCGCCGGATTGGCGAGGGGGTCATGCAGCTCGAACCAGCGGACGGCGGCCCGACCCTCGCCGACGTCGACGGTGAATGTGCCCAGCAGCGCCTCGCGGTCTCCGAAGTCGCGGATGCTGCGGTACGGAAGCCGATACATCAGTCGATTGGGTGTCGCCTGCAGGAGCTGGGTGGAGTCCAACTGCGGAACGCAGCCCTGCGTCGGGCTGCCGCAGTCGAGCGGAGAAAAGTCTCCGATCGGGACGTCGAACGGTCCTTCGAGGGTCGAGTTCTCCGGGGTCTCAAAATCCACATGGAAGCGCCAGGTGTGGAGGACCGGCTCCGGTGAGCTGTCCAGCGCCGGGTGGCCGAGGGCGGCCGCCACATTGGGAGCACCGGTCGGCGGGCCGTCGGTACCTTCGACGTCCGCGGGAAGCCCCCAAAGCGTCTCCGGATGCGCCGCTCCCGGGTTCGCGTAGACGAAGCCCGCGGGTTCGCCATTGATCATCGCGCCACGGTCGAAGGCGTAGATGCCGAATCCCGCGTCGTCGAAGCCGTTGAGCTGGTTGACGGTGAAGTAATAGCCGTCCGGCCAGATGCCCATCCGCGCGCTCGTGGCGACGGAACCCGCGGCCAAGGGAAAGTCGTACTGATACCAGGCGTCGGCCGGATCCGATGTGACCGACACGGCGATACAAAGGTGCGTGCTCGCGTCCGAAGGATCGAACCCGGACTGGCTGATGACCCAGCGAGACGCGAGTGAGTCGAAGCGGACTTGCGGCGTCCGCACGGTCGAAGTCGCGCAGACTCCGCCCGCCTCCGCCCAGAGACTCGCGTTCGGCAGCGGCCCGAGCACGGTGTTGCCGAACCTGTCGAAAACCCGAAAGACGAGATTGATCGCCTGTAGGTACAGGTTGACACCTGCCGCGCCATTGGCGTCTGGAGGCGGAAAGAAGTCCTCGGAGAACGCGAGATTGTCGTTGGCCGTCGCACCTTCGAAGTGGAAGAGCCCGAACGGCCCTCCTGACGGAGCAGCGGCACCTCGGAGCTCCGGCTCCGGTGCGCTCCGCGCGATCTCGGACAGCGGCTTCGAGACGCCCCGGCGCGCGGCCTGACCCCACCGAATCGCTTGGGAGTCCGCCGCCAGAGCCGACACGGCCACGAGCAACGCGGACAGGGCTCCGCCGGACACTCTCCGAAGCACCGGGACCGCCCCGTTACGGAACTGAGATCCCACTCGATTTTCGCCGGTCGGAAAGGCACAGGCCGGGTGCAGCCGGCTCCTGCGAGCTTTTAGATCATCGGGGCGGCCGGGATGTCAAGACGATGCGAGATCAGGCGCGCGGGCGGCCCGTGTCCTCCGAGACTTTCTCGATCACGGTCTCGACCTCTTCGCCCAGCCGGCCCTCTTTGCGGGCGCTGGCACGGGCCAGGTCGGCTGTCGAAATGATGCCGACGAGGCGCCGGTCCTCCACCACGAGGACCCGGCGCACCTGAGCCTTCTGCATCCGGTGCGTGACCTCGGTGATGTCGGCCTCCGGTGAGACCGCGACCACGTCGCCCTTCATCAGGTCGCCGACCTTGACGTCGGAGGGTCGCGCGTCGCGCTCCCCCAGCCCGAGGGCGATGTCCCGGTCGGTGATGACGCCGACGACACGCGCCTCGCCGTTGCCTTCCGTGACGGGGACGATGCCGGTGTCTTCATCTTTCATGATCCCGATCGCGCACGCGAGGTCGTGGCTCGGCTCGCAGGTCCTCGGATTGCGAGTCATCAGTTCGCTGGCCTTCATGGAATCACCTCCAGGAGCCGGAGGATGCAGGAATCGGGCCGGCCGGAGAGGCGCCTTCGGCGCCGTTATCCTGAGGGCAATCGAGTTTGGGATCCCTCGGCGCGAAGCGCCTCGGGATGTCGGCCAGGGGTGGCGGGCCTAGCCCACCGTCTTGGCTTTCACCTTCCGCAACGAATGGTCCAGCGTGCGCTTGCGGACCCGGATGGCCGCCGGGGCGACCTCGACGAGCTCGTCGTCGTTGATCCACTCGATGGCCTGCTCGATGTTGAGCTCGCGGGCCGGCGTCAGCTTGATGGCCATGTCGGAGCCGGAAGCGCGCATGTTCGTCAGGTGCTTCTTCTCGCAGGGCTGGATGACCATGTCGCCTTCCTTGACCTGTTCGCCCACGATCTGGCCGGTGTAGACCTTGTCGCCGGGCTTGACGAAGAAGATGCCGCGGTCGCCGAGGCGGTCGAGCGCATACCCGGTGACGTCGCCGCCCTCCTTGGCGATCATGGCCCCCTTGATCCGGTTCGGCAGCGGCCCACGGTGGGGACCGTACTGGTCAAAGAGGTGGTTCATGAGGGCCGTGCCCTTGGTCAGCGTCAGGAATTCGAGGCGGAATCCGAGCAGGCCGCGCGAGGGAATGGTGAACTCGAGGCGCACCCGGTCCCCGTGCTTGCCCATGTGCTTGAGCTCGCCCTTGCGCTCGCCGACCGACGCGATCACCGCGCCCGTGAACTCCTCCGCACAGTCGATGACGAGCTCTTCGTAGGGCTCCAGCAGCTCGCCGTTCTCGCCGCGGTGGAAGATGACCTGGGGGCGGCCGAGCGCGAACTCGTAGCTCTCGCGGCGCATCGTCTCGGCCAGGATGGCGAGCGAGAGCTCGCCGCGGCCGAGCACGAGCGTGGAGTCCGGTGAGCCGGTCTTCTCGAGCCGCAGGCCGACGTTCTTCTCGAGCTCTTTTTCGAGACGCTCGGCGAGGTGGCGGCTCGTGACGTACTTGCCCGACAGCCCCGACATCGGCGAGTCGTTGACACGGAATTCCATCGAGAGCGTCGGCTCGTCGACGCGGATGCCGGAGAGCGGCGTCGGATCGGCGAGGTCCAGGATCGTCTGGCCGATCTCGATGTCGGGAAAGCCCGAGAGCACGACGATGTCGCCGGCCGAGGCCTCGGCCATCTCGACGCGCGTGATGCCCTCGAACATGTAGATCTTGCCGGCCCGGCCCTTCTCGACGATCGAGCCGTCGGGCCGCACGGCCGCGAGCTCGATCGCCTTGGAGACCGTGCCCGCGAAGATGCGGCCGACGGCCAGGCGGCCGAGGTAGTCCGAATAGTCGATGTTGGCGACGATCATCTTGAACGGGCTCTCGCCGACCTCCGGCGCCGGGATGTGCTCGAGGATGGCGTCGAGGAGCGGCCGGAGATCGCCCGACTTCGCCTCGGGATCCCGCGAGACGTACCCGAGCCGGCCGGAGCCGTAAAGGACCTCGAATTCGAGGTGATGCTCCTCGGTCGCGAGCGAGAGGAAGAGGTCGTGGATCTCCTCCTCGACCTCCTTCGTGCGCGCGTCGGCCCGGTCGATCTTGTTGATCAGCACGATCGGACGCTTGCCGCCCTCGAGCGCCTTCTTGAGGACGAACCGCGTCTGCGGCAGCGGGCCCTCCGAGGCGTCGACCAGGAGCAGCACGCCTTCGACCATCGTCAGAATGCGCTCGACCTCGGAGCCGAAGTCCCGGTGGCCTGGCGTGTCGACGATGTTGACGATCACGTCCTTGTAGTGGACGGCCGTGTTCTTGGCGAGGATCGTGATGCCTCGTTCCTTCTCGAGCTCGCCCGAGTCCATGACGAGATCGTCCACGTGCTGACCGACGCGGAAGGTCCCGCACTGCTTGAGCAGCGCGTCGACGAGCGTGGTCTTTCCGTGGTCGACGTGCGCGACGATGGCGATGCCCCGCCGGTCGGGGCGGCGGATGGGGGCGGCAGCGTTCGGGGCGTCGGCGGTCATGGCGAACGGCGGAGCCTACACCGAGTCGGGCCGCATTGCCACCCGTTGGGGGAATAATGCCCGAATGGAGCGGCCCGAATGGAGAGGATAGACCCCCGGGACGCCCTTCGCCGCCACTTCGGCCACACGGCCTTCCGCACGGGCCAGGAGGACGTCGTGCTTGCCGCGCTCTCGGGCCGTGACGTGCTCGCCGTGATGCCGACCGGCTCCGGGAAGTCGATCGGGTATCAGCTCCCCGCCCTCCTGCTCGACGGTCCGACGCTCGTCGTCTCTCCACTGATCTCCCTGATGAAGGATCAGGTCGACGAGCTCTCGCGCAAGGGAATCGCCGCCGCGGCGCTCCACTCACTCGCTTCGCCGTCCGAGCGCCGCAACGCCGAAAGCGCCATGCGCGCAGGCCGGCTGCGACTTCTCTACGTGGCGCCTGAGCGCTTCGCGTCCGCATCGTTTCGACGCCTCCTCGCCGAGGCGCCGATCGCCCGCTTCGCCGTCGACGAGGCCCATTGCGTCTCGGAGTGGGGCCACGACTTCCGGCCGGACTACCGCATGCTCGGAGAGGCCGCCGCGGCCTGCCGGCGCTCCGACGGAGCGGCCGGACGGCCGCCGATCCTCGCTTTCACGGCGACCGCGACACCCGAGGTTCGCGACGACATCGTCGCGCTGCTCGCGCTCTCCGAGCCCGCGGTCTTCGTCGCCGGTTTCGACCGCCCCAACCTGCGGCTCGACGTGCGCCGCGTCTCCGGCGAGATCGAGAAGCGCCGGATTCTGCCCGAGCTCGTGGGCGCGGGACGGGCGCTCGTGTACGCGGCGACCCGGAAGAGCGCGGAACGCGCCGCCGAGGCGCTCCGCGCGGCGGGCCGGTCGGCCGAGACCTATCACGCCGGGATGGACGACGCCGGGCGCACGCGCGTCCAGGAGCAATTCGCGGACGGTTCCCTGCCGATTGTCTGCGCGACGAATGCCTTCGGCATGGGCATCGACCGGCCCGACGTCGAAGCGGTCGTCCACTTCGAGATCCCCGGCTCGCTCGAGGCCTACTACCAGGAGATCGGGCGCGGAGGACGCGACGGACGGCGAGCCGACTGCACGCTTCTCTGGAACTTCGTGGACGTCCGGACGCGGAAGTTCCTCATCGAACAGTCGGACGAGTCCGCCTGGACCGAGGCTCGCCGCGCGCTCGATCTGAAGAAGCTCGAGCGCATGGTCGGCTACGCGGACTCCTCGAGCTGCTACCGGGCGACGATCCTCGGCTACTTCGGCGAGCGCGACGCGCCGCGCGCCTGCGGCGGCTGCGGAAACTGCGAGCGGCGCCGCGCACTCTCCGACGAAGAGCTTCTGAGGCTGCGCAAGATCCTCTCGGGCGTGGCTCGCGCCGGGCAGCGCTGGGGCCGGCGCCGCATCGCGGCGATGCTGACCGGCCGGATCGAGGGGTTGCCGGACTCGCTGACGGCCCTTTCGACCACGGGCATTCTCGCCGGCGAAAGCGAGAAGACGGTCGGCGACTGGATCGACGCTGCGCTCGGAGCGAACCTGCTGGCGGCGACGGACGACGCGTACCGCACACTCTCACTGACGCGCGCGGGCCGGGAAGTGATGGCCGGCCGCGACACCCAGGTCGCCCTGACGCCGCCCGCATCGCCGACGCCGCGCGCGCCCCGCCGCCGGACGTCGAAGGTTCTCGCGGCCTCCGCGAGGGCCGCGGCTGCCGGCCCCGATTCGGAGCCCGCGGAACCCGCCGATCCCGCGCGGATCGAGGCGCTTCGGGAGTGGCGCCGAGCGGAAGCCGCCCGGCGCGCGGTCCCCGCCTTCGTCGTCCTGCACGACCGGACGCTCGCCGCCGTCGCCATGGCGCGCCCGGCGACCCTTTCCGCGCTCGCGGCGATTCCCGGGATCGGCCCCGCGAAGCTCGAAGCGTACGGGCAGGCGATCCTCGACCTGCTCCACGGCGCCGCCTCGTGAGCCGGAAGGGCCCCGTCGTCTACTCGACTGGCGCCGGGCGCGTCTGTCCGAAGTGCGGATGGCCCGCCGACGATTGCCGGTGCGCGGCGACTCTGGCGCAGGGCGCCGAGCCGGTGCCCGATCGACCCGTCGCGAAGCTGCGCCTGGAGAACCGGGCCTCCGGCAAGCACGTGACTGTGGTGGACGGGTTGCCGGACAACCGCGAGTTTGTCGAGGCGCTCGCGAGGGAGCTCAAGAAGAGCATGCGGGACGGGGGGCGCGGTCGCGGCAGGGATGATCGAGCTTCAGGGCGACCAGCGCGAGCGGCTGCGGGAGCTGCTCGCGAAAAAGGGCATGACGGTCAAGGGCTGACCGCGCTCGACCTACTTCGCCGCGAAATCCTGGTTGGGAAACGGATTCGACTTCGGGCGCTGGAGAACGCTGAAGCCGTAGTCCGTCGCCCCGTGGCAGGCGTTGCAGCCGTCGGTCACCGTGTCGAACGCCTTCTCGAAGGCCTTTCGGTCCGCGGCCTGGATCGCTTTGGACATCTGGTCGAGCGGCTCGGTCATGATCGTCTCGATCGCCTGATCGATCGGGACCGGCGCCTTCTTGTGCGTCGGGTGGAGGCGGGCGATATCCGCGAAGCCCTCTTTGATTTCGTCGAGCTCGTAGGCCGCGAGCTTCCAGTTGCCGGCCTCTCCGGCGAGCCAGAGCTTGGCGTGCCGCATCTGCTGGAGGAGCATGAGCTCGCCGAGACCCGGAGCTCCCGCGGCCAGCGCAGCGAGGGCGGTCGGCGATGGAACGGGCGTGGCGGCGGGGGGGGCGGCCGGCGGGCGACCGCAAGAGAAGGCCGTCAGGGATGCCGCGAGAACCGTCCAAACCCGTTTCATGGGCAAATGATATTCCCCACGAGCCGATTTGCCTTTGCGCGCGTACTGTGACAGTCTGCGCGCTCCCGGGCGGCCAACGCGGCTGCCTGCGAACGTAGGCCTGCCGGCAACCCT
>CAVVML010000015.1:0-275519 GCA_963749265.1 uncultured Acidobacteriota bacterium | reverse complement strand
GCTCTCGTCTTCGCCCTCTCCGGCATCGCGCCCGCCGTCGCGCGGGGCGCCGCGCAGATCACGATCGTCAACACCGACGGGCCGAACGAAGGTTTCAACGATCCCACGGCGGCCACTCCGGTCGGCGGCAACACCGGCACGACCGTCGGGCAGCAACGTTTGATCGCGTTCGAGCGCGCGGCCGAGATCTGGGGCGAGCTGCTCGACACTCCCGTCGAGATCCGCGTCCGCGCGTCCTTCGATCCGCTGACCTGCTCGGCGGACGAGGGGGCGCTCGGCGGAGCGTTTCCGGACACCGTCGTCTCCGACTCGCCGGACGCTCCCCTGCGCGGCGCCTGGTACCCGTCGGCGCTGGCGAACAAGTTCGCCGGGACCGACCTGGTCCCCGGTTCGGAGGACATCACGGTGCGTTTCAATTCCAGCGTCGGGCAGACCGGATGCCTCGAGGACTCGTCCTGGTACTACGGCCTCGACGCCCAGCACGGCGACGGCTTCGATCTCGTCGCCGTCCTTCTCCACGAGCTGGGCCACGGTCTCGGTTTCCTGACCCTGGTCGACGACTCGACGGGCGCCGAATTCCTCAATCAGCCCGACATCTTCGAGTCCATGATCTTCGACGAGTCGGCCGGCAAACACTGGACCGACATGACGCCGGCCGAGCGCGCCGCGTCGGACGTGAACACCGGACACGTTCTCTGGGACGGGTCCGCCGTGCACGCGCAGGCGCCCGGCGTGCTGGGCCCCCTGCCGGTGCTCACGGTGGAATCCCCCGCATCGATCGCCGGAGATCTCGACTTCGGGACCGCGGCGTTCGGTCCCGACATCAGCGAGATCGCGGTGAGCGGACAGCTCGTCCAGGCGATCGACGCCGCCGACACGGTCGGTCCGTCCACGACCGACGGCTGTTCCGCGTACTCGAACGCGGCCGCGATCGACGGGCGCATTGCGTTCGTGGACCGCGGCGACTGCCTCTTCGTCGAGAAGGCGGCCAACGCTCAGGCGGCCGGAGCCATCGCCCTCGTCGTCGCCGACAACGTGCCCGCCGCCCTGCCGCCGGGAATGGCCGGCGACGCTCCGGACATCACGATCCCCGTCATCAGCGTGACGCAGGCCGCCGGCGCGACGCTCGAGGCGAATCTCGGAGCGGGCGTCCACGTTCGGATCGGCGCGAATCCCCGGCGTCGCGCCGGCACGGGTTCGTTGAACCGGCCGCGGCTCTATGCGCCCAATCCCGCCGAGCCCGGCTCCTCGATCTCCCACTGGGACACGAGCGCGACGCCGAACCTGCTCATGGAGCCGAACCTGAGCGGCGATCTGCCGCACGCGGTCGACCTCACTCTTCCTCTGCTCCGCGACATCGGCTGGCGCTCGGATTCCGTCCCGGAGCTCCAGGAGCGCGAGGCGCCCGAAGACGCCGGTCGGGAGCGGGCGACCCGGGAGGTCACGGTCCGGCCCTAGTTTCTCTGGCCGCTTCCGACGTTCTCGGCCCTCAGCGCGAAGCGAGCTTCTCGATCGCGGCCCACTCCTTGTCGGAGACAGGCATGACCGAGAGCCGGGAGATCCGGACGAGCGGAAAGTCGCCAAACTCCCCCGAGGCCTTGATCTCGGCGAGCGTCACGGGGCGCGCGAGCTTCCGGACCGGGACGACGTCGACCGCGTGGAGCTTTCCGGCGGGGTCCTTGGGATCCGGATAGGCGTCGCCCGCAGCCTTCGCGATCGCGACGACCGCCCTCTCGTCCCCCGTGTGGTAGTAGAAAATCCGGTCGCCTTTCTTCACCGAACGCAGATGCTTCTGGGCGAGGGGATTCTTGACGCCGGTCCAGCTCGTCTTCCCGTCGCGGACCAGGTCGTCGTACGAATAATGCGTCGGCTCTTCCTTGAACAGAAAGCTCATCGCGGATCCTCCTTGCCGCCGAGAGTCAGCGGCGGCTGCACCTTCTGGAGCTCGGCTGCAACAGCCTCCATCTGCCGCATGGCCCGGAGATGGTTGCGCCCGGCGATCTTCATGACGTCCTCATCCGAGTAGCCTCGCCGCAGGAGCTCGGCGAAGAGGTCAGGGTACCGCGTCACGTTTTCGAGCCCCTCGGCCATCGACGTCGCGCCGTCGTCGTAATAGTCGGCGCCGATGCCGACGTGATCGATCCCGGCGAGCTGGACGGCGTGATCGACGTGGTCGGCGACGCGGCCGATGGAGCCGCGCGGCTCGGGATTCGCCTTCTCCCATGTCTTGAGCTCCAGGTCGATCGCCTTCTCGTCGCCGAGGCGCTCCTGAAGCGCCTTGCGGGCGACCTTGCGCTTCGCGTCCCACGCCGCGTGCTCGGGCGCGATGAACGCCGCGATGAAGTTGACGTGCACGACGCCGCCGTTCGCCGCGAGCGCGCGCAGGACGTCGTCCGGCACGTTGCGGGGATGGTCCGTGACGGCCCGGGCGCTGGAATGCGAGAAGATCACGGGCGCGCGGGACACGCGCAGGACGTCTCGCATCGTGTCGGCGCTGACGTGGGAGATGTCCACGAACATCCCGAGGCGGTTCATCTCCCGGACGAGCTTCTCGCCGTACACCGTCAGCCCGTCGTGCTCCGGCCGGTCCGTCGCCGCATCCGCCCACTCCACGTTGTCCCAGTGCGTCAGCGTCATGTATCGGCCGCCGAGCTCGTAGAAGATCCGCAGGGCGGCCGGCGACTGCTCGATCATGTGCCCGCCTTCGACCCCGATGAGCGAAGCGATCTTCCCGGCGCGATGGATGCGTTCGATGTCGTCGGCCGTCCGGGCGAGCTCCAGACGCGGCTGACTGCGAATCAAGCGCAGCGTCACGTCGAATTCGCGGAGGGCCTCGTGAAGAGAGGTGTGTGTCGACATCGTGGACGACTCGACGAACACCGACCAGTACTGGGCGCCGACGCCGCCCTCGATCAGCCGAGGCACGTCGGCGCAGAGCGCCGCCTGAACTCTCCCGAGGTCCACCCGGGTGAGGTCGCCCTTGTACTTTTCGAGCAGCATCGACGGAAGGTCGTTGTGGGTGTCGATGAGCGGAGCGGCCTCGAGCAGCTGGCGCGCTCGCGCGACGAGCGCCGGGTCGGCCGTCTGGGCCGACTGAGCGGAAAGCGCGGCAGCGCACGGAAGGAGCGCGATCCCGATCGACAGCAAACGCCGCATTGCTATTCGGCTCTCGCTCGCCGACTACGGCTGCCCGCCCGGCTTCGGCCGGCTGCGGTAACGTTCGTAGAGCCGCTTCTGCTTGTCGGTCAGATCCAGTGCGCGCCCGTCGATGTACGCGCCGACGACGCGGGACCGCAGGTCGAGAATGTCGCCGTCCGTCAGGATGAGCGTGGCGTCCTTGCCGGGCTCGAGCGAGCCGATCCGGCCGTCCACGCCGAGAATGCGCGCGGGCTCGAGCGTCAGCGCGGCGAGCGCCTTCTCGCGGGGATACCCGTAGGCCACGGCCAGGGCGGCGAGCTGCGGAAAGTTCCGGACGTTCGACGCATCGTCTCCGCCGTCGTTGAAAGCCACCCGGACGCCCGCCCGATCCAGCACCCCGGCATCCGCGAACTGCGCGTCGTACGGGTCGTCTTCGCGCACCGGAAGCTCGAGCGGCGACTCGAGAATCACGGGCACCCCGGCCTTCGCGAGCTCGTCCGCCATCCGCCAGGCGTCGGCGCCTCCCCAGATGACCAGGCGCAGCTTCTCTTCCGACGGCCCACTTCATCGCGTCGCGGATCTGCGCGAGGCGCTGCGCGTGCACGATGACGGGGATCGCGCCGTCGATCGCCGGCAGAAGCGCCTCGAGGCGGGGATCGAAGTCGTGCTTGGGCACTCCCGCCGTGCGCTCGGCCCCGCGCGCCTTGCCGTACGCCCGGGCGTCCCGGAAGGCTTTCCGGAGGCGTTCGAGGGCTTCGTCGCGGGTCTTCTCCTGCTTCTTGACCGTGCGGCTCGCGTCGAGGGAACGGTTGATCCTCAGATCCGGCCAGTAGACCGTGATCGCGGCCGGGGCCTTGAGGGTCGCGTCCTCGCGCGTCCATCCGTCCAGCTTCGTGGCCACGGCGGTCCCGGCGATGATGCCGCCGATGGGCGTGACGCCGGCGACGAGGACGCCGCCCGAGCGAGAGACCGGGAACAGCTCCGAGTCGTAGTTGATCGCGACGTCGGCGCGCGCCGCCGGATTGATGCCGCCCAGCTCCTGCTTGTCGAGCGTGGCGCGGACCGCGTCGATTTCCTCGAGACCGAGGACCGTCATCGGTGGAAAGAGCGACGGGTACACATGCTTGCCCTTGCCGTCGATGACCGGCGCTCCCGGCTCGGGCGCGGCGCCCGGCGAGATCGACGCGATCTTGCCGTCGCGCACGACGATCGTGCCGCCGGCGACGTCCGGTCCCGAAACCGGATGGATCGTCGCGCCGACGATCGAGAAGACCCGTGGCGGCGGCGGGCCCTTGTCCTGGGCGCGCATTCCGCCGAAACACAGCAGCGAAACGAACGAAGCGGCGACGATTCGCGTCTTCATCGCCCGCCTCCTTCCGACGGCGCGGCCTTCGGGGGCTCGGCGGGCTTGTCTGATTTGTCTGCGCTCCCCGGTTCCGTCCGCGCCTTCGCCCTGGTGATCAGGGCGGCGCGCTCGGATTCGCGAGCCGGCCTCGCGGCGACGTCGGCCGTGCGGTCGAAGTACTTCTTGCCCTCGATCCAGGTCTCGAGCGCGACCGTGGCCGTCGAGAGCGGATCCCCGCTCCAGATCACGAAGTCGCCATCCTTGCCGGTCTCGAGCGAGCCGACCCGCGCCTCGATGCCGAGCTGTTTCGCCGGGTTCGACGTCACGAACGCCAGCGCGTCGGCGGGCGCCACGTTGCCGTATTTCACGGCCTTCGCGGCCTCGAGGTTCAGGCGCCGCGCGAGGCCGTCGTCGTCGGAGTTGAACGACACGAGCACGCCGCGCTCGCGCATCAGGGGGAAGGCGTAGGGAATGGCGTCGAAGACCTCGACCTTGTACGCCCACCAGTCCGAGAACCCCGACGCCCCGGCGCCGTGCCGCGCGATCTCGTCGGCGACCTTGTAGCCCTCGAGGACGTGCTGGAACGTTCCGACCTTGACGTTGAACTCCTCGGCCGATCGGATCATCTGGAGGATCTCGTCCTTCCGGTACGAGTGGCAGTGGATCGTGCGCTTGCCCTCGAGGATCTCGGCGATCGCTTCGAGCTGGAGGTCCGGAGCGCGGCGGAATCGGCCGGGCGCCCTTGCCCGACGCGCCCTTGCGGTACTCGTCCTGCCGGCGGCGGTAGTCCTTCGCCGCCTGGAAGCGCTCGCGGATGGACTCGGCGACGCCCATGCGCGTCGCGGGGTAGCGAGGAGTGGGGTTGTTCCAGTTCGACTGCTTGGGGTTCTCGCCGAGCGCGAACTTGATGCCCTCGGGCGCGCCTGCGAAGACGAGGTGTCCGGCCCGCCGCCCCATCTCCACTTGACGATCTGGTTCTGGCCGCCGATCGAGTTCGCCGAGCCGTGGAGCACGTTTGAGGTCGTCGTGCCGCCGGCGAGCTGGCGGTAGATCGAGGCCTCGAAGGGCGTGAGCACGTCGCGAATCCGAACCTCGGCCGTGATGTTGTGCGTGCCCTCGTTGGTGGAGTCGTCGATGGCGGTGTGCGAGTGCGCGTCGATGATGCCCGGAGTGACGTGCTTGCCCCGGCCGTCGATCTCGAGAGCGCCGGCCGGCGCCGACGACGTCGCGACCGACCGCCGTGATCTTCCCGTCGACGACGAGCACGTCGGCGCCTTCGAGGATGCCCGAGGGGCCCTGCGTCCACACGGTGGCTCCGCGGACGACGACCGCCCCCGGAGACGCGAGCGGCCCGCCTTCCCGGGCCGGCGCGGGGCGCACGTCCGGCGCCTTCGCCGGCGCGGGCGACTTGGCCGCCGCCGAAGCGGCGTCGGTCTTCTTCGGCGCCAGGTCGATCCGGTTGCCGTCGATCCAGATCTCCGCGACCGTGCTCTTCTCCTCGAAAGGCGCGCCGTCGCGGACCACGAGGTTCGCGATGCGTCCGGACTCCAGGGTCCCCAGACGATCGCCCAGGCCCAGCTGCCGCGCCGGAACGACGGTCACCGCCGCGAGCGCGTCGTCCGCCGAGAGCCCTCGCCCCATCGCCTCGCGCACGCGGGCGTCGAAGTCGTCGACTTTCTCGAGGCCGTCGGTGGTCAGCGAGAAGGTGACTCCGGCGTCACGAAGCCACCGCGGATTGCCCGGCGCACGGTCGAACGCGCGCAGGCGGGTGGTCGAGACGTCGAGCCACTCCTCGTCCCGATCCAGCTTGTCCGGCTGAGGAAACGCGACGCGCAGGACGAGATCGGGCTTCGCCGCCGCCACCTCCGGCATGAGCCGGTACTCGTCCCCGGCCGCCACGAACCGGGCCTGGAGCTTGAGCTCGCGCGCGACGCGCGCGGCCCGCAGGAGCGAGAGCACGTCGGTCGTCTCGAAGACGACGGTCTCCCGTCCCTCCGCCGCCGGCACGAGCGCCGCCGTCGCCGCCGTGAAGCGCGGGCGGGCGCGGCCCGCCGGGCTGGCGGCATACGCCGCCTCCGCGTCGCGCCACCAGAGCGCGTCGAGGAACGCCTGGCGGGTGGCCGCCACGGCGCCCATGTTCGAAGTCGGATATTCGTTCTCGTCGAGGCCGCGCATCGCCACGATCTGGCCGTTCGAAGGGTCCAGCACCCGGCCCGACAGCGGCCCGTCGGCCAGGCTCACGACCGTCCCCTGGCCGCGCAGGACTCCGGTTGCCGGCACGGCGGCGACGACGGCGAATCCCTGCCGGCGCAGCGCCTCGGCGACGTCGTCGCGCACCTCGAGTCTTTCGATGGCGCGCGTCTCGGCGTGCACCGCCTTCACGGGATGGGCCGCCGGGCCCGTCGCCGCGGCCGAAGGCGCGGGCGCCGGAGTCGCCGGGCCGGAGGTCTCGTCGTCGGACGGCCGCTTCGGCCCGCGGCCGGCAAGCCGGTCGACGGTGACGTAGGCATCGACGAATGCGGCGTGCACGACTTTGCCGGAGACGTCGATCACGGTCGCATCGGCCGGGATCGCCGTGCCCGCCGGGCCAACCGCTTCGATGACTCCGCCCCGCACGACGACGACGCCGGAATCGAAGACCTTGCCCGGGGCCGCGATGACGCGCGCGCCCGTGAGGGCGTACGCGTTTCGGTCGGGGGTCGCGGCGGGCGCGATCGGCGACGAAGCGAGAAGCATCAGCAGCGACAGGAAGCGCGCGAGGGTTTTTCGCATGACGGGCCGGGATTCTATGCGAGGGGGCGATTCGCATATGCTTCCAGCTGGGGCGCGCGACTTCCATGCTTCGAGGCGTGGCGCCGCGTTCTGTATGCCTCGCGGCGTGGCGCCGCGAGGGCGTCGCACGAGGAGGACACAAAGCATGCTGCGTCGAACCACGATTCTTGGACTCGCCCTGGTGATCACCGGAGCCGCTTTCGTGACGGCCCAGGACCGGCCCCCGCTTTCTCCCCCGGGTTCCGCGAACGCGATGGTCGGCGCCAAGTGGGCCAAGGACAAGGACGGCGACATGGTCGCCGAGGGCGGGAAGTGGCTGGAGGTCAAGTACAGCCGTCCGAGCCTTCGCGGCCGGACGAACATCTTCGGAGCGGGCGCCGACTACGGCAAGACCGTCGCGGGCGACAAAAGGCTCTGGCGAGCCGGCGCGAACGCGACGACGACCTTCAAGACCGAGGTTCCCCTGATGATCGGCGGCAAGCGGATCGAGCCCGGCACCTACGGGGTGCTGGTCGAGCTCAAAGAGCCGGCATGGACGTTCATCCTCTCCTCGCAGCCGCGGGCGGAGAAATTCGACGACCCCGACAAGACGAAGCTGTACGCGACCTCCAACTACGACACCAAGTTCGACGTCGTGCGCGTGCCGATGGCGATGATGACCCCGAAGGCGTCGATCGATCAGTTCACGATCGGCTTCGTGGACATGTCCGACACGGGCGGCAAGCTCGCGATGGCCTGGGACAAGACGGTGGCCCTGGTTCCGTTCACGATCGCGCAGTAGGGCTTCCGCGCTCATGTTTTCCGTAAGGGGAGGGCACAGGGCCCTCCCCTACGTTTTTGCGGGTCTGGCGACGGTCGCGCCCGCGCACGCCCAGGAGCGTGCGATCCCCTTCTGGCCCGACGCCGTCCCCGCGGCGATCCACGCCGAGATCGACGGCGTCGCGACGCTCGAAACCGTGCGCGAGCTTTCGCGCTTCCATCGGGTCCACGGCTCGCCCGGCTTCGCCGAAGCCGCCGAGCACATGCGCAAGAAGGCCGCCGCCGCGGGCCTGTCCGCCGCAGCGATCGAGCGTTTCCCCGCGGACGGAAAAACGAAGTACGCCCACTTCCGCGCGTACTACGGCTGGGCCCCGGTGTCCGCGGTTCTCGACGAGGTCTCGCCGACGCCCCACCGCATCGCCGCGTTCCCGGACCTCTCCGTGGCTCTCGCCGACTACAGCCAGACCGCCGAGGTCACGGCGCCGCTCGTCGACGTGGGAGCGGGCACCAAGCCCGCGGATTATGAGAGCAAGGACGTTCGCGGAAAGCTCGTGCTCGCGGACGGCGACCTCCCGACGGTCCACCGCCTCGCCTGCCTCGAGCGCGGCGCCGCAGGCTTCCTTTCCGCCTTCCCCGAACCAGACGACGCCGTGGTCCGGCGACGACCGCGACCTCGTCCGCTGGGGCCACCTCTCGCCGTACGAGCTCCGGAACCGCTTCGCGTTCATGGTGTCCAAACGCCAGGCCGAGGCCTTCCGCGCGCGGCTCGCCGCGGGCGAAACGATCGTGCTCACGGCGCGCGTCGACGCGAAGATGGTCCCCGCGACCTACGACGTCGTCGTGGCGACGATCCCCGGCACCGACCCGGCCTCGGGCGAGGTCGTCCTCACGGCGCACCTCTGCCACCAGTCCGCGGGCGCCAACGACAACGCGTCGGGCAGCGCGGCGATCCTCGAGGTCGGACGCGCGCTCGCGGCCGCCATCCGGCGCGGGACGCTCCCGCCGCCGAAACGGACGATCCGCTTCCTCTGGCTTCCCGAGATCTCGGGCTCGCAGGTCTATCTCGTCCGCCATCCCGAGCTCGTGTCGCGGATCGTGGCCGGGATCCACATGGACATGGTCGGCGGCCTGCTCTCGACGACGAAGGGCACCTTCCATCTCTCGCGCACGGCGGAGTCCCTGCCCCACGTCGTCAATCCGATCGCCGCGGCCTGGTTCGCGCCAGGTCCAGGCCGCGTCCCTGCGCTACGCGGAAGGCCGCGGCGGCGACGCCTACGCCGGCTTCGTCTGGCCCCCGGGGTCGCGCGAGCCGTTCGTCGGCGACGTGCGCGGGATCGAGATGGGCAGCGACCACGAGGTCTTCGAGGCGGCGGGGTTCCGGATCCCCATGGTCTACTTCCACGACTACCCCGACGTCACGATCCACACCCAGAAAGACCTGCCCGAGAACCTCGACGCGACGAAGCTCGGCCGCGTCGCCTACATGGGCGCGGGGATCGCCTGGACCCTCGCGGCCCTGCCCGACTCGGAGGCGAAGGCCCTGCTCGCCGTGACGCGCGCGGAAGTCGA
Organism: uncultured Acidobacteriota bacterium; assembly: GCA_963749265.1. Lineage (GTDB taxonomy): Bacteria > Acidobacteriota > Thermoanaerobaculia > UBA5066 > Gp7-AA6 > DAHUXD01. The sequence continues at coordinate 265,936 of CAVVML010000015.1, read as the reverse complement.
GCAGCGCGTCCTGGCCCGCGGCGCCGCGCCCGGACCCGACCCGGCCCTCGCCGCGCGGGAAGCGATCGCCCAGGGCGTCGAGACGCTCGAGTCGCTCGGGACGGCTGTCGCCGTCGATCGCCCCTGATGTCGCCGCGGACGTCGAGCACCTGCGGGCGGCCATGCCTCCGCCTCCGCCCACGTCGGATCGGCGCATCCCCGTTCGCACGGCGACGATCGTCGGTCCCCTGAACGTCTACTACTACGACTACTTCGCCGACCCTGCCGCCGCCCGGCGCCGGCGGCCGATTTCGACGAAGAGCGCCCTGGCCAGCCGCGAAGACGGCGAAGTCCTGGCCTACGAGGCCCTCAATCTCGCCGACGGGAAGCGGTCGGTGTCCGAGATCCGCGACGCGCTCACCGGCCGCTACGCGGCGGTCCCGGTCTCCGCCGTCGCCGAGTACTTCGAGCTGCTGGCCCGGGCCGGGGCCGTCTCCTTCCGGTGAAGATCGCCCAGATCGCATCCATCCGGTTTCCGATCCCTCCGCGCTCCCACGGTGGGACCGAAATCGCGATCGATCTGCTGACCCGCGGCCTCGTCGAGCGCGGGCACGAGGTCACGCTCTTCGCTTCGGGCGACTCCCGAACGCCTCCGGGCGCCCGTCTCCACGCCGTCGTCCCGCGCGCCGCCTCGGAGGACCCCGAGTCCACGTCCTATCTCGAGCACGAGCACGAGGTCCGCAACGTGGCCGAGGCGTATGTCGCGGCCGGAGAGTTCGACGTGCTCCACTCGCACTGGCCGACGCCGGCGGCCTACTTCTCGGACCGCGCGGCTTCGGGCGCCCCGAGCGTCATGACCTACGCCTACATCGAGAAGCCGCTCCACGACTACTACCGCGCCCGCTATCCCCGGCTCCAGGGCGTCTGCATCAGCGAGGCCCAGAACCGTTTGCTCGGCGGCGGCCTCCCGGTCATTCCCTACGGTGTGGACGTCGCGCGCATTCCGTTTGGCGCCGTGCCGGAGCACTTCCTTCTCACCGTCGGCCGCCTCGTGCCCCACAAGGGCGCGGACCGCGCGATCGCGATCGCTCGCCGCGCGGGCATGCCGCTGATCATCGTCGGCGACGTGACGCCGTATCTGTCCGGCAGCGATGCGTTCTACGAAGAGCGCGTGCGGCCCCACGTCGACGGCCGAGGGGTCGTGCACTATCCGACTCTTCCGAACGCGGAAGTCCTGGCGCTCATGTCCCGCGCGAAGGCGTTCCTGTTCCCGATCTCGTGGGAGGAGCCCTTCGGCCTCGTCGTGGCCGAGGCCCTGGCGGCCGGAGCGCCGGTGATCGCCACGCCGCGCGGCTCGCTGCCCGAGATCGTCGCCCACGGCGTGACCGGTTTTCTCGGCGAGACCGACGACGATCTCGCAGGCTTCGTCCGCGACATCGGCCGCATCGATCGCGCCGCGTGCCGGCGCCGGGCCGAGGAGCGGTACAGTGTCGGCCGCATGGTCGGCGACTACGAAGCGCTGTACGCCCGCCTCGTCGGGCATCGGACGTGAGCTTCGACTTCTCTCCCGCGAGCCTGGATCGCGAGTTTCCCGTCCGCAAGCAACTCGTCTACTTCAACCATGCGGCGGTCGCGCCGTTGCCCCGGCGCGTCGCGGACGCGATGATCGGTCACGTCGAGAATGCGCGAGACCGCGGCGCCGCCGACTGGCGCCGCGCCTTCGGCGACGTCGAGAAGGCGCGGGCGAAAGCGGCGCGCCTCATCGGCGCCGGCGCCGAGGAGATCGCGTTTCCTGCCGAACACCTCCTGGGCGCTCAACCTCGTGGCCCTGGCGTTCCCGTGGAAGGACGGGGACAACGTCGTCACCACCGACCTGGAGTTCGTGTCCAACTTCTACCCCTGGAAGTCCGCTCGAGCCGCGGGGCGTCGAGTGCCGCGTCGCGAAGAGCCGCGACGGCCGGATCACGCTCGACGACGTCGCCGCGCTCTGCGATGCGAACACGCGGGTCGTCGCGGTCTCGTGGGTTGCGTTCCACAACGGCTGGGTCTTTCCGATCGAAGAGATCGGCGCTTTTTGCCGCGAGCGCGGCATCCTCCTCGTGGTCGACGCCATCCAGGGTCTCGGCCTGCTGCCGGTCGACGTCCGCAAGGCCGGCGTGGACGTCCTCGCCGCGGACGCCCACAAGTGGCTCTACGGGCCCGAGGGCTGCGCGATCTTTTACGTTTCGGAGGAATCGCGCGACCGCGTGCCCGCGATCGTTGCCGGGCTGGTGGAGCATGAAGACGGACGGCCACTACCTCGAGTATCGCGGCGAGCCGTACAAGAGCGCGCGCCGCTACGAGCCCGGGACGCTTCCGATCGACCACGTGCGGGGCCTCGCCGCCGCCCTGGATCTCCTCGAGGAGATGGAGCCTGCGGCCGTCCGGGAGCGTGTGTCTCGGTCTCGTCCGCGCCCTCGCCGACGGGCTCGCGGCGCGGAGATGGCGCATGACCTCCCCGGAACCGGGGACCTCGGGCATCCTCGGCGCCATCCCGCCCCGCGGCGACTCCCGGTCCTGGGCCAAGGCCCTGGAAGAGCGCGGCGTCATCGTCTCCCCGCGCGAAGGCGCCGTCCGCTTCTCGCCGCACGCGGGAAACGACCTCGACGAGCTCGAGCGCGCCCTCGCCGCGATCGACGCGGCCGACGCGTAGGCCCGACTAGTTCTCGGGCCGGGGCGGAACGTCGCGCGTCTCGCCGCGGCCGTCGGAACGCTCGACGGGGTCGCGCGGAACGGTGGCCACGTCGAACCGGCGGAAGATCGAGCCGGCCCGCGTGCCCGCGAGGAGGGTTCCGTTGGGCAGGACCTCGAGCGACAGCACGAAGGGGTTCGTCAGGCCGTCGGCGGCCGGATGCCAGGTGGCGCCGCCGTCGAGGCTCTCGAAGACGCCGGCCGCGCCTCCCGCGTAAATCGCCGAAGCGGCCGAATCCTCCTCCAGCGCGAACACCTCCGCCGCGGGGAGCCCTCCTCCGACGGGGGTCCAGGTCGAGCCTTCGTTCGTCGAGACGAGCAGACCGGTCCCCGTACCGGCGAAGGTCTTGGTCGGGGCGACGGCGGAGTCGAGAACCGAGAACACCGGCGATGCGCTCGCGCCTCCGGCGAGCGTCCAGGTCGCGCCGTCGTCGGTCGAACGGTAGACGCCGTCCGACGCGCCGGCCCAGACGGCCGTCGACGCGGGATCGCGGGCGAGCGAGTAGACAGTGGCCGGCGTGGCGGTGCCCGGCGCCGACCAGTTCGCCCCGCCGTCCGTCGTGCGGTAGACGCCGGAATTGGTGCCGGCGAGGACTCGGCCGGCCGCGCCCCCCAGAACGAGAACAGCGCGGACGAGCGCGCCGGCCGGCAGGCCCGCGTTCACCGGCACCCAGCCACGCCGCCGTCCTCCGACTTGGCCACGCCGGCGGCGTACCCCTGATACACGACGCCCGGCGCCTGCGGGTCGAAAGCCAGCGACAGGCCGAGAAGAGGGGCCTGGGTCGCGAACCAGGTCCCGCCGCCGTCCGGGGACAGGACGGTGCCCGTCGTGGCACACGCGAGGAGGATGCTCGGATCCGACGGATCCACAGCCATCGACGCGATGGTCACACCGTTGAGGCCGTCGGTGATCCCATCGAATTGCAACGGATCCGTGGAAAAGACGACGCCGCCGATCGATTGCGGCAGCTGCCCGAAGCCGATCCAGAGCGTGCCCGGATTCCCGGGCCCGAGGGAGAGCGCGTTGCTCCGGCTGATCAAGGCGAGGCCTGTCCAGCCCAGCCCGCCGTCGACGCTCCCGAACAACCCGCCACTGTTCGCAAGGATACGCCCGTCCCTCCGAATTGACGAGGATGTCCTCCACGTCGTTGCCCAGAAGGCCGGCGTCGAAGACCGTCCAGGTCGCACCGCCGTCGGTCGAGCGAAACGCGCCGCCGTTGTCGGTTCCGAGGTACACGATCGAGGGCGCCGTCGGATCCACGGCGATCGCCGAGACGTGCAGATTCGTGAGGCCTTCGTTCTGCGCCGTCCACGTCGAGCCGCCATTCGTGCTCTTGTAGAGGCCGCCGTCGATCGTCCCGACGAACACGATCGCGCCGTTCGTCGGATCGACGTGGACGGCCTGAGGCCTCTGGCTCGAGGCCGGCCCGCCGAGCGCCTGCCAGCTTGCACCGCCGTCGGAGCTCTTGCCGATCCAACCCTCGAAACTGACGGCGTAGACGTTCGCCGGGTTGGTCCGGTCGAAGGCGATCTCGTCGATCGGCCCGGCCGGTGGCCCGGCGGCGAGCGCCCAGGTTCCGCCGCCGTTCGCGGTGCGGTAGATCCCGGTGTCCGTCCCGGCGAGGACCACGCCTCCGCCGGCGGGCGAGGCCGCGAGCGAGCGGACGTCGAGGTCCCCCAGCCCCGTGTTCATGGGATGCCAGAACGTGTCGCTCGCGGGGTCGCTTCGGAAGACTCCCCCTCCGTCCACGCCGGCATAGACGACAAAATCGTTGACGGGGTCGGCGGCAATCGCCTCCACGACGGCCCCCTCGGGCCCGATGTTCGTCCAGGTCGCCGCGGCGAATGCCCGATCCGCGAGCGCCAGCAGAACACCGGCGGCGAGGAACAGTTTTCGCGTCACGGGCCGAGCATAACCCGCGGATCGAGATGTTCCGGACCGGCGGCGATCGGCGGCCCTGTGGCCTGAAGTGGACGCGGTGTCCGCAACTTCGGGCACACCACCCGCGACTTCTTGGAGAATTGACGGAGAATCGGCGGCATTGCGATTGCTCTTGATGCCTTGTCGAATTCCGTTCGTTTGAAATCGAGGGGAGGTCGTCATGAGACGGTGGGTCCGGGGTTTTTTCCTCCTCGCCCTGGTCCCGGCCGCGACGGCCCAGGACCCGCAGAAGGCTCCGTACGTCGAGCGAGTCGAGGTCCGTGTCCGGTCCGTGCTCGTGTTCATCACCGACGCGAAAGGCAAGGCCCTTGCCACGCCGCCCGCGCCGCAGGATCTGAAGGTCCTCGAAGACGGCAAGGCCGTCGAAGTCCTCGCGATCGAGCCCGCGCGACGCAGTGCGGCCGCGGCCTCAGCCGCGGGCGCTCCCAGGGCCGCGCCGTCGGTTTCCGAGACGCCGCCTCCACGCCGTGCCGCAGTATCTGTATCTGGACACGACGTCCGTCCGTAAGCGGACGGTCCCTCGCATCGCGTCCGCGGTCGACGCGAGCCTCGACGCGATCCTCGCCAACGGCCCGCTCGAGATCGTCGTGGCCGACCCGGAACCGACGGTCATGCTGGCCTCGACGTCCGACCGCGAGCGGGTCCGCGCCGCGCTGGCGAAGCTGCCGACGACGGCCGTCGGCAAGGACCACATCTACGACGCGCGGCAGGAGACCGTCACGCGAATGATCGAAGTTCAGTACGACCAGACGCGGCGACCCCAGAGCGGATCTTTCCGCGGCGACATCCGTTCGGCCATCCGCCAGGAGATCGCTCTGATCTCCGTGACGACCTCCCGCCTCGACGCGTGGGCCGCCACGCTCCCCTACGACCGCGCCGCCGTCGTCTACCTCTGCAGCGACGGTTTCGACAACGACCTCACCGAGGTCTATCGCGAGATGCTCCTCTCGACGTACAACTCCGAGGACGCCCTGGCGGCAATGCAGCTCCAGAACGAGTTCGGCCGGGAAGCCGCGCAGGTCACGGCCAAGGCCGCGGACGTGCTCGCCGGCCGCGGCGCGACGGCGGTGGTGCTCGCTCTCGGAACTTCCGACGCGGACTTTGCGAACAGCGCGGCGAACGTTCGCAAGATGTCGGCCGTCGCCAAGTCGCGGCCGCTGGACTCGGCGCCCGTCTTCTATTTCAAGAGGCCGAACGAGCCGTTGCTCGTCGTCGCGGATCGCACGGGCGGCCAGGTCGTCTCCACGCCTGACAAGCTGCCGCAGGCAATCGATACGGTCGGAGGCGCGTTCCTCGTGACATTCCGGAGCCAGGCGCCCGCCGACGGAGCGACGCACCCGCTGGAGGTCGCGAGCGCCGCGGGCGATCTCCGCGTGCGGGCGCCGCGCTCGGTCCTCACCGCGCCTCCGCAGGCCGCGGCCGCCGGCGCGGCCGTGCGCGCGCTGTCGGTTCCGCCCGCGGCGGGGACTCTGCCGGTCCAGGTCCGCGTCTTCGACTTCGAGCCGGCGGAGAAAGGCCGGATGCGTGGGAAGCTCGAAGTCTCGGCCGACCTGGCCTCGATCAGCGAGGCGCTCGAGACTCTCGGCCCCGGACGTGTGCGCGTCACCGTCGCGGTCGAGCATTCGAAGGGCGCCCCGTTCACGCAGAGCGAGGAGGCGGACCTCGACCGCACCGGCGACGTCGGCACGCTCTGGGCCTACGAGGCCGCCGATCGTCTGGCCGCCCGAGGCCACGCGGATCGCCGTCACGATCGAGGAGCTGAAGACCGGCGCGCGCGGAAGCGGCGTCGCGGAGCTGCCGAAGGCCGCGGAGTAGTCCGCCCGTGGAGATCCTCTCCTACCCGATCGGCCTGCTCGTCGGCCTCTTCCCGATCGCGGCCTCGCTCGGTCCGTCGAAGGCGCCCGCGCACCTGCTCCTCGACGGCCGGCCTGTCTGCGAGCTGACCGAGCGCTCCCCCGGCTGCATGGTGGATCTCGGACGGGATCCGCGAGTCCACCTCCTCGAGCTTCTCCGCACCGATGCCGCGGGGCACGTCACCGAGCGCGTGCGCCGATGGGTCAACCGTCCCGGGATCGAGTCCGAGATCCTGGTCTCGGGGGATTGCGACGAAGCGGTGCGCCGGTGCGGGTTCGACATCACGTGGGCCCATCCTCTGAGGCTCGATCCGAAACGCATCGACCTCACCCTCGACGGAGCGCCCGTGTGGCACGGCAACGGCAAGGAACGCCACGCGAGCGTCGCGCTCGGAGCGAAGGCGCGTCCCCAGGTGCTCGTCGCCGACGCCGAGTTTCCGGACGGTACGCGCGCCACGTACTCGCGCACGCTCTATGCGGCCTATCCCGAGGAAGCGCAGGCCGCGCTCCAGGCCGTGCCGCTCCTCCCCTCGCCCGATGCGGGCTCCGACGAGTCGGTGGCGGCGGCCCTTCGGTCGTCCGGCTGGCCCGTCCGCACCGTCGAGGCCGGAGAGATCGACGTCACGTTCGTCATGCAGCCGACCGCCTTCGACGGAGTCGCCGGTTTCCTGGGCAAGATTCCCAACCTGCCCGGCACGCACCAGAAAAAGATCGGAGCGATCACGGGCTCCGACATCCGTGTCGACGTGATCGTTCCCAACCAGCTGCTCTCGACCTACCGCGTCGCCGGCGCGGAGCTCGGCCGCCGCGTGCCGGTCGCGGTGCCGTCCGTCTCCTGGAGCCGCTACGGCGACGCCGTCGCCGCGGCGGGGTACGAGCTCGGCCGCTCGCCGAGACGCCGCGCCGTCGTGCTCGTGCTCAATCGTTTCGACCGCTTGAACGCCTCCACGTTCGACGCGCGGCAGGCGCGCGCCTACCTCTCCGAGGTGCTCGTGCCTCTGGTGATCTGGCGGATCGGGCCGGCGGAGGTCGGCCCGGAATGGCCCGAGGGAAGCGTGATCGCAAGCCTCGACGAGCTCCGGGACGCTTTCGAGTCGCTGGTGCGCGACGTCGAGCGGCAGCGGATCGCCTGGCTCGAAGGCACCCGGGACCTGCGTTTCTCCAGTCCGCGGGTCTCTGCGGGGATCGACCTCGCGGGGCGAGCGGCCGCCGACGAGTCGCCGCCGCCCGCGCTCGTCGGCGAGACCTCCGAGCCGGCCGTGGCTGTCGGGCCCGAAGGCGGCGATGTGCGCGTGCTCGCGAGCGCGCGCGACGGAGCGGTCCTTCTCGCCGGCACCAATGCCGGCGTCTTCCGTTCCACCGACGGCGGCCGCCACTGGGAGCCCGCGCGGGCTGGCCTCCCTCCCATGCCCGTGCGCAGTCTTACTCTTTCGGAAGACGCCGCGACCGCATTCGCGGCGACCGACGCCGGGCTCTTCCGGAGCGAAGACACCGGCACTCTCTGGAGCGCCGCCGCGGGCCCCGGAGCGCCGAGTCACCCCACGCGTGTCGCTCTCGACGGAGACCGATCCGGGCGCGTCTACGTCGGGACGCGCGGCGAAGGCGTCCTCCGGAGTGACGACGGCGGCAAGACGTTTCTGCGCACGCTGCTCCATGGGGGCGACGTTCGCGCGCTGGCGATCGACCGGGAACGCCGCGTCGTCTGGGCCGCGACCGAGCAGGGGCTCTTTCGGAGTGCCGACCAGGCAGCGTCGTGGACGCAGCGTCTCGGGCATCTCCTCGGCGGTGACGGCGCTCGACATCGATTCTCGCGGCCGGATCTACGCCGCAACGGCAGGCGACGGCCTGTTCGCGAGCGACGACGGCGGAGCGTCCTGGAGAACGACGAAGCTGGGGGCCGCCTATCTGACCGATGTGGCCGCGGCCTCCGGGGGCCGGCCGATCCTCGCCGCTTCACCGGACGGAGTCTTCTCGTCCTCCGATGGCGGCGGCTCCTGGCGGCTCGCGCGCATCGGTCCGGTCGAGGCGCTCTGCCCGGCCGGCTCCGGCAGTTGGGCCGCCGGCGGAGCTCGCGGAGTCCTCCGAGCCGAGCCTGCCTCGAAGAACTGGACACCCTCCAACAGCGGACTCACCGCGACGTCGGTCTTTTCTCTCGCGATCCTTTCCGGCTCGCCCGGATCGCTCCTCGCGGGAACGGCGCGCGGGATCTTCCGCTCCGATACCGGGAGACGCGTGGAAGCGCCTCCCCGGCGCGCCCGAGGCCGTCGAGTTCTACGCGATCACGCGCGCTTCGGAGAGCGCCTCGGATCTGCTGGTGGGCTCGTCGGGCGAGATCGGGCGCAGCTTCGGCCTCGAGGGAAGCTGGTCCTGGCTCCCGGCGCCGGCCGTTTTCGGGCTGACCGTCGATCCCGCCCATCCCGGGTCGCGCCTTCGCGGCGACGCGGGGCTCGACCATGCACACCCGGGACGGCGGCATCACGTGGGAGGCGTCGTCGGAGGGCCTCACGCGCACGTTCCCGCTCCAGCTCGCCCTCGATCCGGTGAAGGCGGCCACGGTCTACGCCGCCACCGCCGGCTCGGGCGTGTTTCGGAGCACGGACCTCGGCCGCACATGGAAACCCTACGGGCCCGAGCTCTCCCGCGCGATCGTGCGCTGCCTCGTCGCCGACGGAGAGCGCGGCGGATCGCCTCTTCGCCGGAACCGACCGCGGTGTCTTCGCGAGCGTCCCGGCCGTGAAGACGTGGGCCCCGCTGCTCGAGGGCCTGCCGCGCGCGCCCGTCTATGCGCTGCTCGCGGACCCCGAATCACCCGCGATCCTCTTCGCCGGCACGGGCGAGGGCCTCTTCTTCACGCGCGACTCGGGACAGAGCTGGGCGCCCTTGCCTGGGGAAGCCGTGGCCGCCCCGGTCACCACGCTCGCCATCGATCGATCCCGGCGGCGTCTGTACGCCGGCACGCTCGGCGCGGGCGTGTTTGCCGTGCCGCTCCCCGACTAGATCTGTCGGGCTCAGCCCTCCGGCGGTACGGCGTCGATCTCGAGGCCGGACTCGTCGGCGAGCGCGGCGCGGTTGCGCCCGCTTCTCTGGGCCCGCGCGAGCGCCGAGCCGGCTGCGAGGAGGAGCGCCGAGCCGTCGCCGCCGGACTCGCCGCCCTCCGCCGCGACGCCCAGCGACAGCGTCACCGGAACGGGGCCGGCGCTCGTGAGCACCGGGCGGTTCGAGAAGCCTTCGCGGATGCGCTCGGCAACAGTGAGCGCGCCCAGGCCGTCGGAGCCGGGAAGGACGATCAGGAACTCCTCGCCGCCGTAGCGCCCGACGGCGTCGTAGGGGCGGACGGAGGAATTCAGGCGGCGCGCCGCCTCCCGCAGGACCTCGTCACCGACCGGATGTCCGAGATTCTCGTTGACCTTTCGGAACTCGTCGAGGTCGGCGAGGACCACGCCCACCGATCCGCTCTTGCGGCGCGCGCGCTCCCGCTCCTTCGACAGCATGTCGAGGATCGAGGCATGGTTCCACGAGCCCGTGACGCCGTCGCGGGTCGACTGGACGCGGAGCGCGTCCTGCGTGGCCTTCAGGGCCAGCTCGGTCTCGACGATTCGGGCGCCCGTCCGGATGCGGGCTCGCGTTTCGACCGGGTCGAGCGGCGCGAGCAGGAAGTCGTCCCCGCCCCCGTTGATGCCGTCGAGCAGGTCTTCCTGGCCGCGGTGGTCGACGAGCAGGAGCACGTAGGCGGTCGGCAGGTCGGGATGGAGGCGCAGCCGCCGGCAAACGTCGATGCCGAGCATGCCCTCCATGCGCCAGGCCAGGATGGAGAGGATCGGCACGCGCTCCGCCTCGAGCTTGGCCCACGCTTCCACGCCGTTGCGGCACGGGGTCACGTCGTAACCCCACTTGGTCAGCCAGCCTTCGAGCTGGCGGCGCCGGTCCGGATCGCTGTCGGCGAGAAGAACCCGCATCGGTGTTGGCGCGAATCGTAGCAGGTTCGCGGAGTTCAGAGACGGTCGAAGCCGATCAGTCGAACGCGCCGCGTTTCCAGCAGCGCGCGGATCGCCGGATCGCAGAGAACGCGGATCTCGCGTTCCCGTTCGTCGGCGTAGGTGCTCGCCGATCGGAGCTCCGGGTCCGACTTGCCGGGATGGCACATGAGCTCGGTCGTCCCGTCGGCGAGCTCCGAAACGATGCGCTCGAGCGTTTCGGAGGTGGCGCCGTCGGCGTAGAAACCGTCGACGAAGTGATCCGGCGTCCGCACGCCGGCCGCGCGGAGGCTGCCGCGCGCGCCCTCGCTCGACGCCCGAACGGGAATGGATCGCTTTTTCGCCGCGGCGGCGACGACCGCCCCGATCGACGGGTGAAGCGCCGCGTGGTGGTGGGAGTCGATGTGCGTCGGGGGCTTGCGGGCCATGCACTCGAAGAGAGTGATCTGCTCCTCGAGCTCCGCCGCGATCTCGTCTTCCGGGAGGGCGCCGGGAAGCTCCCCGAGGTTCCGGCGAAACGACCCGTTCGGAGCCAGGCTCGGGACGTCGCTCGGAGGGGACGCCGGCCGGCCTCCTCCGGTCAGGACGAAGTGGAGGCCGAGCGACAGCTCGGGCGCCCGTTCCGCCGCCTGTCGGATCGCGCGGGCGGCGGCCTTCTCGAGGACCATGACCGTGGCCGAGGTCACGATCCCGCGGGCATGCGCTTCGAAAATGCCTTCGTTGATTCCCGGGGAGCGCCCGAAGTCGTCGGCGTTGACGATGAGCTGTCTCAAGCTGACGGCATTCTCCACCAGGAATCGGCTGTCCACGGAATTCCGCTTCGAGTTGAAGGTTGAAAGTTGAAGGTTCGAGGGTCGTCGAGCCGTATCCGCTTCAACTTTCAACCTTGAACCGTCAACTCTTCGTCATAATCACGGCCGTCATGGCGACACGCGGGATCCGGGGCGCGACCACCGTGGACGGGAACTCGGCCGAGGGGATCCGCGCGCGAACGCTCGAGCTGCTCGAGCTGCTCGTGGCCGAAAACGGGCTCCTTCCCCAGGACGTGGCCAGCGCGACCTTCACGGTGACCGACGATCTCGACGCCGAGTTCCCGGCTCTCGCCGTCCGCTCGGTCCGCGGCTGGGAGGACGTCCCGCTCCTGTGCGCGCGAGAGATCCCCGTGCCCGGCGCGCTCGCCGGATGCGTGCGCATCCTCCTTCTCTGGAACACCGACCGGCCCCAGAGCGAGATCCGGCACGCATTTCTCCGCGGCGCCCGGAACCTGCGTCCGGCCTGGGCTCGCCGGGTCCCCGGAGACGGCGGGGAGCCCTCTCGATGATGACGCGAACCATTCTTCGCTCCCTTGCGCGCGTCGAGCGCGCCTCAAGATGACCCGGGTCGCGGTCGTCGGCCTCGGGCTCATCGGCGGCTCGATCGCCCTGGCCTTCGAGGCACGCGGATACGACCGCAACCGCGCCGCACGCGACGCCGCGCGCCGCGTCGGCATCGACGCCCGCGACTCGCTCGCGGACGCCCTGGAAGGCGCCGACGTCGTCTTCGCGGCGGTTTCGACGGCCGAGACACCGGAGTTGCTCGTCGAGATCTCGGCCGCGGCTCCGAGCGCCGTCCTCACCGACACCGCGTCGCTCAAGCGTCCGATCGTCGAGGCCGCCCGCGCATTGCCCGCGGGCGACCGGTTCGTCGGCGGCCATCCCCTCGCCGGGTCGCATCGCCGCGGCGTCGAGTTCGCTTCGGCCCAGCTCTTCCAGGGCCGCCCGTGGGCGCTCTGCCGGACCGTCCGCACCGACGACGACGCGATGGCGAAAATCTCCGGTCTCGTGCGCACGATCCGCGCCCGGCCGGTGCCGATGGACGCCGAGGCGCACGATCGGCTCATGACATGGGTCAGCCATCTTCCCCTCGCCGTGGCGTCGGCCCTCACGGGCGCGGCTTTCGCCGCGGCCGGAGACGACCTCGCGGAAGTCGCGGGCCCCGGCCTGCTCGACTCGACCCGGGTGGCATCCCAACCCGCGGCCCTGGCGCTGGAGCTCGCGATGGCGGATCCCGCGCGCCTCGCCGACGCGATCGACGATGTCGACGGCCGCCTGCGCGCGCTGGCCGAGTCGCTGCGCCGCGGCGACGAGGCCGCGGTGCGCGCGTTCTTCGAAGAGGCCTCCGAGCGGCGGAACGCCCTGATTCAGCCGCGCTCCGGGTAACGCGCGCGCGCCTGAGCGGCGAGCTCGGCGAAGGCCGCGAGATCCAGGCTCTGCGGGCCGTCCGAGAGCGCGTTCTCCGGGCACGGATGGACTTCGACCAGGATACCGTGGGCGCCCGCCGCGAGGCCGGCCAGCGCGAGCGGCCCGACGATCGAGCGGATGCCGGCCGCGTGGCTCGGATCGACGATGACCGGCAGATGCGTGCGCTCCCGAACCAGCGCGACCCCGTTCAGATCCAGCGTGTGCCGCGTCGCCCGCTCGAAGGTCCGGATTCCGCGCTCGCACAGAATGACTTCGGGGTTGCCGTCGGCCAGGATGTACTCGGCTGCCGAGAGCCACTCTTCGATCGTCGCTCCGCCGCCGCGCTTCAGGAGGACCGGACGCCCCCCGCGTCCCGCCGCGCGCAGCAGCGCGAAGTTCTGCATGTTGCGCGCGCCGATCTGCAGGACGTCGGCGTAGCGGGCGACGACCGGCACCTCTTCCCAGGAGAGGACCTCCGTCACCACGGGCAGGCCCGTCTTCTCGCGCGCCTCCGCCAGGAACTTCAGGCCGCGCACGCCCAGGCCCTGGAACTCGTAAGGAGACGTCCGAGGCTTGTACGCGCCGCCGCGCAGCATGTCGGCGCCGGCTGCGGCCACGGATTGCGCGACCTCGAGAAGCATCTCCTCGCCTTCGACCGAGCATGGCCCGGCGATCAGGACGGGCCTCTCCCCTCCGATCTCGACGCCCCCCACCGTCACACGTGTGCCCTCGGGCTTCTGACGGCGGTCGTAGAGAGGAATGTTGGGCTTGGGTCGATGGTGCGCCGGAGGGGGCGTGGGCGCCGGCGAAGGAGCCGTGCCGTCGTTCCACTCGCGGTAGCTGCCGAGCACGACGACCTTCGTCACGAGAGCCTCGGTGGACTCGATCGCCTCCGCGAGCCGGGGCTCCTCGGGCGCGCCCTCGACGTCGATGTAGAAACGGTAAGTCCACGGCGCGGTGCGCTCGGGGCGGGACTGCAGCGAGGTCAGATTCACGCCGCGCGACGCAAAAGCCTGGAGGGCCGCGGCGAGCATTCCGGGTTTGTGCGGCAGCCACACGAGCAGGGACGTCTTCCGGCGCACGGGCGCGGCGCCGGCGTCCGCAGAAACGGCCTCACGGGTGAAGGTCAGGAACCGCGTCTGGTTGGACGGGTCATCTTCGATGCGTTCAGCCAGCGCCTCGAGGCCGTAGGGTCCGCCGGCTCCGAGCGGCGCGATGGCGGCCTGATCGCGGCGGCCCTCCCGCGCCACGATCTCCGCGCTGCCGGCGGTGTCCCATTCGCTGACGAGCTCGGCGTGCGGCAGGTGGGCGTCCAGCCAGATGCGGCACTGGCCGAGGGCCACCGGATGCGAGAGGACGCGGCGAATCTCGGGAAGCGTCGCGCCGGGAACCGCGAGGAGCGCGTGGAACACCGGCAGGAGGATCTCGTCCGAGAGATGCAGGGCCCCGTCGCCGAACGCCTCGTGCAGGAGGTCGTACGTCGCCGTCACGGAGCCGAAGAGCGAGTTCTCGATCGCCAGGCAGCCGGCGTCGGCACGGTTCTCCCGCACCGCCGTCACGACATCGCGCACCTCGCGGCACGGCACGATCGCCGCCTCCGGCCAGCGCCACTTCGCGGCCGCTTCGGAGAAGGACCCGTGCGTCCCTTGAATTGCCACTCTCATCGACCGGCCTCCCCGAAAAGAGAAGGCCCCGCCGTTTCCGGCAGGGCCTTTGGTTTCCAATTCGGATGCGCGACGGCTGTTCGCTAGCGCACGCTCCCCGAACCGGACGCGCCAGAGGCCGCGCCGGAGCCGGTAAACGAGCCGAACCAGTATCGCGTCATCGCCCTGAGGATACGGCGATGCGAAGCCGCGGTCAATCGAGAGCGTCCCCGGTCGCGTCCGACGTAGAATCCGGCCGTTCGCGGCGCGCGTCTCCGGCTCGCCGCGGCAGGAGGACGCATGCATCCCACCAAGAACGATCTCCCCCAGAAGACCCGCGCGAAGGTGATCGCCGTGCTCTCCGACCGTCTGGCGGACGCCACCGACCTGATGCTGCAGGGAAAGCAGGCGCACTGGAACGTGAAGGGACCCAACTTCATCGCGCTCCACGAGCTCTTCGACAAGGTCGTGGAATCGGCCGAGGAGTGGGTGGACCTGACGGCGGAACGCATCATCCAGCTCGGCGGCCAGGCCGAGGGCACGGTCCAGGCCACGGCGGCGCGCACGACGCTGACCCCGTATCCGCTCTCGATCGTCAGCGGCACCGACCACGTCGAGGCGCTCTCGTCGTCTCTGGCGGCGTACGGAAAGAAGGTCCGGAGCGCCATCGAGAAGACCGACAAGCTGGGCGACAAGGACACCTCCGACATCTTCACCGAGATCTCGCGGGAAGTCGACAAGTACCTCTGGTTCGTCGAGGCGCACAACCAGCGCGCGGATTAGCCAGCGTGAGGAAGCCGCCGCGGCGCGCCTCGACTTCTGTTTGGCGGCGACTCCCGACCGAGGCGGTCCACGCCGGCTCGGCGCGCCTCGATCGTCTCGACTCCGCCCGCATCGTGGCGCGCATGCAGGCCGAGGACCGGCGCGTTCTCCAGGCGCTCGTCCGCGCGCGGCCGGACATCGTGCGGGCCGCGGAAGCGCTTCGCGAGGTTTACCTCTCCGGCGGCGACTGCCTGATCTTCGGGGCCGGCACGAGCGGCCGGCTCGGCGTGCTGGAAGCGGCCGAGCTGCCGCCGACGTTCGGGACCAGCCCCGCGCGCGTGCGGGCGTTCATGGCGGGCGGCCGCGGCGCGGTCTTCCGCTCCCGCGAAGGCGCCGAGGACGCGCAGGCGGATGGCGAACGGAGAGCGGCGCGCGCGGGATTCGGCGATCTCGTCGTCGGCGTGTCGGCCAGCGCCGTGACGCCGTTCGTGAGAGGAGCGCTCACGCGCGGCCGCCGGCGCGGAGCCCGCACGATCCTGGTGACCGCGAATCCTTCCCCGGCGCTGCGCCGCCTGGCCGACATCGTCGTCGCGCTGCGGGTCGGGCCCGAGATCCTGGCGGGCTCGACGCGCCTGAAGGCCGGAACCGCCACGAAGCTGGCGCTGAACCAGATCACGACGACGGCCTTCGCGACCTCGGGCCGGGTCTTCGGACCCTGGATGGTGGACCTCAACTCGCGCGGCTCGAAAAAGCTGGCCGACCGGGCGGAGCGCGTCGTCGCCTCCGCCGCGGCCACGACGCCGGCGCGAGCGCGGCGGCTCCTGCGCGAGGCCGATGGCGAGGTCAAGACCGCGATCTACGCGGCGAGGACGGGCCGGAGCGCCTCCGCCGCGCGGGCCGCGTTGGTTCGCGCGGGCGGCGATCTCAGGAAGGCGCTGAAGTCAGAGCCTCGACGGCGAGCCTGACGGCGCCGATCGCCGGTTCCTCGCGGAGTCGGACGATGCGGGCCTGCGGCGCGGACAGTCGCTCGGCGACGGCCTCTTCGAGCGTCGGCACCGCCCGGAAGGTCCCGCCCGCGAGGACCACGTCGTAAGGAGCGGCGGCGAGCCCCAATCTCTCGCGAACGCTCGCGGCGGCGAGCACCAGCTCGTTCGCGGCGGCCGCGAGAATGGATCGGGCCACCTCGTCGCCCGCGAGCGCGGCCTCTTCGACGCGCACCGCGAAAGCGGCCACCCGGTAGCGCGGGAACTCGCCGTCATAGACGGCGCGGAGGATCTGCTCCGGCTTCGCGATCTCGAAGTGGGTGATCAGCGATTCCTGGAGTCGTGTCGCCGGGCCTCGACCATCCGCAGCGCGAAGCGCCTCTCGAACCGCCCGGACGCCGATCCAGAACCCCGAGCCCTCGTCGCCGAGGTGCCAGCCCCATCCTCCGGCGCGGCCGACTTCGCCGGCGGCGTTGCGTCCCCACGCAATGGAGCCGGTGCCGCAGACGAGCGCAAGGCCCACGCGCGACGGCGAGCCGGCCACGAACGCGATGCGGGCGTCGTTGGTCACGACGACCCGGTCGCGGAAGCCGAGCCGAGCCAGGATCGCGCGGAGCACTTCTCCGTCCTCGGGCCGGTCGGCGCCCGCGATGCCGATCGCCAGGGCGTCCGCGCGCCGGGCCTGCGGATCGAGCTTCTCGAGCAGGCCGTAGAGGACCTTTTCGACCTCGAGCTCCCCGTGGACGCGCAGGTTGGCGCCGCCGCCCTCCGCGCGGGAAATCACGCGGCCCGACTCGTCTGCGAGCAGCGCCACCGTCTTGCTTCCGCCGGCGTCGATGCCGAGGACTATCCCCATCGCGGCCATAACGCCATCACGCCCGTCCAGCGGCCGCCAGCCGGCGCTTCACCCAGGGAAGCAGCGCGAAGGCCGGCAGGGACAGGAAGGCCGTGTAGAGAAAGAACGGTCCGTAACCCAGGAGGTCGGTGGCCCATCCCGACGCCGCTCCCGACACATCCCGCGTCAGCGCGAAGAGCGCGGAGAGCAGGGCGTACTGGGTCCCGGCGTGTTCCTTGTCGCACAACGCCATCAGCAGCGCGAGAAACGCCGCTGTGCCCAGACCCTGAGTGAAGGACTCGAAGGTCCCGGCGAGGTAGATCGGCCACTTGCCTCCGCCCGTGTAGGCCACGGCCGCGTAAACCAGGTTCGAGAGCACCTGCGTGGCGCCCATCCCGATGAGCGAGGGGATGAGGCCGATGCGCGTCGTGAGGAAGCCTCCGGTCAGCGCGCCGATGATGGTCGCGATGACTCCCAGCGTGTTGGAAATGAAGGCGATCTCATCGAGGGTCATCCCCCGATCGCGCCAGAACACTTCGAGCATCGGGCTGATCGCCTGGTCGCCCAGCTTGAAGAGGAGGATGAATGCCAGCGTGGCCACCGAGGCCGGACGCGAGAGCCAGTGGAGCAACGGCTTGAAGACGAGGCGGCGCTCCCCCGCGGCGAGCTCCGTCTTCGGCGCCCGCAGAACGATCGGCGCCATCAGCAGCAGGAAGGCCGCTCCGATCAGGTACATGGGGATCCAACCCGCGCGGCCCGCGACCGCCAGGAGCAGGCCGCCGGACCCGATGTAGGCGACCCGCCAGGCGGCGACCCGAATCCCGTTGGCCGCGCCCTCCTCGCCCTTCTCGAGCATCGCGATCGTGTGGGCATCGATCGCGATGTCCTGCGTCGCCGAGGCGAGCGTGAACGCCAGCATCACACCCCACAGCACGATCGTGGGGCGTGACGGATCGAAGAACGGCTGGACCCCGAGAAACACCGACATCGCGACGAGGCACGCCGCAATCCACACGCGGCGGTCGCCGTAGCGGTCGACGAGCGGCGCCCACAGCGGCTTCAGCGTGTACGGGAGGCCGAGGAGAGAGATCAGGCCGATCTGCGTGAGCGACACGCCGTGGTCCCGGAAATAGATCGGCCAGACCTTCCGAAAGACGCCGGCCGGGAAACCCTGGGCGAGATAGAGAATCGTGACCCAGCGCATGCGTGCCGCGTAGCCGGGGGCGCGGACGGTGGATGGTGCGGAGGGCGCGGGCGAGGATGCGTCTGGCACGCGCTCGTAGTGTGGCCGAGTGGTTCGGCCTTGTCATCTAGAATCCGCGGCCGGAGGTCATCGATGCGGCGTACCGCGCTGGCGCTCATGCTCGGAGTCGTCTCCGTTTCGCTCGCGACGGGCTTCGTCCAGCCGCCCGAGCCGGCGAAGACCCAGGCCCTGTACCCCGAGCTGAGAGTGTTCTACGAGGACCTGCATCGCAATCCGGAGCTCGGCTATCAGGAAGTGCGCACCGCGGCGAAGCTGGCCGAAAAGCTTCGCGCGCTCGGCTACGAGGTGACGACCGGAGTCGGCAAGACCGGCGTGGTCGCGGTGCTGAAGAACGGCAAGGGACCCACGGTGCTCCTGCGCGCCGACATGGACGCTCTGCCGCTGGAGGAGAAGACCGGGCTGCCCTACGCGAGCGTCGCGACCAGCAAGGACGACCGGGGCGAGACCGTCAAGGTCATGCATGGCTGCGGCCACGACGTCCACGTCACGACGCTCGTCGGCGCGGCGGCCCTGCTCGCGGCGGTGAAGAATGAATGGCGGGGCACGCTGATCCTCGTCGGCCAGCCGGCCGAGGAGGGCGGCGGCGGCGCGTCGGCGATGCTGAAAGACGGATTTCTCGAGCGGTTCGGCCGGCCGGACTTCGCCCTCTCGCTTCATGACGTGCCCGACCTTCCGGCCGGCTCGCTCGGGGTCACGCCGGGATTTGCGCACGCCAACTCCGACCGCGTCGACATCACGGTCTACGGCAAGGGAGGCCACGGCTCGACGCCGCATTTGACGGTCGACCCCATCGTCATCGCCGCGCGCATCGTGGTCGCGCTCCAGACGATCGTGGCTCGCGAGAAGGATCCGCTCGAGCCGGCCGTGGTGACCGTCGGCGCGATCCGGGGCGGGACCACCTACAACATCATTCCCGACGAGACGACTCTCAAGCTGACGGTGCGAACCTTCAAGCCCGAGGTCCGGGAGCGCATCTTCGCCGCGATCGCCCGCATCGCGAAAGCCGAAGCCGCGGCGGCCGGCGCGCCGAAGGAGCCGCTCGTCGCCGTCCAGCCCGGCGGCTACCCGTCCAACTACAACGATCCCGCCCTCGCGAAGCGCATCACCGCCGCGTTCGAGGCCAACTTCGGCAAGGACAAAGTCTCCGCCCCGCCGCCCACCATGGCCGGAGAGGACTTCGGCGAGTTCGGCCGCGCGGCGAACGCCCCCTCGCTCATGTTCTGGCTCGGCGCGACGCCGCCCGCGGTGTTTGCCGCGGCCGGTGGGGATCCGATGAAGCTGCCCTCCCTCCACTCCCCTCTCTGGGCGCCCGACCCGGAGCTCGACCATCAAGACGGGCGCCGCGGCCCTCGCCTTTGCGGCCCTCGAGCTGCTCGCAAGGCCCTGAGCAAAAAGGCATTGGATTTGCACAGTTCTTCCGCGTGGAGAATCTCGCGGACTATCAACTGTTTCGAATCGGCAACACCTCGGTCACTGCGGCCAGCCTGGTCGTCACGCTCGCGATCATCGCGGGCTCGTATCTCCTGGCCCGCGTCTCGCGGAGCCTCATCGCGAACCGTCTTCTCGCGCGGACGCGGATGTCCCCCGGAGTCCGGTACGCGATCGGCCGCTTCGTGGGATACCTCGTCTTTTTCCTCGGCGCGGCCGCGGCGCTTCAGACTCTCGGGATCAACGCGACGACGCTCGCGGCCTTCGGCGCGGCGGTGGGCGTCGGCATCGGGTTCGGCCTCCAGGACCTCGTCAAGAACTTCGTCGCGGGCCTGGTCATCCTGATCGAGCGGCCGTTCCAGGTCGGCGACCGGATCGAAATCGGAGACGTCTCGGCGCAAGTCGCCGAGATTCGTTCGAGGGCGACCGTTCTGCGGACCAACGACGACGTGCATCTGATCGTTCCGAATTCCCGGCTGACGGGCGAGACCGTCGTCAATCGGAGTTACGCCCGTCCCCTGTACCGAACCCGCATCCCGGTCGGCATCGCCTACGGCGTCGACCCGCGCAACGTCGAGCGCGCCCTCCTCGAGGCCGCGGCCGCCTGCCCCGGCGCCCTCGCCGACCCGGCGCCGTCGGTGAGGTTCCGGAGCTTCGGCGAGACCGCGTTGAAGTTCGAGCTTCTCTGCTGGACGAATTCCATGCTGCACCACCCGGGCCGGTTCGTCAGCGACCTGAACTTCGAAGTCCACCAGGCCCTGACGCGCCACCGGATCGAGTTCCCCCACCCGCAGATGGACATCGACGTCCGCAGCGTACCGGCCGGCGGCGAGGCATGGAACCTGCAGTTTCCGAAGAGAGGAGGCCGAAACATGAACCGCGACGAGCGTGAAGGCAAGACCGAAAACCTGAAGGGCCGCGTCAAGGAAGCCACCGGAGCGCTGCTGGACGACGAGGAGCTGCAGAAAGAGGGCGCGCAGCAGCGCGAGCGCGGGGAACTGCAAGAGGACTACGGAACGTTCAAGCGCAAGGCCGGCGAGGCGCTCGAGGAGCTCGGCGAGAAAATCAAAGACTGAAGACCCAACGAAGTCTCGACGCATCGCCGCGGCTGACTTAGGATGTCGCCGTGGCGAGCGCTCGACCCCTCCGACGAACCCGCGCGGCGCGGGCCGGGCGCGCGCGGCCGGAGACCCACCGCTTCACGGACGCCGCCAGCCTCTACGGGATCCCGCACTGGGGCAAGGGTTTCTTCCACGTGTCGGAGGACGGCGATCTCCTCGTCCGTCCCACGCGCGAGCCCTCGCGCAGCGTGGCGCTGAAGCAGATCGTCGACGAAGTCGCCCTTCGCGGGATCTCGACGCCGATGGTCATCCGCTTCCCGCAGATCCTCGCGGCGTCGGTCGCGAACCTCAACGACGCCTTCGCACGGGCGATCGACGAGTACGGGTACGGTAATCACTTCCGGGGCGTCTTTCCGATCAAGGTCAACCAGAAGCGGGTCGTCGTCGACCACATCGTGGAAGCCGGACTGCGCTACGGCTACGGCCTCGAGGCGGGGTCGAAGCCGGAGCTGCTCGCCGCGATCTCGGCGGACCTGGCTCCCGAGAGCATCATCACCTGCAACGGCTACAAGGACGACACCTTCATCCGCATGGCGCTCAACGCCGTGCGCATGAAGAAGAAGGTCATCCTCATCCTCGAAAAAGTCTCCGAGCTCGAACGCATCCTCGAGGTTGCGAGGGCCCGCGGGGTGCGCCCCCTCATCGGCATGCGCGCCAAGCTCTACGCACGCGGCTCGGGCAAGTGGGCGAAGTCCGGAGGCGAAGCCGCCAAGTTCGGCCTGACGACGCCGGAGATGCTCGAAGCCGTCAAGATCCTCAAGTCGAAGAAGATGCTGGACTGCCTCGTGATGCTGCACTTCCACATTGGCTCGCAGATCACGGACATCCGCAGGATCAAAGAGGCGATCCGCGAGGCCGGCCGGGTCTACGCCAAGCTTCGCGGTCTGGGCGTGTCGATCCAGTACCTCAACCTGGGCGGCGGTCTCGGCGTCGACTACGACGGCTCGAAAACGGCGTTCGATTCCTCCATGAACTATTCCGTCCAGGAGTATGCGAACGACGTCGTCTACACGATCAAGCAGATCTGCGAAGAGGAAAAGGTGCCGCCCCCGACGCTCGTGACCGAGTCGGGCCGCGCCGTCACCGCGTACCACTCCGTCTTCGTGACCAACGTCCTCGACGTCGCGGACCGGATCGAGCAGGGGAAGCGCGTTCGCGTCACGGCCTCCGATCCGAACGTCCTGCAGGAGCTGGCCTCCATCTACGAGACGGTCAACGCGAAGACGCTGCGCGAGAGCTACCACGATGCCCTCCAGTACAAGGAGGAGCTCTTCACGCTCTTCAACCTCGGGCACCTCTCGCTCGAGGACCGCTCCAAGGGCGAGGTCCTCTTCTGGCAGATCTGCGAAAAGATCCACCGTGACCTGAAGACCCTCAAGGAGATTCCGGAAGAGTTCGAGGACATGGAGGCGATGCTCGCGGACAAGTACGTCCTGAACTTCTCGGTCTTCCAGTCGCTCCCGGACATCTGGGCGATCGACCAGCTCTTTCCGATCCTTCCCATCCATCGCCTGAACGAGAAACCCGGGGAGCTGGGCACGCTGGCCGACATCACCTGCGACTCCGACGGAAAGATCGAGAAGTTCATCGATCTGCGGGACATCAAGGAGGCCCTGCCCCTCCACGCGCTCCGCAACGGCGAGCCCTACTACATCGGCGTGTGCCTCATGGGGGCGTACCAGGACGTCCTCGGCGACCTCCACAACCTCTTCGGCGAGGCGCACGAGGTCCTGGTGACCGTGGACGAGCAGGGCCGGCCGAAGATCGAGGACGTGCTGCCGGGCGAGTCCTGCCAGCGGGTCCTCGAGTACATGAACTACGACCGGACCGAGATCCTCGACTCGATCGACAAGCAGCTGCGGCGCGTGGCCGGCCGCTCCCTCAAGAAGGACGAGGTCCGGGCGATCTACCGCGAGTTCGAGGAAGTCTTCCCGAGATACACGTACCTGGAGAGATGACGGTCCGTCGGCTTCTGACGGCGCTCGCGGCGATCCTCGGCGCGCTCGCGTCCGCGGCGACGGCGGCGACCCCGGCTCCCACACCGGCGCCTGTGGAGCTTCAGGTCGGCGTTTACCAGGCTCCGCCGTTCTCGATGAAGAAACCGAACGGCGAGTGGTACGGCCTCACCGTGGACCTCTGGAAAGAGCTCGCCGCGGACATGAACACGCCCTACCGCCTCGTCGAGGCCGGTCCCGACGAGATCCTCGACGGCATCGGCAGTGGCCGCTACGCCACGTCCGCCGGACCCTTCGCCGTGACGCTCGAGCGCGAGCGCGAGGTCGACTTCTCGCACGGCTACACGTTGTCGGGAGTCTCCATCGCCGTTCTCCGGATGCGGCCGGAGGACCGCTGGCTCGCGGTCGTCGAGGCTCTGTCGACGCCCACGGCGCTGCGGCTCTACGCCGGCGTCGTCGTCCTCGTGTTTCTGGCCGGCATCTCGATGTGGCTGCTGGAGCGGCGGCGGAACGCGATGTTCGCGGGGCGGCCGGCCCAGGGCATCGGCTCGGGCATCTGGTGGGCGGGCGTCACGACGGTCGCCGTGGGGTACGGCGACAAGGTGCCGATCACCTTCTGGGGACGAGCCGTCGCGCTCTTCTGGATGTTCGTGAGCCTCGTCCTCGTCACCGCGCTGACCGCGTTCACGGCCGCCAAGCTCGCCGTCGTCGAGTTCGGCCAGGTCCAGGGGCCGGCGAGCCTCCACAGCGCGCACGTCGGAACGGTCGAGGGCTCCGCCGCCACGAGCCTCCTGCAGCGAGAAGGGATCCTGGCGCGTATCTACCCCGACGGGGCGTCGGGAGTGGAAGGCCTTCTCTCCGGCGAGATCAACGCGCTCGTGTACGGCTCCGACGTGTTGCGCTACTACGCGGACCGCGAGCAGCGGCGCCACATCCAGATTCTGCCGGGAACGCTGGAAGTTCTGACCTTCGCGTTCCCGCTGGCCGACGACAGCCCGCTGCGGCCGAAGCTGAACACCGCTCTCCGCCGCGTCCTGAACGAGACCCACTGGCAGGACGTCCAGGAGAAGTACCTCGGCGGAGGCGCCACGTCGCCGCTCAATCCTTGAAACGATGACCCGGCGAAACATCTCGTCCGGCGCGCCGTGGGAGCCGGTCGTCGGCTACTCGCGCGCCGTTCGGGTCGGCAACGTCGTCCACGTCGCGGGAACCACGGCGACCGGACCGGACGGAAAGATCGTCGGCGAGGGCGATGCGTACGCCCAGACCGTTCAGGCGCTCCGGAACATCGCCTCGGCGCTCGAGAAGGCCGGGGCGCGGCTGGAAGACGTCGTCCGCACGCGCATGTACGTCGTCGACATCGATGACTGGGAGACAGATCGGACGCGCCCACGGCGAAGTTTTCCGCGACATCCGGCCCGCGGCCACGATGGTCGAGGTCTCACGCCTCATCGACCCGGCCCTGCTCGTGGAGATCGAGGCCGAGGCGATCGTCACCGAGCCGTCATCCTGAGGGCCGAAGCCCGAAGGATCCCGGCCTTGCCACGATGGCGGAGGAATCGGTCGGGATCCCTCGGCTTGCGCTCGGGATGACGCGCGAAGGACGGCGGAGCCGTCTCCGCGCGTCACTTCAGCAGGAACTCCTTCATGAACAGGATCGAGGAGAAGAACTCGAAGTCGCGGTTGGTCTTCTTCGTGAAGCCGTGGCCCTCGTCCTTCGCCATCAGGTACCAGACCGGGGTGCCGACGCGTGCGGATCTTCTGAAGCATCTGCTCGGACTCCGAGAGCGGCACGCGCGGGTCGTTTCCGCCCTGGATGATGAAGAGGGGCTTGCGGATCTTTTCGGCATTGTTGAGCGGCGCGGTCTTCTCGAGGTACGCGCGCATCTTGGGGTCGCGCTCGTCGCCGTACTCGACGCGCCGGAGGTCGCGGCGGTAGCCCGACGTGTTCTGCAGGAAGGTCACGAAGTTCGAGGGGCCCACGACGTCGATCGCGCAGCGGATCCGGTCGCTGTAGAGGTACGCCACGGCGAGCGTCATGTGCCCGCCGTAGCTCCCGCCCTGGACCATGATCGCGGGAGGCGTCGAGATCCGGACGCGTGGCGATCCAGTCCAGGAGCGCGCCGATGTCCTTGTACGTGCCCTCGCGCAGCATTCCGTTGTCGAGCTTCGAGAACGTCTTGCCGTAGCCCGTCGAGCCGCGGACGTTCGGGAAGAGCATCGCGACGCCGAGCTCGTTCGGGAAATAGTTGTCGCGCCCGAGAAACCCGGCCGAGGACTGCCCCTCCGGGCCGCCGTGGATGTCGATCACGACGGGCCGCTTGCCCGGAAACTTCTGCGGGTTGGGCTTGTAAAGGAAGCCCGAGATCTCCCGGCCGTCGAAGCTCTTCCAGGTCACGAGCTCGGCCTCGGCGAACGTCTCCGGGTTGAGGCCGCCGAGCTCGCTCGTGGTCCAGCGGTCGAGCTTGCCGGTCTTCGAGTCCCAGGAGTAGGCGTCGGCGTTGGAGCGAGCCGTGCCCATCGTGAAGGCGATCGCGCCGCCGTCCTTGTGCCAGCTCAGGCCACCCACATCCCCGAGCGGGAGCTTCGGGCCGGGCAGCTCGCGCCGCGTCGCCGTGTCGAGCAGCCGGACGACGCTGACGCCCTTCTCGTTCGTCACGTACGCGATCCGCGCCCCGTCCTCGGAGAGATCGAAGTCGTCCACGTCGGCGGTGTCCGGCGTCAGGAACTCCGTCTTCTTCGTCGCGAGGTCCATGGAGGCGAGCCTCTGGAACTCGGATCCGGCATCCAGCGTGACGTACAGCCCTTTGCCGTCGCGCGAGAACGCGGCGTTCTGGTAGGACACGATCTCCTTGCCTTTCGGCGTCAGCGCGGTCTTCGTGCCGGCGGCGACGTCGACGAGCCAGAGATAGGTCTCGTTGAGCGAGATGCGCTCGACGAGCAGGAGCTTCGTGTTGTCGGGCGACCAGTCGGCGACCTGCCAGCCTCCGCCGGTGAGCTCCAGCGACGCGGCGGTCGCTCTTCGGGTCCCGGGCGCCGACGACGTAGATGTCGACGTCGTTGCCGGTGCGCCGGGTCGAGCCGTACGCGATCCAGCGGCCGTCGTGGGACCACCTCGCGCCCGTGTTGCGCGACTTGCCGTCGGTCAGCAGCGTCACGCTGCCGTCGGCGAAGTCGTACCGGTAGATCTGGAAGAACTCGTTGCCGCCGATGTCCTTCGAAAAGATGAACGAGTCGCCCGTTTTCGGCTCGAACTGCGGCCCCGCCCACGCGCTCGGGAAAGAACGTCATCTGCGTCCGGGCGCCTCCCGGAGTCCGGACGAGGTGGGCCTGGTTCGTATTGCCGAAGCGGGTCGAGATCAGCATCTCCCGGCGGGTCGGATGCCAGCTCGAGAAGCTCGGCCGACCGGAACTCCGTGTATCGCCAGACCTCGTCGGCGAGCCCGGCGGGAACGGCGGGAACGCCTTCGACGACCAGGTTCTCACCGGGCTTGATCGTCGGAGGTTCGGCGGCAGGCGGGGTCTGGCCGAGGGCGGCCGAGGAGCCGAGGAGCGCGGCGGCGAATAAGCCGGCGGCGAAGCGGCACGAAGTCCTCCCTTCGAAAACGCAGCGCAGCTCATCAGGACGCGCTACGCGCAGGCAGGGAAACTTCGTCGATCCTGCCTCGTGCCTCCGAGGTCTGTCAGTGGCCTCCGCCGCCCGCAGCCCAGTCGCCGAACGGCACGAGCATCGGCCCCACGGGATGACAGTCGTCGAGGTCCCCGCCCTCGTGGTACGCGCCGGTGCGGTACCAGAACACGAGATCCGTCGACGAGGCCCTCGCCGTTGACGAAGTTGTTGAACTTGATCGCGCACGCCGGCCCGGACTGGCCGGCATCGTCGATCTCGTTGGACTTGTACTTGAGGAGCCACACGTCGCCGACGGCGAAGGTGTCGGCGGGAAGCGCGGCCTCGTTCCCCGGCACCAGCCGATAGCCGCGGTGCGTTCCGAAATCGGCGATCGACCAGGTCAGCGCCGGCCGGTTGATCTTGCGCAGGGCCTCCGTGGGCAGGTTGATCGTCGGATAGCGCGGGCCGCTCCGTGCGGCCGCCGCCCGAAGGATTGGGGCCCTCGGTCACGACGTCGTTCGCCGGGCCGTCGATGTCGAAGTCGAGCCGCCAGTAGGCGTGGTGGATGTGGGTCAGGGACGGACAGGGATTGCCCACCGCGGTGTAGCCGAAGAAGGGCTCGATCCGTCCGTCGAGATGGAACGTCCAGCGCATCGTGTACCGGTACCATCCGGCGCTCGTCTGGGCGGTCATGACCAGCCGGTCGGCGAGCTTCTCGGCGGCCACGCCGGTGAAGCAGACCGCGCCCGCGCAGGTCTCCGGCGGCGCGAGCGACGGACAGTCGCCCCCGGTCGCCTGCAGCTCGCAGACCGTCTGGGGACACGGGCTCGTCGGCTCGGAGTAGCCCGGGGACATCACGTTGTTCGAGAGATACCCCTGCTTCCGTGAACATCCAGTCCCGGTAGCAGCCGCCGCATCCGCCATCGGGATACAGCACGTTGACGATCGGAACGTGCCCGCGCTTCAGCACCTGGTGGCCGTTGTAATAGACATTCGAGATCTCGAGGCCGGATCCGTTGGGCCCGCTGCTGTCCTGCGGACGCACCCAGCAGAACTGCCACACCGGGTTCACATCCGGCCAGGACATCAGGGTCTCGTCGCCCGAGCAGCTCGGCTGCGCGAGCGCGGCTCCCCCGGCCAGCAGCAGCGCGGCGAATGCGAGGACACCGGCGCGGGCCTTCATCGATTCACCCCTCTCGGCACATACACCGGATACGCGATCCGCCGCTGGACGAGGTCGACGACCGTCCAGCGAAGAAGACCGAGATGATCCGGCGTCAGAATCTGGATCTGCAGACAGCGGCTGCCCGGCCCGCACGGCATGCCCCGGGCCTCCTCCAGGAGGAATCCGCCGTTGAAGGCGGCCGAGCGGCGCTCGACGATTCGGGCGAGCTCGGCGTCGGCCTGGATCAGCTCCTTCGCCTCGGCGATCTCCTCCGCCGACGGCTGGGGCTGGTTCTGCTTGATCTCTCGGGAGCCGTAGAGCCGCCCCTCGGGCGTGTAGTAGTTCTCGCGCGCGACCGCCTTCTCGTAGTCGAAGAGAAGCTCGACGCGGCGGACGTACTCCCGGCCGCCGGAGGCCTTGATGGTCTCGTTCCAGCTCCGGAGCAGCCGGACCGGCCGCGACGTCCGCGTGACTTCCGCGGGGCCGTTCCGCGAGGGCGAGCGTCGCGGCGCACAGAAGCGTCGCTCCGACCGCCAGAGTCCGGGGTGCGAAGGCCCTTCGCATAGCCACCATCCTTGTTCGGTGTATCCCCGGAATCCTAGCAAAACTCTTGGGACGTCGTCCCGTCAGGGACTCCAGTCGCCGAACGGCACGATCATCGGCCCCACGGTGTGGCAGTCGTCGAGGTCGCCGCCCTGGTGAAACGCCCCGACCCGGTACCAGAGCACCACGTCGTCGGCGAGCGTCTCGCCGGTGAGGAAATTGGAGATCTTGGCCGCGCAGGCCGGCCCGCTCTGGCCGACGTCGTCGATCTCCGTGGGGCTGTAATTCAGCAGCCAGACGTCGCCGACGGCGAACGCATTCGCGGGCAGGAGCGCTTCCGCGCCCGGCTG
Source organism: uncultured Acidobacteriota bacterium (assembly GCA_963749265.1). Lineage (GTDB taxonomy): Bacteria > Acidobacteriota > Thermoanaerobaculia > UBA5066 > Gp7-AA6 > DAHUXD01. The sequence goes on along the minus strand of CAVVML010000015.1, from coordinate 237,580 downwards.
GATGCGGTAACCGCGGCGGGTGTCCTCGTCGCTGACCGACCAGGTCATGGCCGGCTCGCGGCGGATGCGCATCGTCTCCGCCGGAAGAACGAAGATCGGCGGCCGGCGGCCGCGCTCGGGATCGCCGCGGCTTGGGCATGCGGCCCCTCGGTCACGATGTCGCCGGCGGGCCCGTCGATGTCGAAGTCCAGTCGATAGTAGGCGTGGTGGCGGTGCGTGATGCGCCACGCAGCCGTCGGCGACGGCGCTGAACCCGAACGTCGGCTGGAAGCGCCCGTCGAGGTAGAACGTCCACTTGATCTCGTAGCGGTACCACCCCGCCTTGGTCTCGCGTGGTCAGGACGAGGCGGTCGGCGAATTTCTCCGCGGTCACGCCGCGAAAGCACGACCGCACGCAATCCGGCGGCGGGACCGGACAGACGTCGACGCCCTGCATGCTGCTGGCAGACGGTCACCGGAGGGCACGTCGGCTCGGCATAGCCGCACGTCACGCCGCTGTACGGCGGCGGGCAGATGTTGTCGGCGAGCATGTCCCACTCGAGGTTCGTCCAGTCCCGGTAGCAGTGGTTCGCGCCGCCGCAGCTTCCGGCTGTCGTACTGGACGTTGACGATCGGCACGTGGCCGCGCTTGAGCACGAGGTGGCCGTTGTAGTGCACGTCGCGGATCTCGATGCCCGAGCCGTTCGCGCCGCTCGAGTCGGCGGGCCGCAGCCAGCAGAACTGCCACACGGGATTCACGTCCGGCCAGGACATCAGCCGCTCGTCGGGCCCGCTGCAGGCGGGCTGGCGGCCGGGCATGGCGGCCGCGGCCGCGGTCATCAGCGCCGCAACGAGGAGGACGAGAGCGCGGAGCTTCATTTGACTCCGGGGTGCTCGGACGGAATGAACGTCCGGTATGGAATGGCGCGGCGGACCAGATCGACGCCCATGACGCGGACGAGCCCCGTCCGGTCCGGCGAAAGGATCTGGATGAGGAGGCATCGCGCGCCGGGTCCGCAGGCCTTGCCGCGGCCCTCCTCGATGAGGAAGCCCCCCTCGAGCTGCTCCCCGTATCGCTGGAGGATGCGCGCCATCTCGACGTCCGCCCGGACGATGCGGAACGCCTCCTCGATCTCCTCCTGCGAAGGCGCCGGCGGGTTCACGACGATGCGGCGGTTGCGGATCAGGCGCCCGTCCATGGTGTACACGCGCTCGAAGGCCGCCGCCTTCCGGTAGTCGTAGACGACGTCCACGCGGCGCCACGACGTCCCCCCGCGGGGTTTTCACCGGATCGTGCCAGCTGCGCAGGAGGCGCACAGGTCGAGACTCGCGGGTGACCGGAGATTGGGCCTGCCCGGCGGCGGCGGCGGCCGTGGCGGCGAAAAAGAGGCCCGACTCGCAGGATGCGTCGCATGGCCCGACGCCCCGATCCTACTATCCGCCGGCCCCTGCCGGGGGCGCTGTCCGGCGGAACAGGACGCCGCCGGCGTCAGTGGTGGGGCGCGGCTTCCTCCTGGGCTTTCGCGGCGCCGGCCGGGGCCGCCTTCGCGGGCTCGGCCTTTCGCCGGCTCGTCCTTCGGCATCGGCTTTCTCGGGATCATGCCGTCGCGCATCGCGGCGTTGTAGGCGAACGCGGCCATGATGACCGAGGCCTGCATCAGGTCGTTCTTCTGGAGCCGCTCGTAGAGGTCCATGTTCGTGTGGTGCGTGCGCGTCTCGTACTCGAGCTCGTCCTGCACGAACTGGAAGCCGGGCAGTCCCGACCTCGTCGAAGGACTCGTGGTCGGTCCCGCCGGTCCGGTTCAGCGTCACGAGCGTCGCGCCGAGGTCGGCGAACGGCTCGAGCCAGGCCCGGAAGATCGGGGCGACCGCGGCGTTGTCCTGCGCGTAGATCCCGCGGATCTTCCCGCTGCCGTTGTCGAGGTTGAAGTAGACGGACAGCTTCGCGTGCTCCGGCTTGACCGTCAGCGGGCCGGTCTTCTTCCGGAGGTAGAAGGGCTTGTCCTTCTCCTCGGCCGACGGCTCGGGCCGCGACGCGAAGTGCTGCGAGACGTAGGCGCGCGACCCGTACAGGGCCTGCTCCTCGCCGCTCCAGAGCGCGATGCGGATCGTGCGCCGGGGCTTGACGCCGACCGCCTTGAGGATGCGCATGGCTTCCATCGCGACGACCGAGCCCGCGCCGTTGTCGGTCGCGCCGGTGCGCGCCGTGCCAGGAGTCGAGGTGGGCGCCGAGCATGACGACCTCGTCCTTCTTGTCGCTGCCCGGGATCTCGGCGATCGTGTTCCACTGCATGAGGTCTTCTTCGATGAAGCGGGCCTGGACGTCCATCTCGATCTCGACCGGCACGGAGCGGTCGAGCAGCCGCGCGACGCGCCCGAAGTGCTCGGGCTCCATCGAGAGCGAAGGCAAGCCCTGCGGATCGCCCTTCTTCCAGGTGCCGCCGCCCTGAACGTTGAAGGTTCCCATGTCGCCGCGGCCCGGCGAGACGATCGCCAGCGCCTTCTCCTCCTCGAGGAACTTGTTCACCGCCTTGCGGATCTCGCGGCGCTTCGCGTACTCGGCGCGGTTGTAGCGCGGCGGGCCCCCGGGCATCTCGTAGCGACACTCGGCTTCTGAGCTCCTCTTCGTCGTAGCGGTGCGCGTCGGGCTTCTCGCGGAGGCCGATGTCGCGCGGCTTCGCCGAAGAAGACGATCTTGCCGGCGAAGCTTGCCCTTGAGCCTTTCGAGCTCGTCGAGACCTCCTTGATGTTGAGCCGGGCCGCCGTCGCCGCGGATCGGCCCCGCCGTCCCCGCGGTCCAGGCCTCCGGGATCGCGACGAGCTGGGTCTTGGTTCGGCGCGGTCATCCGCACCGAGCAGCCTTCCCACGTCCACCCCCGGCCGAACGGGCCCCAGCTCTCCAGCCGCGCGTTGGCGAGGCCCCAGCCGGCGAGGCGCTCCTTCGTCCACTCGTTGGCTTCCTTCATCTGCGGGGAGCCGGTCAGGCGCGGGCCGATCCGGTCCATCAGCTCCGAGGCCGTCTCCATGACCTTCGAGTTCGTGAAGCCCTCGAGCCGGATCTTCGTGACCATGTCGAGGTCGACGCGTTCCTGGGCCGGGAGCGCCGAGACGGCGAGCGCGAGGATGCAGACGGACGCGGCCAGACGCTTCAAACGGCACCTCCTGTGGACAAAACCGCGGCACGGTACCACCGGGAGGGAGGGGGGTCAACCGCTCGGCGTGCGCCGGCCCCTAGCGCCGCGCGATGGCGCAGCCGAAGGCCTTGGTCTGGGCAGGGACGGACGGGCCGACCCTCGAGCAGGGCCTCGATCGCCGATTGGAGGTCGGGCGCCGAGATCTTCGACGCGATCCGGCCGCGGTACCGCAGCGTGCCGCTCGAGTCGAAGAGATACGCCTCGGGCGTGCGGCGCGCGTCGAGAAGCTCGGCGATGCGGGCCTTCCGGATCCTTGATGATGTCGAAGGTGTGCCCGTGCTCGCGCGCGTGGGCGCGGGCCTCCTCCGCGGTCTCGAGCGTGCCCGAGTTGATGCCGACGAAGGCCACGCCCTTCTTCGCGAAGTCCGCCGACATGTCGCGGATGAGGTCGTTGTAGTAGTTGGAGTAGGGACAGATCGTGGAGATGAAGAGAACCACCACGGCCGTGTGGCTCTTCTGGGCTTCGGCGAGTGAGAACTTCCGGCCGTCGAGAGTCGGCATGGCGAAGTCCGGCGCCACGGCGCCGACATCCAGGGCGCGGGCGCTCGGCGTCGTTCCGAGCAGCGAGCGCCGCCGCGAGAACGAGGCCGCCGCGCCGGATGCGGATCATCGGTCGAGCGGCCCGAGCGTGTCCGGCTTCGGCGGGAAGAGACCTCGAAGGATCTGCTCGGGAGAGAAGCTCCAGCTGAAGCCGAAGCCGATGCCGTGGTCGATCTTGTGCCCCGTGCGGCCGTAGACGCTCTCGAAGGTACGAGACCGAGACCTCGGTATTGCCCGTGAGCACGTAGGCCAGCCCTCCCCCGACGCTGACGTTCTGAGGACTTGGCGATCTGGTCGTGGTGAAGGGTACTGCTCGGCCGGCAGCTCGAGGCCGGCGAGTTGTAGGGAATCCCGCCGTGCGTGTAGTAGCCCGCCGCGATGAAGCGCACGCCGAGCGACGGAGTGATGAAGTATCCCGCCTGGAAGCCGAAGTCGCTGCGGTTGGTGTTGATGCCGATGACTTCCTCGACGAAGGCGTAGTCGTAGTACACCTCGGCGAACGTGCGCGGCACGATGCGGTCGAGGCTCGCCCCGGCGGCGAACCCGACGAGCAGCTGGTTCAGGCCCTTCCCGGGCGCGGCGTGCGAGAGAGTCGGATAGTCGTTGCTCGGAATCACGACGGTCGCGAACGGGGCGATGGAGACCGTGCCGCTCAGAGCCTGATAACCGAGGTTGATCCGGAAGTCCTGGAATGTCCCGTGGTACTGGCCGTCGTCCGGCGTCCAGGATGACGCCGTTCGGTGCCGCCTGTGCGGATTACCGCCATGGTAGATCGAGGTGACGAAGGGAATCGAAACGTTCAGCGCGAAGCGGTCGGTGATGCCGTAGCCGACGACGATCCCGAGCGTCTGCGAGCGGGTCGGACCGTTCGCCGGGTCCTCGTATCCGCCTGCGGGAAGCTCCGTCGCCATGTAGTGGTGCGCGCTGTAGATGTTCCCGTAGCCGAAGGTCAGCCAGGCCTCGCCCTTCGGCGGCAACCAGGCCTGGCCGCGCGGCGCTCGCCGCGGCGAGGAGTCCGACCGTCAGGCCGGCGAGAATCCCCCGCGCTTGTCGGAGCACGGCCGCATCTCTCAGTTCCCGACGCCGTCGCAGATCGCCCCGACCCCCTTGCGCCGCTCCGCCAGCGTCTGGTCGACGACGACGAGCAGATCCCGGCTCGCCTTCGACGGCCGAACGAGGCACTCCGCCTCCTTCTCGGCCGCCGAGAGCTCGGCCGGCGTGGGCTTGTAGAGGAGCGGCATGACACGACCGGCTTCGAAGAGGTCGACGCGGCCTCCTTCCGAAGCGACGGCACGTCGTTGTAATCGGCGAGGACGAGGTCGTACTTGCCCGACGCGAGGGCCTTCTCGACCTCGGCTTCGCTCTCGGCCACCTGGGCCTTGTGTCCCGCGGCCTTCAGCACCGCCTCGACGTGGAACTCCTTGTCGGCCGCCGGAACGCGGGAGGTCGGGTTCATGAAGATCAGGATCGTCGAAGGGTACTTCGAGCGGGCCACGCGCGCCCCCCGGCCGAGCAGGACGAACTTGTCTCCGCAGGCCGAGGCGACGGTTCCCCCGAACACCAGCGCTCCGGCGACCATTGCCACGACAGTGAGCAACCGCCTGGTCATTGGCCCTCCCTTCGAGGATCTTCGTTCGGTGTACGCCTGCAAGCCACAGCAGTCAAATCATTTTTCGATCAGGAGATCGATCAGTCCGGAGAAGGCCTTCTCATTTCCACCAGTCCCTCCCGAGCTCCGTCAGCGTGAGCTTCTCCAGGTCGGAGATAGAAGGTATAGGCGTAGAACCGTCAGGTCCGGCGTGACGCGCACACCTTTGGGACCGGAACCGTACTCGAGGAAGCCGGTCCGGTCGGCCGGCGCGAGCTCCTTCCAGCGGTCGCGGCGCCCTGTGGCGAGGTCGACCGTATAGAGGTTCAACGGCTGCTCCTCGGCCCCTCGAACGAGGATGGACTTTCCATCCGCGCTCCACTGAACGAGAAAGTCATCCGGAAGCGCACCCTCGATCGCCTTCGCCCGTCCCGTACCGTCCGTCCGATAGATCAATTGCACTCCTTCCAGCGTCGTCCCGGCGATCTCGCTTCCGTCCGGCGAGACGAGCGTGGCGCGCCACCCCTCTTCGCCGAATGGCTGCGGCGGACCTTCGCCGACGTCCTGGACGTAGGAGCGGATGCCCCGGCCTTTCTCCTCGGCGGCAATCAGGATCCGGCGGCCGTCCGGAAAAAACGTGGCCCAGTGATACAGGAGCGTCCAGTCGCCCGTGGGGAGAGGTCGCGCCTCGCCCACTCCCGTCGGCAGAAGCACGAGGTGGGGCGCCGGGGCGGCGCGAGCCACGAGCGCCCATTGCGCATCGGGGGAAAGAGCGAGCGCCTTGCCCGGACCGAGCTCCTTGGCGTCGGACCCGTCGGTCTTCCGGAGAAATGTCGTCGTTTCCGATTCCGTCGCCGAGGATCCGGGATCCTCGTAGAAGAGCAGCTCGCGGCCGTCCTTCGACAGGTCGACCGCGACCGAATGGGCGAGCCAGCTCAGGTTGTGTTCCTGGGGAAACCCGGGCACCAGTCCGAGAATGTCGATCCGGATGTTCGAGAAGGCGCCCGTGTTCAGGAATAGGCCTTCCCGCGTCACGTCGCTGAGTCCCGGGATCCAGGAAGCCGCACGCACCTGCCCGGCGAGGCTAACGGCCTTGACCGCCGGCGCCGAGAGCGTTCCGAGGTTGGCGAAGATCTCGTCACCCTGCGGACTCCACAGAAGCGGGGACCAGGTCGACCAGCCTGCGTCTGCGAGCTTGCGCTTTTGGCCGTCCCGATCGACCACCCCCAGGAAGCCGAACCGGGAACCCCGGGCGTCGATGGAACCCTCCAGAAACGCGATCAGATCGCCCCGAGGCGAAACGCGAATCGAATTGATCGTGCCTTCCGTTTCGAAGAGAACTTTACCGAGCGGATACTCGAGGCGATCGCGCCCGTCGACCACGTGCACCGCCGCGAGCTCTGTTCCATCGGGAGACCAGTCCGCGGATCCGACGTCGTCGAGAACCTCGCGAGGCGCTCCGCCGGCGAGCGGCGCCCGGGCCAGCGTCCCGAAGCACGGGTCCCACCGGCTTTGACAGCCCAGCGAGAGGGCCATCTCGCCGGTCGAGGAGACCGCCAGGATACCCGCGGGGAAGATGCCGAGCGACCGAGACTCGCTCGAACCCACACGCGTCGTGAAGACCTCGCTGGGTTTCCCGTCCCAGGCCGCGGAGTAGACGATCGTTTGACCGTCGGGAGCGAAGCGCGCTCCCGTCAGAAAGCCTCGCCGAAAGGTGATGACTTGCTGCACCGGGGGCGACGAGTCGCGAGTGCGGCGCCTCTCGATGCGCTGCCCCGCGAAGAAAGCCACGACCGCGGCGACCGCGAACGCCAGCCCCGCCCCGGCGAGAACGACGCGCCACGGCCGAAACCTTCCCGGCGTCCGGGACTCGCCGCCCGAGATCGAGATCGCCGCGGTGTTGTCCCTTAGCGTCTCGAGGTCTCGAGCCATGTCCTTCGTCGATCCGTAGCGATCCTCCGGGTCCTTCGCCAGACAGCGCTCGACGATCCCGACGATGCCGGTCGTCGCGGTCGAAAGCCGCGGGAGCGGCTCGGGCTCGTCTTCGATGATCGCCGAGAGCGTCTGCGCCGGAGTGGGGCGTTCGAACGCCCGCCTCCCCGATGCCATCTCGTAGAGAATCGCGCCGAAGGAGAACTGGTCCGAACGAAAGTCCACGGAGTGGCCGGCTCGCCTGTTCGGGGGACATGTAGCCGACGGTTCCGAGCACCGCTCCGGGAATCGTCTGCGTGACCACCGGAACTCCCTCGGGGGGCACGTGCTCCGTCGGGGCCAGCTTCGCGAGGCCGAAGTCCAGGATCTTGACGTGTCCGTCCCGGGTCACCATCAGGTTCTCGGGCTTCAAGTCGCGATGCACGATCCCGGCCGCGTGCGCCTTCGGGCCAGCCCCGAAGCGATCTGAGCCGCCAGCGGCAACAGCCTTCTTCGCGGGAAGACCTCCCGATTTCAGGGCCGCGCGCAGCGTCTTGCCCTCGATCAGCTCCATCGCGATGAACGCGGTGCCGTCGACACCGCCGATCTCGTAGATCGTCACGATGTTGGGGTGGTTCAGACCCGAGGCGGTGCGCGCCTCCGTCTCGAACCGCGCCAAACGGTCGGCGTCGCGCGCGAGAGCGGCCGGAAGGACCTTGATCGCCACTTCGCGGGCGAGCTTCGCGTCCCGCGCCCGATAGACCTCCCCCATCCCGCCCGCACCCAGAGGCGCCAGGATCTCGTACGCGCCCAGCCGCGTGCCCGCGGCGAGAGTCATTGCGGGGAGCTTAGCCCAGCAGCTCCGCGGGCCGGCCGAAGCCGCCTCACCGCCACCAGTTCGGGCCCGCGTTCCAGAGCGTGAGCCGGCCGGAGTCGGTGAAGAACGTGTACGCGTAGAACTGCCCATCCGGCGTGACGCGCACGCCCCGAGGACCGGACCCGTACTCCAGGAACCCGGTCATGTCGGGAGGAGCCAGCTCCTTCCAGCGCTCGCGCCGCCGGGAACCGAGCGTCAGGCGATAGAGGGTGAGGGGCTGCTCCTCGCCTCCCCGGACGAGGATGGACTTGCCGTCGGCGCTCCACTGGACGAGGAAGTCCTCCGGCAGGGCGCCCTCGATCGGCCGGGGCGTTCCCTCGCCGTCGGCGCGATAGATCAGGTGCAGGCCTTCGTAGGTCGTGCCGGCGATCTCGCGCCCGTCGGGCGAAACGAGCGTCGCCCGCATTCCCTCTTCGCCGAAGGGCTTCGGCAGGCCGCCCTCCACGTCCTGGATGTAACTCCGCGGGGTCCCGTCTTTCGCCTCGGCCGCGAACAGGATATGCCGCCCATCCGGGAAGAACGTCGCCCAGTGGTGATGGAGGATGCCGCCGCCCGGAAGCGTGCGCGGCGTGCCGGCCGCGGTCGGCAGCAGAACGAGCTGCGGCTCGGCAGAGGGCCGAGTCACGAGCGCCCACTTCTCGTCGGGCGAGAGCGCGAGTGCCTTCCCTTCCCCGAGCATCTTGGCGTCCGATCCATCCGTCTTCCGCAGATAGGTTGTGAAGACCTCGACATCGGGGTCGTCGGGGTTGTTGCTGTACTCGTAGAACAGGAGCTGCCGCCCGTCGGCGGATAGATCCGCAGCCGTGGAGTCCACGAGCCACGAGAGATTCCGTTCCCTGGGCGCGCCGGGCACGACCCCCAGTACGACCCTGCGGAAGTTCTCGAACATCATGTCGGTGTTGAGAAAGAGACCCTCGCGCGTGGCGTCGTCGAGCCCCGGAATCCAAGCCGCGGCGCGCGTGCGACCGGACAGGCTCACGCCCCGTATGGTCCGCCCTCCCCAGCGGGAAAAGAAAACCTCGTCGCCCTCCGGGCTCCACAGAAGCGGCCGCGTTTTCGCCCACTCGTCGGTCAAAACGCGCTTCTGGCCGGCGCGATCGACGACCGTGACGATCCCCCGGCCGCTATCTCGCCGGGGATGGTCGAGGAATGCGACGAGGTCGCCCCCGGGGGATACGCGAAGGGAGCTCAGGAAGCCCGGCGCTTCATAGAGCACTTTGCCGATCGGGTACTCGAGACGGTCACGGCCATCCACCACGTGGATCACGGCGAGCTCCTTGCCGTCGGGCGACCAGTCGGCCGAGGTCGACGCTCTCGAGCAGCTCCCGCGGGGCGCCGCCCGCGAGCGGAGCCCGCGCGAGCGTGCCGAAGCACGGATCCCAGCGGTTCTCGCAGCCGAGCGAGAGGGCCATCTCGCCGGTGGAAGAGATCGCCAGAATCCCCGCCGGAAAGATCCCGAGAGCGCCGCGACTCGGTCGAGCCGAGACGGGTCGAGTAGACCTCGCTCGGTTTCCCGTCCCAGGCGGCCGAGTAGACGATCGTGTGGCCGTCGGGGGCGAAGCGGGCGCCCGTGAGGAACCCTCGCCGGAACGTCAGGGTCGTGCGCTTCGGAGGCGGCGTATCGCGGTCGCTGCCGTTCCTGAACGCGGCGGCCGGCGAAAAACGCCAGGGCGGCGAGGCCGCCACGCCAAGCGCCGCGGCGGCGAGCATCGCGCGCGACAGCCGCAGCCGCCGCGGGGCCGGCGGCTCGACCCCGGAAGCCGAGATCCCGGAGGAGTGGTCTCGCATCGCGGCGAGATCCCGCGCGAGGTCCTTCGTCGAGCCGTACCGGTCCTCGGGATCCTTGGCGAGACACCGCTCGACGATCCAGACGAGATTCGTCGGCGTCTTCGGCGCCGCCCGGAGGATCGGCTCGGGCTCGGCCTCGATGATCGCCGAGAGTGTCTGCGCGGGCGTCGGCCGCTCGAAGGCCCGCCGGCCCGACGCCATCTCGTAGAGGATCGATCCGAAAGAGAACTGGTCCGATCGGAAGTCCACCGGCTCGCCGCTCGCCTGCTCGGGCGACATGTAGCCGACGGTCCCCAGCACCGTGCCCGGCTCGGTCCGCGGTCACGCGGCAGCTGCCGCAGCCGCGTGGAGCCTGAATGCGCTCGGCGACGAGCTTGGCCAGGCCGAAGTCGAGGATCTTGACGAAGCCCGTCCCGGGTCACCATCAGGTTCTCGGGCTTGAGGTCCCGGTGCACGATCCCGGCGGCATGCGCCTTGGCAAGACCGTCGGCCGCCTGCGCCGCGAGGGCGAGCAGCCGTCGCAGATTCAGCGGTCCGGCGCCGACGATCTCCCGCAGCGTCTTGCCCTCGACCAGCTCCATCGCGATGAACGACGTGCCGTTCGCCGAACCGATCTCGTAGATCGTGACGATGTTGGGGTGGTTCAATGCCGACGCCGTGCGCGCCTCCTTCTCGAAGCGAGCCAGGCGTTCCGGCTCCCGGGCGAGCTCCGGCGGGAGCACCTTGATCGCGACGACGCGGGAGAGCTTGGTGTCCCGCGCCCGGTAGACCTCGCCCATGCCGCCTGCGCCCGAGCGGCGCGAGGATCTCGTACGAGCCGAGTCGGGTGCCCGCGGAGAGCGGCATTTCGCGATCCTACCGCCGGCCGATTTGCCCCGTCCCGCGTGTCCCTTTTGAATTCCTTGCGAAATCCCTGCGGAAACCCGCTTTGACCGCCTGCAACGCGCGGGCGTACACGGGAACTATGAAAGCACGAGCCGAACGGAAAGGAGCGCGAAGGCTCTGCCTCGATTTCCCGAACGTCCGTTGCACAGACAGGAGGAGTTTCATGACTGCCAGACGAACACTCGCCCTACTCGTGAGTTCTCGGGTTTCTGAGCGGGTCAGCCCCCGTACTCGCCGATTCCGCCTCCGACTGGAACGCCATCACCCTCCAGACCATCGTCGCCGCGGTCCCGCCGCGCGCCGCGCCGGTCTTCTTCCTCGACACGGCGACGGTCCACGCCGCCATCCATGACGCCGTTCAGGCCTACCAGGGGCGCTTCGAAACCTATGCGTCCGACATCCCGGGAGCCACCGGCTCGATCGACGCCGCCGTCGCCAAGGCGGCGCACGACGTGCTCGCCAACCGGTTCCCGGCGCAGGCGGGCTCTCTCCTCACGACCTACACCAACTATCTGAACGGCAAGGGCATCGACCCGATCAACGACCCCGGCGTCGCCATCGGCGCGCAGGCCGCGGCCGCAGTCATCGCCAAGCGCTCGACCGACGGGAGCTTTCCGATGCCGCCGCCCGTCGACAACGGCAGCACGGACGCTGGTCAGTGGCGGCCGACCGAGTCTTTCCTCGCGGGGCCGCCGCCGAGCTTCTCGCCGATGGGCGTTCCGTGGTTCGCGACGATCACGCCGTTCACCCTCGACAGCCCGACGCAGTACCGTCCCGCGAAGTCGCCGAAGCTCACGAGCGGCGAGTACACGAATGACTACAACGAGGTCAAACGCCTCGGCGCGCAGACGTCAACAGCGAGCGGACCCAGGAGCAGACCGACCTCGCGATCTTCTGGGCGCTCAACTTCGCCACGCAGTGGAACAAGGCACTTCGGGACATCGCGGCCGCGCACGTGCCCGACATCGGCGACAACGCCCGGCTTCTCGCGCTGGCCAACATGGCGATGGCCGACGCCGCCATCACGGCCTGGGATTGCAAGGTCACGTTCCGGCTGTGGCGGCCTCTCACCGCGATCCGGGAAGCGGGAGAACGACGGCAACAAGCACACGGATCCGGGACCCGGAATGGAAGCCGCTCATCAACACGCCGAACTACCCCGATTCCTGCTCGGGGGCGAACAGCGTGACGGGCGCGGCGACCGAGATCCTCCAGCAATTCTTCGGAACCGACCACTTCGAGTTCGTGATGACGAGCACCAACCCGGCGGCCATTCCGCCGACGCGTCCGTACACGCGCTTCACGGATGCTCAGCGCGACGTCGTGGACGTCCGCATCTGCCAGGGAGTCCACTTCCGCTCCGCCGACGAGGACGGCCGCAAGAACGGCATCAAGGTCGGCAAGTGGGCCTTCCAGCACGCCCTCCAGCCGGTCGGCGACTAACTCCTCGACCACGTCACCTGGCAGCGCCGCGCGGCGCTGCCAGGTCGCTGGCGGGCTTCGCTCCGAGGTTGACGACTCAGACCGGTAGGTGAAAGACTCGAAAGGCTTTCTTTCCCGTAGGACGTGAGACCTGCGCGCGTACCCGCCGCGGTTCTGACGACCCTGCTGCTTGCAGCGGCCGCCGAGGCCCAGATTCCATCGCCCACCGGAAGCATCCATGGCACTGTGCTGGACGCGCAGACAAAGCCGATCGCCGGCGCGATCGCGAACCTCGTCGGACCCGGCGCCGCGCGAACGGCGACGACAGACGCGCGTGGCGCGTTTCGCTTCCTGGGCATCGCTCCGGGGCTCCATGCGCTCGAGCTCGGCCAGACCGGATTCCAGTCGACGCGCCTCGAGCTCACCGTCCAGCCCGGAAAGAGCGTCGTTCATCGACGTGACCCTTCAGGTCGCCGGCGCGGAAGAAGCGATCACGGTACGCGGCGGGCTGCCGTCGCAGGACAGCCGCAAGGTCGAGACCGGCGCCACGTACGGCGAGCAGGAGCTGAAAACGATCCCGACGACGCGGGATCCCTGGGCGATCCTGCGGCAGGTTCCGGGAATCCTGATCTCGAGCGTGTACGTCGGAGACGGCGCCGGGGCGTCTCAACCCGGCGTCGTCGGCAAGGGCGCTGGCGGAAACCAGAACACCTATCAACATCGACGGCGCCACGATCTCGCTGGAGGGTTTCGCACACGCCCGTTCGACTTCGACTCTCTCGACAGCATCGGCGTCGCCACGGGAGGCTCCGACCCGTCGCTGTCGAGCCCCGGCGTGACGATCAATCTCGTGACCAAGCGCGGCACGAACACGATCGCCGGCTCTGCGCGCGCCCTGTACACGGACGGCTCTCAATGGGACTACGGCTTCGAGCTCGGAGGCCCCCTCTGGAAGGACCGCTCTGGCTCTGGGGCGCCGGCGCCAGGAACTCCTACCTCAGCCAGACGGAATTCCTGCCCGACGGCGAGCCCGTCCGCAGCCAGGATGCGAACAGTCACTGGAACGCCAAGCTCACGGCGCAGCTCGTCCCCGGCGAACGCCCTCACGCTCGGCTACTTCAGCCACACACGCCTCGTCGACGGCCGCGGCGCGGGTCCCGAGCGTCTCGGAGCCGACGACTCTCGACATCACCTGGCCGACCGAGTCCTTCAGGGTCGAGGACTCTCAGGTTCTGTCGGAGAAGCTCTTCGCAGCACTCAGCTTTTCGTACTCGCCGATCGAACGGAAGGCGGTTCCCAAGGGTGGTCTCGACACGCAGGCCGACCAGGGTGCCGACTATGTCTGGAGAAATAGCTTTACCTCGGAGCTTCAACACCGAACGATGTACCAGGCGGGACTGACAACGTCGGCTTTCTTCGACACGGGCCGCCTGCGACACGAGTTGAAGTTCGGGTTCGGCTACCGACAGGCTCAGGTCGATTCGGCCTTGGCTTGGCCGGCGGACCAGCTGGTCGGGCTTGCGTGGGTCGAGCCCGCGCAAGCGGCGGTCACGCGCGGAATGAACGCGAAGGGCCTCAACAACTTCTACAACGCCTACCTCGCGGACACGGTCCAGACCGGCAACCTCACGGTTAGTCTCGGTGCACGCTTCGACTATCAGCAATCCCGAAACCTCCCCTCTGCGGTCCCTGCCAATCCCGACTTTCCGGAGCTCCTGCCGGCTGTGCAGTACGACGGGGACTCCGGCTACCCGATGACCTGGCGCTCGGTTCAGCCCCGAATCGGCGCCACCTACGCGATCGGGCCAGAACGGCAGACGCTTCTGCGAGCGTCCTATGCCCGGTTCACCGACCAGCTCGGGACCGAGGTCTTTCGTCTCAATGCCTTTCCCGGAATCGCGTGGCTCGAGTACTTCTGGAACGACGCCAACCAGAACGGCCGGGTCGAGCCGTCCGAGGTCGACCTGTCCGAACCGGGCTATCACGAAAACGTCAATCCAGACGACCCCGGCTCGAGCGCTCCGATCAATCAGATCGCGGGGAGCCTGAAGCCCCCCGAGACGGACGAATTCATCGTCGGCGTCGAGAGGCAGCTCTCGACCAACATCTCCGTCTCGCTGGCATACACCCACCGGCGACTGACCGGCCCGATGTTCGATCCGCTGATCGGCACGACGCGCGCGAGCTACCGGTACGAGGGGAACGCAACGGGCACGATCACCGACGGGACGACGGGATTCGTTCTCGATTTCAGCGAGCCCTACTACGGCCTCACGACGGATCCTCCGCCGAACGGAACCGTACTTCAGAACCGTCCCGACACGACACAGACCTACGACGGCGTGGAGCTGCAGCTATTGAAATCATTCTCGAACGGTTGGATGCTGCGTGCGGGCTTCGCCTACAACAACTGGCGCCAGCAGGTCGGACCTGAGTGGGATCGTCGATCCCAATAACGCGCGGTATGCCAGCGGGCCGCAGGTGGAAGAGGGCATCAACGCGACCTGGCAATTCAACGTCAGCGGCGCCGTGCTGCTTCCCTTCGCGATCCAGGCGGGCGTCAACTTTTTCGGCCGTCAGGGATTTCCGATCTACTACTGCGTCGACGTCGAAACACACGGCACTCGCGAAAGCCTGATCGGCCTTCAGATCGCGCCCGCAACGGCGTATCGAAATCCGAACGTGTATCAGCTCGACCTCCAGCTCTCGCGCGACTTTGTCATCGGATCAAAGGTCGCGGTTACGCCGATCCTCGCCTGCTTCAACCTCCTGAACAGTCACACGGTGCTCGCCCGCGACGGTTACGTCGGCTACCTACGACAGCGAGGCCACACAGGTCTTCGAGCCGTGGGGGAGATTCAATTCCGTCAGCGATTCCTTAAGCCCCCGGACGTTTCGCGGCGGCGTCCGGATCTCCTTCTAGGTTTTCCGCGGAGCGGTTCACCGAGGACGCGTAAGCGTCGACGCTGACGGTCTCCTGACAAGTGCCTTTCAAAAAAGCAGTTTGTCTCTCTCCGGGACTGCGGCCTATACGGGAGTGAGGAGGTTCCCATGAACAGAATCGCAACGAAGCTTCCCGACGGACAAACACCGGCGCACCGCCGCCGGGCCCTCTGGCTCCTGCTCGCTCTCCTGACTCTCTGCCCTGCCGCGGTTCTCGCCCAGAGCTACACCACCATCGACTGCCCCGACTCGTTTTCCACCGGCCCTCGAGCCATCAACGAACGCGGCGATATCGTCGGCACATGCGAAGACGCCAACGGAGTCCACGGCTTTCTGTATCGACGCGGCCGATTCACGCTGATCGACGTCCCCGACGGAACGGCGACCGTGGCCTTCGGAATCAACAACCGGGGCGACGTGGTCGGACGCTACATCGACGACGCAGACATTCTCCATGGGTTTCTGCTGCGGCGCGGCCGCTTTACGACGATCGATCCGCCGGACTCGATCTTCACGGTCGCCCGAGGCATCGACGATCTCGGGCGGATCGTCGGCTTCTACATGCGTAGCGACGAGATCTTTCACGGATTCATTCTCGATTCGAGCGGTTATCAGGACATCGATTTCCCGGACGCCGAAAGTACGGCAAACTCCGATATCAACAACTTGAAGCAGATCGTCGGCGGCTATTTCGACACCAGCGGATTGCCCCATGGGTTCATCCTGAGCAAGGGAGTCTTAGCGTCGATCGACTATCCGGACGCCGCGGGCACGCGAGCGTTCGGGATCAACATCCTCGGTCACATCGTCGGCGGCTGGACCGACGATCCCGAGTGTCCCGACTGCTTTGTGAAGGCATTCCTATTCACGCCCGGCGGGTTCGAGAACCTCGAGTTCCCGGACGCGTTCGAAACCGTGGCCCATGGAATCAATGCCGCGGGCCGGATCGTGGGCGAGTATTTCGGTGAAGACGAAGTCTTCCACGGGTTCGTGCGCAGCGGCCACGACGAGGACGACTGAGCCCATGGTCTAGCTTCAGGCTGGATGGTCTCTCATGGGCGGAACGCTCGGAATCTGGGCGCTCCGCCCTCTCCCTTACTTCCACCAGTTCGGGCCCGCGTCGGCGAGGACGAGCCGGCTCTGGTCGGTGAAGTAGGTGTAGGCGTAGTACCGGCCGTCGGGTGTCACGGCGAACCCCGGACCCTTGAGCCGGGACCCGTAGCGAAGAAATCCCGTCATGTCCGGAGGCGCGAAACGCATCCACAACCGGCTGCGGCCCGTGGCGAGGTCGTAACGGTTGACCGTCAGGGGCTCTTTTCCGACGTCCCAGGTGTAGATCGTCCCGCCGTCGGGGCTCCACTGATAGGGGAAGCCTTCAACGCCGCGAACCGGCCGCAGGGGCCCCTTGCCGTCTGCCGGACAGAAAACGACGCCCCCTTCGTGGCCTGACATGGAGACGGTGCGGCCGTCCGGCGAAACGAGCGTCCCCAACAGGCCATCCGGGCCGATCTGCCTGGGGGAACCTCCCTCGACGTCCTGGACGTAGGTGTGATGCGTTCCCTCTCTGTCGTCGGCGTTGTACATGATCCGCCGCCCGTCGGGGAAGAAGACTGCGCGCCGATAGAGGAGACCTCCCCCGGGAAGACGCCGTGGCTCGCCCTCCCCGACCGGGAGCAGAACCAGATGGGTCTCGGGAGCCGCGCGCGCAACGAGCGCCCACTGCAGGTCGGGCGAAAGCGCAAGCGCCCGGCCGTCTCCCAGCCTCGTGGCGTCCGAGCCGTCTGTGGGGCGCAGATAGGTCGTGAAGACCTCCTCCTGCCGTTCGGGATTGCTCCCTTCCTCGTAGAGCAGGAGGTGTCTCCCGTCGGCGGAGAGGTCGGCGGCGACGGAACGCCCGAGCCAGGAGAGGTTCCGCTCCTCGCGCGCGTCCGGAACACGCGCGCGAATGATCCCCCGGTAGTTCTCGGACAACATGCCCGTATCGAGAAACAATCCGCCGCGCGAGACATCGTCGAGCCCCGGAATCCACGCGGCGCTCCGCGTGCCCCCCGAAAGTCGGGCTCCGCGTCTCTCGTTGCTTCCCCAGCGGGTGAAGAAGACCTCGTCTCCCGCCGGGCTCCAGAGGAGCGGCCCCGCCTTGGCCCACTCGCTGCTCAGGACCCGTTTCCTGCCGGCCCGATCCACCACCGAGAGGATCCCTCTCTCGCTGTCCCGGCTTGGATGATCGAGGAACGCAACCTGGTTGCCGTCGGGCGACACGCGAAGAGAGCTGACGAACCCACTGCTCGCGGCCTCGTAGAGCACTTTTCCGATCGGATACTGGATGGAGCCCCAGACTCCGGCGGCCAACTCCTTTCCGTCCGGTGACCAGTCGGCCGAGATGACGGCCGACAGGACTTCGCGAGGCGCCCCGCCCGCGAGCGGCACCCGGGCCAGCATCCCCAAACACGGAATCCCACGATCATCGCAGTCGATCGAGATGGCCAGCTCGCCCGTGGACGAGACCGCGAGGATTCCGGCGTTCTCGATCCCGAGCGCTCGCGATTCCGTCGAGTCCACCCGGGTCGTAAAGACTTCGCTGCGCTTCCCATCCCAGCAGGCCGAGTACACGATCGTGTGCCCGTCGGGAGCGAACCGGGCGCCGGTCAGGTATCCCCGCCGAAACGTCAACGTCGTCCGTTTTGGAGGCGGCGTGTCCCGGTCGCGGCGGCTCTGCACGCGTTGCCCGGCGAAATAAGCGAGAGCCGCGATTCCGGCCACCGCGAGCGCCGCGGCGGCAAGCCCGGCGCGCGAGATCCGGAGGCGGCGTTTCTCGGGCGGCGAAACACCCGACCCCGAAGGAGCGCCCGATGAGCGGTCGCGCAGCGTCGCGAGATCCCGTGCGAGATCCTTGGTCGATCCATATCGATCCTCCGGGTCCTTCGCAAGACAGCGCTCCACGACCCAGAGCAGGTTCGTCGGGACCTTTGGCGCCGACTCCGAGAGGGGCTCCGGCTCGGAGTCGATGATCGCCGAGAGCGTCTGCGCCGGCGTCGGACGCTCGAAGGCCCGCTTGCCGGACGCCATCTCGTAGAGGATCGAGCCCAGGGAGAACTGATCCGATCGGAAGTCCACCGGTTCTCCGCTTGCCTGCTCGGGTGACATGTATCCGACGGTGCCGAGGACCGTCCCGGCCTCGGTCGCGCGCGTGACTGTGCCACGCTCCGTCCCCAAGGGTTGGAGGCCCGTCTGCGTCAGCTTGGCCAGGCCGAAGTCGAGGATCTTGACGAAGCCGTCGCGGGTCACCATCACGTTCTCGGGCTTCAAGTCCCGATGCACGATTCCGACGGTATGCGCCTTGGCCAGGCCGTCGGCTATCTGCGCGGCCATGGAAAGCAGCTTCTTCAGAGGTATCGGCCCGGAAGCCAGAAGCTCCCGCAGCGTCTTCCCCTCCACCAGCTCCATCGCGATGAACGACGTGCCGTCGACGGCGCCGACGTCGTAGACCGTGACGATGTTCGGGTGGCTGAGCGCCGACGCGGTTCGCGCCTCCTTCTCGAATCGCTCCAACCGGCGCCCCTCGCCTGCAAGCTCCGGAGGCAGAATCTTGATCGCCACCTCGCGCGCGAGCTTCGAATCCCGCGCCCGGTACACCTCTCCCATGCCGCCCGCGCCCAGAAGTCCGCGGATCTCGTAGGGGCCGAGCCGCGCGCCCGCGGCAAGCCTCATCTCCGTCCCTGACTCCGGCTCGAACGCGTCGAGCCCGTCCCCAGGATGACCCGCAGGCTCAACGTGACGGGGCCGATCTTGACTGCGTCACGATCGCCCAGCAAAACGGCGCCGTGGATCTTTCTTCCCGCGAGGTACGTCCCATTCTTGCTGCCCAGGTCCTCGATCGTTGCGCCCTTCGGCGAGACCATGATCCGCGCGTGCCGGCGCGAGACGGACTCGTCGTCGATCCAAACGACCGCGTCGCGTTCTCGTCCGATCAAGTTTTCTCCGGGCGCGAGCGCGATCTCCCGCCGGCCCCAGAGCAGGCGATATGCGCGGTCGGACGCCACCAGAGCCTCGTCCGGGGCCCGGCGATCGGGCCGAGCGGCGGCCCGGAACGCGTACCCGAAGCGGTGGAGAGTCCGAATGAAGCGTGGCCGCCGGGCGTCGTCGCCGAGCGCGGCACGCAGCTCGACCACGAGGTTCACGAGGTTCGCCTCGGAGACATGGGTGCCCGGCCAGATCCGCTTGCGAATCTCGGCCTTCGAGACGGCTCCGGGCCGGGCATCGATCAGTAGCTCGAGCAGCGCGAAGGCTTTGGGCGAGACCGCCACGGACCGATCTCCCCGGGACACCTCTCGGGTGTCCGCGTCGAAGACGCAATCCCCGAAGCGCAGCCTCATCGGTCGCCTGTCCACGGTTCCATCGCGAAGAGAGGCGGAATGTCGGCCTGATCTTAGCGCAGCGCCTTTCCGCTCTCCTTTGCATTTCCTGATGACTCACCGGCGGAAACGTACTTTTTGCATCGCGCACGGGCGTTTACATCGGAGCGATCGCGCCAGAGGTGACGCCGTGACAGCAGGCTCGGCTCTTTAGAACTCGGGCGAGCGACGTGAGCCGGGAACCTCGTTTCTTTCCGAATCCTGATCCTCGTCTGATCCAAAACCGGTTTGCCCCTGCAGGGCGCGAGGCGTACACGGGAAACGATGGAGGACGTCATGAAAGCCGCACGATCTCTCCTGGCACTCCCGGCATGTCTTCTGTGTGCTCTCGCCGCGGTCGCGACCGCGCAGGACAACCCCTGGACCTCCCACGGACCGGCGGGCATCGGATACGTTTCCGCTGTCGCAATCGCCGGGGACGCGGCCTTCGCCGCCACGGAAAATGGGATCTTCCGGTCCCTCGACGGCGGCGCCAGCTGGCAGCCGGCCGCCCTCCCGGGTGAGCGGGTCGTTGGAATCCACGCCGCCCCGGGAACCGACGTGATCCTGGCGAGCGTCCTGTCGCGCGACACCGAGACCGTGGCGCTGCATGTCTCGCGCGACCGGGGAGACACGTGGACAAGCGTCCCGGATCTTCCTCCGATCATGGCCGCGACCGTCGATCCCTGGCACCCCGGGACGATCTACGCCGCCGCGTTCGATGCACCCACGATTCTGAAATCGACCGACTCCGGTGCGACGTGGCGACCGCTTCCTTCGATCCCGGTCCAGGACGATCGAGGCCGCGGGTTCGCGTTCGATTCGCTCGCGATCTACGTCTTCAGCTGGAACGAGCGCGAGTCGTCCTACCGGTACTACCGCAGCTCCAACGGCGGCGCCACGTGGACCGCCGTTCGTCCGCCGCTGTCCTATGTTTTTCCCTTGGAGGGCGGCGGCACTCCGGGAGTCGTTTATGCGAACGGCCCCGAGGGCTTCTGCCGCAGCGCCGACTCTGCCGCGACCTGGACGTGCGAGCGCAAGAGCATTCCCGAAGTCCCCTATCAGATCCTCGAGCTCCCGGGCGCCGGCGCGCGCCTCATCGCGCGGGGACAGCTTGGAATTTACGTGAGCGACGATCACGGCGCGAGATGGGAAGATCTCGCCGACCTGCGCGGACTCGAGTACGGTCTGACCTCGCTGGCTTCCAACAGCTCCGGATCCCTGGCACTCGTCGGGACATACGGCGGAATCCTGCGCAGCCAGGACCGCGGCGAGCGCTGGGAGATCGCCAGCGCCGGACTGCGTTCCGCCTTCGTCCGTTCGCTCGCGATCGACCCCGGCGACCCTTCGACGGTCTGGGCCGACACCAGCTTCGCGGGACCGTCCTTCCCGCGGCTCTTCCGATCCACCGACGACGGGTTCTCGTGGTCGCCCGCCGATGGGCCCGATGCTCTGATCGCGCCCGGCACGCTCGTCGTGGACCCGGCCGATCCCGCGACGCTGTACGCCGGCGGAAACGCCGTCTACCGTTCCGAAGACGGCGGCGCGTCCTGGACGAGCTCCGCCCCGTTCGGGCGCTCCGTCCATGCCATTGCGGTCGAGCCCGGATCGAGCGGTCGGGTCCTGGCGGCGAGCTCATACGGTGTGCATCGCAGCGACGACGAGACCTCCACGTGGGTGAGCCCGCCGGCCCTGGCCCGCCATGTCTACAGCATCCTCTTCGACGGCCGGCGGCCCGGAAGGGTCTATGCCGGTTCGTACTTCGACATCGAGCCCGGCTACTACGGCTATCCCTTCGGCGGCGCTCTCTTCGTCAGTGAAGACAGCGGAGTCAGTTTTTCGAAGATCGAGCTCAACTTCGGAGCCCCTGTTCAGGCGGTCATCGCCGACCCGACGCAGGACGGGGCTCTCTACGCCGGCACATCGGGGAACGGCGTGTTCCGCAGCGTGGACGACGGCGCGCACTGGGAACGTCTCGCTCCCCAGGATGCGGCGATCGGTAATCTGATCGCGCTCGTTGCCGACCCCATTCGGCCGGGCACGCTCTACGCCACCTCGGATCTCGGAGTGTTTCGATCGACGGACGGAGCGCGCACCTGGCAGACGTTCTCCTCGGGCCTGGGCGCGCTTCGTCCCGGGCCGCTCGCGATGTCTTCCGACGGCCGGTGGCTGCACCTCGGGACAGACGGAGGCGGCGCGTTCTCGATGGATCTCGCGAGCTCCTATCCGTGCATCCCGGGCGCGACGCGCCTGTGTCTCGTGGAGAACCGCTACGCCGTGACGCTGTTCGACCCGTGGTGGGGACCGTACGAAGCCCGGACGCTCGGCGGCCGCGCGGGATACTTCACGGACGCCTATGGCTTACCGGAGGTCGTGGTGAAGATGCTCCCCGATGGTGTTTTCGGCGCCTCGGGAGCGCCGGTCTTCTACTCGAGCCTCGCGGAATCCCTATGGGACCTCGTCGTGACCGACACGATCACGGGCCGCCAGAAGAGTTACGCGAAGCGCGACGATGCGCCCCTGTGCGGCGGCGCCGATCTGGCTTTCGGCGATGTGAACGTCTCGGCGTCACGCCGGTCTGCGCCAGGGGCCGCGGACGAGACCACTCTCGCGCTACTGAGCGGCCGGTTCCGAGTCGAAGTCGAGGCCACCCATCACCGCACCGGCCGAAGCGGAAACGGCGTGGTCATGAAGGCCGACGACCGCTTCGGGATCTTCAGCCTGCCGGACATCACGGGCGATCCCGCGTTTCCCGAAGTCGTCGTGGAGATCGCCGACGCCCGCGCGCAAGGCGGAAAGATCGAGGTCTCACACACCGGCTTGACGAGTCTCGAATACACGGTGACGGTCACGGATACGTCGACAGGGGCATCCCGGACCTACCAGGGCGGGACGCCGTTCTGCGGGGCGAGGGATGCGGAGGCGTTCTCGAACTGAGGAGAGCTCGCGAGCGTCCCGCCGGATCACCGCGCGGGGCGCTCCTTCATGCTGGAAAGCGTCGATCCCGTGCGTTTCAGAATGCGCAGGCGAAGGGTCGCCGGCCCGATCCGGACGACGTCCTTTTCGGTGAGACGGGTCGGCTCGTCGATCTTGCGATCGCCGACGGCCGTCCCGTTCTTGCTGTCGAGATCTTCGATGGTCGCGCCCTTGTCTCCGATCAGAATCCGGGCGTGACGCCGGGACACCGATTCGTCGTCGATCCAGACCACGGCTTCTCGATCCCGGCCAATGAGGTTCTCGCCCGGATCCAGAGCGATTTCCCGCCGGCCCCAGACCAGGCGGTACACGAAGCGCGGCGTGCCGAGCTCGGCCTCTCCCCGTCTCCGCTCCGGCCGGGCGTCCGCGCTGAACGCATAGCCGAAACGGGCCACGGTTCGGATGATGTGCGGACGTCGAGCGTCGTCGCCCAGCGCCGCCCGCAGCTCCACGATCAGGTTGGGCAGGTTGGCCTCGGAGACGTGGATCCCCGGCCAGAGCCGGGCGTGGATGTCGGTCTTGGAGACCGCTCCCGGCCGTGAGCCGACGAGCAGCTCCAGAAGAGCGAAGGCCTTGGGCGAGATCGTGACGGGTTCCTCGCCTCGGAACACTTCCCGCGTGTCCCCGTCGAAGACGCAGTCTCCGAAACGCAGCCTCATCGCTGATCCGGCTCGGACGGCAACTCCTCGGATATCCGTGTAACGGCCTGGTGCCAGCGGGATTTTAGCCCAGAGAGCCCGGCGCGCCTTGCCGTTCCTGATGGATCCCTGATGGAAAAGCACTTTGACCGCCGGCCTCGCCGGAGCGTAAACGGGAAGCGAGCCAAGGAGGCGGATATGAAGATCACCCACCAAACCGCCGAAACGACCGGAGATGCGGCACAGCTGTCGCGCTCGCGGCGGGAGATTGAAGGCAGGAGGCTCGTCATGATTGGTTCAAGCAGAGCTACGGCGGTGGCAATCCTTCTCGCCGCTACGGCACTCCCCGCGCTCGCCGGCGACGGCGTGTGGACGGCCGAGGGCCTTCAGGGTGATGCTGTGTACTCGCTTGCA
Organism: uncultured Acidobacteriota bacterium; assembly: GCA_963749265.1. GTDB lineage: Bacteria > Acidobacteriota > Thermoanaerobaculia > UBA5066 > Gp7-AA6 > DAHUXD01. Next base: position 214,034 of record CAVVML010000015.1, on the reverse strand, counting down.
ATTGGCAAGCCTCCGCGGACGTTCTTTGCAGCCTCGGCCTCCGGTGCTTTTCGCAGCACGGAGGACCAGACCTGGACAGCGTTGCCCGGTTTGTTCCCGGACGGCATCGCGGTCGATCCGACGAGCGGCAACACGGTTTACGCGTGGAGTCTTTCAGGCCTCTACCGAAGCGGCGACAACGGGGAGCACTTCGACCGGCTCTCCTCGATGCCGGTTCGCTGCCTGGCCATCGACCCGTCCGCGCCTTCGACTCTCTACGCCGGAAGCGGATACACATGGGACGCCACCACCGCCTTCGCCGGCGGCGTTCACAAGAGCACGGACGGCGGAGCGAGCTGGACGGCGCTGAATACGACCTCCCTGGCCGACGGGATCGCCGCCCTCGTTCTCGATCCCCGACGGCCCGGGACCGTTTATGCAGGCGCCGATGTCTATTGGGACTACCCGGGCTACCCTCCCGCGCCCGTCACGCAGAAGCGCGCGCTCATCGGGACCGTCGACGGTGGCGCGACATGGACGGGGATGCTGGGAAGCGGGGGGGGCGGGGGACTGGTGAGCGTCCCGGCGCTCGCAGTCGATCCCGACACGGGAACCGTGATCGCCGGTGCCTACGGTATCTCTAGCTTCGGCTCGCTGTTTCGAGGGAGCTTGAGCGGACCGCTGAGTCGAACCGAAATCGGTTTGGGCCTGCAGGTTCACGGCATCAATCGTCTCGTCATCGATCCGTTGAATCCGGCCACGATGTATGCGGGCACCACTCTCGCCGGCGTGTACCGAAGCCTGGACGCCGGCCTCACCTGGGTGCCGATGAACGATGGTCTCGAGGACGGGCCCTTCGGAAGAGCCGGACTGTGGATCCATTCGCTGGTGCTCGATCCCGAGGACGGCGTGCTCCGCGCCGGAACCGCCAACGGCGTCTTCGCCATCCGTCCAGGAGTTTCCTCGGCCCCGTGCGCCCCGTCGTCCAGGCACCTTTGCCTTCTCGACGGCCGATACCGGGCGACCGTGATGGCTCAGATCCCCGACTGGCAAAGATCCCAGGGCTTACAGGTCGCGCGGGGCGTCGTCGTTCAACAGGGCGATCGATTCGGCGGGTTCAGCTTTCCAAAATTCACCGGCGATTCGACGTTTCCAGAAGTCGTCGTCAAGGTCGTCGACCCGGGAGGGGATCGGCTGTGGGTCTTCCATGGCGCCCTCACGAACCTTCCGTACATCCTGAGCATTACCGACACGGCGACCGGCCGCGTCGAGACGTACAGGAACGATGCCGAGAATCGCTTCTGCGGTGGCGCGGACGTCTCGGCCTTTCTCGACGAGCCGACCTCACCATGGGACTACGTGCTCGAGTCGAGCGCGACCAGCCGCGCGGGATCGCAAAGCGAGAGCCTCTCCCTCCTTCACGACCGATTCTCGATCACGCTCACCGCGACGAGCCCGCGCCACCAGCGAAGCGATGCCGGCACCGCCGTGAAGAAGACCGACCGCTACGGCTACTTCAGCCTGCCCGGGTTCACAGGCGACCCGGCCCTTCCCGAGGTCTACGTGAAGATGATGGACAAAACGCACGATTCCGGCAAATTCTGGCTCTTCTACGCCGGTCTCACCGGTCTCGACTACACGCTGACTGTGAGGGACATTGTCACGGGCGCGGTCCGGACGCACGAGAGTCCGGGGGACTTCTGCGGAGCCGTGCGAGTGGACGCCTTCGAAGACTGAGCGGGACATCCTCTCGGCGTTCCGCTGCCCTGGCGGCCCCGTCCGTTCCGGCCGCCAGGGCGGTCCGTTCACCCGTATCCGCGCGCGCCGTTCAGCGGCTGCCGGCGGTCCTCGTCGAGACGGGATCGAAGCGTCGCAGGGTCATCGTCACCGTTCCAATGCGGATCACGTCGCCGTCTTTGACGGCGGTTGGGCCCAGCACCGGCCGGCCGTCGAGCAACGTTCCGTTCTTGCTGCCGAGATCCTCCAGCGTCGCGTCGTCCCCGGCGACGGTGATGCGGGCATGCTGGCGCGACACGCTGTAGACGTCGATCCACAAAAGGGCGTCCCGGTCGCGGCCGAGGATGTTGGCGCCCTCCCGGAGCGTCACCTCCCGATTGCCCCAGACGAGGCGATAGACGGAGTCGGAATCGACGCCCGGCGGACTCTCCGGTTCGGATGCCGCCTCGGCCTCGAACGCGTAACCGAAGCGCTGGACCGTGCGGATGACGCGCGGATGTTTGGCGTCGTCGCCGAGCGCGTCTCGAAGATCGGCCACGAGGTTGGTGAGATTGGCGTCCGAGACGAAGGTGTCGGGCCACAACCGCTGATGCAGGTCCGTCTTGGAGACCGCTCGGGGCCGCTCGCGGATCAGGGCGTCGAGAAGCTCGAAGACCTTGGGCGGCACCGGCACCGGCTGGCCCGCTCGCACCAGCTGCCGCGTGTCCGGATCGAAGACACAATCGCCGAAGCGAAGCCTCATCGGGACGACGTTCCTTCTCTTGGCGAAATCTTACCGCGGCCGCTCTGATCGAAAAGGTGCGTCGCGGGTGCGACGCCGCCCGCCCGGCGGGCACATGCTCTGGCCCGGCACGAAGAGCCGAAGGACCTCCCATCGGCGCTCGACGAGATGTCGTATGGTAGCGTTTCCACTTTCGGTCCAGGCTTTCGATCCAGGGAGTCCGCGGGCGTGAACCACAAACGAACCTTCGTCCGGCTTGCGGCCCCGATCGCCTTCGCTTCACTGGCGGCGGCGTTTCCCGTCCGCGGCCAGGCGCCGGAGCCGGCCGCCCCCTCCGAGTCCGGCCCGGGTTTCGTGCTTCAGGGCGAAGGCGGCCTCGTGACGGCGCTCGTGCTGGATCCGTCCTCGCCCTCGACGCTCTACGCGGCGACGGCGCGCGGGCTCTATCGTTCCCAGGACTCCGGAGCGAACTGGGAGGCGCGCGGCCGGGGACTGGAAGGCCATTCGGTGCTCTCGCTCGCCGTCGACGCGTCGTCGCCCGGAACGCTCTATGCCACGACCGACAAGAGCGGCGTCTACAAGAGCGCGGACGGCGGCGCGCGCTGGTCGGCCGCCAACCAGGGCCTCACTTCACGCTACGTCGGCGTCGTCACCATCCAGAGCGGCGCGGTGTACGCGGGCTCGGAGGGAGGACGGATCTTTCGGAGCATCGACGCCGCGGCGAGCTGGACCGAGCTCACGCCGCCGACGACGCGCGTCGCCGTGACCGCGATCGCCGTCGATCCGTTGTCTCCGCAGGTCATCTACGCCGGCACCAACAGCGAGGGCATCTTCAAGAGCTCGGACGGCGGGACGACGTGGGTCCACACGCCGGGACAGTTGAGCAAGGGCACGGTCTGGACCCTCGTTCTCGATCCGACGAAGGCCTCGACCCTCTATGCGACGACGCACGACGGCCTCTTCCGCAGCGACGACTCCGGTGCGACGTGGAAGGGCCTGCACAAGAGCCTCAAGAGCTGGAACGTGCTGGGGCTCGTGATCGATCCGGCGAGCCCGAAGACGCTCTACGCCGCCACCGCGATCGGCATCTACAAGTCGCTGGACGGCGGAGGCGCGTGGGTGATGCAGAACCCGGATCTCTACGTCAGCGCGCTTTCCCTCGACCCGCGCGCGACCTCCGTGCTCTACGCCGGAACGCACCTCGGCGTGCTCAAGAGCGTGGACGCCGGAGTCAAATGGGCGCCGCTCCGTCTCGCTCCGGACCCCAACGCTCCCCCGCCTCCGCCTCCCGCGGCGGCCGGGTCGGCTCTGCCGGCGAGCAACCTGCCCAAGCTTCCCGTGGCGCGACGAAGCTCGTCCACCGCCCCTGCGCCGAGCGCGCCGTCCGAGCCCGCGACGCTGCGCCCTCTGCCGGTTCGCGCGGTCGTGCGGCCCACGCCGCCGGCCCAGCGCCGCCTCTCAATCGGCGACGAATAGAACGACCGCGAATCGGGCGTCGGGCTCGATCCACTGCTGGTGGAGGCGGAACCCGGCCTCGTGGCCCATCCGGACGATCTGGTCCGGGTCGTACTTGTAGGAGCTTTCCGTCCAGATCCGCTCGCCTCGCGCGAACTCGGCCACGCAATCCGCCCGCGGCACGTGGACGGTCTGGGCGCGCAGCGACTCGAGGTGCATCTCGACGCGGCGTTCGATCGGGTTCCACACCGCCCGATGCGCGAAGGCCGAGAGATCGAAGTCGGCGAGCAGCTCGGTATTCATGCGGGCGAGAACGTTCTTGTTGAAGGCCGCGGTGACGCCGAGCGGGTCGTCGTAAGCCAGCATGAGCTCGTGCTCGGGCTTCACGAGGTCGACACCGAGGAGGAGCGCGTCGCCGGGCCGCAGGGTCCGCCGGATGTCGGCCAGGAACTCGTCGGCGGCCGGAGTGTCGAAGTTGCCGATGTTCGAGCCCAGGAAGAGCACGAGCATCGTTCCCGCCGCGGGACGTTGCGACGCGGCGTGGCGCAGTCCAACCTCGTAGGTGGCGCGGTGGCCGACGACCGAGACGTGCTCGAGGCCGCCGAGCGTGCGTTCGGAAAGCTCGAGAGCGTCGGGAGAGATGTCGATGAGATGCACGAGAACCCGCTTGCGCCGGCCGCGGAGGGCCTCGGCGAGCAGGGCCAGCTTCTCGCCGCTGCCGCAGCCGAGCTCGACGAGCGTGATGGGGTCCTGGAGCGGGCCGACCATCTCCGCCGCGAACCGCGCGAGGAGCCGTCCCTCGGCCCGCGTGATCCGGTACCACGGCAGGCGGCAGATGGCCTCGAAGAGAGCGGAGCCCAGGCCGTTGTAGAGGTACTTGGACTGAAGCTGCTTGGGCGTCAGAGCGAGATCGCGCCGGACGTCCCGGGCGAAGTCCCGAACCGCTTCGAGGGGCGGCGCCTGGGCGCTCTCGGGAATCACGACGCCGGACCCACGGTGCGGAACTTCGCGTAGACGTACGGATACGTGGGCCGGAACCAGTTGCGGAAGCTGCGCCGGATGAGCTCCTTCGCCGTCGCGGGCGAGGCGCCTTTCATCACGTAGTGCTTCCCGTCGAAAAAGTCGGCCGAGTACTGCGGGTAGGACGGCATCGGCGCGAAACCCGGAAACGGCGCGAACACCGTGGAGGTCCACTCCCAGCCGTTGCCGACCAGATCGCGCACGCCCCAGGCGCTCGCGCCCCGCGGATACGAGCCGACGGGCACGGGGTCGTCACCGGCGAAGTCGAAGTGGCCGCGGGTCGGATCGGGCGGCGAGTCGCCCCACGGGTGCGCGCGCTCCACGCCTTCCGGGGTTCCATACGCCGCGCGATGGAACTCGGCCTCGGAGGGCAACCTCCGGCCCTTCCCCTTCCAGCGGGCGAACGCCGAGGCTTCGGCGTGCGACACGTACACGGGCCAGGCCATCGGCAGCGGAATCAGGTCCCACATTCCCCGCCACATCCACACACCGCGATGGAGCTCCCAGAAGAGCGGATGCCGAACGCCGTGCGAGCTGCGCCATGCCCAGCCTTCTTGGTCCCAGAACGACTCGTTCTCGTACCCTCCCGAATCCACGAACTCCTGGAAGTCGCGGTTCGTGACGCTGTCGACGTCGATCTCGAAAGCCGGCACGTCGAGGGACATTCCTGGAAACTCGTTGTCCCAGCCGAACGGAATCTCTTCCCGGTCCGCTCCGAGCGTCGCGCTGCCGGCGGCGACGCGCACCGTCCGCCGGGAGGGCGGCTCCCCTCCGATCCTCGGCATCGCCAGCCCCGCGGGTCGGACCTTCTGATCGAGCGGAAGCCGGTGGAGGATGTACTGAAGCGTCTCGTGGTGCATCGGATCGTGCTCGAGAACCGTGTGCACGGCGAGGCCACCGCAAAGCACCGGATTGGACTCGTCGGCGACGTCCGCTTCTGCCAGCGCCTCGAGCACCAGCCGGTCCGCGGCCGCTCTGAAGCTGCGAATCTCGATTCTCGAGGGCCACACCGAGGTCCCCCGGGGAGTCGCCTGCTCGTCTTCGGGATCGATGCCGCGCTCGAAGAGGGTCTCGAGCCCCTCGTCCACCCCGGGCCGCCCGAGTCCCCGTTTGACGATCGTATTCAGCCCGAACGCCGGAAGGTGGCCTTCGTAGAAACAGATGGGATTGCGCAGCGGGATCGGCCGGGATTCGTAGGCCTCGGGCCGCACGGAATCGAAGATCGCGTCCGCCCGCTCGTGATTTCGCAGGAAACGGGACGCGAGCGCCTCCCGGTCGAGAGATACGGCCGTGACCACCACTGGAAGATATACGTGCAAAGAAGATGCTAGATTCCACTCTCCGGGCCGTCCGGGAGCCCGCCCTCACGGGCGCATATGGTCGCCGGGCCGGCCCGAGAATCCGATTGCGAAGGGAGTCATATGGTCATGGACTCGGAGGTGAACATGGAAAACGACGAAGGGAACACGGTTGTTCCGATCTCGCCGAGGTCGCGGCGCAAGCCGGCGGCCCGCAAGAAGACCGCGGCCACGGCCGCGCGGAAGGCCCGCCCGGCCACCCGCCGCAGGAAGCCCGGAACCTCCTCCGCCCGGCGGAAATCGGCCCGTCCGGCGAGCATCGAGGGCGTGATCCGCTCGATCACGGGCGGCGTCGCCATCGCTCGGGCCGCGATCGCCGAAGCCTCGGGCCAGGGAGCGACCGCGCTGCGCCGCGCCGTCGGGACCGCGTCGAAGGCTTCGCGCCAGACGGTCACCCGTCTTGCCAAGGAGTGGAAAGCCATGGACGCCCAGAAGAAGGCCCGCATTCTGGCGGCGCTGCTCGGGGCGGCCGCGGCGGCGTCCGCGCCTCTCGTCCGGAAGTCTCTGAAGAAGTAGTGCGGCGGCGCTCCGGCGTCCTCGCCTTCGCCCTCGCTGTCGGCGCGGCGCTGTGGCTATCCGCAGCGCCGCCCTCCCGCGAGGCGGCGTCGTCCGGCTACGCGCTCGCGCCTCCGGCCGCGGGCGGCCTCGAAGCTCTCGACCGGGCGCTGGCGAAGCTCGGAACGCATCGCCGGCTCCTCGTCGTCGGCGCGCATCCGGACGACGAGGACACCGAGATCCTGGCGTACGTGGCCCGCGGCCTCGGCGGAGAGGCCGCGTACCTCTCCCTGACGCGGGGCGAGGGCGGCCAGAACCTCGTCGGACCCGACCTCGGCGTCGGCCTGGGTCTCGTGCGCTCTCAGGAGCTCGCGGCGGCGCGGCGGCTGGACGGCGCCCGGCAGTACTTCACGCGCGCCTACGATTTCGGCTTCACCCGCTCGCTCGACGAGACCCTCCGCAAGTGGCCGAAGGACGTTCTCTTCGAGGACGGGGTGCGAGTGATGCGGCGCTTTCGCCCGCAGGTCGTCGTCAGCATCTTCAACGGCACCGCGCGGGACGGCCACGGCCAGCATCAGGCCGCCGGAACGACGGCGCGCGAGGCGTACCGTCTGGCCGGCGATCCCGCGGCCTTTCCGGGTCTCGCGGCGGAGGGTCTCACGCCGTGGTCGCCCGGAACGCTCCTGCAGGAGACCGGCTACTGGGAGGACAAGGAGGCTACGACCGTCGTCCTTCAGACGGGCCGCGTCGATCCGCTCTCCGGAAAGTCCGTCTATCAGATCGCGATGGCGAGCCGCAGCCTCCACCGCTCCCAGGACATGGGCCAGCTCCAGGAGCCGGGCCCGAACCACACCTCGGTCGGCTGGGTGGCGGGCGGCGCCGGGCGGAGCGGCGACGATCTCTTCTCGGGAGTCGACACGCACTTGCGCGCGATGGCGGCCGAGGTGCGCGATCCGGCGCGCCGCGAGAGCATCGCGAAGAGGCTCGACGAGGTCGAAACCAGCGTCGCCGAAACCCGCCGCCGCGTTTCGACGCCGGGGCTCGCGTCCGCGGTCCCGGCGCTCGCGCAGATCCTGTCGAGCCTTCGCGCGGCCCGCGCCCTCGTTCGGGACGGCGACGGCGGCGCCGCCATGCTCCTCGACGAGAAGATCGCGCTGGCCGAAGGCGCCCTCGCCTCGGCGGCCGAGGTGACGCTCGACGCGGTCTCCGCGCGCGAGATCGCCGCTCCCGGGGAGGCGTTCGAGGTCACCGCATCGGTGTGGAACGCCGGGCCCGATCGGGTCGAGGTGGAGAGCGTGACGCTCGAGTCGCCCGACGGATGGACCATCGAAGCGCCTCCGGCCGGCGCGCGCGCGGTCGCCCCGGACAAGCTCGAGGAGTGGAAAGCCCGCGCCACCGTGCCCGCCGGAGCGCCTCCGACGATTCCCTACTTCCTCGAGAAGCCGCTGCGCGGCGATCTTTACGACTGGAGCGCGGCGCCCGCCTCCGTCCGCGGCGAGCCGTTCGAGCGCTCGCCTCTCACCGTCGTCGCCCGTCTGAAAATCGGCGGCGAGACCGTCGTTCTGGAGCGCGAGGTGGCGTACCGTCTGCGCGACCAGGCCCTCGGCGAGGTCCGGAGGCCCGTGCGCGCGGCGCCTGTTCTGGAGGTGGCCGTCGCTCCCGATCTGCTGGTCTGGCCCGCGGACGTCGCCGAGAAGAGGCTGGAGGTCACGCTGACTTCGAACGCGGCGCGGCCTCTCGCCGGCCGGCTCGAGGTCGCTGCCTCCCGCCGGCTGGCCGGCGCCGTCGCCCTTGCCCTTCTCGTTCGCGAAAGCCGGCGAGAGGGCGTTCTTCGACGTGGCCCTGCGCGCGCCGTCGGACTTCCGTCCGGGTCGCCAGGCGGTCCGCTTCGTCGCGAGGATCGACGGCGGCGGCTCGGCGGATCTCGGCATCCGGCTCATCGACTACGGTTACATCCCGCGCACTCCCATGCCCGAGCGGTCCGAAGCCGTCATTGCGACGGCCGATCTCCGCTTCCCCCCCGTCCGCCGTCTCGGCTACGTCCGCGGAGCCGCCGACCGCGTGCCCGAAGCGCTGGCCGGCGTCGGCCTTCCGGTCGAGATCCTGCCGGCGCGCGAGCTCGAGACCGGAAACCTCTCGGTGTACGACGCGATCCTCGTCGGAAGCCGCGCTTACGAAACGGATCCGGTCCTCGCCCGGACGAATGGCCGACTCCTCGACTACGTCCGGAACGGGGGCCTCCTGATCGTCCAGTACCAGCAGTACCCGTTCGTCCAGGGAGGCTACGCGCCGTACCCCCTGGAGATCGCGCGGCCCCACGACCGCGTCACCGACGAAACGGCGGCCGTGGTCGTGCTCGATCCCTCGAGCCCGGTCTTCCAGACGCCCAACCGCATCGGGCCGGAGGACTGGGATGGCTGGGTCCAGGAGCGCGGCCTGTACTTCGCGCGCTCGTGGGCCCCCGAGTACACGCCGCTGCTCGCCATGGCCGACCCGGGCGGCCCCGAGCTGAAGGGCGCGCTCCTCGGCGCGAAGCTCGGCAAGGGCCGTTACGTGTACACCGGCCTCGCGTTCTTCCGACAGCTTCCAGCCGGCGTGCCCGGCGCGTATCGTCTCCTCGCGAACCTGATCGGCTGGAAATCCTGATCCCAGGGAGGATGTCTCTCATGAAGCGCATCGCCGTCACTCTGGCTCTCCTGCTGGCCGCGGCCGCCGCCTCGGCCCAGTTCGAGGGCGAGGCCGACTTCAAGATCACGAGCCGCCGCGAGAAAGGCGCTCCGATCGAGGGGACGGCCCGGATGTACGTCTCGAGCGCGGGCTTCCGGATGGAGTGGGTCATGAAGACCGGGGCGCAGGCGAAGAAGGCGCCGACCGAGATCAAGATGACGATGCTCGCGGCGCTGCCGAATCCCGACAAGGTCTACCTGGTGAACGACGAGAACAAGACCTACTCCGTGTGGGACACGAAGCCGGCCCGCGAGGACATGAAGTCCGCGCCGAAAGAGGATTACAAGGTCGAGAAGCTCGGCAGCGACCGGGTCGCCGGCTACGCCTGCCAGAATGCGCGCGTCACCTCCTCGAAAGGGACCGACTTCGAAGTCTGCGTCACGAAGGAGCTCGGCCCGTCCGCCGACTGGATCGCGGCCATGAATCGCAACGATCCCGAGGCGCGTTCGTGGCTGAAGGCCCTGCGCGACAAGGGCATCGAGGGCTTTCCCGTCCGCTGGTCGATCCGACAGAAGGGCTCGACCGAGCCGATGACCGTCATGGAGCTCGTCCGCGCGCAGAAGAAGCCCCTCTCGGCCTCGCTCTTTGCGGTGCCGGCGGACTACAAGGAGACCGGCTTCGCCGTCGGAGGCCTGACTCCCGAGCAGGAGAAGGCCATGAGCGAGGCCCTCAAACGCATGTCGCCCGAGCAGCGCAAACAGTACGAGGAGATGATGAAGCGCCACGGCCAGCCGACGCCCGCGCCGTGATGCGTTTCGCCGCCGGCGTTCTCCTACTCGGAAGCCTTCTCGGGGCCGTCACGGCTGCCGCATCCGGCTGTCGCTCCGACGGCCGCACGCCGCTGACGATCTACTCGCCGCACGGCCGGGACCTCCTCGGCCTCGTCGAGAAGAGTACGAGCGGGCACACCCGGAGGTCGACGTCCGCTGGCTCGACATGGGCTCGCAGGAGGTCTACGACCGCCTCCGCTCGGAGAAAGCGAACCCGCAGGCCGACGTCTGGTACGGCGGCCCGGACACGATCTTCGCGCGCGGCGCGCGGGAGGGGCTCCTCGAGCCCTATCGGCCCGACTGGGCGGACGCGGTCGCGCCGGAGAGCCGGCACGACGGCGACCTCTACTTCGGCCTCTACCGCACGCCCGCGATGCCCGTCTACAACTCGAAGGCGATCCCGGCCGCCGAGGCGCCGCGCGACTGGGACGACCTCCTCGATCCGAAGTGGAAGGGCAAGATCCTGATCCGCGATCCGCTCGCCTCCGGCACGATGCGCGCGGTCTTGGGATTCATCCTGGCTCGAGTCCGTGCAGGAGACGGGCTCGCCCGCGGCCGGCTTCGCGTGGCTCGCCCGGCTCGACGCCCAGACCAAGGAGTACGTCTTCAACCCCATCCTCCTCTACGAGAAGCTCGTCCGGCAGGAGGGCCTGATCACGATCTGGGACCTGCCCGACATGCTGCTCGAGCGCAAGCGCGGCTCTCCGCTCCAGTACGTCTTCCCGACGAGCGGCACGCCGGTCATCGACGACGCCGTCGGCCTGGTCGCGGGCAGCCGCCACGCCGAGGCCGCGAAGCGCTTCATCGAGTTCCTCGGGAGCAAGCCCCGCAGCGCCTCGCCGCCGAGAAGACCTTCCGCCTGCCGGCGCGCACCGACATGGGCGACGACGCTCCCGGAGTGGGCCCGGGAGGTCGACCGCGAGATGGTGCCGGCCGACGTCGACTGGGAGCTCGTCGACAAGCACGGCGCCGAGTGGATGGCGACCTGGGACCGGACGATCCGCGGCAAGGGAGCCGCCTTCGCCGCACGATGAAGCGCCTGGTCACGGCGGCATTCACGTCTCGGATTGAGATAGCGTTCCCCGCCATGTCCGAGTTTCTGCGGCTCGACGCGCTCGACAAGCGCTTCGGAGCCCTCGCCGCGGCGCGGAACGTCTCGCTGGCGGCCGCGGCGGGCGAGATCGTCGCCCTCCTCGGCCCCTCGGGCAGCGGCAAGACGACGGTGCTGCGCCTGACCGCCGGCTTCGAGACGCCCGACTCCGGGCGGATCCTCGTGGAGGGCGAGGACGTCACGCGCGTTCCCGCCGAGCGCCGCCGGTTCGGCATGGTGTTCCAGCACTACGCGCTCTTCCCGCACCTGACGGTCGGCGAGAACGTCGCCTTCGGGCTCTCCTCGCGGGGCGAAGGTCGAAGCGGGGCGAATGGCCGCAAGCGTGTCGCGGAGATGCTCGCCCTCACGGGCCTGTCCGGCTTCGAGGACCGCCGGGTGACGGAGCTCTCGGGCGGCCAGCAGCAGCGCGTCGCGCTCGCCCGCGCGCTCGCGCCCGCCCCCCGCGTCCTCCTGCTCGACGAGCCGCTCTCGAACCTCGACCCGCCCTGCGCGAGCAGACGCGCCGGGAGCTCCGCCGCGCGATCCGGCGCATCGGCATCACGACGCTCTTCGTGACCCACGAGCAGGAGGAGGCCTTCGAGCTCGGCGACCGCGTGGCCGTTCTCAACGCGGGGCGCCTCGAGCAGGTCGGAACGCCCGAGGAGCTCTTCGAGCAGCCGGCGACCCGCTTCGTCGCGACGTTCATCGGCCGCTCGAGCGTCGTCCCGGTGATCTGGGAGTCTTCGGGCGCGCGACTCCCCCGACGGCCCCGTCTGGCCCGCGATCCCGGGCGCTCCGGTCGCCGAAGGAGCCGACGCCGATCTCGTCGTCCGCCCGGAAGCGCTCGAGTTCACGGCGCGGCCGCGGTCCGACGCCCTCCCGGGAGAGGTCGCCGAGCGCCGCTACGCCGGCCGTGTCGCGTACTTCCGCGTCGCGACCGAAGCCGCCGGCGAGATCGAGGTCCTCGCGCCGCCGCTGGCGGCCCGCGACGGGGACCGGGTGCTCGTCGTCCCCGCGCCCGGCGGCCCCGTGCCGCGGGTCTTTCCGCGTGCGGAGACGGCGTGAGGCCCACGCGCGGCCGGCTGCTGCTCGCGGCCGCCCTGGCGGTCCTCCTCTTCTGGCTCGTCGGCTATCCGCTCCTCCTCACGCTTCTCGAGGCCCTCGGCGCGCCCCGTTTCACGCTCGCCCACTTCGCCGACTTCGCCCGCCGGCCCGCCGAGTGGCAGGCGCTCTGGGCGAGCCTCTGGATCTCGCTCGCGACCGTGGTCCTGGCGGCCGCGATCGGCGTGCCCGCTCGCCTTCCTCTTCGAGCGCGCCGAGTTCCCGGGCCGGCGCGCCCTGGGCGCCCTGGTCGCGCTGCCGGTCGCGCTGCCGCCGCTCGTCGGCGTCATCGCGTTCCTCTTCCTCTACGGCGAGAGCGGCTTCGCGTCGCGCGCGGTCCAGGCGGTCCTGCGGCTCGAGCGCCCGCCGTGGCGGCTCTCGGGCCCCGCGGCCATCCTGCTCGTCCACGCCTACTCGATGTACGTCTACTTCTATCTCTTCACCCGCGCCGGCCTCGCCCGGCTCGACGCCGCGTACGTCGAGGCCGCCAAGAGCCTCGGCGCGGGCCGGTGGCGCACGGCGTTTGCGGTCACGCTGCCGCTGCTTTCGCCCGCCCTCTCGGGCGCGGCGCTCCTCACCTTCATGACGTCGCTGGCCTCGTTCTCGGCGCCGTACGTCTTCGGCGGCAGCTTCCGGGTGATGACGACGCAGATCGTGGCCTCGAAGCTCAACGGCGACATGGGTCTCGCGATGGTCGAGACGGTGACGCTCGCGGTCGTCGGCTTTGCCGGCCTGTATCTCCTGCGCCGGACGGAGGCGCGTTCGGTCGTCGGCACGGTCCGCGGCGTCGCGCCCCGGCGGGCGCTCGCCGGCGGGCGCTTCGTCGTGGCCGCCGCGGGGTGGGCGCTGGCCGCGCTGCTCCTCCTGCCGCACGCCTCGCTGATCCTGCTCTCGTTCGTGCCGCGCAACACCTGGACGACCGAGGCGCTCCCGCCGGTGCTGAATCTCGGCAACTACGCGAGCCTCTTCCGCGCAGCCCGAGCGCCTGCGGCCGATCGTCAACTCGCTCTGGATGGCCACCGCCGCGACCGCCGCCGCCCTCGTGCTGGGATTTCTCGCGGCCGACGCCGCGGTGCGCGGACGCCGCAGCGGCCGTTCCGGGCTCGGGAACGTCCTCGAGTGGCTCATCGCGGCGCCCTGGGCGCTCCCCGGCACCGTGTTCGCCGTGGCCCTCGCGGCGGCCTTCTCGGTGCACCGGCCGGCCGCCGCGCGCTTCGTGCTCGTCGGCACCGCGGCGATCCTGCCGCTCGGCTATCTGGTGCGGAGCCTGCCGCTCACCGGCCGCGCCGCGTTCGCCGGGCTTGCGCCAGCTCGATCCGGCGCTCGAAGAGGCCGCCGCCTCGCTCGGCGCGCGCGCCGGGCGGCGCCTGCACGCGGATCGTCCTTCCGCATCTCAAGCCCGCGCTGCTCGCGGGCGCGAGCCTCGCGTTTCTCTCGTCGCTCGGCGACTTCGTCGTCTCGATCGTGCTCTACACGTATTCGACGCGGCCGATCTCGATCGAGATCCTCTCGGCCCTGCGCCTCCAGGAGATCGGCGTGGCCGCGGCCTACGGCGTGCTTCTGACGGCGCTCTCCGCCGCGGCGTTCCTGGCGTGGGGCCGGAGAGCCTGAGGGGTCGACACCCGACGGATCAGTCGCCCGGGTTGCGCGTGATGACGCGGGTCTCGCCCGAACGCGCGGGCACGCGGGACATCCCGACGTAGATGAAACCCGCCACCTCGACGTCCGGAGGCGCGCCCGGATTCTCCACGGAGACGTTGACGACACCCGCGGGCGTGGGGCGGCGACACGGACGCGCAGCTCCGTCGGCGACACCACCGTCACCGACGAGCGCCGGCGTGATGCCGAAGAGCACCTGGGCGTCGGCGGCGAAGCCCGACCCCGTGATGATCACCTGTCGGACCCGCGCTCGTATCCCTGGTGCGGCGTGACCGAGTCGATGACCGGAGTCGCCGGAGCCACGGGATCGATTCGATAGAGGATCCCGTCGGCGTTGCCGACGTAGAGCTCGCCGGCGAGATCCTCGCCGAAGGTCTGTGAGGCCGCCCGTCTCGATCGGCAGAAGCTCCGTGGACCACGTCGTCGCCGTCGCGAAACGCTCCCCAGATCTCGCCCGAGCAGTAGTCGCCGTAACGTAGCGGCCGTAGAGCGCCGGAATCCGGGGCCGCGGTACAGGTAGCCGCCGGTCACGGAGCAGCGGCCGCCGCCGTGGTCGTACTCGAGGATCGGCAGAGTCGAGCTCGGGCGAATCGCAGGCCGGGCGTGCCCCCCGGACAATTCCCGTCGTTGCCCGTGCAGCGCGTGCCTTCCATCATCTTCCAGCCGTAGTTCTCTCCGCCGGCGCTCGCCTCGGCTGGAAGTCGATCTCTTCGATCTGATCCCTGGCCGACGTCGCCGATGAAGAGGTCGCCGGTCAACCGGTCGAACGAGAAGCGCCACGGATTCCGCAGGCCCTTCGCCCAGGCCTCGTTCGGTCCGCCCGAGGCGACGAAGGGATTGCCCGCGGGAATCCCGTAGTACGGCGGAGTGTCCATGCTCTGGTTCACGTCGATCCGCAGGAGCTTGCCGAGCAGATCCTGGCGGCCCGGCTGCGGCTCCATCCGCTGGGCGAAGCACTCGGGATCGTTCGCGCTGCCGCCGTCGCCCATGCCGATGTAGAGCATCCCGTCCGGACCGAACTGGAGCTGGCCGCCGTTGTGGTTGTCGAACGGCTGGTCGATCGTCAGGAGCGGCACGCCGCTGAACGGGTCGGCGACGTTGGAGTCCGAGCGAGACCGAGTACCGCGCGATGACGGTGTCCCCGACGGTGTTCGTGTAATTGACGTAGAAGAACCCGTTGCTCGGCGTAGTTCGGATGGAAGGCCGTCGACAGCAGCCCCTGCTCGCCGCAGCAGACGATGAGCGATGAGATGTCCAGAAACGGCGTGGGCAGGATGGTCGCGCCGTCCCAGACCAGGATCCGCCCGCGCTGGAGCGTGAGGAAGAGCCGGCCGTCGCCGGCGTGGGTGATGGCCGTGATGCCGCCGAGCGGTCCCGCGATCTGGCGTCAGCAGGACGTCGGGCGGCACCGGCGCCGCCTTCGTCGCGCGACGATTCGGCGAGACTTCGTCACGGGCCCGCCCTTCGTGCGCGCGGACGCGGGCGACGGAGACCGACGCCGCGACGGCGATGCCGAGCAGTACCGCAACCGCGAGTTTCGTCCGCACGCGGCGATCATAACCACGGACGCGCATCCGGAAATCCCGGTTCCGCAACTCCGTGGATATAAAAGAAGAGCTAAAACTCCATCACGCTGTCGAGTCCCCGCCGCAGGCCGGTGAACGACGACACGCGGCGGATCGCCAGCAGCGTCCCGCCGATGTAGGGCTCGGCGCTCGACGACGAATCGTGCCGGATCGTGAGCCGCTCGCCGGGAAGGCCGAAGAGAACCTCGATCGAGGACACGAAGCCCGGCAGCCGGACGGAGTGCGCCCGTGTCCCGCCGAGCGACGCGCCCCGCGCCTCGGGCGCGCCGAGCGTCTTCTCGACCGGTACGCCGATCTCGGGCGCGCGGACGCGCGGAGAGACGCGCGCCGAGCTCGCGCGCCGTGCCCGAAGGCGCGTCGGGTTTTTTCGCGCCCGCAGTAGTCGATGATTTCCCACTGCGGGATCTGCCGCGCGGCGATCTCGGCGAAGCGCTGGAGCAGCACGGCCGTCAGGGCGAAATTCCCCGCGGCCAGAACGCCCGACGCCGCGCTCCCGCGCCGCGCGGTCGATCCCGGCGTACTCCTCGTCCGAGAGGCCCGAGCTCCCGACGACGACGTGGACGCCGCGGGCGATCGCTTCGGCGACGTGGGCTCGCACGGCCGCGGCGCTCGTGTAGTCGACGAAGACGTCGGCGCCGTCGGCGAGCGCCTCCGAAACCGTGCCGCGCACCGTCAGGGACGGCAGGCTCGAGTCGACCCAGGGCCTCGGTCAGCGGCCGGCCCGCCTGCGAGCGCGAGACGGCGCCCGTGAGCTCGAGGTCCGGCGCCTGCGCGATCGCCGGCGCGAGGCCGCGCCCGACCCAGCCGGTCGACGCCGGCGAGACAGACGCGGATGCGAGTCGTCAAGCGCTCAACGCGACGCCGGGGCGAGCGGCACTTTCAGGATCACGGCGTCGGCCATCGCCTCCGGCGCGATCGGGTGCTTCTCGTTCGCGGAACTTCCCGCCCTGGCTGTTCGCCGTGACGTAGAGCGCGCCCTCGGCGACCACGGCGAGCGTGGGCTCGTCGAAGGCCGGGTGGTTCATCTCGAGGATCTTAGCCCCGGTCACGGTCGCGCCGTCGGCGGAGAGGTCCACGCGGATGACCCGGTTGGGCTCGACGCCGTTCTGGACCGCGTAGAGGCGGCCGCCGGCCCACACGAGCCCGTCCACGCCGTTGAGCGCGACGTCCGCCGGAACGGCGAGACGCGTGATCTTCTTCGAAGCGACCTCGACCCGGTAGAGCCCGCTGTAGTCGGAGACGTAGAGGGTCTTCGGCCGTCGGGAGTCGGCGCGAGGCCCTGCGTGCCCCGGAAGAGGTCGGTCTCGAGGAAGATCTCGAGCGCCGATCCTCCCGGCGCGAGCGTCCAGACGCGGCCGTTGAAGCCGTCGTTGAGGTACACGCGTCCGTCGGCGGCGACCGCGAGGTCGTCGAAGCCGGCCGGTTTCTCGGTCGCCGGAGGGCGGATCTCGCGGCGGAATTTTCCGGTGTCGGCGTCGAACTCGAAGAGCGCGGCCTGGAGCGGCTCGTCCTTGACGTAGCCCTCCATGTGCGGCATCGACTCCGCTCGCGACCCAGAGCGACCGGCGCTTCGGGTCGACCGCGATCCCGGCCGCCGTGCGCAGTCCGCCCTCGCGCGGCGCGACGAACACGGACGCCTTACCCGACGCGTCGATGCGATAAACCTTGCGCTTGCGGATCGAGGAGACGAAGAAGGACTTCGTGACCGGATCGTACGCGACGCCCTCGGGCACGAGGCCCTTCTCGGGAATCGTGAAGGCGACGACGGCGCCCGAGGAGATGCGCTCGGTGCGCAGGGCCTTCATCTTCGCCGCGGCTTTCCTGTATCCCTCGGTCTTCCGGATCGAGTCGAAGTCGGTGTCGGCGTCGAGATCGGAAACCGCCCGCAGCTCCGCGATCTGGAGAAGGGTGCGCTCCGCGTCGGCCGTCTTCCCGTTGAGCGCCTGGCCGCAGGCCAGGTTGTAGAGCACGTAGACGTCGCCCGGCCGCCGACGCGCGATCTCCTCGTAGATCGCGAGGAAGGTCGCCTTGTCGCCCTTGTCGTACGCCGCGCGGGCCTCGCGCGCGAGCTCCGCGGAGGACTTCGGCGGTGCGGGCGTCGGCGCGGGGGCGCGGCCAGGGCGAGCGCCGCACCGAAGATCAGAGCCAGGTGCATGGAGGTCTCTCCTCTGCGCACCCTCTACGGCAAGGCTCCGCCAAGGGTTTCCCGAGTATCGGGGCTCTCTCTCAGGGAACGACTCCGTAGGCCCGGACGCAGAAGCTTCCGAGCCCCTGAAACGGCGCCGGGACGGCGTGGAAGCGGAAGCCGTCTTCGGGGAGACGCGCCGAGATTCGTGAGGTGCTCGACGATCGGGATCCCGGCCGAGAGCAGCAGCGTGTGCGCGGGCCGGACGCCGTCTTCGGTGTCGTCGATGTTCAGCGAATCGATGCCCGACGAGCGCCGGGCCCGCGCCCGCGAGGTACTCGGCCGCGGCGCGCGTGAGGTACGGGTGCCCTTCCGCGTAGCGCGGCGTCCGCCAGTGGGCATCCCAGCCGGTCCGGATGAGAACCGCGCGGCCCGAAAGGTCGCGGCCCGCGAAGAGATCCTCATCCAGGCGCGCGGCCCCGCGCCTTCTCCGTCGCGTCCACCACGACGCCCGGCAGATCGGCGAGCCGTTCGAGCGGCAGGCCGGCCACGTCCTTGCCGTGCGCGAATCGGTGAAACGGCGAGTCGAGGTACGTGCCCGTGTTCGCGACCATGCGGATGCGGGCGATGTGGAACGTCGTGCCCTCGGCGTAGTGGCCGCGCGATGCCTCCCGCCCGAGGAAGTCGGAGATCACCGGGCCGGGGAGTCCCGGGTAGGTCACCATGCCGTGCTCGATCGCGTGGGAGAGGTCGACGAGACGCCCCATGGGGGCGAGAGGCTATCAGAGGAGAAGTTGAAGTGTTGAAGCGTTAAAAGGGCGGATGCCACGCTCGCGTTTCAACACTTCAACCTTTCGACCTTCAACCTTTCGACTTCCGTCCCGGCCAGAGCCGCTTGAGCAGCTGGATCTGACCCGTGTGGTACACGTCGTGAGAGGCCACGCCGTAGAGGAGGTTCGCGATCGTGCGGCGCTGCCGCCGCGGCTTCCTCGGCAGCTCGGCCGGCGAGAGACGCGCGGCCGCCTCGGCGAGCTTCCGATGCTCCTCGTCGAGGAGCGCGAGGAGCGCCTTCCACTCCTTCTCGGTCGGCCGACGCGGGCGGGGCGAACCAGTTGCTGCCCTTCCGGGGAAATGCCCCGCGCTTTTCGCCCGTCAGCAGCCGGCGGACGGCGTACTTCCAGTACGCCGCGTGAAGCACGAGCTCCCAGATGCGAGTGCCGGCCGCGCGCGGGCCGCCACAGCGGCCTGGCGCGCGCTCACGCCGCGGAGCGAGCCCTTCAGGCTCGGTCCCTGCCAGGGCCGGAGACTGTAGGAGTCCTCGAGGAGAGCGTCGAGCAGGGCTAGCTCTCCCCGCGCCGTCACTCGTCGCCCTCGGCCGCGAAGCGCACCGTCGCCTTTTCTTCGGCCAGTTCCCAGAGCGGGCCGACGCGAGACGCCAGCTCGTAGTGGGTCACGTGCGGCTCCTTGCCGAGAAGGTAGTCGATCATCCTCCGGATAGTAGTGCGCCTTCTCGGCGTCCGGCCCCGCGAAGCGGCGGATCGCGTCGAAGTCTTCCCAGAAGGAGAGCACGAGGAACTCCGCGGTGCCGGCCGGGGCGCCCGGCGCCGCGCAGGATGGCCGCGCCGAGATTTCCCGGCGTCGCCCTGTAGTCGGCGAGCCCGGTCTTCTCGATGAACTTCGTGTAGCTCTCGGCGTCCTCCGATCGCGTGTGTCCCCTCCAGATCCGAACGATCATGAGCTCCTCCCCGCGCGCCGGGGCTCCGGAACGGGTTCCGGGGCCGCCTCTCGCGCGACTTCTTTCTGCGCCCGTTCCCTCCGTAGCGAATGATCACGGCCACCGCTCCCAGGATGGCGAGCGCGGCGATGACCATGCGCGCGGTGACGATTTCGCTCGCGAACGCCCACCCGAAGAACACGGCGACGATCGGGTTCACGTACGCGTAGGTCCCGACCCGCGCGGGCGTCGTCGCGCCGAGCAGGAAGATGTAGGCGGTGAAGCCGACGAGCGAGCCCGCCACGATGAGGTAGCCGAGGGCCAGCCAGGAGCGCGTCGAGACCTCCGCGAAGGAGAAGCCCCGCCATTCCCGGACCAGGCCCGAGGTCAGAAGCAGCGCCGCGCCGCCGGTCAGCATCTCCATCGAGGTCGCGAGGAGCGTCGAGGACGGCAGCTTGGCGCGGCGCGCGTACAGCGAGCCGATCGCCCAGAAGAGCGCGGCCGACAGGAGCGCTCCCGGCGCCCGCGAGGTCGACGTGACTTCCGCCGGCGAACCGGCCCGGCGCGACCAGGAACGCGAGACCGGCGAGGCCCGCGGCCAGCCCGAGAAGGACGACGCCGTGCGGACGCGTCCTCTTCTCGAGGCCATGGAGAAGAGTCATCCAGATCGGGACCGAGGCGACGATCAGCGCCGCGAGGCCCGAGGGCACGCGCTTCTCCGCCCAGCTCACCAGGCCGTTGCCGCCCAGAAGCATCAGCGTGCCGACCGCGGCCGCCGGCAGCCATTGCCTCGCCGTCGGGGCCGGCGTGCCGGAGAGGCGCACCCAGGCGAAGAGCAGGATGCCGGCGATCGAATGGCGCAGGCCCGCCATCAGAAACGGCGGGATCGTCTCGACGCCGAAGCGGATCGCCAGATACGTCGAGCCCCAGAGGACGTACACCGCGGCGAAGGCCAGGACGAGCTGCGTCCGCGAAGCCGGCCGCCGGAACGCGCCGGTCTCAGGCATGGAGCGTCTCCGGCGCTTTCGTGCAGCCGAAGTCCTCCGCGGCTTCGGGACGGCCTCCTCTTCGCCTCCGTGCCGAATGATGAGAGCGACGGCGCCGATGATGATGACGGCGGCCACGAGGACGCGCGGCGACAGCGGCTCGCCGGCGAGGGCCCATCCCAGGAACACGGCGACGATGGGGTTCACGTAGGCATACGTCGATACGCGCGAGGCGGTCGCGTTGCGCAGCAGCCAGAGATAGGCGGAGAAGCCCACGATCGAGCCGAAGATGAAGAGATAGATCGTCGCGACGATCGACCTCGTCGACACGGCGGAAGGGTCGAACCGTCCGAGCTCGCCGGCGAACGACTCCGACGAGGGCGAGAAGCCCGCCGCCCGTCAGAAGCGTGGCCGCCGTCGCCATGAGCGGCGAGGACGGAAGCCGGGAGCCGCGCGAGAACAGCGATCCCCACGCCCAGGCGAAGGTCCCGGCCACGAGCACGAGACAGGCGCCGAGGTGGAAGCGCTCGCCGCCGAAGAACGTTCCCGGTCCGACGAGAACGAGGAGGCCCGCTGTGCCCAGGGCGAGGCCGGCGAGAACGACCCCGTGCGGTCTTCGGCGGCGGCGCATGGCCTCCAACAACACGAAGGACATGGGTTCGGTTGCAACGACGAGAGCGGCCACGCCCGAAGGGATGAAGTGCTCGGCCCAGACGAGGCCGCCGCTGCCGCAGACGAAGAGGAGGGCTCCGGTGATCGTTGCGCCGCCCCACTCGCGCCGCGTCGGCGGCTTCTCGCCGCGCCACCGCGCCCATGCATAGAGGACGACGCCCGCGAGGAAGAAACGCACACCCTGAGTGAAGAAAGGCGGAAGCGTCTCCATCGAGAAGCGAATGCCGAGGTAGGTCGAGCCCCACAGCACGTAGACCGCGGCGAACGCCGCGACGATCGCGAGCGTCGAGGGCTTCGCCCCGACGGGCAAGCGTCGAGGCTTGCCGCGCCGGGCCGCGCCTCAGACACGGACGGGCTCCTCCACGCCCCGCTCGGGCGCGTCGGACGGAAGCGGAAGCTGCGAGCTTTCCTTCACCGTGCCGAGCACGATCGTCGTCCGCGTCGTGACGATCGTGCGGAATGCGGCCGAGCCGGTCCCGCAGGAGCTTGCCGAGCGCGTCGGTATCGGTCGTGCGCACCTTGACGAGCAGGCAGTCCTCGCCCGCCACGTGATGGACTTCGAGAACCTCGGGGATCTCGGAGACGAGCTTCGCCGTGCTCGCCTCGCCCGGCCGCTCCTCGTCGCGCACGAAGATGAACGCCAGAAGCGGCAGCCCGACCGCCGTCGGATTGACGCGGGCGGAGTAGCCCTCGATGACGCCGCGCTCCTCGAGCTTGCGGATCCGCTCGAAGACGGCCGAGGGCGCCAGGTCGACCTGTCGGGCGATCTCGGCATTCGACGTTCTGGCGTTTTCTTGGAGAATCGTCAGTATTCTTGCATCAATTGCGTCGATCATTCTGTAATCCTAGCCTAGATACGTCGATTCGACGCAAGGGGTTTCAGGATAGGGATCGAGCGATTTAACCCATTCGATCCAAATGGGTTGCGGGAAAGGGGACGCCTCAGGTCGGCGAAGTAGCGAGCCTGCGGGTGGTGCAGGACGAGCGCCGAGACCGAAGCTTCGGGATCCATCATGAAGCCCTCGGTCAGCTCGACGCCGATCTTGTTCCCGTCGAGGAGGCGGAAGAGCGTCACCTGGTCCCCGAGATCCGGGCAAGCCGGGTAGCCGAAGCTGTAGCGCTTGCCGCGATAGCGGCCCTGGAACCGGTCGAGCATCGTCGTCTCGGGCGGATCCGGGAATCCCCACGCGGCGCGGAGCTTCGCGTGCAGCCACTCGGCGGCGGCCTCGGCCGTCTCGACCGCGAGGGCCTGGAGGGCGTGACAGAGGAGGTATTCGCCCGCGTTCTTCAGCTCCTCCGCCTTCGCGCGCACGCCCTCGCCCGCCGTCGTGATGAAGAAGGCGACCGAGTCGGACGCCGGGGGCGTCGCTCCGTTGACGTGCGGGTGGACGAAGTCGGCCAGGCACAGCCTCTCGCCCGCGACCTGCCTCGGGAACGTGAAGCAGGCTTCTCCCCCGCCCGGCACGAGGACCGACAGCGTGTTGGCTTCGGAGGTGGCGCCGAAGTACCGGTACATCGCGCGCGCCTTGATCCAGCCGGCGTTCTGGACTCGCGCGATCACTTGTTCGAGCTCGGCGAGCTTGGGATCGCCGGCTTCCTTCAGCTTGCGGTAGCTGCCGCGCAGACCGAGGTGCTTGGCGTAGAGCATGTGGGGGTTGAGGTACTTCCAGACTTCCTCGAGATCCAGCTCGGGCAGGACGCGTTCCTCGCCTCCGGCGGCGCGGGCTGCGCCTCGACGACCGCGACCTCGGGGCTCCGCACGGCCGGCGCGGAAAGCGGGATCTCCTGGTCGGACCGGACGTCCATCTTGACGGCTTCCCGCCGCTTCTCCGCCTCGGCGGCGAGCGCGCTCCGCGCCTCCTCGCTCGAGAGAATCCGGTCGGCGAGGGCGAGGCCGCGCATCGCGTCCTCGGCGTAGACGGCGAGCCCGGCGTAGGCCGGCGCGATCCGGTGATCCGTGAATTTCTGGGAGAGCGCCGCGCCGCCGACGAGCATCGGCGCCGTGACGCCCGCGGCCGTCAGGTCCTGCGCGGTCGTCACCATCTGCTGCGCGCTCTTCACGAGCAGCCCCGAGAGGCCGATCAGATCCGGCGCGTGCATCTCGTAGGCTTCGACGAGCTTCTCGGGCGGAACCTTGATCCCGAGGTTGATCGACCTCGTAGCCGTTGTTCGACAGGATGATCTCGACGAGGTTCTTGCCGATGTCGTGGACGTCGCCCTTGACGGTCGCGAGGATCACCTTGCCCTTGCGCGAGCCGCCGGACTTCTCCATGAACTTCTCGAGGTGCGAGACCGCGGCCTTCATGGCCTCCGCCGACTGCAGGACCTCCGCGACGATCAGCTCGTTCGCGTTGAACAGACGGCCGACCTCGCGCATCCCGTCCATCAACGGTCCGTTGATGATGTCGAGAGGCGCCATGCCTCCCGTGCGCACGGCCTCGAGGTCGTCGACGAGGCCCTCCTTGGAGCCCTCGAGGATGTAGCTCGGAAGCCGCTCGAGCGGCGTCCCCGCGCGGACCTTCGGAGCCTTGGGGGCCGCGCCCTTGGCCTTGAAGTAGTTGGCGAATGCCGCGACCGGATCCGCGCCCCGGTTGTAGATCAGATCCTCGGAGAGCCGGCGCTCCTCCTCGGGAATGGACGGGTAACGGACGATCTTCTCGGTGTTCACGATCGCGAGATCCAGCCCGGCCTTGGTCGCGTGGTAGAGGAAGACCGAGTTGAGGACCTCGCGTCCGGACTCCGGCAGGCCGAAGGACACGTTGGAGATGCCGAGGATGGTCTTCGACTCCGGAAACTCGTTCTTGATGAGCCGGATCCCCTCGACCGTCTCCTCGGCGCTCCCGACGTACTTCTCGTCGCCCGTGCCGCACGGGAAGACGAGCGGGTCGAAGAGGATGTCCTCGGCGGGCACGCCGTACTTCTCGGTCAGCAGCGTGTAGCTCCGCCGCGCCACCTCGAGCTTGCGCTGCCGGGTGACCGCCATGCCGTGTCTCGGGGTCCTCGTCGATCGTGCCGACGACGAGCGCCGCGCCGTAGCGCTGCGCCAGGGGCACGACCGTCTTGAAGCGCTCCTCGCCGTCTTCGAGGTTGATGGAGTTGAGGATCGCCTTGCCCTGGCTCCACTTCAGGCCGAGCTCCAGGACCTTCGCGTCCGTCGAGTCGAGCATGAGGGGCGCCTTGATCATGCGGATGGCCTTGGAGAGAAACGCGTTGGCGTCGGCCGTCTCGTCGCGGTCGGGGTCCTGGAGGCAGACGTCGATGATCTGGGCGCCGTTCTTGATCTGGGCCCGGGCGATCTCGGCCGCGGCGTCCCAGTCCCCGGCGGCGACGAGGCGCTTGAACTTGCGGCTGCCGAGCACGTTCGTCCGCTCGCCCACGAGGACCGGCCGGTTGTCGACGTCCGCTTCCATGAGCTCGATCCCCGAGAACAGGGTTTTCGAGTGGATCGCCGGGCGGCGGGGCTTCCTGCCCTCGGCCGCCGCCGCGATCGCACGGATGTGCGCCGGAGTCGTGCCGCAGCAGCCGCCCACGATGTTGACCCAGCCTTCCTGCATGAAGTGGCCGAGCTCGCGGGAGATCGACTCGGGCGTCTCCGAGTACTGGCCGAGCACGTCCGGAAGCCCGGCGTTCGGGTAACAGGAGGTCAGCGTCTTGGAGATCGCCGAGAGGCTGCGGATGTGGTCCCGCATGAACTCCGGGCCCGTCGCGCAGTTGAGCCCCACCGAGAGCAGGGGCGCGTGCATCACGGAGGCGTACAGCGCGTCCACGTCCTGGCCGGCGAGCATGGTCCCCATCGGCTCGATCGTCACGGAGACCATCACCGGAGTCCGCCAGCCGATCTCGGCGAAGGCCTGCTCGATCCCGATCAGCCCGGCCTTGAGGTTCCGCGTGTCCTGCGTCGTCTCGAGAAGCAGGACGTCCGAGCCCCCCTGGAGCAGGCCGAGGGCCTGCGACCCGGTAGTGGACGACCAGCTCGTCGAACGTCACCCCGCCCGTCACGGTCATGGCCTTGGTCGTCGGGCCCCATCGAGCCCGCGACGAAGCGGAGTCGGGAGGAGGTGGAGACCGCGGCCGCCGCTTCGCGCGCGATCTCGGCCGCCCGGCGGTTGATCTCCAGGGCCTTGTCCGCCAGGCCGTACTCGGCGAGCACGAGGGGCGTGGCGCCGAAGGTGTCCGTCTCGACCATGTCCGCGCCGGCGGCCAGATAGTCGCCGTGCATCCGGAGGATGACGTCCGGCCGGGTCAGGACGAGGTTCTCGTTGCAGCCCTCGAGCTCGCCGCCGCCGAAGTCCTCCGCCGTCAGGTCCTGCCCCTGGAGCCACGTTCCGGTGGCCCCGTCGAGGATGAGGATCCGCTCCGCGAGGAGCTCGTAGAGGGCCTCGGCGCGCTGCTGCTGGCCCGGGCCGGTGGGGGTCGTCGCCATAGAACCCGCCATTATGCGCGAATCCCGGCCATTTTCGAGGCCCCCCGACCCGAAACGGCGCCGGATTCCGCGTACACAGGACGAGGTGTCCCATGCGGATTCCGCGGACGGCTCGACTGGTCGTTTCCCTTTTCGTTTTCTCGCTTCCCGTTCTCTCGGGGCGGCGACCCTCACGGTCACCACGACCGCCGACTCCGGCCCCGGATCGCTCCGACAGGCGATCCTCGACTCGAACGCGTCCGCCGGGACGCTGGACACGATCGAGTTCGACATCCCGGGCGCCGGGGTTCACACGATCGTCCCGGCCTCGGGGCTTCCGACGATCACCGATCCGGTCGTGATCGACGGGTCGACGCAGCCCGGGTTCGCCGGCCCTCCGTTGATCGAGCTCGACGGCACGAACGCCGGCGGCTTCGTGCACGGCCTCAACATCACGGCCGGCGGCAGCACCGTGCGCGCCCTGGTCATCAACCGATTCAACGGCTCCGGGATCATCTGCTTCACGGTCGGCGGTAACACCATCGTCGGGAACTACATCGGCACCAACGCCGCGGGCACGGCCGCGCTCGCCAACGCCAACGGCGTCTACCTGTTTCGCCCTTCGAACGGCAACACCGTGGGAGGAACCGCGCCGGAGGACCGCAACCTGATCTCCGGCAATGGCACGGGCATCGTCCTGAACTCGGAGGACAACGCAGTCCTCGGAAACCGCATCGGGACCGACGTCTCCGGTCTCGGATCGGTTCCCAACGGCACGGGCATTCAGGACGGGACGGGCGGCAATACGATCGGCGGACCCCTGACGCTGCCGGCCTCGGGTCCGTGCGACAACACCTGCAACCTCGTCTCCGGAAACTCAGGCCACGGGATCAGCCTCTCGCAGGCGGGGAACTCCAGCACCGTCCAGGGCAACTTCATCGGGACCGACGTGACGGGCCTCGCGGCCCTCGGCAACGGGAACTACGGCGTCGTGGTATTCAGCGGGAACGGGCACACCATCGCGCTCAACGTCGTCTCCGCCAATTTTGTCGGCGTGGGCATGAACGCCGGACCCGCCGTCGTCATCCAGGGCAACTTCATCGGAACCGACGCCACCGGCACCCACGCCCTGCCCAACGCCTTCGGGGGCGTCGGGACATTCAACGGCGGCGACGGCGCGCAGATCGGCGGCGCAGCCGGCGCGGCGGGAACGCCGTGCGTCTTCCCGTGCAACCTGATCTCCGGCAACACGGGCTACGGGATCGTGCTGGGGACCGGCGGCAGCAGCATCGGCCAGGAACACGACGTGATTCAGGGCAACTGCATTGGCACACAGATCGACTGTGCCTCTGCCCTGCCCAATGGCACGGACGGAATCCAGATCGGCTTCCAGGCGAGCGACGCGACGATCGGAGGCACGGCGCCGGGCGAGGGCAACGTGATCGCATTCAACAACAACGGGATCAACATGGACGACGGCGTGGAGAACACGATCCGGGGAAACTCGATCTTTTCGAACGAGGGCCTCGGGATCGACCTCGGCGGAACCGGCGTCACTCCGAACGATCCGGGAGATGGCGACACTGGCGCCAACCTGCTCCAGAACTTCCCGATCATCACATCGGTCGAGCCGGCCCTCACTTCGGGACCGCAGGGCGCCTCCACCCGCATCCGGGGCTTCATCCGCGGCGCGGCTTCGACCCAGGTCGAGCTCGACTTTTTCTCAAACGACTCCTGCGCCGACCGGCCGCAGGAGTTCCTCGAGGGAGCGCGCTATCTCGGGTCGACGGCGGTGACCACCGACGGCGTCGGCTTCGCGTCCATCGACGTGACGCTGCCGGTCGATGTCGCCGCAAACGATCCCGTGTCGGCGACCGCCACCGACCCGCTCGGGAACACCTCGGAGTTCTCGCAGCGCCTGCCGCTCTTCGTCTTTCCGACGTCCGGCCCTCCGGCGGGCGGAACAAACCTGTCGATCACGGGGACCGACTTCCAGGCGGGCGCGACGGTCACGATCGGCGGCGTCGCGGCCGGCAACGTCGTCTTCAACAACTCCAACTCCATCAGCGCGACTTCGCCTCTGCTCCCGGCGGGCACGGTGAACGACCTGACCGTCTCGAACCCGGACGGCTCGGAAGGCACGCTGCCGAAGGCCTGGGTGGCCGACTTCCTCGACGTCGCCTTCTCGAACACGTTCTACTCGCACGTCACCACGCTCGTCCGCAACGCGATCACGGTCGGCATCGGGGGCGGCTTCTACGGCGTCAACGACAACACGCTGCGCCAGCAGATGGCGGTGTTCCTGTTGAAGGCCCGGTTCGGTCTCTGCTATACGCCCCCGCCCTGCTCGGGCGTCTTTTCCGACGTGCCGTGCTCGTCGACTTTCGCTCCATGGATCGAAGCCCTCTCGGCCCTCGGCATCACGGGCGGCTGCGGGCCGGGGGTGTATTGTCCGCAGAACCCGGTGCGCCGGGATCAGATGGCGGTGTTTCTTCTGAAGGCCAAGCACGGATCGAGCTACACGCCTCCGGCGTGTACCGGAGTCTTCGACGACGTGGACTGCTCCTCGCCCTTCGCCGCCTGGATCGAGCAGCTCGCGCTGGAGCAGGTCACCGGCGGATGCGGCGGCAACAACTATTGTCCCACGAACCCGAACACTCGAGGACAGATGGCGGTGTTCATCGTGAAGGCCTTCAACCTCCAATGAACGATCGAACTTCCATGAGGAGACGCATGCGCACGCTCGCCCTGCTCGCCGCCGTTTCGCTCGGCCTCGGTTCGTCCGCCGCCGCCGCCACGATCACCGTCACGAGCACCGCCGACAGCGGCCCGGGAACTCTTCACCAGGCGCTCATCGATTCGAACGCTTCCGTGGGAGTCCTCGACACGATTGCCTTCGCCATCCCCGGCGCCGGCGTCCACACGATCGTCGTCTCCACCGACCTGCCCACCGCGACCGATCCCGTGATCATCGACGGCACGACCCAGCCGGGTTACGTCGACTCGCCGCTCATCGAGCTCACCGAGTCCACCCCGACGCAGGGCCTTCGCATCAGCGCCGGGGGCAGCACCGTCCGCGGCCTCGCGATCTTCGAGTTCGGCGTCCAACTGACGTTCACCAGCAACGGCGCCAACCTCGTGGAAGCCTGCTACATCGGGATCAACGCGACGGCCACCGTGACCTCGACCGGGCTGGGCCTCCAGATCCAGAACTCCCCGGACACGACGATCGGCGGAACCGACCCCGGGGCCGGCAACGTGATCTCCGGATCGACCGGCACGGCCATCCAGCTCGTCGGCTCGGACGGGACTGTCATCCGGGGCAACGTCATCGGAATGGATCCGACGGGAGCCCTGGATCTCGGCAATAACATCGGCATATCGGTCGTCAACTCCGACGACGTCGTCATCGGAGGCACCGTCGCGGGAATGGGGAACCTCATCTCGGGCAACGACGGCTTCGGGATCACCGTAAACGGATCGGCGAACACGCTCATCGCGGGCAACCTCATCGGCACCGACATCACCGGCACCCAGGCGTTTCCCAACAACTTCGCGATCGACGCCAACAACCTCACAGGGACGATCACGATCGGAACGCCGGATCCGGCGGGGCGGAACCTGATCTCCGGAAACAACCTGGGGATGAACCTCAACAACGGCGTCCACAGCGGGACGATCCAGAACAACTACTTCGGCACCGACATCAGCGGGACGCTGCCGCTTCCCAACAATCTGGCGATCCTCTTGAACACGGCCGATACGACCGACGTGCTCATCGGCGGCACCGGGCCGGGAGAAGGCAACCTCATCGCGTTCAACGCGGGCGCCGGCAATCTCCACGGCATCTGGAACTTCGGGCAGCGCATCACGGTGCGCGGCAACACGATCTTCGACAACGTCGGCCTCGGGTTCGACAACGACCCCCAGGGCGTGAACCCGAACGATGCCGGGGACGCGGACGCCGGCCCGAATGCCGGCCAGAACTATCCGCTCATCTCCTCGGTGGAGCTGACGGGGCCGCAGGGCGCGGGCACGCGCGTGCAGGGCTTCATGCGCAGCACGCCCTCCTCGACCTTCACGCTGGACTTCTACGGCAACGACGGATGCACGCCCCGGCCGCAGGACTTCCTCGAGGCGCGAACCTGGCTGGGCGAAGCCGAGGTCACGACGGACGCGTCCGGCTCCATCGCTTTCGACGTCACGCTTGCTGTCCTCATCACGCCGGGCGACTTCGTTTCGGCGACCGCGACCGACTCGGTCGGAAACACCTCGGAGTTCTCCCAGAGGCTGCCATTCTCGATCTTCCCGGCCAGCGGCGACGCCGCCGGCGGGACGGCGATCACGGTCACGGGCAGCGACTTCGCGGCCGGGGCGGCCGTCACGATCGGCGGCCAGCCGGCCAGCAGCATCAACGTCGTCGGCCCCACCCAGATCACGGCCACGACGCCGCCGCTCGCGGCCGGAACCGTCCATGACCTGACGGTGACCAACCTCGACCTCACGACGGGGACCCTGCCGAAGGCCTGGGTCTCGGACTTTCTCGACGTGCCGAACTTCCATCTCTTCTACGGATTCGTCACGACGCTCGTCCGCAACGCCATCACCGCCGGGACTGGCGGCGGGCAGTACGGCATCGTCCAACCGACTCTGCGCCAACAGATGGCGGTATTCCTTCTCAAGGGCAAGTACGGCGTCTGCTACGTTCCGCCTCCGTGCACGGGAACGTTCAGCGACGTGCCGTGTCCATCCACCTTCGCCGACTGGATCGAGGACCTCGCGGATCAGGGCATCACCGGAGGCTGCGGCACGGGCGTGTACTGTCCACAGAATCCCGTGCGGCGCGACCAGATGGCCGTCTTCCTGCTCAAAGCCAAGTACGGCTCCGGCCACGTCCCTCCGCCGTGCGCCGGCGACTTCTCGGACGTCCCGTGCCCCGGGGCCTTCGCCGTCGACTGGATCGAGCAGCTCGCCGACGAACAGATCACGGGCGGCTGCGACACGAATCCCCCGCGCTACTGCCCGTTGAACAACAACACACGCGGACAGATGGCGGTGTTCCTGGTCAAGACATTCGTTCTTCAATGACGCGGAGCCATCCGAAAAACCGCGCCGCGCTGAAGTAGAGTTCCGGCCGGAGGCCGGAATGCGGAAGTGTGTCTACGGGCGGGAAAGTCTCAACTGAGTGCCGAACAAGCGCCCGTCTGACGGTTCCGCGTCTCGCGGTTCCCTGACCCTCGTCCCGCCGGGGAGCCCGCAGGCGCCTCTTTCGATTGCGGTCGTCGGCGGCGGCTTCAGCGGCGTCGCGGTCGCGGCCCATCTGCTGCGCCGGGGGCGTCCGGCGCGGGTCACCCTCGTCAACCGGTTCGGGCCCATCGGCCGGGGTGTCGCGTACCGCACGCGGATCGAGACGCACGTCCTGAACGTTCCGGCCGGCGGGATGAGCGCGCTGCCCGAGGATCCCGATCATTTCCTGCGATGGGCTCGAGGCCGCAGCGGCGACGTCGCCGCGGACACGTTCGTCTCCCGGAGGCTCTACGGCGAGTACCTGGAGTTTCTCCTCCGCGAGTCTGAAAGCGCGGCGCGCGACGTCTCCCTCGAGCGCGTGGTCGGGGAGGTCATCGACGCCGAGCCCGACGGACGCGGAGTCTGGCTGACCTTCGCCGATCGGCACGCGGCGGCATTTCGAGAAAGTCGTGCTGGCGCTCGGCAACTATTCCCCGGCAAACCCCGCCGCCCAGGGCGCCGAGTTCTACTCCTCCGACCGATACGTCCGCGACCCGTGGATCCGCGGCTCTCTCGACGTCGTCCGCCCCGGTGAGTCCGTGCTGATGCTCGGGACGGGCCTGACCGCCCTCGACATCGCGCTGGATCTGGCCGGCCGCGGGGCGGCACGGCCCCTGCGGGCGGTCTCGCGCCACGGCCTGCTCCCGCATCCGCATGCGCCCGCCATGATTTCGGCCCCACCCCCGCCGGAGCTCCTGTCTCTTCCCCTGACCGCCCGGGGGCTCATGGCGGCCGTGCGGAAAGCGGCGAGCACGCCCGGCAACAACTGGCGCGGAGTCATCGGCGCCTTGCGCGGCGCCACGCCGGGGATCTGGCAGGAGCTCTACCTCGCCGAACGCTCGCGATTCCTGCGCCACGTGCGCCCGTACTGGGACGTGCACCGGCACCGGGCGGCGCCGGCGACCTGGAATGCGATCCAGCGGATGCGGGAGTCCGGCGAGCTGCAGCTCCGCGCCGCGCGCGTGGTTCGCTACGAGCCGACGTCCGACGGAGTGCGCGTGGTCATCCGGCCGCGCGGCGGATCGAGCACCGAGGCCGTCTTCGTCGAGCGCGTCGTCAACTGCACCGGCCCGTCGAGCGACGTCCGGCGCCTGGGCGACCGGTTTCTGGACGCTCTCTGCAGGCGAGGCCTCGCGGTGCCCGACGCGCTGAGCCTGGGCCTCGACGTGTCGGATGACCTCGCGATCCTCGACGCCGACGGTCAGGCGTCCCCTTCGATCTTCCTGGTCGGACCGCTCTTGAAGGCTCGATTCTGGGAGGCGACGGCGGTGCCGGAGCTCCGGCAGCACGCGGCCACGCTCGCCCGGAAACTCCTGCCCTAGGCCGGGAGAGTCGCTTCGCGCGAACCCGCCGCCACGGCGCGCGCCCGAAGCTCCTGCGCCTCTGCGTCCCGTCCGGCCGCGGCCGCGGCGCGGGAGAGCTCGAGGAGCGTGGTGCCTTCGTCACAGCACCACATCATGTCGAAGCTGTATCCCTGGCGGCTTCGGAAGAGCCCGAGAGCCTCGTCGAGCGCGGCCGGTCCGTCTCCCGCTCTCGAGAGACCGGCGATCGCCTGGACGAGCAGGTGGCCGCCGCCGAGCGCCCGCGGCCGGCCGCGCAGGTGGGTCACCGCCTGCGTGAAGGCCGCGTGCGCCGCATCGCTGTCCCCCTGCTCGAGCGCGGTCCGGCCGAGCGCGCACAGGCCGACCCCCCGAAACGTGTCGCGATACATGTTGTCCGATTTCTCGACCGCCTCGAGACCGCGGAGGCAGGCGCCCCTCGCGTCCGCGAGGTCTCCGGAGCGGCGCAGGCACTCGCCGAGATACCCGGCGACCCCGGCGGTGGGGCCGATCGGGGTCTCTCCTTCCAGCGCGACGGATTTTTCGAGGCACCAGCGCGCTTCCGCCTCGTGGCCGAGCTCGAGGTGCGTCCAGGCAAGCGCGAGCCAGGCGTAGGCGTGCCGCGGATCGACCTCGACCGCGCGCTGGAAGAGGCCCAGACCCTCTTCGCGCCGTCCCAGGTTCGCGGCGCAGAACCCGGCGAAATACGGAGCGTACGGAGTCGTCGGGTCGAGCTCCATCGCTCGTCGTTCCTGAGCGAGGGCCTCCTCGTGGCGGCCGAGACGCGTCAGGCCGTATCCGAGCCACAGTCGCGGCTCGGCGAGCTCCGGATCGGCGGCGATCGCCCGGCGTGCGTAGCTCTCGGAGAGCTCGAGCTCGTGTCGGTCCGTCTGGAACGGAAACCGCATCGCATGCACGGCGGCCAGCCCCGCCAGCGCCGGAGCGTATGCCGCGTCCGCGCCCGCCGCTTCCTCGAAGAGGATGCGTGCCTGATCCATCGTTCCCTTCTCGAGGCGGTGAAAGAAGCGGCGCCCGCGAGCGTGCCGCTCGTAGGCGTCGATGCGGGGCGCAGGCCGCGGCGCGCGAGGCTCGGCGCCGGTCTGCAGCGCTCCGGCGGCTCGGGCGGCGAGCCGGTCCTGGATCGCGAACATTTCCTCGAGCGTTCCGTCGAACTTTTCGGAAAAGACGGTGTCGCCCGTCGCGCCGTCGCCGAGCTTCGCCGTCACTCGGAGCCGCGGGCCGACGCGCTGAAATCCTCCGGACAGCACCCAGCGGCAGCCCAGGGTGCGGCCGAGCCCCGCCTCCTCCGTCCCGCCGGCGCGGGCCTGGCGAACCCGTTCGCCCGGGACCAGCGTGACGCCCGGAAGCCGCGCGAGGTCCGTCGCCAGGCTCTCGGCGAAACCGCTGCCGATCCACTCGTCGTCAGGATTTCGCGAGAGGTTGACGAAGTCGACGATGGCGAGCGTGTCGGGAAGGGCCACCGAGAGCTCGCCGGAGGCGAGCGCCCGCAGGTCCGAGAGGAAGGCGCCCGCGCTCGGATATCGCTTCTCAGGATCCCGCGCGAGGGCGCGCCCCAGCAGAACGGAGGTCTCGGCCGAGACTCCCTCCCCGCGAATCGGAGCCACGTCCGACAACAGAATCGCGGCGATGCGGTCGGCGGCCGATTCGCCCGGAAACGCCGGGCTGCCGGAGAGCATCTCGTAGAGGACGGCTCCCAGCGAGAAGAGGTCCGACCGTTCGTCGAGGGCCTGGCCCTTCAATTGCTCCGGAGACATGTAGCCGAGCGTGCCGATCACGGCGCCCGGCTCCGTGAGCGCGACTTCCGTCGCCGCCTCGGCCTCCGGCACGGTGTTCTCGTGCACCCGCGCGATGCCGAAGTCGAGAAGCTTTCCGAGATTGTCGCCTGTGACCATCACGTTCTCGGGCTTGATGTCCCGGTGGAGGACTCCGGCCTCGTGGGCGTGCCCGAGCGCTTCCAGAAGGGCTCCGGCGATCGACAGTGCCAGCGGAAACGGCAGCGGGCCGCGGCGCAGGCGATCGCGGAGAGTTTCTCCCGCGACGTACTCCATGGCCAGGAACGCAACGCCGTCGGACTCTCCGGACTCGTAGAAGGTGGCGATCGCGGGATGCTGCAGCCGGGCGCACGCGGCCGCTTCGCGGAAGAGCCTCGCGCGCGCTTCGGCCGTCAGCGCGGCGGAGAGGACCTTGACCGCCGCGGACCGCCCGAGGGCGAGGTCCCGGGCGAGGAACACCTCTCCCATGCCTCCGGCGCCGAGAGGCTTCTCGATCCGATAGTGAGAGAGGGTGCGGCCGATCAAGGCTCGGTTCCGAACGCCGATTATCCCCTCGCAGTACCCGAGCTCGACGGCGAAGCGGGGATAGGATCCGGGGCACAGGAGGATCCCATGTCGAAATCGACGCTCGCCACGGTGGGGGTCGTACTCGTGGGTCTTTCCCTGGTGCCCTCGGTTCTATCCGCACAGGAAATCAAAGGGTCCGGTGAGAACATGTTCGTGCCGGAAGTCGTCGAGACCTTCACGCTCGCCGACGGCTCGACCGTGAACCGGATGTCCTTCAAAGGCTTCCTCACGGCCGACGACCCGTCGAACCCGCTGCGGCGGGTCAGCATGAGCTGCACGGGCACCGCCGTCGTCGCCAAGGACGGCAAGCCCATCCGGTCGGCCGGCACCTGCGACTCGGTCGACTCCGACGGTGATCTGGCGTTCTACTGGTGGCGTGCCGACGGGACCGCGGGCCGTTGGGGCTTCATGGGCGGCACCGGAAAGTGGATCACCGTCGAGGGAGGCGGTACCTACGAGCCGACCGCGGGATGGAAGGACGGGCGCCAGGGAAACAAGTGGAAGGGGACCTGGAAGTCGAAGTAGTCGAGCCATTTCCCGAGCGGGACGTCGCCGGGCCGATCCCGGTTCCGCTCCCTCCCCTCGCTGGGGAGACCACTCGCGCCGCGAACGCAAGAGGGATCAACTGACATGAGTCTGGCCGCCGGAACGAAGCTGGGGCCCTACGAGATCCTCGCACCAATCGGCGCGGGAGGGATGGGAGAAGTCTACCGGGCGAAGGACGCGAAGCTCGGGCGCGAAGCGGCGATCAAGGTCCTCCCCGAGGCCATGGCGGCCGACCCCGATCGCCGCCAGCGCTTCGAGCAGGAAGCCCGCTCGGCCTCCGCGCTCAACCACCCCAACATCCTCACGATCTACGACATCGGCCAGACCAACGGGACCGTCTACATCGCCATGGAGCTCATCGAAGGCAAGACCCTGCGCGAGCTCGTCGCCTCGGGGGAGCCTGTGGCCACGAAGAAGCTCCTCGACCTCGCCGTCCAGACCGCCGAGGGGCTCGCCAAGGCGCACTCGGCCGGCATCGTCCACCGGGATCTGAAGCCCGAGAACCTGATGGTCTCGAAGGACGGCTTCGTCAAGATCCTGGACTTCGGTCTCGCCAAGCTGATGGAGGCCTCTTCGCAGGACGAGTCGGTCGTGCCGACGGCCATCGCGGCGCCGACACAACCCGGCACCGTCATGGGCACGGCCGGCTACATGTCGCCCGAGCAGGCGAGCGGGCAACCCGTCGACTTCCACTCCGATCAGTTCACTCTGGGCGCGATCCTGTACGAGATGGCGACCGGCAAGCGCGCGTTCCAGCGGAAGACCGGCGCCGAGACTCTGACCGCAATCATCCGCGAGGAACCCGAGCCGCTCTCTCAGCTCGCGCCCAAGGCTCCCCCGCCCGTGCGCTGGATCGTCGAGCGCTGCCTCGCCAAGGACCCCGAGGAGCGCTACGCCTCGACCAAGGACCTCGCTCGAGACCTCAAGAGCGTCCGCGACCACCTGACGGAGACCTCCTTCTCCGGAGGCCTCGAGGCGGCCGCGCCCGCGAGGCACCGGCGGCGCGTTTGGGCGATCCCGGCGGTCGCGACGCTCGTCGCCGGTCTCGCCGCGGGCTTCCTGCTCCGTGGTTTCACGAGCACCGGTTCCGACTCGCGCCTCGAGCTTCAGCGGCTGACCTGGGCGCGCGGGGCAATCCGAACCGCACGCTTCGCTCCGGATGGCCAGACGATCGTCTACGGAGCGTCCTGGGACGGGCTCCCCCTCGAGATCTTCTCCACGCGAGCCGACAGCTCCGAGTCGCGCTCGCTGGGCCTCGGTCGTGCCGACGTTCTCGCGGTCTCTTCGAGCAGCGAGCTCGCGATCTCCCTCGATCGTCACTACATGTTCGGCTACGAAACCGTCGGGACTCTCGCGCGTGTGCCCCTGGCCGGCGGAGCGCCCCGCGAGGTCCTCGAGACCGTGGAAGACGCCGACTGGTCGCCGGATGGGAAGAGCCTCGCGGTGGCGCGTCAGGCCGGGAACCGCAGCCGGCTCGAGTACCCGATCGGAACCGTGATCCACCAGGCCGCCGGCTGGATCAACAACGTCCGAGTCTCGCCGGACGGTGCGATGGTCGCCTTCATCGAGCACCCTCAGCGCGGCGACAACATCGGCAACGTCAAGGTCGTGGATACGAGCGGCAAGGTGCGGCTCGATGGCCCCTCCGCCATCCGCGGGCTCGCCTGGTCGCCGCGGGGCGACGAGGTCTGGTCGAGCGCGAACGGCATCGAGGCCACCACGCTCGCGGGAAGGAACCGAGCTGTCTGGATCTCCCCCGGAGCCGTCGTCCAGGACATCGCCCGGGACGGGCGCGTGCTCCTCGCCGTGAACTCGTCCCGCCGCGAGATCGTCGGTTTCTCGGCGGGCGATCCGGCCGAGCGAAACCTGACCTGGCTCAACTGGTCTTTCCCCATCGACATCAGCGCCGACGGCAAGACCGTTCTCTTCAACGAGCAGAACATCCAGCCCAACGGCATCTACCTGCGCAAGCTCGACGGCTCGACCGCCGTGCGCCTGGGCGAAGGGGTTTCGTACGGATTCTCTCCGGATGGACGCTGGGTGCTCTCCGTGCGCGAGGAAAACGGCAGCCAGTTCACGCTCCTTCCGACCGGTGCGGGCGAGCCGAAAGAGTTGCCGAACGGCGGGATTTCCATCCAGTCGGCAGGGTGGTTCCGGGACGGGCGGCGGGTCCTCATCTCCGGCACCGAGCCCGGACATGGCTCCCGGCTCTTCGTGCAGGAGCTGCCGGACGGAAAACCTCGCGCCATCACTCCCGAGGGGGTCCACTTCATCTTCGATGCCGTCGCTCCCGACGGGAAAGCGGCGGTGGCAATCGGTCCGGATCGCCGAGTCGCCATCTATCCGACCGAGCCCGGCGAGCCCCGGCCCGTGCCCGGGCTGGAGCCCGACGACATCCCGCTCCGCTGGAACGCCGATGGCAGCTCGATTTACGTCTATCGGCCCTCGGCGTCTCCGCTGCGCGTCGAGATCGTCGACGTCACAACGGGACGCCGCACCCTCTGGAAGGAGATCCGGCCTCCGGATCCGTCCGGCGTCGAGCAGGTCGGCCCGATCGTCATCGCACCGGACGGAGCCTCCTACGTTTACTCGTACCGTCGCGCGCTCGACGAGCTGTATCTCGCGACCGGGATGCGGTGAGAACGCCTCGATGACGCTGTCGGCAGGAACCCGTCTCGGCCCCTACGAGATCCTCGCGCCGATCGGCGCGGGTGGAATGGGCGAGGTGTACCGGGCGAAGCACGCGAAGCTCGGGCGCGAGATCGCGATCAAGGTGCTCCCCGAGGCCGTCGCCTCCGATGCGGATCGCCGGCAGCGCTTCGAACAGGAAGCGCGCTCGGCTTCCGCCCTCAACCATCCCAACATCCTGACGGTCTACGACATCGGAGAAGCCGACGGGACCATCTACATCGCCATGGAGCTCGTCGAGGGAAAAACCCTGCGCGAGCTCGTGGCCTCCGGCGAGCCAATGCCGACGAAGAAGCTGCTCGATGTCGCCGTTCAGACCGCCGAGGGTCTTGCGAAGGCACACTCGGCCGGCATCGTCCACCGGGACCTGAAGCCCGAGAACCTGATGGTGTCGAAAGACGGCTTCGTCAAGATCCTGGACTTCGGTCTCGCCAAACTGATGGAGGCCCCGTCCCAGGACGCGTCCGTCATGCCGACGGCGATCGCGGCGCCGACACAGCCCGGCACGGTCATGGGAACCGCGGGTTACATGTCGCCCGAGCAGGCGAGCGGCCAAGCAGTGGACTTTCGCTCCGACCAGTTCACCCTGGGCTCGATCCTCTACGAGATGGCCACGGGCAAGCGGGCGTTCCAGAGGAAGACGGGCGCCGAGACGCTCGTCGCGATCATCCGCGAGGAGCCCGAGCCGCTCTCGCAGGCCGCGCCGAAGGCTCCCGCCCCGGTGCGCTGGATCGTCGAGCGCTGCCTCGCGAAGGACCCCGAAGAGCGCTACGCCTCGACGAAGGACCTGGCTCGGGACGTGAAGAACCTTCGCGACCACCTTTCCGAGACCTCCGCCTCGGGCGCGCTCGAGCCCGCCGAGCCGGCCCGCTTCAAACGCCGCGGCTGGATCCTCCCGGCGATCCTCGCATTCCTCGCCGGCGGCGCCGCCGCCGTGCTGGCCGTGAATCACTTCGGCCTGCTCGAGCCGGAACCCCTCGAGTTTCAGCGGATCACGTTCCGTCGCGGAGCGATCGGAGGCGCGCGTTTCGCCCAGGACGGACGAACCGTCGTCTATGGAGCATCGTGGGACGGCGCGCCGATGGAGATCTTCTCCACGAATCCCGCGAGTCCCGAGTCGAAGTCCCTGGGACTGCCGCCGGCGAATCTTCTGGCGGTCTCCACGGCCGGCGAGCTCGCGATCTCCCTCGGCTGGCACCCGGTGGCCGGCTGGGAATCGATCGGGACGCTCGCACGCGTTCCACTCGCGGGCGGCGCTCCCCGGGAAGTCCTCGAGCAGGTTGCCGCGGCGGACTGGTCGCCCGACGGGAACGCGCTGGCCGTGGTCAACCAGACGGAGGCGCGGGCCCGTCTCGAGTACCCCGTCGGGACCGTGATTGCCGAGAGCTCGGGGTGGCTCAGCCACCCGCGTGTCTCCGCGGACGGGAAGTACGTCGCATTTTACGACCACGCGGAGAGAGGCGAGAACGCCGGCCGCGTCGTCATCGTGGCCGCCGCGACGAAGAAGCGGACCGACGGGCCGGCCGTCGGAGGAACGTCCAGCCTGGTCTGGTCCAAAGGCGAGGTTCTCGTCGGCGGCGGGCCCCGGCTTCTTCGCGTCTCGCCATCCGGGACCGTCCGCGGCCAGCGCGGCCTGGGAGTCGGCTTCGTTCCCGAGGACCTGGCTCCCGACGGGACTCTGATCTGCCGCCGTTACATCTGGAGGCGCGAGATCGTCGGCCTCCCTCCCGGCGAGGAGCGGGAGCGCAACCTCACCTGGCTCGACTGGTCCTTTCCGACGGCTCTCTCGGAAGATGGCAAGACGGTCATGTTCGACGAGCAGAGTCGTCCGCGAGAGGATTACCTCGCCTACATTCGAAAGATGGACGGTTCTCCCGCCGTTCTTCTCGGGAAGGCCAAGGGCTTCGACCTCTCTCCCGACGGCCGCTGGGCGTTGACGACCAATGCCGCCGCGGATCAGCTCACGCTCGTGCCGACCGGCGCCGGCAGCCCGCGGACGCTTCCGCGGAGAAACCTGACCTATCAATGGGCCGAGTTCTTTCCCGACGGCCGACGGCTGATGCTCTGGGCCAACGAACAGAGCCGCGCCGGCCGACTCTGGGTGCAAGGGTCGGACGACGCGCAGCCGAAGCCGATCACGCCCGAAGGATTCGGTCTGTCGGCCGGCAGCGGAAGTGCTCTCAGCCCGGATGGCCTCAGCATCATGATGCGGGGCCCCGACAACCGGATCTACCTCGGGCCGAGCGACGGATCCCAACCGCCTGCGCTTCTGTCGAGCACGCATCCCGACGAGATCGCGTGGGGCTGGACCGGCGACGGGAAGGCGATCTACGTCGGTCGACCCGCGATGCCTGCCCGAATCGAAATCTGCGACGTCGCAACCGGCGAACGCCGCCTCTGGAAAGAGATCGTGCCGCCGGATCCCGCGGGAGTGCTCTCGATCGGCCCCATTCACATCGCTCGCGACGGCAAGACTTACGTCTACTCGTACCGGCGCCAGCTCGACGAGCTCTTCCTGGTCCGGGGACTGGAGTCGAGGTGACGATCGCGGCCGGAACGAAGCTCGGCCCGTACGAGATCGTCGCGCCGATCGGCGCGGGTGGAATGGGCGAGGTGTACCGGGCGAAGGACGCGAAGCTCGGGCGCGAGATCGCGATCAAGGTGCTCCCCGAAGCCGTGGCCTCCGACGTCGAACGCCGGCAGCGCTTCGAGCAGGAGGCGCGCTCGGCGTCCGCGCTCAACCATCCGAACATCCTGACGATCTACGACATCGGTCAATCCAACGGGACCGTCTACATCGCCATGGAGCTCGTGGAGGGCAAGACCCTGCGCGAGCTCGTCGCCTCCGGCGAGCCGGTGCCGACGAAGAAGCTCCTCGACGTCGCGACCCAGACCGCGGAGGGTCTCGCCAAGGCGCACTCGGCCGGCATCGTCCACCGGGATCTGAAGCCCGAGAACCTGATGGTGTCGAAGGACGGCTTCGTCAAGATCCTGGACTTCGGTCTCGCCAAACTGATCGAGCCGGCGAGGCAGGACGACTCCGTGTTGCCCACGGCGATCGCGGCGCCGACACAACCCGGGACCGTCATGGGCACGGCCGGCTACATGTCACCCGAGCAGGCGAGCGGCCAGCCGGTGGACTTCCGCTCCGACCAGTTCTCGCTCGGCACGATCCTCTACGAGATGGCCTCGGGCACGCGCGCATTCCAGAGGAAGACGGGCGCCGAGACGCTCGTCGCGATCATTCGCGAAGAGCCCGAGCCTCTCTCGCAGCTCGCGCCGAAGGCCCCCGCTCCGGTGCGCTGGATCGTCGAACGCTGCCTCGCCAAGGATCCGGAAGAGCGCTACGCCTCGACCAAGGACCTCGCCCGCGACCTGAAGAGTCTGCGCGACCACCTTTCGGAGACCTCTCTCTCCGGAGTCGAGGCCACGGAGCCGCCGAGGATGCGCCGTCGCCGGTGGCTCGTGCCGGCCCTCATCGCTCTCCTCCTCGGCGGCGCCATCGGATTCCTCGCCCGCTCCGGTCTCGGCGGGAAGCCTTCGGCACCGATTCAGTTCCGGCGGCTGACGTTTCAACGCGGCCGGACCGTCTCGGCGCGCTTCGCTCCCGACGGTCAGACGATCGTCTACAGCGCGGCCTGGGGAGGCCGTCCGGTGGAACTGTTTTCGACTCGGGCCGACATCCCCGAGTCCCGCTCGCTCGGCCTCAAAGACGCCGCGGTCCTCTCCATTTCTTCCACCGGCGAGCTCGCGCTCGCCCTCGGCCGCCGGGGCGTCATCGGCTACGAGACGACGGGAATCCTGGCCCGCGTCCCGCTGGCCGGCGGCGCGCCCCGCGAGATCCTCGAGAGCGTCCAGGATGCGGACTGGTCCCCGGACGGGCAGTCGCTCGCCGTCTGCCGCGTCGTCGGCAGCCGGAGCCGGCTCGAGTACCCGGTCGGCAAAGTCCTGTACGAAACAGCGGGCTGGGTCAACGGCGTCCGCATGTCGCCCGATGGGAAGCTGCTCGCCTTCGTCAATCACATCCAGCGCGGCAACAACGACGGCTTTCTCAAAATCGTCGACATCTCAGGCAAGCTGCGTGTGGAAGGGCCCTTCATTCCCGGTTTCACCGGCCTGGCGTGGTCGCCGAGGGGGGACGAGGTCTGGTGGCGAGGAATCCAGGCGACGTCGATCGACGGCAAGACCCGTACGGTCTGGGCTTCGCCGAACGCCTACATCTACGACATTGCGAAGGATGGAAGCGTCCTGCTGGGCGACGGAACATCTCGTCGCGAGATCGTCGGATACGAGGCCCCCGGTGCGGCGCCGCGCAACCTGACGGAGCTCAACTGGTCGTTCCCGGTCGACATCTCGTACGACGGAACCCGTGTCCTCTTCACCGAGCAGCAACGCCCGCCTCCCGGCGTCTACACCCGCGCGCTCGACGGGTCTCCGGCCGTGCGTATCGCCGACGGCGAGGGCTACGCCTTCTCGCCCGACGCCCGATGGGCGCTGACGTTGAAGACGCCGGAGCGCCGGCAGGTCGTGCTCGTGCCGACCGGGGCCGGAGAGCCCCGGACGGTCGACGTCGGGAACCTGACCAGTGGGTGGGCGAACTGGTTTCCGGACGGAAAGAAGGTTCTCCTCTCGGCCAGCGAACCCGGGCGCGGGGCACGCCTCTACGTCGCCGACCTCGCCGGAGGCCCGCCTCGCGCCATCAGCCCGGAGGGCGTCACCGTCGCGGCCAAATGCCTCTCTCCCGACGGCCGTTCGATCGTCGCGCGCGGTCCGGACGGACGCTACGCCATCTACCCCGCCGAGCCCGGCGAGCCTCGCCCGCTTCCGTGGTTTGAACCGCGGGAGGTGCCCCTGGGCTGGACAGCCGACGGCCGTTCTCTGTACATCACGCGCTTCTCCGAGCCGCCCGGGATCGTCGACGTCGTCGAGATCGCGACCGGAAAGCGCAGCCGATTCACGCAGTTCGATCCTCCGGATCCGACCGGCATCGAGGTCGTCGGTCCAGCGGTGATCGCCCCGAACGGAAGGTCGTACGTGTACTCGTACCGGCGGACGCTGGACGATCTGTACCTGGCGACCGGAATGCGCTGATCCGTCGCTTCGCGCGCCGCTACGGATCTGCGCCGTGCGGCGCACCGGCCGGCGGCTCGCGCGGATGCGCGCTCGACCGCCGGCCTGATCCTGCGCGGCGCGCTGCGCTCCCGCGGCGCGAACCTCCTCCCTCCCTTCGGTCGGGAGACTATTCGCGCCGCGAACTGATGGGAGAGAGGGGTGTGTACAGACGCTTTCAGCCGAGGCGCGCGACGCCGTCCTTCGCCGCGAGGATGTACACGGGCTTGGGATTCAGGGCGTACTCGCGGAAACAGGCCTCGGTGAACTTGATGGAGTGCTCGTCGCCGGTGGCGATCGCGCGCTCCGTCAGCTCTTCGCGCGACGGCAGCTTGGTGTCCGGAGCCGGCGGCGGCGCGGTCTTGCCTCCGGCGGACGCGGAGAACGACGCGCAGGCCTGCCAGGTGTAGCGCAGGAGCCGCCGCTGCTCTTCGGGTGAGACGTACGGGAGAAGTGTCCTCACGGCGGCGGGCCCCGTCACGCCGTGAATGAACGTGATCAGCGTTCCCCGCGTCACGCTCGCGAGATACACCCCGGCGAAGGTCTCGGTGAGATCGCTCATGAACGCGGACTTGTCGCCCGACGGATCCACGGCGTCGGCCACTCCTGCGAACGGCGGGAACGCGTCGAGCGGCTGGAGCCGGTCGGTGATGTTCCCGTAGGAGATCTGATTGTCCTTCGGAAGGATCGGAACCGAGGCGATGGCGGAGGAGGGCTTGCGCCCCGCAGGCGGCTTCGACGGACTGGGCGATTCGGGCAGTGCGTTGTACGTCGCCGCCCAGTATCCGAGTCCCTCGGCGAGCTCCCGCACTCGTGCCGGCGTCTCCTGCTGCTCGAGACTGCGCACCCCGTGGGCCGTGCGGATCGCGCCGTGGAAGGCCGCCGCGACGACTCCGGGCGAGAGGCGCGCGGTCCACTCCGCGAGCACGACCTTCCACGGACGCTCCTCGAGCTCCCGGCGGAAGAGCACGATCCAATCGCCGACGCGGTCGTTGTTGCCGAGGGCCTCGCGCCACCCGCTCGGGTCGATCGGCTTCGTGCCTCCGGGATGGTCGAGCAATCGCTTCTTGTACTTCTCGACCCACGGCACGACGGCGTCGGGTCTCTCGAGAGCCACGAGCGCCTGCGCCGCCATCGGCCCATGGTTGGCGAGCCGACCGGCGTACTCCGGGCCCGTGGGAGCGAGGAGCGAGAGCGCGTCCTCCATCGCTTCGGACGCCTTCATGGTGGTTCCCTTCGAGGGGTTCCGCGCCGCCAGCACTCGCGGAGCCACGCAGGTCGCCGAGGCGGCCGCGGCCGCATCGCGCAGAAACCGGCGGCGGGAGTAACCCCTCATGGCGCCAGCGCCGATCATACTCCCGGCGGCGTTGATAAACTCGACGCACGC
This sequence comes from uncultured Acidobacteriota bacterium, assembly GCA_963749265.1. Taxonomy (GTDB): domain Bacteria; phylum Acidobacteriota; class Thermoanaerobaculia; order UBA5066; family Gp7-AA6; genus DAHUXD01. The sequence continues at coordinate 169,742 of CAVVML010000015.1, read as the reverse complement.
CGCCCATGCAACAGCCTCGCCGCGACGTGCACCCGCTGGTTTCCCTGGATTACCGCGTGCGCGTCCCGGCGTTCTTCATTGTCAGCCTCGTTCTCCTGTCGTACTTCTGGAACTATCCCAAGAGTTACTGGCTCTGGACGGCCATCCTCTTCACGGGCCTCCTCTGGGCGCAGCTGCTCTACCTGGCCGCCCGACTCTCGCCGGACAGCCGGGCCGCCGAGCGACGCAACCTCCTCTTCGACTCGTTCCTGCTGGGCTGCTGGGCGGCGGGGATGAGCTTCTGCCCGCTGCCGAGCATGACCATGGTCACGGCAATCATCGCGGCCTGCCTTTCGATCGGCGGTGTTCGCTTCGCGATCTGGGCCGCCGGTGCGGTGGCGGCCGGCACGCTGTTCGTCGGCGCGTTCATGGGCTTCCACGTCGAGAGCCAGACTTCAGTCGCGACGACGATCCTCTCGGTCTTCGGCACGTTCTCCTACACGGCCATCTTCGGCTACCAGTCCCATGTCCAGACGCGACGCTGGCTCGCCGCCAAGAAGGAGCTCGCCGCCCAGAACGAACGGATCCAGGAGCAGTACGCCGTCATCGAGAGCGCCCTGCAGTCGGCCCTCCAGGCCAACGAGGCCGCCAAACAGGCGAGCCAGGCGAAGAGCTCTTTCCTCGCCAACATGAGTCACGAGCTGCGCACGCCGCTGAACGCGATCCTCGGCTACAGCGAGATGCTGGCGGAGGACGCGACGGCCGCGGGCCATGCCGACATCGTCCCGGATCTCCAGAAGATCCAGACCGCCGGCAAGCATCTGCTCGGCCTCATCAACGACGTCCTCGACCTCTCCAAGATCGAGGCGGGCAAGATGCGGCTGTATCTCGAGACATTCGAGGTCAAGACCGTCGTCGACGAGGCCGCCGGCACGGCCCGGCCACTTGTCGAGAAGAACGGCAACCGCTTCGAAGTCCGCTGCCCCGACGGGCTCGGGTTGATCCGGGAGGACATCACCAAGGTCCGCCAGGTCCTGCTGAACCTCCTCTCGAACGCGGCCAAGTTCACCCGGGACGGGCTCGTCACCGTGGACGTGCGCCGGGAAGTCGGCGTCGCGGGCAACTGGGTCTTCTTCCGCGTGGCCGACACGGGAATCGGCATGACCCCGGAGCAGACCGCGCGCCTCTTCGAGGCCTTCGGCCAGGCCGACGCCGGCACCACCAAAAAGTACGGAGGCACGGGCCTCGGCCTCGCCATCACGCGCAAGCTGTGTCACCTGATGGGCGGTGAGATCGCCGTGGAGAGCGAGCCCGGTCGCGGCACGACGTTCACCGTGCGCCTGCCGGGAGAGATCGAGAACTTCGACGGCGACGCGACCTCCGTTCGGCTGACCACGGCGTCGGGGGTCAAGCTTCCGCCCGTGACCGGAACAGTCGTCCCGACGCTCACGCGCGAGCGGCCGCTCGTCCTCGTCATCGACGACGACCCGGCGGTCGGCGACCTGATGAAGCGCCTGGGGACGCGCGAGGGCTTCGACGTGACGGTCGCCCGGACCGGCGCCGAAGGTCTGCAGCTCCTGTCCGAGCGCAGGCCCGAAATCGTGATTCTCGACGTTGTCCTGCCGGACATGGACGGCTGGAAGGCGCTCGCGGCGATCCGAGCCGATGCGTCCCTCGCCCGCATGCCCGTCGTCGTCGTGACCGTCGTCGACGACCGCAACCGCGGCCTGTCTCTCGGAGCCACGGATTACTTCGTCAAGCCCATCGACCTCGAGCGCATGGCGGCGATCCTCGCGAGCCGCCGCGCCGGGGCGGCCGCGTAGGAGATTCGCCCATGCCCCGCATTCTCATCGTCGAAGACAACGAGCTCTCGCGCGACATGCTGTCGCGCCGCCTCGAGAAGCGCGGCTACGAGGTCGCGACCGCCGCCGACGGCGAGGAGGGCATCGCGAAGGCCAGCGCCGACGAGCCGGACCTCATCCTCATGGATCTCGCCATGCCGGTGCTCGACGGCTGGGAGGCGACCCGTCGGATCAAGGCCGGGGACCGCACGGCCGGCATTCCGGTGATCGGCCTTTCCGCGCACGCCATGGCCGAAGACGCCGAGCGGGCGCGGCGCGTGGGCTGCGACGACTTCGACACGAAGCCCGTCGAGCTGCCGCGCCTGCTGTCGAAGATCGAGGCGCTGCTCGCGCGGCGGCCCCAGCCCTGAACGGTTGAAGCAAGTGGGGGCCGAGACCAGGGTCGAAGTCGCCGCCCGGGTCGAGAGCCTCGAGACGGTGCGCGCCTTCGTCGAGAACGCCTGCCGGCGGGCCGGAGCCGACGCCGAGGCCTGTTTCGATCTCAAGCTCGCGGTCGATGAAGCCTGCACGAACATCATCGAGCATGGGTACGCGGGCCGGCCGGACGGCACCATCGCGGTCACCTGCGATGCCACGGACGACACGCTCCGCGTGACCATCCTCGACCACGGCCGGAGCTTCACGCCCGGCTCCGTCGCCCCGGCGGACCTCGATTCGGACTGGGAGGACCGGCCCGTCGGCGGCCTCGGCTGGCACTTCATCCGCAATTCGGTGGACGCGGTAGATTACGTCCCGGATCCCGCGGCGGGAAATCGACTGATTCTCACGAAGAGGAGCCGGAAGTGACCGAGATCCGGATCGACGTCGTCGAGCGCGGCCCCGTCGAGGTCGTGCGGATCGCGGGCAGCGTCGACGGCGCGACGGCGCCGTCCCTCGTCGCCGCATTTCGCCAGCGCGTCGGCGAAGGCCGCATCCGCATCGTCGGCGATTTCGCCGGCGTCGACTACATCTCGAGCGCGGGACTGCGGGCCCTGCTCGAAACGGTGAAAGAGGCGCGACAGCGCGGCGGCGACCTCCGCCTCGCCGCCGTGCAGCCCGACGTGCGCCGGGTTCTCGATCTCGCCGGATTCACCGGCATCCTCAAGCTCTACGCGAACGTCGAGGAGGCCGTGGCGAGCTTTCCCGGAACCGGCGCGTGAGCGAACCCCACCCCCGCGTCCGGGTCGCCGTCGTCATCGGATCGGGCTCGGTGAAGTGCGCCGCGGCCCTCGGACTCTTCAAGGTCCTGGGGCGGGAGTCGATCCCGATCGACATGGTCGTCGGCTGCAGCGGCGGGGCCCTCTACGCCGCCTGCATCGCCCTCGGCTACGACGTGCCGACCGCGGAGCGCAAGACCCGCGAGCTCTGGACGAAGGAGATCACGAAGAAGCGCAACACGCGGGCGCTGCTCTCGGCGATGCTCCCCAAGGTCTTCGGTTTCGACGAACGGTTCGGGCTCGTCGACGACCGCATCGTCATGGAGCGCCTGCGCGCGGGGTTCGGCGAGGCCCGGGTCGAAGACGCGAAGATCCCGCTCTACCTGACGGCGACCGATTTCTTCACGGGAGAGCAGGTCGTCTTCTCGCGCGGGCAGCGTCGTCGACGCCGTCCGCGCGTCGATCGCGATCCCCTACGTCTTCCAGCCCTGGAAGATCGGCGACCGGACCTACGTCGATGGCTTCCTGTCGGATCCCGATGCCGATCGGCGTCGCGATCAGGGAAGGGCGCCGACGTCATCATTACGATGGGCTTCGAGAGCCCGTATCAGACCCGCATCTCGAACGTGATGCGCTTCGCGTTCCAGCTCTCCTCGATCACCTCGAACAATCTCCTCAAGGCGAACTACGCGTTCCACAACCTCGCGCACCACCACGAGATCCTGCCGATCATTCCGCAGTTCCAGCACAAGATTCATCTCTTCGACACGGAACGCATCCCCTACGTCATCGAGGAAGGCGAGCGCGCGGCCGAGAAGCAGATCCCGTATCTCCGCCAGCTCCTCGGGACCGCTCCGCGAACCGCGTGACGCCCCCGCCCGGACGCCTGCTGGTCGTCGACGACATGGAGACCAACCGGGACCTGCTCGCCCGCCGCCTGCGGGCGCTCGGTCACGAGGTCGAGACCGCGGTGCACGGGCGCGCCGCGCTCGAGACGCTGGCCGCGCGGCCGATCGACCTCGTCCTCCTCGACATCATGATGCCGGAGATGGACGGCTTCGAGGTCCTCGAGCGGATGCGCGCGGACGCGGTGCTCCGGACGATCCCGGTCATCATGATCTCGGCGGTGGACGAGATCGAGGCCGTCGCGAAGGCCATCGAGCTCGGCGCGGCCGACTACCTTCCGAAGCCGTTCAACGCCGTCATCCTGCGGGCCCGCGTGACGGCGACGCTCGAGAAGAAGCGCCTCGAAGACGCCGCGCGCCACCGCACGCGCGAGCTCGAGCGGGAGCTCGAGATCGGGCGCGAGATCCAGAGGGAGTTCCTCCCCGAGTCGCTGCCGCAGCCGGCCGGCTGGGACATCGGGGCCGCGTTCCACCCGGCGCGCCAGGTCGCGGGCGATTTCTACGACGCCTTCGCCCTCGACGACGGCCGCGTGGCCTTCGCCATCGGCGACGTGTGCGACAAGGGCGTCGGCGCGGCCCTCTTCATGGCCCTCTTCCGCAGCCTTCTCCGCTCGCACGCGGAGCTCCACGGCGCGGGCACGCCTGCGGAGCCCGCCGCGCGGAGCATCGTCGCGCTGACCAACGACTTCATCGCCCGGACGCACGGCCGCTCCAACATGTTCGCGACCATCTTCTTCGGGATCCTCGATCCCGCCACGGGCGCCCTCGCCTGGGTCAACGGCGGCCAGGAGCCCCCGGCCCTGCGTCGCCGGGACGGGTCCGTCGAGCGCCTGGCGCCGACCGGCCCGGCTGTCGGCGCGATGCCCGGGATGGAGTTCTCGGCGAAGACCGCCGTGCTCGCGCCGGGCGATCTCCTCCTCGCCTTCACCGACGGCGTGTCGGAGGCGCGCTCGCCCTCGGGCAAGTTCTACGGTGAGGACAGGCTGGTGGGGCTCCTCGAAGCGGTGCCCGCGGACGTCGGGGCGCTGCTCGAACGGATCGTCGCCGGAGTCCGCGCCCACGAGGCCGGGACCGAGCCGGGCGACGACCTCACGCTCCTCGCATGCGCCGTCGCGGCGGAGCCGCCTGAACCCGGGACGCAGACGCGTCGAACCGGCTCGCCCTGGAGACGACGTCCCGCTACGGCTTCGTCGCCCTCGATGTTCTTGATCGCCCGCTCCGCGGCCCACCGCACGCGCGGCATCTTGGCGAGCTCCTTCAGGAGCGGCAAGGCCGGCGTCGCCGCCGGCTTGCCGATCTCGCCGAGGGCCGCCGCGCAGGCCCGCAGGACGTGGACCTGCTCGTCCTTGACGGAGCACGCCGCCATCAGCGGCGGCACCGCCGGGCGCGGCCTGCGGGCCGATCGCCGCGATCGCGTTGCCCGCCATCAGACGCACGTTCGGGTCGGGATCCTTGAGGGCCGCCGTCAGCTGCGGCAGCGCCGGAAGCGCCTTCGGCCCCTCGTTGCGCAGGGCCATGGCGGCGAGGCCGCGGGTCACCGGCGTCCGGATCCGACAGCGCCTTCGCGAGGTCCGCCACGCTTCCCGTCGGGATCGCGCGGCTCCTGGATCTTCGCGGCCGCGGCCCAGGCCGCGGGTCCGGTCTTCGCCAGGACGATGTCGTCGACGCCGACGACGTAACCGCTCGAGTCCTCCCGCTTGCCGAGACACTGGAAGGTCAGCGTGTGGCGGCCCTTGGTGAGGCGCGGCCAGCCGACCTGGTAGTCCGCGCCGACGTAGGTCTCGAGCGCGTAGCCGTCGAACTGCGTCTGCGGGCGGACGTCGGCGCCGGGCTCGTGCTCGAGGACCGGCGCGACCGGAGGCTTGCCGTCGAGAAGCACCGTGTAGACGCCGTAGTTCGAGCCCTTCGCGAACTGCGACGTAGAGCTCGTAGTCGCCGTCCTCGGGCACGTCGAAGGGAATCGTCGACCTGCGAGCCCGGGCCCTCGCCCTCGAAGACGACGACGTCCTTGGACCAGAAGAGGTCGGGGAACATCGAGACCTTGCCCTTCTCGGCCTTGATGCCCGCCATGTCGCGCTCGACCTCGATCTGGAGGGCGTTGCCCTGCGGCAGCCGCGCGGCGCCGTAGGGCACCGGCGGCTGGTCCTGCGCGATGCCCTCCTGGTACCAGAACGCGACGCTCGACATCAGGTCCACGCGCTCGCCGAAGCCCGACTTGACCGAGCCGTCGGCGTTGAACGTCCAGCCCTTGTGCTCGATGTCGAACTTCAGCGACTTCTGGAACGGCACCGGGTCGAGCGAGGTGCCAGCGGTACGCCGTCATGCGCGAGCCGAGGCCGGTGCCCTCCGCCACCGTGACCCCGTAGTACGGGCCGTCGTTGACGTGGAGGCCCCAGGCGTCGTTGAAGTAGTCCTCGCTGCCGGTGCCCTCGATCGACGGCTTCTTCGCGCCGTCGACCCAGAAGAACTCGTCGCCCTCGCCGAACCAGCCCGCCTCCGCCTGGACGACCGAGAGCACCGTGCCGACGTAGTGGCCCTTGCCCTTCACGTTCAGGAACTCGTAGTTCGAGCCGTCGGCGGGCGCGGGCAGCGACTGCCGGTAGCGCGCGTGGAAGTACGGCGTGTTCTCGGGCAGCGACGGGAGCTTCGACCAGTCGACGTGGTAGTAGAGGTTCGCCACGCGGCGGCGGCCCTCGTTGGTGACCGTGATGCGGCACGACTTCTTGAACGGCATCGGCCAGTAGCTGTTGCGCGCCCGCCCGTCGGAGCTGTTGACGATCATCAGCGACTTGACCTTGGCCTCGAAGCCGTGGCCGACCGCGAAGAAGTCGCCGAGCGGCGCGTCGACGCTCGGGATCGGGGCTGCCGTCGTAGTACACGCGCAGGCGGAGCAGCCTCGGCCAGCCGTACTCGTTGTCCGCGATCGTGATCCACATGTGCGTGACCATGCCCGGGTCCCTGGAGGTCCGCGAGGACCGTCGTCTCGCCGGGGATCGGGCGCTTGCTGTCGTCGTTCGAGTTCCAGTCCTCGTTGTTGGACGTGGCGCGGAAGGCCTCGAAGTTCTTGGGCTCGGTCAGCCGGAACGGGTCGGGAAGACCCGGGATTGATGCTCTGCGACCGAGCGGGGAGCGGCGACGAGCAGGGCGGTTCGCGGCCAGGGCGGCGAGGACTCGGGCGTTCTTCATGGCCTCCTCCTTCTTCGGTCTTACGGCTGGGCGGGCGGCAGCCCGCTCCAGTTGAGGATCCCGTTCCACAGGAACCGGTAGTCCGAGTGGTTGAGATCGCGGTGCATCGGGTTGAAGTTGAAGGCGAGCACGCGCCCCTTCCCCGCCGGGCAGATCGAGGATCGCGGGCTGGCCCTCGAGGTCGTCGCCTTTCTTGACGCCGCCCGAGACCACGAACGGCGGCGTCGTTTCCTTCGGCTTGTCGGCTTTCTCGCTTTCTCCGCCGCCGCCTTCTCGGCGTCCGGGATCGCGTTCGCGCTTGGGCAGCTTCGTGCCCCACTGCAGCACGACGAAGCGCTGGTACTCGCGGCCGCACGGCGTAGATCGGCATGTCGATCCGGAACGCCGAGGTCACCGTCGGATAGCCGTAGGCGAGCGGATGATCGGGCCGCTCGAACTTGACCGTCAGCTCGACGCCCGGCGTGTCGACGCCGCTCGCCCGCCGCGACGTTGCGCGCCAGACCGCCGTCGAGCGCGAGCGCCGAGCCGTTGCCGAGCGTGATGAGCAGCCCTCCCCGGTTCAGGAAGTCCTGGAGGTTCGCCATGCCGCCCCAGCCGATCCCGCCGGTGATGTCCTCCGACGCGTCGGGCACGCCGTGGCTCGGAAACTCCGGCGTCTTCGTGTAGGGCATCGGCCCCCACCTCGTGTCGATGCCGAGGATCTGGTCCTTGAGGTTCTTCGGACGTGTGCCCGTAGAGGATCACGTCGTACTTGTCGCGCAGCCGGCCCGCGCGGATCTCCTCGTCGCGGATGTAGTCGTACGGAACCTTCTCCTGATCGAGAGCCAGCCGCAGCCAGCCGACGGACTCGGTGTCGGCCCAGGTGTGCCAGACGGCGACGCGCGGGATCGGCGCGTCGTGCGTGTCGACCTTCGGCGTCGGACGCGGCGCTGTCGAAATCGAGCGCGAGCTCCCGGGCGATCGGCTCGAGCTCGGCCGAGACGAGATCGTCCTGCGCCGGGAGGATCCAGGAGCCCGGCGGGATAGGTCGTGGAACCCGACCGTGAAGGACTTCTCCGCGATCGACACCTTGAAGCGCGACAGCCGGAAACGCGCCGCGAGGAGAGCCTCCTGCCCGGTGTCCTTCACGAGATAGACGGGCCCCGTGCCGCTGACCCGGCCCGGCGCCGGCGTCGCCGCGGACGGCGATCGGCGTCGGCCTTCGCGTCGCGGATCTTCTCGTCGTCGACGCGCGTCGCGGTCAGGCCGTAGTGCACGCGGCAAGCGCCCAGGACACGTCGTCGTAGGGCTCGTACGGCGTTTCGGTCGGGAACTTCTGCGGCACGCAGCAGGTCCACGGCGTAGTTGCGGTACGGCTGATCGAGCTTCACGACGTAGTCGCCCTTCGCGAACGCTCCCTTCCTTGACCGTGACCGGCCTCGCGTGAGCCGCGCCGACCTCGATCCGGTGGCCGCGGAGGACCTCGACCATCTGCGCGACGCGCAGCCGGTCGCCCTGATCCTGCGGGAATCACGAAGGCGTAGGGATTGCCCTTCACGCCCTTCTGCCAGGAGTTGTATCCCTTGCGGTAGAAATTGCGGAGCATGTCCTTCGAGTTCTTCGAGGCCCAGTCGAGGATCGAGAGACAGCCGCTCTGCATGTAGTTCGTGTTGTTGCGGAGCGACCAGAGGAACTTCTTGTCGGGCGGCCACGGCCGGTACCACTCGCGGTCCGTGACGGGCTTGTCGACGTAGCGCTTCTCGCGACGGGCGGAGCGTGCGCTGGACGGTCTCCGCCGTGGCGTTGCCGAAGGTCTCGTAGCCGCGGCCGAGCGAGTTGTGGTTCGAGGCGACCGAGTCGAGGTAGTGCAGTCCCCACGACTCGCCGAATCCCCACGTCCAGACGCCCGGCATGCCGAGCGACGTGAGCGTCTGGACCTCGTGGAAGGACGTCTCGAGCCACTCGCCGATCGCGATCGGGTCGAGGTTCGCGTTGTAGGGGCCCGTGCCGTTCCAGGTGTGGAGCAGCGGGATCGACTCGTGCAGATCGTGCACCGCCGTGCGGGTGGTAGTCGTAGAACATCCCGTGCACGGCGCTGCGTCAGCGCCAGCGCCTTCTGGTGCGTGTCGCGGTTGTTGTCGTGGAAGACGTAGTGGCCCCAGTACGGCGGCGACGTCTCCGGCAGGTTCTCGCAGTCGGTCTTGCCCTTCAGGTACCGGTAGAACCAGTCGACGGTCTTGTCGCGGCCGTCCGGCTCGGAGACCGGGTTGATCAGGACGATCAGGTTCTTGCGGATGTCCTTGATCATCGGCTGCTCCGAGACGGCCAGCCGGTACGCCAGCTCCATGACCATCTCGGGGCTGCCGGTCTCGGTCGAGTGCAGGCCGGCGTTGAAGTAGTAGATCGGCCGCGCCGTCGCGATGATCTTCTCGGCCGCCTCGGGCGTCGTCTTGCGGGGATCCGCGAGCGCCGCGGTCGCGGCCTTCAGGCGGTCGAGGCTCTGGATCCCTTCCTCGTCCGCGATGGCCACGAGAAGGATCTCGCGGCCCTCCTCGGACTTGCCGATGACGCTCGACCTTGACGCGGGGCGTGGCCTCGGCCAGCGCCCGGAAGTAACCGTAGATCTGGCTCGTGCGGGACAGCTCGCCCGGCGCGCCCACGAGGTGGCCGAGGAACTTCGTCGGCGAAGGCACGGTCGCGGAGGCGGGCACGTAGGCGACCCACGGGCTCGAGAACCGCGGCTCGGTCGTGAACTTCGCGATCGACTCGACCGAGCCGGCCTCGGCGACGTCGGGCGACGACATCCTGGCGCGGGCGCGGCGGCGCCGCAGAGAAAGATCGCCGCAACGCCTGCGAAACGACGCAGGGAAACCACTCATCCCGACCTCCTCTTTCAACACTCGTCGACCGGAGCCAAGGAATAGGATGACCAGGAACGCGCGTAATCTAGCAGGTTGCGCCGGAGAAGATGAGAAAGCCACAGATGAGAAAAAAACCCGTGGTCACGCTCTCTGCGCTCCGCCGCGCTCGCGGCCGCGCTGCGCGGCGAGCGCCGCGGCGCAGCGCGCCGGCGCCGACGCCGCGCGCCGACGCCGGAGGCCACGCCTCGCCCGCCCGATCCGGTCCTGGTCGGGGCGGGCGACATCGCTTCGTGCGACTCCGGCGGCGACGAGCAGACGGCGGCGCTGCTGGACACGATCGACGGAACGGTGTTCACGCTCGGAGACAACGTCTACCCCAACGGAACCGCGAAGCAGTTCCTGGAGTGCTACGACCCCTCCTGGGGACGGCACAAGGCGCGCACGCGGCCCGTCCCGGGCAACCACGACTACCGCACGCAGGGCGCCGCCGGCTACTTCGGCTACTTCGGCGGCGCCGCCGGCGATCCGCGCACCGGCTACTACGCCTACGACCTCGGCACGTGGCGCGTCCTGGTCCTCAACAGCAACTGCCGCCAGATCGGCGGTTGCGGCCCCGGCTCGGCGCAGGAGAAGTGGCTCAAGGAGGACCTGGCCGCGAACCCGGGCCGTGCACGGTCGCGATGTGGCACCACCCGCGCTACTCCTCGGGCGAGCACGGCGACGACTCGGACATGCGGCACCTCTGGAAGGTGCTCTACGACGCCGACGCCGACCTCGTCCTCGCGGGCCACGATCACACCTACGAACGCTTCGCTCCCCAGAACCCGCGAGGATCGGGCCGACCCGAAGCGCGGGATCCGCGAGTTCGTCGTCGGCACCGGCGGCCGGTCCCACTATTCCTTCGGGAGGATCGACCGGGACAGCGAAATCCGGAACAACACGGACTACGGCGTCTTGAAGCTGACGCTGCATCCGAGCTCCTACGACTGGGAGTTCATCCCGGTGGCCGGCGGAAAGTTCCGCGACTCCGGCACCGGCGCGTGCCACTAGACCGTCGCCTTCGCTTGCGCGGGAGTCTGCGCCCTGCGGGCGCACCGGCGATGCGGCTCGCGCGGATGCGCGCTCGACCGCTCGCCTGACTCCCGCGCTGCGCTCCGGCTCCCGCGGCGCGAACCTCCTCCTTCGCTTCGCTCAGGAGACTATGACCGCCGTGCTTTGCACGGCGTTCCCTACTGCCGGGGGTCTGCCTTCGGTGGTCGGGTCGCGCCGCGAACAACAGGAATACGGCCTCGGAAAGCCCTGACCGTGGCACGGAGAGGGACATAGGATCCGAGAGTCCAGGAGGCTCTCATGCCCGCCGACCCGCACATCGATCAGATCCGGCCCGTCACGCCGAGCTCCCCGGGCTGCGAGGACTGCCTGAAGATCGGCGACCGCTGGGTGCATCTTCGGTTGTGTCTGACGTGCGGGCACGTCGGCTGCTGCGACTCCTCGAAGAACAAGCACGCCCGGGCCCACTTCCACGCCACCAAGCACCCCATCATCCAGTCCTTCCAGCCCGGCGAGGACTGGCGCTGGTGCTACGTCGACGAAGCATACCTGTGACGTTCGCGCCTCTTCGCCGCTCTCCTGCCGTGGCCCGCCCACCCCTTCTCCCGCAGCCCCCGCGTCGCCGACGGGCGCTGGGGCGGCGTCGGCATCTCTCTCGACGTGACCTCCACCGGCGCGCGGATCGAGCTCGACTGCGCCCACGGAACGATCGACGCGCCGCTGTCGCTCGATGCCGAGGGCGGTTCGACCTGCCCGGCCGCTCGTGCGCGAACGGCCCGGCCCCGTGCGCATGGACGAGGACGAAGCCGACGACAAGGGAGATGCGGTCCGCTACTCCGGGCGCTCGACGGCGAGACGCTCACGCTGGTCGTCGTGCAGCCGAACCCGCCCCGGCCGCCGCGTCCCCTCACCGCCGAGCTTCGGCAAGAGCCCTCGACTGCGGAAGTGCAACTGAGCTCCGCAGGCCTTAGAATCGCCGCCGAGGAAAGACGTGGAAAAGCGGGCGCGGATTCCTCGAGCGGCGCATCGTCGCGGTGCCCCTCTCCTATCTTTTCTGGGCCGCCTGCGTCCTCATCGTCATCCTCTGGACTCCGCTCGTGGCGGCGATGCGCCTCTTCACGCTGCGCTCGGATCCCAACCGCGATCGCGTCGGCCGCTTCCAGCGCCACTCCGCCGCCCTGGCCGCCCGCATCAACCCGTTCTGGGATTTCCGGGCGAACGTGGGCGACGACGCGCATCCCGACCCCTCGCGGCCCCACCTCTTCGTGGCCAACCACAAGAGCGCTCGCGGACGTGTTCCTCCTGTGCCTGCTGCCGTGGGAGATGAAGTTCCTCTCCAAGGAGTCGATCTTCAAGATCCCGCTCCTCGGCTGGCAGATGCGCGTGTCGCGCGACATTCCGATCGAGCGCGGCAACAAGGACAGCGCGACGCCGGGCGCTCGACGCGATGCGGGAGCGGCTCTCCCGGGAAGCTCGGTGATCGTCTTTCCCGGAGGGCACGCGCAGCCTGGACGGCTCGATCGCGCCGTTCCGCGAAGGCGCCTTCCGCCTCGCCATCGAGCTCGGCGTGGACATCGTCCCGCTCGCCGTCGCCGGAACGGAGAACACGCTGCCCAAGCATTCCCTGGTCTTCCGTCCCACGAGCGCGAGCGTGACGGTCCTGCCGCCGATCCCGGTCGCGGGGCTGACGGCGGACGATGCTCCGCGCCTCGCCGAGCGCGTCCGCGGCGAGATCGCGCGCGCGATCGGCGCACCGGTGTCTCCCGCCGCATGAGGCTCTCGCCCCCGCTCGACCTGGCTCTCGTCCACGAGGCGCGCCGCGCGCTCGAGGGCCGCATCCGGCGGACCCCGCTCGAAGACTCGCCGGCGCTCTCCGAGAACGCCGGCGTCCCGGTCTCCCTCAAGCTCGAGTGCTTCCAGCTCACCGGCTCGTTCAAGATTCGCGGCGCCTTCTTCGCGATGTCGCGCCTCTCCGAGGAGGAGCGGACGCCGCGGCGTCGTGACCTGCTCCGCCGGGAACCACGGGAAGGCCGTCGCCTACGTCGCGCGACAGCTCTCCATTCCGGCCGAGATCCACGTGCCGCGCAACGTCGACGAAGCCAAGTACCGGGCGATGCTCGCGCTCGGCGCGGTCGTCATCCGCTCGGCCACGGACTCGTTCGACGAGACCGAGGAGCTCGCCAAGCTCGAAGCCGCGTCTTCGGGCCGCGTCTATCTCACCGCGTTCGACGCCGACGACATCCTGGCGGCGAACGGAGGCACGCTCGCGGCCGAGGTCCTGGAGGAGGCTCCGGACGCCCGGACGTTTCTTCTGCCCGTGGGCGGCGCGGGCCTCGCGGGCGGATTCGCCTTCTACGCCAAGAGCGTTCTTCCCGAGGCGCGCATCATCGGGTGCCAGCACGCGCTCTCCCCCGCCCTCGCGCTGTCCCTCGCCCGGGGAGAGGCGGTCGTGCGCCTGCCTCCGGTGGCGACGACGGCGGGCGGCGTCGAGGGAGGCATCGGCCGGACGGGCTTCGCCGTGCTGAAGGACCGGATCGACGGCGTCGCGCTGCTCACCGAGGAGCAGATCTTCGGCGCCGTCCGGTTCATGCTCGACCGCCACCAGATCCTGATCGAGCCGTCGTCCGCGGTCACGATCGCCGCGATCCTCGAGCGCAAGATCGAGCGCCTCGACGCGCCGGCCGTCGCCGTCGTCTCGGGCCGCAACGTCGCCCTGGAGACGATCCGGAGGATCCTCGCGTGATGCGCGTCGTCGGCTCCGGAGGAGATCCGCCGCGCGATCGATCCCGTCGAAGCCGTCGCCGCGATGCGCGAGGCGGTGGTCGCCCAGTCCCGCGGCGAATGCGACACGCCGATGCCCATGCATCTCGATCTCGCCTCCGGGCGGGGGCGGCGAGGTGCACATCAAGTCGAGCTACCGGAAGGGCGGGCGCCGCTTCGCGCTCAAGATCGCGGGCTCCTACGCGAAGCGGCCCTACGGCTCGATCGTCCTGGTCTCGGTGGAGACCGGCGAGACGGTCGCGTTTTTCGACGACGGCGGATACCTGACCGACCTGCGCACGGCCGCCGTCTCGGCGATGGTCGCCCGCGAGCTCGGACGCGAGGATCGCGTCCTCGGCATCCTCGGCACGGGCGTCCAGGCGCGGCTCCAGGCCGAGCTCCACCGCGCCGTGCTTCCCCTCTCCGAGATCCACGTCTGGGGCCGGAACGCCGAGCGGGCCGCCGCCTGCGCCCGGGACATCGGCGTGCGGCTTCCCGGGGTGCGCGCGGTGGCATCCCCCTCCCCCGCCGACGTCGCCGCGGCGGCGCGCCTCATCGTGACCGCGACGGCGTCGCGCGCGCCGCTCCTCATGGCCGGAGATCTCCTTCCCGGCACGCACGTCTCCGCCGTCGGCTCCGACACGCCCGGGAAGCAGGAGCTCGACGCGGAGATCCTCCGGCGCGCGTCGCTCCTGCTCGTGGACTCGCTCGCCCAGTGCGCGAAGCTCGGCGAGCTGCAGCACGCCCCGTCCGAGAAGGCGCGCGCGATCGAGATCGGGGCGTTCTGCGCGACTCCCCAGGCGTACGACCGCGAGCGCGTCACCGTCGCCGACTTCACGGGTCTCGGCGTCGAGGACCTCTACATCGCGAAGCCTGTGCCGCGCGGCTGGGCCCGGCTCAGGCCGGGCCGGTCTAGTATTCGCACTCGATGACACGAGCCTTCCGCGCGTCTCTCGCCGACAGGGGCATCGGGAGCCGGAGGGCTTTCGCCTTCGGGGCGGCGAGATACGCGGGTCGAGGCTTCTCGGACGCGGTCTTTGCCTTCGCCGTGACGCTCCTCGTCGTGTCGCTCGAAGTGCCGCGCACGTTCCACGAGCTGTCCGAGACGATGCGGGGCTTTCTGGCGTTCGGCGTCTGCTTTGCGCTCCTGATCGTGATCTGGAGGGAGCACTACGTGTTCTTCCGCCGGTATGGCCTCCAGGACAACACGACGATCTGGTTGAACGCGGCCCTGCTCTTCGTGATGCTCTTCTACGTCTATCCGCTCAAGTTCGTCTTCAACCTCGTCTTCGCCGGCGTGACCGGGACTCCCACCGAGATCGCCCACCCCGGCGGGGCCACCGAGCGCGTGATCGAGCACGCGCAGATTCCGACGCTCTTTCTGATCTACGGCGCCGGCATCATGGCCCTGTACCTTCTGCTGGCCCTTCTCTACGGCCACGCCTACCGGCGGCGGGCGGTCCTCGAGCTGACTCCCCTCGAGGTCTTCGACACGCGGGCGAGCGTCGTCGCGCACCTGCTCGCGGCCGCCATCGGCGCCCTGTCCTGCCTCGTGCCGTGACGGCGCCGCTCCGGATGGCGGCTGGCGGGTTTCTGCTACTTCCTGTTCGCCCCGGTCATGGCGGCCACGGCGTGCTTTCGGCGCGCCGGCGAAAGGACTCGAGCCGCCGCCGCGTGAGCCGCTTCCTCTGGATCTGCCTGGGCGGCGCCGCCGGAACCGGCGCGCGCTACCTGCTCTCGGGCTGGGCGCTGTCGCCTTCGGTCCGTCGTCCGTACGGCACGATCGGGGTCAACGTCCTCGGGTCGTTCCTCTCGGACTGCTGGTGCAGATCTTCGTGGCGACGCCCGCCCTCCCCGACGCTGCGCCTCGCCTGACGACGGGCTATGGGCGGTTCACGACCTATTCGGCCTTCAACCAGGAGACGATTCGCTACATCCAGGACGGCGCATGGCGCCTCGCCTCGGAACGTGGCGCTCACGCTTCTCCTGTGCCTCGCGCCGGTTCGCCGGCGTGGCCTGGCCGCTCGCTCTTCGGAGGTTGACGAGAGGCGAGCCGTCAGCGCGGCGGCGGATTCCGGCGCAGCCGGACGGAGACCTCGACCGTCGCGCCTTCGCGGCGCACCGTGAGCTCCGCCGCGTCTCCCCATCGCTTGCCGGCCATCGCCTTCGCGAGCGTCTCCTTGTCCTTCACGGCGGCGCCGTCGAAAGAGACGAGCACGTCGCCGGCCTTCAGGCCGGCCGCCGCGGCCGGCGACTCCGTCTCGACGTCCAGGATCTCGAGAAGGCCCTCCTCGGTCCGTGCGCGCGTGGCGATGCCGAGCTCCGGGATAGAGCGGATCGGTTTCGGGCGGAACGCCCCACACGAAGTTCGCGTAGGACGCCTGGACGGACGAGATCGCGCCGAGCCTGGAGTCCTTCACGGGAACGGGGATGAGCGACGCGATGCGGCCGGGGAACGTCTTCCGGAGCTGGCGCTCGATGCCCATGCCGTACTGCACGTGCCCCGCGCCGACGAGCACCACGACGATGGCCTTCGGATCCTCGTCGCTCCGCAGCGGCTGGACCGCGTGGAAGCCCATCGTCGCGTCCCAGGTGCACTGAGCGTCGAGCATGGACTGCCAGGCGGCGTCGTCCATGCCGGCGTGGAAACCCGACTCGCCGAAGGACGCCCGGAAGAGGCGCAGGTGATCCGCGTTCTTCGAGTCGATCTCGGTCGGGATGTGCGCGGCCTCCTCGGGCGTCAGACCCTGGAAGCCCTTCTTGCGGACCGCCGAGACGACCTCGCGGGGAGCGTTGATCGCGACGAGCGGGAGCCGGCGGTCGCGCGCAAAGAGAAAGATGTCGCGGTAGTAGAGCCA
This sequence comes from uncultured Acidobacteriota bacterium, assembly GCA_963749265.1. Lineage (GTDB taxonomy): Bacteria > Acidobacteriota > Thermoanaerobaculia > UBA5066 > Gp7-AA6 > DAHUXD01. The sequence continues at coordinate 153,166 of CAVVML010000015.1, read as the reverse complement.
GTGGTAGCCCCAGCTCCTGTACCAGCGCGAGGCCTCGAGAAACGCGTCCTCGGTCAGCTTCCCGGAAGTCCAGTCGTCGAGGGCGGCCTGCGCGCCGTAGGGGTACATCTCGAGGCCGACCGTGACCCGGCGGCCCGAGCGCGACGAGCTCCTCGAGCACGCGCAACTCGATTCGGTGCGAGTCCATGTCGGTGTGGCTCTCCCCCACCAGAAGCAGGCGCACGCCTTCGAGCCGCTTCGGCAGCTCCGACGGCAGGATCAACGCTCCCGTGGCCGTGTCCGTGATCGCGTCGAGCACGACCGGGACCTCGCGGTCGCGTCGGGACGGGTCGCCGATCGGAAGGCGGTAAATGTTCGCGACGTTCTCTTCCGCGAGCCCGAGCGCGACGAGCCCTGTCGCGGCGAGGAGGATCGCTTCGAGAACAGCCGCCCGGGCGAGCCTCAGGCCCACGGCGCGATCGCGACGATCTCGACCTGCCCCTCCGCGAGGTTCACGCGGTCGCCCGGGTGGGCGCCCAGCAGCCGCTGGGCGAACTCCGACTGGTACGAGTAGATCGCGTTTTCGGGCTTGGAGTCCCAGGGGCCGAGGATCGACGACGTCGCGCTCGGCGCCGGCGTCGCCGCGCAGGCGCACGCGCGTGCCCACGCGCACCTCGCTCGCGTCGATCCGCGCCGGGTCGAGAACACGCGTGCGCGAGAGCTCGTCGGCGAGGGTCGCGATCCGAGCCGAGAGGTACTCGTGCTTCTGTCGAGCGGCGTGGTACTCGAAGTTCTCGGAGAGGTCGCCGTGCTCCTTCGCGGTCTTCATGGCCTCGGCGTTGGCCGGGAGCTCGACCTGCTTCAGGTGCAGCATCTCCTGCCGCTCGTCGCCTCGATCGACGCCGGCCGTCGCGTAGAGATACTCCCGCGCCGGCGCCCGCAGCTCGGGGAACTTCATCAGCAGGGCTTCCCGCACGGTCGCGCGGCGATGCTCCTCGAGGCCCGCGACGCGGTCGAGGGCGTGGAGCAGGTCGCGCGCCTCCTCCTCCGAAGCCGCGAGGCGCACGAGCGCGACCGCGAGGCCGCCGGGCTCGAAGAGCTCCTTCATACGGGCGCGCAGGCTCGAGAACTCGTCCATCCGCATCGCGTCGGTCAGGGCCACGAAGAGCGCGGTCGAGTCCGCTCGGCCTTCGGCGTGCATCCGTTCGAGCAGCCACACGAAGGCGCGCGGCGCGATGCGGGGCGAACGGAGGATCTTTCGGCTGAGCTCGGCCGCCCGATCACCGAGCGCGGCGAAGAGAGAGGTCAGGACGCGCGCGTCCTCCTCCCGGGAGATCTGCTCGATGAAGATCTCGGCCCAGTCCGCGCGCGAAGCGCGAACCGCCTCGAGGGCCTTCTCGCGGCGCCTTGATCCCGGATCTCGGCGACGGCCCGGCGCACATCGGACACGGCGAGAAGCTCCGTCCGCCGGGAACGCCTCCGGCGAGCCGGGCGCGAGCCGCAGCGCCGCCTGCGAGAGCTCCCAGGCGAGCGCCGGAGAGCCGCGGCCGGCCCGCCGCGCCTCGGCGGCCAGCGACTCCGCCATCAAGGCCGCCAGCGCCTTGGAGCGCTTCGCATGCTTCCGCGCGAGCTCGATCTTCGCGGCCGGGCGCCGCCTTCTCGAAGGCCTGGCGCACGCTGTCCTCGGCGGCGTCCGCGCTCTCGCTCCAGACGACGGCGGCCGACTTGGCGCTGCCCGAGACCAGGACCTGCTTGTGCTTGCGGGCGGCCGACCAGAACGCGGACCACTTCTCCTCCGGAACGAGGCCCGCGAGGTGGTCCCGGACCTCCTGCACGGTCGACCTGCCGCCGAAGCTCTCGAGCAGCTGCCGCAACGCCTCGGCGGGTTCGGTCTCGGCGAGGGCGGCGAGGGTCTTCGGGATCTTCGACCTTGCGCCGGAGAAAGTGCGTCTCGGGCAGCTCGACGAGCGTTCTCTCCGCCGAGACCAGCGAGAGCGGGAGCTTCGTGCCCTGCACCTCGAGGCGCATCACGTCGAGCGCGGGCTTCATCTCGACGAGGCGTCCCGCGCCGCGCCCCGGCATGAAGTAGATCCCGCCGGGAGTGAAGCGCAGCCAGCGCGCGATCCGGCCGGCGACCTCGGACGGATCCGGCGCCGACTCGACCGGAAACTTCGCGACGACCGCGCCGAAAGCCGGGTGGGCGCCGAAGCGCGCCTTGAGCGACGCCGCGAGCTCCTTGCGGACCTCGGGATCCTTGGGCGACATCCGCGCGACCTCGAGCAGCGTCTGGATCCGCCCCTCGCTGCCCTCCGGCGTGGTACTCGGCCAGGAATCGGAGGAGCTTGAGGGCGACCGCGCCGCTGCCCTTCTTCTTGACCGCGGCGGCGACGCCGAAGAAGAGCGGAAGCGCATCCGCGTCCTCCTCCATTTGCTTCGTCCAGAGAGACTCGAGCGCGTCGAACTTCTTGGTCTCGACGAGATCGATGAACTCCGGCGGAATCGGTGTCGGTGCCCCGGACATGAGCCGTTGATAGTAGCCTACGCGGCAGGATGGCGCAGACCAGCCTCGTCACGGGCGCCAATCGGGGCATCGGCCTCGAGCTCGCGCGCCAGCTCGCCGAGCGCGGGGACGACGTGATCGCGACCGCGCGCGCCCCCGAGTCGGCCAGCGAGCTGAACGGCCTGGGTGTCCGGGTCGAAGCGCTGGACGTCGAGAGCCCGAAGAGCATCTCCGCCCTCGCCCGCAGGCTCAAGGGCGCGCCGGTCGATCTGCTCGTCCACAACGCCGCCGTCGGCGTCGCCGGGCCGGCCGTCGAAGAGGTCACCGCGGAGGATCTCGAGAGCCACTTTCGCGTCAACGCGATCGGGCCTCTCCTGCTGACCCAGGCGCTCCTGCCGAACCTGCGCGCCAGCGAGCACCCTCGGATCGTCGCGTCTCGAGCGGCCTCGGCTCGATCTCCGAGAACTCGAGCGGCGGCTGGGTCGCCTACCGCGTCTCCAAGGCGGCCCTCCACCAGCTCTTACGGACGCTCGCGGCCGAGCTCGGGAAGGAGAAGATGACCTTCGCCCTCATCTCACCGGGCTGGGTCCGCACCCGCATGGGCGGACAGTCCGCACCGCTCTCGCCCGAGGAAAGCGTGCGCGCCGTGCTCAAGGTCGTGGATCGGCTGACGCCGAAAGACTCCGGCCGCTTCTTCAACGAGCGCGGCCGCGAAATTCCCTGGTAGACGAGCTCCTGCCTCCTGCCTCCTGCCTCCTGAACTAAGACACGTCGACGGCGGGCTTCTTCGAGAAACTCCGGCCGCGGCGTCACGCCGAGGCCGGGCGCGCGTCGAGGCGGCCATGCGGCCGTTCTTCCGCTGCGGCGCGCCCTCCGCGGTCGAGACCGTGACGTAGCTGTTGAAGTCGGTCGACGTGAAGAGCAACTCGGTCGGCGTGCTGTGCGCGAGGTGCGCGATCGCCGCCGTGGTCGATGTCGCCGCCCCAGCTGTCCTCGATCGTCATCGCGATGCCCAGCGACGACGCACAGGTCGCGGGCCTGCCGCGTCCTCGTCAGGCCGCCGAGCTTGCTGATCTTCAGGTTCACCACGTCCATCGCCCGGTCGGCCGCGGCGCGCAGCAGCACGTCGAGGCCGTCGATCATCTCGTCGAGCACGAACGGGATGGTCCGTCCGCCGGCGGACCGCGAGGCACTCCTCGTAGGTCAGGCACGGCTGCTCGATGTAGACGTCGACGTCGCGCACGGCGCGCACGACGCGCACGGCCTCGTGCGGCAGCCAGCCGGTGTTGGCGTCGGCGACGAGGCCGTCGCCGGGCGCGAGCACCGCGCGCACGGCGCGGATGCGCTCGATGTCCACGTCCGGATCGCCGCCGACCTTGAGCTGGAAGCGCCGGTAGCCCTCGGCGCGATAGCCGGCGACGCTGCCGCGCCATCTCCTCCGGCGACTCCTGCGAGATCGCGCGGTAGAGGACGAAGTCCTCGCCGTAGCGGCCGCCGAGCAGCGTCGCGACCGGCAGGCCCGCCGCCTGCCCGAGGATGTCCCAGCAGGCGATGTCGATGCCCGACTTGACGTAGGGATGGCCCTTGAGCGCGGCGTCCATGCGGCGATTGAGCTTCTCGAGCTCCCGGGGATCTTCGCCGATCAGGTGCGGCGCGAGCTCGCGCGAGCCCGGCGCGCACGCCCTCGGCGTACGCCGGCAGATAGAACGGGCCCGAGCGGACAGACCTCGCCGTAGCCGACGAGGCCGCGCGTCGGTCTCGACCCGCACGATCGTGCTGTCGAAGACGGCGACCGACTTGCCGCCGGACCACTTGTAGCTGCCCTCGTGGAGCGGCAGCTCGACCCGGTAGGCCGCGATGCGGCGGATTTTCATGGAGCGGAACTCTAGGCCGAAGGTTAGGATGGGCGCCACCATGAACGCGAAACGGGCGCTCTTCGCGGCGCTGGGCGTCGTGACCCTGGTCTACCTCGTCGCCTGGATCCGCTCGGCCCGCGGCCGGGCCCGCGAAGCCCAGCCGGATGTCGATCCGGCTCGCGATCGGCTTCCTGACCAACTTCTTCGACACGCTCGGCATCGGCTCGTTCGCGCCGACGACGTCGATGTTCAAGCTCAAGCGCCTCGTGCCCGACGAGAAGATCCCGGGCACGCTCAACGTCGGCCACGCCCTGCCGACGATCGCCCAGGCCTTCATCTTCATCGCGATCGTCGAGGTCGACATGACGACGCTCATCGGCATGATCGCGGCCTCGGTCGCGGGCGCCTGGCTGGGCGCCGGCGTCGTCGCCGCCTGGCCGCGGCGCCGCGTCCAGGTCGGGATGGGCCTGGCGCTGCTCGCCGCCGCGACCTTCTTCGCCATGACCAACCTCGGGCTGTTTCCCGTCGGGCGGCGACACGCTCGGGCCTGACGTCGCCTCTGCTCTGGGTCGGCATCGTCGGCAACTTCGTCCTGGGCGCGCTGATGACGCTCGGGATCGGGCTCTACGCGCCGTGCATGATCCTCGTCGCCGTGCTCGGCATGAACCCGCGGGTCGGCCTTCCCGATCATGATGGGCTCCTGCGCGTTCCTCATGCCGATCGGCAGCCTGCGCTTCATCGCCAAGGGAAGCTACGACCTGAAGGCCGCGCTCGGCCTCGCGATCGGCGGGATCCCGGCCGTGTTCGTCGCGGCCTTCATCGTCAAGTCGCTGCCGCTCGTGCTCCTGCGCTGGCTCGTCGTCGCCGTCGTCGTCTACGCGGCGGTCGCGATGCTGCGCTCGGCGCGGTCCGACGCGGCGGCCCGGGCGAGAACCGGGGCCGCCCCCGCCGCGACGCCGTAGCGCCGTGAGGCGGAATCCTGCTCTCTCTCGCCAGCAATGTCGATGGCGCACTCGGTGAAATCGCCCGCGGCGGGTAAATCAAGGAGACGAGTGATGAAGCGAATGGACCGTGAGGGCCACGTGCCCTCGGGCATACTACTTCGAGATTGTCGAGAGCCTTCTCCATCGATTCTGCGTCAGGGTCGGGGGCTGCCCGAGCGACGCTTCCTTGACGACGCAAGTGCGACGACGCGAGCCCCCCTCGGTTTTTGGTTGCGGGAGCGACGCGAGGCCCTGACATAGAGCAGTCTCCGCTCGGAGGTTCGACTTGTCCGAAATCGCGAGCGCCCACAGACTGCGCGTACTCGCTGCGGTCTCGACGCGTCTGCGCAGACCCGGCCAGCGGCATCCATCCGGCATCGTGTCTGCGACGAGTCGCATCTCCGTGCTTAACCCGAGACCGGAAGCGCTCGAGCGGTCTAAGCTAACGTCATGACCCGACCCGGCTCACCCGCCGAAAGTCCTACCGACTGGGACCGCGAGAGGCCGTACCGCCGCCTCCTGTTCGGGCTCCTCGGGGCCGCCGTCGTTCTCCGCGTCGCGCTCGTCCTCTCCGGCGGGCAGAAGTTCTGGCCGGACGAGATCCGTTATGACCGAGCTCGGGCGGCGACCGAAGCGTTGTGGCAGGGAGACTTAGCCGCGGCCCGACGAGCCGTCGCCCACCCCGAACACTCTCTCTTCAGCATCATTGGGCTGCTCCCCGCGGCGATCGAGCAGGTCGCGGGGCGGGACGATCGGATCCCCGCGCTCTTCTTCTCGCTCTTTTCCGTCATGAGCATCGCGCTTCTGTACGGCCTCGTGCGCCAACTCGGCGAGAGCGAGCCGGCCGCGTGTCTCGCCGCGCTCCTTCTGGGATTGTCCACCACGCACCTGTACTACGCCCGACACCTGCTGCCCTACGACGCCGCGATGGCGTTCGGACTCGGCGCGCTCACCGCGGCGGTGCGTCCGACTTCGAACCTCAAGGGAACCGTGCTCTGCGGCGTCCTCTCCGCGGCGACGCTTCTGACCTACAACGGGTACTTCCTGTTGGCTGGTTCGGCGCTCGTCATGAATGTCCTCTGGGCATCTTCGCGGCGGGACGCGGCCCGACGGCTCGGAGTCGGAGCGGCCGCATGCGCCTTGCCTCTCGCCGCGACGACCGTCGTCGGAACCCTGCAGAACGGCGACTTCCTGCGGGGGTGGGGTGACTTCATAACCGGCGTGACACAGGGCAAGTTCGCCGAGGGATGGCGGCTCCCCTTCTCCTATCTCTGGCACGCCGAGCACCTGCTGACTGCCCTCTGGGCGGCGGCCTTCCTGTTCGCCGCCGTGCGGCTCGTGCGAGGGGACCGATCCAGGGCCTTCCTCTTCGGAGTCGCCGGCATTCTCCTGATCTACGCCGGACTCGTCGTCGGATCCGTCTCGCTGCGCAAGTTCGTTGTCTACGGCCGCCTGGTCCGCCAGCTCGTCCCCTTCGCTTGCGTGCTCTCCGCCGTGGCAATCCAGCGGATCGCGGCGTCCGGCTCCCGAGGGCGAATTGTCGGCCGAGCCGCGGTCGTCGGCGCCATCTGCCAGGCGGCGTGGAACTTTCATCCCCCCCTCGTCCAGGTTTTCCCCGCCGACTTCCGCCGCATGGCGGCGGAAATTCCGAACCCGGGAAGACGACCGCGCATGCTGCTGTACGCGGACTTCATCTATCCCAAGCCTGTGCTCCCTCCCGCCGAAGGCGCGGTACTGCTGGCACGCCGGCATCCTCTGCAGTTTCTGCCGTATCAGTACGAGGGGTACGGGCCGGACGTGCGCGAGGACCTCCGTACGGTCAACATCGAAATGCGGCTGGTCGAGGCTCCGCTTCGGTCCGGACCAGCCGATGATCAGGCCGTCTCGGCTTCTCCCCCGCGGTAGTCGGTCAACAGCCAGACGACGGCGAGGATGATCGCCATCGCCCGCAATCATCCCGAGGCCGAGGCGGTCAGGCTCCTGGGCTACGCTGGCCTCCTGCCGACGGTTTATCCGTGGATGCAGGCCTTCATCTGGGCGTTCAAGCCGACCAACGTCATCGATATCCGGCGCTTCCCCGCGGAGGAAGCGAAGGCCACCGACGCGGAGATTGCCCAGCTCCTGGCGGAGAGCCTGCCGTTCGACGAGAGCGCGCTCGGCGACCGCACCGAGGCGGTGCGCATCGCCACCGTGCAGTACCTGGCGGGCCGGAGAGACCTGCTCTGGGTTTCGAACCTGCAGACCACTCAGATTGCGACGGAGGCCGCGCTGATCCGATTGCGCGGACTGCAGCGCGTCAACCGCGTCCGGCTGCTCCTGGCCCTGGGTGGGAGCTTCGACGCCGTGCCGGCGGCGGCGACCCAACCGATCCAATGAGACGCGGCTCGTCCAGCTCGCGATGCCTGTCTGAGCCGCCGGGTTCCTACTGCCGGGGGCTCGACTGCGTTGGCTGGCTCGCCGCTGGTGGGCGAGTGACCGGCTTCCCTTCCGTGTCGAGCAGCACGACCTCGCCGAGCTTGAGCTCGCCGAGCCCCGGCCCGATCTTCGAGTAGTCGCCGACCAGGACGAAGGACGCCTTCTCGGGCCGCGCCCACTTCTGGGCGGCGGCGTTCGTCTCGGACAGCGTGGCCTTGACTGTGTCGTCGTACTCGCGCTGGAGCTCTGCCATCGGCAGCGCGCTCGCCCAGAGGTCCGCGATCTGGTCGTTGATCCGGCCAATCGTCTCGAACTGCTGGGCGTACCCGCGCGTCTTTCGAGCCTTGGTGTCCGCGAACTCGGCCTCGGTCAGCGGCTTCGCGGTCATCCCCTTCAGCTCCTTGTCGAACTCGACGACCGACTCCTTGGTCTTGGCCGTCTGCACGCCTCCGGCGGAGTACCAGACGCCCGCGTCGTCGTAGAGCGCCAGCGCCGAGAACACGCCGTAGGAGTAGCCCTTCTCTTCCCGGAGATTCAGGTTCAGGCGTGTCCCGAACCCGCCTCCGCCGAAGACCGTGTCGGCGAGAGAGAGCGTGTAGTAGTCCGGAGTCTGCCGCTTCGGCGCGGGCAGGAACTGCGTCACGTAGGTTTGCGCCGCATCCTGGCGGTCCACGACGTAGAGCTTCCCGGCGGCTGCCGGGGACGGCGCCGGGATCGTGACCGCCGGAGCGGATCCCCCCGTCCAGGAACCGAAGTACTTCGTGGCGAGCGCCGTCGCTTCCGCGAGCGTCACGTCGCCGGAGACGACGAGAGCGGAGGAGCCCGGCCTCCAGTACGTATCGTGGAATCGCGCCAGGTCGTCGCGCGTGATGGCCGTAATCGTCGAAGGCAGGCCCTGGGCCGGGTGGCCGTACGGATGGTCGGGCCCGAACGCGAGCATCGAGCGCACGCGCGCTCCCACCGCGTTGGCGTTCTTCTCCTGCTGGGCGAGCGTGTCGAGGTGGCGCTTCTTCTCGCGATCGAACTCGGAGGCCGGGTAAGAGGAGTTCCGGACGACGTCCGAGACGATCGCCATCGCCGGATCGAGGTTGCGCTTGAGCGTCTCGAAGGAGACGCGCGCGCTTTCGCGTCCCGCGGCCGCCGTGAGCGCCACGCCGAGGTCGCCGAGCGCGTCCTCGATCTCGAGAGCCTTGCGCGTGGCCGTGCCCATGTCGATCTGCGTCGCGGTCATGTGGGCGAGACCCGCCTTGCCGGCCGGATCCGCCTCGGAGCCGGCGCGCGTGACGAACGTGACATCGACCTTGGGCAGCTCCTTCCGCTCGACGACGAAGAGGTCCATCCCGTTGGGCAGCTTCGACGTCTGGACCGTGGGCGCGACGAACGGACGGTCCACGCCGGTCGGGGGCTCCTTCGAGCGGTCCACGGCGACCGCAGAGGGGCGCCCCGACTCCTCGACGCGGAAGCGCACGAGCAGCCGGTTCTTCGTGTCGAGGAACTTCGCGACGACCTGGCGCACGGACTCCGGCGTCGCGGCCCGGTAGCGCGCCATGTCCCACTCGAGCTTTCCGGGATCGCCGAGGTAGGTGTTGTACTGGTTGAGCCGGTCGGACTTGCCGCCGAAGCCGCCGATCCCCTCGAGCGCCGTGACGAACTGGAACTCCTGCTTCGTCTTCGCGCGGGCGAGCTCGGCCGCCGTCGGGCCGGTCTTTCCGAGCCGGGCGATCTCCTCGCCGACGACTTTCTCGATCTCCTCCAACGAGGCACCCGGGCGCGCCGTCGCGATGACCCCGAACCAGCCGGCGATCTCGGAGGAGTTCTGGAACGCCTGCACGGCCGTGCAGAGCTGGCGGTCGTAGACGAGCGCCTTGTTGAGCCGCGAGGAGAGTCCGTCGGCGAGGATGAGCGAGGCGAGGTCGAGATCCGCGTCGCCGGGCGTGAACCCCGGCATCGTCGGCCAGATCATGTAAACGCGGTCCTGCGGAACCCGGTCCGAGGCTTCGATGATCTTCTCGCCCATGAGCGTGGGCTCGTAGAGCGTCGGGCGGTCGAGGGGCGGCCCGGCCGGGATGGATCCGAAGTACTTCTCGACGAGCCGCTTCGCCTCCGCCGGGTCGAAGTCGCCGGCGATCACGAGCGACAGGTTGTTCGGGGTGTAGTACGTCTTGAAGAAGTCGGTGACGTCCTCGAGCGACGCGGCCGTGAGGTCCTCGTGGCTGCCGATCGTGGCCCACGAGTAGGGATGGCCGGCCGGATAGAGGTTCTCCAGCGCGAGCTTGTACCAGCGGCCGTAGGGAGTGTTCTCGAGACCCTGTCGCCGCTCGTTCTTGACGACGTCCCTCTGGTTGTCGAGCTTCTCCTTCGTCATCGCCTCGGGCAGCGTGGCGAGACGGTCCGATTCGAGCCAGAGGAGCGTCTCGAGATTGGAGGAGGGCACGGTCGCGAAGTAGTTCGTGCGGTCCTGGTTCGTCGTGCCGTTGACGCCGCCCTCCTGGAGGTTGGCGCCGAGCGTCTCGACGTAGGTGAAATAGTCGTTCTTCGCGTTGCCCGAGCCCTGGAACATCATGTGCTCGAAGAGGTGGGCGAAGCCCGTCCGGCCCGGCTTCTCGTTCTTGGATCCCACGTGGTACCACTGGTTCACGTGCACGATCGGCAGCTTGCGATCGACGTGCAGGATGACCTGGAGCCCGTTCGGCAGCGTGTACTTCTCGAACTCGATCTTGGGGACCGACGAAGGCGACGCGGAAGCGGCCGGAGCGGGGGCCTGGCCGGAGGCTGTGGCGGACAGGACGAACAGGGCCGAAAGCCAGAGAGCCGCAGACTTGCGCAATTTCACGTTTCTCCTCGTCGTCCCCTCGGAGACGCAGTTCGACCCTCGCGGGTCGAACGTGGATACGGACGGGAGGTTCCGGGGTTTCGGGGCTTCGGTGCTAGCGGGCGGCCTGGCGTTTCGCGGCCAGGGACTCCAGGAATCCGGACGGGAGCGTGCCGCGGATGGAGACGCCGTCCGAGTCGTTGTCGATCTGGAAGCGGCGGATGACCGACACGAGCTCGGGGGACTTCTCCTGCATGGCGAGGCGCCACATGGCGAGCACGCCGCGGAGGGCGTCTTCGAGCAGGTCGCGGCTCTCGGCATCCGAAGTGAGACCCGTCGCCGCGAACGCGACGCCGTCGCTCTTCACGGTCGCTTCCAGCGCCACGATCGAGACCGACTTCATCGCGGAGAACAGGGCGCGGGACGGCTCCCCTTCGCCCGAATCCTCGCGGCGGGCGCCCGGGAATCGCGCGATGTCGACGAGGGCCCAGGCCGAGGCGTCGCGGTCGATCCGCGAGAGGTGCTTGCCGATCCCCTGACCCGACGTCAGGCCGCCGTCGCCGCCGGATTCCCTCCGCGCGAGCGTCGCGACCACGGTGGCCTCGTTGCCGCAGACGATGAGACCGCGGTTGACGATCGCGACGGCGCCGGGCTCGTCTCCGCTCTCCTTCAGGACCCAGTACTCCCCGGCGGGCGAACTCCGGAGGGTCGCCTTGCGCGAATCCAGCGCCTTCGCGATCCGCGCCGGATCGAAGCGGCCCTCGAACATCACGATGCCCGAGTCCTGGGAGCCTTTCGCGCCCGGAGTCATCGCGACGATCACGGTGTCGATGTCCTCGCGCGGCGTGAGGCCCGTCTCCTGCAGGAACCGCGCGGCGTCGTCGTCGCCCGAGATGTGGTCGAGGTCGCGGAAGACCCGGGCGCCGAGAGGCGTCTGGCGAAGCTCGCTCCACTTCATGACCGCCACGGTCGCGGCGTCGGCGGGCACGAGGGCGAGCGGATCCTCGGTGCGGCGGACGGCGCGGGCGTCGGCCGCGGCGAGCAGGACGAGGCCCGCCGCGAAGAGCAGGCGCAGGGACGATCCGAAGCGGAACCCGGATCCGGAGCGGTTCATGGTCAGAAGTCCTTTCTGGAAAAGAGCCACGACGCGAGACCCAGGGAGGCGACGCCGAAGAGCGCCGTCGAGCCGTAGATGGCGAGAGGGTTGACGATGGCGAGCTGCGCCGGAGCCTCGTCGCCCGCGACCAGAGCCACCGTGGCCTTGCCGAGCTCGGCGGTCTTGGGCAGGACCCAGTAGAAGCCCTCGACCAGGCGCGCGGCGAGCTCGGTCGAAACGGCCGCCGAGATCTGCGTGTGCAGGGCCAGGATCGCCGCGAGGAAGAACACGGCGTAGGTCCCCATCAGGGACACCGCCGTCGAGGAGGTGATCACGCCGACCAGGAACGCGAACGCCATCAGGGTGGCGATCGTGAACAGGATCACGATGCCCGACAGCAGGAACCGCGGGTGGAACACGTGCGTCTTCCACGCCACGATCAGCCAGATCGCGCCGATCATGTAGGCCACGTTCGCCGCCGCGAGCAGCAGGCCGCCCGTGTACCGCGACAGCAGCAGCGTCACGCGGCCGATCGGCCGCGAGAGGTACAGGTCGATCGTGCCCTTCTCCTGCAGCCGCGGCACGAGGTGCGCCGTCGCGAAGAGCGCCAGGAAGAGGCCCACGAAGTACAGGACGCCCGAGAAGGTGGACTCGAACCCGAGGACGAGCTCGTCGATCCGGATCTGGCGGTCCGGGAGATCGACGGTCTGGCCGAAGAGCTTCATGCCCGCGAGCGCGCCGTCCACGATGTCGAGGTTCACCGCCGCCGCGAACATCAGGATGAAGAGCGTCGAGAGCGCGAAGTAGGCGATGAGCGTCCAGCGCGCCGCCGCCTCCCGGAAGACTTCCTGCACGCTCGCGACGAAGGCTCTCATGACGGTCTCTCCGGTTTCGGGCGGCCGGCGCTCGCCTCGCCTTCGCGCACGAGATCCACGAAGACGTCCTCGAGGCTCGAGCGCACGGGCGTCAGCTCCTGGAGCTTTCCTCCCGCCGCGCGCAGGCGGTCGACGAGCGCGTTGACGTGGTCGAGATCCTTCGCCGAGAGATCGAAGTGGCCGTTGACGCGCTCGACCGACGCGCCCGTCTCGCGAAAGGCGGCGAGGAGGGCGTCGTCGACGCCGGTGGCCACGAGCTTGTAGCGCGAGCCCGAAGCGGTCAGGTCCTCGATGCGGCCGGCCGCGGCGACGCGCCCGCCGCGCAGCACGGCGACCCGGTCGCACGTGCGCTCGATCTCCGAGAGCAGGTGCGAGTTGAGCAGCACGGTCTTTCCCCGCTTCGCCTCCTCCTGAAGGAGATCGCGGATCTCCCGCCGGCCCACGGGATCCACGCCGTCCGTCGGCTCGTCGAGCAGAAGGACTTCCGGGTCGTGGATCATGGCCGCCGCCAGTCCCAGCCGCTGCGTCATGCCCTTCGAGAACTTCTTCACGCGGACGTCGGCCCATTCCGACAGCCGCACGCGCTCGAGGAGCTCCGGGGCGCGCTTGCGCACCAGGGCCGAGTCCATGCCCGACATGCGCCCGAAAATCGTGAGCGTCTGGCGGGCGGTCAGGTAGCCCGGAAATCGATGCCCCTCCGGCAGGTAGCCGACGCGCCGGCGGCTCTCCGGGTTCGAGGCCGGAAGCCCCAGCAGGCTCGCCGAGCCCGAAGTGGGGCGCGTCAGGCCCAGCAGGATCTTCACGGTCGTCGTCTTGCCGGCGCCGTTTGGCCCAAGCAGACCAAAGACTTGGCCCTGCTCGACCCGCAGATCGATGCCCCCCAGGGCGGTGATCCGGCGCGTGCCGAAGCGCGAGAGATAGACCTTCGACAGGCCGACGGCCTCGATGGGTGTTGCCATCGAGGAAGTTAACGAAAACGGGGGCCGAAAAGTTCGGCTCTGCGACTCTAGAAGAGGAAGGCCGCCGTGCCGTCCGTCCGGATCTCCAGGCGAGCCCGGTCGGAGAGGGCGAGCACCTTGCTCTCCTCGGGCTTGCGCGTCAACGACATCTCGATCGCGACGATCCCCCGCGCGTCGCCCGCCGCGTCGACGATCTCGATGCGCACGTCGGGTCCGAGCCAGGAGACGCCGGCGCCCTTCGCCTCCCGCCGCCAGCCGAGAGCGGCGAGCTCCCTTCCGAAGGACTCGGCGCGCTTCGGGTCGAGCGCGATCCGGAACCCCGTGACGTTCTTCAGCAGAGGATCCTTCGGCGGCACGGTCAGCGCCGCCTTCGCCTGGTAGCGCTCGAGCACGGCCTTGCGCGAGATGCCGGACAGGCCCGGGACGCAGCTCCGGATGCCACTCCTTCAGGAAGATCGGCGAGTACTCCATGACCCAGGACACGAGGATCGGGATCCTTCGGCTCGAAGCCCGTCATCTTGAACCAGGGGACCATCTTTCCGGCGGTCTCGCGCGTGCGGTCGATCGTCTTCGCCGGACCGAGGCCGAGGCCGAGTCCATCGAGCGCCTTCCGGACGGCGGCGCTGCCCCCCGCCTCCTCGATGCCGAAGGCCACGCCGCTCTGGCCCACCGGGCGGTCGCGCTTCGGATCGGCCGCGAGGAACTCGAAGTACGTGCTCTCGCCGTAGAAGTAGAGACCCGTCCAGCTGTCGTCGCCGGACTTCGTCGTTCGCCGCTCGAACGGGCGCGAACTCGCGTCCGCAGATACTCCGAGGCGTCCGCGGCGCGGAAGGTCTCCGTGTCCAGGACGCGATAGACGTGGTTCAGATAGACGGGCGGCATGGTGGTCTCCGGAGCCGCGGCGAAGCCGGCGAGACCGGCGACGCCAAGGATCACCGCCGCGAAAACGGCGGAACGCGAAGTCGGGCTACGCATGGCCCGTCCGGTCCAGGCGGGGACGCGCCAGGTCCTCGAGCTCGAGGACGTAGCAGAAGATCGCGAAGAGGGCCCAGATCGAGATCGCGAGGCCCGCCGGGCGTCGGCACGCGTGTCGCCGGCGCGCACGATGAAGAGCGAGAACGAGCTGCCCACGAAGACGAACGCGAGGCGGCTGATGAAGAGCAGCACGTGCCCGTACGACATCGCGGTGGCGCGGCGGCGCCGCGGCAGCCGGCAGGCGGCGTCGTCCCCAGTAGCAGGCCTGCATGACGATCACGGCGACGAGGAGCTTCCCGACGACGCCCTGCACCGGGATGGTCGCCGCCCGGCCCGGCCACGAGACGCCGGTACATCGGAATCCAGAGCGAGAGCGCGGCCAGAAGCGCGGCCGTGTGCACGGCGAGGAGCGCCGTCGAGAGGACCGCCGTCCGCCTGGCCACGCCGCGCGAGACTATCGCGCTAGTCGCCCTTGGACCAGGGCGGCGCGATTCCGTTCGCGCGCGCGTACGCGATCGACTGGCCGAGGTGCTCGTGGAGGTGGTTGCCGATGATCATGATCACGGCCGCGCTCGCTCGCCTCTTCGCCGCCGAAGATCTTGACCTTCTTGTCGAGATCGGCGTCCGGAGTCGCGAGGACCGCGGCACCGCGCGTGGGCCATGGACTTCTTGAGCAGCTCCACGACGCGGGCCTTCTCCGTCACGGACTTCTCCATCCCCCGCTCGATGCCCTCCATGGGCTTCACGCCGATGAACGACGGGATGTACGAGTTGCCGCCGACGATGTGCATGTAGACCTCGCTGATCGAGCGCACTCCCGGCGCGGGACGCCAGCCGTACTTGTCGGCGGGCACGGCTTCGGCGAGGTCCACGATCTGCTTGCCGACCGTGTCGAACTGCACGAGGAAGTCGGCCCGGAAGCCCGAAGCGGGGGCGGCGGGTGCGGCGGCGGGGCGGGTCGAGATCTGCGTGCTGGTGGTGGTCGGCGCCTGGGCGAAGGCGAGAGAGGATCCGAGCAGGACCGAGGCGACGGGCAAGAGTGACTTTCGCATGACGATCTCCTAACCTCCTCGAAGAGGCGGCAGTATATGGCAGCGGGAGCGCATCGCTGGCGGCGCGCGGCGTTTCTGGCCGTCGCCGCGGCGGCGCTCCTCGCGATCGGCATGCACTTCGAAGAATCGCTTCTCTACTTTCCGACGCGCGACGCTCGCGGCGTCGCCGAAGGACTACGGCCTCGAAGCCGAGGACCTCGCGCCGAAAACCGAGGACGGAGTCACGCTCTTCGGCTGGTGGATCCGCGGCGAAGGCCGCCGCGCCGTCCTCTTCTTCCACGGCAACGCCGGCAACGCCGCCGATCGGCTGGAGCGCGCGAAGATCCTGCACGACCGGTTCGGCCTCGACGTCTTTCTCGTCGACTATCGCGGCTACGGACGCTCCGCGGGCTCGCCCTCCGAGGCGGGGCTCGCGCGCGACGCGCGCGCGATCTACGACGCCGCGCGGGCGCGCGGCTTTCCCGCCGGAGCGGCTCGTGATCTTCGGAGAGTCGCTCGGCTCGGCCGTGGCCGTCGGCCTCGCGGCCGAGCGCCCCTGCGGCGGCGTCGTGCTCGAGACGCCGTTTCTGTCGATCCGCGCCATGGCCCGCCGCCACTATCCGTTCGTTCCGGGATTCCTCATCCGCACGCGTTTCGACAACGGCGCGCGCATCGCGGCGGTCGCCGCCCCCAAGCTCTTCCTCGTCGCCGAAAACGACGAGATCGTTCCGCCCGAACAGGGCCTCCGCCTCTTCGAGCTCGCGCCGCCGCCCAAGACGCTCTACGTCATCCCGGGCGCGCATCACAACGACACGTACGTCGTCGGAGGCGAGCCTTACTGGCAGGCGGTCGGCGGCTTTCTGGCCTCGCTGCCCTGAGCCGCGTCAGCGGCCCGTGGCGCGGCGGATCCGAGTCAGCCGCCCGTACTTCCGAAGGATCCGCTGGAGCTCGGCGTGCGGCAGGGCGCGCACCGTGCGGCCGTTCGCGCCGGTCATCGTCTCGGCCGCGATCATCGCGTTGACGACGGCCTCCTCGACGCACTGGACCGCGGCCGCGAAGAGCGGGTCGATGCCGGTCGTTGGGGAGCATCGTGAGCGCGACGGTCCCCTCCGTGCGGCCGGCGTTCGGATTCGCGGTCGAGAAGGCGATGAAGATGTCGCCGGAGCCGTTGGAGGCGATGGCGCCGTCGCGCGCCAGGCCGAGCGGCACGCGGCGCGCCATGCGCTTCAGCTGGTGCGGCAGGAGCGGCGCGTCGGTCGCGAGGACGACGATGATGGACCCGTTGTCCTCGTCCCGCGCCCCGGCTGCCGGCGATCTCGCGCCCGACCGGCACGCCCGCGATCCGCAGGTCCGACTTGCGCCCGTAGTTGCACTGGACGAGGGCGCCGACCGTGTACCCGCCGGCGGAGTCCGGAAGGATGCGCGAGGCCGTCCCGATGCCTCCCTTGAAGCCGTTGCAGATCATTCCCGTGCCGCCGCCGACGTTGCCCTCGATGACCCGTCCGGCGCGCGCGCTCGAGAGCGCCTCGGAGACGTTGCCCTCGGTGACGTGGAAGCCGTTGATGTCGTTGAGCTCGCCGTCCCAGGTCTCGGCCACGACCGGCGTCGACCAGAAGTAACCGGTGGCGTCCGGGCCGCCCTGCCGGATCCGCCACGCGATCGTGCCCTGGTGGACCGCGCCGACCGAGTGCGTGTTCGTGAGCATCACCGGGCCCTCGAGCAGGCCCGACTCCTCGACCCACGTCGTGCCCGTCATCTCCCCGGCCCCGTTCAGCGCGTACCAGCCCGCGAACGCCGACTCGTTCAGCGTCGCGCGGCCGCGCGGCAGGACGGCGGTGACGCCCGTGCGCACCGGGCCCTGGCCGACGTGGAGGTCGCCCTCGCCGCGGATGATCGTGCTGTGGCCGACGGTGACGCCCTTGACGTCGGTGATCGCGTTCAGCGGCCCCGGCGTGCCGTCGAACGGCACGCCGAGATCGCGCGCCCGGGGCTTTGCCGCCGGCAAGCGCGGCGAGCAGGATGGCGATGAGTAAGCGTCACTGGAGTCCGCGACGGAAGGATACAGAACGCCAGGCTTGCGCCCAAGCATCGATGAACCGCCTGTGGATATGCTTGCCCTGTGACGGCCGTCGGGCATCTTCGGGTTCGGGCGCATCGGACGGAACCTCTTCCGGCTCCTGTACGGCCGGGAGGACATCCGGATCGGAGCGGTCGCCGATCTCGCCGAGCCCGCCGGCGTGGAATACCTGCTGCGGTTCGACACGCTGCTCGGCCGCTTCCCCGACGAGGTCTCGGCGAAGGACGGCTTCCTCTACGTCGCCGGCCGCCGCATCCCGCTGCTCTCCGGAAAGAAACAGCCGCCCGTCCCGAACTGGGGCGAGCTCGGCGTCGACACCGTCCTCGAGGCCACCTCGCGCGGCCGGACGCGGTCGGAGGTGGAGGCGCACCTCGCCGCCGGCGCGCGCCGCGTGATCCTGCTCGCGCCTCCGCTCGAGCCGCCGGACGTGACGATCGTCCGCGGCGTCAACGACGCCGCGCTCTCCCCCGCGCACCGCATGATCTCGAACGCCTCGTCGACGGTGCACGCTCTCGCGCCGGTCGTCCGAAGCTCCTCCACGAAGCCTTCGGGATCCGGCGCGCGATCTTCACGACGGTCCACTCCTACACGAGCGCTCACCGGCTCGCCGACGTTCCGGCCGAGGACAAGCGTCGCGGGCGCGCGGCGGCCGAGAACATCATCCCGCAGGAGTCGCGCTCGACGGCGATGCTCGCCGGCCTGCTGCCCGAGCTCGCGGGACGCGTCTCGGGCTACGCGATGAACGTGCCGGTCTCCAACGGCTCGGTCGTCGACCTGGTCTGCTGGCACGAGCGGCCCGCGGCCCGCGACGCGATCAACGAGGTCGTCCGGACGCGGCGGGATCGGCCCGGTGGGCCGGCGTCCTCCGCTACGAGGACGAGCCCATCGTCTCCTCGGACGTGGCCCGCTCGAGCTACTCCGCGACGTTCGACAGTCTCGCGACGATGACGCTGGGCGATCGGGTGTCCAAGACGCTCTCGTGGTTCGACTCGGGCTACGGCTACGCCCACCGCGCCGTCGAGCTCGTCGAGCGGTGCGCGGCGATCGAGAGGGCCGCTTGAGCGCGGCCACGGAGAAGACGGCATGAGCGTCCGGGTCGGGATCAACGGGTTCGGCCGCATCGGCCGGAGCGTTCTGCGCATCCTCGCCGATCGCCCGGACATCGAGGTCGCGGTCATCAACGACCTCTTCGACAACGATCACCTCGCGTATCTCTTCCAGTACGACACGGTCATGGGCGTCTTCGAGGGGGAGGTCTCGACCGACCAGGACAGCATGACGGTGCGCGGACGGCGGATCCACATGACCGCCGAAAAGGACCCGTCGAGAATTCCCTGGGAGCGCCACGGCGTCGACGTCGTCATCGAATCCACCGGCAAGCTGACGCGGCGCGCGGAGCTCGAGAAGCACCTGGCCGCGCGGAGCGAAGAAGGTCGTCCTGACCGTTCCGGCGAAGGACGAGATCGACGCGATGATCGTGCTCGGCGCGAACGACGCCGACCTCTTGCCCCGCCACCGCCTCGTCTCCAACGCTTCCTGCACGACCAACTGCCTCGCGCCCGCTCGCCCGCGTCCTCGACGAGGCCTTCGGCATCGAAGAAGCCTTCATGACGACGATCCATGCCTACACGAACGACCAGCGCCTCGCCGACGTCGCCCACGAAGACCTGCGTCGCAGCCGGGCGGCGGCGGAGAACATCATTCCGACGACGACCGGGGCCGCGAAGGCGGTCGGCAAGATCCTTCCGGCGCTCGCCGGACGCATCGACGGGATGGCGATGCGCGTGCCCGTGCCCGACGGCTCGGTCGTGGACCTGAGCTGCCGCCTCCGAAGGCCGGCCACCGCCGCCGAGGTCAACGCGGCCGTGCGCGCCGCCGCGGAGGGCCCGCTCGCCCGGATCATCGAGTACAGCGAGGTGCCGCTGGTGTCTTCCGACATCATCGGCAATCCCCATTCCTCGATCTTCGATGCGCTCTCCACGCAGGCCGAGGGCGACGGGTACCTGAAAGTCGTGGCCTGGTACGACAACGAGTGGGGCTACTCCAACCGCGTCGTGGACCTCGTGGAACGCCTCGCGGCCATCGGGAGCTGAGCGTTGTCCGCGGCGGCGCTCGTCCTCGCGGCGCTCCTCCGCGCCGGCGCCCCGGACCCTCCGCCGACTTCCCCCGCGGGCAGGTCGTCGAGAAGGTCGCCGCCGCCAAAGCCCCGGGCCAGAGCTACGCGCTCTACCTGCCGTCGACGTACACGCCCGAGCGCCTGTGGCCCGTGCTCTACATGCTCGACGCCCGCAACAACGCCCTCGTTCCGATCGAGCGCTTCCGAGCGGCGGCGGAACGGTTCGGCTGGATCCTCGTGTCCTCCTACAACTCGCGCAGCGACACGAGGGACGACCCGAACTCGGCGGCCATGACCGCGATGTGGAACGACGCGGTGGCCCGCCTCTCGATCGACGGCCGCCGCGTCTACGTCACCGGCTTCTCAGGCGGAGCGCGCGCGGCGGTGGACGTGGCGTACGCCCTGCCGGGCCGCGTCACGGGCGTGATCGGGGCCGGCGCGGGCTTCGCCGACTCGCAGGCGGCCGGTGAAGAAGGTCCCGTTCGCCTACTTCGGGACGGTCGGCGATCGGGACATGAACTACTACGAGATGCGCGAGCTCGAGGAGAAGCTCGAGAAGGCCAGGGCTCCCCATCGGATCGTCTATTTCGAGGGCGGACACGAGTGGATGTCGCCCGAGCTCGCGGGCGGAGCGCGTCGCGTGGATGGAGCTTCAGGCCATGAAGTCCGGCGTGCGGCCGAAAGACCCCGAGACGATCGCGGCGCTGCATTCGGCCGCCCGCAGCCGAGCGGCCGCGCTCGAGGCCGAGGGGAAGCGAACGGAGGCCTTCCGTGGCGTACACCCACGCGGCCGAAGACTTCCGCGGTCTCGCCGACGTCTCCAGCGTCGAGGAGGACGAGCGGCAGGCCGAGGCGCTCGGGAAGCTCCCCGAGGTCCAGGCCTGCGCTCAAGGAGGCGCGCCGCCGCGACGCGCGTGACGAGGCGACGCTGCGCTCGGTCAACACCCGGCTCCGCAACGCCCTCTCCCAGCCCGACCCTCCGCTGCCGGCCCTGCTCGCGGCCGACCTCGGGATTCCCGCTCTGCGCCAGAAGGCGGCCTCCGCGAGCTCCCCCGAGGAGCGGCTCTCCGCCGAGCGCATCCTCGCGAACCTCCGCGCCCAGACCGGCTTCTACCTTCCCGAGGACATGCTCGCGCGAAAGGACACGGCGCGCGGCCGAGCCCTGCTTCTGGTCCGCGCCGAGATCGACCCGGACAACCCGCTCGTGTACTACAACGTCGCCTGCTTCTCGGCCCGTTCGGGCGACGCCGCGCGCGCGATCAAGGACCTCGAGCACGCGGTCGAAAAAGGGTTCACGCGCTTCGAGCTCATCGACACCGACACCGACTTCGACCCGATCCGTCAGGACGAGGCGTTCCGGAAATGGCTCGCGGCCGCGCGGCCTGCGCCGCCGCCCGGGTCGTAGAAGTCTGTCCGGCGACATCCGAGCGACGCGGGAGACCGATCAGACGAAGGTGACGTAGGTTCCATCCTCGTTTCGCGGCGCGACCCGACCACCGAAGGCAAGCCCACGGCCGTAGGGAACGCCGTGCGAAGCACGGCGGTCATAGTCTCCCGACCGGAGGGAGGGAGGAGGTTCGCGCCGCGGGAGCCGGAGCGCTGCACGGAGACCAGGGCCGCGGTCGAGTCCGCATCCGGACGAGCCGCGGCCCGGTGCCCGAAGGGCAGGTCTCCGCGCAAGCGAAGGCGACGGTTAGCTCTCCCCGGCGATCCGGATCAGGCGCCGCACGCGCGAGCGCTTCCGCAGCTTCCAGACGAGGATCGCGACGATCACCCACGGCAACGCGGCCGCGGATGGCGTAGAGCATCATCGCGAGCGAACGCGAGAGCAGCGGAAGGGCGTCCCGGACCGCCTGGAACAGAGGCGCCGCCGCGCCGTCCCGAAGGAAGGCGGCCGGCTCGAAGATCTCGATGGTGATCGTCGCGAGCTCGACCTGCTTCGCGAGGTAGCGGCGCTCGCCCTCGAGCCGCTCGGCCTCCTCGACGAGCCGCGAGAGCTCGCGCTCGGCCTCGACGAGGTCCGAGAGCTTGCCCGTCCGCGTGCGCAGGATCTCGAGCAACCGCGCCTGCGCGTCCCTCTTCACGGAGAGGCGCGTCTCCAGGTCGGCGTACTCCCGGGTCGCGTCGCGGGTCTCGACGGCCGCGGACTCGACGTGACCGAGCTCCTTGAGCTTCCGAAAGACCGCATCGAAGGACCGCGCCTCGACCGAGAGCGTGAGCGTCCCGCGCTGGCGGTCTCCGGCCTCGCGCGCCGCATTCGCGCCGGAGAGGTACCCGCCGTGCGCCTCGGCGATCGCGACGGCCTTCTCCGCGGCTTCGGCGTAGCGGCGCACCTCGACGGAGAGCGTCCCGGTTCGGATCAACTTGCGCTCGGCGAGGACCGCGCTCTCGGCGGTTGTCCTCCGCACTTCCCGGCAAACCCGGTCCTGCAGTAGAGTCGAGCTCGCCAGACGCATGCTCTGAGCCGCCGCGGAGGCCATCCCCGTTTCGCGGGAGGAGGGCTTCACGGCGAGGAGGGCCGCGATCGCCGCGGTGACGATCGCCGCGGCGACGAGAAGGTGAGCGAGGCGAAGGCGTTTCATGCAATCTCCTTCGCGCATAGGGAACCCGCCGCGGGGAGAAAGGTTCCCGGCGCCGCCGCGCATATGATTCCGGATCGAGTCATCACGCATGGAAGCCGTCGCGCCATCGCGCCCGCGGGCCGTCACGATCGTCGGCTGGGTCTGGCTCGTCGTGGCCGCGCTGCGGTTTCTCGACGGGCTCCTCGCCCTCTTCGTCTGGAAGGTCGGCGGGCTGGATCGCGGGATCCCGTTCGTGCCGGCGAGCCGTCGACATGGAAGCCATTCGCCGTCTTGCCGTCCCGAGCCTCGTCGTCGCAGATCCTGCTCGCCGCCGCGATCGCCTGGACCGCCTTCGAGCTCCTGCGCCTGAAATCCTGGGCGAGAACGGCGATCGTGGCGGCCTCGGTGCTGGGCATCCTCGGGATGGCGGCGCTCGGCGTCTACGTCTACACCTCCACGATCCGAGAGCGCGAGCGCGGCGGGCATCGCGGCCGAGCAAGTCCGGATGGCGGCAATCGGCGCGGCCGCCGTCATCACGCTCCTCGGCGCCGCATTCTTCGGCACGACGATCTTTCTGCTCTCCGGCACGTCCGTGCGGCGCGCGCTTCGAGACGGCGTCTCCCGCGCCATGACGAGGGGCCGCGCGGACTTCACGGCGTCGGAATCCGCCGACGTTCTGCGCGCCGCCGTCACGCGGCTCTCCGAAGGCTTCGAGGAGCTTCCTCCGTCGGAAGCCCGGATCCCCGGCGGCGCCGAGATCGCGCGCCTGCTCGAAGAGGTCGCCGATCGGCTCCAGAACAACTATCCGTACTTCCACCCGCTCTACGCCGGCCAGATGCTCAAGCCGCCGCACCCGGCCGCGCGGCTCGCCTACGCCCTCGCGATGTGGCTGAACCCCAACAACCACGCGCTCGACGGAGGCCGCGAGAGCTCGCGCATGGAGAAGGAGGCGGTCGCCGAGATCGCCGGGATGTTCGGCTGGAAGGCGCCGGCCTTCCTCGGCCACCTCTGCGGCGGCGGCACGATGGCGAACCTCGAGGCCCTCTGGGTGGCCGGCCGACTCCATCCGGGAGCCGCCGTGGTGGCGTCCTCCCAGGCGCATTACACGCACGGACGGATCGGATCCGTGCTCGGACTTCCCTTCGAGCCGATCGCCTGCGACGACCGCGGCCGCATGGACGCGCGGGCCCTCGAGCGCCGGCTCGAGCGCGGCGGCGTCGGCACCGTCGTGGCGACGATCGGCACGACGGCCACCGGCTCGGTGGATCCGCTGCCCGAGATCCTGGCGCTTCGCGAGCGCCACGCCTTCCGGCTTCATGCCGACGCGGCCTACGGCGGGTACTTCGGGCTCGCCGACAACCTCGCCGCCGGAGGCCCGGCGCGCCTACGACCGGCTCGGAGAGGTCGACTCGATCGTCATCGATCCGCACAAGCACGGCCTGCAGCCGTACGGATGCGGCTGCGTCCTCTTCCGCGATCCGGCCGTCGGCCGCTTCTACAAGCACGACTCCCCGTACACGTACTTCAGCTCCGACGAGCTCCATCTCGGCGAGATCAGCCTCGAGTGCTCCCGGCCCGGAGCCGCGGCCGTCGCGCTCTGGGCCACGCAGCGGCTCCTTCCCCTCGAGGTGGGCGGCGAATTCGCCGGCGGGCTGACGGACTGCCGCGCCGCCGCCCTCGACTTCCACGCCGCGCTCTCGCGGACGACGCGCGTTTCCTTCCGGCGTTTCCCCCCGAGCTCGACATCGTCGTCTGGATCCCGCGCGCGAAGAGCGCGTCGGAGGCGTCCGGCCCGCTCCCGCCGGATCTTCGAGGAGGCCGCGCGCCGGAACCTCCATCTCGCCCTCGCGGAGCTGCCGGCGGAGTTCTTCGATCTCGAGGGCGCCGGGATCGCGCGCGACCGCGAGACGGTGACCTGCCTGCGCTCGGTGCTCATGAAGCCCGAGCACCGCGAGTGGACGCCCCGGATCCTCGCGATCCTGGGCGAAGCCGCGGACGCCTCGGCCTGAGGCGCTAGTTCACGAGCGGCCGGCCCTCGCGGAATTCGGCGGCGTGGTCGCGGGCGAACTGCAGGTAGCTGCGCGGCCGCTCGCCCGTCACCTTCTGCACGGTGTCGGTCACGGCGCCGCCGTAGCCCTCGCGGATGGACGCGAAGAGGAGCAGCATGTCGTCCGCCAGCCAGACGGGGACGCCGTCGGCGAGCATCTGTTTCCGGGCGTAATCCGGGGGCACGTGGACGTAGTCGATCTTGCGGCCGACGGCCTGGCCGATGGCGGCGGCGACGGCCTCGAACGACAGAGACTCCGGGCCCGTCAGGTCGTAGATGTGGCGATCGTGGTCGTCGCCGCGTGAGGGCGGCGACCGCGACGGCCGCGACGTCCCGGCAGTCGACGAGCGGCACCTCCCCCGACCCGCACGGCAGCGCGAAGCTGGCGCTCGCCGCGATCGACGGAGCGAAGCGGAGGGTCTGCTGCATGTACAGGCTCGGGCGGAGCATCGTGAACCCCAGCCCGCTCGCCTCGATCTGTTTCTCCGTCGTCCAGTGCCAGCGGCCGATCTGCGTGGCCGCGTCCGGGCCGCCGGCCACCGACACCTTGACGATGCGTCCGGCGCCGCTTCGCTTGCAGGCCTGGACGAGGTTGCCCTGGAGCTCGACCTGGTCGGGATGCGCCGGCGAGGCGAGAAAGACGCGGTCGACTCCCGAAAGCGCCGCGTCGAGCGTCTCAGGCCGCGTCGAGATCCCCGACGACGACGTCGACGCCGGGAAGCCGGATGTGCGAGGCCTTCGCCGGATTCCGCACGAGCGCCCGCAGCGGGACTCCCGCGGCGGCCAGCTGACGCACGACCTCCCGCCCCACATTCCCCGTGGCCCCGACGACGAGGATCACAGTTTCGCTCGAGGAGATCATGGCACAAGGAGCACCTTCCCCGTCGTGCGCCGGCCCTCCAGGGCCCGATGCGCTTCCGCCGCCTGGGCGAGCGGGAACTCGTGGTCCGATCCGGACCTTCAGCTTCCCCTCGCGCACCCAGCCCAGGACGTCGCCGGCGCGGGAGAGGAGCTCCTCGCGGTCGGCGATGTACCCGTTGAAGAGCGAAGGCCGCGTCAGGTAGAGCGATCCCCGCTGGGAGAGGATCTGCGCATCGAACGCCCCGACCGGCCCGCTCGACTGGCCGAAGAGCACCATCATGCCCCGGGGCACGAGAGCCGCGAGGCCCTTCTCGAACGTCGTCTTGCCCACCGAGTCGTACACGACCTGGACGCCGCGTCCGCCCGTCTCCCGCTTCGCCACGGCCTCGAAGTCTTCCTTCGTGTAGTCGATGACGACGTCGGCGCCCGCCTCGCGCGAGAGCTTCGCTTTCTCGTCCGTCGACACCGTCGTGAAAACGCGCGCGCCGCGCATCTTCGCGACCTGAGTCAGAAGCAGACCCGACGCCTCCCGCGCCGGCGTGCACGAGACACGTGTCGCCCGGCTTCAACGGATAGGTCGAGATCGCGAGATAGTGCGCCGTCATGCCCTGCAGCATCGCCGCGGCGCGCCTGCTTCGCCGTCGAACGCCGTCGGGGATCTTCACGAGCTGGTCCGCCGGGACGACGGCCTTCTCGGCGTAGCTGCCGAGGCCGCCGGCCCAGGCCACGCGGTCGCCCTTCGCGAGATCGCGGACGTCGGCGGCGACTTCGAGAACCGTGCCCGCCCCCTCGCGGCCCAGGATGACCGGCATCGGGACCTTGTAGAGGCCTGTCCGGTGATAGACGTCGATGAAGTTGACCCCCGAGGCCTCGACGCGGACGAGAGCCTGGCCCGGCGCGGGCGAGGCGTCCGGAATCTCTTCGTAGCGCAGCGCCTCGTCGCCCCCCGGGCGCGTGGACGCGAACGGCCTTCACGACCCGCTACCGGCCGGAGCGTCGGGGAAGGCGACGACGGTCTTCTTGATCGGCTTGAGCGTCTTCAGGTAGTCGTAGATGGCGCCGAGATCCTCGCGCGTCATCCCGCCGAAGCGCGGCCACGACATGACGGTGTTCTTCCCGGGCGGCGCGATCGGCGCGTTCTCGCCGTCGAGGTGCTCGAGCGACTTGAACCGGTCGATGAACTCCTCGCGGCTCGCTTTCCCCATGTACGCGTCCGGGTCCGGCGTGATGTTGGCCGACACGACGCGCCCCCATGGCCCCGTCAGGACCCAGCCGCCCGCGCCCTCCTGACCGACGATCGCCCGGTGTTTGTCGTCCACCGGCGTGTGGCAGAAGATGCAGCCCGCCACGGTGCTGAGGTACTTGCCGTAGGCGACCGTGTTGCTCCGATCGGGCTCGGGCACCGGCCCGGCGAGGGGCTCCGGAATGAACTTCACCACGAAGTTCACCGGGAAGTCGAGCTTGCGCGGCGCGACCGCGTGATCGATCGGCGCGAGCGTCCGCAGGTAGGCCACGATCGCCTTCGTATCCTCGTCGGAGAGGACGCGATAGTTCGGGTACGGCATCATCGGAAACATCGCTTCGCCGTCCCGATTCACGCCTTCCCGAATCGCGCGCATGACTTCTCCGTCGGTCCAGCCGCCGATCCCGTTCGTCGGATCCGACGTGATGTTCTGGGCCTGGACGACGCCGGGCACGCTGAGCTTCTTGTCGAACGCGAAGCCGCCCTGTCCCTCCGTGCCGGGCCGCGTCGGGATCGCGAAGCGGTCGAAGAACGCGTCCGAGTGGCAGCCGAGGCAGTGGGTCACGTTCTCGACGAGGTACTTCCCGCGCGCCAGCCGCTCGGGCGTGGCCTCGATCTTTTCGACGGACGGAACCCGCATGGCCGGCTTCTTCGCCGCGAGCCACCCGATGAGCACGGCGATACCGACGACCAGGACGAGCGCGATTCCTCCCAGGACCTTCCAGACTCTCCGCATTCTTCGATGACTCCTTCGCCGCGTCAGGCCGCGGCCGCTTTCTTTTTCGCCGCGGCGACCTCGTCGAGCGCCTGCGTCACGATTCCGAGAACGATGTACCAACCGGCGACAGAAAGCACCACCCATTTGATCCAGGGCGGCCGGATCGCCGTGTCCCACAGGCCGTGGAGGACGACCGCGATGGCCCAGCGGCGGATGACCACCGGCGCGAAGAGCATTCCGAACTGAAACGGCTTGTCGCCTTTGACCTTCCAGATGGCGGAGCCGATCATCGCCGTCCAGATCACGTGGCCGCCGGGCGCCAGAACGCCGCGCAGGTGGATCATGCTCAACGCCTCGTCGACCGACGAGGCCAGGTTGAACGCGTACCCCGCCGACTCGAAACCCGCGAACCCGGCGCCCACCGCGGCGCCGAAGAGGAGCCCGTTCAACTGCCAGCGGTACCTCATGTTGCCGACGACGATGAGCAGAGCCAGCGCTTTCCCCGTCTCTTCGAGAACCCCGGTCAGCATCGCGGGCAGGAGGCCGCCCGCTCCCGAGCCCGGCAGAACCTTCAAGAGCACCGACGTCAGGATCAGCGAGAGCGCGCCGCCCAGGAGCAGGAGCTTGCCGACCTGATAGACGGACACGTTCCTGGGCGTGTTGAGCTCGAAGAAGAGGATGACGACGGCGAGCGGCACGACGAAGGACCCGATCACCACGAGGCCCGGGAAGAAGTTGGGGTTCTTGAACTCCGTGATGCCGATTCTGAGGAGCACGTAGGTTCCGATCGCCCCGAAGAGGACGCGCCAGAAGACGCGCGGCGTGGGCCAGCCGTCCTCGACGGCGGAGAGCGGCGGCGTGGTCGACGGAGTGCCGACCGCGAAGGTCTCCTCCATCTCCTCGGCGTTCGTCGCCCGCGAGAGGCCCCCGATGAGGATCTGACGGACGGGCATGCGGGAGATCGTCGGGAGGTCCGCGAAGTCCGAGATCTTCTTGCCGACACGATGGAGGATCTCGCCGGCGCGAGGGCGACGGCGCCGCGGCGGCCTTTTTCTTTTTCGGGACGGTCGGCACGGTGTCTTCGCCGCGAGGCGCCGGCCAGTCGGCATCCTTCAGCTCGGCCAGCTCGCCGGCGGGCGCCCAGTCGGTCAGCGAGCGCGTCCAGACGAGCGTCGTGCGCCGCAGCCGCCCATCGGCGATCATCTTCAGAAGCTCGTCCTTTTCGACGGGCCCGCGGCGCTCCTCCCCGACCGCGTAGAACCAACGATCGGCCATGGGTTCCCCTCCGGCGGCGATATCAGAACATAATCGCGAGAAATGCCCGCCGAAGAGACGCGCGCGGCCCTGGTTCGCTTCTATGACGCCCTGGTGCGGCGCGACGCCGAGACCATGGCCGCGATGTACGCGCCGGAGGCCCGCTTCGAGGACGCCGTGTTCCGGCTGCGCGGCGAAGAGATCGGCCGGATGTGGCGCGGCCTTCTCGGCCGGGCCCGCGAATTCTCGGTGACCTACACGATCGCGCAGGCGGCGCCCGACCGGGGCGCCGTCGAGTGGACGGCCCGCTACCTCTTCGGCGGACGCCGTCCGCGGAAAGTCGTCAACGTCATCCTTTCGGAGCTCCGCTTCGAGAACGGCCGGATCGTCGAACAGCGCGACCAGTTCGACTTCCCCCGGTGGGCGGCCCAGGCGCTCGGCGGCCCGGGACGTCTGTTCGGACGCTTCGGCTGGTTCCAGCGGGCGGTGGCGAAGAAGGCGAGGACGCGGATCTGAGCGAAGCGTAGACGCCGGCCTCGCCGAGAGTCGCGAGAGATCCCGAACTCGGCAGGCCCTCCCAAGAGATCGTTCGCGGCGCTTCGAGTTCGGGATCCCTCGGCCTTCGGCCTCGGGATGACCGACGACGCGTTCGCACGCCGTCCGGTCAATTCACCGTCTCGTCCACCGCGTTCTCGGCGTTGGGAGTCGGCGAGGCGTGGTGATGGACGAGCCGCCACTCCCCGTCGACGCGGCCGAAGAGGTTGGTGGCCTGCATTCGCGCCGCGTCGTCCTCCTCGTCGCCGCCGAAGGGCACGATGACCTCGACGCACGTGACCCACGCGAGGTCGCCCGAGACGGCGATCCGGACGTCCTCGCAGCCGACCGACCAGGGGCGGGAGTTCGCGAAAATGTTCTCCCAGGAGCGCTGCAATCTCCTCCCAGCCGTCGAGACGGTGCCAGCCGGGGTGGACGCAGCTCGCCGAGACGTCCTGGAGCCACACTTTCGACATGTGCCCGAGATCACGCGCCTCGAGAGCGCGATAAAAAGCGAGGTTCGCGGCGGCAACCGCTGTCGCTTCCGGGCTCACCTCTCTACGATATACCGAGCATGGCGCACGACACGGACATCGGAGGACCCGGAGGCGGACGCTTTCCGGCGACGCGCCACTCGGCGGTGCTCGCCGCGCAGAGCACGGACCTGATCGAGAGAGAACGCGGCCTCGCGATTCTCCTCGAGACGTACTGGCGTCCCGCGTACAAGTACGTGCGCATCCGTTTCGGAGAATCGAACGAGGACGCCAAGGACCTGACGCAGTCGTTCTTCATGCGCGCGCTCGAGAAGGACTTCTTCGACGGCTACGATCCCGAGAAGGGCAGCTTCCGCACCTACCTGCGCACGTGTCTCGATCGCTTCGTCGCTCAACGAGAAGAAGGCCGCCGTCCGCGTGAAGCGCTGGCCGGGCGCTCCGCCGCTGCCGCTCGACTTCGAGGGCGCCGAGGGCGAGCTCTCGCAGCAGGATCCTCCCGATCCCGCGTCGATGGACCAGTACTTCCACGACGAGTGGGTGCGGAGCCTCTTCGCGCTCTCGGTCGAGCGGCTGCGCGAAGAGTGCGAGAAGCGCGGCAAGGACCTTCCGTATCTGCTCTTCGAGCGTTACGAGCTCGACCGCGACCCCGACGAGAAGCTGACCTACGAGCGGCTGGCCGAGGAGTTCGCCATTCCGCGCGACGCAGGTGACCAACTTCCTGGCCCTCGCCCGCCGGGAGTTCCGGCGCATCGTGCTCGAGAAGCTGCGCGAGATCACGGCGACCGATCGCGAGTTCCGGGAGGAGGCGCGCAGCCTCCTCGGAGTCTCGGAATGAGGTGGCTCTCCGACCGCACCGTCGCGCACCTGAAGCACGTCGCCGAGTGGCCCGACCTCGCCGAGACGAAGTACGGCGCTGCTCGAGGAGATCGGCCGCGGCGGCATGGGAACGATCTATCTCGCCGAGGACCGCGTCCTCGGACGCGAGGTGGCCCTCAAGGTCGTCAGCACCGGCGCGGCGGACCCGGGGGCCGCGGCCCGCATGCTCCGCGAGGCCCGCGTGATCGCCCGGCTCGAGCATCCCGGGATCGTTCCGGTGCACGACGCCGGGACGCTGCCGGACGGCCGGATGTTCTACGCGATGAAGCGCGTCGACGGCCGGCGCCTCGACGAGGTGGCGCTGGACGGCGCGGCGTCCCTGCCCGATCGGCTCCGCGTCTTCCAGAAAGTCTGCGAGGCCGTGGCCTTCGCGCACGCGCACGGCGTGATCCATCGGGACCTCAAGCCCGAGAACGTCATGGTCGGACCGTTCGGCGAGGTGCTCGTGATGGACTGGGGCGTGGCGAAGGTGCTGGAAGAGGCGGCCGAGCCTCGCGCCGCGGGCGGTCCCGGAACGGCGTCGGCGACCTCCGAGGGGACCGTGCTCGGAACGCCGGCCTACATGGCGCCCGAGCAGGCCGCCGGACAGACGGAGAGCGTGGGGCCGGCCGCGGACGTCTACGCCCTCGGCGCCATCCTGCACTTCCTTCTGACGCGCCGGCCGCCGTTCGACGACGAGGCGGCCGGGCGCCGCGCGCGGGGCGAGGCCGGCCTCGCTCCGGGCCCCGCTCCGGAGCGCCGACGGCGCGCTCCCGCCTCCCCTCGTGGCCATCGCCGGAAAGGCCATGGCCATCGACGCCGCGGCCCGCTACGCCTCGGTGGAGGATCTCGCGGCCGACGTCGCGCGCTACCTCGACGGGTCCCGCGTCCTCGCCCATCGCGAGACGCCCGGGGAGAAAGCGGCGAGGATCTTCGCCCGTTACCGAACGCCGATCCTGCTCATCGCCGCTTACCTGGTCATGCGCACGCTCTTGTTCTTCTTCAGCCGGCGCGGTTGAGCCGTTAAAGGATTTCGGATTCGCGTTGAATAGAGAGGTGGAGGGCAGGCAACGATGAGCAAGCCACTTTTCGGACTCATCCTCGGCGGCATCCTCGGGATCTTCGACGGCCTGACGGCGTGGTTCACCCCGTCCGTGCGCGACCAGCTCCTCACGATCGTGCTCGGCTCGACGGTCAAAGGTCTCATCGCCGGGCTCGCCATCGGCTACTTCTCCAAGAAGAGTGGACAACCTCGCGCTCGGCGTCGCTCGCCGGCCTCGCGATCGGCCTCCTGCTCGCCTGGGGCGTGGCCGCGATGCCCGACGAGTCCGGCAAGCACTACTACTTCGAGATCATGCTGCCGGGAGCGATCGTCGGCGCGATCGTCGGCTACGCGACGCAGAAGTATCGCGCCCGTCTCTCGACCGCCAGGGCCTAGGCCCCCCGCGACGCAGAATCCCCGGTTTTCGACGGGCGCTTCCGCCCGAAAGGAGGAGAACCATGCCTCGACCGATCCACTTCGAGATCCCCGCGGACACCCGTCGCGCGAGCCTTCTACTCGACGTTTCGGCTGGAAGTTCGAATGGGACGACATGCCCTACTGGCTGGTCACGACCGGGGCGACGGCGCACCGGCTCGCGGCTCGTCCGGATGCGGACTCGACCGCGAGCCTGAACACCTCGGCGCGCTGTCGCTCCCGCGGCGCGAGGCTCCATCCGACTCGCAGGGCGGAAACGCGGTGAAGATGGCTCGCTCGCGGCTCGGCTGAGCTCGCCTACTGCCTGACACCGAGGGAACACCTTCGGCGTGATGGAGCCGACGAGAGGCGAAGTAGCACGTCGCCTAGACGAGAGCCGCGATCTTCTCCAGATCGACGTTGCCTCCGGAGACGAGGGCCACGACGCGCGCGTTCGGCGACACCGTCACGCGTCCGGCGAGCAGCGCGGCGGTCGCCGCAGCGCCGGAGCCCTCGACGTAGAGCTTCGCGCGCGTCAGGAGCAGGCGCATCGCCTCGAGGATCTCGTCCTCCGAGACGTTCACGATCTCGTCAATCGCTTCGCGCGCGATCTCCAGCGGCAGCGCGCCGACGAAGGGCGGCGTCATCCCGTCGGCGAGCGTCTCGGGCCGTTTCACGGGCACGGGTTTTCCGGCCGCGAGCGCGGGAGCGAGTCCCGGCCCCGCCTCGAGCTCCACCGCGACGACCCGCGCCGCCGGGAGCATCTGCTTGACCGCCGAGGCCACGCCGCCGATGAGCCCCCCGCCGCCGACCGGCACGACGACGACCTCGGCGTCCGGCGCGTCCTCGGCGATCTCGAGCCCGGTCGTGCCCGCGCCCGCGAGAACGACCGGATCGTCGAAGGGGTGGATGAACGTCAGGCCGCGCTCGCGCTCGACTTCCCGCAGTCGGTCGAAGAGCGTCGCGCGGTCGGGGTGAAAGACGATCTCGGCGCCGTAACCCTGGACGGCTTCGATCTTGGAGCGCGGCGCGGCCGTCGGCATCACCACGACGGCCGAACAGCCCGGCGACGCGCGCCGCCCAGGCCACCGCCGCCGCGTGGTTGCCGGCCGACACGGTGACGAGGCCCCGCGCGCGCTCCGGCGGCGCCGAGCGACAGGATCTTGTTGAGGGCCCCGCGGGCCTTGAACGAGCCCGACTTCTGGAAGTTCTCGCACTTGAGCGAGAGCCGGACCGGCGGCCGGGCGCGTTCCCCGAGCTGCGACGAGGACAGCAGCGGCGTGCGGTGGACCTTGCCGCGGATCCTTTCCGCCGCCGCTCGGATCGCGTCCAGAGGAATCACGGCCGGATCTTAACGAAGCCGTCCACCGTGCTCGAACCCTCGGCCGTAGGCAACGCTGGGCGCAGCCCGGCGTTACAAAAGGAGTTTCCGATGATCGCCGCCCTGCTCGCCGCGTCTCTCGCCTTCACCCTCCCGCCGACGGATCCGCCGAGCCCAAAGGAAAAGACCGGCCGGGCGATCGTCGTCGAAACGGTCGTCGCCGCGTCTCCGGCCGAGGTCTTCCGTCTCTGGACGACTCGATGACGGAACCCGAAACTTCTTCGCGCCCGACGGGCACGTGGAAGCGCGAGCGGGCGGCCGCTACGAGATGATCTTCAACCCCAAGGTCGATCCCGAGGGCGCGCGCGCCGGCACAAAAGGCGCCCGCATCCTCCGCATCGAGCCCGACCGGCGCCTCGACTTCGAGTGGAGCGTCGGCGTGCCCTCGGTGTCCTGGGACCTCAAAGAGACGGACTTCGCGACCTGGGTCGAGGTCACGCTTCGAGCCGGTCCCCGGCCGCCCGGACGCGACGCGCGTCCGACTGGCGCACGAAGGCTTCCAGAAGCGGCGGAAGCTGGGACACCGCCTACGCGCTACTTCGAGAAGTCCTGGCGTCTCGTGCTCGACCGGCTCACCGCCTACGTCGCAAGCGGCACGCGCCCCTGGTGATGTGCATGAGCACGACCCGAGTCTCACGTCGCCATCGCCGCGGTCGTCGGCGTTGCCGTCCTCGCGACCGCCGCCGTTCGGGTTCGGGCGGCCGCACCCGAACCGACCGCGGACGCCGCCGCGGAGATCCAGCGGCTCGAGCAGGAGCTCGCGCGGGCTGTCGTGGCGATCGATGTCCAGGCGATTCGACGAATCGAGGCGGAGGGTTACGTCTACACCGACAGCGACGCGAGGGTCGCTCGGCGCGAGGACTTCATTCGGGCGTATCAGGCCGGGAGCCCCGTCCGATCGCTGTCGTTCGACGACGTGGCGTCGAAGTCTACGGTGACGCGGCCGTCGTCCGCGGGTTGCTGACGGTGGATCGGGTGACGGATGGAGTCTCCGTCCGCCGCGTGTCACGCTACACGCGGTTCTACGTGCGCTTTCCCCGGGGATGGCAGGCGGTGGCGGGACATGCGTCGGCCATGACGAAGCCCGAGGAGAGAAAAGCTCCGTAAGAGGCAAGCCGGCTCACACGCGTTATCCTTCGCGACGAGCCAAAGCGAAAGGAGAACGCCGATGTTCCGACGTCTCGCCCTGCTGGCCGTGATTGGCGCGGCCGCCATCCTCGCCGCGGCCGCGGGTTTCGCCTCCGACGCTTCGCTTCTCCTGCAGAAGAGCGCGAGCGCCAGCCCGTCCGTGAAACCGAAGCCGATGATCGCCCGGATCTGGCACGGCCGGACGCTGACGGCGAAGGCCGACGAGTACGAGCGCTATCTCAACGCTTCGGGCGTCGAGCGCATGCTCAAGACCGACGGGAACCACGGCGTCGAGGTCCTCCGCAAGGCCGACGGTCCGCGCACCGACTTCATCGTGATCTCGTACTGGGAGTCGGTGGATGCGGTGAAGCGCTTCGCCGGGAAGGATTACCAGAAGGCCGTCATCCTCGACCGCGACCGGGAATTCCTGGTCGAGGTGGAGCCCAACGTCCTCCACTATGAAGTGGTGCGCGCCGTCGCGCGCGGAAATAACGCCGTTCGCGAGGGCAGGTCGCCGAGCAAGCGAAGGCGACGGTTACGCCCCATGCCTCGTGTTCGCGGCGCGAATAGTCTCCCGACCGGAGGGAGGGAGGAGGTTCGCGCCGCGGGAGCCGGAGCGCAGCGCGGAGACCAGGGCCGCGGTCGAGTCCGCACCCGGACGAGCCGCGGCCCGGTGCCCGAAGGGCAGGTCTCCGCGCAAGTGAAGGCGACGGTTAGTTCGCGCCGAGCGCCTTGAGCCTTTCGGTCGAGTGGGCCTTCGCGGAGTCGTTCTGCCCGACGCCGGGAGCTCCCGTCGCCACCTCGACGGCCTTCTTGTACATGGCGATCGCGCCGGCCTTGTCGCCGCTGGCTTCGAGCGCCTCGCCGAGGCTGTCGTACGGATTGGCGGAGGCAGGATAGAGCTCCGTGTTCAGGCGGAAGATCGCGATCGCTTTCGGGTAGTCCTTCTTCTGCAGGAATCCGTAGCCGATCTCGTTGAAGCGCGTCTCGGCCAGGCCCGGATCGGAAGGATTCGCGGCCTGGAGCTTCTTGTATCCCGCCACGGCGGCGTCGAGGTTGCCGGCTTCGAGATCCTCGCCCGGCACGTGGGTGTTCTTGTCGACGCGCGGCGCCGTCTTCGATTTCGAGTCCTCGTCGACCACGACGAGCTCCGCCCCGCCGTCGGCCCGCCGCCCGAACGTATAGCGCGTCTCGCTGTCGCGGCGGACGTAGCCCACTCTCGACACCGGCACGAGGGTGAAGGTCTCCTCGAGCGGCACCCGCACCTGCAGGCCTCCCGCCGCCGGCTCGACGATGTAGATCGTGCTCGCGTCCAGGCGGTAGCGTCCCGCGTAGATCGACAGCTCTTCGGCCGTGAGCTTGGCGGGGACGATGGGATCGATCTGGTATCCCTCCCAGTAGTAGGCCGCCGCGATCGCCCGGAGGATCTCCTGCGCGAGCGCGCCGCCGTTGTCGGAGTTCGTCATGATGACCGCTCCGTATCCGCGGTTCTCACTCGCGAGAAGGAGCGCGCGGAACCCTTCGTTGGCTCCGCCGTGCGAGAAGTACTCGTGTCCGGCCCTCTTCCTCGATCCCCAGGCCCAGGCCGTAGCCCTCGCGCCGCGGGGTGACCATGTTCTCCGCCATCGTCTTGGAGAGCGGACCCTTCCCGCCCGCCAGGGTCTTCTCCAGCCCGATCGCAAAGCGCGCCAGATCCGAGGGCGTCGTCCACAAACCCGCCGCCGCCATCTCGGGATAGACGTGGCGTTTGCCGTCGACGACCTTCCCGTCGCCGCGGTACCCGACGGCCGCTTCCGCGAGTCGCGCGGCCGGAAGCGGCTGCTCGTAAGTGCTTTCCTTCATCGCGAGAGGACCCAGCACGAGCCTCTGCATCAGCGCCGGAAACGTCTGGCCCGTGACGTCCGTCATCGCGAGCTGCGCGACCGTGTAGCCGCCTCCGGAGTAGCGGTACTCCGTACCCGGAGCCAGATTCACCACCACGGCGCCCGTGTTCGCCGGGGCCGCGCCGTCGAGGACCTGCACCACCGTCGGGACCGTCGCGCCGGCGCCGTATCCCGGAAAGCCATGGACGGTGAGGCCCGCGGTGTGGGAGAGCAGCTTTTCGAGCGTCACCGGCGTTTTCGCCGTGAGCGCGTTCGCGGGAACCTTCCAGCCCTTGAGGAACTTGTTGATGTCGCCGTCGAGCGAGAGCTTGCCCTCCTCGACGAGGGCGAGCGCTCCCATCGCAGAGACCGGCTTGCTGATCGACGCCGCCTGGAAGAGTGTCGACGTCGTCACCGGCTTCTTCGTCTCGACGTCGGCGAGCCCGTAGCCCTTCGCCCACTCGAGCTTCGAATCCCGGATCACCGCGATCGACACGCCCTCGACGCCGTAGTGCCGCATCCGGTCCGCGAGCGTCCAGGTCTTGTCGCCCTCGACCAGCACCGGCGGCCGAAGACCGCTCTCGATCTGCGCGACGCGGGCATCCGGCGTCGTCGCCGCGTTGAGCGCGGCGCTCATGCTCACCGCGAGAAGCGCGCCGGCGGCGAGCACTCCGGACAGGAGCCCGAAAAGGCGGCGTTTGCGCACGGGGACCTCCCTCACTTTGTGTCGGCGAAGTATCGGCGCGGATACTATCGAAATCCGGCCGCGCCAGTCCTTGGGACGGCTCAGCCGGTCGGCGTCGGCCCGGGAGAACCGAAGGTCACGACCACGGGGGCATGGTCGCTCGTGCCGACGTCCGCCCGCACCACCGACTGCGTCGCCGTCCCCGCCAGCGCCTCGCTGGCCAGCAGGTAGTCGATCCTCCAGCCGATGTTGCGCTGCCGGAGGTTGCGCCAGGGCGCCCACCACGTGAACAGGCCTTCGTTGTCGGGGTCCATGGCCCGGCCGACGTCCACGAGGCCCTGGCCGATCAGGCCGCGGAGGAGGGCTCGCTCGTCCTCGCGCTGGCCCACGACGCCCGGCTTGAGCTCCTTGGGATGGACGTCCCGATCCGTGAGGGCGACGTTGAGATCCCCCGCGACGACGAGGCGGCGGCCCGCCGCCCGCACCTCCCCCGCCCACGCGCTCAGGGCCTCGAGGAAGCGGAGCTTCGCGGCGTAATCCTTTCCGCCGTTGGGAACGTAGACCGACGCGATCGTGAGATCCCCGATCTCGGCCGTGACGATGCGCGTCTCGTGGTCGAAGGCGGGGTGCCCGAAGGTCGGCCTCGCCTCGCAGAGCTCCTTGCGCAGGTGGAGGGCGACTCCCGAGTAGCCGCCGGCCCCGTGCCAGTAGCACCAGTAGCCTTCGGTCTCGAACAGCAGCTCGGGAATCTGGTCGGGCTTGGCCTTGATCTCCTGGAGGCAGACGGCGTCCGGCCGTTCGGAGGCGAGCCAATCGCGCACCTGCGCCTCACGGGCGCGGATCCCGTTGACGTTCCAGGTCGCGACTTTCATCGCGAGGAGGATGGGTCCGAGAGCCGCTCGGTCAGCTCGGCGCGCGCGGCCTCGAGCGCGGCCCGCCGGTCGGGGTTCTGCGTCTTCGCGAGCAGATCCTCGATCCGGGCGAGCGAGAGCTCGAGCGAGCGCCTCCGGGCCAGCCGGTCCGCGTACTCGCGCGAAGGACGCGCCGCGGCCCGCTCCCGGGCGTCGCGGTCGTGCTCCTTCTCGGCTCCGACGTCCTCCTCGTTCTTCCCCCAGCCCCGGGCCACGCCTTAACGCTACACCCATCCGGCGGTAAGCTGAACGCACCCAAATGACCCCTGCCGCCGCGCGCGCTGGGCGAGGACCGGATCGAGGACGCGAGCGAGAGCGAGATCCTCCTCGTCTGCCCGATCTCCAAGGGCTGGGGCGGGAGGACCGCCCGCACCGCCGTGCGCGCCGCGCATCCCGGAACCGCCGTGGGTTGGGAAGACCGCATCTATGAGGTGCTGGCGGCCGAGCCCCGGTCCGACGGCACGATGCGCTATCGCCTCGCGCCCTGGGAAGAGAGCCAGGCCATCCGCAGCTTCGAGCGGTACGACGCCGAGGCCGAGCGCGACACGGTCTGCCGCCCGGCAGGACCTCGCGGCGGGGATCCGGAAACGCCGATGGTCGATCGTGCTCGCGCCGTTCGCGGGACTCCTGCCGGGCTCGGTCCAGAAGGGCATGGAGCGCGACTTCGGCGCACCCGCGCTCGCCATGACGATTTCCTCCGCGCTGCCGCTCTTCGTCGTCGGCTTCCTCGGCATGTTTCGCAACCTGCTGGAAGTCGCCGGCGGACAGCTCGGCTGGCCGGCCTGGGTCGCTCCGCCCGCCGCGATCGCCCTGTATCTCTTCGTCGAGTCGGCTCTCCGCCTCGCGAGCGCGATCGCGGGCGGTGAGCCGATGGGCTCGCTCCCCTTCGTCCTCGCGTACACCGCCTGGAAGGAAGCCCGCGGCGAAAGTCCGGAAGGCGCGGCGACGGCGGCGCCGGCGGCCACGAGCGCTTCGCCGGACGCGAAGCCTTCGGAAACTTCTCGGGACTGATCGCGGCCGCCCGGCTCTTCGCGCGGCGACGTCCGACGCGCTGGTGCTAGGCTCGCGCACTGCGGAGGTGCAACATGCGCATGGGCATGTCGGGAACGAAGAGCGCGGTCCTCATTCTCGCCGGCCTTCTCGGAGCCGCGGCCGCGCCGGCCGACGACGCGTCGGACGTGCAGGCGGTGATCCAGTCGGCGTACGTCGACGGCGTCCACGTGAAGCTCGATCCGGCGAAGATGCGGAAAGGCTTCCATCCCGACTTCCGGATGCTCGTCCTCAAGGACGGCAAGATGACCGCGGTCCCTCTCGAGGAGTGGATCGGCCGCATGGAGGCGGGCGCGAAGAAGAACCCCGACGCGCCGAGGCCGGCGATCAAGGCCGAGTTTCCGATGGTGAACGTCACGGGCAACGCCGCCGTGGCCCGCGTCGAGATCTCCCGCGACGGCAAGCACACGTTCACGGACTACCTCTCGCTCTACAAGTTCCCCGACGGCTGGCTCATCGTCGGCAAGATCTTCCAGGCGCACCCGTAGCGCGCCTCCGCCCTTCGGCGGCGGGATTCCGAGGACGCGCATCAGGAACGCCGTCTCGTCGGCCCAGGTCTCGGCCGTCTGCTCGGGCGTCGCGCCGAAGTTGTGGCCGGCGCCTCGCACGAGCTGAAGAAGAACCGGGTTCGCGCAGCCCTGCGCGGCCTGCAGCGCGGCCGTGAACTTGTACGCGTGCAGCGGCACCGCGACCTGGTCGCGGTCTCCCGTCATCACGAGCACGGGCGGATAGCACGTCCCCTTCTTCACGTTGTGGTACGGCGACCAGGCGCGGAGGGCGGCGAAGTCGTCCCGGTCGCGCGGCGAGCCGAACTCGGGCAGCCAGTAGGCGGCCTGGCTGAACCGGTCGAAGCGCAGCATGTCGAGGACGGGGCGATCGATCACGGCGGCGCCGAAGAGCTCCGGACGCTGCAGGATCGCCGCCGCGGCGACGCCTCCGCTCGCGCTCCCGCCGTTGGACGACGAGGAGCCGGGCCGACGTGTAGCGATTCGCGACCAGCCATTCGGCGGCCGCGAGGTAGTCGTCGATCGCTGTCTGCTTGGCGCGTCCGGCACCGGCGCGATGCCACGCCTCTCCGTATTCGCCTCCGCCGCGGATCCCCGGCAGCGCGTAGACGCCTCCGAGGTCCAGCCAGTTCAGGACGAAGGGCTGATACCAGAGAAACGAGACCCATCCGAAAGCTCCGTAGCCGTACATGAAGGCGGGCCTGCGGCCGTCGCGCACGAAGTCCTTGCGGTGGGCGAGGAACATCGGAACGCGCGTTCCGTCCGCGCCGCGATAGAAGACCTGCTCGACGGCGATCTCGGCTGTACGCTCGGCCGATTCGCTCCGGGAAAAGATCGAGGTCGTGTTCGTTTCGAGATTCAGCCGGTAGGTCGTGCTGGCGTGCGTGAGGCCCAGGAATCGGTAGAAGACCTCGGGATCGTCGGGACGAGTCGAACCCGAACCCGAACCCGAACCCGAGAACCCTCCCCAGATCTGACCGCCGGCGGGGAGCTCGGGCTCCGCCAGGAAGCGGCCCTCTTCGTCGAAGACGCGGAGGACCGGCCGGCCGTCGCGGAGGTAGACCAGCAGAATCCGGTGGGCGAACATGCCCAGCGCGTTTCCCCCGACCGCGCTCGACGCCGCGACCGGCTCCGCGGCCTGCGGAATCACTTCCTTCCAGCGCGCGGGCTCGGGCCGTTCGCGCTCGACGGCGACGACGCGGCCGCGGGGCGCATCCCGATCCGTGAAGAACCAGAAACGCGTTCCGCGCGAGCCCAGGTATGTGTAGTTCGCGTCGGCTTCCGGCATCAGGGCGACGGGAGGTCCGGGCTTCTTCAGGCCGAGGAGGAGGACGCGATTCCTGCTGCTGCTTCCGTCGCGGAGCGTCAGCACGAGATCGAGGCCGTCGTCGCTCACGGTCGGACTGACGAGCAGGCCCGGCTCGGCGGGCGGCGCGTAGACCAGCGACTCGCGGCGCTGCGGCTGCGGATCGTCGAGCCGTAACCGCCGCACCGTCGGACGGACGGGCGGCGCCGTGCTCTCGCTCGATCCGGCGTCCTTCTCGAATCGGACGAAGAAGAGCTCCGCGCCGTCCGGAGTCCAGACCGGCGTGCCGCCGATCGCGTGGGTCTCGAGCGGCGGGACTGTCAGATCCTTGCCCGTCGCGGCGTCGGCCACGCGGATCTGCAGCCACCGCGACTGGCCCCGGCCGAGCGTGTACGCGACGAGTCGGCCGTCCGGGCTCGGCGCGAAGCCGCCGAGCGCCGCGCCGTCGCCGCGCGATTTCGGGTCGAGAAGGAGGCGGGGCGCCGCATCCTTCCCTTCCTTCACCCAGAGGCCCGCGGGGACGCCGGTGGAAGTGATCCGCGTCAGGAAATAGCGGCCGCCGGCCTTGATCGGCGCGAGGTACAGCTCCCGATCCGACAGCTCCAGGATGCGGCGCCGGATCGCGTCGCGCTCGGGCACGGCGCCCACGAACGAACCGGAAGAGCTCCTCCTCGGCCAGGACCCAGCGCTCCGTCTCCTTCGACTCGAGGTCCTCCATCCATCGATACGGATCGGGCACGGAGACTCCGTGCTGAGTCTCGACCGTGCCGCCGGCGCGGGCCGGGGGGTAAACGGCACGGTTCGGCCGGACCGGAGACCGCCGAGGAAGCCGCCAGGATCCAACCGATGAGCCGCAGCACCACTGGCGTCATGGCGCTCGAGCCTAGGAGCCTTCGCGGCGCCCGTCTTGAACGAAATCAACCTCGCGAGGCCGGTTTCGTATCTCTTTTCGGATGAGCCACGCTCGCGCCTCCGACGCCCGCCCGCAGTACTTCGGGGGCGATCTCCTGACGCACCGGAGCGACGGGGGCCTGCGCATGTCCGAGGTCGACTACGGCTCGGCACGCGCCTGGGCGCCTCACACGCACTGGCGGGCGTTCTTCGCCCTGCTGATCCGCGGGAGCTACGTCGAAGCGCTCGGCCGGACCGAGCTCGGCTATCGGCCTCTGGATCTGGGATTCCATCCCGAGTCCACGCGGCACACCGACCGGATTGCGGCCGACGACACGCGATTCTTCCTGCTCGAGCTGGACGAGTCCTGGATCCGCCGGCTTTCGGAGTGCGGCGGCGAAGCGGCGCTCGCGCCCCGGATATGCGGCGGGAGGAGCCACGAGCTCGCGCTGCGCCTCTATCGCGAGTTTCGCGCGGACGACCCGGACATCCCGACGCCTGCTCCGACGCCGACCTCGTGGACCGAGGGCCTCGCCCTGGAGCTGCTCGCAGGTCTTCTCCCCCGAGGCAAGAACCGGAACAAGCCGTCCTGGCTGGCCCGCGTCCTCGAGTGGACGCGCAGCGAGCACCCTCGGAAGCTCTCCGTCTCGGAAATGGCCCGGCAGGTGCACCTCCATCCGGTTTACCTCTCGCGCGCGTTCCGCGATCACGTCGGGCGCACCGTGTCCCGGTGCCTGCTGGAAGCGCGCCTCCGTCACGCGATGACGCGGCTGGCCGATCCCGAGGTCTCCCTCGCCGAGGTCGCCCTCGACTCGGGCTTCTCGGATCAAAGCCACTTCACGCGGGTCTTCAAGCGCGAGACCGGGATGACGCCCGGCGTCTACCGGCCGGCGAGGAACTCGCGCACGTCGTCGGCGAGAAGCTCCGGCTCCTCCATCGCGGCGAAGTGGCCCCCGCGAGGCATCTCGGTCCAGCGGACCACGTCGTAGGCGCGCTCGACCCAGTCTCGCGGAGGCATCGGCTCTTCCTTCGGGAATCGCGCGACGGCGCACGGCACGGCCACGCGCGCGCCCTCGCCGAAGACGAGCCGCTGCGCGCGCGCTTCCCGATACAGGCGCATCGAGGTGCCGATCGTGCCGGTCAGCCAGTACAGCGTGACGTGGGCGAGCAGCTCGTCTTTCGAAAACCGGCTCTCGACATCGCCGCCGCAGTCGCTCCAGCTCCGGAGCTTCTCGACGATCCAGGCGAGAAGCCCGACCGGCGAATCGTTGAGGGCATAGGCCGGCGTGCGCGGCCGCGTGGCCTGCAGATGGCCGTAAGCGCCTTCCTCTTCGAGCCAGCGATCGCGGTCCGCGACAAAAGTCTTCTCGTCCGCCGAGAGCGGCCGCGAGCCCGGGCCCAGATAAGGAGCGTACGAGCCGGGAATGTAGTTCAGGTGGATCGCCGCGACGCGTTCGGGGTATCGGAGCGCGAGCCGCGTCGAGACGGTGGCGCCCCAGTCGCCTCCCTGCGCGACGAAGCGCGAGTAGCCGAGGCCGGACATGAGCTCGGCCCAGAGCTCTGCAATGCGTATGGGGGCGGCGCGCACGGGAGCGGCGCTCTCACCCGGCGCAACCGTCGAGAAGCCGTATCCCGGGCAGCGACGGCACGACGACGTCGAGCTCCGGCGCGAGCCGTGACGCGACCTCCAGAAGCTCGAGAAACGAGCCGGGCCATCCGTGCGTCAGCACGATCGGCAGGCGGCCGTTCCCCGCCCCGGAGAGATGCACGTAGTGGATCTCGTGCCCGCCGATCGACGCCACGAAGTTGGGAAACGCGTTGATGCGCGACTCGACGCGGCGCCAGTCGAACGCGTCGCGCCAGTACGACGCGAGATCCTTCAGGTAGCCGCCCGGGCGGCCCGCTTTCCCACCCGTCGTCGCCGTCCGAGTCCGGCCAGCGCGTCTTCGCCAGGCGCTCGCGCAGATCCGCCAGCGCCTCCTCGGGAAACTCGACGCGCAGAGGACGAGTCTTCATTCCTTCGAGAACACGCGTTTCACGGCCGCGGTTGCAGGCTCAACGGAAGTTCAAAGTTGAAGGTTGAAAGTTGAACGCTCCTTCAACCTTCGACCTTCAACCTTCAACTTTCATCCACACCCGCGTGCGCGAGGAGGAAGCCGCCGGCCAGGTCGACCGCCCGCTCGACGTTCTCCGCCTCGGTGCGACCCGAGCTCTTCGGCGGCTTGAACGAGTGGTCGCCTTCCTCGATCCACTCGACGCGGATCGCGGGCGAGAGGCCGTAGCCCGCGACCTCGTCGGGCACGCCGAACGTGTCCCGGGTGCCCTGGAGGATCAAGGCGGGAGT
Organism: uncultured Acidobacteriota bacterium; assembly: GCA_963749265.1. Classification (GTDB taxonomy): domain Bacteria; phylum Acidobacteriota; class Thermoanaerobaculia; order UBA5066; family Gp7-AA6; genus DAHUXD01. The sequence continues at coordinate 109,405 of CAVVML010000015.1, read as the reverse complement.
CTTCAGCGTCTCGAGGTGCTTCGTGCGCAGGCGCGACGGCTGCCCCGGAGGATGGAAGGGATACCCGAAGCACACGAGCGCCCGGGCGCCGACTTCATCGGCGATCATGCTCGCGATCCGCCCGCCCATCGACTTGCCGCCGACGGCGACCTGCCGCCCACCGCCGAAACGCTCCACGAGCTCGATCCACCGCGCGCGGAGCACGGGCTCGCGGTCCGGGGCGCCGCGCTTGCCCTCCGAGCGCCGCTTTGCCATGTACGGAAACTCGAAGCGCACGACGCGCACCCCGCGGGCGGCGATCCCTTCGGCCACCCGGTTCATGAAACCCGCGTCCATCGGCGCGCCGGCGCCGTGCGCGAAGAGGAACGTCGCCGCGGCGTCTTTCGGCCCGTCGACGAGGACGTCGACGGCGCTGTTATCCGAGCCCATTCGGAGCACCAGGCGTCGCAGCCGCGCGGCGGCGACGGCGGTTGCCGAAGGCGAGGCCCAGCGCGAAGAACACGGCGGCTCCGATGACCGCTCCGATCGCCTGTCCGCGGATGAGCCGGCTCGTGGAGTAGCGGACGACCTCGGGAAGGTTGACCATCGCGGCCGCCTGGCCGCCCTGCGAGAGGAAGCCCGCCTCGTTGTACCAGGACAGCATCGGCGGCACGATGAACGACGCCGCCACGATCCCGGCGAGCGCGCCCGCGAGAACCCAGATCAGGATGCCTTTCATACGCGTTTCGGTCCGAAGATCGACAGCACGTGGCCGTCGGGGTCGCGGAAGTCCGCCGCCAGCTTGTCGCCCGTGACGATGCGCGGCGCGATCCGGAAGGCGACGCCGCGCTCGCGCAGCGCCCCGTAGGCCGCCTCGATGTCCTCCACCGGAAAGACGACCTCGGTGCGCAGTCCCGCGTCGGCGCGGGGCAGCGTCTCGTGGGCCTGGAGCACAAGCGTCACGCCGCCGGCGTCGAGGAACGTGAACTCCTCCGAGCCGAACTGGACGGGAAGGCCCATGGCGTCCCGGTAAAACGCGACCGAACGATTCATGTCGGTGACACCGAGCATCAGCATCCCGATCTTCATTCCGGCGGTCGGCACGCCATCCTCACTTCTGGGGCTCGACGACCGAGGCCGAGCCGTAGGCCAGCACCTCGGTCACCCCGGCGGCGACCTCGTTCGCGTCGTAGCGGACGGCGATCACGGCGTTCGCGCCCATCTCCTCGGCGTGGCGGGCCATGAGGTCGAAGGCCTCCTGGCGCGCGCGCTCGCACATCTCGGTCCAGAGCGTGATGTTGCCGCCGAAGAGACTCTGGATCCCGGCGCCGATGGTGCCGACGATCGAGCGCGAGCGCACCACGATGCCGCGGACGACGCCGAGGTTGCGCGTGATCCGGTATCCGGGAAGCTCCAGCGCTGTCGTCAGGAACGCGCGATTGAGCACGGCCGCCTCCTCCTGTCGCGCCTACTCTAGCGCGAGCCGGAGCACGTCGATGTCACGCGCCTTCCTCGAGAACGCGGAAGCCGTAGTCGGAGTAACGGAAGGCGGGCGGCAGGCTGCTGGAGGCCGATGGAGGCGACCAGCGGATCGCGTGGCGCCACGAACCGCCCCGGCTCGCCCGGCGAGCCGCATGGGGCGGCGGCGCGAGCGGCTCGCGCCAGTTCAGACACCACTCGTGGACGATCGTTCCCATGTCGTAGAGACCGTAGCCGTTGGGAGTGCCGCGGCCGGTTTCCCAGGGAGCGTCGAGGGGCCCTTCGGGGATCTCGCCGGGCGGCACCGCGGCGCCCCACGCCGTCGCAGGCGAGATCAGCCCGCCACAGGCGGCGTGCTCCCACTCGGCCTCGGTCGGCAGCCGCCACGTTCCGCCGGCGCTCTCGGCGACCCAGGCGCAGAACGCCATCGCGTCCTCCCAGCTCACGCCGACGACCGGAAGCGCCGCGGCAGAAAATCGCGCGTCCCGCCACCACGGCGGCTCGGGCACTCGCCCCAGAGCCAGAAACGGCGCGTAGTCGCGGTTGGTCACGGGGGTGCGGCCGAGACGGAAGGGCACGGCCGCCGGAATCGGGACTGTCTTCGGGGCGATCACCCCGGGGGATCTTAGGCGATCCGGGGTTTCGGGATCAGCCCGCGCTCTCGGCCGAGAAGTCCGGCTCGAGGCGTAGAACCGAGGCATTTTCCTCGGCCTTTGCCGCCTCTTCTGCCTGCGCCCGAACATGCGCCGGCGGCGGGAACAGACCCGCCCGGTTCGCCCGGTCGATGCAGAGGACGATCACCGAGCCGAGCACCGTTCCGATCGGGAAGAAGAAGACGCCGATCGCCGAAAAGACGAAGGCGAAGTTGCGGGCCCAGACCCAATAACGGCGCAGGAAGTAGCCGACGATCGCGTAGGCGACCGCGAGAGCGGCTCCCGTCGCCGGAAGCACCAGATCGCTGGCGTGACCTCCCTGAAAGTAGACGTACGCTCCGACGCCCGCCGCGATGAGGCCCTGGGCCGCCAGGACGTAGAAGATGAGACCGGCCGCCTGGACGAGCCTCCTCGCGTTCCGGATTTCCGAGGCTCGACCCGCTCGCGTCAACGTCATGCCATCCTCCGCTCCGGTCTGAAAAAGAATCGAAAAAAAAGAAACGGGCGCCTCGCGGCGCCCAGCTGCTCAATCGTTCCTTGGGTACTCGAAGTCTCGCTTCAGCTCTGGCCCCCTGGCGGGCCGGTGACTCCGGTCCGTCTTCGATTGTTATAGCACGCGTTCGTTCCGCAGGCACGAAAAAAGTGCCGACGCTCTACGCCGTCATCCCGAGCGATAGCGAGGGATCCCGTCATCGGCAGGCCCAGCCAAGCGATCCCGACGTGCTACCTCCTCGGAGACGACCAACGGATCGAAACCGCCGACCTGCGGTCCGTTGACTGCCGTGGGTCCCTTCGTCGCTTCGCTCCTCGGGATGACGCTCGAGCCTGTGGAGTCCCTCGGCCTTCGGCCTCGGGATCCACGCTCTCGCGCGTCACTCCGAGCGGAGGGCCTCGAGCGGATCGACGCGCGCGGCGCGAAATGCGGGGACCGCGCTCGCGAGAACGGCGATCACGAGCAGCAGCGCCGCGACGATCGCGAACGTCGCCGGATCGCGCGGCGCCACGCCGTAGAGCAGGCCCTCCATGAGGCGCGTCAGCAGGAGGCCGCCGACGACTCCGGCGGCGACGCCCCAGGCCGCCGTGACGATCCCGCGCCGCACGACGAGACCCAGCACGTTCGTGCGCGACGCGCCGAGGGCCATGCGGATTCCGATCTCTCGGCGGCGGCGGCTGACGAGATAAGACAGGACGCCCGAGACGCCGATCGCGGCCAGGAAGAGCGCGAGGGCTCCGAAGATCGTCAGCAACGAGCCCGTGAGCCGCGGCGTCGCCATGGACGCGGCGACCACGTCGGTCATGCGGCGGACGTTGGCGATCGGAAGGCTCGGGTCGAGCTCGCGGACCGCGGCGCGGATCGGCCCGGCGAGCGCGGCCGGGTCGCCCGGCGTGCGCACGACCAGCGACATGTTGCGCGCGGCGTCTCCGCCCCGCGCCGCCGGAAACTGGGCGTACGGCACGAAGAACTTCTCCTTGATCGCTCCGGTCAGGCCGTTGTGCCGCTCGTCGCGCACGACGCCGACGACCGTCATCCAGGGGCGGTCCATGTTGCCGCTGCCCATCCGGATCCGGCGGCCGATCGGCTCCTGGCCCGGGAAGTAGACGCGGGCGAACGTCTCGTTGACGAGGACCACGGGCTGGGCGCCGGCGGCGTCGGAGGCGGCGATGGCCCGGCCCGCGCGGAGCCGCTCTCCGAGCGCCTCGAGAGCGCCGTCCGAAGCCACCTGCCAGTCGCCTTTCGCCTCGTTGCCGGGCGTCTCCACGTACCCGTCGACGTCGAGCCCCCAGTCGCCGATCTCGGTCGCGAGCGGGAGCAGGCGCACGAGCCCGGCCTCGGAGACGCCCGGAAGACCCCGGACCTTTTCGAGCAGCGCCCGGTAGAACGCCACGGCGGACTCGGGGCTCTCGTAACGGGACTCGGGGGGCCGGAGCTCGAGCGTGAGCACGCCCTCCGGGCTGGAACCCGAGGTCGATGCGCATGAGCGCGTCGAGGCTGCGGAGCATCAGGCCCGCTCCGAGCAGAAGCAGCACGGCGATCGCCGTCTGGACGCTCGCGAGGATGCCGCGCAGGCTCTGCCGCCCGAGTCCGGCCGACGATCCGCCGGCGCCGTCCCGCAGGGCCTGCGTGAGGTTCAGGCGCAGCGACTGGAGCGCGGGCGCGAAGCCGAAGAGAAACGTCGTCGCGAGCGTGAGCACCGCCGCGAAAGCGAGCATGCCGGCGTCGATCCCGATCGGCGCGAGCGCCGGCAGGCCGACGGTCGCGCGCGACGCGAGGACCCGGATGCCCGCCCAGGCGAGCCCGAGGCCGAGCGCCGCGCCGGCGGCCGCGAGCACGAGGCTCTCGGTCAGGAGCTGGCGCGTCAGCCTCCCCTGCCCGGCGCCGATCGAGGCGCGCACGGCGATCTCGCGCTGTCGCCCCTCGGCCCGCGAGAGCAGCAGGTTCGCGACGTTGGCGCAGGCCATGAGCATCAGAAACCCGACGGCGCCGAAGACCAGGACGAGAGCCCGGCGGGCGCCGCCGCGGACCTCCTCTTCGACGCTCACGGCGAAGGCGTCGAAGCGCATGTCCTTCGGATACATGCCCTGCTCCGTCAGCGCCTTCGTGACGAGCTTCAGCTCCGCGCTCGCGCGCTGCGCCGTCGCCCCGGGCTTCAGCTTCGCGGCGCCGTAGTAACCGTGGCTGCCGTGGTCGGTGGATGCGGGGTCGATCCGGGCGGGAATGAAGAGTTGCGAGGGCTCCGTCGCGTCGACGGTGAAGTCGGTCGGCAGCGCGAAGCCGCGGGCCGTGACGCCCACGACGCGGCGCGCCAGGCCGTCGAGCTCGATCGAGCGGCCCGAGGACGTCGGGGTCCCCGCCGTAGCGGTTCTGCCAGAGCCCGTATCCGAGAATGACGACGGGCGGCGCCGCCGTCGCGATCCTCTTCGGGCGTGAAGTCGCGGCCCAGCCGCAGCGCGGCGCCCAGGGTCTCGAAGGTCCCGGCCGTCATGGCCGCGATGCCGATGCGCACGGGCTCGCCGTCGCCGGTGAGATTCGCGCGATCCGACTCCCAGGCCGCGACCCGCTCGAAGCTCGAGACGAGCCGCCGGTAGTCCGCGATCTCCCCCGTCGCGAGCCACGTCTTGGGAAACGACTTCCAGCGGCTCCAGATCATCACCCGCCGCTCGGGCTCGGCGTAGGGCAGCGGCGCGAGCACGACGGCGCGAATGACCGAGAAGATGGCCGTCGTCGCGCCCATCCCGAGAGCGAGCGTGGCGATCGCCGCGGCGGCGAAGCCGGGCGACCGCCGGAGGCCCCGCAGCGCGTACCGGACGTCCTGAAGAAAGGATTCCATGCAGGCGGTGACGCGCCGGGCGGCGAAAAGTTCCGCGAATACCCGGTTTCAGGCCCGGTCCAGCGTCAGCTCCCAGGTCTGGGCCTTCTGCGGAGCGCCGAATACGCGCGTGGTCTCGGTCCGCACGAGGCGGAACCCCGTCTTCTCGTAGATCGCCCGGGCCGCGTGGAGCTCGGGGTTCGTCCACAGCACGACCTTCGCGTAGCCGGCCGCGCGGGCGAACGCCACGCACTCCTCGACGAGGCGGCGACCGACGCCGAGACCGCGGGCCGAGGGCTCGACGAGCAGGAGCCGCAGCTTGGCGACGCGCGCGGACTTCTTCACGAGCATGATCGAGCCCACGATCTCGCCGTCGAGCTCGGCGACCCAGCAGCGCTCCCGCTTCGGGTCGTGGGAGGAGAGAAAATCCCCGGCGACGCTCGCGACGAGGCCTTCGAACTTTTCGCCCCAGCCGTACTCCGAGGCGTAGAGCAGCGCCGTGGCGATGCACGATCCAGCCGAGCTCGCCCGGAGCGGGCTTCGCGGAGGACCAGCACGGGCGCGCTCGCCGTCCGCCGCGCGTCCCGTCTGCACGAGGCGACAGCAGGCTCTCGATGCTCTTCATCGCGTCGACGAGCCGGCGGCGCTCCGCAGTTCCGAGCGCGGCGAGCATCGCGGACACCTCCTCGCTCGAGGCGCGGTCGAAGGGCGCGAACGTCTTCCGGCCCTTTTCCGTGAGCGTGAGATCCCGCCGCCGGCCGTCCTCGGCCGACGCCTCCCTCGCGAGCAGTCCCTGGGAGGCGAACGCCCTCAGGATCCGGCTGAGATACCCGGCGTCCAGGCCGAGGTCCGCGGCGAGCTCCCCGGCGGTGAGTTTCGTGCGGTGCGCGAGCTCATAGAGGACGCGCATCTCCGTGAGGGAAAACGGGCTGCGGAGCAGCCCTTCGCTCAGGGCGCCGATGCGCTTCGTGTAGAAGCGATTGAACGCCCGGACCGCGTCGACCTGAGCCGCGGGAACTCCCGCCATGGAACCTCCCGGCCGAGCTTACCGCAAAATTAGTTGACTGACGTCAAGTAATTTTCACGTGGCCCCCCGAGAGACGAAACGACGAGGGAATAGTCGAAATGTTCAAATGTCGAATTGTCGAAGCGCCATCCGCTTCGACGCTTGAACCCTTCGACATTTCGACTTCAGGAGGTTCCGCCATGCGATCCTGGATCCGCCTCACGGTCCTCGCCCTGCTCGCCGCCGGCTCCGCCTCCGCGGAGGACCGCTGCCTGGTGAAAGGAAAGATGCAGAACCAGAGCTTCGAGCTGAAGTCGTGCGCCGCCGCCATGTACGACAACAAGGGCGTCACGATCTGGTTCACCGAGAAACCCCTTCCGGCCGCGACGGTCGAGAAGTTCCAGCTCAACTCCTATGCGGACCTCACGGGAACCGCCATGTACATCGGCTTCTGTCCGGGCGGGAACAAGTCCGTGGCCGACCCGAAGGCGGCGAAATCGGTCGAGGTCGCCGTCGAGCACGCCTCCTCGCCGATGCTGCAGCAGAACTTCCTTTTCGATCCCGGAAAGACCAGCGACCTGAAGATCGAGAAGCTCTCGGGAGACCTGAAGCCCGGCGGCCGACTCGTCGGAAAGATGAAGGTCAATACGAAGCTCGACCAGGGCCAGACCTACTCCTGGGACGCCGACTTCGACGTCACGCTCCCCACGAAGGCCGCGGCTGCGGGACCGGGCTGTGGTGACTGAGGGAGACGTTGAGCTTGTTGAAATGTTGAATTGTTGAAGGAGGAGGACAACCGAGCTTCGACACTTCAACACTTCAACATTTCAACTTCTCTTCAGCCTCGCTTCGCCGCCGCGAGGTGCTTCTCCGCCTCCGCCACCGCGGAGGGCGCGCCGAACTGCTTCGCCGTCGCGACGGCCTGCTCGGCGTAGGCCAGGGCCTTCTTCGCATCGCCGCTCTCGAGGGCGAGGCGCGAGAGGTCCGTCCGGACGAGGTAGAGGCCGCGCGTGCTGCCGCACTTCTGGGCCTCCGCGGCCGCTTCCTCGAGGAGCCGCACCGCCTCGGCCTTCCCGGGCCCGTGGGCCGCGACGAAGTCCGCCTTGTGGCGAAGAGCGAACGGGACGCCGACGAGGAACCCGCCCTTCCGGCGCAGCTCGACCTCGAGGTCGATGTTCTTCCGCGCCGCGTCGAGCTCTCCCCGCTCCTCCTGGATCCCGGCCATGTGCCGCCGGACGTAGGACTCGAGGATGATGTTCTTGTCCTTCTCGGCGATCGCGAGCGACTTCGTGTAGCGCTCGTACGCGGGATCGGGCTGGCCGTCCTGCTCGTAGGTCAGGCCGAGATAGAAGAGCGTCTCGGAGATGCCCCGCGGATCGCCGAGCTTCTCCCGGACCGCGAGGACGCTCTCGAACGCGGCGCGGGGCTTCTTCCAATCCTTGGTCTCGAACGAGGCGGCGTAATCGAGCCGCGCGAGCTGCATTCGCGCTTCGGAGAGGACGAGCTCGTCTCCGGCCGTCCTGGCCAGCCGCTCCCCTTCCTCGAGCGCCGCGCGCGCCGGCGCCGGATCGTCTTTGTGGAAGAAGTTGCTGTCGGCGAGGACCCGGCCGCGCTCGGTCGCGATGAACGCGAGGCTCGCGGTCTCTCCCGGCGGGATCTTCGCCTTCGCCGAGTCGAGGGCTTTCAGGGCGTCGGTCCAGCGGCCGGCCAGAGTCAGCGTCCGGGCCTGTTCGCGCAGCGCGGCGGTGTCCACGGAGGCCGCGGCCGAGAGGAGGAGAGCGAGCATCAGCGTCATGCCATAACAAACGGATGAGGCCCTCGTATGTTTTGCCGAGGGGGATCCCATGCAATTTCCAAGAATCGCGGCCGGAGCCCTCGCCGCGACGATCGTGGCCGCGACCGCGCAAGCCCGTCCCGACCCGCCGGCTCGCATCCACGAGGTCACGGCCCAGGAGGTCGTCTACGCCGTTCCGGGAATGGACCGCGTCGTCGTGAAGTCGAACGTCCCCTACAAGAAGATCGAGGGCGGTGAGCTGAAGCTCGATCTCTATTACCCCCGCCCGACGCGAAGCCAGGGCGCGAAGTCTCCCCGCCGTCGTCTTCATCAACGGCGTCGGCGATCGGCCCGGCGACAGCCTCAAGGACTGGGGCATCTACAAGTCCTGGGGGCGCCTCGTCGCGGCCTCGGGCTGGATCGGCGTCACGTTCGAAGCGCGGGGTCCGAACGATCAGTCGGCGCGGGACATCCGCGACGCCTTCGCGTTCCTGCGCAAGGAGGGCGCGAGCCTCGGCATCGACGCGGACCGGATCGCCGCCTGGGTCTGCTCGGGCAACGTCACCTCGGGTCTCGCGGTCCTCATGAACGACGTCGATCCGGGCGTGCGCGGCGCGGTGGTCTACTACGGAACGTCCAACGTCGAAAAGCTCCGAGCGGATCTTCCCGTGTACTTCGTGCGCGCGGGCCGCGACAACCCGCGCCTGAACGCGGGGATCGACGAGTTGTGGAAGAAGGCCATCTCCGCCGGCGCGCCGTGGACCATGGTCAACGCGCCGGCCTCCCAGCATGCCTTCGACGCGTTCGACGAGACGGACGAGAGCCGCCGCATCGTGCGCGAGACCCTCGACTTCTATCGCGACCTCTTCACGCCGCCCGCGCCGTCGGGGCCTCCCTCGCTCGCCAAGAAGGCGCTCTCCCACTGGTTCGGCGGACGCGAGTACCCGCAGGCCGCGCAGGCCTATGCCGAGTACGTGAAGGCGCATCCCGACGACGCCGTCGCCTGGATGCGTCTCGGCCTGTCGCAGGCCAACATGAAGGACCCCGCCGCGGCGGGGAGCCTCGAGAAGGCCGTGCAGCTCGGCATGAAGTCGCCGACCGACCTCTACAACGTGGCCTGCGGTTACGCGCTGATCGGGCAGAAGGAGAAGGCGCTCGACGCCCTCGGCCGCGCGGTCGCCGCGGGCTTCGACGACCGCCGCCTGCTCGAGACCGACACGGACCTCGCCAGCATCCGCGACACCGACGGCTTCCGGGCGATCCTCGGCAAGGTCAAGGCCTAGGACGACCCTGGCCTACGCCGCGGAGGTGCGGCCGTCAACGCCGGCGAGCGCCGAGGGCCACCCCTCGCGCACGCTCGGATAGCGCGGCTCCCAGGAGGACGAGGAGCGGAAGCGAAGATTGGAGATTCGTTGGGAGCGAGCCAGGAGTTTCCCGATGCTTCCGAGAAGCGGCGTCGCCCAGCGCGGCAGCAGCCGCGGCGGCGGAACGCCGAGGGCCTCGGCCAGGGAATCGAAGTACTCGCGGTGCGTCAGTGGCTGGTCGTCGACGACGTTGTAGACGCCGGGCTCGGCGAGCAGAGCGGCCGCCACCGCGGACGCCGCATCGTCGTGGGAGCACGACGAGATGTACGCCCCGGCATCGCCGGGCATCGGGGCCCGGCCCTTCCGGACCATCCGGATGGTGTCCGCGAGGTGCTCGGCGTCCGGACCATAGAACGCGCCGAAGCGCAGCACGACTCCCGCCCGGCCGCTGTCCGTGAAGCGCTGCGCCGAGCGTTCCGCGTCGAGCACGGTCCGGTTGTAGGCGGTCGGTGCGAGCGGCGTGGACTCGTCGATCCACTTGTCGCCGCCGTCGGGATACACGGGCGCGAAGGACTCCTGGATGAAGCGGGCCGCGCCGACCGCGATCGCCGCGTCGACCAGGTTCGCCGAGCCTTCCCGGCGGATACGGTCGTTCTCGGCCCAGGCCGACCGGAGCACGACGCGCCAGGCCGGCGAGGGAATGTGCGTGGCGACGTTGACGACCGCGTCGTGTCCCCGGACGGCGCCATGAAGCGCCGCCGGAGAGAACAGATCCGCGGCCACCGGCCTGGCTCCGGCCCGGGTCAACGCGACCCGTTTGTCCGAGGACCGCGCGATCGCGGTGACGGAATGCCCCTGCGCGATCAACAACGGAACCAGGCGGCGTCCCACGACCCCTGTGGCCCCGGCCACGAAAAACTTTCACGGCTGTACGATCCTGCAAACACCGCGCCGGGTCCGAGAAACTTTCGCCGACTCGGCCCGTACTATATCCACGGTGGGTATACTCACGACGTGAATACAGAGAAAGACGACCTGCGCCCCGGCGTCGACTCCCTGCTTCCCCTCGCTCCCGCGGCGTTCCACATCCTCATGGCGCTCGCCGAGGAGGACCGGCACGGTTACGCGATCATGGAGCTCGTCGCCGAGCGCACGCGAGGAGCCGTGAGGCTCTCGCCCGGCACGCTCTACCGGACGATCCAGCGGCTGCTCGAGCAGGGGCTGATCCTCGAGACGCGCGACCGCCCGGCTCCCGAAGACGACGACGAAAGGCGGCGCTACTACCGCCTGACGTCCTACGGCCGGGCCGCGGCCCGGGCCGAGGCGCGGCGGCTCGCCGGCCTCCTCCGGCTCGCCCAGGCGAGCGGCGTCGCGCCCCAGAAGGCCTGATGCGCTTCTACCGCCTCCTCCTGCAGCTCTACCCGACGTCCTTCCGCGCGGAGTACGGCGGCGAGATGGAAGCCGACTTCCGCGGACGGCTCGCGCGCGACGCGGGCCTGCTCGTCGCGGCTCGGCCTCGCCGGGGGCGCCGTCTTCGACGTGCTGCCGAACGCCCTGCTCGTGCATCTCGACATCCTGCGCCAGGACCTCCGCCACACCGTCCGCTCGCTGTCCCGCTCGTCCGGCTTCGCGCTGACCGCGATCCTCGTGGCCGCCCTCGGCGTCGGCGCCACGACCGCGACGTTCTCGATTCTCGACCACGCGCTCCTGCGTCCGCTGCCCTTCCCCGAGCCCGATCGGCTGGTGCGCCTCTGGCAGGACCAGACGTTCCGGGGTTACCCGCAGATGGAGGTCTCGCCGCCGAACTTCCGCGACTGGCAGCGCATGAGCCGCTCCTTCGAGGCGATCGGCGCGAGCCACGGCGCCTCGGGCAACCTCGTCGGTCACGGCGAGCCCCGCCGGCTCGAGGGCGAGGCGGTGACGCACGAGCTGCTGCCGCTGCTCGGCACGGCGCCCGCGCTCGGTCGTCTCTTCTCGGCGGCCGACGACGGTCCCGGCGCGCCGGGGACGATGCTGCTCTCCGACGCCCTCTGGAAGACGCAGTTCGGAGGCGATCCTTCGGTGATCGGTCGATCCATCCGGCTCGACGACGAGCCCTTCACGATCATCGGCGTCATGCCGCCGAGTTTCGCGTATCCCAGCCGCGTCACGCGTTTCTGGGTGACCGCCGCGGTTCACCGAGGAGAGCTACGAGGATCGGGGGAACTACTGGCTCCATCTCGTCGGGCGACTGAAGCCCGGCGTCTCGCTCGCGGCGGCGCAGCGGGGAGATGCGCGGAATCGCCGCGGCGCTCGAGCGCGCATACCCGAAGGACAACGCGAAGAACAGCGCGACGGTCGTCCCCCTGAGCGACCGGCTCGGGAACCAGTCGCGCCTCCTCGTCACGGCCCTGTTCGGCGCGGCGCTCGCCGTGCTCCTGATCGCATGCACGAACCTGGCGAGTCTCCTTCTCGTGCGCGCCATCGCCCGGCGCAAGGAGCTCGCCGTGCGCGCGGCGCTCGGGGCCGGGCGGGAGCGGCTGCTGCGCCAGCTCCTGACGGAGAGCCTGCTGCTGGCCCTTGCCGGCGGCGCGCTCGGCGTCGTTCTCGCGACGGCGGCCACGCCGCTGCTCGCGCGGCTTCTGCCCGAATCCATCCCGTTGATGGGCGCTCCGTCGATCGATCCGCGGATCCTCCTCTTTGCCGCGGCCCTGACGACGGTGACCGGAGTCGCGTTCGGCGTGCTTCCGGCGCTGCGGGCCTGCGGCGACGCCCGGGCCGAGTCTCTCGCCGAAGGGGCCCGCGCCGGCTCGGGCCGGCCGGCCGAGAGGCTTCGCTCGCTCCTCGTGGTCGCCGAAGTGGCCGCGTCGGTGGCGCTTCTCGCCGCCGCGGGACTCCTCGTACGGGCGCTCTGGAAGCTGCAGAGCGTCGATCCCGGATTCCGCACGGAAGGCGTCGTGACGCTCGGGACTTCTCTGCCCTTTCCGAAATACGAGACGTCCGCGGCCCGGCAGGCCTTCTACGATCGGGTCCTGGCCGACACGCGCGCTCTGCCCGGAGTCGTGGACGCCGGCTTCATCAGCTTCGTGCCGATGACGATGGGCGGCGGCATCTGGGCGGTCGGCGAGGAAGGCCAGCCCGAGGACGCGGTCAACTCCCGGGTCGCGAGTCTCCGCTTCGCGACGCCGGGATACTTCACCGCAATTCGCATTCCGCTGCTCGCCGGCCGCGGCCTCGCCGAGACCGACACGCTCGCGTCTCCGCGCGTCGCCGTCGTCAGCCAGTCCTTCGCGAAAGCAGAACTTCCCGGGCGAGAGCGCGCTCGGCCACCGCTTCCGCTTCGCATTCGAGGAGCGCACGATCGTCGGCGTCGTCGGCGACGTCCGCGTGCGCGGCCTGGAGCGCGAGGCGGAGCCGCAGGTGTACCTCCCCTACCGGCAGCAGGAAGACGGAAACCTCATCTTCTTCGTCCCGAAGAACCTCGTCGTCCGCGCCGCCGTCCCGCCGGCGACGCTGCTGCCCGCGCTTCGCGAGGTCGTCGCCCGCGCGGACTGCGCAGATCCCGGTGTCGGACCCGCGGGCGCTGTCCGAGGTCGTCGAGGCCAGCACGGCGCCCCGCCGCTTTCAGGCGCGGGCGCTCGTCGCGTTCGCCGCGGCGGCGCTCCTGCTCGCGGGAATCGGGATCCACGGCCTGCTCGCGTTCGCGGTCTCGCAGCGCGCCCGGGAAATCGGCGTGCGCGTGGCGCTCGGCGCGCAGCCCCGCGACGTGATCGCCATGGTCGTGCGCCGCGGTCTCGTCCTGGCCGGGGTCGGCGTCGTGATCGGGCTCCTGATCGCGGCCGCGGCCGGGAGAGCGATGCAGGCCCTTCTCGCCGGCGTCTCTCCGGCGGACCCGGCGACGCTGCTCGCCGCGGTCGCCGTCGCCGTATTGATGACGCTCGCAGGCTGCCTCGCCCCCGCGCTGCGGGCCGCGCGCATGGACCCCATCGCGCGATTCGGCGAGTGACCCGTCGCGGCGCCGATTCGCGGCGGAGCCGGGTCGACCGCGCGCTGCGAGCAACCCGCGCAGGCCCTCCGGGCTGTGTCGGCTACCGCAGCCCTCGGGCTCGAGGACCCGCTTCGTGAACCGGGACTTCGAGCTTGCCGGCCGGACGGACCGGGCGATGCACGAGGTCGCCGCCGCAGTTGGGACAGACTCCCCGGAGCTTGCGAGCGCAGTCCACGCAGAACGTGCATTCGAACGAGCAGATCCGGGCGTCCGCCGAATCCGGCGGGAGATCCCGGTCGCAGCATTCGCATCCCGGACGAAGCTCGAGCATGGTCGCCTCCTTCACTCCCAGCCGAACGCGCGGGTCATGACGAAGTAGATCGCGTTCTGCTCCATCGTCCCCGCGACGAGCCACGCGCCGGGCCCTTTCGCGTAGACGGCGACGTCTTCGCCGCCGTGCGCCTCCGACGACATCGGGATCAGGGCCTGCTGCTTGAAATCCGGCGCCTGCGTGTCGACGCCGGTGAGGTCGGCGCGGGGCCCCGCGACGGCGCCCGGCCCGCTCCCGTAGTTCAGCGTCGTGTAGGGACGGTGGTCGAGCGTGTCGGTCGTCGGCGCCTTCTCGGGAAGCCCGTCCTCGCCGTTGGTGACGACGAGACCGAGGATCGGATTGCCGCGCACGGGATAGCCCGCCATGAAGATCGTGTGGCTGTGGTCCGCCGTGACGAGAATCAGCGTGTCGTTGCCGGCGAGCGCAGCCGCGCGCTCGACCGCCCGCGAGAGCTCCACCGCCTCGTTCAGCGCCCGGGCCGCGTTGCCCTCGTGATGCGCGTGGTCGATCCGGCCGGCCTCGACCATGAGGAAGTATCCCTTCGGCGAACGCTCGAGAATCCGGATCGCTTTCTCCGTCATCTCCGTCAGCGACGGCTCGCCGCCGGGATCCTTCTTCCGGTCGAGCTCGTACTGCATGTGCGACGGCTCGAAGAGGCCGAGCACGGGCCCGGTCGCCGCGGGATCGATCGCGGCGAAGTCTTTCGCGTTCCACACGTACGCCCCGCCGCGGGCCGCCCAGGCCGCGGCGAGATTGCGGTCGTTGCGTGTGCCCTTCTCGGTCCGGGTACTCGGGGTCGGCGTCCGTGATGCGCAGAAACTTCGAGCGGCCGCCTCCCATCGCGACTTCGAGCCCGGGGCTCGCGTGTCCGTTCATCGTCGTGGGCTTCACGCGGAACTCGAAGAGCTGGCGCGCGATGTCCGGGTAGCCGGCTTCCGCGGCGGCTCGGCTGATTCCGGCGAGGTCCGTATCGTCCTCGGCGCCGCGGGCCGGCGTGTGCGCATAGCAGGCCGCCGGCGTGGCGTGTGTCAGGCGGGCCGTCGACACGACGCCCGTCCACATCCCCCGCTCCTCGGCCTGCTCGAGGATCGTGCGCAGCCGGTTTTCCGGCCGGGCGGCGGCCGCGAAATCGGGCCCGATCACGTTCGGCGCGATCGAGAGGAACCCGTCGTTGGTCTTGCTGCCGGTGACGATCGACGGTCATCGTCGGCGCCGAGTCGGAAACCTGCTGGTTGACCTGGTAGGTCTTCGAGTGCGCCAGGTGCGGGAACTTCTCGAAGGAGAGCTCGTTCTCCTCGCCGAGCATCCCCTTCTGCTGGCCGGCGAGGATGCGCGCCGCCGTGACGGTCGCGACGCCCATCCCGTCGCCGAGAAACAGAATGACGTTCCTCGCGCGGCGGCGATCCGGCTGGATCGCGGCGTTGCGCTCGACGGCCGCCCGGCCTCGGGCGAAAGAGATCTCCTTGGTCTCGGCCGGTTCCGGAACGGGAACGGACGGGGAAGCGAGGAGCCCCGCGCACGTCCACAGAAGAGCGAAGAACATGCCCGTCGGAATATACATGGTGCAATTAAGCGGGGGCGGCTCGCGTTGGGGGACGGCATGAAATGTCGTTCCGCACCATCCCCGTTCTCGGGCTCGTCCTTTCCGTCGTCCTATCGTTTCCCGCGCTCGCCTTCGCCTCCGCAAGCGACGCCTGGACCTCCAGCGGCCCGCCCGGAGCCAGCGTCTTCGCGATTGCGCCGGCGCCTTCGAACTCCGGCGACCGTCTACGCCGCGACCGGGCGCGGCGTCTGGCGGGGCGAACGGGGCGGCGCGCTCTGGCAAAACGCGAGCGCGGGACTGCCGGGCGCGCGGGTCCAGACCCTGGCGGTCGATCCCACGAATCCCGCTGTCCTCTACGCCGGGACCATCACGCCCTCCGGAATTCAAAGCGTCGGCATCTTCAAGAGCACCGACGGCGGCGCGAGCTGGATCGAGGCGAACACCGGGCTTTTCGATCCCTTCACGCAGGCGGAGCCTCTCGACGTCCCGGCAATCTCGATCGATCCGACAAATCCGCAGGTTCTCCTGGCCGGAACGCGCTTCTCCGAGATCTTCCGGAGCGAGGACGGCGGCGCGAGCTGGGAGCCCCAGACGCTCGGCGGAGCCGGCCTCGGCCTCGAGACGAACGGTTTCGCGCGGGACCCCGCCAATCCCCAGCGGATCTACGCGGCCTCGAGCGAGGGCCTGCTGCTCTCGACCAACGGAGGACAGGACTGGGACTTCTTCGGCGACGCCGGGCATCTCGTTCTTCTACGATCGCGGTCGATCCCTCGACTCCTTCGACCGTGTGGGCCGGAAACGTCAACAATTTCGGCGTCGGCCGCAGCACGGACTCCGGAGCGACCTGGCAGTCCGCGAACGGGAACCTCCCGAAGGTCACGATCGACGGCGTGGACTTCTTCCCGCCGATCCGCGCGGTGGCCGTCGCGCCGGACGGATCCGCCGTTTATCTCGCGACGCAGGCCGCCGGCCTCTTCCAGAGCGTCGACGGCGGCGCGACCTGGACGGCGCTCGACGCCGGGCTGAACGAGCAGAGCTTCGAGTCGCTCGCCTTCCTTCCTGGCCAGCCGCCTTCGACGCTCCTCGTCGGGGGCAGCGGCGGCGGCGTCTACCGCACCGACGACGCCGGGGGCGACTGGACGGCGACGTCGGCCGGCCTGAACGAGTCCCTGATCACGACGGTCGTCGCTCACCCGGGCGAGCCGGCAACCGCGTTTGCCTCGGCGTTTGACGGGGTCTACGCCACCGAGGACGGCGCGCGGACCTGGTCTCGCGCGAGCGGAGGCCTGCCCCCCGTCCCGGTCGCCGCCCTCGCCTTCCGTTTCGCGGTGAGCCTGCAGCCCGGAGACACCGAGACGCTCTTCGCCGGAACGCGCGGCGAGGGACTCTGGGCGAGCCTGGATCGCGGAGCGACCTGGGCGCCTCGCGGCACCGGACTCGACGACGACTTCGTCTCGGCGGTGCTCGTGGATCCGACGAACGTGATGACGCTCTACGCCGGAACGGATCATCCGTTCGACGGCTCCAACCCGCAGCGCGTCTACAAGAGCAACGACGGCGGAACCACGTGGCAGGTCACGGGGCTCGATCCCGGCGGACTCTCCATCGACGTGCTCGCGGTCGACCCCGACGACTCATCGCGCGTCGCCGCCGTGAGCCGCGGCGTGAACGGATTCTTCCAGAGCACGAACGGCGGCGTGTCCTGGACGGCCGTGTCGCTGGCCACCGGATCCGGCTGCGGGGCGGTCCGAACGATCCTCTACGAGACTCCGGGAGGCGGAATCCTCCTCGGCGTGAGCAACGGCGTCTGTCGGTCGGACGACGGCGGCGCGACGTGGACGCATCACACCGTGGCGACGAACGCGTCGGTCGAAGACCTTCTCGCCGACGCCGCGGATCCGGCCGTCATCACCGCGGCGGCGTCGCCGGCGTTCCCGGGCGGTACCGGCGGCGTCTTCCGCAGCTCCGACGGCGGCGCCACGTGGACGCCGATCGGGACGGGGCTCTCGACCTCGTCGGTCGAGTCGCTCGCACTCGATGACTCCGGCGAATCGCTCTATGCCGGGATCCTTCGCGGAAGCGTCGCGGTGCTCGACCTGGGCGAGCCGGCTCGGGCGCCGGAGCCGACGGCTCCGCCGGATCGGGAGACGCGGGTGATCGAGAGACCTTGAATCAGGAGGCAGGAGGCGGGGGACAAAGTGACGCACGGTCATGCGTTGCGACAGTTTGACGCTCTCCTCCTCCAGAGCCTTCTCCTGATAGAAAGACCGACATGAAGAAGCCGATCCGTTTCGCCGCCGGCCTCGCGCTGGCCCTGGCCGTCACAGTCACCGTCTCCCTCGCCGCGCGCGAGAATCCGCTTCTCACGAAGAGTCCCCTGCCCTTCCAGGCGCCGCCTTTCGACAAGATCCAGGTCTCGGACTACCAGCCCGCGATCGAGGAGGGGATGAAGCAGCAGCTCGCCGAGATCGCGGCGATCGCCGAGAATCCGGAGCCTCCGACCTTCGCGAACACGATCGAGGCGATGGAGCGCTCGGGCGAGCTCTTCACGCGCGCGTACAAGGTCTTCTACAACGTCGAGCAGTCCGATACGAACGAGGCGCTCCAGAAGATCAAGGCCGCGCTCGCTCCGAAGATCTCGGCCCACAACGACGCGATCTACATGAACCCGAAGCTGTACGCGCGCGTGCAGGCGATCTACGACAAGCGCGACACGCTCGGGCTGGACAAGGAGGCGAAGTACCTCGTCGAACGCGACCGCGTGCTCTTCGTCCGGTCGGGCGCGAACCTCGGCGCCGCCGACAAGGCCCGGCTCAAGAAGCTCAACGAAGAGCTCGCGGCCCTGTCGACGCAGTACTCCGAGAAGCTCCTCGCCGACACGAACGCGGCCGCCGTCGTCGTGGACCGGAAAACCGATCTCGCCGGCCTCTCGGACGGGCGACCTCGCCGCAGCCGCCGGCGCCGCGAAGGAAAAGAAGCTGGACGGGAAGTGGCTCCTGCGCATGCAGAACACGACGCAACAGCCGCCCCTCGCCTCGCTCGAGAACCGCGCGCTCCGCCAGCGCATCCTCGCGGGCTCCATGGCGCGCGGCGACCACGGCGGGCCCAACGACACGAAGGCCGCGGTCGCGAAGCTGGCGGCTCTGAGGGCCGAAAAGGCGAAGCTCCTCGGGTTCGCCACGTGGGCGGACTACGTGCTCGACGACCAGATGGCGAAGACTCCGGCGAACGCGGAGCAGCTCTTGACGCGCCTCGTGCCGCCGGCGACCGAGAAGGCGCGGGGAGAGGCGGCCGCGATCCAGAAGCAGATCGACGCCGCGAAGGGCGGCTTCCAGGTCACCGCGGCGGACTGGGACTTCTACTCGGAGAAGGTCCGCAAGGCCGAATATGACCTCGACGAGTCGGAGATCCGGCCCTACCTCGATCTCGAACGCGTCCTCCAGGACGGGGTCTTCTTCGCGGCCACGAAGATGTACGGCATCACGTTCCAGGAGCGCAAGGACATCCCGGTCTACCACCCGGATGTCCGCGTCTGGGAAGTGTTCGACGCCGACGGCAGCTCGCTCGCGCTCTACTACGGAGACTTCTTCCTGCGGCCGTCGAAGGGCGGCGGCGCGTGGTGCGACAGCTTCGTCGATCAGAGCCGGCTCCTCGGCTGGAAGCCGGCGGTCACGAACAACACCAACTTCACCAAGCCCGCCGCGGGCCAGCCGGCGCTTCTCTCTCCGACCAACGTGGACACTCTCTTCCACGAGTTCGGGCATGCGCTCCACGGCATCTTCCAGAACGTGGAGTACCCGACGCTCGGATCGACGCCGCGCGATTTCGTCGAGTTCCCCTCGGCGTTCAACGAGCACTGGGCCTACGAGCCGACCGTGTTCGCCAACTTCGCGAAGCACTCCAGGACCGGCGAGCCCATGCCGGCCGCTCTGGTCGAGAAGATCAAGAAGACCAAGACGTTCAACCAGGGGTACATCACGACGGAGTACCTCGCCTCGGCCCTCCTCGACATGGCCTGGCACTCACAGCCCGCGGGAGCGACGCCGCAGGACGTCGACGCGTTCGAGAAGTCGACGCTCGAGCGGCGGAAGGTGAGCCTGCCCGAGGTGCCGCCCCGCTATCGCACGACCTACTTCTCGCACATCTGGGACGGGGCCTACGCCGCCGGCTACTACGCCTACTACTGGTCGGAGGTCCTCGACAACGACGCCTTCTCCTGGTTCAAGGAGAACGGCGGCATGACGCGGAAGAACGGCGACCGTTTCCGCGCCATGATCCTCTCGCGCGGCGGCAGCGAGGACGTCGCGGCGATGTACCGGGCATTCCGCGGCCGCGATCCCGAGATCGGGCCCTTCCTCGAGGAGCGCGGGCTCACGGGAGGCGGAGCGGGACTGCCGCCGGGAGCGAAGGCGTCGCCCTAGAGGCCGGTCGCCCCCTCCGGACGTGATCCGCGCCGGAGTCGTCGCGAGAGCGAGACGAGCTTTCCATCCAGGAACCTCCGGTCGAGCCGCCGGAGGCGGCCTTTCCAGCCCTCGTGCGCGTGCCAGACCGCTTCCGGCCGCGCCTCCTCGACCTTCGCCCGCACGAGCGCGGCGAGATCCCCGCGACCCCGCGACTCGAGCCCCGGCAGCATTTCCGCCCAGTAGCCCACGTCGTGCGGGCCGATCGCGACGCGCCAGATCGCGTCGGCC
The DNA here is from genome assembly GCA_963749265.1 of uncultured Acidobacteriota bacterium. Taxonomy (GTDB): domain Bacteria; phylum Acidobacteriota; class Thermoanaerobaculia; order UBA5066; family Gp7-AA6; genus DAHUXD01. Next base: position 89,370 of record CAVVML010000015.1, on the reverse strand, counting down.
GAGAGCGTGCCAGGCGGGAAGCGCTTCGCCTCCTGGAGCCGGCCCAGCGCCAGCAGCGCCGTCATCGTCCGCACGCACTTTTCGCACTCGCCGCAGTTCAGCCGCTCCGACCCCGGGAACGCCAGGCAGACGACGAGGTCCTCGACGCCCGGAGGCTCCGCGGCGATCGCCGCGATGCGCTCGAACCGCGTGCACGGGCTCGCCGCGTGGAAGATCTCGACGGCCGAGCTCGAGAAGAGCGGATCCATCTGCGCCTGGAGCCGGCTGCGAATCACGCGAGGCGCTTCGCGGCTCGAGGCCTTGAGGATCCGCGTGAACCTCCCGGCGAAGAGGTGCGCCGAAGCGGCGAGGGCCGAGGAGAGGCTCTCCTCGGCGACGAACTCGACGTCGGGCGCGAGCTCCCAGACGTTGCTCCGCACGGCGGCGAACGTCAGGCCCCGTTCCCGGGCGGCTTCGGCGAGGACCGGGACGACGCGCGTGTTCCACGACGACGTGGCCGCGTTCGTCGGGCAGAGGTGGCCGAACGTCGAGAGCCCGTCCTCGATCGCGCCGGGACGGCCGAACGGATGCTCGCGCCGATGCACGCGGAGCATGTGCCGCGAGTCGACTCCACCGGTGAAGAGCATGGCCGTCCGATCCGTCGCGCGCCGCCGCGGCTTCCGGAACCCTTCGGCCGGCTCGATGGCCACCATCCGGCGCGGAGCTCCGAACCAGTCCTTCAGAATCGCGATCGATCGCACGATCGCCGTCGGCGAGCATGGGGCAGACCGATCCCTCGATCGCGACGCGCCTCTCCCCCGCGCGCATCGCCGGCAGCGCGCAGGCCGCGAGGAACGCTTCGGGCGAGGCCTCCAGGTCGGCGGCGCCGTGAGCGTCCGCCTCGAAGCGGAGAACGAGTGGCTCCCGGGCGGAGTCTTCCCAGGTGATCCGGGCCGAGGCTCGGACGACGGACGAACCGCGCTCGAGAGAAAGGTTCGAGATCTTCACGGCGGCGGAAGCTTAACTGCGGTCCCCCGGACGCCCGAAACACTCTCGCGCCCGTTCCGTATCTGATATCGGCGCCTCCCTCTCCCGGAGGGGCGGAGCTGCGCCTGGAGGGCTATCGACATGTTCCGACGCGGCCGTTTCGCTCCCCTGTGCCTCGCCGTCCTGCTCCTGATGCCCGCAGTCCGCCGGGCGCGCAGAACATCACGCTCCCCCCCAGCGGCGACAACCCCCAGGCCTCGGTCATGCAGGCGATCGGCCCGGTACGGGTCACCATCGACTATTCGAGCCCCCGGGTCGTCCGCGGCAAGCTCTACGACGGCGAGGTCATCCGGGTGGGACCGAACGACCGCCGCGGCAAGATCTGGGGCGACCTCGTCCCGTACGGAATGTCGGACCTGGGCTTCAACGGCTGCGCGAGCTGTCCGTGGCGCGGCGGCGCCAACGAAAACACGACTTTCACCGTGACGCATGACGTCCAGGTCCAGGGCCAGAAGCTCCCGGCCGGCACCTACGGCCTCCACATGATCCCGGGCAAGGACGAGTGGACGATCATCTTCTCGAGGGACGCGAACGCCTGGGGCAGCTACTGGTACGACGCCAAGAACGACGCGCTGCGCGTCAAGACGAAGCCGGCGAAGAGCGAGTACCACGAGTGGCTCACGTACGAGTTCACCGAGCGCGACCCGGCGAAGGCGACGGTGGCCCTCGAGTGGGAGGAGCTCCAGGTCCCGGTGACGATCGAGGTCCCGAACGTCAACGAGCTCTGGGTCGAGAGCATCCGCAAGGAGCTGCGCGGATTGGACGGCTTCCTCTGGCAGAACTGGCAGGCGGCCGCCCAGTTCTGCGCCGACAACAACATCAACCTCGCCGAAGGCCTCGTCTGGGCCCAGCGCGCGGTGTCGGACCCGACCTGGTCGGGGGGCGAGGAGAACCTCCTCACGCTCACGACCCTCGCCAAGCTGCAGGAGATGAACGGCAAGACGGCCGACGCCGAGAAGACGCTTGCGAAGGCTTACAACCTCCCGACGGCCACTCCCGTCCAGCTCCACCAGGCCGCCCGCGCCCTCCAGCATGAAGGCAAGAAGGAACAGGCGATCAAGCTCTACCAGCTCAACGCGAAGCGCTTCCCCAACCAGTGGCCGGTCCACGTCGGGACTGATGCGGGCGTATGCCGCCCTCGGAGACAACAAGAAGGCGCTGGCCGAGGCCAGGCTCGCGCTCGCGCAGGCGCCGGACCCGCAGAACAAGAAGAACCTCGAGGGCCTGATCCAGAAGCTCGAGAAGGGCGAATCGATCGGCGACTAGAACCGCGATGCTCGCACTCCTGCTCGCGGCGAGCCTCCTCCGCACCGACCATTTCGTCGACGGAGAGCAAGGCCTCCGACTCTTCGTACGCGAGATCCGCGCGCCCGGCGCGCCGTCGAAGACGCCGATCCTTCTCCTGCACGGCGCCCGCGTTCCGGGTGTTGCGTCGTTCGATCTCCCGGTCTCCGGGGGATCGCTCGCGGCGGACCTCGCGGCGGCCGGCCATCCGACGTACGTCATGGATCTCCGCGGGTACGGCCGTTCGACGCGGCCTCCGCAGATGGCGCAGCCCCCGGAGGCGAATCCTCCGCTCGTCCGCTCGGTCGAGGCCGTGCGCGACGTCGACGCGGTCGTCGAATGGATCGCGAAGCGCACGGGAGCAAAACAGATCGATCTCTTCGGCTGGGCCACCGGCGGGCACTGGCTCGGGTTCTACGCGACGCTGCATCCCGAGCGCGTCGCCCACCTCGTCGTCCTCAACACGCTCTACGGCGGCACCGATGGCCATCCGCTGCTCGGCCGCGGCTCGGATCTCGAGGACAAGGAGAATCCCGGACGGCCGGCGAAGTCTCTCGGGGCCTACCGCTGGAGCACGGCCGCGTCGCTGCTCTCGGCGTGGGACCGCAGCATCCCTCTCGAAGACAAATCCGCCTGGCGGGACCCCGCCGTGGCCGAGGCCTATGTCGCCGCAGCGCTCGAGAGCGATCCCGAAGGCCGCAGCCGCGAGCCCCGCGCCTTCCGCGCGCCGAGCGGCGCCATGGAAGACAGCTTCTATCTCGCGACCGGCCGCTCGCTCTGGGACGCCTCGCTGGTCTTCGCGCCGACGCTCGTGCTCGCTTCCGAACGGGATTTCTGGTCGCGGCCGGCGGACCGGGAGCGGCTGCGCGCCGAGCTCGTCCACGCGCCTCGCGTCTCCGTTGTCGTCCTTCCGGGCGCCACCCACCACGTCCACCTCGACCGCGACGATCGGGGCCGAAAGCTTCTACTCGAGTCGACCCTCGTCTTCCTCGCCGAGCCATAGAATCGGAGCATGGCCGAGACCCCGGCAGAGCTCGCCGCCGTCGCCTTTCCGACGCTCACCGAGGCAGACCTCGCGGACATCGCGGAGTGCCCGGAGCTCGACGTCCGGCGCTTCCGGGACGGGGAAAGGATCTTCCAGTCCGGCGACGCCGACGTGCCCTTCTTCATCGTCAAATCCGGAGCCATCGAGATCCTCGACGAAACGGGCAGCGAGCCGAAGTCCCTCGTCGTGCACCACCACGGCCAGTTCACGGGCGAGGTCGGCTGGCTGACCGGCGCGCGGGCGCTCGCCACCGCCATGGCGCGCGGCGACACCGAGGCCTGGGCCTTCTCGCAGAGCAATCTGCGCGAGCTGCTGAATGTGGCGCCGGACATGGGGGACGTGATCCTGACGGCGCTGATCGCGCGCCGGCAGATGCTCCGCGACTCCGGCGAGTTCACCGGCCTTCGGGTCATCGGGTCCCGGTATTCGAAGGACACGTTCCGGATCCGGGATTTCCTCTCGCGCAACCGTCTCCTCTTCACGTACACCGACATCGAGGAAGACCCCGCCGTCGCGAGCGTCCTGGAGCACTTCGGCCTGACGCCCGCCGACACGCCGGTGGTCGCGTTCGGCTGCCGCATGGTCCTCCGCAATCCCGACAACGCCGAGATCGCCCGCGCGATCGGCATCAAGAAGCCGATCGAGAAGATCGTCTACGACCTCGCGGTCGTGGGCGGCGGACCGAGCGGCCTCGCCGCGGCGGTCTACGCGGCAAGCGAGGGTCTGAGCACCGTCGTCCTCGAGCGGTCGGCGACGGGCGGGCAGGCCGGCACGAGCATGCGGATCGAGAACTACCTCGGCTTCCCCACCGGGCTGACCGGCGCCGAGCTGGCCGACCGCGCCGTCGTCCAGGCCAACAAGTTCGGCGCGATTCTCTCGGTCCCCTCGCCCGTCGTCCGGCTGACCTTCGACAACGCGTACTCCGTGCTCGAGCTCGAGGGCGGCGAGACCGTCACGTCGAAGAGCCTCCTCATCGCCTCGGGCGCCGAGTACCGGCGCCTCCCGGTCGAAGACTGCGACCGGTTCGAGGGGCGGGGCGTCTACTACGCCGCGACGCCGAGCGAGGCGCCTCTCTGCCGGGGCGCCGAGATCGTCATCGTCGGCGGCGGGAACTCGGCGGGCCAGGCGGCCGTCTTCCTCTCGAACTACGCGCGCAAGGTCCTCCTCGTGTGCCGCGGCGATTCCCTGGCGCGGAGCATGTCGACCTATCTCGTCCACCGGATCGAGACGACTCCGAACGTCGAGGTCGTCGTCCGAACCGAGGTCGGCGCGATGCGCGGCAACGGCCAGCTCGCCGAGGTCGACCTTCGGACGCGGGGCGCCGCCGAGCCCCGCACCGTCGCGACGCCCGCGCTCTTTTCCTTCATCGGCGCCGTGCCCCACACCGACTGGCTCCCGCCCGAGGTCGAGCGCGACGAGGACCAGTTCGTGCGCACGGGCCAGGCGCTCGCGAGCTCGCCGCACTGGAAGCTCAAGCGGCCGCCCTTCCTGCTCGAGACGAGCCGACCGGGAGTCTTCGCGGCCGGCGACGTGCGCGCCGGCTCGGTCAAGCGCGTCGCCTCCGCCGTGGGCGAAGGCTCGATGGCCGTCCAGTTCGTCCACGAGTTCCTCAAGGAGATGTGATGCGGGCCCGCGCCCTCGGCGCCGGCCTCGGGCTCGTGCCTGGGGCTTGTCCTCATGGCCCGGCTTGCGCCGGGCGTCGCCATCGGCCGACGTCACGCCCTGGAAGCCCGCGGGAGTCTCGAGCCCGCAGTTCGAGTCCCACCCCGCGTTCGATCCGCTCACCGGCGACTTCTACTTCGTCCGGAGCTCTCCACAGTTCGAGGGCTGGCGGATCCTGGTGACGCGCTGCGGCCCTTCGGGCTGGTCGAAGCCCGAGCCCTGGCCGCTCGCCGCCGACGGGTTCGAGGCCGATCCCTGGTTCACCGCCGACGGCCACACGCTCTGGTTCATCTCCTCGCGCTCCACCGACGGCGTGAAGCGCAAGGACCTCGACATCTGGAAGGTCGAGCGCGACGCGTCCGGAAAGTGGGGCGTTCCGGTCCGTCTCCCGGCGCCCGTCAACTCGACGGGCGCCGGAGTGGTTTCCCCGCCCGGCGAAAGACGGTTGGCTGTACTTCGGCTCGAACCGGCCGGGAGGCCTCGGCGGGAACGACATCTGGCGGGCCCTCGAGACGAACGGGGAGTGGATCGTCGAGAACCTCGGCCCCGCGATCAACACGCCCGGCGACGAGTACGAGCCGCTGCCGTCGCCGGACGGCTCGCGGCTGATCGTGATGGCCGCCGACGGGCTCTACGAGTCGCGGCGGCGCGACAACGCGTGGACGCCGAAGACGAAGCTCCCGCCCGAGGTCAACACCGGCCACATGGAGATCGGCGCGGTGTTCTCGCCGTCCGGCAAGACGCTGCTCTTCGCGCGCGACACGAAAGGGCCGGACTCGGGCGAGTTCTTCCTGTTCCGACCCGCGGAAGCGCATGGGGAGTCCGGCCCCGAGGACTGGCCCCCCGGCTGTCCGGCGCGTCCCTGAGGATCGCTACCAGGCGATCCCGTAGTCGTCGCCGTAGTCGCTCGAGCCGCCCCACATCGTGCCGTGGGCCCGGTCGAAGAAGATGGCGTTGATCGGGCCCGGAGGTCTTTTTCTCGATCTCGATCCTGTAGCCCATCCCGGCGAGCTCCCGCCGCACCCAGTCCGGCACGGATTCGTGGAGCACGAGCCGTCCCGGCTCGGACTCGTGATCGCCGAAGGAGCTGCGCATCTGGTAGCTCAGGATGTTCGGCGCCTCCACGGCCTCCTGGACGTTCATGCCGAACTCGACGACGTTGAGGAAGAACTGCAGGAGGTTCTGGTCCTGGGCGTCGCCGCCCTGCACGGCGAAGGAGAGATAGGGCTTGCCGTCCTTGAGCGCGAGGCTCGGCGTCAGCGTCACGCGCGGCCGCTTGCCGGGCTCGAGCACGTTGTACGGGTTGTCCGCGGGATCGAGGACGAAGCTCTGCATCCGCTGGCTCATGCCGATGCCCGTCCGGCCCGCGATGCAGACCGGGTTCCAGCCGCCCGACGGGCGTGACCGAGACGACCCATCCCTCCTCGTCCGCGGCTTCGATCGACGTCGTGCCGGCGTAGAAGCCGCGCCGGAACGCCGCGAGTCCGCCACCGCCTTCTTCGGCGGCGCGGTCCGCCACTTCTCGAGAAGCTCGAGGATACGGGTTCTTGTCGCGCTGGAACGGATAGGGGTCGCCGGGCTTCGCGTTGGGATCGTTCTTCGTCCAGTCGATCGTCTTCGCGCGCGCGGCGGCGTACTCCTTGGAGAGCAGCCCGAGCCGTCGGCTCGGCCGGCGGCCGGTCGGGATCGCCGTAGTAGAAGTCGCGGTCGGCGAACGCGAGGTTCATGACCTGGTAGAGCGCGTGGATGTAGCGGGCGCTGTTGTAGCCCATGCCCTTCAGGTCCATCGGCTCGAGGAGATTCAGCGCCTGGAGCATCGCCGGGCCCTGCGTCCAGACGTCCAGCTTGTAGACGTCGATCCCCTTGTAGGTCGTCCTCGCCGGCTCTTCGAAGCGCGGCTTCCAGCGGGCGAGGTCCTCCATCGTCACGAGTCCGCCCTGCTCGCGCGAGCCGCGGACGAACTCCTCGGCGATGTCGCCCTTGTAGAACCGGTCGTAGGCCGCGAGGATCGCCTCCTTGCGGCTCTTGCCGGCCGCCTTCGCGCGGCGCTCGGCCTCGACCAGCTTCGTCAGCGTCGCGTGGAGGTCCGGCTGGCGGAAGATCTCGCCCGGCGGACGGCGCTTCGCGCGCCTCGCCCGGGATGCGTCAGGAAGAGCTTCGCCGAGTAGGGCCATTCCTTGATCCGCAGCCTTCTCCTTCTCGATCCCGTCGGCGAGCTGCGCCTCGATCGGATAGCCCTCGGCCATCTGGATCGCCGGCGCGAGGACGTCGGCGAGCGAGAGCTTCCCGTACTCGGCGAGCATGAGCATGAGGCCGCCCGGCGTCCCGGGCGTCACGGCCGCGAGCGGACCGTACTCCGGCGGGTAAGCCATCTTCCGGCTCCGGAAGAACTCCGGCGTCGCTCCCGTCGGCGCGACGCCGAGGGCGTTGAGCGCGACGACCTTGCCCGTCTTCGGATTGAAGATCAGCGCCTGGGTCTCGCCTCCCCAGGAGAGGACGTCGAACATCGTCGTCGTCGCCGCGAGCATCGCGCAGGCCGCGTCGACGGCGTTGCCGCCCTTCTGGAACGCCATGGCTCCGGCGGTCGCCGCGAGCGGCTTGCCCGTGATCGCGACCCAGTGCTTGCCGTGGAGGACGGGCTTGTTCGTGGCGGCGGGCGCGGCCCCCGACCAGAGCAGGCTCATCCCGGCGAGAAGGACGCCCACGCCGACACCGATGCGGACACCCACGGGCGCGCGCATGGGCGGGACGCTATATCAACTCCGTTCTTGCGGCGCGGGACAACTTGGGATTAGCTCCGCCCAATGTTCGTCGGGCACTACGGCGTCTCGTTTGCCGCGAAGAAGCCGGCGCCCGCGGCTCTCGTTGGGCGCGCTCTTCCTGGCCGTACAGCTGCTCGACATCCTCTTCGCGATTTTCGTTCTGCTGGGCGTCGAAAAGCTCCGCATCGTCCCGGGGTTCACGGCCTTCAACCCGTACGACCTCTACTGGATGCCCTACAGCCACAGCCTGCTCGCGGCGTTGATCTGGTCGGCGCTCACGACCCTCGTCGCCCTGGCCGCGCTGCGCCACCTGCGCTCCCGCGACAAGCGGATCGCGGCGGGGCTCCTCGGCGCCGCGGTCTTCTCGCACTTCCTGCTGGACCTGCCGATGCACACGCCCGACCTGCCCCTCGGCCTCGACGCCGCCTCGCCCAAGATCGGCCTCGGTCTCTGGAATCATCCCGGTGCTCTCGCTCGCGGCGGAGCTTCTCGTGCTCGGCGTGGGAGTCGCGATCTACCTGCGGGCCACGCGAGCGCAGAAGCCGCGCCGCGGCCATCCGAACGTGGGTATTCGCGGGCGTTCTCGTCGCGCTCACGCTGGCGACGCCGCTCTTTCCGGTCCCGCCGAGCGACCGCGCCTTCGCGCGTGCAGGCCTCGCTGCTCTACGGACTGCTCGGCGGCCGCCGCGAGTGGATCGACCGGGGCCGGGCGCCGCGGCTGACCGCGGTTCCGCAGCTGGGGGGAGCGAGGATCCGGGGATGAGGACCTGCCTCGCTGACCGGAGATTTCGGAACCCCGGCCTGAAACTTAGACCGCGGCTTCCTTCAGCTCGCGGATCTCTCCCCCTTCGGTCTCGACGCCTTCGATCTTCTTGTGCGTCTTCGCGACGAGGACGTAGATCGACGGCACGACGAAGAGCGTGAAGACGGTGCCGATGATCATGCCCGAGACGAGCATGATGCCGATGCTGTTGCGCGCTCCGGCTCCGGGGCCGCTCGCGAATACGAGAGGCATGTGGCCCATGACCGTCGCCGCCGTCGTCATGAGGATCGGGCGCAGCCGCGTCTCGGCGGCCTCGATGACGGCCTGAACCTTGCTCGAGCCGGTCTCCTGCATCTTGTTGGCGAACTCGACGATCAGGATGCCGTTCTTCGCGATCAGGCCGACGAGCGTGATCAGGCCGACCTGGCTGTAGATGTTGAGCGTCGTGAAGCCCAGGAACGAGAAGAGCAGCGCGCCCGAGAGCGCGAGGGGCACCGAGCCCGCCAGGATGATGAACGGGTCGCGGAAGCTCTCGAACTGCGCCGCGAGCACGAGGTAGATCAGGATCGCCGACAGCAGGAACGTGAAGAGGAACTTGCTGCTGCCTTCCGTCACGGAGCTGGCGCGACTCGCCGGCGTAGTCCACCGTGAAGCCCTTCGGCAGGATCTTGGCGGCCTCGACCTCGAGAACCTTCAGCGCGGCGTCGAGAGGCACGCCCGGCGGGATGACGCCCTGGACGCGGACGGCGTTGAGCTGCTGGAAGCGCTTGAGCTCGCGGGGCTGCGTCGACGTCTTCACCGTCGCGAAGGTCGACAGCGGCACGAGCTTGCCGCCGGCCCCCGTGACGTAGATGTCGGAGAGCTGTTCCGCATTGAGCCGCTCCGCGCGCTTGACCTGCGGGATGACCTTGTAGCTGCGGCCCTGGATCGAGAAGCGGTTCACGTAGTTGCCGCCGAGCATCGTCGAAAGATCGCGGCCGGCCGTGCCGAGATCCACGCCCTGCGACCGCAGCTTGTCGCGGTCGAAGACGACCTCGGCCTGCGGCTGGTCGAACTTCAGGTCCGAGTCGGCGAACATGAAGACGCCGCTCTCGAACGCCTTGCCGACGAGCTGGTTGGCGAACTCGGTCAGCCGCTCGGGCTCGGCCGTGGAGGCGATGACGAAGTCGACCGGGAAGCTGCCGCCTCCGGGAAGCGCGGGCGGCACGAGCGAGATGACGCGGATGCCCGGGATCTTGGAGAGGCCCATCGAGGCCTCGACCTGCAGCTCCTCCGTGCTCTTCTTCCGCTCGCTCCAGGGCTTCGTGACCATGCCCCCGAATCCGCCCGCTGGGAGACGTGATCTGGAAGACGGCCTTCTTCTCGGGGAACTTGTTGTAGACGTCGTACGACCTGCTCGGTGAAGAGGTTCGTCTGGTCGAGCGTCGCGTTGGGCGCCGCCTGGATGACGCCGAAGACGACCGACTGGTCCTCCGTCGGCGCGAGCTCCTTGGCCGAGAACATGTAGAACGGGAAGATGAGGAGCACGACGATCGCCCAGAGGGTCAGGACGACCGGACGGTAGTTGAGGCTGCCCGAGAGCAGCTTGCCGTAGGTCGCGCGCACCTTCTCGAAGCGGCGGTTGATCCAGCCGGCGAACCCCTTCTCGGTGTCGCCCGCGCGGAGGAGCCTCGAGCCCATCATCGGCGAGAGCGTGAGGGCCACGATGCCCGAGATCACGACCGCCCCGGCCAGCGTGAACGCGAACTCGCGGAAGAGCGCGCCGGTCAGGCCGCCCTGGATGCCGATGGGCGCGTAGACCGCGGCCAGCGTGATCGTCATGGCGATGATCGGTCCGACGAGCTCGCGGGCGGCCTTGATGGCCGCCGGGAACGGCTTCTCTCCCAGGGCGAGGTGCCGCTCCACGTTCTCGACCATGACGATGGCGTCGTCGACGACGAGACCGACCGAGAGCACGATCGCGAGCAGCGTCAGCAGGTTGATCGTGAACCCGGCGATGAGCATCAGGAACACCGCGCCGACGAGCGAGATCGGGATCGCGACGATCGGGATGAGCACGGCGCGGAACGAGCCGAGGAAGAGGAAGATGACGATGATGACGATCAGCAGCGTCTCCGACAGCGTCGAGAGCACCTCGTTGATGGCGTCCTGGATGTACTCGGTCGCGTCGTAGGGGATGCCGACCTTCATTCCGGCCGGCAGCTGCGACTGGATCTCCGGGATCTCGGCCCGGACGCGCTTGATGACGTCGAGGGAGTTGGCCGTCGGCAGCACCCAGATGCCCATGAAGGTCGCGCCCTGCCCGTTGAACTGGACGTTCGACTCGTAGTCCTCGGCGCCGAGCACGACGTCGGCGATCTCGCCGAGGCGCACGACGACGCCGCCCTTCTCCTTGACCACGAGCTGGCGGAACTCTTCGGCCGTCTTCAGGTCCGTGTTCGCGACGAGGTTGACCGAGGTCATCGAGCCCTTGGTCCGCCCGATGGCGGAGAGATAGTTGTTCTCGGAGAGCGCGACGCGGACGTCGTTGGGCGCGATGCCCAGGGCGGCCATCTTCTCGGGCTTCAGCCAGACGCGCATCGCGAACGTGCGGCTGCCCAGAATGTCGGCGCGCTGCACGCCCGAGACGGCCGCGAGCTTGGGCTGCACGACGCGGACGAGATAGTCGGTGATCTGGTTCTGGTCGAGCTGGTCCGAGGAGAACCCGATGTACATGGACGCGAACTCGGTGTCCGCGGTCGAGAGCTCGATGACCGGGGCCTCGGCCTCGGGCGGCAGGTCGTTGCGGACCTGCGCGACCTTGGCCTGGACCTGCGTGAGCGCCGCGTTGGTGTCGTAGTTGAGCTTCAGGTGGACCGTGATCGTCGAGACGCCCTGGGCGCTCGAGGACTCGAGGTAGTCGATGCCGTCGGCGCTCGCGATGACGCGCTCGAGCGGCGTCGTGATGAAGCCCCGGACGAGGTCGGCGTTGGCGCCGACGTAGGCCGTCGTCACCGTCACGACCGAGATGTCGCTGCGCGGGTACTGGCGGACGGAAAGCGTCCGGATCGCCTGCAGCCCGGCGATCAGGATCACCAGGTTGACGACCATCGCGAGGACCGGCCGTTTGACGAAGAGATCCGTGAACTTCATGAGTGGTGCCCCGTTTCGCTAGTGCGGGTTCCGCCGGTTTAGCTGTCTTCCGGCTTCGGCGCCGGGTTGTTCGCCGGCATGGTCTTGTTGTTGACCTGCACGGACGCGCCCTGGCGGAGCTTGAAGACGCCGGAGGTCACGACCTCCTCGCCCGGCTTCAGTCCGTCGAGGACCGCGATCTGGTCGCCGCGTCCGGGACCGAGCTTCACGAACTGCTGCCGGACCCCCTTGTAGGCCTTCCCCTTCGGGTCCTTCATGTCCTCGACGACGTAGACCGAGTCGCCGTACGGCGCGTAGTTGATGGCCGAGGCCGGCAGCGGAATGATCGTCGTCGCGCTGCCCAGGTCCACGGAGGCGGTCACGTACATGCCCGGGCGGAGCCTGCCGTTCGGGTTGGCGAACGTCGCCTGGACCTGGACGTTGCGCGTCGCCGAATCGATGAGCGAGTCGGTGGCCGTCGAGCTTTCCGGTCGCGGCCGTGTTGGCGTTCTCGGCCTTGACCTTCACCTGGATGCCGTTGGTCAGCCGGGCGGCGTCCTGCTGCGGCACCGAGAAGTTGACGTAGATCGGATCGAGCGACTGGAGCGGCACGATCGGAGCGCCCGCCTCGAGGTACTGGCCGAGGTTGACCTGCCGGATCCCGAGGATGCCTCCGAACGGCGCCCGGATCGTCTTACGCGCGATCGTGGCCTTGATCTCGCCGATCTTCGCCTCCGCCTGCTTGAGCTCGGCGTCCGCCTTGTCCCAGTCCGCCTGGGCCACGATTCCGGTCTGGCGCAGATCCGGTGATGCGGTCGACGGTCAGCTTGGCGAGCTCGCTCTGCGCCTGGGCCGCCGCGAGCTGCGCGGCTTCCTGCCGCGTGTCGAGCTGGACGAGCAGGTCGCCCTGGCGCACCGTCCTGCCGGACTCGAACGAGATCTTCTCGACGACGCCCGGAAGGTCCGCGGTCACGACGACGCCGTGCACGGCGGCCACGCTGCCGATCGCGGACAGCGTCGCGGCCCAATCCTGCTTCTTCGCGACCGACGGTCGTGACCGCTTCGGGCGGCATCTGGAAGTTGGCCTGCTGCGCCATGCCCTTCTTGATCTGCCCGTACTTCACGGCGCCGATCGCGGTGAGGAACACCGCAATCACGAGGAGCATCAGGACCATCCGCTTCTTCATATGCAGCTAACCTCCACCTACCACCTACCCGGTCTCGGGATTGAGCCGCGCCCACCGCCCGGCTCCCGGCTCCCATCACCATGTCTCGACGGGAATTCCCGGCCCCGAGAGCGCCGGCTCACTCCCAAATAAGCCTCTTTGGCCGCTCGAGATTCCTTGGAAGAGCGAAAAAGAGGGCCCCGGCGGAGCCCACGGGGGCAGTGAGAATAACACCGGTCATCGGGGGAAAGTTACGGTGAACCAGGGCTTTGGGTTGCCCTGGAGACGCACCTCGGCGAGGCCTTTTCCGGACGAAGAGGCGGGGGGCGGGATAATCGGGCCCCCGGAGGGGTCGAAATGCCGAACACGGATCCTCGAATCGACGCTTACATCTCCAGGTCCGCGGATTTTGCGAAGCCGATCCTGAAGCACCTCCGCGCGCTCGTGCACCGGGGCTGCCCCGAGGTGGTCGAGACGATCAAGTGGGGCTCGCCCCACTTCGACTACAAGGGGATGCTCTGCGGCATGGCGGCGTTCAAGGAGCACTGCGCGTTCGGATTCTGGAACCGCGCGCTCGAGATCCCGGGCCAGGAAGGCGCGATGGGACAGTTCGGCTGCATCACGAAAGTCGCCGACCTTCCGAAGGACCGGGTCCTCGTCGGCTACGTCCGCGAGGCCGCGCGCCTGAACGCGATCGGAAAGAAAGTCGGCCCCGTGCGGAAGGCCAGAAAGCCCCTTCCGATTCCCAAGGATCTCCTCGCGGCCTTGAAGAAGAAGGCCGGCGCGACGGCGAAGTTCAAAGCGTTCCCACCCGGCCAGCAGCGCGACTACGCCGAGTGGCTGATCGAGGCGAAGACCGACGCCACGCGGCAGAAGAGGCTCGCGACCGCCGTGGAATGGATCGCCGAAGGCAAGCCGCGGATGTGGAAGTACATGAAGAAGAAGACGGGGCAGCCGAAGGAGTTCCGGGGCTACCCAACTTCGCTCTCGCGCGGCTGATCTGCGCGTGTGGCGATAGCCCTCTCTGCTCGGTCTCCTCCTCGCGGCGAGCCCCGATGCGGCCACCGTCCCCGTGGCGCCCGCTCCCGGCGCGCCGGTCGCGAGCGCGATCCTCGTGGCCGGAGAAAGCGATCTCGCTCGATTCTTCCGGAAGCGCGCGAATCCCGGCCGAAGCCTCGCCCTCCGCCGAGGGCCTGCGCTTCTACCATGGGCGGGTCGATTCCGGCGACGCGAGCGGGATCTTCTACCTGCCCGAGAGCAGCGCGCTCGCGGAATGGACCCTGCCCGGTCTCGACGCTTCGGCGCCGGCGAGCGTCGTGGTCAAGGAGACCGAGGGAGAGACCTGGGAAAACGCGCGCGCCTTCGTGGCGCCTCTCGAGAAGACCAAAGACGGGAGGCGCGTCCGCTTCGCGATGCCGCCGGGCACGTGGGACCTGGCGATCGTCGTCCCCGGCTTCGCCCCGGCCTTCGTCATGGAGCTCGACGTGCTACGACAGCGACGACACGGTCCGGATCGCCGCCGTGAAGCCGGAGCCCGCGGCGCGCGTGACCGCCCGGGTTCTCGACGCGCGCTCCGGAAGGCCGCCCGACCGCTGGACAGCCTGGATATCCCGGGTCGGCGGCCGCGGGGACGACGAAGAAGCGAGATTCTTCGACGGCCGTCCGATCGCGGAGAACGGCGCCGCGCTCGACTTCTCGAGCCTGCCCGTCGGCAATTGGGAGCTCCGCGCCGAGGCGACCCGAGGCGGAGGCGGAGGCAGCCGCGGCCGCAGCCGCTCCGTCGTGAAGGCCACGAAACCGCGCGAGCGGGTGAATCTCGGCGACCTCTACCTCTCGGACACGGGAGCGCTGCGCGTCGCCGTGGCGTTTCCCGCCGAGGTCCCGGATCAGGAGTTCTCGTGCCGGGTGGCTCGGCCTCCGATCAGCGGAGAAGGCGAGCTCGTGATGCTCGCGGCGAAGGCGTTCGCGCCGAGTGCCTCGACCGCCCTCATGTTCGCCGACCTCGAGACCGGGCCGGTCACGATCCAGTGCGGCGACAACCGGGACATCTACGACCAGAAGACCGCGACCATCGCGGGCGGAGAAACCGTGGAAGTCGAATTCTCGTTCGCTCCGGTTCGCCTGTCCGGTTACGTACGGCGAGGCGAGGACGGCGTGCCCGGCGCGACGGTGACGGCCGTCGTGTCCGGGACCGGAAGACCAGACCGTCCAGGGCAAGTCGGACGACTTCGGGAGCTACCATCTCGTCGTCTGGCCCGCGCGAGAGGCGATCCGGCTCCTCACGACTCCTCCCGAAGACCGGCTCCCCTTCGCGGAGAATCTCGAGGTCGAGGCGGGAGCCACGAAGATCGATCACGACGTCCTCCTGCCCTCGAGCTCGATCCGCGGCACCGTGCGCGACAAGGAGACCGGTCGAGGTCCTCGCCGGCGCGGAGGTCGCGTTCGCGGGATCGCTCGAGGCGAAGGGCTCGGAGTGGGGGCGATTCTCCACGTCGACGACGTCCGACGGCGAAGGACGATTCCGCGTCGGAAATCTCCTCGACAAGCCCCTCGAGGTCGACGTCACGCTCGACGGGTACGCGCCGTCCGTGATGAAGGAGGTCCGGCCGACGCCGGACGGCACCGAGATCGAGGTCCAGCTCGAGAAGGGAAACCGGCTGACCGGCGTCGTCGTCGACGAGCTCGGAGCGCCGCTGTCGAACGTGGCGGTCGGCCTCGACGTGGATTCCCGGCGGCGACTACGTCCAGCGCACGGAAACGACGTCGGCCTCGGGCGAGTTCGACTTCGGCGCCGTCGCGACCGGGCGCCACCTGCTCTCGGTCTTCCGTTGCGGGAGCGTGTTCGCGCTCGAGCCGGTCGACGTGACCTCATACGAATCCGAGCCGCCTCCCCGCGTCCTCCGGCTCCGGCCGGCGGCGGCGCCGATCGAGCTCCTGGTCGTGGACGAGGACGACGCGCCCGTCGCGGAAGCGGTCTTTCGGTGGACCGTCGGCGGCCTGACCGTGCCGATGGAGGACTGGGCGAGCGCGGCGCAGGCTTGCGGTCAGGATTTCCGAACCGACGCTCAGGGCAAGCTTCGCCTGCTTGGCTTCCCCCCCGGCGTCATCGGCGCGGCGAGTCTCGATCGCGTTCCGCTCGGGACGTTCCCGAACGACGGGACGCGCCGCCAGTGGACGCTCCGCCTGCACGTGGAGGGCGAGAACCTCGAGACGAAAGCCCGCGTCGGCTTCGCGCTGATCGCCGTCGTCTCTCCCCCGCCTCCTGCCTCCTGCCTCCTGCCTCCTGCTATTGCGGGTTCTCGTAGATGTTCGTCAGCACGAGCCGGCCCTCGCAGGGCGTGAACCAGTAGAAGTTGATGAATTTCGCCTTCTTCGAATTGACGCCCTCACCCGTGACCGCTCCGTAGCCCGGATAGGTCTGGATCTCTCCGGTCTTTCCCGGCTGAAGAAACCTGTCGGAGTACACCGCCAGATCCGCATCGATGCCGGGGAGCGCTCGGATCGCGGCGATCTGTTTCTCGTCGAAGCCCTGCGCCGCGAGAACCCCCTTGAGATCCCGTTTCAACGCGGCCGCCCTCACCTTCTTGTATGCGGCGACGACCTGGCCCTCGGTCGGAGTGACGCCGGCCGGATCGGACCGCTTGCCCCCGACCTTGTCGCTCTCGCTGACCTCGGTGACGCGGGGCATCAGCACCGCGAGGTTGAACTCGAAGCCGCCCTTGTCCGACGTGCTCGACCTGCCCCGACGCGCGCCCGGAGTCGAGCGCGAGCGTGCTCGTCCAGTATCGCCCGTTCGCGACGTCCTCCTCGCGCCCCGTACCGCCGAAGGCCGTGCCCGCCGAGTAGTACTTCGACTTCCCCCGCGCATCCAGCGTCACTTCGACCCAGCCGGCGTCTCGAATCGAGGTCAACGCTCGCGCCTCGGTCATCGGGCAGGGTGACCCGGCCAGCGCCGAGGACGCGATCGGCTTGCTCGTCGCATAGACCACGGTGCCGCTGCCGTCCCTGGCCGGCCAGGCGATGCCGTCGACGAGGTCGAAATTGCCGGAGTTGACTTCGTGGTGCCGGCCCCGAAGCCCCGGCTGCGGAGTGGGCGCGGGCGGCGGCGGCGGCTCCTGGGCCCGAACGGCGGGAGGCGCGGGTGTGACGGCCGTTCCGGGGCCGGGCTGGCTTCCGCAGCCGGCCGAGAGCGCCAGGACCGCCGGGAGGACGAGGATCCCCGGACGCAGCTTCATCGTTGCCCTCCTCATCTGTATATGGGTGCCTGCCTCCATTCTCGACGAACTTCGGGCGGGCGGGCCAGTCTGCGAAACCTTCCCCGCGGACCGTCGTATTGTGTTCCCATAGGGACTCCCATGGGGTCCCCATAGGAGGCCCGGAATGCCGGGTGCCGAGAAAACCGACGTCTGGCAGGGAACGCTGGCGCTCATGGTCCTCAAGACCCTGGAGAGCCTGGGCTCGATCCACGGGTACGGCATCGCCCGCCGCATCGAGCAGACGAGCGGCGACCGGCTCTCGGTGAACTACGGAACCCTCTACCCCGCTCTCGTCAAGCTCGAGCAGGAGGGCTACGTCGCCTCCGAGTGGGGCGTTTCGGAGAACAACCGCAAGGCCAAGTTCTACCGGCTCACGCGGGCCGGGCGGCGCCAGGTCGAGCTCGAAACCCGGGAGTGGGAACGCACGACCGCGATCCTGGCCTGCTTCCTCGCGCCGGCGGAGGGACGCGCGTGAGGGGCGTGCGCGGGTTCTTCGCCCGGCTCGCCGGCCTCTTCGGGCGGACTCGCCAGGAGCGGGACATGTCCGAGGAGCTCGAGTCTCACATCCAGATGCACGTC
Organism: uncultured Acidobacteriota bacterium; assembly: GCA_963749265.1. GTDB lineage: Bacteria > Acidobacteriota > Thermoanaerobaculia > UBA5066 > Gp7-AA6 > DAHUXD01. Next base: position 71,716 of record CAVVML010000015.1, on the reverse strand, counting down.
GACGACGCCGTGCGCGGCGGAATGTCGCCGGAGGAAGCGCGGCGGAAGCGCGTCGCGCAAGCTCGGCGGCCTCGACGTCACGAAGGAGGCCGTGCGCGACCGCCGCCGCCTGCCGTTCTTCGAGCGGGCCTGGCAGGACCTCCGCTTCGCGGCCCGCTCGCTCGCGAAGAACCCCGGCTTCGCCGCGGTCACGATCGCGACGCTCGCCCTGGGCATCGGCGCGAACACGGCGATCTTCACGGTCGTCCACGCCGTGCTCATCGAGCGTCTGCCCTTCCAGGAGCCCTCCCGTCTCGTGGCGGTCTGGGAAGAGAGCGCGCAGCGTCCCGGCCGCAAGAACGTCGTCGCCCCGTTCAACTACCGCCGGTGGCAGGAGCGCGAAACGCCCTTCGCCTCGATGGCCGGCCTGTACGACTACCGGGTCAACTTCACCGGCGACGGCCGGCCGGAGCAGCTCGTCGCGCAGTTCGTGATGCCGAGCTTCTTCTCGACCCTCGGCGTCGCGCCGGCTGCTCGGCCGCGCCTTCGCGGCCGACGAAGGTCCCGACGGGAACGATCAGGTGGTGATCCTCAGCCACGGCCTCTGGCAGCGCCGCTTCGGCGGCGATCCGGCCGTCGTCGGGAGGACCATCCAGATCGACCGCCGTCCGGTCACGATCGTCGGCGTCATGCCGCCGCGCTTCGGCCTGTTCCTGAAGACCGGGACGCTCGCCGGAAAGCCCGCGGACCTCTGGGCGCCGATGGTGTTCACCGAGAAAGGCGCGCAGAAGAGCGGCCGCTACGCTTCCGTGATCGGGAGGCTGAAGCCCGGCGAGACGCTGGAGTCGGCACAGACGAAGATGGCGGCGATCGCCTCGGCTCTCGCCCTCCAGTTCCCGGATCGCGACTCGGGCTGGAGCATCCGGGTCGTTCCCCTGCACGCCGAGGTCGCCGGCGAGATGCGCTCGACCCTCCTCGATCCTTTTCGGCGCCGTGGGCTTCGTGCTCCTCATCGCCTGCGCGAACGTGGCGGGCCTGCTGCTCGCGCGGGGCACCGCCCGCGTGCGCGAGATGGCCATCCGCACGGCGCTCGGCGCGGGCCGCGGGCGGATCCTCTCCCAGCTGCTGACGGAGAACCTGCTCCTGGCCCTCGTCGGGGGAGCGGTGGGCCTTCTGCTGGCGCGATGGGGCGTCGCGCTGCTCGTCGCGCTGAGTCCTGCGGATCTGACCGGCCTCACTCTTCTTCGCCTGAGCCCGCAGGTCCTGGCCTTCACGTTCCTGGTCTCGGTGCTGACGGCGGGACTCTGCGGTCTCGCTCCGGCCCTCGCCGGCTCGCGGCCCGACGTCCAGGATTCGCTCAAGGACGGCGCGCGCACCGGAGGCGCCGGCGTGCGGACGCGCGTCCTGCGGAAGGCCTTCGTCGTCTCGGAGGTCGCGCTCGCCGTCGTCCTGCTGGTCGGCGCGGGCCTGATGCTCAAGAGCCTCGCGGCGCTGGGCCGCGTTCACCCGGGCTTCGAGCCCGAGGGCCTGCTGACGGCGCGCGTCACGCTCTCGGGCGAGCAGTACAAGGAGGACCCGCCGACCCTGCGCTTCTTCGCGGAGGCGGTCGAGCGCGCCGCGAAGATTCCGGGCGTCCGCGAGGCCGGCGCCGTGAGCTTCCTCCCCTTCACGGGCCTGGCCGCGGCCACCGACTTCACGATCGTCGGCCGGCCCGTGCCCCCGCCCGGACCAGGAGTTCGGGACCGAGGTCCGCGTCTGCGACAACGGCTACCTCCGCGCGATGCGCATTCCGCTCGCTCCGCGGACGCGTCTTCACGGACCGCGAGATGCGCGAGAAGGCCGACGTCGTGCTGGTCAGCGAGGGATTCGCGAAGAAGTTCTTCCCCGGCCAGGATCCGCTCGGACACAAGCTCGTCATCGACATGATGGAGGAGCCGCCCGCGACCGAGATCATCGGCGTCGTCGGCGACGTCCGTCACGCCGGCCTGACCGCCGAAGCGCGGCCCATGGTGTACTGGCCGCATCCGGTGCTCGTCTACGGCGCGCATGACGCTCGTCGTGCGGACCGCCTCCGATCCGGCCGCCGTCGCTCCCATGCTCGAGCGGGCGGTCCAGGCGATCGACAAGGACCAGCCTCTCTCCGACGTGCGCACGATGGAGCAGTGGATCGGAGCGTCCCTCGCCCGCGAGCGTTTCGCTTCGATGCTTCTCCTGCTCTTCGCGACCCTCGCCCTCGACGCTCGCCGCGATCGGGATCTACGGCGTCATGTCCTACGTCGTCGGCCAGCGCACGACCGAGATGGGCATCCGGGCCGCCCTCGGCGCGACGGCTCCCGACATCCGCCGCCTGATCCTCCGCGACGGCGCGCGGCTGCTGCTCGTGGGTCTCGCGATCGGGTTGCCCCTGGCCCTCGCCGGGAGCCGCGCCCTCGGCAGCCTGCTCTACGAGACGCGCGGGGCCGACCCGGCGACCTTCGTCGTCGTGCTCGCCGTCCTCGCCGCCGCGGCCCTTCTCGCGAGCTATCTGCCGGCGCGCCGCGCGGCGAAAGTCGCGCCGGCGCTCCGAGAGTCGCTGCGGAGGCGCGCGAGCCTGAGAGGTCAGTCCTTCCGGAGCGGCCGGAGGCGGTCCTCGCAACGCACGACCACGTTCGGTCGGGGATCTCCGGGCGCCGGCTTCACCTGGATGGGGTACGTTGCGGCGCTCGCGGCCGCAAGACGATTCGAGTCGCTGAGATCGAAGAGCGTCGCGCTGACCGGGTAGAGCGGCTTCGCCGAAGCGACGGCCAGCTCGTCCTTGCGCGTGCCGATCGTCGAGAGGTATCCGTCGACGTCCGACCGCACCGCCTGGAAAGCGGGTACGGCGCCGGCGATCAGCCAGACCCGGGACCGTCCGCGATAGCGGTCCACGTCGCGCAGGAAGAGCCGGCGGTCCTCGGGCGAACAGCCGCCGACCTCGTAGTCGCCGGGGCAGGAGCCCGTACTCGGCGGCGTACCTCTCGACGGCCTGGATCTTCGTAGGGGAAGACGAACACGGCGTCTCCAGGCCGGCGATGGTCGCGCAGGAACGCGAGCACGGTCTTGTGATCCTCGACGAAATAGCGGCGGCGGCAGGCGGACGAACGCCACGCGGGCCCCGCGAACAGCGCGAGCATGCACCGCGGCGCCGAGCGCGGTGTGCCGCCTGGCGAGGCGACTCGCCGGACCCATTCGGCGGCCGCGGCGACCGCCAGGACGAAGGCCGGGAGCGTGGAGAGCGACCAGGCGAGCCGGAACGGATACTGCCGGCGACCGCGGCGAGCACGGCGACCGCGAGCGGGCCGAGAAGCACGAGCGCGCCGACGCGATTGCGGCGCCAGAGAACGGACCAGGCCCGCGATCGCGAGCGCCGCGTAGAGCGCGGGCCACGGATACGCAGGAGCCGGTTTCGGCGAACAGTCAGGTCACGCGGTTCCACGGCCACACGAGATCCCCGGCCTTCCGATCGGCCAGGGAGGGAAGCCCCCGCGCAGCCTCCAGAAGTGATCCATGAACGCCCGGTCGTCGCCGGAGACGAGGCGAAACGCCACGACCGCGGCCGCGACACAGGCCACGGCCCAGATCGGCACCGTGATCCGCAGCGCCCGCGCGGTCCGCGCGTCGCGCTCGAGCAGCCACGCGAGAAGCAGCGCTCCGCCGAGGCCGGCGAGGATCAGGATCGTCGCCTGCGAGAACCAGACGAGCACGGCGCCCAGCAGGCCGGCGGCGATACAGCGGCCGCGCGTCGCATCGGCGTCGCGCAGCCGCAGCGTCAGCAGCGACATCACGATCACCGACGCCATGTCGATTCCGTACTGCTTGACCTCCGCGCTGTAGCGGATGAAGGGCGCGCCGATCGCGAACATCGCCACGGCGAAGGGGACCGCGTATCCGTCGAGCATCCGCCGCGCGAGCGGGACGAAGAGCACGAGCGCGGCGAGGCCCGACGGGCAGCAGGAGAAACCGGAACGCGAGGTCGCTCTCCCCGAGCACGCGGCTGATCCCCTTCTCGGCGACGAGAAAGCCCACCGGCGCGACCTGGTCGTAGCGCAGCGGCTCGGTCGCGAGCTGCGCCGCGGAGCGGTGCACGAGGTTGCGGACGATCGAGAGCTCGTCGAACCAGAACGACGTGTCCGAGGCGTACTGGAAGATCCGGAGCGCGGCCCCGACGACGACGAGCGTCCAGAGGAACGCCGGACGGCACAGCACCGGTGCGCGCGGGTTCGCCACGGGCTGTTCCGCCTTCATCCGCGAATGTCTACTTCTTGTGGTTTCGCTTGCCGAAGAGGTCGTCGTAGTCCGGCCAGTCGTCCGTGAGGCGGAGACCGAAACCCGGGGCGGTGCGCGCGGGCGCCGCGGGGTCGACCGTGCGGACGACCCGTCCCTGCAACGCGAGCTTGCGTCCGCCGGGGAGGTTGACGGTGAGGCGCAGGACCGGGCCCGTGCCCGGGATCCACGGCGAGCGCACGAACATCCCGCGGCGCGAGACGTCGCCCGTGACGCCGGTGCCGTAGAGCGTGCCCTGACTGAACTCCACCGTCATCTCGGCGCTGCGCCGGCGGGCCGTGCGCGTGTCGCCCGCGCCGATGCTCCGCCGCCGCGACGGGGGCGCGGGGCTCTTGAACTCGACTTCCTTGGAGGCCGGAGCCGGCGGCGGGATCTCCGAATACTCGACATGCTCGATCCGTCCGTGCAGCGTCTGGCCGTCGACGGGCACGAGGCAACGGAACGTCACCGGGAACACCTGTGCCGGTTCCTTGCCGAGAGCCTTCCACTGCCCCGCGAGCGTCTCGGCCGAGGGCGGCTGCTCGAACCAGAACGCGACGGGGCCGGAGGCGGTCAGGATGACGGGCTGCAGATAGTCGACGCCCGCGCCGTCCGCCGGGAAGCAGTACCCGGAGCAGGCCGTCTCGTCGAAGAGCTCGAACTCGGTCGCGGCGAGGTAGATCTCGTCATCGACCCGCGAGAGCGAGTCGCGTTTGACGGCCGCAACGCGCGCGTCCTTGCCGCTCCCGCCTTCGTAACGCCAGACGGGATTGGCCGAGAGATCCGCGGCCGTGAGGTCCACCAGGCGTCTCACGGGACGAAGGTTATGTCATGAGGGGCCGGAACGCAGCCGCCGGATGTCCGGCGCCGGCCGTCAATCGTCAAACGCCGGCCGTCCCGAGGTCATGCCGGGCTCGTGGATCCGGCCGCGCCCGGCTCGCGACTGCCCTCCGCCGCTCCGCCGGCGGCCCCGGCGCCCGGCCTCGCGTGCGCGTCGCGGAGCAGGATCAGCACGAGCACGGCGAGGCCCGCCGCCACGACGGCGCAGACGATCGCGGCCCGCTCGAATCCCACCGTGAAGGCCTCGCGGGCGGCCGCGACGAGCTTCGCGGCGAGCTCCGGCGGCAGCCCGGCCGCGGCGGCGATCGCGCCGCCGAGGGTGGAGCGCGCGGCCTCGGCGACCTGGGGCGGCATGCCGGCCACGAGCGCGCCGGACGCCGACATGGCGCTGCGGTACACGGCCGTGCCGACGCTGCCGAGGACCGCGATCCCGACCGCCCCCCCGAGCTCGGCGCCCGTCTCGGAGAGCGCCGACGCCGAGCCGGCGCGCTCCGGGGGCGCCGCGCTGACCACCGTGTCGGTCGTGAGCGTGAAGACGGGAGCGAGGCCCAGCGAGAAGAAGGTCGACGAGGCGACGATCACGAGCAGAGGCGAGCTTCCGTCGACGAGGGTCAGGATGCCGAAGCCGATCGCGGCGAGCACGAGGCCGCCGGCGATGACGGTGGCCTTCGCGAGCCGGCGCGTGAGCGGGGGCGTGAGCATCGAGCCCAGGATGTTGCCGGCCGACCAGGGCAGCGTCCAGAGGCCCGCCACCAGCGGCGAGAGGCCCAGCACGAGCTGGAGGTACTGCGAGATGAAGATGTACGCGCCGAACGCGACGAACACTCCGAAGACGTTCGTCACGAGCGCGGCGCTGAACGCCGTCCGCCGAAAGAGCTTCAGGTCGACGAACGGGTCCGCGAGGTGCCTCTGCCGCCGCAGAAAGACCGCGCCGACCGTCACCCCCGCGGCGAGCGCCGCCGCCGCCCCCCATCCGAACCCGTGCTCCGCGCTGCGCTTCACGCCGTAGATCACGAGAAGCACGCTCGCGAGCGAGAGGGCGGCGCTCGGCAGATGCAGCCGTCCGGCGTTCGGATCGCGGAACTCCGGCAGGAGCCTCGGGCCGACGAACAGGAGCAGGGCCATCACCGGAACGCTGAGCAGGAAGACGGCGCCCCACGGAAAGCGCTGCAGGACGAGGCCGCCGAGGAGCGGTCCGATCGCGCCCCCGACGGAGTAGCTCATGATCCAGACCGAGATGGCGACCGTGCGCTGCTGGTCGTCGTGGAACATGTTGCGGATGAGCGAGAGGGTCGAGGGCGCCAGAGTGGCCCCGGCGACGCCGAGGAGCGCGCGGGCCGCGATGAGCGTGCCCGCGCTCCTCGAAAACGCCGCCACGACCGAAGCCGCGCCGAACGCCGCCGCGCCGATCATCAGGAGCTTGCGGCGCCCGATGCGGTCGCCGAGCGTGCCCATCGTGATGAGCGAGCCCGCCACCAGAAACCCGTAGATGTCGATGATCCACAGGAGCTGCGAGGCGCTGGGCTTCAGATCCGTCGACAGGGCCGGAACGGCCAGGTTGAGGACCGTGAGGTCCATCGCGTAGAGGACGCACGGCAGGGCGAGAACGGCGAGGCCGATCCACTCCCGCCGCGTCGCCCGGCCGTCGCCGCTCATCCCGGTGGCCTCGCTCCTGGAGATGGGAATCTTTCCGGACGTCTCGTCGGCTTCGGCTTCTGGTCGCGACGAATTTTTCAGGCTTCGACGCGTGCGACGCCTAGGCTTCGACGACCGTCTTGAAGCCGCCGTAGCACATGCGTTTGTCGTCGAAGGGCATCGGCATCTTGTCCGGCATCATGGCCGCGATGCGCGGGTCCTTCATGACCTTCTTGTTGACCTGGTCGCGGTGCGCCCGGGACTTGTAGACGATGTAGGAGAAGAAGACGGTCTCGCCCTTTTTCGCCTTCGCCGCGCGGGGAAACGAGGCGACGCCCTTGACCTTGACGTCGTCGGCCACGCACTCGCGATACTCGAGGGCGCCGTGCTCCTTCCAGACCTTGCTGGCTTTGGCCGCCATGCGGCGGTACGCCGCGAGGTTCTTCTTCGGCACGGGAAGCAGGAATCCATCGATGTAGACGCTCATCGGGAACCTCCTCAGGTCTTTGCGGGAGCGGCCTCGCGGACGCACGCGGCGGCGCGCTCGGTCAGATAGTTTTTGTTCACGCGCGTTTCGAGTCAGCGTCGCCGCGCGTTCGAACTCGGCGCGGGCCTCGTCGAAACGGCCGAGCTTGAAGAGCAGATCGCCCCGCACGCTCGGAAGCAGATGGTATCCCGCGAGAGACGGCTCCGCGCTCAGAGAATCCACGACGTCCAGCGCCCCGGCCGGGCCCGACGCCATGCCGACGGCGACGGCCCGGTTGAGCTGCACCACCGGCGAGGGCACCCGCCGTGCCGAGCTCGTGTAAAGGGCCGCGATCCTCGCCCAGTCGGTCTCCTCGGCCGTGCGCGCGCGGGCATGGCAGGCGGCGATGGCGGCCTGCAGGACGTAGGGCCGTTCTCGCCGCCGCCGAGCTTCTCCGCGCGGCCGAGGGCCGCGAGACCGCGGCCGATGAGAATGCGGTCCCAGCGAGCGCGGTCCTGATCGAGAAGCAGCACGGGCTCCCCCGACGGCCCGACGCGCGCGGGAGAACGCGAGGCCTGGATCTCCATGAGCGCGACGAGGCCGTGGACCTCGGGCTCCTTCGAGGCGCGAGCTCCGCCAGGATACGGCCCAGGCGGAGCGCTTCCTCGCAGAGCGTCCGGGCCGCATCAGGTCGTCGCCCGCCGTCGCGACGTAGCCCTCGTTGAAGACGAGGTAGACGACCTCGAGCACCGACGCGAGCCGGTCCGCGAGCTCCGGTCCGCGGGGCACCTCGAACGGCACGTCGGCGTCCGCGAGGGCCCGCTTGGCCCGCACGATGCGCTGGGCGACGGTCGCCTCCGGCACGAGAAACGCCCGGGCGATCTCGTCGGTCGTGAGGCCGCCGAGCAGCCGCAGCGTCAGAGCGACGCGCGCCTCCTTCGAGAGGACGGGATGGCAGGCCGTAAACACCAGGCGCAGCAGGTCGTCGCCAATGTCGTCGTCGATTGCCGCGACGAGCTTCTCCTCGACGGTTCCGCCGGTCTCGGCCGTCGATCCGATCTCTTCGTGCTTGCGCTCGGCGAGGCTCCGGCGGCGCAGCATGTCGATGGCCCGGTTCTTCGCGGTGGCCATGAGCCAGGCGCCCGGGTTCTCCGGCACGCCCGTTTCCGGCCAGCGCTCGAGGGCCGCGACGAGCGCGTCCTGAGCGAGGTCTTCCGCCAGGCCGACGTCGCGCACCATGCGAGCGAGCCCGGCGATCAGACGGGGCGACTCGATCCGCCAGACCGCGTCGATCGCCCCGTGCGCATCCTTCGGCGACACAGCCGCCGATTAGAGCACGGCGGCGGCCTCTGCCGGCCTGCTCAGGCGACCGAGCAGTGCTCATGGACGATCCGCCACTCCCCGTCCGCGTGGCGGAGGACGACGATCTCGCGGATCCAGGACGGATGCTCCCGAGCGACCTCGGGCACGCGGAAGAGGCGGTGGGTCACGGCCAGCTCGCCGGCGACGGTGATCACCAGGTCCCGCGTCTCGATGTGGAACGCCGCGGGGAGGTGCGGCATGCAGGCCTGCCACACGCGACGCAAGCCGCGGGAGCCCTCGATGCGGACGCGGGCCTTCAGCTCGAAGAAGACGAGGTCGGCGTCGTAGTGCGCGAGGACGCCTTCCAGGTCCTTCGCGCAGAGCGCACGGTCCTTCTCCTCGATGAGCGTGCGGATGCGGACCTCGGGCGGCGTGGCGGCGGCGCGTTTCGCGGAAGCGGCGGCGGGGACGGCGGGGGTCGCGGCGGTCATAGTCTCGATCCTCCTTGGATATCCGGCATTTCGGGCTTCAGCGCACGAGCGCGCGCGTGCGCGCGTCGCGCAGCCACAGCCCGCCCCACACGAGCGCGGCGATGTAGCTCGGAAACAGGACGTGCGTGAAGAGCGGCTCGCCGATGCGGACCTGGGACGCCGTCGCCCCGCCGAGGAACGCCGTCAGGAAGATGGCTCCGAGGATGGAAGTCTTCGGCATCGCATAGAGCGCGACGCCAACGAGCGCGAGGACGCCGATGGCCGGCGCGAGGGAAAGCGGATAGCCGAGCCGCGCCATGGCGTCGACCACGGGCGGGATCGGGGGTGCGAGCTTGATCGCGGCGTCGAAGAGCATGAACAGAATCGCGAGGCCGGTCAGGACCCGCCCCGTCCAGATGCGGCCGCGGGAAGTCTTTGTCTGCGTTTCGGGAGTGGACATGATTTCTCCAAGTTGAAGGTTGTTTTCCCTTCGTCACTTCTTCCCGGGAAAGTCCGCGGGGCCATACATGGGACGAATCTCCGTCTCGCCCTCCCAGCCCGGCCAGTGCTCCTGGTGCAGCTTCATGAAGCGCAGCGAGGCTTCGACCGCCTTCTCCTTCGACTCGACTTCATAGATCGCGAAGCCGCCGATGATCTCCTTGGCTTCGGTGAACGGGCCGTCGATCACGGCGAGCTGCCCGTCCGCGAGACGGATGCGCGCGCCCAGGGCGCTCGGCAGCAGTCCCCCGGTCATGACGAGCTCACCGGAACGGGTCGCCTGCTCCCCGAGCTTGCCGATCGCCTCCATGAGGCTGGCCGGCGGCGGGCCGCCCGGTTCCTTGGATTTGACCATCGTCAGGAATCTCATCGTTCTTCTCCTTTCACTCATGCGACGAACGAGGCTGCCCGAAATCGACAGCCTCCGGTATCTTTTCCAGCCCATGTCTGTCGTCCACCTCATCGACGGGACCTACGAGCTCTTCCGCCAGTTCTACGGAATCCGGCGGGCGAAGAAAGGGGATCCTCCGTTCGGAGCGGTCGCCGGCGTCCTCCACACGGTCGCGCAGATGCTCGAAGGCGGCGCCACCCACGTCGGCGTCGCGACCGACCACGTCATCGAGTCCTTCCGCAACGACCTCTGGGAGGGCTACAAGACGGGCGAAGGCATCGACCGCGCCCTGTGGGCGCAGTTTCATCCGCTGGAAGACGCGCTGGCCGCGATGGGGGTCGCGGTCTGGGCGATGGTCGAGCTCGAGGCCGACGACGCGCTCGCGTCCGCGGCCGCTCTCGCGGCGCAGGACGACCGCGTCGAGAAGATCTGCATCTGGACGCCGGACAAGGACCTGGCGCAGTGCGTCGTCGGCGATCGAGTCGTCCAGATCGACCGGCGGAGCGGTCAGATCCGCGACGCCGCGGCCGTGCGCGCGAAGTACGGCGTGCCCCCGGAGCGCATCCCGGACTATCTCGCCCTCGTCGGAGACGCCGCGGATGGGTACCCCGGGATGCCGGGCATCGGCCCCAAGACCGCGGCCCGCCTGATCGAACGCTACGGCCCGCTCGAGGATTTTCCCGTCGATGGGACGCTCGACCGCGAACGGGCTCTGCTCTTCAAGCGGCTGGCCACGCTCCGTTCGGATGCTCCCTTATTCACGGACGTCGACGCGCTACGCTGGCGCGGACCCACCCCGGCGTTCCCGGCCGTCGCCGAAAAGATCGGCGACCCGAAGCTCCTGCCCCGGGTCGCCGCACTGGCCGAGAAACTCGTGTCGTAGGCCGGCGCGACGTCCTACCGCCTCTGCTCCGCCATTTCCGCGCGCAGCTTCGCTTCCTTTTCCTTCATGTCGACCGAGATGTCCGTGCAGTCGACCGACTCGAAGACCGGACGGATCTCGAGCTCGCACTCCTCGTTGTGAGGATTCGGGCAGCGCTTGACCCACTCGATCGCCTCTTCCATCGAGCGCACCTGCCAGAGCCAGTAACCCGCGAGGAGCTCCTTGGTCTCCGCGAAGGGACCGTCGATGACCGTGCGCCGAGGACCCGAGAAGCGGACGCGCTTCCCCTCGGAGGTCGCCTTCAACCCTTCGCCCGCAAGCATCACGCCCGCCTTCACGAGCTGCTCGTTGAACGCCATCATCTCGGAGATCAGCTTCTCGTCCGGCGGAGTTCCCGCCTCGGATTCCTTGCTCGCCTTGACCAGCACCATGACCTTCATGTTTCGTCTCCTTTCACCATCGCGACGAGTGGGGAATCGTCGGATCGACAAATTCGTCGTTTTTTTTGGCCGCGCCTCAAGTCCTTGAGCCCGAACGATTTCGCATCATCCTCGCGTCCAGGCTCCACGGGCCACCGCCTGCCGCCGACAGATACAGGAAAGTGAAGCAGTAGTAGATCGCCGGGCCTCCGCCGTTGAGAACGGGCCAGAAGCCGTTGGGCGCGTGGCCGATGAAGTAGGCGAAGGCCATCTCCCCCGAAAGGACGAACGCCGCCGGCCGCGTGAAGAGGCCGAGGAGCAGGAACAGCCCCCCGACGAACTCGAGCACGCTCCCCACGCCGCCCAGGGAAGCGAGCGGCACTGTGCCGCCGCCCGGCATGACGGCTCCGGGGAAGGCGAAGAGCTTCGCCGCCCCCATTTCCACGAACATGAGCGCCACGACGATGCGGAGGAGGCTCAAGAAGTACGGCGCGAAACTTTTCCAGCGTTCGATCATGGTGCTCCTATCCTCCCAGCAGGGTGTTCAGCTTATCGAAGCTCCCACCAACAGAGGCGCCCCTCCGTCAAGTACCTCCGAAACCTCTCCGACGGAACTGCGTATCCCGAGATGTGAAGGATGTAGAACGACTCCACCCTGAGGATGTAGGATGTCTACATGGTTGAGGAAACAGAGTTTCGACATGGCTGAGAAACACGAGCCCTACAAAGACCCGATCGAGCTCCTCCAGGGAACCCTGGACCTGCTGGTCCTCCAGACGCTGACCTGGGGGCCGCAGCACGGCTATGGCATCACGGCCGCGATCAAGGCCGGCTCCTCCCACGCCCTGCAGGTCGACACGGGATCGCTCTACCCCGCCCTCCACCGGCTGGAACGGGACGGCTCCGTCGCGTCGGAATGGAAGACTTCCGAGAACAAGCAGCGCGTCAAGGTCTACCGGCTGACCGCCGCCGGGAGGCGCCGGCTCACCGAGGAACGGAGCCGCTGGCAACGTCTCCTCCGAGCGATGTCCGGCGTGCTCGATGCCTCGAAGGCGCCGGAGACGGCATGAAACGCTCTCTCCCCTTCTTCCGCCGGCGCCGCGAGCTCGAACTGGACGACGAGATCGCCGGACACCTCGCGATGGCGGTTCGCGAGCGCGTGGCCCGCGGCGAATCCCCGCACGAAGCGGAGGCCGCCGCGCGGCGTGAGATGGGCAACGAGGCCCTGATCAAGGAAGCAGCGCGCGCGCAGTGGGGCTGGGGCTCGTTCGAGCGCTTCCGGCAGGACGCGCGCTACGGGCTGAGGCTTCTCCGCCGCTCGCCGGGGTTCGCGGCCGTGGCCATCCTCACGCTCGCGCTCGGCATCGGCGCCAGCACGGCGATCCTCTCGGTCGTCGATGCGATCCTCGTGCGGCCGCTGGCCTACGCGGATCCCTCGCGCCTCGTCGTGATCCTCAAGGGCGGCGACAGTCCGGTCGCGCCCGCGAACTTCCTCGACTGGAAGGCGCAGAGCGGCTCTTTCGAGAACATGGGCGCCGCCGAGTACTGGAGCCCGAACCTGACGGGCGGCGATTCGCCCGAGAAGGTCTGGGCGATCCGGATGACCGCGGACGTTCTGCCGCTCCTCGGCGTGCGGCCGGCCCTCGGGCGGTTCTTCCTGCCCTCGGAGACGGCGGCCGGCGCGAATCACGTCGTGGTCCTCGGACACGCCGCGTGGAAGAGCCGCTTCGGCGCCGACCCGGCGATCCTCGGCAAGGAAATCCTGCTCGACGGCGAGCCCTACTCCGTCGTCGGCGTCATGCCGCCGTCTTTTCAGTTCGCCCCGTTCTGGGCGACGAACGCCCAGCTCTGGGCTCCGCTGGATCTCGCGCCGCGCGCGTCGAACCGAAACGGCTCGAGCCTGCGCATCTTCGCGCGCCTGAAGCCCGGCATCGCGCTCGAGTCCGCCCGGCGGGAGATGGCGTCGATCACGGCAGAGCTCGACCGCCAGTTCCCCGGCACCAACCGGGACATGCAGGTCCTCCCGCTGCTGGAAAGAGTCGTCGGCGACGTCCGTCCCGCTCTCCTCGTGCTCCTCGCGGCCGTCGCCCTCGTCCTCGCGATCGCCTGCGCCAACGTGGCGAACATGCTCCTCGCGCGCTCCTCGGCGCGCCAGCGCGAGGTCGCCCTGCGCGCGGCCCTCGGCGCGTCCCGAGGACGCACGATCCGCCAGCTCCTGACCGAGTCGCTCGTCCTGGCGGCGGCGGGCGGCATCGCCGGCGCGGCCCTGGGCGCGTGGGGGCTGCGGCTCCTGCTCGCGCTCGCGCCCGAAGGCATCCCCCGTCTCGCCGAGGTGAGTCTCGATCCGCGCATCTTCCTCGCGACCTTCGCCGTGGCGCTCCTCTCCGGAGCGGCGTTCGGCATTGCTCCCGCACTCGAAGCCTCGGCCGTCCACCTCCAGCCCGCACTGAAAGAGGGCGGGAGCGCCGGCGCCGGGCGCGAGGGCGGCCGGCTGCGCCGCGCCTTCGTCGCGGCCGAGATCGCGATCGCGATCGTGCTGCTCGTCGGAGCGGGCCTCATGATCCGGACGTTCCTGGCCCTCCGGGCGATCGATCCGGGCTGGAACCCCGACGGGGTCGTCACGCTCGAGGTCTCGCTGGCCGGCACCTCGCACGCCGCCCCGGAGCAGCGCGAGCCCGTCTACCGCCAGCTCCTCGAGCGCATCCGCGCGGTGCCCGGAGTCGCGGCCGCGGGCGCGATCAACCACCTGCCGATCGCCGGCGACATCTGGCGGTTCCCCTATGCGGTCGAGGGGCGGCCCGAAGCGCGGCCCGGCGAGTCGCCGGTCACGGTCTACCGCGCGGTGACGCCCGGCTACTTCGCGGCGATGCGCCTGCCGATCCTGCGCGGCCGGGACATCGCCGAGACCGACGGCGCGAACGCTCCCGGCGTCGTCGTCATCAACGAACGCTTTGCCGAGATCCAGTGGCCGGGCGAAGACGCGCTGGGCCGGCGGATCATGCTCGACGACAAGAACTGGCTGACGGTCGTCGGGATCGTCAAGAACGCCGTGCGCTCCGACTGGAGCGAGCCCCCCTTCGAGGAGTCCTACATCTCCGGCTTTCCAGAGCCCCGAGCTCATGCGCTCGCCCCACACGATGGCGTCCTACCTGACTTTCGTCGTGCGGGAAGCACGCGCACAAGGAGTCCGGACCGAAGGCGACCCGGCGGCCCTCGCGCCGTCGCTCAAGGCGGCGATGCGTTCGCGTCGACCCGACGCTGCCGATCTCCGCCGTGCGCACGATGCGGGACGTCGTCAACGAGGCCACCGCGCGCGCGCGCTTCCAGACGCTCCTGCTCGCGGTCTTCGCCGCGGCGGCGGCGCTGCTGTCGGCGATCGGCATCTACGGCGTCATGAGCTACGCCGTCTCGAAGCGCACGCGCGAGATCGGCGTGCGCATGGCCCTCGGCGCGGACCCGCGCTCCGTCCTCCGCCTCGTCGTCGGACAGGGCATGGCCGTCGCGTTCGCCGGCGCCGGCCTCGGTCTCGTCGGCGCGTTCCTGCTGACGCGGCTGATGGCGAGCCTCCTGTACGGCGTGCGGCCGGGCGATCCCCTGACGTTCGCGGCGGTGGCCGCGGCGCTTCTCCTCGTGGCGCTCGCGGCGAGCTGGATCCCGGCCCGGCGGGCCGCGCGCATCGACCCGATGCAGGCCCTGCGGGCGGAGTGACGGCGAGCGCTGCGGCTCGCCGTCATCCCGAGCGCAGCGAGGGATCCCGGACTTTCTACAGCAGCCCGACCGCGCGCGCCGCGAGGACCACGATGCAGACGAGCGAGATCAACGCACTGCACCATCGTCAGGACCTTCGCCCAGCGCGAGAGCACCGGCGTGTCCGTCGGCGAAAAGGCCGTCGACGTGCAGAACGCGAGGAACAGATAGTCGACGAAGTTCGGCGACCACGCCGGGGTCCCTGCGCCTTCGGGGCGCCCTGCATCATCTGAGGAAAAAAGAAGGCGCCGGAGCTGTGACCGCCGCGGCGGTCCCGCGCGTGCGGCCCGCCGGCGTCCAGCCGCCAGTACCAGAGAGCGAAGACCAGGATGTTCGTCACCCAGAGCACCATCGCGGACCGCAGCAGCGTCGGCGGGCGCCTGCCGGTGCGTCGCCATCACGAACACCAGTGATCCGAGGGACGCCGCGAGTGCGAGCGTCACGACCACGCTGATGGCGTAGCCGAGGACCTGATCCAGCCGGTGGCGGCCGCTCGCGTGGGCGAACAGGGCCGGAACCAGCAGGACGACCACGGCGATCGGGCAGAAGCCAGCGGGGCCCGGCACCAGGAAGTCCGGCAACGCGAGGGAGCTGCCTCCGAGCCCGACGATCGCGATCGCCACCAGCCAGCGGGTTTCGTTGGTCGCGCGAGTCGCCTGCGCCACGTTGCGCTGAGTCTACGACGGCGTGCGGTTCGAGGGGTTCGGGTTGGTGTCTCGCGCGAGGGCCGTCGCCGGCGCGGCTCCAGACGGCCGTGCAGGGCGAGAGCCAGGCCCGCGCGGGGAGGCAGGCCCAGGGGAGGATGTCCGAGCTCGCTCGCCGCGCGGTCTCCGAAGAGCGCGGCGATCAGCGTGGCCGGATCCTCGGCGTCGAGGTTGCGCGACAGGATCTCGCGCGTGCGCATGAGCGCGGCCGGCTCGAGCGCGGGGTTCCGCGCGCCGGCCAGCCGCATGGCCGAGCCCTCCTGCAGGAGGATGTCGCGGAGCGTGCGAGGCGCGCCGCGCCGGGCGACGTAGACCGCGCGGTAGATGCTGATGAGGACCTCTTCGCGGATCTCGGGCGGGCCGTAGGTCTCGCTCGACCAGAGGATGGGCGTGATCCAGCCTCGCTTCTCGAGGCCCAGCTCGGCCTGCAGGTGCATGAGCTCGCTCGCGGCCCGGTGCGTCCATCCGCCGCCGGCGTCGTCCGCGACGACGATGCCGACGCGGTAGTGCCCCGGCTCCTCGCCGAGCTTGGCCAGGGCCTCCTCGATGGCCCGCGCCCCCACCTCCTCCGCGCCGATCGCCTGGAGCAGATCGAGGTACTTCGGGAGGTGCTCCTTGGCCATCGGATTCATCATCGTCAGGGGCAGACGGAGCTCCCCGGTCTCGGGATCGAGCATCGTCTGGAGGTACTGGTGGAAGCGGCCCGACCCGCGTTCGATCCGGTACAGGTCCCGCTGTACCGCCAGCATCGGAACGTATTCGAGTTTCATCAGGAGCGACTACCTTTGGCTCTTGACCCTGACCCTTTTCATCCTCTCATGCTCAGGGAGCGTAGGCGCTCGATCACTTGTGTTCTCGTCGTGGCTGTCCTCATTTGAGGATTCTCCGGTTCTCGTGGACACGGGTTCTCGAGAGTATGCGCAGGAGAGTTCGACGCGGAGTTCGCGCGGGAAAAGTTTCGGAGTCTGCGACTGAAACCTGCCGCCCGCGAGGCCGTACCTCTTGTCGATTGTCGACAGGAGTGCGCCATGAACGCGTGTGACAGGCTCCGGAGACTCGTTCTTCCCGCCGTCCTGGGCATCGGCGCAGCCGCAGCGGCCTTCGCCGCGCCGCTGGACCCGACCCCCGAAATCGTTCTCGATCGGGCCATCACGGCCATGGGCGGTCCCTCGGCGCTCGCGGCCGTGAAAGAAATCCGCATCGTCTGGGTGGGAACGCAGGACCTCTGGGCCGTCTACCAGGGCCGCTACTGCCGAGAAGGGCGCGCCCGAGCGCAGGCAGGAGACCCTGGTCCTGGACCTCCCCGCCCGCAGCGGCGCCCTCCGCTCGGAGGGCGTCCAGAGCGACGGCACGCCCTCGATGTGGCGGGACACGGTCCTCGGCGATGAGGGTACTCGATCAACCTCAAGTCGCAGCGCACCATCGACCGGCCCGCCGAGGACGCGCGCGCGATCTGGGAGCGATGGCTCTGGAGCATTCCGCAGCTCGCGCTGCGCGAGCTCTCCCGGCGGCGGTCGGAGCTGCACTGGGAGCGGCCGGCCGACTTCGAAGGGCGCGCCGCCGACATCGTGACCGTGACGCCTCGAGAATCGAGGACCGATCCGCGTGGCGTTCGACGCGAGACCGGCCTTCTCGCCGGCTATGCCTGGGAGGGCCCCTACGTCGAAGGCTCGACGACGTTCCGCTATCTCTTCAAGCCGTACCGCAAGCTGCCCGGGTTCGGCCTCTTTCCCTCGGGGTTCCGCTACGCGATCGGCGAGCGCGTCTTCAAGGACTACGACGTCTACGACGCGCGCTTCTCGAAGGTGGCGGCGATCCCTGGCTCGCGCCGCGCGCGAAGAACGCCGAGCCCGTCCTGAAGATCGTCAAGCAGAAGCCGATCGCCGAGCCGGTCGCGCCCGGCGTGTTCGTTCTCCGCAACGTCGGCGGCTACAACGTGCTGGTCGCCGTCGCTCGGCCCCTGCTACGCGATCGTCGACGCTCCGGCGAGCTTCGACGTCAATCCGCCCATCCCGGACAAGCAGCCCCCGCCCCACCTCGCGAAGGACGTCCTGGCCCGCGCGGCGGAGGCGCTTCCCGGCAAACGCCTCTGCTGGGTCATTCCCACGCATCATCACGGCGATCACATCGGCGGCGCCGCGACGCTGCTCCGCTCCTCTCCCGACGCGAAGCGGTCGTGGCCCCCCGGGACCCGCGCGCTCGGCGAGCGGCTGGCCGGCATCGGCCGTGTCCAGGTCGTCGACGAGACGCCGCTCACGCTCGGCGAAGGGGACGAGCGGATGGAGATCTACACCGTCACGGGAGCCCAGCACGCCGACGAGATGCTCCTGGTCTACTTCCCGGGCCGCCGCATCACCTTCGAAGGAGACCTCAGCGACTACATCCTGGCGGCGAAGCGGCTGCGCCAGATCGTCGACGAGCGCGGGCTCGCGGTCGACAAGATGTACGCGGCGCACACGAGCACGTCGTACGTGCTCTCCGATCTCGAAGAGGACGACCCGTCAACAACCCCGATCGACCAGCTTCCAGTCAGCCATTCGCCCGGTTCAGACGATCTCGACCGCCGACGCCGCGCTTGCGGGCGGCCTCGAGCAGCGCGGCCTCGGCGTCGGGAACCTCGGTGTACGCGTCGGCGCCCGCGACGCCGTAGTGGATCGGCACGAGCAGGCGAGCGCCCAGGATGGCGGCGGCCGCCACCGCCTGTTCGGGCGTCAGCACGGCCGGCACGCCGCTCTCGGGCTTGCGCCATCCGAAGAGCGCGCCGTTGATCGGCAGAAACGCGGCGTCGAAGGGGCCGTGCTGGCGGCCGATCTGCCACCACTGCGCGTGCCACATCGTGTCGCCGCAATGGATGATCCGGCGCCCGCCGCCCGAAACGATCCACGAGACCTGCGTGTCGCCGTTGCCGTCCGACGCGGGCACCGGCGTCGCGGTGAACTCGGCGAGCAGCGCCGGCTCGTAGAGCGCGACAGGGCGGACGCGAAACCCGTGGCCGGCGACCGAGGCCGCCGACGTCCGCCGCGCAGACCACGGCGCCCTTTTCGCCGAGCGCGCTGCGGACCGCCGCCTTGTCGAAATGATCCGGGTGGGGGTGGGTGATCAGGACCCAGCGCCGGCCCTCGACGCCCTCGACCGGGCACGAGCGGGTCCTGCAGCGCCGCTCCCCACACGTCCGGAGCGATCAGCGGATCCAGGAAGAGCGCGTCCTTGCCGAGCTGGAGCCGAATCCCCGCCCAGGCCAGGCGCTGCGCGCGCAGCGTCGGCGCGGATTCGGGCGCGGCCGCGGCTTTGGGTTTGGCGTTTGGGTTTGGGTGCCCCGCCGCGCGGCGCAAGGGCCACAGCGCCCCCAGCGCCGCCGTCCGGAGCAGCTGTCGGCGGGTGGCGCCCTTCATCCCCGCGATGCTACGAGGCCTGGTCAGATGAGGAAAGCGAAATGATTTTGATGTTAGGATGAATTCTGCTCATGTGAGGAGACGTCGACAGTTCATGCCCGCCGGTCTCGAAGTCCGCCACTTTCAGCTCGTCGCCGCGATCGCCGACACCGGCAGCCTCGCGGCCGCGAGCCTCAAGCTGCACCTGACCGCCTTCGGCCCTCAGCCATCAGCTCCGCGACGCCGAGACGCGGCTCGGCGGCCGCCTCTTCCAGCGCCGCCACCGGAAGCTCCTGCTGACCGGCGCGGGAGAGCGCATGCTCGCGTCGGCGCGCCGCGTGCTCGCCGAGATCGAGGAGGTCGAGAACGGCCGCGACGCTCCCGAGGACCTGATCCGGCTGAGCACCGGCTGCTACACGGTCTACGGCTGGCTCCCTCCGGTCCTGCGGCGCTTCCAGGCGGAGCACCCGCGCGTGGAGCTCAAGATCGTGCTCGAAGCCACGCGCCAGCCGATTCCCGCGCTGCTCTCGGGCGACCTCGACCTCGCGCTCACGACCGAGACGCCGGGCAACTCGCGGCTGTCGTCGTCGCGGCTCTTCGACGACGAGCTCCTCCTGCTCGTGCCCGCGGGGCATCGCCTCGACCGGCGCGGCCGCCCGGTCTCGGCCGAGGAGCTCGTGCGCGAGCACCTCCTGGTCTACGACGCGCCGCGGGAACAGCTCGACGTCTTCACGCGCCTGCTCTGGCCGGCGGGCCTCGAGCCGCGCCGCGTCTCGCGGGTGCCGCTGACGGAAGCGCTCGTCGAGCTGGTCCGCGGCGGAGTCGGCGTCGCGACGCTGCCGAGATGGATCCTTCCCGCCGGCGCCGGACGCGAGGGCCTCGCGTTCCAGCGGCTGACGCCGCGCGGCATTCGCCGGCGCTGGAGCGCCGTGACGCTGGCGGGCTCCCGGCCCGCATCGCTCGGCCGCTTCGTCCAGATCCTGAAGGAGCGGATGTCCACGGCGCGGGATTGATTGGCGCCCGGCGCCTACTCCTCGGCCATCTCCCCTTTGGCCTCCTGGTACGCCCGGGCGACCGCCGACGACACGAAAAAATTGTCGAACGCCTGCTGGAGCTCCGCGTTGTCGCCGGTGAAACCGGCGCGCAGCGAATCGAGGTTCACGCGCTGCTGCGTCTGCTCGAGGGTCGCGCCCGTCGGCGACCGCCGCGGCGACCTGGGTGCGGAGGGCCGCGAGCAGGGCCGAGACTCTGGCGGCGTAGCTCCAGTCGCTTCATGACCGGGCCGTGCCCCGGCACGATCGCGGCGGCGTCGATCGCGGTCAGCGCCCCGAGGGTCTGGATCCACTCGGACGGGTGGCAGCCGTGGCCGTACGGCACGGGCGCGACGAGGAGATCTCCCGTCACGACCACGCGCGCGTCGGGGACGACGACGACGGCGTCGCCCGCGGTGTTGCCCTTGCCGAGAAACACGATCCGGAGCGTCGCGCTTGCCGAGGTGCACGGTGAGCTCCTTCTCGAAGGTCAGGCTCGGCGCGACGAGAGCGGCGCTTCCGAGCTCGGCCATTTCGAGCTTCAGGTCCGCGATGTCCCTCGACACCGACCGTCGCAGGTCGTCGGGGATCGGCGTCCCGTCGCGCTTCTTTCCGCCGGCGAGATACGCCTCGAGGTCCCGAACGTAGCCGGCGTCGGTTTGCGCGAGGTCGCGCACGTAGGGCACCTGCTTGTCGACGATCTTCCGCCGCGTGAACGCGGTCGACACGAAGACGGCATCCGGATAGGCCTCGCGAAAGACCGCGTCGGCGGCGATGTGGTCGAGGTGCCAGTGCGTGTGGACGAGGTAGCGAACAGGCTTGTCTGTCTTCTTCCGGATCTCCGCGACCATCCTCCGGGCCAGCGTGGGGAAGCGGCCGGAATCGACGACGAGGACCGCCTCCTCGCCGACGACCGCAACGACGTTGCCGCTCGGAAAGGAGCCGCTCGTCTCCGCAGCGATGAAGGCGATCACGCCGGGCCCGGCTTCGACGGTCTGGAACTGCCGTTCCTCGGGAAACCCGGCGCCGAGAACGGGCGGCGACGCGAGGCTGCGCCGGCGAGGACGACGCGAAGCCGAGGCTCGACCGTAGCCGCTCCGGCTGAAACCCTCCTGCCCCTTCCAACGGACGGAGGCGGCTTTTGTTGCAGCCGGCGCGGCCGCCCGCCTCCTAGCTTTTGCGGCCTCCACGTAGGCTTTGGAGCGGCGCTCGATCTCTTCCGGGCTCACGTCCTCGACGTGCGTGGACACGTTCCAGAGGTGGCCGAAGGGATCCCGAAACTGCCCCGAGCGGTCGCCGTAGAACTGGTTCTCGACCTTGCGGACGACCGTCGCGCCGGAGGACACGGCCCGCTCGGCGACGGCGTCGACGTTCTCGACGTAGAGGTGCAGAAGCACCGCCGATCCGCCGTAGGCGGACGGCGCCCGGAAGTTCATCTCCGGGAACTCGTCGGCCAGCATGATGTGTCCGCCGCCGATCTCGAGCTCGGCGTGACCGATCTTGCCTTCCATCTCGTGGCGCGAGATCTCCTTCGCGCCGAAGACCTTCTTGTAGAAATCGATCGCCTTCGAGGCGCCGTCGATCGCGAGGTAGGGCGTCGGCGCGGCAAAGCCTCGGGGAATGGGTTGCACAGCCATGAGTTGTCTCCTTTCGCCCTACTTCAACGGGAAGCAGGGCCCGAGGTTACGTGCAGTCGCTTTTCCGCGGCCGCATCCCGTAGTTCGCGGCGCGAACAGTCATCCCGACCGGAGGCAGGGAGGAGGTTCGCGCCGCGGGAGCCGGAGCGCGGCGAGGAGACCAGGGCCGCGGTCGAGTCCGCACCCGGACGAGCCGCGGCCCGGTGCCCGAGGGCAGGTCTCCGCGCAAGCGAAGGCGACGGGTTCACTCTTTGGCCATGATCTGGAACTGCTCGATCTTGCCGTCGGGCATGTCCCGTTCCCAGATCTCGAGCGTCTTCGAGGCGAACCTGGCCTCGAAGTTCCGGTACGTCAGTCCGCCGCGGTCGCTCTGGCGCTGCTGCTCGACCTCGACCGGCGGGCCGAGCGGCCCGAGGCTCGACTTCAGGTCGGCCAGCGCGGTCTCCGTAAAGTAGCTGTTGGCGTTCGCGGTGAAGAGCGACCGGTCGATCTTCCCGGCCTGCAGGCCCGTCAGGATCTCCCGCGCCCGCGCCTCGCGCGCCTTCACGTTGTCGGCCGTGAAGAGGAGCGTCGAGACTTTCGTCGCGATCTCGCCGGCGGCGTCGATCGCATCCTGGTTGACGAGGACCGTGACCGCGGCCCGGTCGTCGGGATAGATCACGTTGTCGGCCGTGAAGCCGGACACCTCGCCGCCGTGCGAGAGCGAGCGGTGGCCGCCCGCGCTCGCCACGCCGAGCCCCAGGCCGTACGGCGACGCCACGCCGTTCGTCAGCAGCACCGCGCGCCCCATCTCGGCGTACGAAGCGGGCTTCAGGAGCTTCTGCTCGATCACGCTGATGTTCCAGCGCGCCAGATCCTCCGCCGTCATCGCCAGCTCGCCGGCCGCGAAGAGCCAGCCCTTCCCCTCCTTGGGCGCGACGCGCAGGGGACCCAGCCCGAAGCGCTGATAGCCGGTCGGGTCGGATTCGGTGAGGCGGCTCTGGTCGATGTCGAGGACGCTCTTCATGCCGAGCGGCCGGAAGATCCGCGCCTCGAGAAACTCCATGAGCGGTTGGCCGCCGGCCTTCTCGACGATC
The DNA here is from genome assembly GCA_963749265.1 of uncultured Acidobacteriota bacterium. Classification (GTDB taxonomy): domain Bacteria; phylum Acidobacteriota; class Thermoanaerobaculia; order UBA5066; family Gp7-AA6; genus DAHUXD01. The sequence goes on along the minus strand of CAVVML010000015.1, from coordinate 48,986 downwards.
AGCCCGGCGATCACGTAGGCGGTATTGCTGTACTGGTACTGCGCGCCCGGCGGGAAATCGAGCGGCTGCTTCGCCCAGCGCGCGAGGATCGCGTCCGCGGTCGTCTCTTTCTTCATGAAGGGCGGCACGTAGTCCTGAGGCCAGTAGTCCTGGTAGCCCGACGTGTGCGACAGGAGCTGGCGCACCTTCACCTTGTCGGCGTCGGTCAGATCCGGCAGGAAGCGCGAGACCGGGTCGTCGAGCGAGAGCTTGCCTTCCTCGGCGAGCATGAGGATCGCCGCCGCCGTGAACTGCTTGCTGACGGAGCCGATGCTGTAGCGCATCGAAGCCGCGGCCGGCGTCTTCGGTTCCCGCCGGGCGTCGCCGACCGCGACCACGCAGGAGATCCGACCCTGTCGAACCACGGCGACCGAGGCGCTCGGCACGCCGGTCTTCGTGACGATTTCGGACGCCGCCTTTGCGACGTCCGCGCAGAACGGGTCGCTCTGGGCGTAGGCCGCCGACACGGCGAAGACACCGAGGGCCAGGAATCGCGCAAACGCGTCGCAGCATCGTCGGAGACCTCCTTAGCGGGGCGTAGGTTATGACAGGATTCCGGCCAGACCCCCGATCGCCGGAAACAAACGGAGGAACGCATGTCGGTCGTGGCGGCCCTGCTCGCGCTCGCGCTCGCTTCCGCCGCCGAGGCGCCGGCCGGCGGCAAGGCGTCGGCTTCCGGGCGCTTCGAGGACAAGACCTGGAAGGTCAAGCTCTCCGGGGCGTACGCGTTCTGGGCCAAGTCGCGCGGCGCCGACGACGACAAGGACGCCCGCCGGATCCGGGTCGCCGTGTCCAACTCCGGGTTCGTCAAAGAGGCCTTCGACGAGCACTACGACCGGGAGCGCGCGATTAACTCGCTCTTCGTGGACGACGAGACCAAGGTCGTCTACTTCGAGCTCGACGAGAAGGGCGGGTATCACGGTCTCTCGTACTACTTCGGGCCCGGGAGCGGCTGCGGCTACTGCTTCTCGAGCGAGGTCAAGAACACCGTCAAGCCGAAGAACGGCCGCCTCCAGGGCCGCCTCGCCTACAAGGACGACAGCTTCGATTTCGACGTCACGCTCGACGTCCCGATCCCGCCGAAGCAGTGGGGCGAGCCGCTCCCGAAGGACGGCGGCGATCCCGGCAAGGCGTTCCTGGCCTACGCTTCGGCTCTCGAAGCGCGCGACAAGAAAGCGGATCTACGCGCTTCTGGACGCGGAGAACAAGGAGCATTTCCAGAAATACGAGAAGGAGGGCAGCCTCGACGACTGGCTCGCGTATCTCTGGAAGGAGGAGCACACGGAGCTGAAGACGATCCGCATCACGGGCGGCTTCGTGCGCGGCGACCGCGCGGTCGTGCTCTTCGACGGGGCCAATTCCTACATCGAGAAGCTCCACGGAGAGGCCGTCCTGCGCCGCGAAGGGGGCGCCTGGCTCGTCCACCGCGACATGATCGAGGTCGGCGCGCGCTGAGGGCTCCGCGAAGGAGGGCGGAACCAATCCCCCCCTTCCGCGTATCTCCGACCATGGAACACCTCTATCAGGACCTGCGCTACGGGTTCCGCGCCCTGCTCAAGAGCCCGGGATTCGCCGCCGTGACGATCGCCGTTCTCGCCCTCGGAATCGGGGCGAACACGGCCATCTTCAGCGTCGTCAACGCCGTGCTGCTCAAGCCGCTCCCCTTCCCCGAGGCGGAGCGGATCGTGGCCGTCCCCCACACGCCGCCCCAGGACATTTTTCCGGGACGGAAGTACTTCAGCGTCTCCCCCGCCAACTATTACGACTGGAAGGCCCAGAACACCGTCTTCTCCAGCATGGCCATGGGCGCCGGCGGCGTCGCGGCCCTCACCGGTGGCGGGGAGCCGATTTCCCTCGATTCCTTCTCCGTCACGGGAGAGTTCTTCGGGGTGATGAGATCGACGCCGCTGGTCGGCCGCCTCCTCGGCACGGCCGACGACGAGCCCGGCCACGACGTCGTCGTCCTCTCCGAAGAGCTCTGGAAGAGCCGCTTCGGCGGCAACCCGGCGGTCGTCGGAACGACGATGACCATCGACGGAAAGGCCCACGAGATCGTGGGCGTCCTGCCCTCGAAGCTGGCCTACCCGACGGAAGCGCGGCTGTGGCTGCCTCTCCGCCTCACGGCGGAGGAGCGCGCCATTCGCGGCATCCACGACTTCGGCGTCCTCGCGCGCTTGAAGGAGGGCGTCACCGTCGAGGCCGCTCGCGCCCAGATGAACGCCCTCGCCGCCCGGCTCGCGGCGCAGTATCCCGCAGACAACAAGGGCTGGGGCGCGGCGGTGATTCCTCTGCACGAGGACCTCGTCGGCGACGTGCGGCCGGCCCTGCTCGTGCTGCTCGGCGCGGTCGGATTCGTGCTCCTGATCGCCTGCGCCAACGTCGCGAACCTCGTGCTCGCGCGGACCGTCGCGCGGCGCAAGGAGATCGCGGTGCGCACGGCCCTCGGGGCGGGGCGCGACCGGATCGTGCGGCCCATCCTCGCCGAGACGACCATTCTCGGGCTGGCGGGCGGCGCGCTCGGCCTGCTCCTCGCAGGCCTGGGCGTGCGGCTCATCGTGGCCTTCCTGGGCGATCAGATGCCGCGCGTGAACGACATCCGGGTCGATCTTCCCGTCCTCGCGTTCACGTTCGGCCTCGCGATCCTCACGGGCGTCCTCGCCGGGCTTCTGCCGGCCTGGAAGCTCTCGCACGCGAACCCGAATGACGCCCTCAAGCAGGGCGGCCGCTCCGACGCCGACGCCGGCAGTCCCGTGTTGCGTCACACCCTGGTCGTGGCCGAGGTCGCCCTCGCGCTCGTCCTGATGCTCGGCGCGGGCCTCCTCGTCCGGAGTCTCGGCCGTCTCCAGAGCGTGAACCCCGGCTTCGAGCCGAAGAACGTCCTCCATGCGCGGCTCTCGCTTCCCGACGGGAAGTACCCGACGCCGGCCGCGCGGGCCGCGTTCTTTGAACGCCTTCTCGAGCGCGTCCGAACCCTTCCCGGCGTCGAGGCGGCGGGGGCGATCAACACGCTGCCTCTGACCGACGGCGGATCGACGCAGCCCGTCGCCATCGACGGCCGCCCCGTCGTCCCCATGTCCGAGCAGCCCGAGGTCGCGGTTCGCGTCATCTCGCCCGGCACCCTGCCGGCGCTGCGCATCCGCCTCCTCGAGGGCCGCGATTTCACGGCCGCCGACACGGTCGACTCGCCGTCCGCCGTGCTCATCAGCGAGACGATGGCGAAGCGCTTCTGGCCCGGGGAGAGCGCCGTGGGCAAGCGTCTCACTCTGACCTTCTCTCCCGAGTCCAAGCGCGAAGTCGTGGGCGTCCTCGCGGACGTCAAGCTTCGCGGTCTCGCGAAGCCCGAGCCCATCTCCGCGCTCTACGTCCCCCACGGACAGATGCCATGGGGGTGGATGGCCCTGCTGGTCCGCACCGCGCAGGACCCCGGCAGCGTGGCCTCGGCGGTGCGCGCCGCGGTCTCCGCTCTCGATAAGGACCAGCCGATCCTCGAGGTCGGCACGATGGAGGAGCACCTCGGCCAGACGCTCTCCCATCCCCGCTTCAACATGCTGTTGCTCGCGGTTTTCGCCGTCCTCGCCCTGGCCCTCTCGGCCCTCGGGATCTACAGCGTGCTGTCGTACGGCGTCCGCCGGCGCACACGCGAGATCGGGATCCGGATGGCGCTCGGCGCGAACCGCCGCGACGTGCTGCGCCTGATCGTCTTCCAGGGCATGCGACCCGCCTTGATCGGTCTCGCCGTCGGTCTCGCGGGCGCGCTGGCCCTCGGACGCGCGCTCTCGAGCATGGTCTTCGGCGTGCGAGCGACGGATCCTTTGACGTTCGCGGCGGTCTCGCTGCTTCTCGGCCTCGTCGCCCTCGCCGCGTGCGCCGTGCCGGCCTGGCGGGCCTCGCGGGTGCATCCGACGGAAGCGCTTGAACGAGAACTGACGCCGCAGGCGGTAGGCAGGAACGCCGAGGCGTAGCACGAGCCGGTCCCAGGCTGCCTCCTGCCTCCCGCCTCCCAGCCGCCTGCTTCCCGTGCTCGCGCCGCTAAGGAACCAACACCCGGATCGCGCCCGGCTCGATCTCGACCGTCACCTTCCCCGCCTCCTCGATCCGGCGGAGCTCGTCGTCGACGTGCATCCGTTCCCAGCCGGTGATCTCCGCGCGGCGGGCGCGCCGAGTCGGAAGATCCAGGGTCGCCTCGCCACCCCTGCGCCGCGTCTCCAGGTATTCGGCGATGCGGCCCCGCTCGCCTTCCCCCGCCGTGACGACGTCGAACCACCCGTCGGACGGATCCGCCTCGGCCGCGAGAGGGAGGTTCGCGCCCACCGACGGCACATTGAGGATCTCGACGAGCAAGAACTCGCCGTCGATCGCCTCGTCGTCCAGAAGCCCCGTCCATCGACGCGGTTGAAGCCGGGCGAGCGCCTCCGCGTACCGCTCGATGGCCCGCGCCAGCTCCGAGCGCGTGTCCTCGGTACCGTGCTCGGGATGCTCCTCGGCGGCCGCGATGCCCGCCGTCACGAGGCCGCTTCCGACGCTTTCGAGAAACCGGCTCTCTCCCCACTGGCCGCGCGCGACGCCGAGATCGAACGGAACGGTCCGGGCGCGCTTCCACCCCGCCACGACTTCGCGAACTTCGCCCTCGATCCCGAGGCTCTTCGCGATGTTGTTCGCCGTGCCCAGGGGAAGAATCGCAAGAGGGACTCTCGATCCCGCCAGCGCGCGGGCGGCCTGTCGGACGGTCCCGTCTCCGCCCGCGACCACGACGAACTCCACGGGCTCGTCGCGCACGCGCTCGAGATCGGAATCCTTCTCGATCTCGCTCGCGAGAGCGTAGCCCTCGCTCGAAAGCGCGCGTCGGACTTCTTCGAAAGACGTCTCGTCGCCCGCCGAGGGGTTGTGGAGGAGAGCCACCCGCATCGGGCGTTCAGGTCTTCAGAGCGGCCGCGCGCCGGGCCGGCGGCGCGCCGCGGTCGGCGGTTGATGGCGCCGGCGCCGGCGCCGGCGCGGCCAGGACGCGGCTGAGGACGGCGAACGTCGTCGGCTTCGTGATGTGCGCGTCGAACCCGGCCTCGAAGCTCCGCTCGCGGTCCTGGGCGGAGCCGTATCCCGTCAGCGCGATCAGACGCACGGAGCGCCCGAGCGCCGCTCTCAACCGGCGGGCCACGTCATAGCCGTCGAGGCCCGGAAGGCCGATGTCGATCAGGACCGCCTGCGGCCTCCGCTCGAGCGCCCGCGCGATGCCCTCCTGCCCCTCGGCGCTCTCGAGGACCTCGTGTCCCGAGAACCGCAGGAGCTCACCCAGCCCCGACCGAATGTCGGCGTTGTCGTCGATGACGAGGATGGTCATCGGCGTCTCGGCGGGCGCAGGAACGTCTTCCTTCGAGGCCACGGACACCCCCCGGGAGGAGATGCGAGGGAGCTGGACGACGAACTCGCTGCCGTGGTCCCGGCCCCGGCTCGACGCCGTGACCGTGCCGCCGTGCAGCGCGACGAGCGTGCGGACCAGAGTCAGGCCCACGCCGAGGCCCCCGCGCGAGCGGTCCAGCGTCTGGTCGTCCTGCGTGAAGAGCTCGAAGATACGCGGAAGAGCCTCCGGGTCGATGCCGACGCCGTCGTCGGCGATGCGGATGCGTCCGGACTGCTCGTCGATTTCGGCGGAGACCACCACGTGGCCGCCGCGGGGCGTGTACTTGACGGCGTTCGAGAGCAGGTTCGACACGATCTGCTCGAGGCGCACGGGATCTCCGTCGACCACGAAGGCCGCGGGCATCGGTGCCAGCGTCAGCGCGACGCCCAGGTCCGCGGCCGCGGGCATCCACGACTTGACGCAGCGCTCGAGCAGGGCGCCCATGTCGACGGGGCCGGGCGCGAGCGCGATCTTGCCGAGCGTCACGCGGGACACGTCGAGAAGATCGTCCACGAGCCGCGCGAGCAGGCGCGTCTGGCGCTGGACGATCCCCCGTTCGGAGACGAACACGGACGGATCGCGCCGCTCCATGAGCTGCGACGACGTGAGAATCGCGGCGAGCGGGTTGCGCAGCTCGTGGGAGAGCATCGCGAGGAACTGGTCGCGCGAGCGGACGCTCTTCTCGAGCTCGATGAGCAGGTCCCGCACCTCGTACTGGCGCCGCCGCGCCCGCAGCGCTGTCTGGACCGTCGAGATCAGCGTCTTCTTGCGCGTCGGCCGGTCGATCAGGGTGTAGGGCGCCAGCTTCTTGAGCTCCTCCAGCGGACCGTTCTGCCTCTCGCGGCCAGCCGAGAAGATCAGCAGCGGCAGGTCCGACCATGGGAGCTGGCCGGCGAACAGCTCGCCGAGCTCGGCGACCGCTTCGGCGCGGAGGAGGTCCTCGGTGACGAGGATCGCTCCGGCGCCCTCCTGCATTTCGACCCGAAGGGCGACGAGGTCGGGGCACACGTGGCACTCGATCCCGGCCTCATGCAGCGTCTCCCCAACGAGAGACGCGTCCCGCCCGACAGGCGCCAGGACGAGGACTCGCAGCTCCGCGGGTTCGAGTCGTTTCACCGGCGCTCCGTCAGCAGCTCCTCTTCGGCCGCGCCGGTGTACTGCGGCACGCCGGTCAACACCCCCCGGAACGCGGTCAACGGCGGCCCCAGGCGCAGCCCGCCCCCGTCCATCGCGAGCTCGCGAATCGTGGATTCGTGTCGTCCCGCCCGTTTCTTGGGGACGGAGACCGCTTTGCGGATCCTTCCGCCGGCTTCGAAGTAGCGCAGCAGGATGAGGGTGTCGGCCAGGTAGCTCAGGTCGATGGGGCCCGGCATGAGCGTTCCGAAAAGGCCGTGCTGGGCCATCGTCAGGATCACGGTCACGCCGAGATCGCGCAGGTAGCGAAAGAGCTCGTGGAGCTGCAGCTCGAGGAGCTTCTCCTCGGGCATCGCGTTGAAGTACCCGTTGAGGCTGTCGATCACGACCAGCCGCGCGTCCTGCGCCTCGACGGCCTGCCGCACGATCTGCGTGAACTCGCCGGGCGTAATTTCGACGGGATTCACCGGAAGCAGCTGAATGCGGCCGGCCTCCACCTGCTCGGGCAGCGAGATCCCGAGGGCGCGCGAGCGCGCGAACAGCGTCTCGCGGCTTTCTTCAAAAATGAGATAGAGGCTCTTCTCTCCTCGCGCGGCCGCCGCCGAGGCGTACTGCGCGGCCAGGGCGGACTTGCCCGTTCCCGCCGGCCCCATCAGCAGGTTGGTCGTGCCGCGGTCGAGCCCGCCTCCCAGGATCACGTCGAGCTCCGCCACGCCGCTCGGGAGCAGCTCCCCCCGGAAGCGGCCGCCCTTCTCCTCGGGGATCAGGCGGGGGAACACGACGACACCGCCGGTCGTGATGCGCATGTCGTGAAAGCCGCCCTGGTATCGCACGCCGCGCAGCTTGGAGACGAGCACCTGGCGCCGCTCGGGCCCGTACTTGGGAATGAGCTGCTCGAGCTGGATCACACCGTGCGCGAGGGACTCGAGGAGGCCGTCGGGCGATCTCGCACTCTGAACGTCCACAAGCAGCGCCGTGCATCCCTTGGCCATGAAGACCTGCTTGAGTGCCATGACCTGGCGCCGGTAACGGACCTCGGTGCCCGCGAGATAGCGGATCTCCGAGAGAGAGTCGATGACGACGCGCGAAGGCCGGCTGCGCTCGACGCTGTCGAGGATGCGGCGCGTCGTCTCCCCGAGCTCGACCTCCGCCGGCAGAAAGAGGGTGTTCTCGTCATCCGCCCGGATGTCGCCGGCTTCCCCCACCTCCTGGATGTCGAGCGGGGAGAGGTCCCAGCCGTGCGAGCGCGCCACCTCGTCGAGCTCGGCGCGATTCTCGGAGAGGGCGATATAGAGGCTCCGCTCGCCCGCGGCGGAGCCGTTGAGGAGGTACTGCAGGCACAGCGTCGTCTTTCCAGCGCCGGCCGACCCCTTGAGCAGGTAGATCCGACCCCGCGGAAGGCCTCCCGAGAGGACATGGTCGAGTCCCGGAATACCGGTCTCAGCGCGCTTGGACGTGCCTGCCATCGATGTCGCTCCTGCTTGCATGCTGCGGTTGGGACCTCAGGAGACGGAGAGATCCGGGCAGGCTCCTGCAAGGGGCTTGCCCGGCCTAGGGCAAACCGTCGCTCCAGGTCAGGGGCGCGAGGTAGACGCCCCCGCGCTCGGCGCCGCACCGGCTGATCCACCACTTGCCGGCGGGGTCCTGGATGACCTCCGGGGCGTGGGCCGGGATGTGCCCGACGCGATCCTGGACCCGGAAGCGGAATGGATCCTCCGAGACAAAGACGTCGGTGCCGTCGAAGACGTCCTTGTCGCCGTCGCGCGGACCGATGAAGAGGTAGGACTTCTTCCCGCGCTGGACGACGAACGGCGATTCCGTCGGTCCGCCGTACTTCCCGGTGCTCGGATCGGTGAACACCGTTCCGCGGACCGTCCAGCGCGTGAGGTCGGGGCTCGTCGCGTACTTGACGACGTGGTTTCCGCCCTCGGGCGCGCTCGTCGCGGTGTAGTACATGACCCACTCGTCGCCGATGCGCATCACGAACGGATCGCGGCCGTCGAACCCGTCGACGACCATCGGGTTGTTCGGGTGCCGCGTCCAGGTCTTCAAATCCTTCGAGGTCGCGAGGTGGATCTTGTACTTCGTGTGGTCCGCGTCGCCGGCGCAATAGAACATGTAGTAGGTGCCGCCGTGCGTGACCACGTGCGGAGCCCAGAGGTGCTCCTCCTTCCAGGGCGCCTCCGGCGCGACCGTCAGGGCGAACGGCTGCTTCTTCCACGGGCGCTCGAGGAGAGCCGGCGAAGTCGCGTGCGCGAACTCGTCCTCGTCGAGAGCATCCGAGGGCTCGGCGTGCGTGATGCCGAAGAGATGCCAGGTGCCGTCCGCGCCGCGGATGAAGCAGTGGTCGTTGATGTACCACTTCTCCTTCTCGCCGACGCTCGGGTCGTAGATCTTGACGAACTCGCCGGCCTCGACGAGCGCGGGGCCGGGAGCCGCGTCGGCCGCAGCGGCGGCCGCAAAGGACGCCAGCAGGCACACGGGCGCCAGAAGCATTTTTCTCATGGGCCGGCATCATACGGCGCGCCCTCACCCGCCGGGCGCTCGCCAACGCCTGCCGCCCCGCGATAGGCTGCGCTCGTGGAATCGAAAATCCGAAACGCCGCTCCCGTATCGCATCGGGGTCGCAGACTCGTTCCGATGGCGCGCTCGTTCCTCCTTCGGCTCCCCGGAGAGAGCGGCGGGCTCGTCTGGAACCGGCCGGTCGCCGTCCGCGTCGACGAGGGGGCCGAGACGCGCCTGCTCCGCATCACGGATCCCGACGCGCCGCATCCAGCTCGGGATCCTCGCGGCCGGGCTCGCCACGGCGCTTCTTCGTCGGGCGCGCGCGCCTCCGGAAGCCGCGGCGCCCGCGCCTGCGGATCCTGCGCAAGTTTCTGTGAGCGACCCGAGACGCCGGAAAACGACTCGACGCTCGCGGCCAGACGCGCCGCCGGCGTCATGGAGCGGCTCATCGACGCCGCCGACGTTTCCAAGGTCTATGCCGCCCCCATCGCGCATGGAGACCGTCTCCTGATTCCCGCCGCGGAAGTCCTGGCGGCCGCGGGCTTCGGCATGGGCTCGGGCGCCGGCGACGTGGGCGCGCGCGGCGGACTCGCCCGGCGGGGCGGAGGCGGAGGAGGGGGCGGCGGCGGCAGGACGCTCGCCCGAAGCGTGGCCGTGATCGTCTCCTCGCCCGAGGGCGTCGAGGTTCGGCCGGTGATCGACGTGACGAAGATCGCGCTGGCCGCGCTGACGGCGGCGGGTTTCGTCTGGGCGGCGCTGCGAAAGATGTCGAAGACGTCGAAGCCGAAGGGCTTCTTCGGCTAGCTCAGCCGGCGAGGCCGGTCGCCTTCTCGGCGATCTTCCAGAGCTTCGCGGCGTCCGCGTCGTCCTGCGCCGCCCGAGCCAACGGCGCTTCGCGGAATCGGCTGAAGTAGCGGCCCGTCACGTCCTCCAGAGCGGGATCCGCCGCGAGCCGGACGACGGGAGCGGCCCCGCTCTCGCGGAACGCAGGACCGCCGCGATCAGCCAGCGCGCCGGCGCCGGAAGCGGCTTCCAGATGTTCGTCGCGACCGCGCCCGGATGGAGGACGTTCACCGCGATGCCGGGCTCGCGCCGCGCGAGCTCGCGCGTGAACAGAGCCAGGGCGAGCTTGGTGTTGGCGTAGGCACGGTAGCCGCCGTAGCCCTTCGCGAGCTCGAGGTTCTCCCACTCGAGCTTTCCCACCCGGTGCGCGTCCGAGCCGACGTTGACGACCCGCGGCTTCGGCGCCCGGCGGAGCGCCGGGATGAGGAGCCGCGTCAGGAGGAACTGGCCGAGGAAGTTGGTCTGCCAGGTCCGCTCGTGGCCGTCCGCCGTGACCTCGCGGCGGGCGACCGCCGTGCCCGCGTTGTTGACGAGGACATCGAGGCGCTCGTGCGAGGCGAGAAGCGGGCCGCCGCTTCGCGGGTCGACTCGAACGAGGCCAGGTCGATCGGGAGCACCTCGGCCACGCCGCCCCGGCGTGTGATCTCGAGCGCCACGGCGGAGGCGCGCGCCGGATTCCGCGCGCCGAGAACGACGCGCGCGCCCATCTGCGCGAGCTTGCGCGCGGCTTCCAGGCCGATGCCGCTCGTCGCGCCCGTGACGAGGACGGTCCGGCCGGCCATCGCACGCGGACCGGCGGCGGCCGTGCTCATGAACCGTGGCCTCGGCCGCGACGTCCCAGAGCCGCGCGGCGGCCGCGTCGTCGAGGCCGCGCGACGAAGGCGCGCCTCGCGGAACCGCTTGAAGTAGCGTCCGGTCACACCATCGAGCGCGGGGTCGCTCGCCAGGCGCGTCACCGGGCGCCGCGCCCTTCTCGGGCGAGGCAGGAGGCGTCCGAAGAGACGGACAGCCGAGCTCGAAGACGGATCGGACCGGACGCGACTGTTGTCTCCAGATGTTCGTCGAGATGGAGCCCGGATGGAGCGCGTTGACCGCGATCGAAGGCTCTCGCCGCGCGAGCTCGCGAGTGAAGAGAACCTGTCCGAGCTTGGAGTTCCCGTACGCCCGAAAGCCGCCGTATCCGCGCTCGAGCTCGAGATTGTCCCATTCGATCCGGCCCACCCGATGGCCTTCGGAGCTGACGTTGACGATCCGCGGCTTTCTCCCGCGGCGCAGGGTCGGCAGAAGCAGGCGGGTCAGGAGGACGTGCGAGAGGAAGTTGGTCTGCCAGGTCAGCTCGTGCCCGTCCTGCGAGACTTCTCGCCGGCGAGGGAGCGCGATGCCCGCGTTGTTGACGAGCACGTCGAGCCGCTCGTGGGATGCGCGCGAAACGGGCCGCGGCCTGCGCGCACCGAGGCGAAAGACGCCAGATCGACGGCAGGACCTCCGCCGCGCCGCCTTCCGAGGCGATGCGTCGCGCGACCTCGGTGCCCCGCGCCGGCGTCGCGCACGCCGAGCACCACGTTCGCCCCCATCGCCGCGAGTTGCCGCGCCGTTTCGAGACCGATGCCGCTCGTCGCGCCCGTGACGAGAGCGGTGCGGCCGGCCATCGACGCGCGCGGTGTCTCATCGCGGGCCATCCTATAAAGTGCGCGGCCATGATGAAGCGATTTCTCTGCGGCTCCTTTGGCGATCGCCGCGGCGTTCGCGGCGAATCTCCACGCGGCCGACCCGCCGCCTGTCGCCCCTGTCGCAAAAGACCCGCGCGTCGTCTCCGCGGTGCAGCTCGCCCGGGGCTGGCTCGAGGCGCAGCGCGCCTACGCGCGCATCCCCGGCATCTCGGCCGCGATCGTTTACCAAGGACGAGACGCTCTGGAGCGGCGGCTTCGGCGCCGCCGACACTCGCGAGCGGGCGGCCGGCAGACGCGGAGACGCTCTACAGCATCTGCTCGATCTCGAAGCTCTTCACGTCGATCGCGATCCTCCAGCTGCGCGACGAGGACAAGCTCCGCCTGGACGACCCCGTCGCACAGCATCTGCCCTGGTTTCGATTGAAGACCACGCAGGGCGAAGGCGACGTCACGATCGAGGGACTTCTCACGCACTCCTCGGGGCTGCCGCAGGAGCCGGCGTATTGCCTACTGGTCGGCGCCCGACTTCGCGATGCCGACGCGCGAGGAGATCATCGCGGCGAGCGGGACCATCGAAGCGCTCTACGCGCCCGAAAAGCACCACCAGTACTCGAACCTGGGCTTCGAGCTCCTGGGCGAGGTCGTGGCCTCCGCGTCGGGCGAGCCGTACGCGGACTACGTCCGGAAGAACATCCTCGGGCCGCTGTCGCTGTCGAGCACGACGCCCTTCATCCCGGAGGCCGAGCGCGGCAAGCGGTTCGCCACCGGTTACTCGTCGCTCGACCGGGATGGAAAGCGGTCGCCGATTCCGTTCTTCACGATGAAGGGCGTGGACGCGGCGGCCGGCTTCGCCTCGGACGCGAACGATCTGGCCCGCTTCGCCTCGTGGCAGCTTCGCCTGCTCGCCCGCGGCGGCAAGGACGTGCTGAAGGCCACGACCCTCGCCGAAATGCAGCGCATCCACTGGGTCGAGCCCGACTTCAACACGCTCTGGGGCCTCGGGTTCCGCATCTGGAAAAACGACGACGTCTTCCTCCCCGGCCACGGGGGAAGCTGCCCCGGATTCCGAAGCGCGGTCCTGGCCGGGCCGAAGGACGGCGTGGCCACGGTCTTCCTCGCGAACGCCCAGAGCGTGGACTCGCCCGAGTGGGCGATGCGCCTCTACGACATCGTGGCGCCGGCCGTCGTCGCGGCGGTCAAGGAACCGGGGAAGGCGAAGGCGCCGGATCCCGCGCTCTCCCGTTATGCCGGAACCTACGACGCGCAGCCCTGGGCCGGCGAGGTCCTCATCCTGCCGTGGGAAGACGGCCTCGCCATGCTCGAGCTGCCCACGATGAGCCCCATGAAGGACCTCGAGAAGCTCAAGAAGACGGGCGAGCACCGATTCCGGCGCATCCGCAAGGACAAAGAGCTCGGCGAGGAGATCGTGTTCGTCATGGGCGCGGACGGCAAGCCCGAGCGCTACATCCAGAACAACAACTTCCTGCGCCGTGTGCGGTGAGGCCGAAGGCGTCCGCACGGGCGCCGTTCAGGCGTCAGGCCCGCGCCGGGACCACCGTCGTCCGGGACCTCCGAAACGCCGCATCCAGGCTGTATCGCCCGCCGCCGTACGCGCTGATGAAGAGGAACAGGAACGCGTAGACCACGGCGAGCTCGCCCTTGTTGATGATCGGCCAGAAGCTCTGGGGCGCGTGCGCCATGAAGTAGGCGGCGGCCATCATTCCCGAGGCGAGAAACGCCGCCCACGACGTGAGCAGGCCGAAGGCGATCAGGAGACCGCCGAAGAACTCGATGACGCCTCCGAACTTCATCATCGCGTTTCCGGCGACCTGGCCCCCGAGGGCGCCGAAGAGTTTCTGGGCGCCGTGGCAGGCGAGCAGAGCGCCCGCGAAGAACCGCAGCAAAGCGTAGGTGATCTCGACGAAACGGCTTCGACGGGCGCTCCACTCGTTCATGGTGTCTCTCCTTACGTTTCTATGCCGGGCTTCTCTACGCCGGACTTCCTGCGAAAGCGCTGCCAACGAGGGCCCATTCGTAACGGATCTCGTTCGAGGCCGGCATGCCCTTCCCGTAGAGATGGCCGAACGCGCGGCCCCAGTGCGGCCGGCGGCCGTCCACGTCCGTGAAGCCGTACTCGTCCGAGAGCGTCCAGGAAGCGAAAACCCCGCCCGACTTCTCGAGCACGCGCGGGTCGGCGGCCAGCGCCGCGACTGCCCGGCCGACGAAGAACGGCGTCTCGGAGTGCGCGAAGTGGTGGTCCTTCCGGACGCCGTCCGTCCAGTTCGCCTCGGTCACGCCGTGATGGTCCAGGACCGCCTCCGTCCGCATGTAGCCCGGCGTGACCGCGACCGCGGCGACGCCGTGCTTGCGCAGCTCCCCCGCCATCGCCCAGGCGAGGCGGTTCACGGTCGTCTTGATGAGGTCGTAGAAGATCGTGCCGTGGTATCCCAGGAAATCGCCGTCGGTGATCTCGACGATCAAGCCGCGGCGCTCCTCGATCATGAGGGGCGCGGCGTAATGGCTCGTGATCAGGTGCGTGTGCACGGCCTGCCTCAGGCCATCGAATCCGTTTTCGAGCGAGACCTTCCAGAAGGGCCGGAAGTCGTGCATCACGCCTTCGGAGATGTCGTTGACGAGAACGTCGAGTCGTTTCTGCTCGCGGCGGATGCGGTCGATCAGGGCCTCGACTTCTTTCGGAACCAGGTGATCGACGCGCAAGGCGATGCCACGGCCGCCGCGGGCCGTCACCATCTCCGCCGTTTCCTCGATCGTCTCCGGCCGGCCCGCATACACACCGGTCGCCGGATGCGCGCGCGTGCTGCGGCCCGTGCAGTAGACGGTCGCGCCGGCCTCTCCCAGCATGCAGGCGATCCCTCGCCCGGCGCCGCGCGTGGCGCCCGCGACGAGGGCGACCTTCCCTTTCAGCGGACGCGTGCGCCTTCTCAGCGGCGCGCATCGCGCACCTTCTCGGGGATCGCATCGCCGTGCGCGGCCTGGCGTGCACGCACGCGGCGCGCGGCTTCCTGGACCATCCGCGACAGCGTCTTGCCCGGAAACTCCGCGCCCGGCCGAATCTTGACGTGGCGCATGGCCTTGCCGGTGCCCTCGAGGAGCCCCTCGGGGTCGGGAAGGCCCGCGCCTTCGCAGAAGCCCAGGTTGACGTGCTTCGCGTAGCCCACGACGTAGCAGAACGGTTCGCCCCGGACGCAGAACTGCGGCGCGCCGTGAACTCGGAGCTCGTCGTGGCCCGGGACGTTCGAGCGCACGAGCGCGACGAGGCGAGCGACGAGCGCGCCGAGCTCGCCCTTCACGGACCGGACGTACGCGTCGATCGCAGGATCGTGCCGAAGCGTTCCGTGGTAGCGGTAGCGGCGCTTCGAAACGGAGTCGGGAGCCGGCGGCGGAGTCGCGAGGCTCGCGCCTTGCGGCGCACGTAAGCGGAGAGCCGTCGCATGGCTCTCGCCGGTTTTCTCCATCCGGGCTCGAACCAGTTTCTTCAGATTGGTCGGCATGTCGTCCTCAACGGCGGGATGCCGCGTCCCCTCCCCGCGTCTCCCGCGGTCAAAGACGAACCAACCATCTCCGGGGACATCCCCCTTTTCCCCGCGCCGTGGATCCGAAGAGGGGTCGGATCAGGCGGGTGAAAGCCGGAGTGCGGCTCGAAGAAAGCCTAGACCCGTCCGGGCGCCTCGCGCAAGCCCCGCGTTATGGCCCCGAGGCGCGCCTTGGCCCGTCTCTTGCTGCCACGGAGGGGTGATGGGCATTGGTGTCCATTCCAAAGGAGGTTCCATGTCCCGGTTTTCCCTTTCCATCCTGGCGGCCGCAGGCCTGGTCGCCGCCGCCGGGTTGCGCTCTCGGAGCAAGGCTTCGAGAACATCGCCATGACCCGCGACGCCTCGGTCGTTGCGAGCTGCGAGAAAGTCGCTGATCTCACGGCCGTGCCCGGCCGTTTCGACCAGACCGACGCCGAGCTTCAGCTCCAGCGGGAGGCCCGCGAGAAGGGCGCCAATACCGTCCTCGTCTCCGACGCCGAAGGCCGCAGCGGCGTCGCCTACCGTTGCTCGATGCCGGCGGTCGCTCAACCGGGCGGACAGACCCGCTGAGCTCATGGCTCGGCGGGCGGCCGTGGAGCCCGGCCCCGCCTGAGCGGGGCCGGGGCAGGCGCCAGGGCTTCTTGACGGAGGGTCAGGGCTTCTTGTTCGTCCAGCTCTGGTGGCCGACCTTCCAGGCGCCGTCCTCTTCCTCGAGCTCGATCGTGCCGTACTGAGGTTCGTCCATCATCTTGCCCGTCGCCGACAGGGTCGCCTTCTTCCCGTCGACTTTGACCGCCGTGTACTTGATGTCCGAGGGCGCCATCTCCTTGAGCATCTCCATGCCCTTCTTGGCGTCCATCCCCATCTCTTTCATGTCCTTCTCGATGCCGGCGCGGGCGGCCTTCGTCACCGACTTCTTGTACGCCTCGAAGTCGCCCGAGGCGATCGCCTTGAGCGAGGTCTGGTAGGCCGCCGCCTGAGGCGACTTGGAGGCATCCGCGGCGGAGGCCGGAACGGTCAGGAGAATCGCCGCGAGGGCCGCGGCGGCCAGTCGGAACGTTCTGACGCATGCGCAGGGGCATATGCATATGGAAGACTCCTTTCTTTGCCGGTTTACTCGCCTTACTCCCTAGTCTCGTCGAAACCGGAGCGCGGAGGCCAGAAGAAAAGCTGCAACCTTTTCCGGGAGAACCGGGTCCGATAGATTCGAAAGGAGCTCCCATGTCCACCGCGCGCCAGTCTTCTCCCGTATCCCCTGCCGCCGACGCCGCCCTGACTCTCCTCAAGGAGACCTTCGAGGGGCCGTCCGGTCCCTCGACCTACTTCATCGACAACGATCCGAAAGCCGGGCTCTTCGGCGCCATCGACTCTCTTTCGCCGTCCGAAGCCTCGCTCTCGGCCCGGCCGGGCGCCCCGTCGATCGCCGGCCAGGTCCACCACATCGCATTCCACCTCGAAATGTCGAGCGCGTGGATGCGCGGCGACCGCGCCGACCGCGACTGGACGCAGAGCTGGACCGTTCGCGAGGTCGATGCGAAGGAGTGGGATGCTCTCCGGCGCCGGGTCCGCGCGGAGTACGAGAAGCTCGTGCGCGCGATCCGCGAAGAGCCCGCCGCGGCCGGCGAGGCGCTGCCCACGACGTTCGGCGCGGTCGCCCACGCCGCGTACCACCTCGGTGAGATCCGCCTGAGGCTGGCCGACCAGCGACGCGACTCGCCCGCCAACCGCTAATCGGCAGCCGGCCAAAACCCCCGAAAAACCCCGAAAAACCGAATTTTCCGAGGGCCGCCTTGACAGCGCGGGCGGCCCTCCGTTAATTTTCCGCTGACAATGAGACTGAGTCTCAATATGATGGCAGACGCCGGATGAGAGCCCTCCGGCGAGTCGCTCTTCTGGTGCCACCTCGCGGCGGGGTCGCTCGCGGGCGCCGTCATTTTCACGATGTGCGTCACCGGCGTCCTGCTCGCTTTCCAGCCCCAGGTCCTTCGGTTCGTCGAACGACGGCGTGCGCCGCGTTCCGGAGACCGCTCGTCCGCGGCAGGCGGCCGAGCCGATCCCCGCCGGCACGCTCCTCCGCCTCGCCGCCGAAGCGTCTCCCGGAAGCGCTCCCACCGCGGTGACGGTCAGCTCGGATCCCTCGGAGGCCGCCGCGGTCGCGTTCGGACGCGAGCGCACGCTCTTCCTCGACCGCTCGACGGGCGCCGTCCTCGGATCCGCCGCCTCCGGCTGGCGCGAGTTCTTCGGCGAAGTCCAGGACCTCCACCGCTGGCTCGCGTTCTCCGAGAAGAGCCGGCCCGCCGGGAAGGCGATCACCGGCGCCGCGAATCTCCTCTTCTTCGGCCTGGCGCTTTCGGGCCTCTACATCTGGTGGCCGCGGCTGCGCGGCATCCGCCGCATCTCGAGCGTCGGCCTCTTTCAACGCCGGCTCTCCGGAAAGGCGCGCGACTTCAACTGGCACAACGTCATCGGCGTCTGGACGGCCCTGCCCCTCATCGTCATCACGCTCACCGGCATGGTCATCTCGTACCGCTGGGCCGGCGACCTCGTCTATCGGGCGTTCGGCGACGCTCCTCCCCCGGCGCCGAACGCCGGGCGGACGACCGGGCGGCGGAAACCCGGGCCCGAGGCCCGGCCCTCACCGCCGCCGACGCCGCCGCGCTCGACGCGTCTCTGGCGCATCGCCGAGAAGGCAGTCGCCGGGCTGGCGCGCGATCACCCTCAGGCTTCCCGACAGGCGGCAAGAGCGCGGTCACGTTCTCGATCGAGGAAGGCCGCTTCCTCAACCGCTTCGCCCGCTCCTCGCTCACGCTCGACGCGAAGTCGGGCGCGGTCACCAAGTGGGAGCCGTACGCCGAAGCCGCCGCCGGCCGCCAGGCCCGCTCCTGGATGCGGTTCCTCCACACCGGGGAATCGCTCGGAGTCCTCGGCCAGCTCGTCGCGGCCCTCGCGTCCCTCGGCGGCGCGGTGCTCGCCGTGACCGGGATCGCTCTCTCCCTCCGACGCCTCCAGGCCTGGCGCGCCCGGCGCGCGGCCGAGATCTCCGCTCCCGAGAGACGAACTTCAGCCGGTCGAAAGGAGCCATGGGATGAGCCGTCAACGCGCGATGAAGAAGCAGTCGAGAAAGCGGACGCGCTCCGTCTGGATGGCGGCGGGAACGCTCGCGGCCTATGCCGCCGTGAGGCCCTCCGCCCGCGCGCTCGCCGCGGAAACTGTCGAACGGCGCCGCCAGCGGACGCCGCGGCGCCCGCAACGCTTCCCGTGAGGCGGTTCGAGATCGCCGCCGGGCCCTCTCGGCGCCGTGCTCGAGGCGTACCGCGCGGCTTCCGGCGTCAAGGTCAGCGTTCCGGACGCGGGCCTCCTCCAGATCCCCTCCCCCGGCGTCACCGGAGTCATGTCCGTCGAGGTCGCGCTCAAGCAGCTTCTCGTCGGCACGAGCGTCGGCTTCCGATTCACGGCCGCCGACACCGCCGAGCTGACGCTCGACGCGTCGGAGGCGATGGTCGTGACCGGCGAGGCGCCGCTCGACATCTCGCCGAAATTCACGCAGCCGCTGCTCGACACGCCGCAGACGATCAGCGTCGTCCCGCAGGAGCTCATGCAGGAGCAGGCCAACACGACGCTGCGCGAGGCGCTGCGCAACGTGGCCGGCGTCTCGATCGCCGCGGGCGAGGGCGGCTTCCAGGGCGACTCCCTGACGCTGCGCGGCTTCTCGGCGCGCAACGACATCTACGTCGACGGGATGCGCGACTTCGGCAGCTACTACCGCGACCCCTTCCATCTCCAGCAGGTCGAGGTCCTGAAGGGACCCTCCTCCTCGGAGTTCGGCCGCGGATCCACCGGCGGCGTCATCAACCAGTCGACCAAGCTCCCGACGCTGCAGCCTCGCTGGGCGCCGAGCTGTTCGTCGGCACCGCCGACACCTACCGCGTCACGGCCGACATCGACCAGCCGATCCCGGCCTTCGGCGAGGGCGCGGCGTTCCAGCTCTCCGCCATGGGCAACCAGAACCACGTCGCGGGCCGCGACGTCACGCAGAACCGCGGTGGGGCGTCGCGCCGTCGATCGCTTTCGGCCTCGACGGCCCGACCCAGCTGACGCTGGCGTACTTCCACCTGACGGCCAGGGACATTCCCGACTACGGCGTCCCCTGGTACTTCAACGAGCCCGCGGCGGTCGACCGCGCCAACTACTACGGCTTCGAGGACGGATCCTTCCTCGACACGGGCGCCGACATGGGCACGATCCGCTTCTCGCACGAGTTCACGCCGAACATCACGATCCGGGACCAGGCGCGCTACGCCAGCTACGCCCGCAACGGCCGCATCACCGAGGCGCGGCTGCCGGGCTCGGCGACGCCGGAGACGCCGCTCGACCAGATCCAGGTGACGCGCAACCAGATCGCCGCCGAGAGCACCGAGACCTTCCTCCAGAACCAGCTCGACGCGACGTTCCAGTTCAACACCGGAACGCTCGGCCACACGCTCGTCTCGGGCATCGAGTTCGGCCGCGAGACCTCCGACCCGATCCGCCGCGCCGTACACCGGCGTGCCCGACGACGAGCCTGCTGCGCCCGAATCCGCACGACCAGTTCGCCGGCACCGCCACGTCTCCTCGCAGGTCGACACGACCGTCCAACACGTTCGCGGCGTACGCTGCTGGACACGGTCGCGATCGGCAAATTCCAGGTCACGGCCGGCTTCCGCTGGGACCGCTTCGACACGGACTACGAGCAGACGCGTCGGCCCTCCCCGTGGAGCTCTCCCGCGTCGACGAGATGCCGAACTGGCGGGCCGCGATCGCCTACAAGCCCCGGTCCAACGGCACGATCTACTTCGACGCCGGGACCTCGTCGAACCCGTCGGCCGAGGCGCTTTCGCTCTCCGTCGCGAACGTGAACCTCGACCCGGAAGAAGAACCGACGTTCGAGGTCGGCACGAAGTGGGATCTGCTCGCAGACAAGCTCGCGTGCGCGCCGCGCTCTTCCGCACGGAGAAACTCAATGCGCGGGAGCCGGACCCGAACGACCCGTCTCTCAACGTGCTCGCCGGCAAGCAGCGGGTCCAGGGCGGCGAGATCGAGGCCAGCGGCACGATCACGACCTTCTGGAACATCAACCTCGCCTACGCCTATCTCGACGGCCGGCTGATCGAGTCGCAGTACTTACCCGCAGTTCGTGGGCGCGCGGCTCGCGAACGTTCCCGAAAACACGTTCCGCCTCTGGAACATGTTCAACCTGCCGTGGGAGCTCCAGCTCGGGGCGGGCGTCAACTACGTCGGAGCGCGAGACGGCGAGCACGACCGCGCCGTACGATCCGGTCACGGGCCTGCTCAAGGAGGCCCCGTGCTACGTCACGGTCGACGCGATGGTGCGCCGGCCGATCTCCGAGGCGCTGATGCTCCAGCTCAACCTGTACAACCTCGGCAACACGACGTACTACGAACAGCTCCATCCCGGGCCACATCGTCCCGGGGCCCGGGCGCGGCGCTCTCGTCGGACTCGCCGCGAACTTCTGAGGCGCGGAGAGACGCCGTGTTCCTTCCGATCCCCGACGTCCTGACGGCGGCGCAGGTCGCGCGCGCCCGCCAGCTCTTCCTCGCGGCGGAGTGGGTGGACGGCCGCGCGACGGCCGGCCACCAGTCGGCGCTCGCCAAGCAGAACCGGCAGCTCCGGGAGGACGATCCGGCGTCGCGCGAGCTCGGCGAGATGATCGTCGGCGCGCTCGGCACGAACGCCCTGTTCGTCGCGGCGGCGCTGCCCGCGAAGGTCTTCCCGCCCCTCTTCAACCGCTATGAGGGCGGCGAGGCGTTCGGCACCCACATCGACAACGCGATCCGGCAGGTCACGGGAACGCCCGTGCGCGTGCGCACGGACCTCTCCGCCACGCTCTTCTTCTCAGGGCCGGAGGAGTACGAAGGCGGGGAGCTCGTCGTCGAGGAGTACTCCGGCTCGCACTCGGTCAAGCTGCCGGCGGGCCACATGATCCTCTACCCCGCCGACAGCCGGCATCACGTCCGACCCGTCACGCGCGGCGTGCGCCTCGCATCGTTCTTCTGGATCCAGAGCATGGTCCGCGACGGAGGCGAGCGGAGGATCCTCTTCGACCTCGACCTCGCCATCCAGGACGTCAACCGCGAGCGCGCCGGTTCCCCCGCCGCGATCTCGCTCACCGGCGTGTACCACAACCTCCTGCGCCGCTGGGCGGACGCGTAGGCGGACGCGTCCGCGGGGCGGCCCCGCAATTTCGTAAGAAGTCGGAGGGTCGGAGCGTTCGAGTGTCGAGAGTTCGCAGCTCGTCAGCGCGTTCCGACACTCTGACGCTCCGACATTCCAACCTATTGCCTACGCCGGCCCGTGCTTGCGGCGCTGGCTCAACCGGCGCTGCATGACGCGGCGGTCGAAGACCAGCGCCTGGACCGAGTCGGGCGCCTGGCCCACACGCCGCTCGCGCTGTCGACGCTCACCACGGCGCCGCTCGCCCGGGTCGACGAGGTAAGGCGAGGGCGCGACCTCCTCCGCGATCGTGACTTCGAGGTTGGGCCGCGTCGAGCGGGTCCGAGACGTCCTCGACGAGCCAGCCCTCCAGGGCTTCGGTCGGGATGCTCCGCGTCGCGTTCATCGCGGCGACGATGCGCCGGGAGTCGGCGTAGCTCCGGCCGCGGACCACGATCGCTCCCGCGGCATCGCGAATGTAGCGGCCGTCCTGCGTCCAGGGCTCCGGCGAGTGGTAGGCGTCGAGCTCTTCTTCCGGGAAGGGGTCGGTGCCGTCCGGGAATCCGCTTGGGCGGTCGCTTCTCCGGCGGCCTCACGAAAATCGATTATGGCACGCAACCCTTTTGAACGGACGCGTGTTGGTATACGCCGGAGGGACGATCATGGACGGTTATCGCTTCCTCGCGATCGGCGAGGCCACCGCGGAAAAAGTGCGAACGACGCGCAAGTCGCCGGGCTACGGGCATCCCGTGCACGCCGAGATCGCGACCGGCTACGGTCCGTGCCGCCTGTGCCTGCGCGACTTCGAGGTCGGCACGGATCGGCGGCTGCTCTTCACGCTCGATCCCTTCTACGGCCTCGAGCCGTTTCCGCTGCCCGGCCCCGTGTTCATCCACGAGACCGATTGCGACCGCTATCCGGAGTACGGCGGATTTCCGGAGGACCTTCTCGCGCACGACCTGACGCTCGTCGCCTACGGCCGCGGCCGGATCCAGCGGGCCGAGGAGCGCGTCGCGAACGGCGGCGTCGAGTCCACGCTCGAGCGGCTCCTCGCCCTTCCCGACGTCGACTACGTCCACGTGCGCGACACGTCGGCCGGCTGCTACGACCTGCGCGTCGAGCGGGCGTGAGGCTCCGGGACGCCTCAGATGCTCGGGGAAATGAGCACGCCGTCGGTGTCGGCCGGTGGATTGACCTCGACGAATACGGTGCCCAGCTCTCGGAACGCCTGATCGAGCGCTCGCGGCGACACACTTCCCGCAGCGAGGCTCTTCCGGAAACGTCCCGCGCTCCGCGCAGAAACGTAGCTCCACAATACGCTCTCGATGAAAATCTCCGGCCCGCACCAGTTGTAGTCGCGCCGGCGCGCGGCAACGCGCGCACGCCGCCTCCGGCTTCGGCAAGAGGCCGCGAACCTGCTCTCGAAACTCCTCGCGTCCAGGTCCAGAGACGCGGCGACGCACTGTCGAGAGGAGCGAAGCAGTAGGCGTTGCCTTCCTTGGCCGGCTCGACGACCAGCGCCCGGATGCGGAAACCGACGAGGTACTCCCCGAGCGCCGCCGAGAGGCACGCGCGCGCAGAGCCGCCGGCGCTTGTCGTCCGACGGGCGGTTGCGCGCGCCAGGTCGGATCGAAACCGTGAAGGGCCTTCTTCTCGAAGGGGATGAGGCAGCCGTCGCAGGGCGCGTCCTTCGAGAAGAGCCCCATCGGGGCGCTACTTCTTCGACAGCTCCGCGAGCGCGGTGAGAACTTCCTCGCTGTGCGGCGCGACCTTGACCGCCATGAACTCCTTCACGATCTTCCCCTGCGGGTCGATGACGAAGGTGTTCCGCGCCGAGAGCTTCTTGCCCTCGTACTCCATGACCGAGCCGTATGCGCCCGAAACCTTCGCGTCGGGATCCGAGAGGAGCTTGAAGGAGAGACCCTCTTTCGCGCAGAAGTCCTTGTGCGACTGGGCGGTGTCCACGGAGACTCCGAGGATCACGGCGTTCGCCGCCTCGTACTTCTTGATGTCCCTCTGGAAGTTCTGCGCCTCCAGCGTGCAGCCGCTCGTGAAGTCCTTCGGGTAGAAGTAGAGGACGACCCACTTGCCGCGGTAGTCGGCGAGCTTCGTGGGCTTGCCTTCGTTGTTCGTGAGCGTGAACTCGGGCGCGGCCGAGCCCACGGCGGGCGCGTCGGCGATCGCGGCCGACGCCAGAGTCACACCCGCCAGAACCGCCGTCAGAAGTCTCTTCGTCGTCATGAGTCCTCCTTTACTTGTTTTCTTTGGGCCGCGCCTCGATGAGCGCGAACGGGCTCTTCGTCGGAATGACGCGCGTCATCTCGAAGCCGGCATCCTGAAATACCTTTTCGAACTCTTTCGCCGTGCGCTCCCGGCCTCCCGTCATGACGAGCATGTTCAGGTCCATCAGCATGACGAAATCCGGCCGGATTTCTTCGGGCACGAGCATCTCGACGAGCAGGACCTTCCCTCCGGGCGCCAGCGACTCGCGGCAGCGGGTGAGGATCCGGACGGACTCCTCGTCGGTCCAGTCGTGCAGGATGAACTTGAGGACGTGCAGGTCCGCGCCCTTCGGCACGGCCTGGAAAAAATCGGCGGCCTCG
This sequence comes from uncultured Acidobacteriota bacterium, assembly GCA_963749265.1. Lineage (GTDB taxonomy): Bacteria > Acidobacteriota > Thermoanaerobaculia > UBA5066 > Gp7-AA6 > DAHUXD01. Next base: position 25,053 of record CAVVML010000015.1, on the reverse strand, counting down.
AACGCGCAGCGGCCTGCGGCGCCCGCCGCCTGGATCGTCTGCTTCGCCTGCGGCTCGATGTAGGGCAGGTCGACGACCTTCCCCTTCATGTCGGGATACCTCCCGAGGATGGCCAGCGCCATGCTGCCGTTGCCGCCACCGACGTCCATGATCGTGCGGACGCCCGAGAAGTCGTAGGCCTCGAGGACCGCGGCCGCCGCGAAATTCGAGACGTTCTGCATCGCGCGGCCGAACTGCTCGCCTTCGTCGACGTGCTGGCCGTAGTACTCGAACGCGGGCACGCCGAAGACCGCCTTCGGCCTGGGCAGCCCCGTCTTCACGGCATCGGCGACGCGCTCCCAGGACTGCCAGTGCACGTGGTCGGTCTCCCCGATGAACATGTCCCTCAGGCCGCCGGGCGCTCCGACGCGCAGCCGATCGCCGATCGCCGTGTTCGCAAAGCGCCCGTCGGAGCTCCGCTCGAGAACGCCGAGGCTGGCGAGCGCGCGCAGCAGACGGTACATCGCTCCGGGGTCGGCGCCGGTCTTTGCGGCGACGTCCTCGGCGGTCCGCGCGCCGCCCGCGAGGACGTCGGGAATCTCGAGACGCGCCGCGGTCGCCACCGCCTGCATCGCCCACGCGCCGGTGAGCAGCTGGATCAGAGCCTGGTCCGTCGAGGCCGCGGGAGCCTTCTCGTGCGCTCGTTTCTCCTGAAGTGGACATGGTCCCGGAGGATAACAAAGTGGCATCGATGCTGCAGGTTTTCAACCGATGCGATCAAGGAGGTCCCGATGTTGGAAAAAACGAAAGCACTGGCCACGATCGCGGTCCGCGACACGGCGACCGCGCGGCGGTTCTACGAAGGGGCTCTCGGACTGAAGCCTCTCCCCTCGCCCCAGAAAGGCGCCATCACCTACGAGAGCGGTGACACCAACCTGCTCGTCTACGAATCCGCGTACGCCGGAACGAACAAGGCGACATCCGCGACGTTCGTCGTCGGCGACGGTCTCGACCAAACGGTCGAAGCGCTCAAGGCGAAGGGCGTGAAGTTCGAGCACTACGACCTTCCGAACACGACGCTCAAGGGCGACATCCACGAATCCGGCGACACGCGGGTCGCATGGTTCAAGGACCCCGACGGGAACATCCTCAGCCTCGTGAACGAGTCGAGCTGGGAAGGCCACTAAGGACCGTCGCCTTTGCTTACTCGGGAGTCTGCGCCCTTTGGGCGCACCGGCTTGCGGCTCGCGCGGTTGCGCGCTCGACCGCAAGCCTGACTCCCTCGCTGCGCTCCGGCTCCCGCGGCGCGAACCTCCTCCCTCCCTCCGGTCGGGAGACTATTCGCGGCGACCGCTGAACGATCGGATCACTTCGGCGCGGCTCGTCTCCGGAGGGGCCGTAGATGGACGGGACCGGGATGCCCAGGATCTTGTAATAGACGCTGAGCTGGCCGCGATGGTGCACGCATGTGCGAGAGGACGCCGTCGCGGATCTGGGTGTGGCGGGGAGTGTCCTGAATGACCTTCCCGCCCGCCAGCAGCTTCCAGTGTGTCGCCAGGTGCGCGTCGTTCGTGCCGCGGAGCGCCGCGCGGCCCTTCTCGGCTGACGCGTCCAGCGCCTTTACGAAATCCTCCGCCGTCTTCAGGGGCGGCGGCTGGAACTTCGGCCCGTCCTTCGGCGCGATGTCGAGCTCGTCCATCCCGATGACCATCCCCAGCCACTCCGGCATGGTCGCCACCATCAGCGCGATGTAGCCCATCGGCATCGACTTCTCGTGCGGCTTCCAGTCGAACTTTCCTTCCGGAAAGCGCTCGAGCACTTTCCGGCTGACCGGAACCTCACGGTCGAGATCGGCGAGGAAGATTTCGGTGTACTTCAACGGTGCGACCCTCCATCGGTATGCACGTCGGCCCGCGCTCTCGGCCCCTGGGACGCGTCGTGCGCGGACGTCCAGATTCCGTTCCCGCCGACGAAGAGTAGCCCGAACAGGACGCAGCGCGACAACATCTCACCGGCCTTCGAGCTGCCTCCCGTGGATCGCCTCGTGCGCTTTCCAGACCGTGGCCAGGTTGAGCGCGAGGGCGAGCACGAACGTCACCATCGCCGCCGCATCTTCCAGGACGAGGAGCACGGCGCTCGCCAGAAACGCCAACATCGAGGCGAGCCAGAGCGTGACGAGCGGCCAGGACAGAGTCGCCAGGAGCGCGTTCACGGCCGGCTTGCCGCTTCGGACCCGCACGTGGCGCTTCAACGCCACGGCCCGCAAAGCCAGCAGGGCGCCCGCGACCGCGTTCAGGATTATGAATGCCGCGATGACCCATCGAAGCGCTTGCATGCTTCCTCCTCGGCCGGCCTCCCGCTGGCCTTTACCCGAAGACCGTGCAATTCCGCTGCCTCACATATTCAAGTAAGGAGTTCGGACGGAGGCGGATTCCAGGGACGAGGCCGTTTGTAAAAGTTACTTGTGCTTGCGGAAGACAATGTCGAACTTCGGCTTCCAGGTCTTCCCGCCGTCGGTCGAGGTTTCGGCCGTCTCGCGCACCTCCGGGCCCTGCGGAATCCAGACGGCCCGCCACAACACGGGGCCCTGCGCCGTCTGCTCGGTCGCCGTGAACGTCATCCGGCCGTTGTCGAGCTTTCCGTCCAGCAACAGCACCATCCCGCGGTTCGTGGCCCAGGTCTGGTGCCAGAGCTTTCTCCCGGCGTCGTAGAAGTTGATGCTCTCGCCGAGCATTCCGTTCACGTCCTGGTACGTTTCCTTGAGCGCACAGCCGTCCAGGATCTTCTCGACTTTGATGCGCATCGACGGCTTGGGATCGCCGACGTCGTAAACGTCCCAGTCTCCGATCCAGAAATCGAATTGCCTGTATTCGGGGGCGGCGCACGCGGGAGTCGCGGCCACGGCCGGCGCGGCAAGTAAAAACGACGTGAAGAGGCTTCGGAGAATCCTTGTCATGGCGCCGGAGCCTATCACCGCGTCGTCACGAGCGAATGGAAGGATTCGGACGCGTATGTCGGTCGTCGAGCCCGACGGTGGGCCCGGGACATGCAGGCGAATAGGTTCTTTCGCGAGGGCCCGTAACTTCGGGCCAGGCTCAACGATTTACGGTTTCTGGAGGTAGAGATACATGGCCAATCCGTTCGTGCACTCCGAGCTCAACACCACCGACCTCGAGAAATCCAAGGCTTTCTACGGGAAGCTCTTCGACTGGAAGTACGAGGAGATGTCCGGCGCGGACGGGATGCAGTACACGGTCATCGGCGTCGGGGAGACCAAGGGCAACGGCATCGGCGGCGGAATGCTCAAGCAGATGATGCCCGGCGCTCCCTCCGCCTGGATGCCCTACGTTCTCGTGGACGACATCCAGGCCTCCACGAAGAAGGCCCGGTCGCTCGGAGCGACGGTTCTCAAGGACGTCACCGAAGTTCCCGGACATGGGCTCTCTCAGCATCCTCAAGGATCCGACGGGCGCGATCATCGGACTCTGGCAGACCCGGATGTAGTCTGCCGCCGAAAGGACCCACATCATGCAGAAGATCTCGCCGTTCCTCTGGTTCGACAACAACGCGGAAGAGGCCGTCAACTTCTACGTCTCGATCTTCAAGGACTCGAAGATCAAGGACGTGAGCCGCTACGGCGACGCGGGCCCGGGCCCCAAGGGCCAGGTCATGGTGATGAACTTCGAGATCGAAGGTCAGGACTTCGTCGCGCTGAACGGCGGTCCCCGGTTCAAGTTCACCGAAGCCGTCTCCTTCGTCGTCCACTGCAAGGGCCAGAAGGAAGTCGACCACTACTGGGACAGGCTCCTCGAAGGGGGCGGGCAGACGCAGGCCTGCGGCTGGCTCAAGGACCGTTTCGGCCTCTCCTGGCAGATCGTCCCGGTCGAGTTCTTCGAGCTGATGAAGGACGAGGACCCCGCCGTCCGCAACCGCGTCATGCAGGCCATGATGGGGATGGTCAAGTTCGACGTGGAGGGCCTGAAGAAGGCGGCCAGGGGGAACTGAGCCCGCGGCCGCGGCCGGCCTTTTTCGCCGGCCTTTCCTGTTTGTCGAAACCCAGGCTGTCCGTTCGTCGCTCCATTCAAAAGGAGGATTCCATGCAGCGAATCGCGCCGATGCTCTGGTACGACGACGACGCCGAGGAGGCCGCCCAGTTCTACTGCTCGATCTTCAAGAACTCGAAGATCACCGGCAAGAGCAGCTACGGCGAGGGGGGCCCGGGACCGAAGGGACAGGTCATGATCGTGACCTTCGAGCTCGACGGCCAGGAATTCACGGCCCTCAACGGCGGGCCGCAGTTCCCGTTCACCGAGGCCATATCCCTCGTCGTGAACTGCAAGGACCAGAAGGAGATCGACGACTACTGGGAGAAGCTCACCTCAGGCGGCGGCAAGCCCGTCCAGTGCGGATGGCTCAAGGACAAGTTCGGCGTCTCCTGGCAGGTCGTCCCGACGATCATCTCCGAGCTGATGTCGGACGAGGACCCGCGGAAGCGGGATCGCGTCATGGCGGCCGTTCTGAAGATGGTCAAGCCCGACATCGCCGCGATGAAGGCGGCCGCCGCGGGCAAATAACCTCGGGCCGCCGGCCCTCTCCCCCGATCCGGGGAGAGGGCCACGACGGTCCGCACTCAGTCGTCGTTGATCTGTCCGCGAATCTCGCCGCCCTGGCGGGTTTCGGTGTGGACGTTCGCGTACGCGGCGCCCGCCTGCATCGCGCGGATCACTTCCTCGAACTCCCCCGGTGAAACGCCCTGCGCCTCGGCGCCGCCGATGACCTCCGCGGCCGTGAACGTGCCCTGGACCGTTCCGCCCGTCGCCGGGCACAGCGGCGTGCCCGGGCGGCGCCGTTGCCCAGGTTCGTGCAGAGGAAGACCATGATCCCGCCGTTGAAGGCCGGAGCGCCCAGGTGGATGTGGGCCTGTCGGACGTTCGACTCGGTGTCCTGATACTCGAGCTCGTAGTCCACCGACTGGCCGTCGTGGGACAAACGCGCCTCGAACTTGCCGGTGCCCGGTGTCGAGAGCGTCGGTATTTCTTCGAACCCTTTCAGATCCGCTCTGAACTTCTTCGCCTTGTCGTCTCCTCGATTCGAATCGGCCGTCGCCGAGCCGATCGTTCCGAGCAGAAATGCGACGATGGCTCCGATCAGGATTCCGGGGCGCCTCATGACGAACCTCCTTTCGGTACGACATGAGGACTTATCTCGAACCCGGGCCCCGGGCGGCGACGCTTAGGGAACTCTTAGCTGCTCAGCGGTCTGACCGACGCCGCTTCGCGGTCGCGCGGGCGCGCGCCAGCCCCTTCGCCCTCGGCGGCGCCTGGCTCTTCTTCCTCGGCGGCGCTGCGGGACGCGGGCGGAGGCGAATGCGCTTCACCTCTCCCATCTCCGGAGTCTTGCCCGTCACCTTCGCCTTCACGAGATCGAAGAGGACCAGCACCTGCGGCTTCTCGAGCGTCATGTACTGCGCCGAGACGGCTCGAACTCCGATCAGCACGATCCGCGGATCCTCCAGGCCGCCGTCTTTCTCGCCGCCCTCGTCCGGAAACCAGAATTTCCAGTCGGGCTCCCAGAGCTTGCGGATCTTCGCTCCGATCCCTGCGATACGAACGCCTCACCGGAGACCGACACCCACTCCCGGGTGCGGTCCTTGTAGTACGCGAGGTTGACCCGGGGCTCCCGGGAAATCTCCGCGACCTTGGGCATATGATCCATCGTCGCGAACCAGAAGTCCGCCCCGGACGCCCGTTTCTGCGTGGCCATCGGCCGCGACACCATGTGGCCGTCGGCCCGGCGCGTCGTCAGCATCGCCGTCTCGATCCCCTCGACGAGCTTCCAGAGCTCGTCGAGCGTTCCCTGCGGGATCTCCGCGTGCGCCGGCTCTCTTTCCTTCTCGTTCCGTCTGGTCGCCATGTTCCGCCTCCCGCCCGCTGGCATCGCAATTCCCGGGCCAGCGCATTTTTTCCGTCCCCGACGGCTTGACACGCTTCGGTTCAGTGGAGTACCCATATGTTGCAATGAAACATATGGCCGCGCCTCGACCGCCAGCTCAAGAAGGGTTCCACCGAGCTTCTGGTCCTCTCGCTCGTGGAGAACCGCCCCCGCCACGGCTACGAGATCGGAAAGCTCATCGAGACACGGTCGCGCGGCGCGCTCCGTTTCCACGTGGCGTCCCTCTATCCCCTGCTCTATCGGCTCGAGGGCCGCGGCCTGATCGAGGGGCGCTGGGTCGAAAAGCCGTCGCAGCGACGTCGGCGCTACTACCGGCTGACCGCCGAGGGACGGAAGATGCTCCGCGTGCAGAGGAGCACCTGGGCGGCGTTCGTGGAAGCGATGCGCCGGATCACGGAGGCCGAGCATGCCTGACTGGTCGAGCGAGATCCGCGAGCGGCTCGCGGGCCTGAAGGTCGATCCGGCCCGGGAGCAATCCATCGTCGAGGAGATCGCCCAGCATCTCGACGACCGCTACGCCGAGCTCCTCGCGCAGGGCGCCGCGCCGGAGAAGGCCCTCCGGTCCGCGCTCGACGAGCTTGCCGGCCCGGCGCTCGCGGCGGCCCTGGCCGACGCGGTTCCGCGCCCGGCGCTTCGCCGCTCCCGCCCGCCGAAGAGGGTCCCGGCGCCGGCCGGCTCTCCGGTCTCTGGAACGACCTCCGCTACGGCGCGCGGCGCCTGCGGCTCGAGCCTCTCTTCGCTCTCGTCGCGATCCTCTCGCTCGCGCTCGGCATCGGCGCCAACACGGCCATCTTCCAGCTCCTCGACGCCGTGCGCCTGCGCCGCCTCCCGATCGAGCGCCCGGAGGAGCTCTACAACGTCCGCATCACGCCGGGAGTCAGCCGGAGCGGCAACTTTTCGGGCCGCTGGCCCCAGCTCACCTCGGCGCTCTGGGAGCGCCTCCGGAGCGAGCAGAAGGCCTTCTCGAAGCTCGCCGTCTGGAGCTCCGACCGGGTCAACCTCGCCTCCGGGGGCGAGGCGCGCTTCGCGAAGGCCTCTGGGTCAGCGGGACGTTCTTCGACACCGTCGGCGTCCGCGCCTCTCCACGGGCCGGGTCCTCGGGCCCGGCGACGACGCGCCCGGCTGCCCCTCGCCCGCCGTCGTCGTCAGCGAGCGCTTCTGGAAGCGGGAGCTCGGCGGCCGGGAGATCGCCCCCGGCGAGACGCATCACGGTCGAAGGCACGTCCGCTTCGAGATCGCGGGCGTGACGCCGGCCCGCTTCTTCGGCGTCGAGGTCGGCCGCGCCTTCGACGTCGCCATTCCCGCTCTGCGCCGAGGACCTCATCGCCGACTAGCCGCGCACGACAGAGGCGTCCGCACTGGTGGCTCGCCGGCGGTCGGCCGGCTCGCGCCCGGGCTGGACGCTCGAGAAGGCGCAACGCGCATCTCGCCGCGATCTCCGAAGGGCATCTTCGAGGCGACGCTGCCCGAGGACCTACGACGCGCCGCGCGCGAAGAACTACCTCGCTCTGCAAGCTGCAGTCGCCCGTCCCGGCGTCGACGGGCTTCTCGGATCTCCGCGAGGACTACGCCGACCCGCTCTGGCTGCTTGCTCGGCATCTCGGCCCTCGTGCTCCTGATCGCGTGCGCCAACATCGCCAACCTCATGGTCGCGCGCGCGAGCGCGCGGCAGCGCGAGATCGCCGTGCGGCTGGCCCTCGGCGCGTCGCGGCGCCGGTTGATCCGCCAGCTTCTCGCCGAGAGCTTCGTCCTCGCCGCGGCCGGAGCCGCCTGCGGCGTCGCGCTCGCGCAGGCGCTCAGCCGGCTCCTCGTCTCGTTCCTGAGCACGCGAGCACTCGCCGTGGTTCGTCGACATGCCGCCGCGACCTGCGCCTGCTCGGCTTCACGGCGGGGTCGCCGCGCTCACGTGCGTCCTCTTCGGTCTGCTCCCCGCCCTTCAGGCCTCGCGGACGGACCCCATCGAGGCGATGAAGTCGGGAGGCCGCGGCATCGCCGGCGGCGGCGCCAGGCTCTCGGTCCGCCGGGCGCTCGTCGTCTCCCAGGTCGCGCTTTCGCTCGTGCTCCTGGTCGGCGCGCTGCTCTTCGTCCGAAGCCTGCGAAATCTCTCTGACTCTCGACGCGGGCTTCCGGCAGCGACCACATCCTCGTCGATCCGGCGCGGACTTCACGCGCGCCCGCAGCTGCCGCACGAGCGGCGCACCGCGTTCCGGCGCGAGCTTCTCGAGCGCGTCCGCGCGGTGCCGGGCGTCGACCGCCGCCGCCGAGCGCGGCATCGTTCCCCTGGGCGGAGACTTCTGGAACGAGCACGTCAGCATCGAAGGCACCGACGTCCAGCGCCAGGAGCGCCAACTTCAACAGGGTCAGCCCGGGCTACTTCCGGACCATGGGAACCGCCGTTGCTCGCCGGCCGGGACTTCGACGACCGCGACGGCCAGGGCTCCGAGCCGGTCGCGATCGTGACCGAGACGTTCGCCCGGAAGTTCCTCGCGGGACCGAACCCGATCGGCCGCGTCGTCCAGGTCGACGACCATGGCCGGCGACACCGGTCGAGCGCTTCCGGATCGTCGGCCTCGTCCGGGACACCAAGTACGAGGAGCTGCGCGAGGACTTCACGCCGATCGTCTACCTCTCCGACGGCGCAGGACGCGCAGCCTCGCCACTGGACTCACGATCGTCGTCCGCTCGGAGCTGCCGCTCGCGACGCTTCTGCCGTCGCTGACCTCGGCGTTCGCCGGCGTGAGCCCGGACATCAGCGTCACCTTCCGGCCGTTCCGCGACATTCTCCGCGACGGCCTGCTCCGCGAGCGGCTGATGGCCAGCCTCTCCGCCTTCTTCGGCTTCCTCGCGGCGATCCTCGCCATGGTCGGCCTCTACGGCGTCGTGTCCTTCATGGTCGTCCGCCGCCGCAACGAGATCGGCGTGCGCATGGCGATGGGCGCCACGCGAAAGGACATCCTGACGCTCGTCCTGCGCGAGGCCGGCACCCTCCTCGCGGCCGGGCTCGTGATCGGCGTCGTCCTCGCCATCGGCGCGGCGAGCCTCGCGCGATCGCTCCTTTACGGCCTCGGGCCGAGCGATCCCGTGACGATCGTCCTCGCCGCGGCTCGCTCTCGCGGCCGTGGCCGCCGCCGCGAGCCTGCTGCCCGCGCACCGGGCCGCGACGCTCGATCCGGTCAAGGCGTTACGGGAGGAGTAGGCCGGGCGGGCGCCCCCGCCATTGGCGCGAACTCGTAGATCCCGCCGTCGGCCATCAGCGAGACGAAGAGGTGGCCGTCCTTCAGGACGTACGAGCGGACGTAGGCCCAGTCCCGGGTCGAGCCGCTCTCGGATGAGCGCCGCCGGGGCGCACTCTCTTTGTGACACGTCCAGCTCGCCGAGCTCGAGCTGATTCGCCGAATCCGACTTCCACGTGCCGGTGCCCCGATTGCAGTCGAGACGGGCGGCGAGTCGTCCCTCGGGTTTGAACTCAATCGTGTACTTCGATCCGTCGTCCGGCGCCAGTGTCGTTCCGTCGCCCCCCTGGAAACGGACGAGCTTCCAGGACGTGCCGGCCAGGCCGGTTGCGCGTTCAGACTCTCCGAGCAGCTTTTCCTTCGCGAGGAGCTGCTCGAAGTTCCCCTTCTGCTTCGCGAGCCACGCGCCGTAGCCCTCGGGGTCCACGAACGCCTCGACGCCGTCCTTGGGCGCGCGGCCGCGCCTCCCTTCGAAATCGATCAGCTCGGCGTGCGCCGGCAGCCAGACGTCGGGATGCAGCGACTCGAGCATGGCCAGCGTCCGCGCGTAGTCGTCGGCGATTCCGGGATACGAAGGATGGACGATCAGCCGGTAGCCCGGATTGATGCTCGTGCAACACGGAAAGACCACGTCGTAGGAGCGGCCCCCGTCCTCCACCTTCGTGGTCCAGGTCGTGGCGCCCCTCGTGTGGCCCGCGCCCAGGCGGGCGGTCATCTTGACGTTGCCGAGCGAGATCGAGTCGCCGTCCTTGATCTGGCGGGTCGCGGTGACCGGCGGAAAGTGGAAGGCCGGCACGTCGCCGTAACGAAAGTCGGTCTTGCCGCCGGAATTCAGGAGCTCGAACTCGCGGTCCATCACGACGACCTGGGCGTTCGACAGCTTCTGGAAGTGCGCGACCACCCCCGCGTGATCGATGTGGGCGTGCGTGATCAAGAGGAGCTTGATGTCCTCGGGCTTGAAACCGGCCTTGCGGATCGAGGCCTCGAAGTCTTTCGCCGAGCCCGGCATCCCGCCGTCGAGAAGGATGTGCCCCTTCGGCGTCGTGATCAGGTAGGCGGCGAGTCCCTTCGTCCCCACGTAATAGATCGGCCCGACGATCTTGAGCGGCTCGGCGGGCTCGACCCAGGTCCGCATCGCCTCGTCGAGAGTCGGCGGCACCGGACGCTCGGACGTGAATCCCTGGGCGAGCGCCTGCAACTCGGGTGGCAGCGGCTCCGGAGCGCCCTGAGGGTAAAACGCGCCCGTCAGCCCGAGCGCGAGGAGGACGCCGGCCGCCGGGCGCAGAAGGGTCATGACGAGGATCGTACTAGGGCGGATCGGCCCCCGCTACTCGAGGCGGCAGATGAAGCCCCAGCCGCCGCCGAGCTCTCCGAGAGCGAGCACGAGCTCGTTCTTCCCTTTCTTCAACGGCAGGTAGACGGCGTCGTCTTCGGGATTGACGATGCCGAGAAAGCCCGGGTCGCGGAAGTTCTGGGCGCTGCGGCCGCGGAAGAGAATCTGGCCGTTCAGGAAAACGCTGACCTCGTCGCTGTAGCCGATGGAAAGCTTCTTGATCTGCTCTCGATCAGACTCGATGGTCGTCCGCGCATAGACCAGCTTCATGCCGGGCTGCGGCTCCAGGCGCTTGGAGAAATCGGTCGCGAACGAGACCTTCGGATGAGGCGCGTCGAGGTATCGATAGAGGACCACGAAGCCGGGAGGCTCCGCTTCGACGTCCTGCCACGCCATGGCGCCGCTCTCGGTCTTCGAAAGCGGCCGTTCCGGGTCGCGGGACAGCGCGTCCAGCGCCGGCGAGATGCTCCACTTCGTCAGGGTGCCCGGCGGCATCGGCGGCATCCGCCGCTCCCAGGGCGCATCCGGCGTCGTCCGGACTTCGAAGTTCGAGAAGTAGGTCGCCCCCGTCAGAACCGCCAGCGCCACCTGGCCCTTCTGGACGCCGCTCTTCAAGTCGGTCATCACGAGCGCGGGCTTCTCCAGGTCCTGGACATAGAGCTTCGCCTGTGCGCCGGCCACCTCCAGACGCAGGTGGATCCACGTGTCTCTCGGGATGTCGACGGCGCCCGTGAAGCCCGGCCCGTTGTAGATCTGCCAGTTCAGGCCGGTGCGAAGCACGGGGGTGTACTGGAGAGCGTCGGCCAGCCCGGACTTGTGCTGGCGGAGATAGACCCATTCGGCGTCGGTGCCGCCGGCGGCGATCCGGAACTGGATGCCGAAGAACCCTCGCGCCGCGGGCGTGGCGACGTCGACGTCGATGACTCCGTCGCGCAGCTCGAAGTCCCGGAGCGACGCCGCGCCCCCGTCGAGGAGAAGACACTTCCGGCCCTGGTACTCGGCCACGCTCGCCTTCCCCTCCAGCTCCCAGCGCGGCGAGTCCGGCGGAACCGAGATCGTCTCTGCGCGCACTGCGGTGACCATGAGGATCGCGATCGCGCAGACGACGAGTCGGGGCATGTCTGAACGATGACTACGGCGGCGCGGCCGCAATGTTTGACGCCAGAATCGGCCAACTTCGATCCTCCGCTCAAGATGCAGCGCGCGCTCGCGCTCCGGTCTACTCGGCGCGCAGCGCCAGGGTCGGCGGGATCCGGGAGGCGCGCCGCGCGGGGACCCAGGCCGCCAGCATGGTCACCAGGAACATCGCCGGCACGACGATGACGTAGACCAGCCAGTCGACCCCGCCGGCGTTGAAGAGCATGGAGTTCATGAGCTGCTCGACGGCGAAGCCCATCGCCAGCCCGATCGCCGTTCCCGCCCCCACCAGCACGAGGCCCTTCCCCATCACCAGGCGCAGCACGTCGGAGGACTTGCGCGCCGATGGCCATGCGGATGCCGATCTCGCGGGTCCGGCGGCTCACGTTGTAGGCCACCAGCCCGTACAGGCCGGCGATGCGCCAGCAGGAGGCCCACGGCGCCCATCGTGCCGACCAGCTGGACCGCCACGCGCGGCCCTTCCACGGCGTGGTACCGGTACAGGTCCTCGTAGGTCCTGCGTCTCCAGCATCGGCATGTTCGCATCGAGCGCGCGGACGACCTCCTTCACCGGCTCGACCAGCTCCAGCGGATCGCCGCTCGACCGCACCAGCAGGACCATCCGCGGGACCGGATGCTGGGCGCAGCGGCAGGTACACGAAGTCCGCCTCCGCCCGCTCGTCTGCGTGTAACTTGATCGTCGCGGCGACGCCGACGATCTCGACCGGCGCGCCGGTCGCGCCGCCGAGCCGGATGCGCTTGCCCGACGGCGTCGGCGCCCGGCCAGTAGTGCTTGGCGAACTGCTCGTTGACGACCGCGACGCGCGGCGCGTCCGCGGTGTCGGACGGCCGGAAGCCGCGGCCGCGCAGGATCGGTATCCCCATCGTCTCGAAGTACCCTTCGTCGACCGTGTCCATCGCCGAGGTGAAGCTCTCGCGATCGCGCGGCATCTGGAAGCCCTCCGGCACGAAGGCGATGGCTGCGAAGTCGTCCAGCCCGAGCGGCGGGTTCTGCGTGAAGCGCGGCGCTCCGGACTCCGGGCGTCTCGCCGCACGCGCTCGGCCAGCAGCTCGTAGAACCGCTGCGTCCGCGCCGCGTCGTACTGCACCAGGCGCGGATCGAACCGCACCATCAGCAGGTGATCCGTCGGCGAACCCGGTGCCCTCGAGCAGGCTGTGCTGGAAGCCGCGGGACATCAGGAACGACGCCGCGAGCAGCATCAGGGACATGGCGACCTGCGCCACCACCAGCACGTTGCGGCCCCAGAGGCGCTTGCGGCCGCTTCCGGCGGCTCTCGACGTCGGCCGTCTTGAGCCCGTTCGACGAGGTCCGCGCGCGTCGTCTGCAGCGCCGGCGCCAGGCCGCAGAGGAGCGCGCTCACGACCGACACGCGATCGCCGCCGGCAGCACGCGCGCGTCCATCCGGAACGGGATCGTGACCGGCAGCTCGCCGGAATGCTGAAGGTCTGCAGGAACTCGATGCCGGCGTAGCCGACGGCGATCCCGCCCAGCCCGCCCAGGCAGCGCGAGGATCAGGCTCTCGGTCAGGAGCAGCCGGATCAGCCGGAAGCGCCCGGCGCCCGAGCGCCAGCCGCACGGCGATCTCGCGCGTGCGCGTGCGCGCGCGGCTCAAGAGCAGCCCCGCGACGTTGGTGCACGCCACCAGCAGCACCGCCAGCGCCAGCATCGTGAAGATCACGCCGAACTTCCAGTTGATGTCGTCGCCCCGCGTCCGCATCTCGAACTGCGTGCGCACCGCCGCGCCGCGGTCGCGGTTGAGCTGCGGGTACTCGCGCTCGAAGTCCCTCGCCAGCACGGCCAGCTCGCTCCGCGCCTGCTCGAGCGTCGTCCCCCGCTTCAAGCGCGCCCTTACGCTCAGCTCGCGGTCGTCGCGGTCCTCGAAGAAGTCCTTCTGCGGATCGGTCGAGAACGACCGGCGCCATCGCCAGCGGCATGTAGAAGTCGGGGCGGGCGAAGATCAGCATCCCCGGGAACGTCTCCGGCGCCACGCCGATCACGGTGAAGTCGGTGCCGTTCAGGCGGATGTCCTGCCGACGACGGACGGGTCGCCGCGCGACTCCCGCTTCCAGAAGTCCGGCCCCGAGCACCGCCACGGCGTCGCGGCCGGGCACCTCGTCCTCGTCCTCCCGGAAGCCCGCGCCCCAGCGTCGGCTCGACGCCGAGCACGCGAAAGTAGTTGCCGGAGACCAGCATTCCGCCCTTGACCCGCGGCGTCGCGCCGGGCCGGCGCTGAAGCCGACGGAGGCGACGGGCACGTTGGCGATCACGCCGTCGTAGCTCTTCGTGTGGTCCCGGATGTCCAGGTACTCGCGATAGGAGAAATCGTCGAAGCCGTTGTCGCGCGACGTGCTCACCAGCGTGACGACCTCGCCCGGGCGCGGCACGGGATACGGCCGGAAGATCAGCGCGTCGAGCATGCTGAAGCGGCGTCGCGGTCATCCCGATCCCCAGCGCGAGCGTGAGCACCACGAACGCGGCCAGCCCGGGCGTCCGGCGCAGGCTCCGGATCGCGTAGCGCACGTCGTCGACGAAATCCGTCAGCCAGTGGACGCGGCGCATGTCTCGCATCTCCTCTTTCGTCTGTTCCAGCCCGCCCATCGCGCGCAGGGCCCGGTAACGCGCCTCCTCCGGGGAGAGCCCCTCGGCGATGCCTTCCTCGATCTTGTGCTCCAGGTGGAACTGCAGCTCCTCGTCGAGCTCCCTGCTCCACCCGGCGGCGGCGGAAGATCGACCGCAGCCGCAGCGGCACCGTGAACAACCAGTGTTCGATCCGCATGGCTTTCTTAGCCTCCGACAGCTCGACGACGTGCGAGATGGCGGCCGACAGCCGCTGCCAGTTCGCCGTCTCCGTTCGAGCTGCCTCCGCCCAGCCGGGTGAGCGAGTAGAACTTCGCCCGCCGGTTGTTCTCCGTCTGCTTCCACTCGGCCTTGATCCAGCCCTCCTGCTCCAGCTTGTGCAGCGCCGGGTAGAGCGACCCTTCGCTGACCTGCAGGACGTCCCCGGAGATGGACCGCAGGCGCAGGCTGATGGCCCAGCCGTGCAGGGGCTCGAGCGCCAGGATCTTCAGCAGGAGCAGGTCGAGGGTGCCCAGGACGAGGTCGTTCGGCTTGCTCATATCGGTTTCCGAGGGGAGTCTATGCGCGCTCCCCTCGGTAAGCAAGGGGTACGAGGATTTGGGCCGGAAGTTTCCGAGGCGTGGGCCCGGGCGGCCTCGCGATTCCGTTGCTGTCCCGGCGGCCACCCCCGGTATGCTCGGGCCGAAACCACGGAGCGCGCATGTCCACTTACGAGCTCGCACAGCTCAACATCGCCCTCATGAAGGAGCCGCTCGATTCGCCGGGCATGGCGGACTTCGTGGCGAACCTCGACCGGATCAACGCCCTGGCCGAAGGCTCGCCCGGCTTCGTCTGGCGCCTGCAGTCCGACGAGGGGAACGCGACCGAATTCCGGCCGATGGGAGAGAGCACGCTCGTCAACATGTCGGTGTGGAAGGACGTCGAGTCGCTCAACCAGTACGTGTACCGGACCGCGCACGCCGAGATCATGCGGCGCCGCGCCGAGTGGTTCGAGAAGATGCGCGAAGCGTTCGTCGTGCTCTGGTGGGTGCCCGCCGGCCACCGTCCGGCGATCGAGGAAGCGATCCAGAAGCTCGAGCTCCTCCGCGCGAATGGACCGACCGAAGCCGCCTTCACGTTCCGGAAGGCCTTCCCTCCGCCCGACGCCGCGAACGATCGCGCCCCGTTCGCGCTCGGCGACGAGTGCCCGGCCACCTGAGCGGCCTCGCAAACGCGGGCGTCCGGAGGCGCGCCGCATGCCGACGCGCCCTCCAGCTCCGCTTCAGCTCACTTCGCGCCGCCGTTGACCGGGATCAGCTTGACCGCGAACGTCTCGCCGCCCGCGCACTCCACGCAGCCCTGGCCGGCGATCTCCCCGTGGTTGTTGATGTCGTTGGCGTAGATCAGAAACGGCGAGCCCGGCGCGACCAGCGAGTTCAGGTCCGTGATCACGCCGTCCTGCCAGAGGAACGCGCGGCTTCCGCCGGCGCCGATCGACTGTCCGACGACCTGGCGCCGGTCGTTGATGCCGAAGGCCAGGCTGATGACATCGTCGCCCACCGTCTCGAGATCCACGATGCCGCCTTCCCGCGGCCAGAAGACCGCATGAGCGTGCAATCCGCCGGCGCTGCCGCCGGCCGTGTTGGCGAACCCGGCGGAATCCCCGTGGTGATTGAGGGCGGCCGGCGTGTTCCACGCGACCCGCCGAGGTCCGGAAGCTCCCGCGGCACGCCGTCCTCCCACATCACGGCCTTGCGGGCGCTGAACCGTCCGAAGGCCCGGTCGCAGGCTGCCCGAGATGCCGACGATCTGGCCGCGGTCGTTGATCGCCGTCGCGGAGGAGGAGCCGTCGGTCTCGAGCGGCGGAAGCATCCTCCGGCTCGTCCCCGGGATCCTCGGCGGTCCAGAGCGCCGCCTGGAACTGCAGGACCTGCGGCGCGACGCAGGTCCCATCGTGCGCCCCGTTCTCCGCCCATCCCACGATCTGGCCCCGGTTGTTGATGCCGGCGGCGTAGCTGTGGTGTGCCGCCCTCGAAGGGGTCCAGCCCGGTCATCGCGTCGTCGCGCCACAGAAATCCCCGGCAGATCTTGCCGGTCGCGGGCGTTCCGAAAAACGGCGCGCAGGAGAACGTCTCGCCGAGCGGATCGATCTCGCCGGGCTCGGCGATGCCGACGATGTCGCCGTTGTTGTTCTTGACGGGCCAGCCGACCGCGCTGTTGGGGCCGCCGAGCGTGCCGAGATCGATCGTCTCTCCCTTTCGCCACAGAGTCGCGTGCGCCGTCTGCTCACCCTCGAAGTTCGCCACGCCCGTCACCCAGCTCTTGTTGTTGATGCTGTTGCCGCCGCCGGCGTTTCCGCCGAGCGTGTCCAGGCGGATGACGACGTAACGCACCGTCTTGTCCTTCCCCTCCGGGCGGCGCGCCCGCCGAGCGGTCGGCGACGGAGAACGCGGCCAATACGACGATCGCAGTCATGTACGGTCCAGATCCTTGTTCTCATTTCTCCTCCTTGGCCATCCGCGAACGGGGCCGGGCCGCCATGCGGAGCAAAGCGACGGCCAGGACGACGTCCACGCTCGCGAAGCGCTTCGAAATGCGAGCTTCGACTCGCGGACGATTTGCATTAAGACGGACCGGAGCGACGTTTTCTTGAAGATCCGTCTCGAATCATCCGGAACACGATCCGGCGCAGCTGCGCGAGCGACCGGGCCTCCGTCGCCGCCCGCGGAACGAAGAAGCCCTCCTCGCGCACCTTCCGGACGGCGGCCTCCATGCGGCGGCCGCGCCGCGGCGAGCTCTCCTCGCGAAGCGCCCAGGCCGCATCCTCGAACTCGCAGCGGGCCGTCGAGCAGACGAACGCGAGCCTTTCCGCCGCGGTCCCGCGGCTGCGGGCGGCGGCCCGCCGCACGCGCTGAAGCAGAAGGATGCGCTGCGTATGCGCGCCGCAGTGCCGGCCCACGGCGGCCGCATCCGGTTCCGACGCGCCGCCGATGCCTCGGAGAACGGCTCGCATCTTCTTGTCCGCGCCTCTCACGGAAGCCCGGGCCTGCCAGGCCAGCGTCTCGAGCTGGTCGCGGACGCGCCAGGACGCTCGCGGCCTCGGCGGACAGGATCTCGAGCGCCGCTTCCAGCGGGCATTCGGCCGGGAGGTCGGGCAGATAGGTCCGCAGCCGCTGCTCCGCCTGGATCTCCTGGGCGAGAAGTCGCCTCCACGGGATCCCGAGCGTCTCGGCGGACGCCAGGAGCTCGTCCGCCGGAGATCCTTCGCCGGGGAGAACGAGTCGGCGGCGGAGGATCGCCGTCACGGAACGGAAGGATGCGGGTGACGGGGCGCGGGAGGCCATGGCTCCTCTCGCGCTTCGAGTATTGGAGTCGGCTCCCGCGCGGGCGCAAGACGCCTCTCGACTATCACGTCCGAAAACGGCGAACCGCGACCCGGAGGGCGTGGAGTACGCTGACCGCGATGGAACTGAATGCCGCCATCTGCGACCGGGCGCGCATGGCTCGCGACGCCCGCTTCGACGGCCGGTTCTTCATCGCCATCCTCTCGACCGGCATCTACTGCCGGCCGATCTGCCCTTCGCCGCACGCGCGGCGCGAGAACGTGCGGTATTTCCGCTCCGCGAATGAGGCGGTCGCCGCGGGCTTCCGAGCCTGCCGGCGCTGCCGGCCCGAGGCGGCTCCGGGCACGCCGCGCTGGAATGGAACCGCGAGCACGGTCAGCCGCGCTCTGCGGCTGATCGAGGACGGCGCGCTGCGCGAGAGACGGCCTCTCGGACCTGTCGCGCCGGCTGGGAGTCAGCGCGCGCCAGCTCCACCGCCTCTTCTCGATCCACCTCGGCACCTCTCCCATCGCCGTCGCGAAGACGTGGCGGCTGGGCTTCGCGAAGCGGCTCCTCCGCGACACCGATCTCCCGATGGGCCGGGTCGCGATCGAGGCCGGGTTTCGGACCGTTCGCCGCTTCAACGACGCGATCCGCGAGCGTTACGGCCGGACGCCTTCGGAGCTCCGACGGCGGCCGGACGCGCATCGACGCGGAGCGCGAGGGCTATCGTCGTGCGGCTGTCCTACCGCGCTCCGTACGACTGGGATTCCCTGCTCGAGTTTCTGGCGGAGCGCGCGATCCCGGGCGTCGAGGAGGCGGCCTCGGGCGTCCTACCGGCGGACGTTCTCCGCACGACGGCCGCGTCGGGGTTCTGGAGGTGCGCCACGACCGCCCCAGGCGGCGCTCGAGGCGCGGGTGCACGTCACCGATCCCGCGTCGCTCCTGCCGATCCTGGCGCGCGTCCGCGGCATGTTCGATCTCGACGCGGACACGACCGCCATCGGAAGCATCTGGGGAGCGACCCGTTTCTGCATCGCTCGTCCGGCGACATCCGGGGCTTCGCGTGCCGGGCGCGTGGGATCCCTTCGAGATGGCGGTGAGGGCGGTCCTCGGCGAGTCGATGGCCGGAGCCGCCGGCTCGGACTTCTGCGATCTCGTGCGGCGCTCGGTCCGCAGCGTCGACAACGCTCCGCGCCGGCCGGGAGCCGCCCGAGCCGAATTTTTCCGTCCGCCGAAACGCTGGCACAAGCCAGGCGCGACGGCCTGCCTCCGGGTCAGCGCGCACGATCCGAGTCGCTCGCGCAGACCGCGCTCTCGGGCGCGGACGAGGAGTCGCTTTTGCGCGTGCCGGGTCTCGGCGAATCGACCTCGCAGTACGTCGCGCTGCGCGCGTTCCGGCATCCCGACGCCTTCCCCGCGGACGATCCGACGCTGCACGACGTCGCCGGCGCATCCGAACGCTGGCGGCCGTGGCGCGCCTATGCGGCCATGCATCTCTGGAGGGCGAGCGTCCCGAGGGACTAGTTCCACCCGTCGCGTCGTGGAACCTGGCGTCAGGCCTCCCGCTCCGCTCCGACTCCCAACTCCACCCAGTCGAGCTCCTCTTCGAGGCGGTGGAAGGCGTCGTCGCCGATCTCGTCCCGATCGCGCATCTCGAGGACGGTCTGCCGGGCCGCGGCCAGGGCGCGCTCGTGGATCTCCTCGTGCGAGGAGCCCGGGACGTCCGTTCTCTTCTCGCCCTCGGCGGCGTGGCTCAGGTGCGCGGTTAGCTCCTGGCGAACTGCCTCCGCGGCCGGCGACGAATCTCCGTCGAGGGTCGCGAGCGCGGCCTCGAGCGCGCGCTCGGCGCGCAAAATCCGTTTCCCGACCGACCGGGTCGTCGTCCCGCAGGCGGAGCACCCGGATCAGCGGCTTCAACGTCAGGCCCTGAAGGACGAGCGTGCCGATGACCACCGCGAACGCCGTCACGAGGATCAGATCCCGATAAGGGAACTCGGTGCCGTCATGCGGCAGGGCGAGGGCCGCCGCCAGCGTGATGATTCCGCGCATGCCCGACCAGGAGACGACGAGGCTGCCCGCGAAGCGTCGGGGGTTGTTGCCCCGTGCCGCGTCGGGCGAAATCCGAAACGCCGGTTCTTCCAGAGGACGACGGACGTGTGCAGCGACACCCAGGCGATCCGCACCACGATCACGGTCGACCAGAACGAGGCCGGCGACACGGAGGTACCGCGTCCGCGTGTCGGGGTCGAGGCCCGCGAGAATGGGCCGCACCTGCAGGCCGATGAACACGAACGCGAGCACGTTCAGCAGGAAGACGGCGGTCTCCCAGACCGCGTAGGACGGCACCCGCATCCGCGCCGGCGTTCGTGCCGGCGCCGACCGCGCGACGAAGACCGCGAAGCAGAACATCGTCAGAACGGCCGACAGGCCCAGCCGATCCGCCAGGATCCAGACGCCGAACGCGAAGATGAACTGCAGGATGATGGCCGTCGGAACGTCCCGCACACGGCTCGTCAGCTTCATGACGATCCATCCGAACACGGGCCCGGCGATGATGCTGCCGGCGATGACCAGCAGCAGCGTCGGCGCCAGTCTCCCGAACGAGAACGCCGTCATCCCCACCGCTCCGACGGCCAGCCGGTAGATCAGGAGAGCCGTCGCGTCGTTCAGGAGGCTCTCTCCCGAGAGGATCGTCAGGATCCGATGGGGCGGCCGGAGCTGCTTCAGGACCGCGATCGCCGCCGCGGCATCGGGCGGCGACACGATCGCTCCGAGCGCGATCGCCGCCGCCCAGGGCATCGTCGGGCACGACCGCGCGAGCGACGATGGCGACCGCGGCCGTCGTCAGCGCGACGCTCACGATCGCCAGGCTCGCCACGGGGACCCAGTAGTCCTTGAGGTCCCGGGGCGAGGAGTCGTACGCGGCATCCAGAAGCACCGGAGCGACGAAGATCGCGAGCGCCACCTCGGGATCGATCGAGAACGCCGGCGCGCCCGGGATGAACGCGAGCACGGCGCCGCCGAGCGCAAGAAACGACGGATAGGGCGCACCCACACGCCGCGCGATCGCGGCGAGGACGACGGCCACGAGCAGGACCGCGAGGAGCGATTCGAAGCCGGACACCGGGGAGGAAGACTATCGGACTCGCGTCTCGCTTTATGTCGCGCCGCGCTCCGACTCGAAACGCCGCTGCGAAGCCTTCACGAGCCGCTTCGCCGCCTCCGGCCCGACGCGACGAAGCACGCGAAACCGGCGGCCGCGCGCCTCGTTGTAGGAGACGAAGAAATGCTCGATCTCGTCGAGCAGGCGCTTCGGGACGTCGCGCATGCTGCGGATCTCCGCGTACGCGCGAGATTCCGCGGCGACGCCGAGCAGGCGGTCGTTTCTCATCGTCTTGCCTTCCTGCGTCTGGCGCGCCTCGAGCCCGCCGACGAGCCGGACGGGGACGAGGCAGCCCGGGAACGTCGGGGCCTCGGCGAGGACGAGGAGATCGAGGGGGTCTCCGTCCTCGGCCGACGTGCCCGGGATCGAGCCGAAATCGAACGGGAAGACGGCGCCCGGCGTCAGGAAGTGCGAGACCGTGTAGACGTTCGTCTCGAGCATCGAGCTTGAACTTCACGGCGCTGCCGCGGGGAGTGTCGACGAGGACGTTCAGCATCCCGGCTTTTCCCCACGTCGGCAGGAGTCGACGTTGATTTCGCTCTTCATTCACGCCCTCTCGTTCGCCAGGCTTCCCAGTACGACCCGACACGTCCCGAGAACGCGCGGCCCTTCTCCGAATAGATTCGGGCTCCCAGGGGACGCGCCTCCGCCTGCAGCTCGGAGCGTCTGCGATCAATCCGCTCGATCAGCGACGTCACACCATCCGCTCCGGCTGTCAGCTTCGGCGAGGTCCGCAGCAGGCTGCGAAGGTCGGCCAGGTCGTGGTCGTCGCCCAGCCGGTCGGTCAGGTCGTGGAGCGTTTTCTCGAAGTCCTTCATGATCGACGGCCAAACCGCCTCGAGAAGCCCGGCCTGGTACCGAAGGTCCTTCGCGCGTTTGCGCCAGTCGTGAAACGCCTCGTCCGTTCGCGACGCGTAGGCCTCCGCCTGACCTGCGCGCCCGCGGCGGTAACTGCGACGCAGCCCTCGCTCGAGACAGTCGAAGTTCTCCCTTCGGAGCGGCCACCGGCGCACCCGCTTCCGGAGGCTCTCGAGCTCGCGACGGATCGCCGCCAGATCGGAGTTCCGGCGCACGCGCGCCAGCGCGGCCGCCTGACGCGCGGCGAGCCTCTTTCGGAGAATCGGCACCGCCTTCAGATGTTTCGAGGCGCCGTTCTTCTTTCCATCGACCAGACCATCGAGGGCGGCCACGCGGACCGACGCGTCCCGCGCGGGCGACAGCCGGCGGCCGAGATCCCGCAGCGCTTTGTTGTCGCGGTCGGCGATTGGCTCTCCGAGCTCATCCTCCACGAGCCGCACGATGGAGCGAAGCTTCTTGAGCTGTTTTCGGACCTCGTGGACGACCGTCTCGGGGCGGGACCTCTTGTCCTTCACGAGCTTCAGCGCCGCGTCGATCTCTTCGCGAGCGACGCGCCGGATCCCCTCGGCCGCCGTCTCGCGCTTCTCGAGCTTGAACGCCACCTCGTGCTCCCCGCGGCTGTCTCTGCAAGACTCCTTCCACACCAGCCGGCATCCGGCGACCTGTTAAAGTCCGCCTTCAAGAGGATTCGCTGACACTCCCCGCGGGCACGCGACTCGGCACCTACGAAGTCCTGGCTCCTCTCGGAGCCGGAGGCATGGGAGAGGTCTATCGCGCGCGGGACACGAAGCTCGACCGCGACGTCGCGATCAAGGTGCTGCCGGCCTCGGTCGCCGATGACGCCGATGCGCTCGCGCGCTTCGAGCGCGAAGCCAAGGCGGTCGCGGCGCTCTCGCACCCCAACATCCTCGCCATCCACGACTTCGGCCGTCACGACGGCATCGCCTACGCCGTCACGGAGCTTCTCGAAGGCGAGTCGCTCCGCGGCCGGCTCGACGGCGGCGTCGCGATCTCGCAAGGCAGGCGATCGACTACGCGCTCCAGATCGCGCGGGGCCTCGCCGCGGCGCACGAGCGCGGATCGTCCACCGGGATCTGAAGCCCGAGAACGTTTTCCTCACGAAGGACGGGCACGTCAAGATCCTCGACTTCGGCCTGGCGAAGCGGGTCGAGCCGCCGGCCGCCGGCGAGCAGACGAACGCGCCGACGGACGCGGCGGCAACGCGAGCCCGGGACCGTGATGGGGACGGTCGGCTACATGTCGCCCGAGCAGGTGCGCGGACTGCCCGTCGACCACCGCTCGGACATCTTTTCCTTCGGCGCATCCTTTACGAGCTCCTCTCGGGCAACAAGGCGTTCAAGCGCCACACGGCGAGCGACACGATCGCGGCCATCCTGAAAGAGGAGCCTCCAGAGTTGACGACGTCGGGCCGGAACGTATCGCCGGCACTGGATCACGTCGTCCGCCACTGCCTCGAGAAGGAACCCTCGAACCGATTCCAGTCGGCCAAGGACGTGGCGTTCGCGCTCAGCGAGGCCTCGGGGCCGGGGACGCTGACGACCAGCGCGCAGGTCGCTCCACTGCGTTCGTCGAAGAAGTGGATACTCATCGCCTCCGTCTTCGTGGTAGCGACCGCGATCGGCGTGTTCCTGGCGAGGCGTCCACACGGCGGGACCGGTGCGACGGCTCCCAGTGTGAAGCGTGTGGCGGTGCTGCCGTTCGAGAACCTGGGCGCTCCCGAGGACGACTACTTCGCCGACGGCATTGCCGATGAGGTTCGCGGCAAGCTGACGTCCGTTCCGGGGCTCGAAGTGATCGCGCGAGGCAGCTCGACACCCTACAAGAAGACGACCAAGACACCTCAGGAGATCGCGAGGGAGCTCGACGCGCACTACCTCCTGACGGCCACCGTCCGGTGGCAGAAGGGAGGAGGGAACAGCCGCGTACAGGTCCGGCCTGAGCTCGTCGAGGTTCGCGAGAGCGGAGCGCCCGCCTCGCGGTGGCAGCAGTCCTTCGACGCGGCGATCACGGACGTGTTCCAGGTACAAGCAGACATCGCGACGAAGGTCGCGCAGGCCCTGGGCGGTGCGCTCGGCGCCGGCGAGGAGCAGAAGCTGTCAGAAAAACCGACCGAGAACCTCGCCGCTTACGACGCCTTCCTGAAAGGCGAGGCGGCCTCGAGCGGGCTGGCCAACGCCGATCCTTTGAGCCTTCGGAAAGCGCTCGGCTTCTACGAGCAGGCCGTGGCGATGGATCCCAACTTCGTGCAGGGCTGGGCGCGGGTGTCGATGGCCAACTCGGCCCTCTACTACTGGAGTCTCCCGACATCCACCCTCGACGAGCGCGCTCGCCAGGCCGCCGAGAAACCGTATCGCTCGCGCCAAACCGGCCCGAGGGATATCGGGCGCTCGGCGACTACGAGCGCATGATCCGGGTGAACTTCTCAGCGGCTCTTCAGCAATACGCGAAGGGCCAGAGTCTGGGCTCCGCAAACGCCGATCTCCTCGTCGGCGTCGCACTGGCCGAGCAAAGACTCGGCCGGTGGGACGCGTCGGTCGATCATCTGAAGCAGGCCGTACGCCTCGATCCGCGATCCGTCATGCCGATGTGGCGTCTGGGCGACACTCTCAACCTGCTCCGGCGGTATCCGGAGGCTCTGGAGCTTCTCGACCGGGCGCTGACGCTCGCTCCCTCGAACGTTGCGGCGGTCGAATCCAAGGCGATCAGCTTCCTCGGCGAAGGAGACCTGAACGCCGCCCGCGAGGTTCTCCGCGCAGCGTCGGCCCACGTCAGTCCTACCGAGCTCGTCGCATTCTTCGCGGTTTATGAAGACCTGGTCTGGGTGCTCGACCAGAAACAGCGCGATCTGCTCCTGCGCCTCACACCCAGCTCATTCGACGACGACACGGCGACGTGGGCGCTCTGCCTGACTCAGGCGTTTGCGCTGAACGGCGACGCGGCCGGCACGCGCCGCCATGCGGACAAGGCGCGGACGGAATTCGAAGCGCACCTTCGCGACACACCAAACAACGCCCAACAGCACGCGCTCCTCGGACTCTCCCTGGCCTACCTCGGCCGCAAGGAGGAGGCGATCCGCGAGGGACTTCGTGCCGTCGAGTTGGCGCCGCTTTCGAAGGACGCGTTCAGTGGACCTTACTTGCAGATACTGCTCGCACGGATCTATACGCTTGCCGGCATGCCGGACAAAGCGATCGATTTGCTCGAGCCGCTCCTCGGCATCCCGGCCTTCATCTCCGGTCCGTGGATCGCCATCAACCCCTACTTCGAGCCGTTGCGGCAGAACCCTCGCTTCCAGAAGCTCGTCGCGACGAAGTAGGCGGGGTTCCGAACTTGCCGGGAACAACCCGGTACGTTCTGCGTAGGGGTCCTGAAGGAGGTATCCCCCATGCTTCGCTCCGCCGCCCTCCTGACCGTCGCAGTCCTGCTGGCACCGCCCGCCATCGCCCAGAAGGTCGTAACTACCGACCTCATCA
>CAVVML010000014.1:0-84527 GCA_963749265.1 uncultured Acidobacteriota bacterium | reverse complement strand
ATCAAGGACGTCCACCCATGAAAACCGTCCTCGAAGCCGATTCCGTGTCCAAGGACTTCCGCGAGGGACGCGGCGACGTCGTCTCGGTCCTCAGGGGCGTGTCCCTGTCGCTCTCGCGCGGCGAGATCGTTTCGCTCGAAGGTCCCTCGGGCTCCGGCAAGACGACGCTGCTCTCGATCCTGGGCTGCATCCTCACGGCGTCCTCCGGCCGCGTCGTCGTCGACGGCGAGGAGATCTCGGCCGACCGGCCGGCGCGCCTGCCCGAGATCCGCAAGAAGTCGATCGGGTTCGTCTTCCAGCAGTTCAACCTCTTTCCCTCCCTCACGGCGCTCGAGAACGTGGAGTACGCGCTTGAACGTCAAGGGAGAGAAAGGCGCGGCCGCGCTGCGGGAAGCCGAGCGGGTGATCGACGCGGTCGGGCTCTCGGACCGACGCGACTTCCTGCCGCGCGATCTCTCGGGCGGACAGAAGCAGCGCATCGCCATCGCCCGCGCGCTCGCGGGGAAGTCGCCGATTCTCCTGGCCGACGAGCCGACGGCGAACCTGGATTCGCAGATCGGCGGCCAGGTGCTCGAAATGTTCCGGGCGCTCGCGAAGAAAGAGAATCGCGCGCTCCTGATCGTCACGCACGACCCGAAGGTCCGCACGGTCGCGGACCGGGTCCTCCGCATCCAGGACGGCCGTGCTCGCGGCCGAGGGCCTCGCGGCCTGACGTGCGGAAGTCGAAATGTCGAAGGGTTAAAAGGTTGAAGCGTCTTCAACATTTCGACAATTCGACAGTTCAACTTGCAGGGGGTTGAGAGATGAAGAACTTTTGGAACAAGGCCCTCTGGCCGATCCTCGGCCTGGGCCTTCTCGCCGTCGTCGGGCTGCAGGCGCGGGCGGCGGTGACGTCCGGCGCCTGCCGGAGCGCCTCCCGGGTCACCGTCGCCGGCCCCGCGCCCGCCCGGGCGTGCGTCCGGGGTGGCCGCCGAGGGCCGGGTGGTGGCCTACCCGGGCAGTGAGGTCATCGTCGGAACCGATCTGGCGGGCACGATCGTAGTACTGAACGTGCGGGAGAAGGAGAAGGTCCGCCGCGGCCAGGTCCTGGCCGAGATGCGATCCGACGACCATCGGGCCGCCCTCGAAGAGGCCCGGGCGCGCGTGCTCGAAGCGGATGCCGACATCCGCCTCGCCGCTTCGGAGGTCGAGCGCGCGCGATCCCTGTGGGAAAAGTCGGTCGGCTCCCGCCAGGCGGTCGACAAGGCCGAGCGGGACCTCGACGCCGCCGGCGCCCGGCGCGCCACGGCGAAGGCCACGGCCGACCGGCTGACCGCGGTTTTCGCCAAGACGCGCATCCTCTCGCCGATCGACGGCGTGGTCATCGCCCGGCACGCCGACCCCGGCGAGACGCTGGAGGCCGGCCAGAAGATCCTGACCGTGGCCGACCTCTCGAAGGTGCGCGTGGAGGCCGAGCTCGACGAGTTCGACGCGGGGCGCGTTTCGCTTCGCGACCATGTCCGCGTCACGGCGGAGGGCTGGGACGGGCAGTCCTGGAAGGGCGAAGTGGAGGAGATCCCCGATACGGTCGTGGGCCGGCGCCTCAAGCCCCAGGACCCCGGCAAGCCCGAGGACACCCGTGTCCTTCTCGTCAAGATCGCGTTTCAAGAATCAACGCCGCTGAAGCTCGGCCAGCGCGTGGAGGTCCGCATCGAGAATCCGTGATGCGCCGAGAGGCACGGAGAGGTAGAAGGTACCCATGAGCAGCGAACCGAATCGCAAGATTTTCCAGTGCCGCGGAGCCGAGTCCGGCATGGCGCCGGCCCCCCTCGACTCGTCCGGCGAACGCGACTTCCTCCGCGAGCGGATCGCGCTCTGGGCGCGCATCACGTTCTTCGCGTCGCTCACGTTCTTCGTCGCGGGCTTCGTGATCGAAGCGCTCTGGCCGCCGCTCTCGGGCCCGGCCCGGACCCTCGGCGCGGCCCGACATTCTCTTCGAGCTCGCGACCTGCGCGATCCTCCTGTTCGTCTGGATCGCCGCCAGCCAGCGGAACCTCTCCGAATCGGCGCTGCGCTTCCTGGACTCGGGCGGGACGCTCGGGACCCTCTGGCTCTACGCGTGCATGGCCGCGAACATGCCGCAGGCGTGGCGTCCCGAGATGCTCTTCCTCCTGATCGTCATCACGATCCTGCTGACGCGCGCCGCGCTCGTCCCGAGCCCCGCGTACCGGACCGCCTGGATCTCGACGCTCGCCGCCGCACCGGCACCCGTTCTGGCATCGATGATTTACGCCGAGCGCGTGCCGGCGGAAGTCTCGCGGGGCCAGGCCGTGGCGTACGCGCTCCTCTGGACGATCCTCGCGATCCTGATGTCGACGCTGGCCTCGTTCGTGACGTTCCGTCTCCGCAAGAGCGTGACGCGGGCGCGCCGCCTCGGGCAGTACACGCTGGGCGAGAAGCTCGGCGAGGGCGGGATGGGCATCGTCTACCGGGCCGAGCACGAGATGCTCCGGCGGCCCACGGCGATCAAGCTTCTGCCCCCGGGCCGCGCCGGCGAGGACAGCCTCAAGCGCTTCGAGCGCGAGGTCCAGCAGACGGCGCGCCTGACGAACCCGCACACCGTATCGATCTACGACTACGGGCGGACTCCGGACGGTCTCTTCTACTACGTCATGGAGTACCTCGACGGCGTCGACCTCGAGGACCTCGTGCGCGAGAGCGGCCCCATGGCGCCCGGCCGCGCGGTGCGCATCCTCCGGCAGGTCTGCGCGGCGCTCGCCGAAGCGCACGGCATCGGCCTCATCCACCGCGACATCAAGCCGGCCAACATCTTCCTCTGCGAGCGCGGCGGCATCCCCGACATCGCGAAGGTCCTCGACTTCGGCCTCGTGCGCGAGATCACGGCCTCGGCGGATCCGCGCCTGACCGCCGAAAACGTCGTGCACGGCACGCCGCAGTACCTCGCCCCGGAGGCGATCCGCAACGCCGACTCGATCGACGCCCGCAGCGATCTCTACGCGCTGGGCGCGGTCGGATACTTCCTGCTGACCGGCACGCCGGTCTTCTCGGGCCGCGGATCGCTCGAGGTGATCCACCATCACCTGCAGACGCCGCCCGAGCCGCTGTCGAAGAGGCTCGGCAAGCCGATCCCGCCGAAGCTCGAGGCCGTGATCATGGCGTGCCTCGCGAAGAATCCGGACGATCGGCCGGAGAGCGCGCGGGCGCTCGCCAAGGCGCTCCACGACTGCGACGACGTTCCGGCGTGGGACGAGCTCGACGCGCGGCGCTACTGGCAGGAGCGCGCGAGCCGTCAGAAGTCGGCCCGCACGGCCTGATTCCTTCGCCTTCGCGGCGGCTGCGGCGCACGGAGATTTCTCGGGGGGACGCCCCAATACCTCCATCGCCGCGAGATAGCATCGCGCCGTGACCGGCCTCTCTCGAGCGGCGGCCGCGGTGGCGACGTTATTCATCCTGGTGGCCTCCTCGAGGGGACAGGAGGACACCGGGGCGACGGCGCTCCGGCAGGGCCAGGCGGCCTACCGGGCCGGACGCTTCGCGGAAGCGGCCAACAACTTCCGCGTCGCGCGCTTCTCCTCGCTCGAGAACCCGCCCCAGTACCTCGAAGTCCTCGCCCGCCTCGCGCTCGCCGAGGACGCCGCCGGCCAGCCCGAGGCCCGCGACGCCACCCTCGACCGGTTCCGCGAGACCGAGCGGTTGTACAAGGCGTTCCAGCTCGAAAGCCTGGATCCGGACCTCCGGGAGAAGTTCGCGGCGCTCTTCGTCAAGCGTTTCGGGCGGGAGCAGGCGCTCGCCATTCCGGCGCTGGCCGCCGCGCTGTCCGGCCCGGCGGGCCAGGCCCCAGGCCCGCGGACGCCGACCGCGGCGCGGCCGAGACCCGCGCCGGCTCCTCCGACCGCCCGCGTCCGCGCCCACGGCGATCGCCGCGCCCCCTCCGCCAGCTTCTCCCGCGATGGCGGCACCCACCGCGCCACGCCTGCAGCCGACGGCCGTCCCGCCGCCCGCTCCGCCTCCTCCGCCTCCGACGGCGCCTCCACCGACGTTCCCTCCGCCGACGGCCACCCCCGCCGGACCGAGCGCCACGCCCGCGCCGCCGACGCTCTCCCCGACGATCACGCTGACTCCGCGGCCGACGCACACGCTCCCGCCGTCACGGACGCCCAGCAGGACATCGACGGGAACGCCACTGCCGACAGGAACGCGCACGCCTCTCCCCACGGCCCCGCCGACGGCGACCCGTACTGACACGCCGCCGCCCACGATGACGTCCTCGCGCACGGCGACGGCTCCGCCCACCGGCACGCGGACGTGGACGTCGACCCGCACGCCGAGTCTCACGAGGACCGCCACCCAGACGGCCACCGATACGCCGCCGCCCACGGCCACGGCCTCGCGCACCGAGACGCCGCCCCCGACCGCCACGGCGACTCGGACGGCGACCCTCACGCCCAGCGGCACGGCGACGGCCACGGCGACGTCCACCGCATCGCGGACGGCCACTCGCACTTCGACTCCGCCGCCGACCTCGACGCATTCGCCGACCCGGACCCTGACCGGGACGTCGACCTCCTCGCCGACGCGTACCGCGACAGGAACCGCGACGTCCACGCCTTCGCGGACTGCGACGCCGGTCCCGCCGACTCTGACCCCGACGGCGACCTCGACGCCCATTCCGCCGAGCCCGACTCCGTCGTTCACGCCGACGCCCATCCCGCCGAGCCCCAGCCGGACCGAGACGTCGACGCGCGTGCCGACCTGGACGGCGCTGAACACCCGGACGCCCACCGCGGCGCCGCCCACGCGCCCCCTTCCGCCGACGCGCACACTGACGCCCAGCCGCACACCGCGGCCGGCGAAGCCCACGCGGACGCCCAAGGGCGGCGCTCGCAAGTCCCCGACCCGTTTGCCCTTCGCGGCAGCACCAACGGCGGCAGCGCCTCCGCCGTCCGCCCCCGCCGAGGGAAAGGTCCTGCTGCCCGCGCAGGTCGACTCGGAGCCGCGGGCGATCGAGATGACGATGCCGATCTATCCCGAGAAGGCCCTCCGCGACCGCGTGCGCGGCGTCGTCGTGCTGCGCGTCCTGGTCTCCCAGAACGGAGAGCCGCTCGAGATCAAGGTCGAGCGCGAAGCCCGCAAGGACATGACCGACGCGGCCATCGCCGCCGTGAAGCAGTGGCGCTTCGAGCCCGCGCGCAAGGACGGCTATCGCGTCCGCGCCTACACGCGGGTCCGGATCCCGTTCGAGGGCGTCCAGTTCGCGCGGACTCCCTTCCCGCAGTTCGCCGTCACGCCCGGCCGCTAGCTTCGGTGTCGTCCGCCGACCGCGCCATGCGCAGAGCCCCTTACATGGCGCTCGCCCACCGCGACTACCGGCGCCTGATCGCGTCGCAGCTTCTGTCCCTGACCGGTTCCCAGATGCAGGTCGTGGCGATCAACTGGCACGTCTACCTGCTGACGAAGTCGCCCCTCGCTCTCGGATTCGTGGGCCTGACGCGCGTGGTGCCGATCATCGTGTTCTCCCTCTGGGGCGGAGTGGTCGCGGATCGGAGCGACCGGCGGCGCGTCATGATCGTTCACGCAGACGGCCATGACTGCCGTGGCGCTCGCCCTCGCCGGCGCGACCTGGTTCGGCCGCGAGTCCTTGTGGCTCCTCTATGCGCTCAACGCCGCTCGGCGCCGCCGCGACCGCCTTCGACGGGCCCTCGCGCCAGGCGCTCATCCCCCGGCTGGTGCCGCCGGAGGACCTGCCGGGAGCCCTCTCGCTCAACCTCTCGGTGTTCCAGGCCGCGCTCATCGGAGGCCCCGCGCTCTCGGGCCTCCTCATCGCGCAGGCGCGGCCCCGGCACGCGCGGCCTGTCGGTCATCTACATGATCAATGCCGTCTCGTTTCTGGCCGTCATCTTCGCCCTCGTGACCATGCGGACCTCGGGCGCGCCCGAGCCGACGGAAGGCAAGGTCGAGATGTCGGCGGCGCTCGCCGAGGGCCTGCGGTTCGTCTTCACGACGCCGATCATGGTCTGGACGATGGGCCTCGACTTTCTGGCCACGTTCTTCTCGGGCGCGACGTCGCTGCTGCCGATCTTCGCCGACCAGGTCCTCCACGTCGGCGCGCGAGGGTATGGCATCCTCGCCGCCGCGCCGGCGGTCGGGGCTCTCGCCGGAGCTCTCTACCTTTCGGTGCGTCCGCTTCCCGACAACCAGGGGCGGATCTTCCTCTGGTCGGTCGTCGCGTACGGCGCCTCGACCGTCGTCTTCGGCTTCTCGCGCAGCTTCTGGCTGACTCTCGTTGCGCTCGCGGGCACCGGGCTCGCCGATGCGATCTCGACCGTCATCCGCCAGACCATCCGGCAGTTCGTCACGCCCGACCGCCTCCGCGGCCGCATGACCTCGATCAACATGATCTTCTTCATGGGCGGCCCGCAGCTCGGCGAGCTCGAGGCCGGTCTCGTCGCCTCGCTCTTCGCCTCCACCGTCATCGGCGTGACCGTCTCGGTCGTTTCGGGAGGCGTCGCGACGATCCTCATCACCGCCGCCATCGCCGCGGCGGCGCCCATGCTGCGGCGGTACGACTATCGGACGAACCCCGGCGGCGGGGCGGTGTCCCCCTCCGGCGGATGACGTCTTGACGTACAGTATTAGTGTAGTAGTACACTAATACAGTTGACCAGAACCACCGATCTTCGCATCGACCCGACCGACGCCACCCCGATCTGGAGCCAGATCGAGGAGGGGCTGAGGCGTCTCGTGGCCTCCGGGGCTCTCGCGCCCGGTGCGGTCGTCCCTTCGGTGCGCGACCTCGCCCGCGAGCTCCGTATCAACCCGGCGACGGTCGCGAAGGCGTACCAGCGGCTGACGGACGCCGGCATCCTGACGGTCCGCCGCGGCGACGGGACCTACGTGGCCGAGAAGCCGCCGGCGATGAGCAAGGCGGAACGCGCGCGCCTCCTTCGCGAGGCCGCGGTCCGGTACGCGAGCCTGGCCGCGACGCTCGGCGTCACCGCGGAGGAAGCCGGTCGAAGCCGTCGGAGCCGCGTGGCCGAAAGGAGCCAGGACGTGAAGGACCCCATTCGCATCGAGGGTCTGACGGTCCGCTACGGACGCGCGACGGCCTGCGCGGACGTGTCGCTCGTCGTGCCGCCCGGCGCCGTCTACGCGCTCCTCGGCCGCAACGGGGCGGGCAAGTCCTCGCTCGTGCGCTGCCTCCTCGGCCAGCAGAAGCCCTCCGCGGGCCAGGCTCTGCTCTTCGGCGAAGACTCCTGGAAGACGCGCCGCGCCGCGATGGCGCGCATCGGCGTCGTTCCCGAGGAGCCCGACGCGCCGCCGGCGATGTCGGCGCGCACGCTCTCGGATTTCTGCCGCCGGATCTATCCCCGCTGGGATTCCGGCGCCGTGGCCGAGCGTCTCCGCCGTTTCGAGCGTCCCGCCCGCGACTCCGTTCGGCAAGCTCTCGAAGGGCCAGAAGGGCCAGGTGCATGCTGGCGCTCGCGCTCGGCCACTCCCCCGAGCTCCTCGTTCTGGACGATCCGACGCTGGGCCTCGACGCCGTGGCGCGCCGCTCGCTCTTCGAGGAGATCGTCGGCGAGCTCGCCGACCGCGGGACGAGCGTCTTTCTCACGACGCACGACCTGGCCGGCTTCGAAGGCATCGCCACCCATGTCGGCATCCTCAAGGACGGGAAGCTCGCCGTCGACGAGGACGCCGAGGCTCTCAAGTCCCGCTTCCGCCGGATCCGCTACTCGAACCGGCTCACCGAGACCCGGACCGCGTTCGGCACCGAGCTCGACGAGTTCGACGCCCTCCGCGTGAAGGTCCGCGGCTGGGGCATCGACGCGATCGTCTCCAACTTCGACGAGGAGGCCTTCGAGCGCTTCCGCGCGACCGACGGCGTCGATGACGCCACGGCGGAAGCCGCTGCCGCTCGAGGAGATCTTCCTGGCCGTCGCGGGCGAGGCGAAGGCCGGCGAGGAAAAAGGAGGCCGTCCGTGAAGGAATTCCTGGCCGTGGCGCGCCGCGATGTTCGTGAACGGCGCTTCGTCTTCGCCGCGGCGGCGTTCGCGAGCCTGATCCCCTTCGTCATGCCCCTGTTCCGCGGCTGGATCGGAGGCAGCGCACCGGAAGTGCGCTCCTGGATCGCCACAGCTGCTCGGCGTCGGGTTTGTGCTGGCGCTCGCCGTCGGCCTGGGCATGTCGATGCTCGCCCCGTCGATGGCCAACCGGCGCATCGGGTTCGATCTCGCGCGGCCGGTGTCGAGCCTGGCCCTCTGGAGCGGCCACCTCGCCGCCGCTTTCCTCATTGCCGCCCTGACCGCGGCGATCATCGGGGTCCCGGCCTGGCTCGCAGGCGCGCGGATCCCCTGGAGCGACATCCTCGTCGAGGGCCGACCTCCCCGCCTGGCCGGGGCCCTCGCGGTCGTCGTCTTTCTGATCCTCGTCGCCGCCGCCCATGCGGCGAGCGTGATGCTGCGTTCCCGCTCGGCGCTCATCGCGCTCGACGCGGCTCTGGCTCTGGCGGCGGGTCTCGTCCTCGCCGGGAGCCTCTCGCGTTTGCCGACCTTCTTCGCGGACGAGGCCCGGGGGCGCGCGATCTGGGGATTCGCGCTCGCGGCCGGACTCGGGCTTGCTCGCCGCCGGCTTCGCCTCTGTCGCACGGGGCCGGACGGACATCCGGGCCGCTCACCGGGCGCTTTCGGCAACGCTCTGGGCGTCGATCGCGATCGGGCTCGTCGGAGTGATCGCCTGGACGAGCTGGGTTCTCGGCGCGGGTCCCCGCGACCTCGAAAGCGGTTTCTGGATATCGCCGGCTCGGGCCGGAAGCTGGGCACTGCTTCAGGGACGGGCGCGTGGAACGTCGGCCACGTTTCTCTACGACACGGCGAGCGGCCGCTTCGAGCGCGCGAAGGTGGTCGAGTGGATGCGCCCGGCCATCTCCCGCGACGGCAAGCACGCCGCGTGGGTCGGTCCCCGATCCCAGGGCGGGCCGCTCGAGGTCCTTTCGATGTCGCTCGACGATCCGATCCGGACCCGGACGGCAAGCCGGTGCCGACGCGGATTTTTCTCCCGAGCTATCCGTCGCTCTTCGCGCTCTCGGCCGACGGGTCGCGCCTGGCCACGCTCGGGGACGGACTCCTGTCGATTCACGACCTCGCCGGAAGCCGGACTCTCGCCTCGGCCCGCATCGACACCGAACGCTCGAGCATCCGCGGCTTTTTCGACGGCAACGACCGGTTCCGCGTCTATCGGCAGCCGGACGCGGGAGAGGGAAAGACGCATCTCGAGATCCTGGAGCTCGACGTCCCGACGAAGCGGCTGTCCCGGACGGGCTCGCTCGAGCGCGAGAGCGGCAGCCTGTTCTTCGCATGGGATCGGACCGGCGAACGGCTCCTCACCCTTCCCGAGGCCTGGCTGGTCGACGGCCGGACCGGAGCCGTTCTCGCGAGACTCGCTGCGCCGGACAGCGACGTCGCCCGCGTGGCCGGGCTTTCTCGCCGACGGCCGCATCGTCCTTCCGAATCGTCGTCCGGAGGCTCATCGGCTGCGCGTCTTCGGGCCGGATGGCGTCACCTCAACGCGACGATTCCGCTTCCGCGGGGCCGCTGGTCCGTCCTCGGCGGCGAGGTGACGCCGGGCCGAGTCGTGGTTGCGGTGAGCGACGGCTCGGTCTACACGAGTCATCTCGTCGACGTCGATCGCGGCACCGTGCGCAAGCTCGCGGACGGCCTCTCCCCGGCCGCCCGCTTGAACGGCAATCTCTCCTACGACGCTCCGCCGGCCCGTCGGCAGCGACGCGACGAAGCTCTTCATCGGCTCGAACGACTCGCGTCGTTCGGCTCGACCCGGACACAGGAGCTCGGACGCCGCTGCTCGGCGGTGATCCGTCCGCCGCGCGGACGCCTTAGCCTCGCGGCTGGACCTCCGACGCGCTCGGTGAGCCCGTTTCGGAATCGTGTATCGTCCCCGCAAGTGACCCCGGCAGGCCCGACGGGATTCGAGCGGCGTGAAGGCGAGCTGCGCTGCGACGGCGTGTCGCTCGCGGATCTCGCGCGCGAGTACGGCACGCCGCTCTACGTCTACAGCTGGGCGAAGATCGAGGAGTCCTTCCGGCGCTTCGACTCCGCGTTCGCCGGACTCCCCCACCTGGTCTGCTACGCGGCCAAGGCCAATTCGAGCCTCGCGATCCTCGACGCGCCTCGCCGCGCTCGGCGCGGGCGCGGACGTCGTCTCGGGCGGCGAGCTGCGCGCCGTGCCTCGAAAGCGGATTCCCCGCCGAGCGAATCGTCTTCTCGGGCGTCGGAAAGACGGACGAGGAGATCCGCGCCGGCGTCGAAGCCGGCCTCCTGGCTTTCAACGCCGAGTCGGAGCGGGAGATCGAGCGCATCTCCGACGCGGCCGCGCGCGCTTCGGGACGGCGAGCGAGGGTCGCCCTGCGCGTCAACCCCGACATCGACGCGCGCTCCCATCCCTACATCTCGACGGGCCTGAAGCAGAACAAGTTCGGCGTCGACATCGCCCGCGCCCGCGAGATCTTCGAGAGGTCCCGGGCCCTTCCGGGCGTTTCGATGACCGGCGTCCAGGCGCACATCGGCAGCCAGATCCTGGAGGCCGGGCCGCTCGTCGAAACGGCGCGCGCGCTCTCGAGCCTCGCCCGCGAGCTCGCCGGCCGCGGGTTTCCCGATCGAGACCGTCGACATCGGCGGAGGCATCGGCATCGGGCCGGGCGCGCTCACGCCCGAGGCCTACGCGAAGAACGTGCGGCCGGCGCTCGAGGGCCTCCCGGGCCGGCTCCTCGTCGAGCCGGGGCGCGCGATCGTCGGCCCGGCGGGCGCGCTCCTGACCCGCGTCCTCGGCGTCAAGCGCGAGCGCGCGAAGACCTTCGTCGTCGTCGGACGCGGCGATGAACGACCTCCTGCGCCCCGCCCTGTACGAAGCCGTGCATCCGATCGAGCCGGTCGCCGCCGTCCGGAGACCGTCGGTCATCGCCGACGTGGTCGGCCCCGTCTGCGAAACGGCCGACTGCTTCCTCCACGACGCCGAGCTTCCCGAGCCCGCCGAAGGAGACCTCTTCGCGATCCTCGACGCCGGCGCATACGGAAGCGCGATGTCCTCCAACTACAACTTCCGCTACCGGACCGCCGAGGTGCTCGTCGAGAACGGAGCCGCCCGCCGAATTCGCCGCCGCGAAACTTTTGAGGATCTCATTCGACTCGAAGAGTCGTAAAATCGGTTCAGATTCGCTTCATTGATTCGTGCCTCGACACTTTTTTGCGGAGGAGCGTCCGCCGATGAACCGTCGTTTCACCGGTTACTCGCGTTCGCTCGTGTCCCTGTTTCTGTCCTCGGACGTGCTCTGGCCCAGACCACCGGCTCCGTCACCGGCGTCGTGAAGCGACGAATGCCGGCGCCGCGGTGCCGGGAGCGACCATCACGATCTCCGGTCCCCAGCTCCCGCTCGGCCGCACCACGACCTCGCGACAGGACGGCGTCTTCCAGTTTTTCAACCTCCCTCCGGGCAATTACCAGGTTCGCGTCGAGCTGGCGGGCATGGGCGCCTTCCAGCAGGAGGCCGTCGTCAGCCTCGCCAAGATGACGGAGGTCTGGCCGGTGCTCCGGGCGACGGCGTCCGAGGAGGTGACCGTCACCGCGGCCACGCCGCTCGTCGACACGAAATCTTCGGAGATCTCGCAGGTCACCAAGCGGGAGACCCTCGAGAAGCTCCCTCTGCAGCGGACCTTCTCCGGGACCTTCCAGCTCGCGCCGGGAGTCATCGACAGCGGCGTCGAGATCTCCAACACGAACATCGGCATCAACGCCGGCGGAGGGCGCCAGGACAACACGTTCCTCTACGACGGCGTCAACGTCACGAACCCGTTCTTCGGCGACCTCTACCAGGATTTCGCCGAGCTCGACATCCAGGAAGTCAACATCCAGCGCGGCGGCGTCCCGCCCGAGTACGGCCGGACGGGCGGCTTCATCGTCAACGGCGTCACGAAGTCGGGCACCAACATCCTCCACGGCGAGGCGCGTCTCGATTACTCGCCCGCGGCCCTCGAGGCCGGCAGCAAGAGCGAGATTCAGACCAAGTTCGAGCGCTTCCGTCCCGGCGTCGGCGTCGGCGGGCCGATCTGGAAGGATCACCTCTTCGCCTACGGCTCGGTCAACCTCTTCTACCAGGACGAGAAGGACCGGACCAACCTGACCGGGCCGCTGCCCGACTCCAACTTCGACATCCAGGAATACTTCCTGAAGCTCTCGGCGACACCCGTCTCCAACCAACTCATCGATGCCTCGTTCCGCTACCGAGGCATCGACCAGGACAACGCGAACATCGACTTCGACTCCACCGCCACGACGGGCTCGACGACGAAGGAGATCAACCGCGTCGGCGTCTTCAACTGGTACTGGACGGCGACTCCCAACTTCAACGTCGATTTCAAGTTCAACTACAACGACAACCCGCAGAGCTCGGACCCGACGATTCCCGTTCCGTTCCAGCCGCCCTTCGACCCGGTCAACCCGGGGCGCGTCGGCTACTACTGCAGCTCCGATACCGGTCTGTGCGACGGCGTCGCGAGCCTCCGCAACGACATCGAAAACTACAAGCGTCTCGAGTATCGGCTGACGACCTCGTACCTGACGACCTTCCTCGGCGCCAGCCACCTGATCAAGCTCGGCGCCAACTACAGCGACAACGAGGAAGAGAAGATCACCCTCGCCAACGGCTGGGGCTCCATCACCGACAACTTCAGCACGTCCAACTGCCTCGGGGCCGAGTCCTGCTATCGCGCCCGCTTCAACCCCAACCAGCCGGCCCAGATCTCGCGCGGCCGGACCGTTGGCATCTTTCTGCAGGACCAGGCGACGTGGGACCGGCTGACCGTCAACCTCGGCGTGCTCGTGAACCAGGACACGTACATCCCCAACGACAACGGAACGTTCGTCTTCGTCCAGGGCGACCCCACTGTGCCCAACTCGGATCTCCTCCCCTGCACGGATCCGAACCGCGACCCGCGGGCGTGCACCTACCGGGACACGTACACCTTCCCCTTCTCCAAACAGTGGCAGCCGCGCGTCGGTGTCGCCTATGAGGTCTCGCCGAGCGTGCACGACAAGGCGTACTTCAACTACGCGCGTTACGACAACATGGACAACCAGTCGTTCGCCCGTTCCGCGGCGCCGCTGCGGCTGTATCGGACCGACGCCTTCTTCGACAGCACGACCGGAGCCCTTCTGCAGGAGGTCACGCGATCGAACAACGTCGACAAGGTCGTGATCCCAAACATCGATCCGACCTTCACCGACGAGTTGGTCGGCGGTTACGCGCGGCCGTTCGGCGAACGGCTGGGTCGCCGAGATCTACGGCATGTACCGGAAGACCTCCGACATCTTCGAGGACTTCCCGGTCACCGGCATCCTCGACGATCCGGGCGACTTCCGCTACGGCAACATCCCGGCCAAACGCGAGTACGCGGGCGGCACGATCCAGGTCCGCAAGGCCTACGGCGGCAACTGGTCGCTCGACGTCTCCTACACGCTCTCGAAGCTCACCGGCAACTGGGACCTCGACTACGCGACCGAGCTCTTCTACACGTCCTCGTACATCAACGACGGCCCCGGCCTCTACGTCACCGATCCCAACCGGACCGGGACGCTCATCGGCAACCGCACGCACGTCGGCAAGATCTTCGCGAACTACACGTTCCCCTTCCGGACGATCGTCGGCGGCTACTTCCGCGTCCAGAGCGGCACGCCCTGGGAGGCGCGGGAGTGGGATCCGATCTACGGCACGGATTATCAGTACGCCGAGCCGGCGGGCTCGCGGGAGACGGCGGCCTGGGCCAACTTCGACTTCCTGCTCGCCCAGGACTTCCCGCTCGGAGGCGACATGGACCTGCGGGTGGAGGCCCGCATCTTCAACCTCTTCAACTCGCAGCCGGCGCTCAAGGTCGACCAGGACCTCTGGCTGAACGACGACAACACCGGGCCCAACCCCAACTTCGGGACCGGAACAACGTTCGCCCCGTCGCGAAGATTCGCGTTCTCGGCTACATTCCTGTTCTAGATGACGTTTCGCTTTCCGACCCTCGCGGGCGCCGCCCTGATCTCGGCGGCGCTCGCGGCCGCGGCCGGCGCGTCGTTCGCGCCGCCGACGCTGAAGATTCCGGGCAAGCCGGACCGGCCAGTGACGCCCGAGTCTCTGCTCGGCCCCGATCAACGCGACGTCCGGCTCGAGGACGTGCAGGGCAACGTCACCGTCTACCACGGCCTGCCGTTGCTCGACGTCCTCGAAAAAGCCGGGCTCGATGTCCGGACGATGGCGGGCGAGAAGCAGTCGGCCGCCGCGGTCGTGCTCGCGAAGGCGCGTGACGGATACGCGGTCGCCTTCTCGGTCGGAGAGCTGCGGGCCGGGCGCGCGAACCCGCGCATCTTTCTCGTGTCGGAGACGGCGATGGATCCGCTGCCCGAGAACGAGGGGCCGGTGCGCCTGATCGTCCTGGGCGATCCGGTGCGCTCGGCCTACGGTCTGGCGACGATCGAGCTCAAGGTCCTGGCGGAGAACAAGCGCTAAGCTAGCTCGGCTGGCCTCGCCGCCTTCCGAACCACATCGAGCGCGCGCCGGACCGCCGGCTGGTTCGGGTCCAGAGCCAGCGAGCGCGTCAGGAGCCTCTCGACCGTTTCGCGGTTCTGCAGGCAGGTCTCGTAGAGGGCGAGGTCGTTGAGGGTCTCCGGGTTCGTCGTCCCGCTCTCGAACCTCGCGAGCGCGTCCGCCGCTCCCCGGCAGTCCTTGTTCTCGTGGAAAAACCGCGCCCGCTCGCGCGCGATCGCTTCGTTGTCCGGAAATGCCGCCGCCGCCCGGGCCAGGAGCGACGCCGACGCCGCCGGCCGACGGGCCTTCGCGTACTCGCGCGCCCAGCTGACGATCGCGATCGACGGATCGCTCCGCACCTTCGAGAGTGAGCGGAAGAGCCAGTCCTCGGCGGACCGCGTGTCCCCGCGTTCGCGGGAGAGCACGGCGATGTTGAACATCGGAGAGTAGTACTCCGGATTGAGGCGCAGCGACTCCCGGAACGCGGCCTCGGCCGCCGGGAGATTCTTTCGCGTCCTCAGCTCCCACGCGCCCAGGTTGTTCCAGGCGCCCTCGGTCAGTCCGGGCTCGTCGCCGCCGGCCGGCGCGAGCGCCGAGGTCTCGCCGGGCGAAAGGTAACCGAGCGCCAGGAGCTTCTTCGCGTACTCGGAGGACTCGGCCTCGGTCATCGGCGCATCGGCGACGCGGCGCACTTCGGGCGTCGCCGTGCCCGAACGGAGGAACCGGAGCGGAGCCGAAAACGCCGCCGCGACCGGCCGTCCCGTCATCCGCGGCTCCCCGGGCACCTCCAGCAGGGCGAGCACCGTGGGCGCCACGTCGACGAGGCGCGCGCTTCCACGCGGCTGCCCGCGCCGCACCTCGCGTCCCCAGATCGCGAGCACTCCCTCCGGGCGGTGCCAGAACGCCGCCGTGGACCAGTCGCCGGAGGCGAGCCCGCAGGGACGGTCGCGTCCCCACTTGAACCCGTGATCCGACTGGACGAGGAGAACCGCGCCGTCCTCTTCCGCGCGCCGCATCCACTGCCCGAGGATCCGATCCATGGCCGCGTAGTAGGCGTGGACCGCGCGGCCGTACTTCGCGACGTCGCCGTCCGTGACGCTGGCGCACGTCCAGCCGCGGCGGCGTAAACGAAGCGAAGAGGTGCCCGACTTCGTCGGTGCCTCCGAAGTAGACGACCGCGAGATCGGGCCGCATCCGGTCGTAGAGGTCGCGGGCGATGCGCTGCGTGACACGCGTCGCGCCGAGAACGCGCCCGAGCCCGACGACGGGATTCTCCATCCCGGCTCCGCTCGAAAGCGCCGAGGCGATCTCCGTCTCGGGGACACCGAGGTAGGACGCGAGGTCCGAGGCGGCAACGCGCCCGTCCCGCGCGGCGATCTGCGAAACGCCGGCCTCGAGGGCTTTGGGAAAGGCCGCGCCCGCACGCGGAAGGTCGGAAAAGAGAATCGGGCTTGCGCGGTCGGACACGAAGTAACCCGTCGACCTCTTCGGCCGGATGCGTCGCCCACCAGCCGACGACGCCGACCTTTCGACCCGCCGCCGAGGCCAGGTTCCAGGCCGCGGGCGCCCGCCGCGAGCGACCCGAGATCG
This sequence comes from uncultured Acidobacteriota bacterium, assembly GCA_963749265.1. Taxonomy (GTDB): domain Bacteria; phylum Acidobacteriota; class Thermoanaerobaculia; order UBA5066; family Gp7-AA6; genus DAHUXD01. Next base: position 68,359 of record CAVVML010000014.1, on the reverse strand, counting down.
GGACCTTGCGGCCCGACTCCGGGTCGACCTCCTGGAAGTCGAGGACGCGATGCACGTCGGGAGAGACGCCCGTCGCCGCCGTCGTCCAGAGCATCGGCGAAATCAGCGGGTAATCGCTCGAGAGCCTCGCCGTGTAGCCCTCCTCCGCCAGCCGCTTCCAGTTCGGCATCGCGCCCTCGGCGGCGAGCCGATCGAGCAGCTCGAAGTCGAGCCCGTCGAGACCGAGCCAGATGACGGAGGTCCGTGATCCGGGAGCGCGCTTTTCGCGCGAGGCGACGTCGGCGGATTCGACGGGCGGGACGGCGAGCGCCGGCGTCGCCGGCGCGTGTCGCGGAGCCCGCCGGCGTCGCGACCGCCGGAGTCTCCCGCCGACAGGCCGCGAACCCCGCGAAGAAGGCCGGAACGAGCGCCACGGCGCGCGAAATCCGCATCCGGGCACCATAGCAAAGGGTTGGCCCCCGCCTTCCCCAACCTGCTAAACTGCGCGGCCCACGGTGGGTGTAGCTCAGCTGGTTAGAGCGCCAGACTGTGGATCTGGATGTCGAGGGTTCAAATCCCTCCACTCACCCCAAAATTTTCTCGCGTCGTTCTTTGCGCCCGTAGCTCAGTCCGGATAGAGCGTTAGCCTCCGGAGCTAAAGGTCGCGCGTTCGAATCGCGCCGGGCGCACCAACTTTTCCAACGACTTCCCCACTCCGTTAGAGTTACCGGCGACATTCCAATGACATTGCTCGCCGGAGCCCGTCTGGGCACCTACGAAATCCTGTCGCCGTTGGGCGCCGGCGGGATGGGCGAGGTGTACAGGGCGAGGGATTCCCGGCTCGGCCGCGACGTCGCCATCAAGGTGCTCCCCGAAACGGTCGCGCAGGACGCCGAGCGCCTGGCCCGTTTCGAGCGCGAGGCCCGCGCGCTCGCGGCGTTGAACCACCCCAACATCGTCACGATCTTCGCGGTCGAGGAGTCCGCGGGCACCCGGTTTCTCGCGATGGAGCTCGTGGAGGGCGAGAGCCTCGACACGCTGATCGCCTCGGGCGGACTGCCCCTGCCGCGCTTCTACGAGATCGCGATACCTCTGGCGGAAGCCCTATCGGCCGCCCATGAGCGCGGCATCGTGCACCGGGACCTGAAGCCCGGCAACGTCATGGTCACGCGCGAGGGCCGGGTGAAGGTCCTCGACTTCGGACTCGCCAAACGTGAGGCCGCCGACTCCAATCCCAACCTCACGAGTACGCCGACGGAGAGCCGTGCGGACCTGACGAGCGAAGGCCAGGTTTTCGGCACGGTGGCCTACATGTCGCCGGAGCAATCCCGAGGAGGCAAGGTCGACGCGCGGTCGGACGTCTTCTCGCTCGGCGTCCTGCTCTACCAGATGCTGACCGGAGAGCGCCCGTTCCAGGGCGCGAGCGCTGTCGACCTGATCTCCTCGATCCTGCGCGACACACCTCGCTCCGTCACGGACCTGCGCGCGGACGCTCCGCCGCACCTGGCAAGGATCGTGCGCCGTTGCCTGGAGAAGGACCCCCGCGACCGCTACCAGACCTCGCGCGACGTCTACAACGAGCTCCGGGATTTGAAGGCCGAGACCTCCGCGCCCGTGACCGGCGTCCCTCCGAGCGTGCGCGCCTCCGCGGGCACGCCTGCTCCCCGGCCATGGCGGACGTGGCTCGTCGGGGCGGCCGTCGTGGTCGCCGTCGCGGGAGCTCTGTTCGTGGCGCGGTCGCAATGGGGTACCGCCCGCGCGCCGGCGAGCGGGGCCTCCCCGCGCACCATCCAATCCCTCGCCGTGCTTCCGCTTGACAACTACTCGGGCGATCCGAGCCAGGACTACTTCGCCGAGGGAATGACCGACGAGCTCGACGTCTCAGCTCGCGCAGATCAGCCAGCTTCGCGTGATCTCGCGCGGCTCGGCGATGCAGTTCAAGGGCAAGAATCGACCGCCGACGCCCGAGATCGCGAAGAAGCTCGACGTCGACGCGGTCGTGGAAGGTTCCGTGATCCGAGCCGGGGACAAGGTCCGGATCACCGCCCAGCTGATCGACGCGCGGGCCGATCGGCATCTCTGGGCCCGGAGCTTCGAGCGCAGCTCCCGCGACGTGCTGGCGCTCCAGGACGAGCTGGCGTCGGCGATCGCGCGCGAGATCCACGTGAAGCTGACTCCGGCCGAGGAGTCACGTCTGACGAAGACGGAGAGCGTCAACCCCGAGGCGTACGATGCGTATCTGAAGGGCCGGTACTTCTTCAACCGCCCGAGCGACGAGAACCTGAGCAAGGCGATTGCGCTCTTCGAGGAGGCGATCGCCAAGGATCCGAGCTACGCGCCGGCATTTTCCGGCCTCTCCGACGCTGTTCTCTGGGCCGGCTACAACGAGGGCGTACTGACGGGATCGGAGGCGAGGCCGAGAGCCAAGGCCGCCGCCGAAAAGGCGATCGCTCTGGATCCGGATTCGGCCGAGGCGCATGCGTCGCTCGCAACGTTCAAGCTCTTCTACGAATACGACTGGCCCGGCTGCGAGGCCGAGTTCCGCCGCGCGCTCGCGCTCAATCCGAACTACGCCTTTGCGCACGATCAATTCGGCCTGGCCCTGGCGTTCCAGGGCAGATTCGAGGAGGCGATCGCCGAGGGCAAGCGAGCGGCCGAGCTCGATCCACTCTCGCCGCAGATCCTGCTGGACGCTTCCATCCCTATGGCTTGGAGTGGCGACTTTCGAGCCGCGAAAGAGCTGGTCGCGAAAGCCGCCGCCCTCGATCCGACCTATTTCTTCGTCCCCTTCCAGAGAGGGTGGATCGACATCCAGAACCGGAAGGTCAGCGACGCCATACCCGGGCTTCAGAAGGCCAAGGCCCTGGAATCTCCGGCGTTCGTCTCCGCATGGCTCGCCTACGCCTACGGGATCACCGGGAACCGGACCGGCGCGCTGTCCGAGGCCGAAGACCTGAAGAAGAGGTCGTTGCGCGGCTCTCCCACGGCGTTCAACCTCGCGCTCGTGTCGCTCGGCCTGGGAGACCGCGCCCGCGCCCTGGATTACCTGGAGCAGGCATATTCCGCCGATACCCAGTGGCTCGGATGGCTCAAGAACGACCCGACGTTCGACCCGCTCCGCTCGGAACCGCGCTTCCAGGCGCTGATGAAAAAGCTGCGTTTCGCCGAGTGAGGCGCGCCTCGAACTCGAGAGGCTACGTCTGCCTCCAGCGTGTAACCCCCGCATTGGGGGACGACGCAGGGGGCCTCCCTACCGTCCGCTTCACAGCCAGCCGCCGGTGAACCCGGCTCGCCGTAGCCCCGCGATCACGGCTGGGCAGCCGCGCATGATGTCCCAGATGAGACCTGATCGGTAGTTCTCGATCATCAACACGACCGGTCCCTGGTCGATGCCGAAGTGATAGGGCGTGACCCACCAACCGGTCGGGCTCTCTTCCACGGCGAAGGTCTGGTTGAACGACGGCTTGAACCCGTAGGGGGCGGTCATTCCAAGGTCCAATCGGGCGAAATGTCGGGCGGTCGGGATGACGATTTCCGGCGCGAACGGCAACGACGCGACCACGACCCACGGTGCGACAGTGCCGTCGTCGGGGCCAAACGGCGCGCCGCGCGCGATGTAGCCCTGAAACTCCCGGTCGACCCCGTGCACTGCGCGCTTGACCCAGCCCGGGCCATCACAGGCCGTGAAGCCCCAACAGTGCTCCCCGTAGCCCTCGAAACCCAGCGGGTTCCTGATCGCATACTCCTGCTGCACAAAGGTCGCCTGCCGGCTGTTCTCGAAGTAGTCGCTGGCGCGCTCGCGCATGAACGCGTCGCGAATGCCACGGAAGTCGATCCAGAGGTGCGAAAGTTGGTGTGTGAACAACGGCCCGGAGTAGAGCAGCTCGCGGCCGTAGATTTCCTTCCACTGATAGGTGGCGCAGTACGCGTTGTAACTCTCCGGCGGAATTGGGTGAGTCGGCGAGCCGAGTGCGAGAAGGTAGAGCAAGAGCCCTTCGTCATATCCCTCGTAGCGGTACGGCAGAAAGCCGGTCTCGGGCTTCCAGCCGTGGGTGAGCGTCGGGCCACCATTGCACGCCCAGTCCCAGTCGGCCCGGCTGTAGAGCGCGTCGGCCAGGCGTCGGACGTCAGCCTCTTCCTCCGTGTCGGCGTCGAAGTAGGTGGCACAGGTCAGGGCACCCGCGAACAAGAACGCCGAGTCGAGCGTGGAGAGCTCGCAATTCCAGACGCGACGGCCGGTATCGATGTCGAGGAAGTGATAGAAGAACCCCTTGTACCCGGCCGTATCCGGCTCAGGTCCGTGCGGGAGGTCCATGAGGCTGCGGAGTTTGCGGCGGGCGATCTTCGCACCGAACTTGCGAATGAGCACGCCGCGCTCGACAACAGCCGGGATCGTCGCCAGGGCGAGACCGACGGCCGCGATGCTGCATGGCGCGTCGGGGTCGGTCTTGTCACGGACCAGCCCATTGTCCGGGTTGGTCTCGTGAAGGTAGTACTGCACCGTGGTCCGCTGAAGCCGGGCGAGTTCCTCGTCCGTCGGCAGCCGGTTTAAGTCCTCCTCTGCCGGCAGCTGGTCGGCCATCCTTTTCTTCCTGTCCTCCCTTCCGCTGTCTCTCAGCCCAGCTCGACTCGAACTTGATGGGTTTTTCCGTCGTCCATGAGCGGGATTTCGCCATCGGGCACGGCATGCGCGTCTACCGTAACGGCACGCACGCCGCGGCCCGTGCCTGCCGCGTTCTCGACGACGATATGGTAGATCGCGGAGCGGTGGCGGTAGGTGATCTCGTAGCGCGGCCAATCCGGCGCGACGCAGGGGTCGATCCTCAGACGGTCCTCTCGTTTGTGGAAGCCGAGGATCGCCTCGAGGCCGACGCGATACAGCCAGCTGGCAGAGCCGGTGTACCAGGTCCAGCCACCCCGCCCGGTATGCGGCGGCTCTCCGTAGACGTCCGCCGCCACGACGTACGGTTCCACCATGTACCGCTCGACGTCTTCGGGAGTCGCGCCATGGCGGACCGGGTTGAGCAATGCGAACAACTCCAGCGCGCGCTTGCCCCGGCCGAGCAGGGCGGTCGCCAGCACGACCCAGGTCGCGGCATGAGTGTACTGCCCGCCGTTTTCGCGGATTCCGGGCACGTAGCCCTTGATGTAGCCGGGCTCGAGCGAGCCGCGATCAAACGGTGGCGTGAACAGCAGGATCAACTGATCCTCATTGCGGACCAGACGATCCTCCACCGCCGACATCGCCTGACGCGCCCTCTCCGCGTTGGCGGCTCCGGAGATTACCGCCCACGTCTGGGCGATCGAATCGATCTGGCACTCCTCGTTCTGCGCCGAGCCGAGCGGAGCGCCGTCGTCGAAGTACGCCCGCCGGTACCAGCCGCCGTCCCAGGCGTGCTCCTCCAACGCTCCTCGCAGCGCCTCCGCTCGCTCCAGGCACCAGGCCGCGCGCGCAGTGTCCCGGCGCCGCTCGGCCAGGCCCGCAAACTCTCGTAGCGTTGCCAGCATGAACCAGCCGTTAAAGACGCTCTCGCCCTTCCCCTCCGCCCCGACCTGGTTCATGCCATCGTTCCAGTCGCCGGTGCCCATCAGAGGCAGGCCGTGCGGTCCGAGCTTCAGGCCGTGCTCCAGCGCTCGCACGCAGTGCTCGTAGACCGTCCCGGTCACGTCGCTCACATCGGGGAGACCATAATCCTCCTCCTGCTCGGGCCTCAGGACTGGCGCCCGCAAGAACGGCACCCGCTCATCCAGCAGCGCTGTGTCGCCGGTTGTGGCGACGTAGTGACAGGTGACGAGAGGCAGGAAGTAGAGATCGTCGGTGATCCGCGTGCGGACACCGCGGCCCGCCGGCGGGTGCCACCAGTGCTGCACGTCCCCCTCCTCGAACTGTCTGGCGGCCGCTCGCAGGATCTGCCCGCGCGCTTCCTCAGCGGCGCCGTAAACAAGCGCCATCGCGTCCTGCAACTGGTCGCGGAAGCCGTAGGCCCCGCCAGACTGGTAGAAACCGGTTCGGCCCCATACCCTGCACGCAAGCGCCTGGTAGATCAACCAGCGATTGAGCATCAGATCCAGCGCGGGGTCGGGCGTGCGGACCTGTACGGTGCCGAGGATGCGATCCCATCCCGCCGTGACCTCCTCCAGCGCCTTGTCTGCTCGCTCGGCCTCACCGTAGAACCGAATGTGCCGCCGCGCGTCTTCCTCAGTCTCCGCTTGTCCGAGCAAGAAGAAGACGACGTCCTCGCCGCCCGGTGGCAACTCCAGCCCGGTCATGAATGCGGCGCAGGGGTCGCAGAGCTCACCAACCCGGTCGGAGAGCCGTTCCCGCCTGAGGGCGGCGGGCGCTTCCGCCGAGCCATGGCGCCCCAGGAACTCGGTGCGGTCGGTCGTGAACGAGCGGGGGCGACGCGCCACGTCGGCGAAAGCGACCCGCCCGGCGAAATCCCCAGCCCAGGCGCTTCGAGCGAAGAGGGCACCGCTCTCAGGGTCGAGCGTGCACAGGACATTCAGGGGGGCCTGCTCGCGGAGCGAGCCAAGCACCCACTCGACATAGAAGGTTGCGGACAGCCGCCTGGGCCGAGCGCTGAGGTTGCTGACCCGCAGGCGAATCAGCTTGACCGGATCGACAGCGGCGACGAAGACGACGAGGTCGAGAGCCAATCCGTGGCTGGTCTTGGTGAAGCGGGTGTAGCCCTGTCCGTGACGGACGACGGTCGTCGCATCGCCGCCGCAGGGGCTCGGCGCCGGTGACCAGAATTCCCCAGTCTCCTCGTCGCGGAGATAAAGGGCCTCACCGGGTGGGTCGGCGACCGGGTCATTGCTCCACGGGGTCAGCCGGTTCATCTGGGCGTTGCCGGCCCAGGTGTAGCCGGCGCCGGCTTCGGTTATCAGGCAGCCGAACCCAGGGTTAGCGAGGACGTTGCTCCACGGAGCCGGCGGCCGCTCGCGACCGTGAAGCGTCAGTACGTACTCCCGGCCGTCCGGCGTGAACCCGCCCAGCCCGTTGGCAAACAACAGCGCCTCGCCGGCAGCGCTTGACTTGTCGGGAGTGGCCGTCGTCGTGGCGGCTGTGACGGGGAGGTCGGCCGGCAGCGTGTCAGGGGCAGGCGCCTGGTCGAGCTGTGCGGCCAGTGAGCCCGCGTCCCCGCGCAAGATCGCCCGGGCCGCGGCCTCGAGCAGTACGACGTCCTCCGCCGGCATCCCTCCCGCAGTTCGCAGGAACACGCCGCCTGGCTTGTCCGATAGATCGGCGGTCGGTCCCAAACGCACCAGCTCCTCAAGCAGGTCGTGCAGTTCATGAGCAGGCTCGGCATCATTGAGGAGGACGAGGTCCGCCACGAGCCCGCGGCGACGCCAGTAGGCGTGGGCTCGGATGAGTTCGCCGGCCAAGTCAAGGTCGGCAGGGCGAGCGAGTCGGGCCAGCACGATCGGCTGATCTCCGGAGATCGCGTGCGGCCACAGACCCGACTGGCCGAGACGGTTTGCTGTCACGGACTCTCGCGACCGAAGGGCCGGCCCGCTGAAGAGAACGTGAGCTGCCAGCCGGTGGAACAGGCTGGCGTCTTCGGGTGCGATGCCGAGCGCGACAAGCATCGCCTGACTGTGGATCCTCGACTGCTCGAACGTGCGCGCGACTTCGGCCAGGTCGCTGAACCTGAGGGCCAGAGCGACCGCCTCGTTGCGGTCGGCGGCGATTGCGTTACCGAAAGCAAGGACCGCGGATGTGCCCGGCGCGAGCCGGACCCGGCGGCGCAAGCTGAAAACCGGGTCGAGGACCGGGCCGACGGTTCCCGACAGGGCAGCTCCCGAATCCAGTGCGGCGGGGCAGGCCGAGGAACGGCCCCGGCCCAGGAATTTGGCCCGGTCGGTCTCGTACTCGACCTCTCCGACAGCGCTGTCGGCTCTCTCCGGGCCGGCCAGGAAGTGCAGGGCCCAGATCGGTTTCTGATCCCGCGCGCGAGGCCGTCGGCGGCACAACAGAGTTGAGGGCGCGGGCAGGTACTCGGTCTCTAGAAAAAGCTTGGCGAAGGCCGGATGGGCCTGATCGGCGCGGCGACCATTCAGGGACACCTCAGCGTAGCTGCACACGTCCAGCGTGCGGGGCAAGACGCCGTGATTCGTCAACGTGATCCGCCGAACCTCGGCATCCGCGTCGGCTGCGACCGCGATTTCATAGCGCGTTTCGATATCCGCATCGCGACGCTGGAAAACGGCGCGATCAGAACCGAGCATCGCCTCGTACTCGTCGGGGTCTCCACCGAGAGGCTGCCGACCAGCCGACCATGCGCCGCCGCCATCGAGGTCGCGGATGTAGAAGTACTGTCCCCAGCAGTCGCTGGTCGCGTCCTCGCGCCAGCGCGTCACGTCGATCCCATCACAGGAGCTGTATCCGCTCCCGGCCTGGGTCAGCATGACGGTATAGCTACCGTTCGACAGCAAGCAGACCTTCGGAGGCGACACGTCGGCTGCAGCCCCGTGGCGCGGGGCGTCGGCCGAGGGCCGCACAGAAGAATGAGCCACGGCGATCCTCCTTGGTGGGCGCGACCGTCTCTAGCGAGGCTGCGAGCATGCTCCTTTAATAAAGGCAGCGTATCCCCGATTCCTCATCCGGCCGCGCCGCTGGGGGTCAGCGAATCGCGGCGGGCGCACCAACCTCTTGTCGAGGTGGCTCGCGTGTTCGCGGCGTTACGGCGCCGGCGACAGGCAGTAGGGTTCGGGCTGGCCCCGATCCGGAACCCAGACGACGCCGGCGAGCGGCCCGGACCGTCCCGCCCAGCGGATCTCACCCGGAATCACAATCGACTCACCGACGTGGCATCGCTCCCGCGGGCCGACCAGCGGCAGGGCCTTGTCGAGCGGGAACGGGACGGATGCCCCTGTCTCGGTCACCGGAAGTTCTCCACCAGCATCAGGTCGTCGGTCGAGGAATCCACGCGCGTGTAGAGAATCGTCTTCCCGTCGCGCGAAGCGGTCAGCCACGCTCCGACCTCACCGAGGTTGCGAGTCACCGTCGTGGAGCGGCCGGTGGCCAGGTCGAGATACTGCAGCCGGGTCTCCCCTTCGTGCCGGTCGATGTAGTAGGCGCCGTCTCCGACCAGAACGAAGTTGAACCAGACGACCCCGTCGAGAATCTTCTTCGGCTCGCCGCCGCCAGCCGGCAGGCGCCACACCGGCGACACGATGGAGGCCGTGAGGTAATAGAGACTGCCGTCCGGCGCCTCGAAGGTATGCGCGCTCTCGTTCGGCGTGACCTGGACCGCGTCTCCGCCGTCCGCCGGCATCCTCCAGATCCGATAGTCCCCGGACCGCATGGAATTGAAATAGATCCACTTGCCGTCGCGCGAATACGATGTGGGGACGTCGATCGACGGATGTGTCGTCAGCCGGCGGGGCTTCCCGCCCTCCGCCGGAACGACGTAGACGTCGAACTCGCTCTCTGCGGTCGACGCGAACACGATGGACCGCCCGTCGGGAGACCAGCGCGGGCAGTTCGTATCGACCGCGCCGCCCATGGACGTGAGCTGGATGGCGTTGGACCCGTCGAGGTCGGAGACCCAGATCTCCGCATCCCCCGATCGGTTCGAGGCGAAGGCGACGCGTCGCCCGTCCGGCGAAAGCTCGGGGTGGTATTCCGCCTTCGTGGACGAGATCGCCAGCGCCGGCGGCGATGAGGATGGCGCACCCGGAGCGGACGTCTCGATGCGCCAGAAGTTCCAGTCGTCGAGACTGCGGACGTAGGCGAGGCGAGCCTCCCGCCCGGGCGAAGGGCGCGAGATCGCGGGCATCAAGCCGTCTTCGCCAACGTACGGAATCCGCGACGGCGCGGTGCGGCCGGAAATCGCCAGCTTCCAAAGGTTGAACTTGGCCGAGTAGACGATCTCCTCGCCATCCGGCATCCACGCGGGAAAGTCGGCGCGCAGATCGGCGGTCGTGAGCCGCCGCAGCTCTCCGGCCGCGGTGACGCCGTTTCCGAGCGGGAGAAGCTGGAGCTCGCCGGCGCCCCACGACGTGCGCCGGACGAAGATGAGCGAACGCCCGTCGGGAGCGACCGCAGGGCTCGTGTCCGCGAAGATCGGAGGCTGAGGGTTGGTCAGTCGCCTCTTCTCTCCGGTCTCGAGCGAGACAACGACCAGCGCGTCGGGCTGGCCTTCACCCGGAGAATCCGGGACGACGAGGGACCGGCTGTCGGGCGACCAGGAGAGGTACGCGCCCGCGGGAAAAAAGTCCTGCCCACGAACGTCCGCGAGCTTCCGTTCCGGGCCGCCCAGAGGCGGGATCAGCCGCAGCTCGCGGCTGCGCGCTCCGGTCGGCGAGGGAGGTTGGCCACGCAGGAAGGCGATCCACCGGCCGTCCGGCGACCAGGCGGGATTGTAGTCATCGAGGGGATCGGTCGTGAGATGGAGCGGCTCGCCCTGCCCGATCTGCTGCACGTAGATGTCGGAGTTGTCCTTCTCGGGGCCGGTCCAGGCGAACGCGACCTGGTTGCCGTCGGGGGAGAACGACGGGGAGCGTTCGACGCCGGGAAGCGTCGTGAGCGCGACGGCGCGGAGCGGCTGTTCGACGGTTCGTCCGCGGCGGGCACGCAGAGTCCAGACGACGGCGGCCATGAGCACGATCGCGAGGACCGCCAGGATCGGTGCGACCGGGCGCCGGTTTCGGCGGGCCCGAGCGCCGGCCGAACGTGCCGAGCCGGCCGATTCCTCCCGCGACTCCTCGCGCAAGTCGTTCAGCGCCACCTTCAGATCCGCCATCGTCTGGAACCGGCGCTCCGGCTCCTTCCGAAGGCAGCGGAGGATCAGCTTCGAAAGCTCCGGAGGAATCCGCGCGGGCACAGGCTCGGGCTCACGATCGATGATCGCGGCCACCGTCTCCATCACCGTGCCGCGCTGAAAAGCCTTATGTCCCGTCACCATTTCGTAGAGCACCGTGCCGAACGAGAAGATGTCGCTGCGCGCGTCCACCCTCTTGCCCGACGCCTGCTCCGGCGACATGTATTGCGCTGTGCCGAGCACGACGCCCGCCTCCGTGCGCGCCTGAAACGACATCGTCAATGCCGCTGTCTTCGCGGCCTCCGGCGCGGTCGGCTCCGTCAACTTGGCCAGACCGAAATCGAGGACTTTGACGTACCCGTCGTCGCGCCGCATGATGTTTTCGGGCTTCACGTCGCGGTGCACGATTCCCGCGACGTGCGCCGCCGCCAGCGCCGAGGCCACCTGCACCGCGACCTCCAGCGCTTCGCCGGTCTCGAGATGACCCTGGCTGTTCAGCAGCGCGCCGAGAGTCTGGCCCTCGACGAACTCCGTGGCGATGAAGTGGCGGCCGTCGGCCATTCCCACTTCATGAATCGTCAGGATGTTCGGATGGTTCAGCGCCGACGCCGCCTTCGCCTCCTGCTTGAATCGCGCCAGCCGCTCCGGGTCTCGCGTGTGCTCGTCCGGCAGGATCTTCAACGCCACGCGCCGGCCGAGCCTCGTGTCCTCGGCGAGATAGACCTCCCCCATTCCGCCTGCCCCCAGCTTCTCGAGGATCCGGTAGTGGGAGATGACCCCCTCGACCATTGGGGCAATGGTTTCACAGCTTTCCGCACCGACCTCACCTGTCCCGGCCCGGGTCTACGATCTGGACATGAACCAGACCGATCGGCTCCCGGACACGCCTCCCAGGCGCCACTGCGACGTGATCATGAAGGGAGGGATCACGAGCGGCGTGGTCTACCCCTCGGCCGGCGTGGAGCTCGCGAAGCGGTTCACGCTGAAGAGCATCGGCGGAGCGAGCGCCGGCGCGATCGCGGCGGCTTTTTTCGCGGCGGCGGAGCATCGCCGCTCGGCCCTCGGATCGAACGCCGGCTTCGCGGAGCTCGAGACGTACCCGGGGAAATTCGGGGCGACGACCTCCTCGGGCACTTCGTTTCTGCTCTCGCTCTTCCAGCCTGCGAAGGAGGCCCGGCGGGCGTTCCGGCTCCTCCTCGCGTTTCTGGGCCCTGATCGGTGGAGAAAGTTCTTTCGCGTTCTTCGGGACCGCCATCGCGCTCATACCCGCTGGCGTTTCTGCTCGGGCTCTCTTCCGGGCGCCGCCTTCCTGGCGTCTGGCGCTCCGCTCCGTGTCCTCTCCCGCCCTCCGCGCGCCCTTCATCGTCCTGGCAGCTCGTGACCGCGCTCCTCGGGCTGCTCATTCCCGGTGCTCGTCGTCGTCTTCGACGTCGTGCGGGCCGTGACGCGGAATCAGTTCGGCATCTGTCCGGGCCGCGGCGCCTCGACGCAAGCCGGAGGCGGCAGATCCGCCCGCACTGACGGACTGGCTCGAGCAGCGGCTCGACGAAATCGCTTTCGGCGGCGCGACGGGCGTCGACCGGAAACGGCCCGCGGGCTATGAGGCAAACGATCCGCTGACCTTCGCCGACCTCTGGGGCGCCCGGTCGGACGAAGAGCGGCGGCGTCTCGAAACCGACGGGAGCGGCCGGCGCATCAATCTCGAAGTCATGACCACGAACCTGACGCAGGGCCGGCCTTACCGCCTGCCCTTCGAGTCCCAGAAACTGTTTTTCGATCCCGCGGAGCTCGCGCCGCTCTTTTCGGCGCGCGTCATCGAGTTCATGAAGCGGAAGAAGCGCGGGTCCGAGCACACGAGCGCGCAGATCGCGACTGCCGAGAAGCACGGCCTCGTTCCGCTGCCCGACCCCGCGGACCTCCCCATCGTCGTCGCGGTGCGGCTGAGCCTCAGCTTTCCGATCCTGATCAGCGCCGTTCCGCTGTGGGGCTTCGATTTCAGCTACGCGGCGAAAAGCGTGGCGGGAGAGCGCGGCGAGCCTCGCCTGACGCGGTGCTGGTTCTCGGACGGCGGCCTCACGAGCAACTTTCCGATCCACTTCTTCGACGCGCCGATCCCCCGCTGGCCCACATTCGCCTTCAACCTCACGCCTTTCCATCCCCGTTTCGCCTACGACCCGAAGGACGAGACCAGGAACGTCTGGCTTCCGCAATCGAACGGCGCCGGCCAGACTGAGAGCTGGTCGAATCCCGCCGAAGGCGGCGCCTTGTCGCAGCTCCTGTGGTTCCTGGGGCGAATCGTCGACACGATGCACAACTGGCGCGACAACATCCAGCTGAAAGTTCCCGGTTTTCGAGATCGGATCGCCCAGATCCACCTGCGCGACGAGGAGGGCGGACTGAATCTGAAGATGGATCCGGATGTCATTCGTGCCCTGAACGCCCGGGGCGCTTACGCCGCCCGAATCATGGCCGAGCGATTCAGCGACGATCCTCCGCCGGGCACTGTCCTGACGTGGGACAACCATTGCTGGGTGCGCTTGCGCTCGAGCATGGGCCTGCTCGAGCAGCAGATCGCAAAGATCCAGCGCGCGTTCGCGGGCAAGGAAGGCCTCCGCTCCTACGACGACCTCGAGAAGGATCCGCCGTCTTACGAATTCGCGGACCCGGCCGCCGCCGGCGCGATGCTCGATGCGCTCGACGCTCTGGCCGCTTCGTGGTCCCGGAACGAGAAGGCGTTGTCGGCGAGAGCGCCGCGGCCTTCCCCCGAGCTTCGGATCCTTCCCCGCGTCTGACGTCTAGCTCTGGCGTCGTTCGACGCGGGCCTCAGACCCAGGCCACGCCGTAGATCGCGGGCTCGCGGCCGGGCCGCGGCGGCCGAACGATGGCCGTCGCGACGTGGTCGGCCCGACAGCCTTCGCAGCGCACGGACAAAAGCCGGCCGTGCTCGGTGTCGCCGGGGATGGGCCGCGTGTTGCGGGTGAGACACTTCGGGCAGGTCCAGTGCATCAGTTGGATGAGGTTCATGGCCGGGGAATCGTCCTGCGTCGGCGCGAGGACCGCGTGAACCTGGGGTAAGGATCCCTGGTCGATGTCCTCGGGAAAGGGTCAGCCCCGGGCGGCCATATCCCGCTCGGCGAACCAGGCGCCGAGCTCCTCGGCCTGCATGGGCGGGCAGACGTAATCGCCCTGGGCGAGATCGCAGCCGAGGTCGGCCAGCCGATCCCAGGACTCGGCGCTCTCGACGCCTTCGGCCACCACCCGACAGCCGAGATGATGCGCGAGATCGATGATCGACCGCACGATGGCGGTGTCGGTCTTCTGCTCCGCCATTCCGAGGACGAACGACTTGTCGATCTTGATCTCCTCGACCGGCAGCTGCTTGAGCGTCAGCAGCGACAACGCGCCGACGCCGAAGTCGTCGATGGACAGCCGCACGCCCATGGTGCGGAGCTCCTCGAGCGTGGCGAGGGCGTCGAGCGGCTCGGCCATGAGGCTCTCCGTGATCTCGAGCGTCAGAAGCTCCGAGGGCAGGCCGTGCTCGCGCAGGAGCCCGTGCACCCGCCCGGCGAAGCTCGGATCGCGGAGGATGCGAATCGACGCATTCACCGACACGGGCAGCGTCAGGCCGCCCGCGCGCCACTGCTTCGCCTGGCCGAGCGCCGTCTCGAGGATCCAGTCGGTCAGCCGCCGGCTCAGCCCGATCCGCTCGGCCCCCGAGATGAACTCGTCGGGAAGCACGAGCCCCCGCTCCGGGTGGCGCCAGCGCACGAGGGCTTCGACGTGGGAAACCTGGCGAGTGCGCATGTCGACCTGCGGCTGGTAGGCCAGGAAGAGCTCGCTGGTCTCGATCCCGTGGCGCAACTCTTCGAGCAGCACGAGGCGGCGCCTCTGGAAAGCGTCCTCGCCCGCCGAATAGACCGAATACCCCCGGCTCGACCGCTTGGCGATGTACATGGCCGCGTCGGCCGCGCGCAGCAGCTGGATGCCGTCGGCGCCGTGCTCGGGATAGAGCGCGATTCCGATCGACGCCGAGATCTCGGACGAATGCCCCTCGACCGAGAAAGGCGCCTCCAGCGTTTCCAGAACCTTCTCCGCCGTCCGACCGACGTCCTCGGCTCGGCTCGCCGCCGGCAGCAGGACGACGAATTCGTCGCCGCCCACGCGCCCGACCGTGTCGACCGAGCGGAGCACGCCCCGGAGGCGCGGGCCGACCTGGGCGAGCAGCGCGTCGCCCGCCGCGTGGCCGTAGGTGTCGTTGACGTCCTTGAAACGGTCGAGATCGATCAGAAGAACCGCGAACGATCCGCCATCCCGTTCGGCCGTGCGGATCGCCTGGTCCAGTCGGTCGTCGAGAAGCAGCCGGTTTGGCAGCCCGGTCAACGCGTCGTGGAGGGCCTGGTGCTCGAGCGCCTCGAGATGGCGCTGCCGCTCGCTGACGTCTCGGAGGATCGCCACCCAGTACGGCGAGGCGCCGTGGCCGGGAACCGGCATGACCTCCAGCTCCAATGCGTACGTCGAGCCGTCCCGCCGCTTGGCGGACATCTCCTTCTCGAAGCTCTCCCCGGTGGCGAACGCGCGTCTCGCCGAGGCCATCGCGTCGCGAGGAGAGATATCGAGCAGATCCAGCGTGCCTCCCAGGGCCTCCTCCGCCGAGAGGCCCGTGAGCTTCCGGAAGCCTTCGTTCGTGAACGTAATGCGAGGGCGCGAGGGGGACGTTCCGCTCGCCAGGATCACGACGCCCTCGGCGGCGTTGTCGACCGCGGACTCGAGGAGAGTGAGCGCATGGGTCACGCGGCGGCGCTCGGCCACGACGGCGGCGAGCGCGGCGATCGTCAGCGTCACGACGGCCGTGAAGGACTGCATCAGAATGAGGGACTGATTCGGATCCGGACGGTGAAAGGGGCCCGTGCCGTGCAACGTGCCCCAGATCGCAACGGCCGCGAGAATCGAGTTCGCCGTGACCGCCTCGCGCACTCCGAAGCGAAAGGCGATCGCCACGAGAAAGGGCAAGGAAAGAAACCCGAGCGGGAGATCGTCCCCGCCGGACCGAGGCCGCCGTAGACGAAGACGCCCGAGAGGAGGAGGCCCGCGAGAAGAAGGATGGCGTCCAACCGCGGCCGCCGGGCCTCGGCGGGCTTCTGGAACCAGACCAGCAAAAGGGGCGCGACGAGCAGCGCGCCCGACGCGTCTCCGAGCCACCACGTGAACCAGATCGGCCAGAAGTTCTCCCACTGCGCGAGGCCCGCGAAGCAGAGACTCAGCGGACCGATCGTGGCGCTCAACAAAGTGCTCGCGCCCGCCGCGAGCATGGCGAACCGGAAGATGTCGCGGGCGCGCTCGAAGACGCGGCTGCCGCCCGCGAACCGGCGGACCAGGGCGGCGGCGACGACCGCCTCGAGCGTGTTTCCGACGGCGATTCCAAGCGAAGGCAGGGCGGCGCCCGACGCCCAGAGGTTGGCGGCGAACGCGCCGACGAAGATTCCCGGCCAGGCCCAGGGGCCGAGCAGGAGAAGCGCGGCGATCGAGATCCCGGTGGGCGGCCACAGGGGCGTCGCGCTTGGGTGCACGTACGCGAGAGAGAGTCCCGTCCTTGGCCGCGCCGACGTATACCGCGGCGAGAGCCGCGTTGACCGCCAACCGCGAGGCGATCCGCTGAGGCACGGTTCAACAGATTCTATACACGTCGGACACCGCATTGGGGCGCGTTCGGCGCGTGGTGAGGAGCGTCACAACTCCTCACACAAAACGACGACGGGCGGCGTCGGCGGCCGCCCGCCGTCCCTGAAGACTCGCTAAGCGCGGGCCGGCGTCGCGACCCGAATCCGCTCATCGGCCTCGGCCAGTCGTGCGAGCGCGAAAGCGCCGATCGCGAGCCCGAGGTCGCGCAGCGCGACGTCCAGATACCCGCCGACGAGCAGGAGGTTCACGATGATCCCGACGAGCCAGGCCGACACGAGATAGCCTCCGAAGCGCGGCTTCACGGCCACGAGCAGACCGGCGACGATCTCGATCACGCCGACGAGCATCATGAAGGTGTGAGGCGCGATCCCCAGCGTGGCGGGCACCGCGGGAGCCAGGTACTTGTCCCAGTTGGTCAGAAGCTGCAGGAACTTGTCGAGCCCGGCGATGATCGGCGCCACCGTGAACCCGAGCCGCAGGATCTGGAAAGCCTGATGCGAACCGTTGTCCATCGACAATCCTCCTCGAGGGGCCAAAAGAGCAAGAAAGATGCCTTTTCGGCATCGCGCGGCACCTCCGGGGGGCCCGAAACACCCGGCGCCTGAGAAGATGGAGTCGGACGGCGGGACCGAGTGACGCCCAGGCGAGGACGCGCCGCCTCGGCTCCAGGAATGCGGGGAGCGCTTCCTGCCGTTTATGCTCGTCGCAGAGGAGCACCCGAATGAAAAAACTCGCCGCCGCCCTCGCCCTGTTCGCGCTTCCCCTGGCGCTGTCCGCCGCCGAAATCCACGGCACGGTCAGCGAGGGGGGCAAGCCGGTCGCGCCGGGCGTCTCCCTCAAGCTCGACTGCGGCGGGACGACCGCGTCCGCCTCCACCGACCAGTTCGGCGGATACAGCCTCAAGATCGCAGCCGGGGGCCAGTGCAAGCTGACGGTCGACTACAAGGGCGGAAGCGCGTCGCTCTCGGTGGCCGTGTTCGAGAAGCCCAGCCGCTACGACCTCGAGGTTCGGCAGGAGGCCGGCAAGCTCTCGCTCGCGCGGAAGTGACGCTTGGCCGCTGAGGATCGAGACGCGCCGCCGCCGCGGCGCGACGTCTGGGACAAGGCCGCGATCGTCCTGCAGCCCGTGGGCGGCCTGCTCACCGCCGTCGCGGTGGCCCTCCTCGGCTTCTTTACCTCCTCGTACCTGCGCGAGAAAGAGCTCCTCGACTCCGAGCTGCGCGAGCGCATGCAGACGAACGACACCAACGCCCGCCTCTACTCCGAGCTGATCAGCCGCCGCGAGGAGTCCGAGAGCGCCCTGCGCAAGGACATGTTCACCTCGATCATCAGCTCGTTCCTCGGCGCCGGACCGCAGACGCTGGATCAGAGGATCCTGAACCTCGAGCTGCTCGTCTACAACTTCCACGAGTCGCTCAACCTCAAGCCGCTGTTTCTCCATATCGAGAGGCAGGCCCGGCAGAGCGGCGAGCGGCGCGAGCTCATGGCGCGCCTCGAGCGCGTGGCCGAGGAGGTCGCCAAGAAGCAGATGCTCGTGATCGAGGAAGGCGGCGCGAATTTCGACGCCACCGTGAACGCGAAGACGCTCTCCTTCCCGCTTCCCGACGGGACCGAGGCTCCCTTCATCGCGCGGGACCTCGTCGTCGACGAGATCCCGCGCAACATCCGCCTCGAGGTGATCGGGGCGACGACGGATCCCGAGCAGCTCCAGCTCCGCATCACGGTGCGCACCGCGGAAGAGGGCAGGACCGTCACCACGGCGACTGAGTTCTGGCTCGGCCACTTCGACTTTCCCATGATCGACAACATCCGGCTGCCGCACGACCAGCGTCTCGCGGTCGTGCTCAACGCGTTCGACGGGCCGAGCGGCCTCGCCGACGTGACCGTCGCGTACTTCCCGGGAAAGTACGCGGGCCTGCGCGAGAAGCCGTATTACGACGAAGTCCTCGCCAAGCTCCTCGCCGCCAACCGCACCCCCACCCCCGCGCCGACGAAGACGCCCTGAGCCGCCCGCGCTAGAATCCGGTGCCGCCGTGACCGGAAACCCCATGTCGATCGCAGGCACTTCCGCGGCGCTTCGTCGCACGACGAATCGGCGAGGCGGCGGCCTGCGCCTGCGCCGCCACGTCTCGCTGCGCGAAGGTCTCCTGAGCGCTTTTTCGGGCATCCTCCTCGTGGCCCGCCGCCACGCGGCCGCGGCGTCGCTCGATCCGACGCGTGCCGTGCACGACTTTCGAAAGTCGATCCGCCGGGCGCGCAGCGTGATCGCGCTCCTGCGACCGGCTCTCGGTCGGACGGCCGCCCGCGGTCTGGCCGAGGAGCTCCAGCGAGCATTCCGGGATACGGGCGATCTGCGCGACGGCGACGTGCTGACGGCGACGCTCGCCGCGGTCTCGGGCGACGATCCGGAGCTGTTCGTGGAGGCCGCGGAGGTGGCGGCGCGCCTCGGCGCGAATCCGAAGTCGGAGGATCCCGGAAAGGTCGTGCGGAAGGCGCTCCCCATCCTCCGGCGGCTGCCGGCCGCGCTCGAGGTGATCCTGCCCCGGGAGTACTCGACCCCGGATCTCGAGAGGGGGCTCACGCGAAGCTATCGACGGTCCCAACGCGCCTGGATGCAGGCGGGACAGGGCCGGACGGACGCCGAGTTCCACGAATGGCGGAAGCGCTTCAAGGAGCTGCGGTACCAGATCGAGCTTCTCGCTTCCACCGGAAGCCCGTCGCTCAAGGCGCGGGAGAAGGCTCTCGGCGCGATGGCCCGCGAGCTCGGCGAGGTGACCGACCTGTCGATGCTGTGCCGCCGGATCGAGGGCCTCGCGGACGATGGCGGATCCGGGATCGCGAGTCGCCTCCTCGAACGAGCCCGCGCCCTCGTCCGTACACGGTCCGATGAGCTCCTGTCGCGGGGCGGGGAGTTCTTTTCCGAGCCTCCGCGCGCCTTCGCGTTGAAGGTCCTGGGGGAGCGCGGCTAGCAGAAAAGCCGGAAGGCGCGGCCGGCGCCCGAGAGTGCCTCCACCGGGCCCTCAAAAAGGGGCCGCCGCGAGGTCGCCCGAGGGGCCGCGCGCCAGTCGAGTTAGGCGCGCTCAGGGCGCGGCACAGGTCGGCTCGGCGCCCAACAGCGCCGTGCCCAGCTCGCCTCGCAGTGACAGGAGATGCACTCGTTCGAGCAGCGACGTCAGGCTCGCCTGAGCGGCCTCGTCGTCGGCGTCGGCCAGGGCCATCTCCCGCTCGTCGAGCTCGACGAGCTCGCTCCGTCCCTCGCGGACGAGCAGCTCCTCGGCGCTTTTCCTGCGGTCGGCGATTCCCCGCGCCCGGCGGGAGATGCTCCGCTCGGCCATCGATCTCGCGACGGCGGCCTCGGCCCGCCGGACGGCCATCTCGACGTCGCTCTCGCGCGTGCGGAGGGCCGCCTCCGCGCGATCGAAGCGGGCCCGGGCCTCCCGTCTTTCGTCCTCGAAGCGGCCTCCGGTCCAGATCGGCACGATGATCGAGACACCGACCGCGACGGAGTCGGGCGTGAAGGTCAGGTAGTAGTCGTCGTAGTTATTGAACTTCGCGAGCCGCCGGTAGGCGGCCGAAGCGACGACCGTCGGCATCCAGCGTTTCGATTCGATGTCCGCGGACTTCGCGAGAAGCGTGACCTCCCGCTCGAGCGACGCGAGCTCGGGGTCCGCCGACCGTACGACGTCGACGTTCTCGTTCGCGGTGAGCTCGGGCACGACGGCTTCGGGATCTCCCGCGAGGTGCAGCGGCGCGCTCCCCGGCCAGCCGATCAGGCGCTTCAGCTCGAGCTCGCCGAGGTCCCGGTCCGACTCGGCGTTCAGAAGCTTCTGCCGGGCGCGCGCGGCCTGGAGCGTCGCGCTCTCGACTTCGAGCTCCGTCCGCCGGCCCTCCTCGAAGAGCGCGGTCACGCGGCGCGCGATGGCCTCGGCGGCCTCGAGCCGCCGCCGCGCCGCCTCGACCATCACCCCGTCGAGGTACGAACGGCCGTAGGCGGAGACCGTGGCTTCCATGGTCGCGCGGCACGAGAGGGCGAGCGACGCGTCGAGGGAGGAGGCCGAAGCCTCCGCGCGAAGCGCGTCCGAGCGCCGCATCGGGTCAAAAATGGGCTTCTGGATCTCGACTCCGAAGATGGACGGGACATGTCCCGCGATGAGGGTCGGCAGGCCGTACGTGTATCCCGGCGTCGTCGAGAAGTACGCCGAAGGACTGAAGGCGTCGCGGGCGAGCTCCGCCGATGCCGCTCCCTCCTCGCGCGCCGCCCGCGCGGCCGCGAGGCCGGGGGCCCTCGCCAGCCCCAGCTCCACGGCGCGGCGCAGCGTCAGCGGCTCGGGAACGGGCGCGGGCGTCTGGGCCCCGACGCCGGGCGGAAGGGCCATGCAGAGCAGGGCGAAGACGGCAATCTCGAGCCGAAGCCGAAGCCGATTCTGAAGCCGAATGCGAACCGATCGATCATTCATGGTGAAGCGCCTCCGACGGGTTCAAGAGGGACGCGCGGTACGCCGGTACCGCGCCGAAAATGACTGCCACGCCGCACGAAAACACGAACGCGAGAACGGCCGAGAGGATGGATACGCGCACGTCGATGCCCTTCACGAGCAGCCGCACGAGCAACGGCAGCCCGAGGCCGATGGCCACGCCGATCGACGATCCGGCGACGCCCAGCGAGAGCGCCTCGAAGAGAAACTGGCCCAGGATGTCGCGCCGACGCGCGCCCACGGACATCCGCACTCCGATCTCGCGGGTCCGCTGCTCGACCGATGCGAGCAGGATGTTCATGATGCCGACGCCGCCCACGACGACCGACACGGCCGCGGCCAGGATGAAGACGACGATCAGCGCGACCGAGATCGCCCGCGCCAGGCGCACGACGGTGGTCATGCTCTCGACCTGGTAGACGGATCCCGGGCGGTGGCGCTCCTTGAGGACCTCCTCGACGACGCGGACCGCCGTCGGCAGCGATTCAAAATTGCGCGCCTCGGCGAAGAGCGTCTTGAGCTGGCGCGTGGGCGTGTAATACCAGGCGACGGACGCCGGGATCAGGATCGTCTCGGGGACGACCTCTCCTCGCCCGAGCGTATCCACGGGCTCCTCGAACTCGCCGATGACCTGGAAGGTCGTGCCGAGCGTGCGGATCGTCTTGTCCTTCGACTCGTCGTTCGCGAAGAGCTGCTCGTAGAGATCGCGGTTGACGACGGCGACCCGCGCCCGCTCGAGCATGTCGTCCTCGTCGATGAAGCGGCCGCGGAGGATCCGCATGTTCTTGCGGACCTCGCCGTAGTTCGCCATGACGCCGAGGATCGTCAGGGTCTTCGCCTGCGACTGGACGTTGACGGTGCCGCGGAGCGTGAGGATCCCGGTGACGCCCGAGAACAGATCCGTGCGACCGGCGATCGCCTGCACGTCGGTGTCCGTCATGACGTCGTCGGCGGAACGCGAGACGCCGGTCGTCACCGTCCCGCGGTAATTCGCCCAGACGAGCTTGGAGCCCACGCCCTCGATCTGCCGCAGGACGAACTCCCGCCCCGTCAGCCCGAGGCTCACGACGAGGATGATCGCGGCCGTGCCGACGACGAGACCGGCGAGGGTCAGCGAGGTCTGGACGGGGTGCTTCTTGAAGCGATCCACCGCCATCCCGAAAACTTCGCGATTGAACATCTTCGTCGGTCGTCGGTGCGCGGAGTCGCGGCCCCGGCGCCCTAGCCTCCCGGGCGCTCGGCGCCCGTTCCGACAGGCCGGATCCGGAGGCCGTCGGAGAGCGCCGTCGAGCCGGGCAGGATGACTTTGTCCTTCTCCGACAGGCCGCTGGCGATCTCGACCTCGGTCAGGCCCGAGAGCCCGACCTGGACCTCCCGGCGGCGCGCCCGCCCGTTCTCGACGACAAAGACGTGCCGCTTCTCTCCGTCGCGGAGAACGCTGGCGCGCGGGACGACGAGCGTGCCGCTCTTCTCGCCGGTCACGATCTCGACTTCCACGGCGGCGTTCGTGGGGAGCTTCCGCGAAGGATCCGCGACGTCTCCGAGGACCTCGCCGACCTCGCGCCCCGCGATCTGGGTGAGGCCCGGAGACACGAAGGTGACCGTCCCTTCCCACTTCTCGCGCGGAAGGCCGTCGAAGCCGAGGATGAGGCGCTGCCCGACCGTGACCCGCGGCAGGTCCGGCTGGTCCACGCGCGCCCGCACCCGCCGCTTCTCCGGATCCACGACGCTCGCCACGACCTGGCCGGCGGCGACCGTCTCGCCGACCCGGCGCGGAAGGCCGTAGACGACGCCGGCAACCGGAGACGTGATGGTCAGTGCGGCGACGCGACGCTCGAGATCCGAGGCGACGCGTTCGGCGAGCGCCAGGCGCGAGCCCGTTCCTTCCAGGCCCGCGAGCCGGGCGCGAGCGGCGCGAGTTCGGTCCTCGGCCTGCCGGAGAGCCCTCTCGTCGGTTTCGGCGCTGGCGCGCGAGATCGCTCCGCTCGCAAGCAGGCGCGCGTCGGCTTCGACGACTTCGCGCTGGTGCTTTTCGGCCCGCTCGGCCTCGGCGAGGTCGGCTTCGGCGCTCGCGCGGTCCGCCCGCAGGCGCAGGACCTCGGATCGGGCGTCGAGCGCCTTCTGCGAGAGCTCGGAGTTTTCGAGCCGCACGAGCGTCGCGCCGGCGGCCACGCGATCGCCCTCGCGCGCCGGAATCTCGGCCACGGCCGCCGCTTCGGCCGCGCGCAGCTCTCCGCCCGGAGGCGGCTCGAGCGTCCCGTCGCACTGGACCGGGACGATCAGGTCGCCCCGCCGGACCTCGGCGACCTGGACCGGCGCGCCCCGGGGCCGCGTCAGCGCCATCAGGAGAATCGCCACCAGGGCCAGCCCGGCGAGGACAACCGCCAAGCGCCACCGCTTCATACCCCTCGATTCTAAAGGGTTTGGGGGCCTGCCTTCCGGAACCCCTCGCCGGCCCTAGCGGGGATCGAGAACGCGGGGGGTGGGGCGGACGGCGGGATGTGAGGGCTCGAGCTCCCGCACCGGGGCCGCCACGACCACGAAAGCCGCCTTCTGGCGATAGGCCTGGCCGCCGGAACCGGTGACCGTGAGGCGGACGTCGAAGGAGCCGCCGGAGTGGTAGACGTGCACGGGCTCCCTCTCGTCGCTCGACGTGCCGTCCCCGAACTCCCAGTGCCACGCCGAGGCTGCGGGCACGTTCGACGCGTCGTGGAACTGGACGGTCAGGGGCGCGCCCCCGGCGGCGACGTCGCCGGTGAAGTCCACGGTGCCCGTCCAGGACACCCGGAAGACGCTCGCGCCGACCTCCGTCGGATTCGAGGCTCCGAGATTCTTGTAGAGGTCGGAGAAGTAGAGCCCGTCGGGGCCGGCGGCGAGCCCCACCGCCGTCCCGCGACCCGCGCCGATGTACTCGACGAAACGCGTTGGACCGCCGACGAGATTGCCCGCGCCGTCGAGGACGAACTCGGTGATCCGCTTGCCAAGCACCCCGCGGGCCCGGGAGCGTACGTCGGTCCGGACTCGGTCACGTAAGCGTGGTTGAGCTTCGCGGGCGGGAAGCCGCTGCCGCCGAACGTCGCGAGCTGTGTGAACGCGATGTTGACCGGCGCGTGCGAGGGGGACCACGTGTAGGCGGCGAAGTTGCTCATGCTTCCGTCCGAGCCGTCCCAGAGGTAGTTGCGGCCGGACACGATTTTCGCGAGCCGATCCGTCCCGGGCCCGTTCTCGACTTCCCAGAGCGCGCCGTCGGCCTCGCGCCATGCGCCTCCGAACGGATTCCGCAGGCCCCATGCGAAGACGAGGTCTTTGGCCGTGAGCCCGTCGGCGCCGTCGTAGAACGGGTTGTCGGCGGGCGGCGCACCGTCGAGGTCGACGCGGAGGATCTTGCCGCGGACAGAGTCGAGATCCTGGGCCGGCGACGTGAGCAGCCCGTCGCCGATGTGCACGTAGAGCTTGCCGTCGGGTCCGATCGAGAGGTTCGACGTCTGGTGCGACGCGCCCAGAGGCTCGTCGGGGAACTGGAGGATCGGAGTCTGGGTGTCCGCCGTCCGCCCGCCGTCCGCGCTGTGCAGGCGGCGCACTTCCGGGAAGTGAAAGTCGGTCTGGCCCGCCACGGCGAACACGGAGCTGACGAAGACGTCGCCGCTGACCGGCTCGACGACGATCCCGGCGAGGCCTTTCTCGCCGGAGCCCGGAAACAATCCCGTGGGGTCGAAGTTGAGGAGGTTCGTCGCGTAATCCGAAACCGCCCCGGAGCGCGTCACGACCTTGACGGCCCCGTAGAGCTCGGCGACGTACAGGAAGGGATCGTCGGCGTTCGGCCCCGGGGCCGGAACGAAGGCGACGTTGACGGGAAGCCTCAGGCCGGTCGCGAACCTCTCGATGCGAAATCCAGGCTGCCGCACGGCCCATGGGACGGCGGGCTCCGTCAACGGATCGCTGAACACGGGAGTGGCGTTGGGATCGCCGTCGGAAGCGTCGAGGAAGGCCCCGCCCGCCTCGCCGATCCAGAATGCCGCGGTCTCTCCGGGCGCGAGGGTCACCGCGGGCAGGTAGACCTGCGCGGTCCTGGCCGCTGCCGTCGGTGAAGGACACGATCGACGGCGGCAGCTCCAGTCCGGCGTCGCCGTTGTCGAGGATGACTCTGAGCGGCCCGTGCGCCGACAGCGGCTGCGCGTTCATCACGGCGTTCGAAATTCCGTCGGCGCCGGAGAACGCGAGCGCCGTCCCGCCGCCTGAGACTTCGAGCCTCAGTCGCGCAGGGCGCGTCTGCACGGCGGGCAGGACGATGTCTTCGCCCGCCTCGTCGCGCCAGCGCGGCGTCGGGACGTTCGAAACATCCGACAGAACGAGGGGCTGAATCGCGGTCGTGGAGGTCGTCTCGAACACCCGGACGGCCCACTCGCTCCAATCGCTCTCCGGAGGCGGGGCGTCGCCGAGGAAGCGCACGCGCAGCCGGTAGTCACTGTTGGAGTTGAGCTGGTTGCGCCCTTCGAGCGGGCCGACGAAGGTTCCATCGCCCAGGTGCACGTGAACGAGGCCCGCGCCCGTGACGCACGGAGCCGTCCAGACCACCTCGTCCGCGGCGTCGCGGATCTCCCAATCCGTACAGACGTGGTGTTCGCCCGGGGAGCCCGCGAAGGGCCCCGCGACCATGTGCACGTCGAACGGATTGATTCTCTGGCCGTCCTCCGCGGGCTCCGTAATCACCGGCGTGGCGACGGTCGAGACCGACGAACGAGCCTGATGGATGCCGGCGCCGGCCAGCGCGCCGGCGAGCAGGACGATGAGGGAGATGCGTTTCAAGACCGCGGGATTCTATGTCGTCGCGCCGTCGTATCTTCAGGGTTTCGACGGGTCCGCGCTCGATCCCGTCAGCACGCGGCCGGGACGCTTCCCGGTCACGGCGCCGTCCGCCCAGACGAGCTCGCCGTTGACGTAGACCCGGCTGATTCCGACGGAAAGCTTGCGCGGCTCCTCGAAGGTCGAACGGTCGATCACCGTCTTCGGATCGAAGAGCACCAGATCGGCCTTCATGCCCGGAACGATCCGGCCGCGGTCGCGGAGCTTCATGCGCCGGGCCGGCAGAGACGTCATCTTGCGGACGGCCTCCGGGAGGGTGAAGAGGTGCTTCTCGCGCACGAAGCGCCCGAGGACGCGCGGAAAGGTCCCCGCGCCTCGGGGATGATCGTTGTCGATGCCGCCGTCGGATGCGACCATGACCCAAGGCTGCTTGTAGAGCTCGAGGACGTCCTCCTCCTTCATGGAGTGGCCGATGATGTCGGCGC
Source organism: uncultured Acidobacteriota bacterium (assembly GCA_963749265.1). GTDB lineage: Bacteria > Acidobacteriota > Thermoanaerobaculia > UBA5066 > Gp7-AA6 > DAHUXD01. Next base: position 42,172 of record CAVVML010000014.1, on the reverse strand, counting down.
CGCCCTCGCGGACCATGCGCGAATAAAGCGCCACCGGCGAGATCTTTTCGTTCTGCGCGATCTGCTCGAGGGTTTTGCCCGAGTACTCGGGATGAGCCTTGCACGCGGTGACGGTGATCCGCGAGGGCCCGCCGAGGACGCGCAGGCGCCTCCGTCACGCTCGCCGGATCGTCGTACTGCTTGTTCGGGACGATGACTTCGAGGTTGGAGTGCCAGGCCTCGTAGGGATAGCAGTCCGCCGTCGCGTCCAGACCCTGCTTCCGCGCCCCGTCGAAGAGGTCGATCGTCCGCTTCGTCTGGCCCCAGACGCCCACGGTCGCGAGCTTGATGTGCGAAATCTCGAGAGGCACGCCCCCGCCCCTGGCGATTGCGATCGCCTCTTCGAAGGCTTCGAACGTCTTCTCGGCTTCGTCCCGCGTGTGGGTCATGTAGAAGCCGCCGAACTTTCCCGACGCCTTCGCGAGCGCGACGAGCTCCTCGGTCGCCGCGTAGCTGCCGACGTCGTACTCGAGGCCGGAGGAGAGGCCCGCCGCCCCCTCGCGCATCCCCTGCTCGACGAGGGCGGCCATCTTCGCGGTCTCTTCCGGCGTGGATTTCCGCCGGTAGTCCTCTTTCATGACGAGCTCGCGCACCGTGGCGTGCCCGACCATCGTCATGACGTTGACCGCCGCCGGGGACTTGCGCCGCGCGTCGAGGTACTCCCCGATCGGCCACGGCGAGCCGCCGTCCGGACCGAGGACGAGCGTCGTGATTCCCTGCGAAACCTGCGTCTGCGCCGAGGGGTCGGTGGCGATCCCCTCCTCGGAGTGGTTGTGCACGTCGATGAAGCCGGGCGCGAGCGCCAGGCCCTTGCCGTCGACGACGAGCTCGTCCGGCTGGCGGCGGAGCTTGCCCACCTCGAGGATGCGGTCCCCTTCGATGCGGACGTCGGCGCCCGTGATCGGTCCGCCCGTCCCGTCCACGACCTGAGCTCCGCGGATGAGCCACGTGGTTTTCGGCTCCGGAACGAACAAGGAGAGAGCGGCGAAGAGAAGCGTCGTGAAAATCACGCCGCGATTCTATTCTGCCGGGCCGGCCATCCGACTCAGCGAGTGCGTCAGTATCCGGCGCGGGACAACTTGCCTTCTGAGCGGCCGCATCCCTGTTGTTCGCGGCGCGGAGACCCGACCACCGAAGGCAGACCCCCAGCAGTAGGGAACGCCGTGCGAAGCACGGCGGTAACTCTCCCGACCGAAGGGAGGGAGGAGGTCCGCGCCGCGGGAGCCGGAGCGCAGCGAGGGAGACAGGCGAGCGGTCGAGTCCGCAGCCGCGCGAGCCGCTCGCCGGTGCGGCCGACGGCCGCAGACGTCTCCGAGCAAGCGGAGGCGACGGTCAGAGTCCGCGGCTGGCCATGTCGGCGAGGGCGCCCCGGACTTCGGCGAGATCCCGGGCGAACTCCTTGGGCGGCGCGACCTTGACGAAGCTCTCCAGCGCGATCCGCGCGGTCTTCCAGTCTCCGAGCTGGCCGGCGACGCGTCCGATGTTGTAGAGCGCGTCGTACTGCTCGGGGTTCATCTCGAGACAGGTCTTCCAGGCCTCGATCGCCTTCTTCGGTTCCCCCAGACGCATCCATGCCACTCCGAGGGCGTTCCACGCCCGCGCGTGGCGCTTGCCCAGGCGAATTGCGGCTTCGAGGTTCTGCCGCGCCTCCTCCGCCCGGTCGAGCTTCAGGAGCGAGATCCCGGTGTTCTGGTAGGCGACCGCGTTGGTGGGGTCGATCTCGATCACCCGGGCATAGACCGGCAACGCGTCCGCGGGCCGGCCGCCGTCGGCCAGGGCGATGCCCAGAGCGTTCAACGTTTCGGGCTCCTCGCTCTCGCGCGTACGGACGGAGCACCGCGAGCGCCTGCTTCGGCCGGCCCATCTCCGAGAGCAGCATCGCGCGCTGTCGGTCGACGCTTTCCCCGCCGGCGCCGCTCGCGGAGGCCTTCTCGAAGGCGCGGAGCACGCCCTCGAGATCTCCGACGCAGCGCAGCGTCATGGCCAGGTGCAGGTACCCCAGCTTCATCTTCGGGTTTTCGGCGACGACGCGGCGGGCGATCGGAAGCGCCTCCTGGCATTTTCCGCGCTCGCAGAGATCGTTGATCGTGTGGAGCGTCTGGTCGACGCCGATGAGCGTCTTCGGATCGTCGGCGGGACCGTACGACGCCTTCATCTCGCCCGAACCGGTCAGATATCCCAGGCTCTTGAGCTTCGCGGCTTCTTCCGACCCGATGGCCTGGCGCTCGGTCGGCGCCGTCGGCAGCTCGAGAAAGCGTTTGCGGAGCCGGCGAAGAGAGTCGGGCCCCTGCGCCACGAGATTCTTCGTCTCGCCAGGGTCCGAGGGCAGGTTGTAGAGCTCGGGGATCGGCAGGTCGATGTACTTGTCCCCGCCCGCCGAGAGACCCCGCAGAGGCGCCCAGCCTCGGTTGAACGCCGCCGACAGCGCCTCGAAGTAGCTGCCGGCCTCGGCCTCTTTGCGGCCCTCGGCGAGCAGGGATTGTCCCGTGAGCTCGCTCGTCGGCGGCAGGCCGACCGCGTCGAGAATCGTCGGAAGGATGTCGATGTGGCGCGCGGGCACGTCGTCGCGTCCCGAGGCGACGAGGCCCGGAGACCAGGCGAACAGCGGCACGTGGAGGGTCCCCTCGTAGCAGAAGAGGCCGTGCGTCAGCTCTCCGTGGTCACCCCGGGCCTCGCCGTGATCGGCCGTCACGACGACGAGCGGCGGCGGCTGAACGGCCCGGACTTCCTCCAGCAGCTTGCCGAGCGCGGCGTCCGTGTAAGCGACCTCGCCGAGGTAGAAGTCGTCCGCGAATCGCTCCTGGTAGGCCTGCGGCGGAGCGTACGGCGCGTGCGGATCGTAGACGTGAAGCCACATGAACCGCGGCCGGCCGGCCTGTCCCCGATACCATTCGATCGCCGCCTTCACGACGTCCTCGGCCGCGGCCTGCTGGATTTCGAACTCGAATTGCTCGTCGAGATGGCGGTACATCTCGTCGTAGACGTCGAAATCGTGGCCGAGGCCGTAGCGGGAGTCCAGCACGTAGGCGCCGACGAAAGCGCCGGTCGCGTAGCCTTTGGCCTTGAGCCGCGTCGCGGCCGTCGGGACCTTCGGCGAGAGGCGGAAGCCGGCGTTCTCCCGCACGCCGTGCTGGTAGGGAAGCATCCCGGTCAGGATGTTGGCGTGGGACGGAAGCGTGATGACGTTGTGGGCGTGCGCCTTCGTGAAGACACGGCCCTCGCCCGCGAAGCGATCCATGTTCGGCGTCGTCCCGCGCGTATTGCCGTCGAACCCGACGGCGTCGTAGCGCAGCGTGTCGATGGTGATCAGGATGACGTCCCGCGCGACTCTTCCGCGCGGCCGGCGCGGCTCCGCCCGCCGCGGCGGCGCCCGGCGTCCCCTGTCGGCACGACGGGAGCAGGAGAGCCAGCGCCGCGGCGAAGCCGAGCGCCCCGAAGGCCCTTTTTGAGAAGAGTTTCACCCTGGCCTGAAAGCGAAGGGGCCCGCCCGGAATTCCCGGACGGGCCCCGGAAAAAGCGAGAACCGGCCTAGAAGTTGACGTTGATCCCGAGGCGGACGATGCGGGGGCTCTGCATCTCGAAGATCTGATTGAAAGTACTGTTCTGGGAGAAGTTCCCGGTCGAGGCCCGGTAGTCGCCGACACGCTGGCCACGCTGCAGGACCGTTCCGGCGTTGGCGACGTTGAAGAGCTCCGCCGCCGGAGTGACCGCGACCGGGCCGAGCTGGAACGTCTTGGCCAGCCGCAGGTCGAGCTCGAAGACGTCGTCGTACCGGAAGTCGTCCACCTGGCCGATCTGGTTCAAGTACCGGTGGCTCACACCGGCGGCGTCCACGGCGCGCGTCCGGACGTAGTACGCGTTCGGGTAGCCCTGGCGGCCGAAGAAGTTCACGCCGAGGTTGATTCCCCACGGGCCCTGGTAGAGCGCGTTGACGTTGAACTGCCAGTTCGCGTTGATCCAGACGGAATCCTTGGAGGAAAAGCCGGTCGCGGCACAAGACTCCTGCGGGATCGCTCCGCAGTTGGTTCCCCCCCAGAGGTTGTTGGGATCCACGATGGAGGCCGGTGTCAGATGCTGCTGGAAGTTGTTCCAGCCGAAATTGGCCCGAAACATCCAGCGGTCCGACAATCGCTTGACGACGGAAAAATCCACGCCGTAGTACTTCTGCGTCGCCTCGGGCCGGTTATTGATCGTGACGCCGACGGGCTCGTCCGGAAGGGTGAGGCTGTAGAACGGCTCGTCGAAGGTCAGCGTGAAGCCGTTGGCCGCGGTCGCGGTGCATGGGACCAGCGGCGAGTTCTCGTCGTCCGGATTGGAGAGGCAGACCGTCCTTCCGGCGAGCTCCCATGTCCCGCCATTGGACCCGTTGGGGATGTTCTCCAGCAGGGAATTCGTCGAGCGGTAATTGAACGTCGCGGATATGGCGAAGTCGTCCGTCAACTGGTGGTCGATGCCGAACGTGACTTCGCTGGTCTTGGGTGTCTTCAGATCGGGATCGATGATGTTCGGGACGTTCGGCAGTGTGGCCGGGTCGATGTCGTTGTAGAAGCCGTAGAACCCGTTCTCGAGGTCGATCTCGTTGGGTTGCACGAAGTGGTCGCTGTTGAGGTCGGTCCAGTAGTAGTAGTAGCCGTTGGATATCGGGACGCCGCTCCCGTAGTAGCCGATGAACCCGAGCTGGTCGGCGAACTGCGCGTAGGAGGCCCGGAGCAGCGTGTTCTTCCTCTCGCCGAGCGCGTACGTCGCCGAGACGCGTGGCTGCCAGTTCGTGAAGTCGAACTGCCAGTCGTCGGCTCCGTGGTATTCGACTGCGGGCAGCAGTTCCGGGAACACCGTGTTCTCGAACGCCCGGCCCGGAAGATTCTTGGCCTGCTGCTTGTCGTAGCGGACTCCCAGCTGGACCGTGAGATTGCCCGCCGTGAGCGTGTCGCCGAGCGTCCCGCTCCAGATCTGGTTCTTGAAGATCGGCCGGACGCCGCGGGCGAGCAGCGCGGTATTGGACGAGGAGTAGGAGTATTCCGAGCCCACGTTCTGAGTGCCGGGCCAGCCCGTGGCCGAGTCCGCGATCTGCTGGCGGTAGTTGAAGCTGAACTTCAGCTCGTGGTTGATGTCGCCGGTGTTGAAGAACTTGGAGACCTGGCCGTTGGCCTGCTTCTGCGGATCCTTCGCCCAGTAGTACCGGTAGTTGTTCTGGTACTGGGGTCGATCCAATAGGAGTCCTTCGAGTTGTCTCCATTGCAGGCGATCTCGAAGGGAACGTTGTTGCAGCCGAGCGACCCGTTGCCGAGGTCCGTGTACACCGGGTTTTGAGAGGCCACGAAAACCGACGCGAAGAGATCCGCCGAGAAGACGTGGGAGTCCTCGACCTTGTAGAAGTTGGTCGGGATCGAGAGCAGCGTCGCCGCCAGGGGCGCGCGCGTTGGTCCGATGCTCGTGTTGGTTTGCTGTCCGGTCGCTTCGCTGGTAGTAGAGCTGGGCGGCGTTCGCGGAGGAAATCTGCCAGTTCAGCTTCGCGCTCCAGGGCTCGAGGTTGACCAACGACGGGGAGGCGGGCTCATCGGGGTCGCCCGTGATGTTTCTGGAGATCGTCTGGTAGGCGCCGGCGAACCACAGCCACATCTTGTCCCGGATGATCGGGCCGCCGAAGTCCGCTCCGTAATCGCGGAGCATTCTCGTGCTGTCGGTCGTGATTCCCTGCTCGATCGCTTCCTGCGGCGTGTTGTCCGACTGCCAGTTCGCCGACGCGTACGAGTAGTGGGCCGCGCCGTGGTATTCGTTCGTGCCCCGCTTGGTGACGACGTTGATCGTCACGCCCGAGGTCTGCTGCTCGACGAGCGACCCGCCGGTCGATATCTCGACGTCCTGAAACGTCGAGAAGTCGAAGAACGTGTTCGTGCCGCCGTTCTGACGCTGAAACGGGTTGCCGTAGGTGTTGTCCGTCGTCGTGGCGCCGTCGACCTGGTAGACGACGTTGCCCGAGCCTTTCGTGATCATGTCCGGCCCGCCGGCGAGCGCGCTCTGGTTGCCCCCGACGTTCACCGTGTCGACCTGGACGCCGGGGATCTGCGACATGAGCGACCAGACGTCGCGCGAGGTCGGAATCTCCTGAAGCTCGTCGCGCGAGAAGTTCTGGCCCGTCTCGACCTGGCGGGGGTCGATGAGCGGCGTGGCGCTCGTGACGGTCACGGCTTCCTGCACGGCGGACAGCCGCAGCTGGACCTCCACCTGCGTGTTGGAGCCGACGTTCACGATGACGTTCTCTCGGGTCACGGTCGTGAATCCCGGCAAGGCCACCGTCACCGTGTACTTTCCGGGAGGAACCTTGAGGAAACGGAAGAGGCCGGTCGCGTCGACGGTGGTCGTCATCGGCTGCCGCTCGCCGGTGAGAGTGGCGGTGCCTCCCGGCAGGATGCCTCCCGACTCGTCGATGACGTTTCCGAAGACGTTACCGGTGTTGGTCTGCGCTTCGGCGTAGAGGCCGAGGCCGGCGAGCGCCACGAACCAGACCAGCACTCGAGCCAGGTAGGACCTCCACATAGGCGACCTCCTCACTTGTGAATGGGAATCATCTCCGCGGCGCTGGGACTCTTTCGATCCATCGGTGCGTAAACGCCTCCAGAAATCGAACGAACCGTCCCCGGTGATCGTTGCATTTATGCTATCGCGGTTTTTGACGGCGTAAAGCGCAAAGCGATTTTCTTCATCGAGCACGAAAGTGAGAATTCAAAATCGTGTACTTCCCCGCGACGCTCGTCGCCGCGGGGTCGTGACTTCCGGTCAGAGGGGGACGTGTCGATGAGATCCGCGATTGGATTCCTCAGGGCGGCGGTCCTCCTGCCCGCGCTGCTGGTCCTCGCCTGCGCCACGCGGGGGACCGTCGAGGCTCCCGCGAGCGACTCCGGCGGCGCGGCCGGCACGCTGCTCATCGTGGGCGGCGGCCCGATTCCGAACGCCGTGCTGGAGCGCTTCGTCGCGCTCGCCGGCGGGCCCGGCAAGGCTCGCATCGTCATCTTTCCGATGGCGTCGGAGTATCCGGACGCCGGGGTCGAGCTCGCCGAGACGTTCACGAAAATGGGCGCCTCGGCGGAGCGAAGCGTCCTCACGCGAGAGCAGGCCGGCACCCCGGCCGCCGCGCAGGCGCTCTCGAACGTCACCGGGATCTGGTTCGGAGGCGGCGACCAGTCCCGCCTGACGGCCGCGCTCCTCGACACTCCGGTCGAAGCCGCGATCGCCGCGCGCTATCGGTCCGGAGCCGTCGTGGGCGGGACGTCGGCCGGGGCGGCGGTGATGTCCACGCCCATGATCACCGGCGATGAAAAGCGGCCGGGCGGCGACCGTCCGCCCGAAAAGGACTCCGGACAGGCGTGGATGACGATCGCCCGCGAAAACGTGGTCACCACGCGGGGATTCGCCCTGCTCCCCGGGGCCATCGTGGACCAGCACTTCGTGCGCCGCCGACGCCAGAACCGCCTGTTGTCGCTCGTCCTCGAGAACCCCACCCTCGTGGGCGTGGGGATCGACGAGTCCACGGCGCTCGAGGTCGGCCCCGATGGCGTTTGGAGAGTTCTCGGGGAGAGCGTCGCGGTCGTTTTCGACGCCCGGAAGGCCAACCTCACGTCGGACGGCGCCCCGGCCCTGGGAGCCGCGGGGGTGCGCCTGGACGTCCTGCCCGCCGGGAGCACCTACGACCCGAAGACCGCCACGGCGGTGCTTCCCCGGCTAAAACCTTCCTAAATCGGCGGGAGGCGCACCTCCCCGGCCATACGCTCCCCATGGGAGTCCGGCCCTGTGGTGCCGGAGGCGAACATGCGCAAGCTCTTCCTGTCTCTCACCATGCTTCTCGCGGCTTCGGGGATCTTCGCGGAAGACGTGACGCTGCCGGCGGCGGCGTCGATCGTCGGCGGAGCGCCCTTTTTCTCGGACGTGCGGGCGTTCAACACGTCCTATGGGAGCGCGCTCGATGTGACGGCGCGCTATCGCTGCTTCATCCCCTCGCCCTGCTCGGCCGTCGGGGTGCCCGAGATCCAGTTCACCCTGGCGCCGCGGGAATCGCGGTCCTTCAACGACATCGTCGCGACGCACCTTCCAGGCGCCCGACACCGCCGGCGGCGTGGAGTTCGATCACTCCGGCGGCAGCGATCAGCTCGTCGTGACGAGCCGTCTCTATTCGACCGCGCCCGAGCCGACGGTGGGCATGTTCATCCCGGGGCTGAAGAACAACGAGGCGCACGCGCGGACGGTCCTCACGTCGATCCGCAACGGGGGATTCCGCACCAACGTGGGCGCGTACAACCGGGAGGACGACCCGGTCACGGTGACCTTCACGATCTTCGACGGCGGCGCCCAGCTCGGCACGCCCGTGTCGCGCTCGATCCCGGGGCACTCGGGCGCCCAGGTCAACAACATCTTCAACGCGGCGGGCCAGGGAGGCCACTCCACCGAGAACGCCGTCATCGTCGTTGCGGCGGAGCACGAGATCTTCTCGTACGCGGCGGTCATCGACAACAACACCACCGATCCCATCTTCGTCCGGGGCGCCGAGGACGTGGCCCCTCAGGGTTCCCCCGCGAACCGGACGGTGCACGTCGGCGAGAACGGCCTCGTGTTCACGGACTCTGCGAGCCACAGCAACATGACCGAGATCCACCTCGGCGAGACGGTGACCTGGGTGTGGAACGGGTCGACCATGCATGGCGTCACCTCGGGGACGTGCCAGGGCGGAGGCGGCGGGGGCGGAGGCTATGTCGTCAAGGGCTATGGCGACGACGATTGCACGGGCGACGGACGGTTCGGTTCCGGCTCCCATAACGGCGGCTTCGAGTTCTCACACACCTTCACGGAGGCGGGGACCTTTGCGTATTACTGTCCCGTCCATGGCGCGGCCATGAAGGGACGAGTGGTCGTGAGCGCCGCCCCGGCGCCGGCCTCGGCCCGCCGCTAGGAGCGAGGGTTTCGGCGGGGGGATCGGGGGGCGCCGTGCGCCCCCCGCCTCATTCACTCGGCGACCGAGTAGATCTGGCGCACCGGGGCGACGCCGCGCCGGCGCTCTCCCTGCCTCCGCTCGCCCTCCCGCCGATCCCCGACTCGCCGGTCGTGGATGAAGAACTCGGCGGGGTCGAGCATGGCCGCTTCCTGCGGCAGCGGGTGGACGCGGATGGACACCGAGCTCGTCGATTCGGGCCGGGGCACGAGGATCTCGCGGATGAACCCGGCCTCCAGGGCGGCGGTCGGGATTCCGAGCACGTCGTTGACGGCGGCGACGATGCGACGGGCGTCGGCTTCGAAGATGGTCTTGGCCAGTGTCCAGCCGGCGGCGTTCAGGATCGCGCGGCCCTCGTACGTCCAAGACTCCGGCTGGTGTTGATCCCTGCCCCATCCCACCATGCGGTCTCTCCTCCTCGAACCGCGACCTTGCACGTTGCGCAGAGGGCCAGGTTCGACGAATCTTAGCATCGAAGCGCGCGGAAACCGAGCGCCCGCGGCAACGAAAGGACCGACCGCCGGCGCGCGCGACATAATCCCCGGCGATGGCGGCTCATCGCGCACTCGCAGGACGTCGCGCACTCTCGAGACGCACGCAGCCGTTCCAGGAGTCCGTGATTCGCGAGATGACCCGGCTGCACGCCGAAGTCGGCGGCGTGAACCTCGCGCAGGGACTTCCGGACTTCGATCCGCCGAAGGAGCTCGTCGCCGCGCTCGCGCGCGCGATCGCCGTGCCCGCCAACCACCAGTACGGATGGACGTGGGGCCTTCCGGCGCTCCGCGCGGCGGTTTCGGAGAAGACCGCGCGGGTCAACGGGATCCGCTCCGACCCCGAGACCGAGGTCACGATCACCTGCGGCGTGTCGGAAGCGGTCGCGGCCGCGGTGCTGGCCCTGACGGAGCCCGGAGACGAGGCGATCGTCCTGGAGCCCTGGTACGAGAACTACGTTCCGGCCTGCGTGCTGGCGGGAGTGAAACCCCGTTTCGTGGCGCTCTCGGAGCCGGACTTCCGCCTCGACGCGAAGCGTCTGGCTCGCGCCATCACGCCGAAGACCCGCCTGATCCTGGTCAACACGCCGGGCAACCCCTCCGGCCGCGTCTTCACGCGCGAAGAGCTTCTCGAGATCGCCCGCCTCTGCCAGCGCCACGGTCTGATCGCCGTGACCGACGAGATTTACGAGCGCCTGTGGTTCGACGGCCATCGGCACGTGAGCCTGGGCTCGCTGCCGGGCATGGAGGACCGCACGGTGACCCTCTCCGGCCTCGGCAAGACCTACGCCGTGACCGGCTGGCGCGTGGGCTGGGCCGTCGCCGCGGCGCCGCTTTCGGCGCTCATCCGGAAAGTCCACGATTACCTGACGATCTGCGCCCCGACTCCCCTCCAGGAAGCCGGCCTCGCAGCCCTGGCGCTTCCGGAGAGCTACTACGAGGAGATGCGTCGCCGCTACGCGAAACGCCGGGAGATGCTGCTGTCGGCGCTTTCCGGAGCCGGCCTCACCTTCTCTCCGCCGGAGGGCGCGTACTACGTCATGGCCGACGCCGGGAAGCTGGGCTGGAAGGACGACACGGCGTTCGTCGATTTTCTCGCCCGGAAGATCGGAGTGATCGCCGTGCCGGGCTCGAGCTTCTACGCCCGAGGCGGCGGGAAGACGAAGGCCCGGTTCAACTTCGCCAAGAAGGAGTCGACGCTCGAGGAGGCGGCGCGGCGGCTCGCGAAGGCGAACCTGCGCCCGCGCCGCTGACTTCGCTCAGCGCAGTCCTTCGACCAGATAGAGCTCCGAGGACACGGTGATGCCGGAGTACACGTAGCCTCGGCCGTCGGGAGTGACCCGCACGAACGGTCTCGCCAGGGATCTGTCGACCGCGATCTCCTTCCAGGGCCGCCGGGCCCCCGTCTCGACGTCGTAGAGATCCACCTGGAGCGCGCTCGGTTCTTCGTTCGTGGTAGTACACGCGAACGGCCGTCGGAGGTCCACTGCGCGACACGGCCGGGGCCCGCCGCGATGACCGGGAAGCTCGCGAGGCTCGCCTGCTCCATCGAGCGGGAGCAGGCGAGCTTTCCCTCCCGGACAGCGACGACGCGCCGGCCGTCCGGCGAGACGGGGCTCGTGAAGGCTTGCAGCCGGACGTTCGGAGGGCCGACCGGGCGAGGTTTCCCGCCGGAGATGTCCGCGACGTACAGGCGGCTGGGCTGTCCCGGGCGTGGTCGCGTCGAAGACGATCCGCTGGCCGTCGGGAGTGAAGGATGCCCCACGCCACATCGAGCCCCTCGAAGCCCAGGGAACGAGTCTGGCCCGGCCCGGTCGGCATGAGAACGAACGTCCGTGCGCCCGCCTTCTCCTCGCGGCGGGCGAGAACCCACTTCTTGTCGGAGGACAGGGCGACGCCGAAACCCTCACCGATCCGGACCGCCGGCGCTCCGTCCGTCGGACGGAGATAGATCGCGGGCCGTCCGCCGGCGCCCTCGCCGTCCTCGGTGATCAGCACCATCGAGCCGTCCGCCGACAGGTCGGACGGCCTCGAGCTGTCGAGCCAGGAGAGGTCGCGCTCGGAGGTCTGGCCGGGAGCGAGCCCCTGGAGCACGCCGACGATGGTGTGATGGCCGATCAGGGCCCGGTCGTCGGAAGAGACGTCGTAGAGCTCGAGGCTGCCCGGGACGCGAATCAGCCGACGGACCTCGCCGGATCGGCGAACCGCCCAGAGCGCCTCCGGCTCTCCTGCCTTCGAAGCGGTGAACCAGACCTCGCGGCCGCCGGCCGCCCAGCACGGGACACCTTCGAACTTCCTCCAGCCGGAGGTCAGGACTTCTCTCGCCTTGCCCTGTCGGTCGATCACCTGCGAGTGACACGTCGTCTCTCCGGCTTCTGTAGAACACGATCTCGCGCCGTCCGGCGCGAAGCGCGCGCCGAACAGGTCTTCGACGGCGAGCGGCTTGCCGATCGGGAATTCCAGACGGTTCTTCCCTCCGGTGCGAGCGCACGGCGGCCAGCTCGTCCGCGGCTCTGCGGATCCCAGTCGGCGCTCGCCCAGACGACGTCCTCGACGAGCGGCCGGGGAGCGCCGCCGGCCATCGGCACAACGGCGAGCGTCCCGGTCAGCGCCGTTGCCCGCCTGCCAGATCGCGAGATCCCCGGACTTCGAGATCGAGAGAATGTCCCCTTCGAACTCGAACGGCTTGGCCTGCGGAGAGTCGGCCCGCGCCAGCATGAGCTGCGTGCCGAATACCTGCGTCAGGTGCACGCCGTAGACGATCTCGCCGCTGGGCGCGAACCGGGCGTTTCCGATGGCCCCGCGCTGAAAGCTCAGCCGCTTGAACGAGGGCGTCGGGAGGTTGCGCGAGCCGAACGTCTCTCGCCGCGAGCCACCCCGCGAGAACCGGCGAGGGCGGCGACGGCGATCGCGGCCGCGATCCAGGCGCGCGCGGAGCGCCGGCGCGCGGGAGACGCCAGGAGCATCTCTCCTCCCGACGTCGCTTCGGAGAGGTGGTCGCGAAGCCCCGCGAGATCGCGGGCCAGATCGCGCGTCGACGCGTACCGCTCGTCGCGCTCCTTGGCCATGCAGCGATCGAGGATCCAGCGCACCGGGCAGGGGCAGGTCGGGACGGAGACGGCTCGCGGGCTCGGGCTCCTCGCGGATGATCGCCGACATCGTCTCGGCCGCCGTCTTTCGCAGAAACGGCTTCTTTCCGGTGAGCATCTCGTAGAGGACGGAGCCGAGCGAAAACTGATCCGAGCGAAAGTCGACCGGCTCGCCCGAGGCCTGCTCGGGCGACATGTACCCGACCGTTCCCATCACGGTGCCGGGGCGGGTCTCGGGCTGGGCCATCGTCGGCAGGGCCGAGACCCCGCTCGTGTCCGTCTCCATGAGCTTGGCGAGGCCGAAGTCGAGGATCTTGACGAAGCCGTCGGTCGAGACCATGACGTTCTCGGGCTTCAGATCCCGGTGGACGATGCCGACCCCGTGCGCCTTCGCGAGCCCCTCCGAAACCTGCGCGGCCACGTTGAGGACCTTCTTCACCGGCATCGGGCCCGGGACCGAGAGCTCGCGCAGCGTCTTGCCGTCGACGAGCTCCATCGCGACGAAGGTCACGTCGCCTTCGCGGCCGATCTCGTGGATCGTGACGATGTTGGGATGGTTGAGCGCCGAAGCGGCCCGCGCCTCCTGCTCGAACCGCGCGAGCCGCTCGCGGTCCGAGGACAGGGCCTCGGGAAGGACCTTCAGCGCGACTTCGCGGCCCAGCCGCGTGTCGCGCGCCCGGTAGACCTCGCCCATCCCTCCGGCCCCGAGCGGGCCCAGCACTTCGAAGCCGCCGAGCCGGGCTCCGGCCGCTATGGCCATCGGTCTATGCGCCGGATCCTATGGGTGCCACCACGCTCCTCACGGACATGTCGCGAACGCCGACGTGTCCTGGACAGGCGCGTACGCGGTCCCGAGGGGATTGAAGTACGTCTTTTCGGTGCCGTTCTGCGTGTCCCGCACCGTCAGAGTCACTTCCACGTTCGTCAGACCGGCCGCGAAGACCCAGTAGTGACTGTTGATGCCGCAGGCGCCGAGGACCTTGGTCACGATCTCGATGTTGGACGCGCTGAAAAAATAGAAGTAGCCGGAGTCCGACGTCAGCTCGGTCCCGATCGCGTTCCCGGTCTGGCCCTGGTTGGTCCGAAAGACCGCCGAGACCGCGAACCGATCGCCGTTGAGACAGAGCGTCGTCGCCGAGGAGTCGCAGCCTCCCGTTCCTCCGCCGACCGTCACCGTGCGGGTCGTCGAGCCGGTGCCGGTCGCGCTGCCGGCCGTGAGCGACACGGTGTACGTGCCCGGGGAAGAGAACGTGTGCGTCGGGTTGCGGCTCGTCGACGTGTTGCTCGAGCCCGAGTTCGGATCACCGAAGCTCCAGTTCCAGCCGACGGGAGTTCCGGTCGACGTGTCGGTGAACGTCACCGGGGTGCCCGCGGCCGGCGAAGAGGGCGCGAAGGTGAAGCTGGCCGTCGGGTTCGTGCCGAGTGACCCCGTCGTGTAATAGAACTGGATCGCCTCGATGTCGTCGGGCTGCGGGACGTCGGGCTTGGACTGCGGAACGACCGAGGTCATCACGGCGGTGTCCCACGCGGCCTGCGACGTCGTGCTGTGAATGCTCTCGACGGGATGCCGCTGGCGGGGAATGCTGCCGTCGTCGTCGGGGTGCCCGAGGCCCAGCGTGTGTCCGAGCTCGTGCATCACGGCCGTCTTGAACGTCCGGGCCGAGTAGCCCTGGCTGCAGGTCACCTTGCGCATCGAGACGTCGCCCTGTCGCGGCGCGAAGTAATTGCCGTCGCCGCGGTAGGTCCGAGGACCGAACGCCTCGCTGGGGCCGCCCAGGCCGATCGTCCCCGGGCCGCAACCGAGCGCCGTGGTCCAGGCCGCGCCGCCCTGGTAGTCCTGCAGGGCGTCGAGCGTGACCGAGACGTTGCCGGTCGGCGCCGGTCCGCTGTAGCGCACGTCCGTTCCGGCGACGCCGTGCCACTCGTCGACCGCGTGCTGGACGTCGCACACCGAGTCCGTGCCGCATCCGGCGGCGTCGTCGTTCGTCAGGTTCGTCTGCGTGCCGGTCGACGGTGATCACGCCGTCGGGCGAGAGTCCCCGGCGTCCCAGAACCAGCGGAAGAGACACGGGTCTCCTCCGCAGCCGTCTCCCGGCTCGCGGCCGGCGATGTTCACCCACTTGCGGCGCAGCTGCCGCCGCGATCGCCGGTCTCCGGCTCGCGCCACGCGATGTCTCCGTCCGCGGCTTCGCGGCCGGCGGCCATGGCGCGCAGGACTGCCAGAAACGAATCCGCGTCGCGCTCGGGCACGGACTTCTTTTCGGCGAGCGTCGCAAGGACGTCGCCGCGGTCCGCGAGGACCAGGTCCTGCCGAGCTCCGAACGCGGACCGCACGGCGAAGCGGCGCCCGGCGCCATCGGCGACGAGGTCGAACTTCGAGAGACCGAACTCGGTCAGGCGATAGGCACCGGACCCTCCGACCGCCCGTTCGAGAAACAGAACGACCTCGCCGCCGGTCGCGAAGCGCGGCGTGCCTGCGACCCAGGACACGAAGTCTCCGACCTTGCCTCCCGGGAGACGGACCGAGAACGCCTCCGGGACGCTCCCCCGGATCGTTTCGAGCCGCGCGAGAGTGACGTACGTGAAGGGCCGCGTCTTCCCTCCGGCGGATTCGAGCCGCGCTTCCTGCGAGACCACCGTCGCGCGCACGATCACGGGCGCGTGCCGCGCCAGCTCGAGGTCGGGCCCGGCCTGATAGGTCGCGGCGGCCAGAGAGAGCCCGTACAACGTTCCGAACGCGGCGAGGACGAGCCGGCGGGCGCCCGGGAGCGACGTCATGGAACCTCCCCGTTTTCTGCACGGGAGCATACGCCGATCGGCCGGAGGCGCCTCCTCCGTGCCACGGGGCTCGCGGGCCGGGTTCCATGTGGGAAACTCGCGGCGCCCGTGAACAAGCCGCGGCTGACGGCCGGCTACCTCGCGATCATTGCCTTCAAGTACGCGAAATTCGCGGCGTTCCTGGTCCTCGGCGTGGCGGCTCTGCGTGCCTCCCGACTGCCCCCGGACACTCTCGTGCACGATGCCGTCCGCCTCTTCGGAGCGTACGAGAACGCGGCTCTCGTTCAACACCTGGCCTCGGCGCTGTCGGTGCTGACGCCGGGCGAGATCAAGGCTCTCGGCTCCGCCTCCATCCTCCTCGGTCTCGTGTTCGGGACCGAGGGCACGCTCCTCGCGTTCCGCGTCTGGTGGGCGCCCTACCTGACCGTGGTCGTCACGGCGCTGGGCCTTCCCTACGAGATCCTCGAGATCGCCCGCCGGCCCGACAGCCTCCATCGGTACGCGCTGCTTGTCGCCAACGCGGCGGTTCTCATCTATCTCTGGAAACGGAAGGACGACTTCAGGCCGGAGGCGCCGGCGCCTTGACGTCCGGGAACCGCTTGCCGAGCCACGCCTCGACTTCCTCGGGGTGATATCCGAACGGGCCGGGCTCGCCCTTGTAGACGATCGTGCCGGCCTCGTCGAGGATATAGAAGCGCTCGGGCCAGCCGGCATACTCGGCGTTGGCCGGGTTCTCGATCGGGTCGATGAGCATCGGCAGCTCGTAGTCGAATCGCTTCACGAAGTCGTTCGCGATCTTCGTGCGGTCGGCGAGCGAGGTCGGCTGCGGATAGCAGACGTCTTCCTTCTCGTTCGACTCCATCTGCCACTCGTCCAGCGGGTGCGCTTCCTTGATGTAGAGCGTCAGAAACTGCGCTTGCTCGCCGTACTTCCGCTGCAGCCCGTGCAGCCGCTCGACCGAGCGGCGGAACGGAGGTCAGGTAAAGCTGCCGAAAACCAGGACGGTCGGCCTGCCGCCGAGGCGCTCGGAGAGCTTGACCGGCGTCGTGCCGTCGAGGGCGAGCAGCGTGACGTCCGGCGCCTTGTCGCCGACCTTGAGCCGGCCCTCCTCGCGCTGGTCGTAGCGGATCATGCCGATCAGGTTCCGCGGCCCACCCACCATGTAGGTGAATCCGCCGAGAGCGAGCAGCGCAAGCGCGGCGACACCGATCGCGATCTTCTTCCAGAGGCGCATATCGGGCGCATTCTAAACGAGCCGGCGCGCGTGACGAGGGGCACGCTCTATGCACGGGGTGCCGGCGGTAGGATCGAGACTGGTCGGGGGGTTCCCGATCACCTGACCCTTCCGCCGGCGCGGAAGGTACGAGGTGATCGGGAGTCCTCCGAGCGCTGAGAGACGGCCGAGGAGGACACATGTCTCACCGTTCGCGGGACCCCCGCCGCTTCGGGCTCCTTTTCCTTTTCCTGCTCCTGCTTCTGCCGCTCGGCGGCTGTGCGGCGACGGCGGCATGTCGCCGACCTCGCCGGGGCCGGCCACGCTCACGGGCACGCTCGTTCGCGGGGACAGCGCGATCGGCGGTTACGCCCCGCGTTCCCAGGCGATCGGTCTCGTCGGGGTCACGGTCCGCGCCGCCGGCACCTCCGCCTCCGCCGTCACCGACGGCTCGGGGAACTTCACTCTGACCGGCCTCGCGGCGGGGGAGGTCGAGCTCGAGTTCGAACGTGCCGACGTTCACGCCCGAGGCCGCGTCTTCGTGGCGGCCGGTTCCCGCACGACGGTGACGATCGCGATCGTTGGAGACGGCATCGTCACATCGCCCCGCGGGCACGCCGGCGAAGAGATCGAAGGCCTCGTCCAGGCGATCGACGCGGGCGCCGGCACCCTCACCGTGCTCGATCAACGCCTCGGCGCGGTTCAAATCCTGACCGACGGCGCAACGACCGTTCGCCGCGGAGACACGACGATCCCGCTCGACGAGATCGAGGTCGGCAACCGCGTGCACGTCAAGGCGCTCGAGCAGGCCGACGGGACGTTTCTGGCGACCCAGATCCTCCTGCAGGGCGACCGCGTCGGAGGGAGCCGCTCCTTCTCGGGCACGGTCCTATCGATCGACGCCGGCCGATGGAAGCTTCGTCGTCTCGTCGAGCTCGGCCAGCATCACGGTGCAAACGAACTCGTCGACCCGGTTCCACCGCCGCGGCGGACAGGCCAGCTTTTCGGACGTGGCCGTGGGGAGCGGCGTCGAAGTCCGGGGGACTCTCCAGGGAGACGGCTCGGTCCTCGCTCAGAAGGTAACGATCGAATCCTGAACGCGAGGAGGAGGAGCACCCAGAGGCGGCTGCCGGCCCGTCAGCGCGCCGGCGCCGGCAGCCGCCTCTTCGGGATCTTGACGAGCACCGTGTAGAGCGGGATCGACGATCTCGATCACCGGCGCCAGGGAGTTCTGCGAAACGAACTGGTAGGCGTCCAGCATCGAGAGGCCGGTCTTCTCCATGACCCACTGGACCATGTCCTTGAAGGCGATCCGCGCGGCGTCCTCGAGCGGACGGGCGGCGCCGAGCGACATCATCCAGTCGGAGTTCTCGATCCTCGGCCACGGCGTCTCGCGGCCCTTGATCAGGTCCACCGTGAGCTGGACGTTCATGGCGCCTTCGATCGCCGTGCCGATGATCTCGCCCTCGCCCTGGGCGTAATGCCCGTCACCGAACGACACGAGGCCTCCCGGAACCCGCACGCCGAGATAGACCGTGTTGCCCGCGCGCACCTCGGGGCAATCCATGTTGCCCCCGAAGTTGTCGGGCACGACCGTCGATCGCGCCTCGCCGTGCGCCGGGGACACGCCGAGACCGCCGAGAAACGGAGCGAGGGGAACTTCCCAGGTCTGCTTCCCGTCGGTCGACTTCGTGCGGGCGACGTTCTTCGCGCGGTCGACCTCGTACCACCACACCGTCTCGGGAAGGTCGGGCTGGAGAATCGCGGTCCGATCGGTTCCGTTCAGCGCGCCGAAGCCGGGGAAGAGCGAGGAGATGCCATAGTCGCGGGCGGGCTCGAGCTTCTCGATGTGGATCGCGAGGGTGTCGCCGGGCTCGGCGCCTTCCACGTAGAAGGGACCGGTCTGGGGGTTCTCGTGACCGGGGGGCTGGACCTTGGTGGGGAGCTGCCCGGGCTTCGTGACGGCGCCGTCATAACAGTCCTCGGTCCACGTGATGATCCGCGTCCCCGGTGCCACGCGGCGAACCGGCGGATGACCTCCATAGGTGTACTTGAGCTCCTCGTGCGCCGGCACGTAACGGAGCACCGGACGCTCCTGGGACGCGGCCTGGGCCACGGCCTGGGCCGCGGCCGCGGCCCACATCGCCGCGCCGACACAAATGGCCGCCGCTTTACCCGTCCATCGCATCCCGTCCTCCTGCTGTTAGGCTGCCGTTCGCTGATCCATTAATCTATCGCCTCAAGCGCCTCGAGCGCCTCATCGCCCATTTGGTACACGGGAGTACAGATGTCTTCGACGACACTCCGCCCAGCGCTGCGTAGCCTCCTCCGGGTCCTGGCGCTGGCCCTGTTCGTTGCTGCGCCGGGAATGCGCGCCGACGAGACCGATCTCTTCCGCCGATCGGTCGCCGACATCATGGCGGGCGCCGGGCGGACCGGACCCGGCGCGGGACTCGGCCGTCCGAGCCTGCGGGCTCGCCGCCAGCACCTCGGCGGGCGCCCGGAATCGCCTCGCGCGGCCGCGTCTCCCGCGGGCCTCGGCGCTCCCGCCCCCGAAGCTCCCGCCGCTCCGCAGACGATCGGCGTCAACTTCCGGGGCGCGACCCTCGCCGACACGGATGCGTTTCCGCCCGACACCTCGGGCGCCGCCGGGCCGACCCAGTTCCTGGTGGGCGTCAACGGCCGCATTCGGACGTTCCTGAAGGCCACGGGCGTTGCCGACGGGGTCCTCGACTCCCCGATGGACGCGTTCTTCGAGAGCGTCCGCAACGGCAACCCGACCGGGGCGCCGCACGTCCGCTATGACCGGCTCTCTTCCCGCTGGATCGTCGCGATCAACAATTTCAACGCGTCGTTCACCAACAATCGCGTGCTCCTCGCGGTCACCGACGCGGCGTCGGCCGGCGTCATCTCGAATACGACCGTGTGGACATATTTCTACTTTCAGCACGACCTCGTCCTGCCGGCGGGCGACACCGACACCTTCTTCGACGCTCCCTCGCTCGGCGTCGACGCGAACGGGCTGACGATCGGCGGCAACATCTTCGACGACGCGGGCGTCTACCTGGGAACCACCGTCCACGTGATCCGCAAGAGCCGCGCGCTCTCGGGGCCGGGCGGGGATCTCGTGCCGTCCGGCGACGTCGTCGCGTTCCGCAACCTCACCACGACGCCGGATGGAACCGGCCCCTATGCGCCGCAGGGCGTGAACGATCTCCACGACGCGGCGTCGACCAAATCCTGGATCGTCGGAGTCGACAACGCGGGGTTCGGGGCGCTCGTGTTCCGCTCCATCGCGTACTCCTCGACGGGCGCGTGGCCGCCGTCGGGCATTTCGGCGAACATTTCCGCTGGTGGTGCCGGCGACGTCGCTTCCTCTCAACGTCCCTCATCAGGGCAACGTCTTCGGCGTCGACGGTCAGCTCGACGGGGTCGACGACCGCCTCTTCGCGGCCAGCCTGCGGAGCGGGCACATCTGGACCGCGCACAACATCTCGGTCGATACCGGCGGCGTGTCGCCGGGCGATCGCAACGGATCGCGCTGGTACGAGATCGACGTCTCCGGCGCCGGCCCCGCGCTGACGCAGGCCGGGACGCTCTTCGATTCGGCGGCGACCAACCCTCGCTTCTACTGGATTCCGGCGATCGCCGTCTCGGGGCAGGGCCACGCCGCGATGGGCACGAGCGCCTCCGGCGCGACCCAGAGGATCAACGCGGCGACGGCCGGGCGCCTGGCCGGGCGACGCGCTCGGCACGCTGCAGACCCCGCTGCTCTACACGTCGAGCACCTTCGGCTACAACCCGGCCGGCGACCCCGGACCGCCGCGCCGCTGGGGCGACTACTCGTTCACCAGCGTGGACCCCTCGGACGACATGACGATGTGGACGATCCAGGAGTACTGCGACGCGACGGATTCGTACGGAGTCCGCGTGGCCGAGCTGATCGCGCCTCCGCCGGCCGCGTTCTCGACGGCCGCGCCGAACTACCATCGCCGCGGGCCAGGCCTCCGTATCGGTGGTCGTCAGCGGCACGTCCGTTTCGGGCTCCGGATGGTTCGACCCGGGAGCGGGATTTCCCGAACCGGCTCGCCGCCTCGGTCTCCGGCGGCGTGTCCGTCAATTCCGTGACGTACACGAACCCGACGTCCATCACGCTCGACCTCAACACGATCGGCGCCGCGGCCGGGCCCGTCACCGTCACGGTGACCAACCCCGACGGCCAGGCGTTCACGAGCCTCTCGGGCTTCCTGACTCTCACGGGCGGCTCCGCCCCGCCGATCGTGGACGGGATCTCACCGACCTCGGGGCTCGCCTCCGGCGGAACCGCCGCGACGCTCGAGCGGGACCGACTTCGGCGACGGGGCGACCGTCACGATCGGAGGCGTGGCCGCGACGGGAGTCGACGTGACGTCCTCGACGAGCGTCGACCTCACGGTGCCCGCGCTTGCCGCGGGTGAGCTTCACGACGTCACCCTGACGAACCCGGACCTGCAGAGCGGGACGCTCCTCGGCGGCTGGTTCGCCGACTTCCTCGACGTTCCCCAGGGCGACATCTTCCACGCCTCCGTGGAGAAACTCATCCGCAACGGCGTGACCGCCGGCTGCGGCGGCGGGAATTACTGCCGCAACGACTCCGTCACGCGCGCGCAGATGGCGGTCTTCCTCCTGAAATCCGAGCTCGGATCCGGCTACATCCCGCCGGCCTGCACCGGAACGGTTTTCGACGACGTGCCCTGCACGGGAGGCATCTTCGATCCCTGGATCGAGGACCTCGCCGGGCGCGGCATCACGGGCGGCTGCGGCGTCACGCCGCCGCTCTACTGCCCCGGCGACCCGGTGACCCGGGCGCAGATGTCGGTCTTCCTGTTGAAGACGGACCTCGGCTCGGGCTACACGCCCCCGGCTTGCACCGGGACGGTCTTCGACGACGTTCCCTGCACGGGAGGGATCTTCGATCCCTGGATCGAGGACCTCGCGGACCGCGGCATCACGGCCGGCTGCAGCGTCGCTCCGCCGCTCTTCTGCCCGGGCGCCGCCAACACGCGCGGGCAGATGGCGGTGTTTCTGGTGTTGACGTTCTCGTCTGCCGTAGAAGGGTTGAGAGTTAAGCGTTGAGTGTTGAGCGTGGAGAGCAAGAGCGGAAAGGTACGCTCAACTCTTAACGCTCAACGCTCAACATTCTCCCAGGCTCAATACCCCTTCAGCAGCGTGCACTCCGTCCGCTTGTACACGCGGTCCGTGCCGTCGCGGCTCTTGATGACGAGCTGGCCGTTCTCGATCCGGAAGGGATAGGTGCCGGGCGGCTGTCCGAAGATCGCGACGGTGAGCTTGTCGCCGTCGACCTTGTAGGTCCCGCGCAGCGTCACGGCCGGCATGCGGATGAAGAGCTTCCCGTCCGGGGTGAACTGCCGGTACTGCGTCAGAAGCTCCATGAAGATCGAGCACCACTGGCCGACCAGGGGCGATCCGGTCCGCGGAGCGGACGGTCCGATCCGCTCGGACCAACCTTGCTCGGCGCCGTCCTCGCCCTTCTCGGCGAAGCGATCGCTGCCTTCGAACTCCAGCTTGAGCTCCGACTCGCGCGTTTCACCGGTGGTTTCGTCGGTGTAGAACGTCCGCAGCCATTCGCCCGACACCTGGTAGGTCGTGTCTCCCATCGCGGCGGAGATCTGCGTCACGCGGCCATCGGGATGGAACTCGAGGATGTTGCCCACGCCCCCCTGGTTGCGGACCGCCGATTCCCACTGGCCGAGGATCGCCGCGGGAGGAGCGGACGCCGGCGCCGGCGCGCTCTGCACGAGAGCCGAGAGAACGATCGCGAGATGGAACGAGGTCATGGGATCCGAGTCCTCCGTTTGCGTTTCGCGGTTCAGGCTTCGAGGAGTCGGAACATACCCGAGGCTCTCGCCAATGTCATCGCCGGGGTCGGGCGCGTGACAACGCGCGTCAGGTGATCGGGGTCACGGCTCGCAACGCCTTTCGTCGCCTAACGTTGACGGGACCCGCCGGCTGGCCCGCTCCTTGCGATTTCGGGGCACTTACGGCCGAGGCTTCGGCGAACGAAGGAGGGGCGAAATGCGACGAGGAACGATACGCGCGGCGATTCTCGGGATCGCCTCCGCAGCCGCCGCCCTCACGGCGGCCGCGGCGACGGTCTCGAGCCCTTACCGGCCCACGTCGTCTCCGGTCTCGGCGGCGCGCCTGACCGCTCCCGGGCAGGAGGCCGTGGACCTGGACCGCTCGGCCCTCGCCGCGCTGCGGGCGTCCGAGGGCGAGATCCGCATCGCGGACTTTCCGATCGCTCCGGGGACGCTCGCGGCGATTGCGGTGAAGCGTTTCGAGGTCGCGGCCGCGGACGCGCGCGTCACGGTGTCCGGTCCGGATGGCGAGAAATCCCTTCCGTTCCCTTCGATCGCCCACTTCGCCGGAACCATCGAAGGCGAACCCGGCGCTTCGGTCTACCTCTCGGCGCAGCGCGACGCGCTCTACGCGTACGTGCACCGCGCGGGAGGCGTCACGTCGTACGTCGGGCCGATCTCCGGCGGGGACTTCGTCGCGCGTTCGGGAGATTCCTCGGCGAACGAGCTGAGCCTGGAGCCCTGGAGCTGCGCCACCGAGGAGCTGCCCTCGCCGCTGACCGCGATGGCCGAGCCGTCCTTTCCCGCTCCGCAGGCGCCCCTCGAAGGACTCAAGCAGGCCGCCGTGCGCGTCGAGACCGACTACGAGATGTACGCCAAGCACGGAAGTCCCGAGGCGGTCGCCGCCTGGGTGGCCACGCTCTACGGGGCGATCAACGTGGCGTACGAGCGCGACCTCGACCTGCATCTCGCGCTCGCCGAGGTCCATGTCTGGACCGGAGGCGCCGGGTCCGATCCCTACGTGTCCACCAATACGCGCACGCAGCTCGACGAGGTCGGCGACTGGTGGCACGCGAACCGTCCGATGGGAACGTATCCGCGCGCGATCGTGCAGTTCCTGTCGGGCAAGTCCGTCTCGGGCGGCATCGCGTGGCTCTCGGTCCTCTGCCAGGGTGATTTCCCGTCGGGAGGCAACCACTACGGCGGCGCCTACGGCGTGACGCAGGTGTACGGCACCTACCCGCTGCAGACCTGGGACCAGTTCGCGACCGCGCACGAGACCGGCCACAACGCCGGCTCCCACCACACCCACTGCTACGTGCCGGCCATCGACCACTGCTACGGCTCGGAGCCAGGCTGCTACGCGGGTCCCGTCGAGAACCCGGGCGCGGGCAACGGCACGATCATGAGTTACTGCCATCTGCTCGGCTGGGGCTACGTGACCTTCGAGTTCCACCAGCGCTGCATCGACGAGCAGTTGATGCCCGAGATCAACTCGGCCTCCTGCCTCACGGAAGCCTCGACGTTCCTCGACGTGCCGCCCTCGCACCCGTTCTTCGATTACGTCGAAATCCTGGCCGCGAACGGCGTGACCGGAGGCTGCCAGCCGAGCTACTACTGTCCCAACAACCCCGTGACGCGCGCGCAGATGGCCGTCTTTCTCCTGAAGGCCAAGCTCGGCTCCGCGCACGTCCCGCCGGCGGCCACAGGCACCGTGTTCTCGGACGTGCCGGCCAACGCGTTCGCCGCCGCCTGGATCGAAGAGCTCGCGAGTCTCGGCATCACCAGCGGCTGCGGCGGCGGCAAGTACTGTCCCAACCAGACCGTGACCCGGAAGCAGATGTCGACGTTTCTCCTGAAAACCAAGTTCGGTTCCGCCCACCAGCCGCCGGCGGCGGCGGGCGTCTTCGCGGACGTTCCGATGGGCGACGCGTTCGTGAGCTGGATCGAAGAGCTCTACGCCGAGACGATCACGGGAGGCTGCCTGACGAACCCGCTCCGCTACTGCCCGAACGATGCGAACACGCGGGGCCAGATGGCGGTGTTCCTGGTGAAGACGTTCAATCTCCAATAGCCGCAGCCGCGATCTACTTCAGGTATCCGAGGGAGCGCAGCTCCTTCACGACCTCGCTCTCTTCGGTGAGGCCGTAGTGGCCCATGACCTGCTTCATCCAGGTCTCGTAGGACGGCGTCCCGCTTCCGCCTGAGGCGACCTGCGCGCCGGGGCCGCCGAGATGCTTCATCAGGACGTGGTACAGCGTCCGGACGGAGTCGCGGCCGGCCTCCTCCATCGCCAGGTTCTTCGTCTCGCCCGGATCGTCCGCGAGATCGAAGAGCATGCGGTCCTGCGGCGTGACGAGGATGAACTTGTTCTCTCCCTGCTGGACGCTGCCGATCCAGAAGGTCCAGGCCCCTTCCGAGAATGCGGGCGGCGGAGCGGAGCCGGCGGGGCGGGGCTTGCCGGCGAGCGCCCAGGCAAGGCTGCGCCCGCTCCAGCCCGGCGGACGCTCCACGCCGACCATGTCCAGGAGCGTCGGGGCGATGTCGAGGTTCTGGACGAGCTCGGTCACGGCCGTTCCGGCCGCCGGCGTCTTCGGCGCGGCGATGACGAGAGGCGTGCGCACGACGCCGTCGTAGTAGGTCTGGCCGTGGCTGATCACGCCGTGCTCGTCGAACTCCTCGCCGTGGTCGGCGTTGAACACGAGGATCGTCTTCTCGTCGAGCCCCGTCTTCCGGAGAAGCTCGAAGAGCGGAGCGAGGTCGGCATCCGCCCAGTGCAGGCCCTCGTCGTAGAGCGCCATCGCGTTCGCGATGTCTTCGGCGGAGGGGTGGAGCTTGCCCTCGCGGACCTGGTGAATCGCGTCGAGCGTGAAGTCGAAATCGCTGGAGTACTTGCCATAGAGGTGCTCGCGCTTGTGGGCGTGGAGAAACGGGTAGTGCGTGTCGGTCGTGTAGAGGAAGACGAAGAACTTCTTCTCGCGGTTGTCCTCGACGAACCGGAGCACTTCGGGCATCTTGTCCTTCAGGGTCTCCTGCCGGTGGCGGAACACGTCCCAGCCCTGGTCGAACCCGAGAGGCTTCGAGATCCAGCTCTGCACGAACGCCGCCGTGCGGTAGCCGGCGCCGCGGAGGGCCTCCGAGATCAGGGCGTCGTTCTGGGACGGGCCGGGGGCGATGCCCAGGATCCTGGCCTGGTCTTTCTCGTCCCGCTGCTCCTGGACCGCGAGCTCGGCGACGTAGCGCGAGGTCAGCATCGACGCATACGACGGCAGCGTGTAGGGCGCCTGCGCGATGCAGCGCGAGAAACGCACGCCGCGTCCGGCCACGGCGTCGAGCCCCGGCGTGGTGTTGCGCGCGTAGCCCTCGAAGGAGCAGTGGTCGGCGCGCACGGAATCGAACGAGATCCAGATGACGTTCATGCCGCGCCAGGATTTGGCGGGATCCCTGCCGCAGCCCGAAGCGAAAAGCGCGAGCGCGGACAGAGCGACAGCGACGGCGACGCGAGGCGCGAAGCGTCGGATCATCGCGCCGAGCATAATGGGTATAGCGGGTAAACTGCCCCGGATGAGGCGGACCGTCGTTCTCGCCGGCTACTACGGCTTCGGGAACACGGGCGACGAGGCCATCCTCGCCTCGATCCTCGCGGGCCTGCGCCGGCGTGTTCCGGGCACGGCGTTCATCGTCGTCTCGGGCGATCCGGAAGCGACGCGGACGCAACACGGCGTCGAGGCGGTCGGATGGCGCGACGTCTCGGCCATCTCCGCGAGCGTCGCGAAGAGCGACGTCGTCCTCGTCGGAGGAGGCGGCCTCTTCCAGGACTACTGGGGCCTCGACACGAAGACGCTCCTGACGCCGCGGCACGGAGAGATCTCCTTTTACGCCGGGCCCGTCGTGCTCGCCGCGCTGGCGCGGAAGCCGGCGCTCCTCTACGGTCTCGGGTTCGGGCCGCTCGCATCTTCGGAGGCCCGCCGCTACGCCCGCGCCGTGGCGGACGCGGCCGTGCATCTCTCGGTGCGCGACGAGGCCTCGCGCGATCTCCTCGTCGCGACCGGCGTGCCCGAGGCGCGCATCACCGTCACGGCGGACCCGGCCTTTGCCCTGGAAGCTTCGGGCGGCGCGCCGGCTCCGGCGGATCTCTGCCGCGCCGCGGGTGTCGAGCCGCGCGAGCCGATCCTCGGCGTCGCGCTGCGGCCCTGGTCCATCGGCGTCGATCAGGCCGGATGGGAGAGCGAGGTCGCCGCGGCCCTCGCGCAATTCCTGGAGCAGACGGGCGGAACGGTCCTCCTCGTACCCTTCGAAAAAAGTCCGTGGACGGAGAAGGACGACTTCGAGCAGGCCGCGCGGCTCGCGGCGGCGCTTCCCGGGCGGGAGCGTGTCGCCATCGCGGCGGCCCTCTCGCCTCGCGAAACCGCGGCGGTGCTCTCGGGCTGCGATCTGGTTCTCGGCATGCGCCTCCACTCGCTCGTCTTCGCCGCCGCGGGAGGCGTGCCTGCCGTCGGCCTGGCTTACGACCCGAAAGTCACGGCGCTTCTGTCGCGACTCGGAGTGGCTGCGCTCCCCCTCGCAAAGGTCACCTCGCGCGCCCTTCTCGACGCGCTGCTCACCTCTCTCAAGGAGAGTCCCGCCATCGCCTCGCGGTTGCAGGAGGCGGCCGGCCGGCTGCGGACGCTCGCCGAGGAGGATCTCGACCGCGCGGCGCGGCTCATCGCCGATCCGCCGCCCGCTCCGGAGATCAGCCGCGCCCTCCTCGGTCTCTTCGACGACGCGCTCGAGGCCAATCGCGGCCACGCGACCGAGATCGAGGCGGGCCTTCTCGCCGCGAAGAGCGGGCTCGACGCTCTCGAACGCGCGCACGCGCGGGAGAAGTCGCTGCTGGAAGAACGCCTGGGCGAAACGCGCCAGGAGCTGGCGCGGCTCCAGGGTTCCACCCTCTGGCGCATCGTCAACCTTTTCGGGCGATTGCGACGGGCGGCCGCGGGATCCGCGCGGCGCATCCTCGGCCGGCCCGCGTCCGACTGGGCGGGCCCCGACGCGGGGGCCGACGCCGCGCGGCAGGCCGCGCCGATGCCGGACGAGAGCCGCTACGACGTCGTGTGGCTCGGACGCGGGGAGGAGTCGTCGCTTTCCGAGCGCTCGCGGGCCATCCTCGAGGCGTACCGGAAGGCTGGGAATCGCGTCTTCGTCGTTCCCCCGGCGCACGCCGGCGCGCTCGAGAACCTGCGCCGGAAAGAGTCGCTCGCGGCCACCGCGGCCTTCGTCGAAGACCCCGAGGCGCGCCCGCACGCCCGCCGGATGCGGGCCGCGCGGGGCTGGCTCCTCGTCGACACCACCGGCGAGCCCGACCACTCGGCGGAGCCTCCGGACGTCGTGCTCGATCCCGCGGCATCGCCCGTGGACGTGCTGAACGCGATGCCGGGGTTTTTCCCGAGGGCCTCGATCGTCGTGGTCACGAAGGACAACCGGGACCTCAACCGGCTCTGCCTCCAGAGCCTGCGCGCGCGGACCGAGTGGCCGAACTTCGAAGTCCTCGTCGTCGACAACGGCTCGACGGACGGAACCGTGGCGCTCCTGCGCGAGCTCGCGTCGGGCGGGCCGCGTCTCCGCGTCATCGAGAACGCCGAGAACCGCGGGTTCGCCGCCGCCGTCAACCAGGGTTTCGCCGCGGCTTCGCCGGAAGCCGCGTATCTCGTCACGCTCAACAACGACACGGTCGTCACCCGCGGCTGGCTCACGGCGCTTCTCGCGCACCTGAAGGCCGATTCGAAGCTCGGCCTCGTCGGGCCGGTCACGAACGCGATCGCGAACGAGGCGCAGGTCGACATCGGCTACCGCGGCCTCGCGGATCTGCCCGCGAAGGCGGCCGAGTGGGTGAAGGCCCACGACGGCGAGACGTTCGCGATCCCGATGCTCGCGTTCTTCTGCGCGGCCACACGCCGGCAGACCTGGGAGGCCGTGGGACCGCTCGACGAGCGCTTCGGCGCCGGGATGTTCGAGGACGACGACTGGTGCCGCCGCGCCCGCGCCCAGGGCTGGGAGATCCGCTGCGCCCGCGACGCGTACGTCCATCACTGGCAGAAGGCGACACTTCGGAAGCTCGGTGAGCGGGCTTATCGCGCGCTCTACGAGGAGAACCGGCGGAAGTACGAGGACAAGTGGGGCGGGGACTCCGGGGCCGCTGCGGGCGGAGTCAGAGACGCCCCGCGGGCCGATCTCGGCAAGTACCGCTCCCAGCTCGCGTCGATCCTGGAGTCACGCGAGGGGCCGGACCGAACCCCGTCCGTCGTGTTCCTCCCCTCGATCGGCTGGGGCATCCATCTCTTTCAAAGGCCGCACCACCTCGCCCGGGCGTTCGCTCGCGCCGGGTGGCTCTCGATCTTCGATTGCTCGAACGCGCAGGACCGCGTCGACGGCTTCAAGGAGATCGAGCCCAACCTGTTTCTCTACCGCGGACCGGCCGGCGTGCTCGAGCGGCTCCCGTCGCCGCTGCTGTGGAGCTTTCCGTACAACTTCCATCAGACGCGCGAATACTCCGCGGAGGCGCGGCGCCAGGTCGTCTACGACTGGATCGACGATCTCTCGGTTTTCCCGTACGACATGAAGCTGCTCGAGACGAATCACGACGCGGCGCTGTCCGAGGCCGCGGTCGTGGCGGCGGTGGCCCGGCGTCTGCACGCCGAAGCCCTCACCCGCCGCCCGGACGCGCTGTATCTGCCGAACGGCGTCGAGTACGAGCGGTTCGCGGCGGATCCGTCGCCCTCGATCGCGACCTCCGCCGCGGGCGACCGTGACGTCGCCCCGCTGCTCGCCGCCGGTCGCCCGGTCGCCGGCTACTACGGAGCGCTCGCCGAGTGGTTCGACTACGAGCTCGTCGACGAGGCCGCCCGGCTCCGGCCGGACTGGAGCTTCCTGCTCATCGGGCCGATGTACGACCAGAGCCTGCAGGGCCGCCCGATGCTCAAGCGCGAGAACGTCCGTTGGATCGGCCCGCGCGACTATCACCTGCTGCCCGGCTACCTCGCCCTCTTCGACGTCGCGACCATCCCGTTCCGCATCAACCCGATCACGACGGCCACCTCGCCGCTCAAGCTCTACGAGTACTTCGCGGGCGGCAAGCCCGTCGTCACGACCCCGATGCCCGAGTGCGCCGCCTTCCCCGAGGTGACGATCGTGCAGAACGCGAGGGAACTGGCGGACGCGCTCGATCCCGCACGGGCGAGGGGCCGAGACGCGGCGTTCCGGGACCGGCTTCGCGCGCTCGGCCGCGAGAACTCCTGGGATGCCCGCGTCAAAGCCGTTCTCGCGAACCGCGAAGCGAGGGTCTGAGTCAGCCACGCCGCGTCCGCGATCAGAACCAGATCGCAGAGGGCGTGAAACACGAAGAGGTGACGCCCGAGATCGTCCAGGGCATCGCCGAACGCGCAGACGCCGAACTCCAGCCCGGCGGTCAGCAGCGCCGCGAGCAGAGCGAGCAGGAAGAACCGTCCCCGCGGCGAGGCCTTCCGCCAGGCGATCGCCGCGGCAAGCAGGTTTCCGCCGAAGAAGGCGATGAGCCAGCCGAGCGCATGCGCCTCACCCCTCGCTCGCAGATCGCTCCAGAGCGCGTAGCGGGTGGCCCGGGTGCGGGGAGGCACGCCCGTCGACTTCTCGAAATTGCCGAGATACTTCGGGCGGAGCCGGAACGCCGCCGGCGCGGCTCGGCGGATCCGGTCGACGAACCGACCGGGGTGTCGGGCGTAGAACGCCATGACCTTCGCGTAGCCGAAACGGTCCAGAAAACGCTTCTGAAAATCGGGATCCCGGATCGGCGCTTCCGCCATGTACGCGTGCATGCCGACGTAGCGGGCGAGATCGGCGTCGATCCCGAGCTCCTCCATGTCCCGGCGCGGATCCGGCGAGTACTGCAGGAGGTCGTGGAAGACCGTGTGGAAGAGGCCGACGTGGCGGATGCCGGCCGGCGGGATCTGCCGGTAGTACCAGATGGCCAGGACGCACAAGGCGGAAGCCAGCGCGAGGCCGAGACGGCTTCGGCGCGCCGGGGATTTCGCCGCGAGAAGAACTCCGAGGGCCGCGAGGAGCGGCGCGTGCACGAACTCCTGAGGCTTCGAGCACACGAAGAGCGCCGCCGCCGCGAAGTACCCGACGAGAGCCAGCCCGCGGAGCCCTCCGTTGCGGACTCCGATCGATGCGCATGCGAAGGTCAGAAGCAGGAAGAGCAGCGACGCCGTCTGCGCGTAGAACGAGTTCAGCGCCGCGGCATAGCCCACGTCGGTGTAGACCAGGACCAGCAGAGCCGCGGCCACGACCTGCGCGGCCGGCCAGAGGTCCCGGCAGGACCGGACGAGAAGGCCGAGCGCCGCGAGGAGCAGCAGGGCGTGGATCTCGCCCAGGATCCGGATGTCGAACATCCGTCCCGGGAACAGGCCCAGGCTGACCCCGCGCGCCGCGAAGGCGAGCAGCGTTTCGGAAGTGAGATAGCCGCTCATGTACCAGCCCGGAGACACGATCGACAGCTTCGCGACGATGTGCCCGTAGTACTTCTCCTCGAAGCTCTCGGTGGGATACCGGAAGCCCGCGTAGCCCATGACGCGCTCGCAATCGCCTTCGTCGGCGAGTCCCACGATCGGAGGCACGAGGAGTTGCAACGCCAGAAGCGCCCCGGCGAGAGCGACCGCGGCGAGTGTCAGAATCCGGTTGAGTCGGTCTCGATCGGCCATCGTGCCCGGCGGTGTATTCTCCATCGGTGACTGCGGCCGCACCGGCGCAGAGTTTTTCGCGGTAGGCCGTGGCCGTGCGTCGACGCCTTCGTCGCGGGCTTCGCTTCCTGCCGATCGGGATTCTCGGCCTCGAGAACCTGGTCATCTACGGCCGCCACTACTTCGGCGGGACCGGCTTCCCCTGGGATTTCATCGGCTCGTACTACGCTGCCGCGGCCTACTGGACCGAAGCCGTCGCCCGCGGGCCCCTGCCCATGTGGATGCCGTTCCAGTCGATGGGTTACCCGTTCCTGTTGAACCTGCAGACCGGCCTCTTCTATCCGCCCATGTGGGTCTTCCCGCTGCTGAGAATCCCCTACACCCTGCCCGCGGCCGTCGTCCTGCAGTGCCTGCACGTGTTCGCCGGAGCGCTCGGGATGTACGCGCTCGCCCGCGCTCTCCTGCGTTCCAGGCGCGAAGCGCTTCTCGCGGCGTTCTGCTTTCAGCTCTTCGGCGGTTTCTACTCGAACGCCCAGCACGTGGACATCGTGCGCTCGTTCGCCCTGACGCCATGGCTGCTCTGGGCCGCCCTGCCGCCCCGCGCCTCCGAGGCGCGCGGCCTGCCCCGGCGGATTCTTCTCGTCCCGCTCGTCGTCTTCCTGATGGTGACCGGCGGCTATCCGGGAAACCTCCTCGCCGCCCTTTTTCTCGTTGCGGTCTTCGCCGCGTGCGTTCTCGTGCAGAGAGGCTTCGCGCGCGCGACCTGGACATGGGCGGTCGCCCTCGGCCTGGCGTTGGCGCTCGGGCTCGGGATGGCGGCGATCCACCTCGGACCGGCCTGGATGTATCGCGACGAGATGATGCGCTACCACAACGCGGATCAGATCTTCCGGGCGTCGCTCGGGATCGTGCATCTTCCGGCTCTCGTGCTCGAAAATCGCTGGTTGCCGCTCGATCGGAGCATGACGTCGACCTGGGTGGGCTTCGCGGTTCTCGGCGGAATCGTCTATCTGTCGAGGACGAGCTGGATGCGGCTCTGGCCTTACGCCGCGATCGGCGCAGTCGCAGCGGCAATGGCGGCGGGCGACAAGCTCCCCCTCGCGCCTCTGGTGCGGCAACTGATGCCGCCTCTGGGCTTCTCGCGGTTTCCGGCGAGCGACTACCGCGGCTTCTCCGCCATGCTGCTGATCCTGCTGGCCGCCGCGGGCTGGCGCGACTTGCGGCATCGCCGCGTCACGCCTCTCGCGTTTCTGCTGCGGTTCCTGCCCGTCGTGGCCTTCGCCGCCTGGAGCATCTCCCGGATCTACCCCGTACACGCGTACTGGTTCCAGCCGGCGCTCGCGGAAGCCTCCGTCGTCGCGACGCTCGCGGCCCTGGCCCTCTGGCGGATCGGCTGGCCGGCCGTCGGACTGTTGGCTCTCCTCGCGGCCATCTCTCTGGACGCCGCGCGCGTCCTGCCGCGAGTCGCGGGGTGGGTCGAGAAAGACATGATCGAAATCTGCCGCCAGTTCGCGCCGACGCCCGCAAAAATGTACGACGCGGGTCTCGTCGTGGACCCTGCCCTCTTTCGGACCCACGAAGGCCCCCGGCCGGCGCGCAACGAAAGCGACGGCCTCTACCGTGCCAGCGGCTACCTCCAGGGGGACTTTCTGGTCGGCGACTTCGGAGCCGCCGCCGGCCTTCGCGCCCGCGACGCGATGACACGGGACCGCCGCTATCTCCACTACATGTGCCGCGAATGGACGCCGATGGTTCTGGAAGCGCCGCCGGCCGCGACAGCGACAGCGACGACGGGCAGCGGCCCGACCGACGTCGAGTTTCCGTTCCTGTGGCTGAGGATGCTGGACAGCGGGCCGGATCCCCGGATCCTCCAGGAATCCTTCGGCATCGACTGGGCGCGGTATCGCGTCGACTCCGATCAGCCGTTTCTCCTCGTGGAAAACGAGATCTACTTCCCGGGCTGGGAGCTGAAACGCGAGGGCGGCCCCGCGGCGGCCGCGCCGCAGCCGGCTGTCCGGGTCAACAAGAACCTTCGCGGATGGATCCTTCCAGCCGGACGGTACTCATTCGAGACTCGGTTTCGCCTGAGAGGACTCTGGCTCTTCGCGGCCGTCAGTGCGGGGGCGTGGATGGCGTGGTTAGCGTGGCTGGCGTGGTTCGCCAGAGCGACACGCCGCCGGCCTCGGACAGCGTGATCGGCTCCTCTCCGAGAACCGCCTCGCGCACGGTTCCCGCCGGTCCTTCGACACGGACGATGAGCGTTCCGGCGGCTCGGCTAGCTTTTCCATCCTTTCCATCCGTTCCATCCTTCGCGGAGCAGCGAATCCTCGCCGGCTGACCGGCGGCTCTCGGCCGCACCCAGGCTCTCCGCCACTCGATCGACGTGACCTCGCCCTCCTCGACGACGCAGCGCGCGAGGCCTGCAACGGCGCTTCCGGAGATCTCGAGCGGGAAGCGCGAGACCGGCCTCGGCGGTTCGTCCCTGGCGATCGCGAGGGCCGTCAGGCGGGGCTCGATGAAGAGGAGCAGCGCGGCGATGGCCGCCGCGGCGAGACCGAAGCGCATCCGCGCGCCATGGGTCTGTTTCGACAGCTCGGAGAGCCCCAGACCGATCGCAAGGAGCTCGAGGGCCGTCGCGGGAATCATGAGTCGGCCCAGCGGCGAGGCCACGGACTGAAGCGCGAACTTGAGGACGACGCACGCGGCGAGCACGAGAACGGCAGCGTCGCGGCGCCGGAAGGCCTGCCAGACGCTCGCGAGAAAGAGTCCCTGGATGAGCGCGAGCTCCCAGCGCAGGCGCGGGAACCAGCGCGCGTAGAGCGGGCCGCCGGCGCCATCCACCCGCCCGGCCGGGAGCGCCTGCGGAGACCCGATGCTCCAGAAGAGACTGTCCGCGTCGCTCTCGACCGCGAGCCGGCCCGAGACCGATGCGGAGCGCAGGAGATGGAAGGCCGGCCGGCGCCTCCACTCGGCGGCCGCAAGGCGCGAGGCGGCCTTTCGGGCCACGGTGCGATTCTCGAGAAGCTCGGGCTCGACGGCGGCAATGTAGGCGCGGGGGTCCACCCAGCCCGCGTCCGCGGCGCCGGGAACCACGCTGCCGAGAAGAGCGAGGCCGCCGTGCTCGGTCGTGATCGCGAAGCGGCCGCTGGCCTGGTAGCGCTGGCAGGCCAGCGCGAGCAGCGGCACGGCCGCCGCGGCGGCGAGCCCCGCGGCGCGCCGGAGCCGCGCGCTGTCCCTCCGAAGGAGACCGGCCGCAGCAATCGCCGCCGGCAGAAGCGCGACGAGCAGCTCCTGCCGGAACGCCGCGCACGCCGCGAGCAGGACACCCGCGGCGAGCGGACGAGCCGCGCTTTCCGGCGCCCTGAGGACCCTCACGGCGAGCGCGCCGAGCGCGACCGCCGGGAGAAGAGCCCAGTTCTCCTGCGCCACGACGCCCGAGAAGAAGATCTGCCCGGGCCAGAGCGCGAGCAGAAGCCCGGCGAGAAAACGCCACCGCAGGCTCAGAAACGGCCGCCAGAGCAGAAACGGCAGAAGCGGCATCAGCCCCGTCCACACGGCGGTCGCATGGCGCGCCGCCATCTCGGGGTCAGGAAAGAAGCGGAAAACGAGGGAGAGGGCCATCGCGAGGCCGGGGTTGAACTGGATCCAGTGCCAGGTGCCCGGCGCCCATCCCTGCCGCCGCATCTCGAGCCCGAAGTCGATCAGCGCGCGGAAATCCGAGAACGCGACGGTCGGGACGCGCAGGACGAAGGCCATGCGCAGACCCACGCCGAGGACGAGGAGCCCCGCCCCGGCCAGGAGCTCGCGCCGGGACGGACCTTCGCCGCTCACGCGTGCATTGTGGGCGGGCGCGGTTTCACCGGCAAGTCGGCTCCGATAACCTAGCCGCAGTGCGTCGCCGCCCAATCTTCGTCGTGGCCGTTTCCGCGGCCGCGGCGCTCCTGACGTGGCTGCTGTTTCGGACCGGCTACCCCGGCGTGATCTACGACTCCTTCCACTACTGGACGCTCTCGCGGATCGTATCGACGGAAGGCCTGGCGAACCTCTTCTCGCGCGTCCGGACCTATGGCTACCCGCTCTTCGTCGCGGCCGTCACCTTCTTTTCGGACCCTCCGCCCGAGACGGTTCGGGCCGTCGTCGCGGCGGCGCAGCTCGCCATCTATCTGGCGGCCGCGTTCTACGCGGCGCGGGTCGCCGAGCGCGTGTTTCGGACGCCGCGCCTCTTCGGCGGAACGTACGCGGTGCTCGCGCTCAATCCGATCGCCCTGGTCCGGGCGACAGAGCTCTTGTCCGACTCGCTGTCGGCGGTGCTCGTGGGACTCTCCCTGTTCGCGTCGCTCGAGGAGGGCGGAACGAAGCGCCGCGCGTTCCTGGCTTACCTCGCGGCCGGGGCCGCCATCGCCGTGCGGCCGGCCAACGTCGCGATCCTGCCGGCGCTCGTGATCCTCTGGGTGCTGCGCGCGCGGCTCTATCGGGAGCGCCCGGGACGCAGCCTGGCGCTCGGCATGCTCGCCGTCGCCGTCACGCTCGCGCCCCAGCTCTACGGGAACGTGAAGGCGTGGGACGCGTGGACGCCCCTCCTCGTCGATCGGCTGTATCGCTCGCAGGCCGCCTGGGGGACGGGGATCCTGAAGTACGGAACGGTCGTCGTGCCCGGCCGGGAGCCGCAGCTCGTCTACACGAACCCGCTCCGGCCCGAGGGGGTGTCGACTCCGGGCGAGTTTCTCCGCGCGCGGCCCCTCGACTATCTCCGGACGCTCGGCGCCCACGGGTTCGCCCTCGTGGATCACGACTTCCCCTACACGTACATCACCGCGCCTCCTCCCGCGTGGCGCTGGCCGCTGGCGATCGCCAACTACGCGTTTCTCTTCCTCGCGGCGTTCGGCCTGTCCGTGCTCGTCGCGAGGGAGCGCGGCACGCCCGCGGGGTTGTACGGAGCGGGCGCGGCGCTCTTTTCGCTGGCCCTCGTCGCCATCTATCTCCCCGTCGCGGTCGAGAGCCGCTTCTCCATGCCCCTGTACTTCCTCCTGGCGCCGGCGGCCGTCCATGCCGTCGTCTGGCTCTCGGAGAAGCGTTCCGGAACGATCCTGGCGGTCGCGATCCTCGGGGGCGGGTTCGTCGCCGCCGGCGTCCAGCTTTCTCGATGGCTGTCGAAACTGGCTTCCGGCATAGAGTTCCCGCCATGAAAAAGCTGAGTCTCGCGCTTGTCGTCCTTCTCGTCGGCCTCGCCCTGTCCGCCGTGCTGGCCCTCGCCCCATCCGAGGCGCCCTACGACCTGCTCTTCACCGGGGGCCGGGTGGTCGACGGCAGCGGCGCCCCCTGGTTCGCCGGGGATGTCGGCGTGCGCGACGGGAAGATCGTGGCCGTCGGCGCTCTCGCCGGCCGGCCGGCGAAGCGCACGATCGACGCGAAAGGGATGCTCGTCGTGCCCGGCTTCATCGACCTGCTCGGCCAGTCCGAGTACAACGTCCTCGTCGACAAGCGCGCGGCCTCGAAGATCACGCAGGGCATCACGACCGAGGTCACCGGCGAGGGCGCTTCGATCGCGCCGGTCAACGACGCGATGCTGGCCGAGGCCAAAGACATCTACGCGCGCTACGGCTACACGCCGGAGTTCCGGACCATCGGCGGCTTCTACGACACGCTCGAGAAGCGGGGCACGGCCGTCAACCTGGCCACGTTCATCGGCGCGGGGACGATCCGCGACTTCGTCATCGGCAAGGCCGACC
Source organism: uncultured Acidobacteriota bacterium (assembly GCA_963749265.1). Lineage (GTDB taxonomy): Bacteria > Acidobacteriota > Thermoanaerobaculia > UBA5066 > Gp7-AA6 > DAHUXD01. Next base: position 5,302 of record CAVVML010000014.1, on the reverse strand, counting down.
GGCGGGCGACGCCGGAAGAGCTCAAGAAGATGACCGACCTCGTCGACCAGGCGATGCGCGACGGCGCCCTGGGAGTGTCGACCTCGCTCCAGTACGTGCCCGACATGTACAACTCGACCGACGAGATCATCGCGATGGCGAAAGTCGCCGCGAAATACGGCGGCGCGTACTTCACGCACCAGCGCTCCGAAGCCAACGCCATCGACAGCTCGCTCGACGAGGTCTTCCGGATCGCGAAGGAGACTCCGATCCGCAGCCAGATCTGGCACCTGAAGACGGCCTACAAGCCCAACTGGGGAAAGATGCCCGCCGTGCTCGCGAAGATCCAGGCGGCGCGCGACCAGGGCATCGACGTCAGCGCGAACCAGTACCCCTGGACCGCAGGCTCGAACGGCCTCGACGCGTGCCTGCCTCCCTGGATTCGCGAAGGCGGACGCGAAGCGCTGCTCAAGCGCCTGGCGGATCCGAAGCTCCGCGAGAAGGCCAAGAAGGAGATGCTCGAGGAGACCAGCGCGTGGTCCAACCAGTACCTCGGCGCGGGCGGGCCGGACCGCGTGCTCATCGCTTCGGTCGTGAATCCGAAGCTCAAGTCCTACGAAGGCAAGACCGTCGCGCAGATGGCGGCCGCCGAGAAAAAGGATCCGCGCGACGCCCTGATTGACCTCGTCATCGCCGACCGCGCGAACGTGGCCTGCATCATCTTCATGATGGACGAGAACGACGTGAAGGCCGGGATCGCGAGCCCGATCGTGGCCTTCTGCACGGACTCGCCGGCCGGCGCGACCGATGGCATCTTCTCCGAGGAGAAGTCGCATCCGCGGGGCTGGGCGTCCTCGGCGCGCATCCTCGGCAAGTACGTGCGCGACGAGAAGGTCGTCCGCCTCGAAGAGGCGATCCGCAAGATGACTTCGTTCCCCGCGGAGTCCGCGGGACTCCAGGGCCGCGGACTCCTCAAAGTCGGATTCGCCGCGAGACGTCGTCGTGGTCGACATGGCCAAAGTCAAAGACCTCGCGACCTACGAAGAGCCGCGCGTGTACAGCAGCGGCTTCCCCTTCGTCGCCGTCAACGGTGTCCTCGTCGTGGACGGAGGGAAGATCACGGGCGCGGCGCCGGGCCAGGCGCTGCGCGGCCCGGGGTACCAAGCGCCATAGGTCTGTGAGACTCGCGCCCGGATCGAGTGTCGGCCGATACGTCGTCGTGCGCCCGCTCGGGGCCGGCGGCATGGGAGAGGTCTGGCTCGCGCAAGACGAGTCGCTCGGGCGAAACGCCGCACTCAAGGTCCTCCCCGCAGAGTTCGAAAAAGACCCGGAGCGGCTCGTCCGCTGGGAGCGTGAGGCGAGACTCCTCGCGTCTCTCAATCACCCGAACATCGCGACGGTCTATGGAATCGAGCCGGCCGGGGGCTCGCACGTGCTGGCCCTCGAGCTCGTCGAGGGCCAGACGCTCGCCGAGAGGATCGCCGAGGGAGCGATGCCTGTGCGCGAAGCGCTCCCGGTCTTCCGCCAGATCGCTGCGGCGCTCGAAGCCGCGCACGACGCGGGCATCGTTCACCGCGACCTGAAACCCTCGAACGTGATCGTCACCCCGGAAGGGCGCGTGAAGGTCCTCGACTTCGGCCTCGCGAAGCCCTTCGCCGGCCCTTCGCATTCCACCGGCGAGGAGTCGCCGACTCTGACCCAGCGCGGCACCGAGGCGGGCGTCGTCCTCGGAACCGCCGCCTACATGAGCCCCGAGCAGGCGCGCGGCCGCGCCGTGGACCGCCGCACGGACGTCTGGGCGTTCGGCTGCACGCTCTTCGAGGCGCTCGCCGGCCGGACCTCGTTCGGAGGCGCGACGCCATCCGACACGCTCGCGCGCGTCCTCGAGCGCGAGCCGGACTGGGAGGCGCTGCCGGCCGGCACTCCGCCCCTCGTCCGCCAGCTCCTGCGACGGTGTCTCCGGAAGGACGCGGCCGAGCGGCTCCGAGACATGGGCGACGCGCGCCTCCTGATCGAGGAGGCGATCGCGGACGCGAGCGCGCCGCAGGGCCAACCGGCCCCGCCGCCGGCCACCGCGAAGCGCTTCCCATCGCGCGCTGCGCTCTGGACCGTGGCCGGCGTCGCCCTCGGCCTCGCCGCTCCGTTTCTCTGGCGCACTTTCCTCCCCGGGAAAACCCGACCGGCCATCGGCGCGCCGTCTGCTCACGCGCCGCTCGTTTCCTTTACGGTCGCGACTCCACCGGGACTGGGCCTGGCCGTCTACATGAGCGCGTCTCTGGCCTTCTCGCGCGACGGCAAGACTCTCGCGATGGCCCTCCAGGGCCACGAGGGCAGCGGCCTCTACGTTCGGCGCCTCGAGGCTCTCGGAGCGACGATGGTGCCGGGAACCGACCGGGCGGGCAGTCCCTTCTTCTACCCCGGCGACGATTGGGTCGGCTTCGAGGCCGGGGGCCGACTCCAGCGCGTCGCCGTGTCCGGCGGAGCGCCGCAGCCGCTGTGCGAGCTCCCGTATTCCGGCGGCGCGACGGCGACGGGGTCCGGTGCCGCAGTCGTGCTCGTGCCGTCGTGGACGGGTGGCCTTTACGAGCTCGCCGGGCCGGGAGCGTTGCCCCGCCGCCTCGCCGCGCCGCGGAAGGCGAAGGGCGAGGGCGCCTATATCTGGCCGGCGGCGCTGCCCGAGGGCCGAGGTGTCCTCTTCGCGATCTGGAAGGGGGGCCGGAGCCACGACGAAGGCTCGATCGCGGTCCTCGCCAGAGGCGAGACGGAGCCCCGCATCGTGCTCGAAGGCGGGTACATCCCGCGCTACGCACGAGGGACTCTCTTCTTCGTGCGCGGCGGCGAGATCCTCGCGGCTCCTTTCGACCTGGAGCGGCTCTCGACGACGGGGCGAGCGGTTCCGGTCGCTTCCGGCGTGCTCGCGGACCCGGGGAGCGGCGCCGCACAGTACGCCGTGTCGCCCGAAGGAACGCTCGCCTACGTGGCCGGTGGCGTGCGGGCCCCGGCGCGCCGCATCGTCCTCGTGGACCGCGCCGGCACGACGCGGGCCGTCACTCAGACCGACCGTGCGTACATCGCGCCGCGCCTGTCGCCCGACGGCCGGCGGCTCGCCCTGTGGACCGAGGAGTCGGAAACCCACGCCTGGACCTATGACCTCGCCCGCGGCACGTTCTCGCGCGTCGGCTCGAGCACCGACGATCACTCGCCGATGTGGTCGCCGGACGGAAAGCGTCTCGCCTACGAGTCGGGCCGCGAAGGCATCCACCAGGTCTTCGTCCTCGAGGAAGGCGGGACCGAGCGCCGCGTGACCTCCGGCGACCACCACCACTACCTGGGGGATTGGTCGCCCGATGGCCGCTGGCTCGTGTACACCGAGTTTCATCCGGAGACGGGCTCGGACCTCTGGGCCGTGGATCCGTCGGGCACGCCACCGCCGCGACCCGTCGTCCGCACCCGGTCCGCCGAACGCGAACCCGCAGTTTCGCGCGACGGCCGGTGGATCGCTTACGCGTCGGACGAATCCGGGCGATTCGAAATCTACGCACAGCCCTTCCCGGGGCCGGGCGAAAGAACGCAGATCTCCGCCGAGGGCGGCGAGGAGCCCGCATGGTCCCGCGACGGCCGCGAGCTCTTCTACCGCGCCGGCAACCGGATGATGGCGGCTTCCGTGCGGACGGATCCCACGCTGGAAGTCGGGCGCCCCGCCGTTCTCTTCACCGGGTCGTACCACGACAACCTCGCCCCGGCGCGCACCTACGACGTCGGCGCGGATGGGCGCTTCGTGATGGTCACGGAGCCGACGGGCGCGGAGCTTCCGCAGGAGATTCGCGTCGTGCTCGGGCTGGCCGACGACCTCGCGCGCCGCGCCGCCGCTCCCTAGACCCGTTTCACTCCCCGCGCACCATGAGCGTGCGCGTCGGCCGGTCGAGGCCGAGCCCGGATGGGCCCCCGGGGGGACCGCCCCTCAGCGGGCGATCACGTCTCGCACGTCGTCGGCCCCGAATCCCGAGACGCCGCCATCCCCAAACGGGGCGTCGAGACAGCCCTCGAAACGAGCCAGCTGCTCCGGCGTCAGAACCGCCGCGAGCTGGGCCTTCAGCGCGTCCCGGCCCTCACGGACGGCCTGGACGGCCGCTTCGACGTCCAACGCTGCTGCGCCAACGGTGCAGGCGTCGGCCGGTTCGGCGTGCAGCGCAGCGCGCAGGACCTCGCCGGACGTGGCGACGGCGGCCACGCGAACGCGGAGATCGGGCCATGCCGCCTGGAGGATCGCGTGAACTTCGGTCCGCTGCTCGGCCGTCAGGTCGAGGACCATAAGGCAGAGCGGGAAGCGTTGCTGAGAGGCCCGGCGGCGGCCTGGCGCGTCCTGCGCGAGGGACGAAGCGGCGATGCCGGCGATCAGGAGTGCGGCGGGAATCAGTCGGAACAGACCCAAGCGCGTCTTCAAGAGAAACCCCTTTCCGGCCGCGAGCTTGCGCCCCGGTCCGAGCCAATCAGACGAGGAATTCGAGCCGAGGATTACACCCAACCGGGGCCCCGAGCGCCCTATTCCCCGAGGACGGCAATCCGCTGCTGCGGGCGATCGAGACCGAAGCCCCGGATCGCGTGCTTCTCGATGTGCTCCATCGCCTCCTCGACCGAGTCCGTCACGAGCAGGAGATCGAGGTCCGTGTGGGAGATCGTGCCGGCCGCGACCATCTTGGCGAGAAGTCCCATGATCGGCCGGTAGTACTCCGTCGACATGAGGACGACCGGGAAGTTCTCGATCTTCTTCGTCTGGATGAGCGTCAGCGCCTCGAAGAGCTCGTCCATCGTCCCGAGCCCGCCCGGCATGACGACGAAGGCGTAGGAGTACTTGACGAGCATGACCTTGCGGACGAAGAAGTGCTCGAAGGTCACGGAGCGGTCCACCCAGGGGTTCACACTCTGTTCCTCGGGCAGAACGATGTTGAGGCCCACGGTGAAACCGCCGGCCTCCTTGGCTCCGCGCAACGCGGCTTCCATGACGCCCGGGCCGCCGCCCGTCATGACCGTGAATCCCAGGCGCGCGAGCCCGGCTCCGACCTTCCGCGTCAGCTCGTAGTAGGGATTGCCTTCGACGAATCTTGCCGAGCCGAAGACCGTGACGCACGGCCCGACGAAGTGCAGCGAGCGGAACCCCGGATGAACTCCATCATGATCCCGAAAACCGAGAGGAGCTCTTTCCAGCGCGACCGCGGCCCTTCGAGGAAGAGGCGTTCGGGCGGCAACGGGTCCGCTTCGACCGTACGCGGCCCGCCGGGTTCCGGTTGTTCCTCCTCGGCCACGGGCGGATCTTAACCGCCCG
>CAVVML010000013.1:0-441106 GCA_963749265.1 uncultured Acidobacteriota bacterium | reverse complement strand
GCGCGAGCGGCGGCCCATTCGCGAAAGAAACAGCGCCGCAAGCGGGGCGATGGTGTCTTCCGCGGCCCAGCGATAGCGGCCGTTGACGGCCATGACCGCGGAGAAGAGCGGGACATAGAGGGCGGCCGCGAGGAAACCCGCGGCGAGGGTGCGGTCGCGGAGCGAGCCCTTCCGCGCAGCACGAACGAGCAGCCAGAAGCCGCCGAATCCGGCCATGGCCAGGAGCACGCCGGAGATCCTCAGAACGGCATGCACGAGGCCGCGACGGCGCTCGAGCGCGTGGCCTTCGGGCAGGACTGCGAGCGGCCCGCCGCGATGCGGGATGGATCTGGCGAAGATCGCGAACTCGGCGGCGAAGGTGTCGTCTTTCAGGATGATGCCCAGGCGACGGAGGTACCCGCGGGCGGCCGCGCCGGGATGCTCGCGGATCCAGCGCCAGGCTTCCGCGCGGGCCGCGTCGTCGATGGCGACATCTCCGCGGGCGAGGACGCCGGGGTGCCGTCGCTCGAGATCGTCGGACCACGCGTACCACTGTCCGGTCGCCTTCGGGTTGTTGGCGATGAAGACTCCGACGCCTCCGACGAGGTTGAACGGCGTGGATCGCCCGAAGACGCGGCCGTTGCGGATGGCCCAGGGCAGAAGGACCGCGTGGCGCGACGACGAGCATCACGAGAAGCTCGCGACAGATCCTCTTCCAGCCGAGCCGCCCGGCGAGAGCGCCGGCGAGCCAGACGAGCGGGACGAAATAGAAGACGGCCCGCGTCAGACAGAGGAATCCGGCGAGGAGGCCGATCCCGGCTGCGCGCGCTGCCGAGAACTCGCGTGTCCAGGAGGCCGCGCCCACGAGGAGATACCCGAGGAGCAACGGCGCGAGCAGGTTCTCGGCCGCAAGCAGGTCTGCCATCAGGACGGATCGGGGCAGGAAAGCCAGAATTGCCGCCGTCCAGAGCCCCGCGCCGTCTCCCCAGAGCCGGCGGGCGAGCTGCGCCCCGGCGAGTCCCGCGAGGACGAAGAGCGCAAGGTTGATGACCTTCGCGCCGAGAAGCGCCGAGCCCTCGGGAGCCCCGTAAAACGCGAGGGAGAGCAGCACCGGATACGCGGGGGAGCGGCGGGCATCCGGAACGCCCGGCTCGGTCTCATATCGGCCGGTCGAGGCCAGATTTCGCGCGACTTCGAAGTACCCGAAGAAGTCGGACACGGGGCGCGTCGGGATCGCCAGGATCGTCCACAGGCGGAGGAGGACGCCCGCCGCGAGAATCGATCCAAGCCAGACCGCGTAGCGTCGCGAGGCGGTCAAGAGCTATCGGCGTCCGTACAAGGACAGCGTCGGCGCCGCGCCGAACAGCGACGCGGGCTCGTAGTGAAAGACGACGCGCTCGACGCGGTGGGGCTCGCCGCCCTGGAAGATCATGACCTCTCCTCCGGCCGGAACCACGGAGCCGACTCTGAGCTCCGAACCGTCCGCGGCCGCGGGCTCGACGGTCGTTGCGTAGATGCGCAACGGGCTGCCGATCACGACGAGCTTCAGGTCGCGGAAATCCGCCGGCGGCTCGACCGCGATCACGGCGTACGGCGCCGTGCTCGAGGCCATTCGGGAGCCGAGGAGCTCCCACCCCGAGTCGGGATCGGAGCCGCTCGCGCAGCCGGCGGCGAATGCACGCCGCCAGCACGAGAAGAACCCCTCGAGGCGCCCTCCGCCAGCTCATGAGAGAGCCCGGCGTGCTTCGAGCGTCGCGGGGTGCTCGGCTCCGAGTGTCGTCTGCAGATGCCCGACCGCCTTCTCGAGCGAAACCCTGCCGGCCTCGGCACGGCCGCCGGCCAGCTCGATCTCGCCCTGCGCGGCCAGAGACATCCCGACGAGGTACGACGGCGCGCCCTTTTCCACGAACGACTCCGCGAGCGCCAGCGCGCGCTTTGCGGCGGCTTCGGCCGCTTCGGGGTGGCCGGTCGCGAGCTCGGCGCGCGCGAGGCCAACGAGCGCCAGGACGCCATGGCTGAATTTGGCGGGGATTCCGTCGTAGAGGCGGACCGACTCGGCAAACTGCGTCCGCGCTTCGCCAGGGCTTCGGGCCGCGACGGCAATGACTCCCTTCGTGTAGGCGAGGAAGGCACGTCGCAGGGGAGTGAAGGCCTTGGTTCCGAGGTAGTGGTCGAGCGTCGCGACCGTGGCTCGCGCTTCATTCGTCCGGCCGATCTCCGCGTACATCGTGGCGAGCTCCATCGTCGCGAACATCTCGATGTACGTGACCTGACGGGCGCGAGCCTTGTCGATCGCCTGCCGGAAGTACGGCTCCGCTTTTTCGTACCGGGCGAGCTGCTGGAGGACACCCGCGTAGTTGTGGAGCACCCCGGGGCTCACCTCATCTTCCCCTTCGATGGTCCAGTGGAGCTCGACGGAGCGCCGGTAGAGCGGCTCCGCCTTGAGAATCTCGCCTCGGTGGTGCACCAGGCCCCAGTTGTTCCACGTATCGGCGGCCATCAGCGTGCGATCCCGGCCGTTACGCTCGAGCTCCTTCACGAGCTCGGCGAACGCCGCGTCCGCTCTGGCGTTCTGTCGCATCAGGTAGTACCCGTACGCGAGCTCGCCCTTGGCGTCGAGGCGAATCACGAGAGACGGCACCGGCGACATCGCCAGAGCATCCAGCGCTTCGGATGCCCGCCGGACCATCGGCTCTCCTTCGTCGGTATAAAAGCCGAACTCGCTCCAGCGCGCGAGGCACTCCGCCCGCGGCAGCGCGTGCTGCGGATCCGCCGGAAGATCGGCGAGGGCCTTCGCGATCAGGGCCTCTCCCTCTTCTCGCTTTCCGCTCACGGCCAGAGCGAGCCCGAGCGGGCAGCGGGCGCGGGCGCGGAGGGACGGATCGCTCGACTGACTCGCCGCCTTCTCCGCGCGCTCGAGAACCGGCAGCGCCTTGTCCCAGCGCTGAGCGGAAATGTGCTGCATGCCGATCCCCGCGAGAATCTCCGCACGCAGGGGATCGTCTCCCCGGAACTGTTTCTCGACGACGTTCGCGCCTTCCTCGAGCAGATCGGCGGCGACGAACTTCCTGCCGGCGGGAGCGGCCGCGCTCAGAAGAAACCCCAGGAACTCGCTCGAAGCGGTAGCGCGGGCGAGCTGCGCCTCGGCCGCGTCGCGCTGCCGGCGCGCCTCCCGGGCCTGCCAGAGGATCGCCGCGGCCCCCGCCAGAGCCGCGATCATCGCCAGGCCCGCCAAGACGACGCCTGTCCGGTGCCGCCGCACGAACTTGGCGGCCCGATATCCGAACGTGTCCGGCCGGGCTCCGATCGGCTCGTGGGCCAGGAAGCGCCGGACGTCGGCGGCCATCGCGTCGACGGACGGGTAACGCTCGGCGGCGACCTTCTTGAGAGCCTTCGCGACGATCGTGTCCAGATCGCCGCGAAGCTCGCGGCGTAAACCCTCGACGCTCGTCGCGCGGGCGGCGGCGTCGGCCGCCGTGGCGGCTTCGGACGGCCGCCGGGGCTCCGTGTCCACGATCGCCTTCAACAGCTGCGCGGGATTCGAACGCGCAGTGCCGGCCGGATGCGCGCCGGCGAGGAGGAGATAGAGGAGCGTCCCGAGAGCATGGACGTCGGTGGCGGTCGTGACGACGCCCCCCGTGAGCTGTTCGGGCGCGGCGAACTCCGGCGTGAACGCCCGGCCGCCCTCCCGGGTCAGGGCGGTCTCGAGGCCGGCCTCGTCCCCTTCTTCGAGAAGCTTGGCGATGCCGAAGTCGAGGAGTCGGACCTGGCCGTCCTTTCCCACGAGCACGTTGGAGGGCTTGATGTCGCGATGGACGACGAGATTCGCGTGCGCCAGCGAGACGGCTCCCGCGACATCGAGAAACAGCCGTAGGCGGGCCGGAACGTCGAGCCTGCGGTCGTCGCAGTAGCGGTCGATCTGCAGGCCGTCAACGTGCTCGAGCACGAGGTACGGCTGTCCCCACGCGGACACTCCGGCGTCGAGCAGCCGCGCGATATGGGGATGCACGAGCCGGGCGAGGATCGAGCCCTCCCGCCGAAAACGCTCCCCGCCGGCGCGGCCGACGAGGCTCGCGTTGAGAAGCTTGACCGCGACTCGCCCTTCGAAGCGGCCGTCGCTGCGCTGCGCCAGCCAGACGCTGCCCATGCCGCCCTGGCCGATGGGCTCGATCAGCGTGTACCCGCCGACCGCCTGGCCGGCGAGCGAGGCGTTTCGAGGAGGCGCCTCGGGTGCGTCTTCGAGGAATTTCTCGCGGGCGACGTCGTCGTGCAGCGCCAGGAGCCCGTCGAGACCCTCGGCGAGCTGCGGGATCCTCCGCTCGCAGTCGCGCGAGCTCGGCGGCCCGCTCGGACGCGGAGAGATCCAGGAGCCGGTCCAGATGCGGCTCCAGGTCCCGCCAGCGCTCGTCTTTCAAGCCAGGCTCTCCGGGCTCGCGTCCCGGAGCTCGCCCCGAAGGTAGATCCGCGCCTTCTCCCATCTCCGCTGCATCGTCCGCTCGGAGACGCCTCGCATGGCGGCGATCTCAGCGAGCGAGAAGCCGCAGAAGAACTTCAGGTCCACGACCTCCGCCAGCGTCGGATCCAGCCCGGTCAGCTTCTCCATCGCCGCGCCCACGCCCTCGAGGTCCGTCGCGCCGGAGGCGGCCGGAGCCTTCTCTTCATCGAGGGTCGTGATCTGAAACTCCCCGCCGCGCTTCTGCGCGCGATGGTCCCGAACGTAGTCGAGGATGAGGGAGCGCATCACCCGCGCCGCGTAGGCCATGAACCGCCCCTTGTCCGGAAACACGGAGCCCTCTCGCTGCGCCATGTCGAGGTAGGCCTCGTGCAGCAGGGTGGTGACACCGAGCGTTAGGTCCGACCCTCGCCGCGCGAGCTGATGCTCGGCAAGCCGGTGCAGCTCGCCATAGAGGGCCGTGAAGAGGGCATCCGCCGCGGACCGGTCACCCGACTCGGTGGAGGCGATGAGAACGGAGATCGTGGGCGCCACGGGTTCGCGGAGTCCTGGTGGGCGGAGCCTAGCACTTTCCTCGGGTCGGGATTGGAAGGGTGCCCCGAGGCGCCGCTCACGCGCAGCCAGATGGCGACCCTCCTGGCCAAGGCGCTCGGCTGCACTGGCCGAACTAGAAACCACCGTGACCGGCTTGTCGTCTTTCGGCGGCAAATTGCGCTTTCCGATCCAGAGGGAGGAACGACATGTCTAAGAGCATTAGGTGGGGAATCCTTGCGGCTTGTCTCGGGATCGCCGCGGCTGCTAAAGCGTCTCCCGAGCAAAGTGGTTGGACGAGCCGGCGTCCGACGAGCCTCGAGACACCGGTGCCGGTGGCGTCGCTCCCCAAGCAGCTCGTGGACGGCTCCGTCGATCCGCGGGCGTTCGGGGTTCAGGACTACACGATCACGGTCCTCTCGGGCACTCAGTTCCGCTCGTCGCGCTGCTACTTCACCGATCCGGCGACGCTGTCTGACATCTGCTACTGCGACAACTGTCCGGAACCGGACCACACGTACACCACGCTCGACATCCCGGCAGGCGCGATCATCGATTTCATCGGTGTCAACAACCAGACGAATATCGAGGGGTCCCTCGGTATGACGCTCCATTTCCGAGACCATCTCGGCGGATCGGCACAGCTCGTCGCGCTCACGTTTCCCGCGCATGAGGGGTTCGTCACGGACTTCGGAGGGCCGCTCGGGATTCTGGTCCCGGACCACAAGGACCGCGCGTTCATCCTCGACGTCGAGCGCGCGGCCGCGGACGGCGCCCAGACGAACTTCGGTTACGTCGAGGTCTGGTGGCGAAGGACCGTGTCCGAACCGCCGGCGACGCCGAGCTTCGGCGACGTACCGACGTCTCACCCCTTCTACCAGTTCATCGAGGCGCTCGCGAAGTCGGGGATCACGGGGGGTTGTGGCTCCGGCGCGAACTACTGCCCCGACGCTCCCCTGACGCGCGGCCAGATGGCCGTCTTTCTATCCAAGGCGCTGGGTCTGCACTGGCCGAACTAAGGCCATCGCTGCCGATGCACCGGGCCGGCCTCGCGCCGGCCCGGTGCATTGATGGCGGGTTCATTGGGCGAATGACGCTCTTTCAGGCGGGGCGGGTTATCCGCGATCGTTCCGCCGGCCAACGGCATCGGCGGCGTGAAGATCATCTGGCGCCGGCAGGTCAGCCCGGCGCCGGCGACGCCGACGTTCGGGGACGTGCCGGTGAGCGATTCCGCCTTTCCATTCATCGAAGCCCTGGCGGCCTCCGGCATCACGGCCGGATGCGCCGGCGGCAACTACTGCCCCGATGCGAACCTGACGCGGCGGCAGATGGCGGTGTTCCTTGTCAAGGCTCTCGGCCTGCACTGGCCAAACTGAAGTCATCCCGCATGCATCCGTGTCGCCTTTCTCCCTCCGACCGCGCTTTCTGAGCAGGGAGGACGACCATGTCGACGATCCAAAAGGTGAGTGCCCTGCTGGCGGCCGGGGTGTGGGTGTCCGCCGTGGCCGTGGGGCAGCCCCGGAGAATGGGAGCGGCAGCCCCGGCCGTCGCCGACGCGTTCGGCCCGGGTATCCAGGAGCTGAATATCGGGGCCGCGGCGTTCCACCATCTGAACAACAGCTCAGGCTTCGAGATCGACTGGTCCGCGGACGGGTACCTGTCTTACACCGACGAGAGCTTGCTGGGCGTCTTCGTGGCGCCGTTGCAGCTACCCAGCGGAGCGAAGATCCTCTCGATCTGCTCGTATTTCTACGACACCGCTCCCGACGGGAAAGTGAGCCTGTACCTGGACGTGGTCAAGCTGGCGTACGGATCCCTGACCACTCCCGGAGTCCTCCCGGTATTGGGTCCGGTCGAAAACGATATCGACACCGGCTACAGCGGTACCTGCAGCGGAGGTGCTCCGTACACGTTTCGCAATTTCGCGGACGTCGACGGCGACGGTTTCGAGGACGGCATCGTCCACCGGCTCCGGGTTGACATGACGGAGACCGGCGAGGGCCGCCTCGCGCTCGGTGGCGTACGCGTCATTTGGTACCGCGAGGTCAGCCCGCCTCCTTCGAGCCCGAGCTTCGCAGACGTTCCGACGGATCACCCCTTCTTCCAGTGGATCGAAGCGCTCCGGGAGTCGAACATCACCGCCGGATGCAGCGAAGAGAACTTCTGCCCCAACGCTCCTTTGACGCGCGGTCAGATGGCGGTGTTCCTGGCCAAAGCGCTCGGCCTGCACTGGCCGTGGTGAGTCGGGAAACCGCGATCTTGGGGAGGTTGTCATGAACTGGTTCCGGCCTCTTTGCATCTCCGCCGTCGCGGTCCTGACGGCGGTCTCCGCGACGGCTCAATGGCCGAGCGCTTCGGCTCTTCGAGCGAACGAGCCACAAGGTCAGCAGCGCCGGGCAGCGGCACCGGCCGAGCCGAGCTGGGGCACTCAGAACCCGATTGTCCTCACCCTCTCTGCATGGGATTTCCACCCGCTGGATGACCGGATCATTACGGGACCGACGGCCGCGGGCTCGTACCTGAAGTACGTCGTCAGCTCGACTGCGCCTTTCCCGGGTGGCTATCTGGAGGCCGCAGTTCACCTGCCCCCCGGCGCCGCGATCGACCAGATCGAGTTGGCGGCCTGCGATGACAGCCCGGTCAACGACATCACCGCGGCGCTCTACTACACGGAAGATCCGGAGGGGCCCTCCCAGGTGATCGGGATTGCCAGCACCGAGCAAGGCGTCGAGGGATGCGCTTACCCGAATGGGGCCGTCGCCCACACCGTGTACAACCTCTCCAACAGCTACGCCGTGGAAGTCAGCTTGCCGGTCGGCGATCCGGCCGTCGCCCTTCGAGCCGTCCGGATCATCTACCGGCTTCAGGTCAGTCCTCCGATGCCGCAGACGTTCAACGACGTCCCGGATGGCCATCCCCAGTTCCAGTTCATCCAGGCGCTTGCGGCTTCCGGAATCACGGCCGGCTGTGGAAACGATCAGTTCTGTCCGGACGCTCCGTTGACGCGCGGGCAGATGGCGGTTTTCCTCGCCAAGGCGCTCGGCCTGAGCTGGCTGTACTGAGTCCTCTCCAGGCGACACCGCCCGGGCTTTGGGCGGTGTCGTCTTTCGGGCCCGGTTTCCGCTCTCTCATGTAGGAGCCAGGAAACCATGGGCACAAAGTGTTGGTTGCGCGGTGTCGTGACGGTGCTTCTCTATCTTGCGTCCGGCCTGATGCCGGCCGCCCGGGCCCAGATGATCGACCGGACCCAGGCGCCCAACGCGGCCAACGACGGCATCGCCAAGTCGCTGGCGGAGCAGATCGGGGCGGGGCGGGGCGACTGGAACACCCCGGATTCCGCCTCGTTCCTGATCAGCCGCGACCCGTTCCGTGCCATCCGGCGCGGCCGCCAGATCTTTCAACGCAAGTTCACGCGCCTGCAGCTGCAGGGCCCCGGCGTGGACGACGGGCTGGGCGACATCAACACGACCTTCACGATCGGCGCGGGTCTGTCGGACAGCTGCGCGAGCTGTCACGGCCGGCCGCGCGGGTCGGCGGGCGCGGGTGGCGACGTCGTCACGCGTCCCGACAGCCGGGATGCCATCCACCTGTTCGGCCTGGGCCTCAAGGAAATGCTCGCCGACGAGATGACGCGTAGCCTCCGGGTCGCGCGGGACCAGGCGCGCGCCGAAGCTCGACGCACGGGCGCGGCGGTCACGCGTCCGCTCGTCGCGAAGGGCGTGTCTTTCGGAGCGATCACGGCCCGGCCCGACGGCAGCTTCGACGAGTCGGAGATCGAAGGCGTGGACGCGGATCTCCGCATCCGCCCGTTCTTCGCGCACGGCGGCACGATCTCGATCCGCGAGTTCGTCGTGGGCGCGCTTCGCGCGGAGATGGGGCTCGAGATCGCGGATCCGGACACCGCGGCGGCGAGCACGGGGGCGCGGATCACGACGCCCGCGGGAATGCTCCTGGACGGCCGGGCCGACCGGATCGAGGCCCCGCCCGTGGCCAATCCCTACCGCGACATCGACGGAAACGTCTCGGGGAGCGAGCTGCCGACGGCGATCGTCGATTACCTCGAGTTCTACCTCCTCAATTACTTCAAGCCCGCGACCTACAAGCAGACCGAGGCGACGCGCCGGGGCCTGCAGACGTTCCGGCAAATCGGCTGCGCCTCGTGTCACGTCCCGGAGTTCACGATCGAGAAGGATCGCCGCGTGGCGGACGTCGAGACCGTCTACGACCCGGAGCGGGGAATCCTGAACGGACTCTTCGCCACGGCGACGCCGCTCTTCGAGTCCGTCGCCGACGCCACCGGCTTTCCGCCGGTCAAGCGGGCGATCCGGCAGCCGTTCGTCGTGCGGAACATCTTCACGGACTTCAAGCGCCACGACCTCGGGCCGGCGTTTCACGAGCGCAACTGGGACGGGACGACGCAGAAGGAATTCCTGACGCGGCCGCTCTGGGGCGTCGGAAGCAAGATCGCGTTCGGCCACGACGGCCGCAGCGTCAACCTCTTCGAGGCCATCCTGAGGCACGGGGGAGAGGCGCAGAAGGAGCGCGATGCCTTCGCCGCGCGCAGCGATCAGGAGCAGCAGGAGCTCATCGACTTCCTGCGCACGCTCGTGCTCTTCCCGCCGGACGACACGGCGTCGAACCTGGATCCCGGCGACCGGACGCAGCCGAGCTTTCCGCAGGCGGGCCACGGCAGCATCCGCCTGACGAGCCTCTTCAACGATCCGAGCGACAAGGAGTGAACCGGTTCAGGGTGATTCGCGGATCGCGAGCCTTCCGGCCGGGACGTCGCGGCGCTCCGTGACGCGGCCGGAGGGCCAGCGGATCGTGACGCGGTCCGCTTTTTCGGCGTCGCCGAGGCCGAAGTAGAGCTCGCGCGGACCGGACGACAGGAACGAATAGCCCGCGGAGACGACCTGGGTGCGCGAGAGCCCTGCGGCTTCGACGGTCACCGTCGCCCCGAGCGCCTCGCGGGTGGAGCGATGGGGCCCGGGCGCGGTCGGGTCGCCTTCGAGCGAGACGACGAGAGTTTTCGCGCGCGACGGGTTCCGGTTGATCCAGAGGGCGTTCGGCTGCAGAAAGCCCGACGCGAAGAGGTCCGGAGTCGCCGTCGCCGTCGGCGTCGAGCACGACGAGGCCCCGCTGGTTGCCGATCGACTCGAGGCCGGTGGCCGCGGCGAGCTCGTCGAAGTGTCGGCCGTCGCGGTTCCGATAGAAACGCTTGGGCAGCCGGCCCCAGAGCGAGTCGTCGCCGAACTCGGCGATCGGGATGCCCTTTTCGAAGTTCCGGAACTCGACCGACATGAGATTCCAGAAGTCGATCTCGCGCTCGGCCTCGTTCTTGCCCGTGACCATGCCGTTGACGACGAAGAGGTCGGCCCGGCCGTCGAGGTCCGCGTCGACGAAGACGCAGCCCCAGGACCACGACGTGTCCCAGACGTCGGCCTCCTCGGACATGTCGGTGAAGCGGTCGCCGTCCGAGATTGCGAAAGAGAGACGAGCCGCGCGAGAGCTTCGTCAGCCTCCGCCACACGAGCGGCCGGCCGAGAGAGTAGGGGAAGGGCGGCATGGGGTAGCGCGGGTCGCTCAGGAACCAGTTGAGGGGGAACGAGTAGTTCGACACGAAGAAGTCGAGCCGGCCGTCGCCGTCGTAGTCGTCGACGGTCACGCCCATGCCGAAGGCCGGGTCGAGGACGCCGGCCTTCTTCGCGGCGTTCTCGAACGTGCCGTCGCCGCGATTGTGGAGGTAGGTGTGGTCGCCGAAGTCGTTGGCGACGTAGATGTCGGGCCAGAGATCCCCGTCGAGATCCGCGGACTGCAGCGCCAGGCCCCAGCGGGTGTCGTCGGTGTGCGTCGCCTTCGAGACGTCGGTGAACTTCCCGTTCCCTTCGTTGCGGTACAGGTGGTTGGGCGGGGCGTTGTCGGCCTGCGAGCGTGGGCCCGTAGTCGGGACGCCCGTACACCAGGACGTAGAGGTCGGCGTCGCCGTCCCGGTCGTAGTCGAGCGCGGCGGACGAGGTCGAGTAGTCGTTGAGGTCCACGCCCGCGGACGCGCCCACCTCCTCGAACGTGCCGTCGCCCCGATTCCGGTAGAGGAGGTTCGGGCGCAGGAGATAGGTCTCGTAGATGTCCGAGTCCCCGTCGTTGTCGTAGTCGAAGGCCAGCGCTCCCGCGCCCTCGCCCTCCTGGCCCGCGACGCCGGCCGCCTGCGCGACGTCCTCGAAGGTCCCGTCGCCCCGGTTCCGGTAGAGCCGGTTGCCGTCGCCGCTCGGGACGAAGAGGTCCTGTCGCCCATCCCGATCGAAGTCGAGGACGGCCGCGCCCGGCGGCATGTGCTCGCCCGGGATGGGGATGTTCTTCGCGGCGTTCGGCAGGAAGGCGTGATGCGGCCGCGCCAGGCCCGCCCGATCGGCGACGTTCTCGAAGAGAGGGCTCGGGCGTCGAGGCGGCGAGCCAGCTCTCGAGCGCGGCCGGCCTCCATTCGCCAGGCGCCCGCCGCGCGTGCCGGCCGGGGCCAGGGTCATCCGGATCTTCCCGCCCGTCTGGCGAAGGCCGCCGCTGCGGTCGGTCCCGCTCAGAAAGAGCCCCAGAAGGAGCTCGCGCTTCTCGCCGCGCTTGCGAAACTGGAAGATCGTCGCCTCGGTACGTCCGAGCGACGCAAAGGGCTCGCGCAGGGCGGCGAGACTACGACGCAAGGCTTCGGCTTCGGCTTCAGCTTGCCCCGAAACGGAAGGCGGGGGAGCGCCAGCCCGGTAGATCGCGATCGAGAGGGGAGGGCGCGACGACACGGGCACGAGGCCCTCCCCCGGAAGCGGGCCGCTCCAGTCGAGCGAAGGGGCGAACAGCTCCGCCGGGACGTCGCCCGCCTTCCAGCCCGCCAGGAGCCGCTCGGCGAACACGGACGTGCCGTCCGAATAGTCCTCGAACGTCGGGAGTGCTCCGTCGCGGCGCGACGAGCAGGACATCAGGAGCAGAAGCGCGGCCGCGAAGGCGCCGAATCGCGGACTGCGGCTGCGCACGCACGAAACTATAATCCGCGCCACGTGTCCTCGCTGCCGGAACGTCTCTCCGATCGGATCGCGCGTGAAGGTCCGATCTCCTTCGCCGACTTCATGGCCGCGGCTCTGTACGACCCCGAAGGCGGCTACTACACGCGCGGCGCGTCGATCGGCGAGCCCGGCGACTTTCTGACTTCGCCCCACGTCTCGCCGGCCTTCGCGGCCGCGCTGGCCCGCGTCTTCGCGCTCGACGCCGAAAAAGTCACGGGCGCGGTCGACTTCGTCGAGGTCGGCGCCGGAGAGGGCATTTTCCTCGAGGACTTCACGCAGGCGCTCGCCGCCCTCGCGCCCGACGTTCACGCGCGCCTCCGCGTGACGGCCGTCGAAGCCTCGGCGGCCGGCCGACGAGCTCTCGCATCCAGAGACATCACCCCGGCGCCGCGGATTCTTTCGAACGCGGAGGAGCTCCGAGCTCGGATCCGTCTCGGGGTGGATCTTCTCGAACGAGCTCTTCGACGCGCTTCCGGTGGCCCGCGTCATGGGCTCGGACGGACGGCTTGCTGGAGCTGCGCGTCGGCGTCCAGGACGGCCGCTTCGTGTGGGTCCCGGCGCCGGCGGGAGAGGAGCTTCGCCGGCATCTCGAGGCGCAGGGTGTCGTCCTCGAGCCCGGACAGAAAGGCGAGGTTTCGCCGGCCCTCGCCGATCTCCAGCGCCGCCTCGCGCGGGCCCTCGCGCGCGGATGGCTCGTCGCGTTCGACTACGGCCACCCCGCGCGGATCCTCTACCATCCCTTCGCGCGTCCCGAAGGCACGCTCGCGGTGCACGTCGGAGGCCGGCGCGGCGGCGATCCTCTCGAATCCCCGGGCTCGCAGGACATCACGGCGCACGTCAACTGGGACGTGCTCCTTGCCGCGGGGGAGTCGGAGGGACTCCACACGGATCATCTCGCGCGCCAGGGGTCGTTCCTCACGGAAGTCGGCATCTTCGACTTCGCGCGCAACGACGCCGAGAAGTGGCGCATCTTCCGGCTCGTCGATCCCGGAGGGATGGGCGAGGAGATTTCGGTGCTCGTGCAATCCCGGGGCGTGTCGACCGGCACCACGACGCTCTGACGTCGCCGCTGTCCCCGTTTGGATTCGCCGTGCCCGTCCGATAGAATGCCGCACCGGTGGGTCACTACTTCCCCATCCTGATATTCGCGGTGCTCGCCGCGGCGCTGCCGCTCGGGACGATCCTCGTCGCGCGGGCGGTGCAGCGGCGTCGACCCAATCCGGCGAAGCTCGAGCCGTACGAGTGCGGCATCGAGCCCTCGACGGAAGCCTTCGACACCCGCTTCTCGGTGCGCTACTTCCTGATCGCGGTCCTCTTCGTCGTTTTCGACGTCGAGACGGTCTTCCTCTTCCCGTGGGCGATCATGTTCAACCGGCTGGGCCTGTTCGGTCTGATCGAGATGGTGATTTTCCTGGCGATCCTCGTGGTCGGGTACTTCTATTGCTGGAAGCGCAAGGCCCTGGACTGGGCATAGACGCCTCCGGCGGACGGACGGAAAACGCATGGGATTGATCGATAACCGCTTCGAGGAGAACATCGTCACGACGACGGTGGACTCGGTCATCAACTGGGCCCGCCGCTCCTCGATCTGGCCGATGCAGTTCGGCCTGGCCTGCTGCGCCATCGAGATGATGGCGGTCATGGACGCGCGCCACGACCTGTCGCGCTTCGGCGCCGAGGTCTTCCGGGGCACGCCGCGCCAGTCGGACCTGATGATCGTGGCCGGCACGGTCGTCGAGAAGATGGCCCCGATCGTCAAGCGCCTCTACGACCAGATGCCGGAGCCCAAGTGGGTCATCGCGATGGGCTCCTGCGCGACCTGCGGCGGCCCGTACCGGACCTACGCCGTGACGCAGGGCGTGGACCGGATCGTTCCCGTCGACGTGTACGTGCCGGGCTGCCCGCCGCGCCCCGAGGCCCTGATCTACGGGATCATGGCCCTCCAGAAGAAGATCGACCGGATGAAGGTCATCCGGAAGGCGTCCTGATTGGCGGGAGAGGAGACGCCACCCGCCGCTGGAACGCCGGAAAAAGCCGAGAAGCCCAAGGAGGCCCCCAAGCCCGAAGCTCGAAGCCGTCGACGCTTCCGAGCATCCGTGGGTGCGGTCGATCCGGGCGGCGCTGCCGGACACGGTCCAGTCCGCCAAGCAGTTCGTCGGCCAGGTCACGGTCGTCGTGAAACGCGAGCAGATCGCCCGCGTCGCCCGGCACCTCAAGGACGCCGAGGACTTCAAATACTGCGTGGACGTCACGGCCGTGGACTGGCGCGACCGCCAGCCGCGCTTCGACGTCGTCTATCACTTCTATTCCTTCTCCAAGAACGACCGGATCCGCGTGAAGTGCGGGGTGGGGGAAGGGGAGGACGTCCCGACGATCGCGACCGTGTTTCTCGCCGCCAACTGGTGCGAGCGCGAGACCTACGACATGTTCGGGATCCGCTTCTCCGGACATCCGGACATGCGTCGGATCCTGACCTGGGAGGGCTTCCACGGGTATCCGCTTCGCAAGGATTTCCCCCTCGAAGGGATCGACACGGGCGCGGCCGTCTATCCCGAGGAGTGGCCGGAGGGCGGCGGGCCGCCGAAGGACGATCCCAACCGCAAGATGGTTTCCTGAGATGACCGCATGACCGACGACAAGATCTCCCAGGCCGAGAAGGACGAGGCCGCCGACTTCGCCGAGCGGGCGAAGGGCGCCCCCGGGGAATCCGCGGCCGGGCGCGCCGGAGGCCCACACCCTCTTCGACGTCCAGGAGATGGAGCTCAACTTCGGGCCCCAGCACCCTTCGACGCACGGCGTGCTCCGGGTCGTGCTCAAGGTCGACGGCGAAAAGATCCTCGAAGCCAAGCCCGACATGGGCTTTCTCCACCGCGGCACCGAGAAGCTCTTCGAGACCGAGACGTACCCGATGGGGATCCCGCACACGGACCGCATGGACTACGTCGCGGCCGCGACGAGCAACCATGCCTTCTGCATCGCCATCGAGACGCTCCTGCAGGTCGAGGTCCCGCGGCGCGCGCAATTGATCCGCGTCATCCTCGACGAGCTCCAGCGCCTCTCGTCGCACCTGGTCTGGCTCGGGACCTCGGGCATCGATCTGGGCGCGGTGACGCCTTTCTGGTACGCCTTCCGCGAGCGCGAGCAGATCCTGGACTTTTTCGAGGAGTACTGCGGCGCGCGGCTGACCCTCAACTGCATGCGGATCGGCGGCCTGCCCTTCGACCTGACACCCGGCTGGACGGAGCGGCTGGCCGAGTTCATCGCCGACGTCCCGGCGCGGATCGACGACTACGAGCAGCTCCTCACGGACAACCGCATCTGGAAGAAGCGGACCGTCGGCGTGGGCGTGATCTCGGCCGAGGAATGCATCGAGTGGGGCCTGACGGGGCCGATCCTGCGGGCGTCGGGCGTCGAGTGGGACCTGCGCCGCGCCAGGCCCTACGAGTGCTACGAGGAGCTCGACTTCGTGGTGCCGACACGGCAGGGTGGAGACACGTACGACCGCTACATCGTGCGCGTGCAGGAGATGCGACAGTGCGTGCGCATCATCCAGCAGTGCCTGGCGAAGCTCGAGCCCGGAGAGATCCGGGGTAAGGTTCCGCGCGTGATCAAGCCGGTCGCCGAGGAGGTCTACGCCTCGATCGAGTCGCCCAAGGGCGAGATCGGCTTCTATTGCGTCTCGAACGGGACCAACAAGCCGTACCGGATGCACGTCCGCCCGCCGTCCTTCATCAACCTCCAGGCCCTGCCGCGGCTCGCGAAGGGCCATCTGGTCTCGGACCTCGTCGCTTTGATCGGCACGATCGATATTGTCCTTGGAGAGGTGGACCGGTGACCGCTCTCTGGCGCCTCCGCCGTGTCTTCTGGACCTACGTCAAGGTCGTCCTGCTCGTCGCGACGGTGCCGGCGATCGTGGGGTTCGTCATCGTCCTCGCCGAGCGCCGGATCATGGGCTTCATGCAGGCGCGCCTGGGGCCCAACCGGGTCGGACCGCAGGGCGTCCTGCAGGGCCTGGCCGACCTCGTGAAGCTCGTGACCAAGGAAGACATCACGCCGGCGAAGGCGGAGAAGGCCGTGCACTTCCTGGCGCCGGTCCTGGCCGTCATCCCGGCCCTGACCGCCCTCGCGGTCATCCCGTTCGGGCCGCCGGTGCGGATCGGGAAGGCCATGATCCCGCTCTGGGTGGCCGACATCAACATCGGCCTCCTCTTCCTGCTCGCCATCACGTCGATCGGCGTCTACGGGATCATCCTGGGCGGCTGGTCCTCCAACAACAAGTACTCCCTCCTCGGGGGCCTCCGGTCCGCGGCGCAGCTCGTGTCGTACGAGGTGCCGATGGGCCTGGCGCTCGTCTCCGTCCTCCTGATGTCGCGGTCGCTGTCGCTGGTCGAGATCGTGCGGCGCCAGGAGGTCACGCACCTCTGGTTCTTCTTCCCGGGGATGGTCGCCTTCTTCATCTACTTCACCGCGGGGGTCGCGGAAACCAACCGCAACCCGTTCGACCTTCCGGAGGCGGAGTCCGAGCTCGTCTCGGGCTTCAACACGGAGTACTCCGGCGTCAAGTTCGCCTTCTTCTTCCTGGGCGAGTACACGGCGATGATCATCATTTCCTGCGTCGCCGTGACGGTCTTCTTCGGCGGATGGCTGCCGCCCTTCCCGAACGTCCCGCCGCTCGATTTCCTGGGTCTGGTCCCCGGAGCGGTCTGGTTCCTCCTGAAGGTGTCGGGCTTCATCTTCGCGTACATCTGGTTCCGCTCGACCTTCCCGCGGTACCGCTTCGATCAACTCATGGCGCTGGGCTGGAAGTGGCTCATCCCGATCGCGCTCGCGAACATCCTGCTGGTCGCCTTCGCGATCCTGCTCTTCCCGGGCCGGACGACCGGCATGGTCTGGCTGTCCTGGATCTTCGGCGGCCTCTTCGTCGTCATGTATCTGCTCGCGAAGCTCCGGCAGAAGCTCGCGAAGCGCGACCGTCTCGCGGCCGTGCCGCGGACGGTGGAAGGTTAGAAAGGCGAGGCCGTGGCGCTGAAGAAGTGGCTCGACAAGCTGACGCTGCTGGATCTCTTTGACGGACTCTCCGTGACCGGTCGCCACCTCTTCAAGAAGAAGGTCACGATCGAGTATCCCGAGCAGAAGAAACTCCCGTCGGACCGCTTCCGCGGGATGTTCCGCCTCGACGAGGAGCGCTGCATCAAGTGCACGCTCTGCGCGATCGAGTGCCCGATCAACATCATCTACATCGACTGGCACAACGAGAAGAACGAGGCCGGCAAGAACGAGAAGGTTCTCGACCGGTTCGACGTGGACCTCAAGCGCTGCATGTTCTGCCAGCTCTGCGAGGAGGCCTGCCCCACGGTGCCGAAGTCGATCTGGCTGACGACGAAGACCTACGAGATGGCGGCCTACGACCGCAACGATTCGCTGTACCTCGACATCCGCAAGCTCACGGACTGGCGCGAAGCGCCCAACGTCAAGCCGTTCACCGTCGTGGAGCGAGGGTAGGGCGGTGGCCGGCGCGCTCCTGACGGGTACGGCCGGCTGGCTCTTCGTCGTCTTCGCCGGGCTCGCCCTGGCGGCGGCCATCGCGGTCGTCGTCGCGAAGAACCCGGTCCACTCCGCGCTCTACCTGCTGCTCTCCTTCGTGCTCGTGGCCTGCATCTTCATCCTCCAGCAGGCCGAGTTCGTCGGAGCCGTCCAGATGCTGGTGTACGCCGGCGGCATCATGGTGCTCTTCCTCTTCGTCGTCATGCTCGTGAACCCGCGCGACCGTCCGGACGGACAAGACTTTCCAGCACCAGTGGGACCTGGCGCTCCTGCTCTTCCCGATCCTGCTTCTCCCGTTCATCTACGTGCTCTGGACGGACAAGCTTCCCGACGTGCCGGCCAACCCGGCCGCCTTCCAGACCGTCCGCGGCAAGCTCGCCGGCAACACCGAGGCGGTGGCCTGGTCGCTCTTCCGCGACTACCTGCTGCCCTTCGAGATCGCCTCGGTCTTCCTGCTCGTCGCGATGATCGGCGCGGTCGTTCTGGGGAAGCGCTCGCTCGAGAAGATGGACTGACCCTGACCATCACGATCAACCACTACATGATCGTCTCGCTGCTGCTCTTTTCGATCGGCTTCTTCGGCGTGCTCGCGCGGCGCAACTTCCTGACGATCCTGATGTCGATCGAGCTCATGCTGAACGCGGTCAATCTCAACCTGATCGCCTTCTCGCGGCGCCTCTCGGATTTGACCGGCCAGGTCTTCTCCGTCTTCGTGATCACGATCGCGGCCGGCGAGGCGGCGATCGGCCTGGCGCTCACGATCTCGCTCTTCCGCCAGCGCAAGACGCTGAACGTCGAAGAAGCCGACACGATGCGGGGCTGAGGGGCGACGGTGCGACAGCTCATCTGGCTCATTCCCCTGGTGCCGCTGGCCGGCTTCCTGATCAACGGCCTGGTGTACCTCCTGTCGCACCGGACGAAGAACGCCCCCGGGCACGGCCACGGGCATCGCCGAGGAGGACGGCCACGGGGAGGCCCATGCGGTGCCGCCCGTCGCCGGCAGCCACCCTCCGACGGGACACGGCCACGGGAAGCCCACGCCGTCATCCCGTTCAAGGGCCTCCACACGGCGGTCGGCGTCGGCACCGTCGGGATCGCCTGCCTCCTGGCGTTCGGGGCCATTTTCGACGTCGGGCTGAAGGCGTTCGCTCACGGCGAGTCGGTGACGCGCGTCCTGTACCGCTGGATCCCGCTCGGCGTGAACCAGGCGCTCGGGGAGATCCCGGGCCCGGCGCGGGAATGGGTCGTCGACGTGGCATTCCGCCTCGACGCGCTCTCGGCGCTCATGCTCGCCTTCGTGACCTTCGTCGGATTCCTCATCCACGTGTACTCGGTCGGGTACATGGGCCACGAGGAGGGCTACGGCCGCTACTTCGCCTACCTGAACCTCTTCATGTTCGCGATGCTCGTCCTGGTCCTGGGCGCGAACTTCCTGATGCTCTTCGTCGGGTGGGAGGGCGTGGGGCTCTGCTCGTATCTGCTGATCGGCTACTACTACGAGAAGAAATTCGCGGGAGACGCGGGCAAGAAGGCCTTCGTCGTCAACCGGATCGGCGACTTCGGCTTCATCCTCGGCATCTTCGCGGTCATGTCGCTCTTCGGCACGCTCGATTTCGCCGACGGTGTTCGCCGCGGCGGCGCGGCAATCCCGGCGGCCTACGCGCCGTACATGACGGTCGTCTGCCTGCTGCTCTTCGTCGGCGCCTGCGGAAAGTCGGCGCAGTTCCCGCTCCACGTCTGGCTGCCGGACGCCATGGCCGGCCCGACGCCCGTGTCGGCGCTCATCCACGCCGCGACGATGGTCACGGCCGGCGTCTACATGGTCGCCCGCTGCAACGTCTTCTTCCGCCTCGCGCCCCACGCGATGATCGTCGTCGCGATCGTCGGGGCGTTCACGGCGCTGTTCGCCGCCACCATCGGCATCGCGCAGAACGACATCAAGAAAGTCCTCGCGTACTCCACGGTTTCGCAGCTCGGCTACATGTTCCTGGCCTGCGGCGTCGGAGCCTTCAGCGAGGGCATGTTCCACGTCACCACGCACGCGTTCTTCAAGGCCTGCCTGTTCCTCGGGTCCGGCTCGGTCATCCATGCCCTGGCGGGCGAACAGGACATCCGCCGGATGGGAGGGCTCCGGGCGAAGATCCCGAAGACGTATTGGACCTTTTTCGTCGCGACGCTCACGATCGCCGGGGTGCCGGGCCTCGCGGCCTTCTTCTCGAAGGACGCGATCAAAGCGGCCGTCTTCCACGCCGAGTTCGAGGCGATTCCCTGGATGCCGAAACTCCTCTACGCCGTGGCCCTCTTCACGGCGGGCCTCACGGCGTTCTACATGTTCCGCCTGCTCGGCCTGACGTTCTGGGGCCGCTTCCGCGGAACGCCCGAGGAGGAGTCGCGCATCCACGAATCGCCGGCGTCGATGACGGTGCCGCTCATCGTGCTCGCCGTTCCTCTCGGTCGTCTCCGGCTGGATCGGGATCCCGATCGTGCACGGCGGCAACCGGATCGGAGAGTTTCTCAAGAGCATCCGCCTCCCGATCGTCGGGCTTTCGGAGAAAGAGCACCACGCCTCGCTCTCGATCGAGTTCGCGCTCATGGGCGCGGCTGTGGCGGTCGCCGCGATCGGCATGTATCTGGCCTACACCTGGTACGTGAAGGGCGAGGGCCGCACGCCGGCGAAGCTCGCGGCCGAGTGGCCGGGCGTCTACAGGACGGTCTCCAACAAGTACTACGTCGACGAGGCCTACGACCGCGTGTTCGTGCGCGGCCTCGCGCTGGGCGGAGGCAACCTCCTGTGGGAGGTGGATGCGACGGTCGTCGACCTCATCCCGAACGGCGCGAGCGCGATCACGAAGGGCGTTTCGTGGATCGCGTCGGCCTTCGATCAGTACGTCGTCGACGGGCTCGTGAACGGTGTCGCGAACTCCTTCCAGGCCCTCTACGGAGTGTTTCGGAAGGCTCAGACCGGCCGCGTGCAGAACTACGCGCTCGTGATGGGCGGCGGGCTGTTCTGCCTCGTGGCGGTCTATCTATTGTTTCGATGAAGGGATAAGGAAGGCGCATGGACTTCAGTCACATCCCGATCCTGTCGATGATCACGTACATCCCGCTCTTCGGAGCGCTCGCGATCGTCTTCTTCCTGCCGAGGGAAAAAGCCGGGCTGATCAAGACCGTCGCGACCTTCATCGCGGTCCTGGACTTCGTCGTGTCCCTCCCGCTGTGGTGGGCGTTCGACCGGGCGCGCGACGGCTACCAGTTCGTGGAGAAGGCTTCGTGGATCCCGTCGCTCGGCGTCGACTACCACTTCGGGATCGACGGCATCTCGCTCGTCCTGATCCTCCTGACGACCCTCATGGGCGTGATCGCCATCGTCTGCTCGTTCACGGCCATCGAGCAGCGGCAGAAGGAGTACTACGTCCTCCTCCTGCTGCTCCAGACGTTCATGATCGGGACGTTCTGCTGCCTGGACCTCTTCCTCTTCTACGTCTTCTGGGAAGTGATGCTCGTGCCGATGTACTTCCTGATCGGCGTCTGGGGAGGCCAGCGCCGGCTCTACGCGGCGATCAAGTTCTTCCTCTACACGCTGGCCGGCTCGGTGCTGATGCTCCTCGGCATCATCGCGCTCTACTTCTACAACACGACCGGTTTCCTGAATTACAAGGGGCTCGGCCACGCGCCGACGTTCGCGATCGAGACCATGACGGCCGTGGCGCAGCAGATGCCCGCGAATCTGCAGATCTGGCTCTTCTTCGCGTTCTTCCTGGGCTTCGCGATCAAGGTGCCCATGTTCCCGTTCCACACGTGGCTGCCGGACGCCCATACCGAGGCCCCGACGGCGGGATCGGTGATCCTGGCGGCGATCCTCCTGAAGATGGGGACGTACGGCTTCGTGCGGTTCTCGCTGCCGATGTTTCCCGACGCCGTGCGCCACCCGAAGGTCGTCGGAATCATGGTGACGCTTTCGCTCATCGGCATCGTGTACGGCGCGATGGTCACGCTCGTCCAGAAGGACATGAAGCGGCTCATCGCGTACTCCTCGGTCTCCCACCTCGGCTACGTGATGCTCGGGATCTTCGCCCTCAACATGGCCGGCGTCCAGGGCGGGATCCTCCAGATGATCAACCACGGCATCTCGACGGGCGCGCTCTTCCTGCTCGTGGGCATGATCTACGAGCGGCGGCACACGCGAATGATCTCGGAGTACGGAGGCCTCGCGAAGCCGATGCCGGTGTTTGCGACCTACTTCCTGATCATGGCCCTCTCCTCGATGGGCCTGCCGCTGCTGAACGGCTTCATCGGCGAGTTCACGATTCTCCAGGGCGCCTTCGCGAAGAGCTTCTGGTGGGCGTTCTGCGCGGCGACCGGCATCGTCCTCGGCGCCGCGTACCTCCTGTGGCTCTACCAGCGCGTCTTCTTCGGCGAGGTCACGAACCCGGCGAACGAGAAGCTCGCGGATCTCACGTTCCGCGAGCAGCTGACGCTCGCGCCCCTCGTCATCCTCGCCCTCTGGATCGGCCTGTATCCGCGGCCGATCTTCGACGTCATCCGGCGGCCCTCGGAGAAGATCGTCGCGATCGTGGGCGGCGCGACGACGGAAGCGCCCGCCATCGCCTCGAAGGAGGCGTCGGGCGTCGCCTCGAAGGCGGAGGACAGTGCGGCGGCCCCGGGGGCGGGCGAAGCACCGGCGGGAGCCGTCCGCCCGTGACGTTCACGACGAAGCTCTCCGACTGGATCCTGCTCGCGCCCGAGCTGTTCCTGACGGCCGCCGGGCTGCTGATGCTCGCGATCTCGGTGTTTCTCGGCAAGGCTCGCGAAGAGTTCCTGGGTTTCGTCGCGACGCTCTCGATCGGGATCACGGGAGCCCTGCTCACCTGGGTGGCGGCGCGGCCCGACCGGAAGACGCCGATCCTCGGAGGATCTTTCGTCGTCGACAACTTCGCCCTCTTTTTCAAGGGCCTCGTGCTCCTGTCGCTGCTGCTCGCGATCCTCGCCTCGGTCCGCTTCGTCGGCCGCACCCCGTATCCGGGAGGCGAGTACTACGCCCTGTCTGCTCTTCTCGGGCGTCGGCATGCTCTTCATGGTCTCGGGCAACAACCTGATCACGATCTACGTCGCCCTCGAGACGATGGCGCTCTCCTCGTACGTCCTCGCCGGCTATTTCAAGGGTGAGATCAAGTCGACCGAGGCGGCCATGAAGTACTTCATTCTCGGAGCGTTCTCCTCCGGCGTGCTCCTCTACGGCCTCTCGCTCGTCTACGGAGTGGCGGGGAAGATGGGCCTGCCGGAGCTCGCGAAGCTTCTCGCCACGACGGAACGCTCGAACCTGCTGATGCTCGGGATCCTCCTGATCCTGGCAGGCCTGCTCTTCAAGATCGCAGCCGTCCCTTTCCACGTCTGGACGCCCGACGTCTACGAAGGCTCGCCCACCCCCGTGGCCGCGTTCTTCTCGGTCGGCCCCAAGGTGGCGGCCTACGCGATCCTGGCGCGCATCTTCTACGTCGCGTTTCCCAAGTTCCACGCCGACTGGGGGCTCGTCGTGGCGCTCGTCGCGGCCGCGACGATGATCCTCGGCAACGTCGCGGCGCTCCTGCAGACCAACGTCAAGCGACTCCTGGCCTACTCGTCGATCGCCAACGCGGGATACGCCCTGCTCGGAGTGCTGGGCTTCTCCACGGAGTGGGGGCTCTGGGGCATCCTCGTGTACCTGCTGGCGTACACGTTCATGAACTTCGGCGCGTTCACTCTCGTGATCCTGCTCGAGACCAAGGGCTACGCGGCCGAGTCGGTCTCGGACTTCAACGGCCTGGCGCAGCGGAACATGCCGGCCGCAATCGTGATGCTGCTGTTCCTGCTCTCGCTGGCCGGGATTCCGCCCACCGCCGGCTTCATCGGGAAGTACTACCTCTTCACCGCGGCGATGAAGGCCGGCTACGCCTGGCTCGCGGTCCTCGCGGTCGTGATGTCGGCGGTCTCGCTTTTCTACTACTTCCGGATCGCGTCGGCGATGTTCTTCTCCGAAGCGGCGGGCGCGAAGCTCCAGAGCTCCTATACCCTCAACGCGGTCGTCCTGATCTGCGCGGTTGGCACGCTCGTCATCGGCGTGGCGCCGCAGCCGTTCCTCGCCGTTCTCAAGAGCTGCGTTCTGCAGCCCTAGCAGGCCGCCGTGGCCCGCCCGGCTCTCCTCGGCGAAGCGCTCTCGGCGGGACTGCTCTTCCTCTGCGGTCCCGCGGCGGGGTACCTGCTCGGAAAGTGGCTTGGGGACGCTCTTTCCCTCGGCCGCGTTCCCGCCTGGATCGGGGCCGCCCTCGGGCTCGTTTCGGCGTTCGTCCATCTCGTGCGGCTGACCTCGCGAGTCTCGAAGTGAGCGACATGGACGCCGTCATCCGCCGTGTGAAGCGCCGGGCCTTCGCCATCGGCGCGGCCGCGATCGTCGCGGGATTCCTGTTCGGGCCCCGGGCCGGCGTCTCATTGACAATTTGCGCGGCCGTGGTAATTTCCAGCTTCCTGGTCCTCGAAAAGGCAACCGAGCGTCTGGTCCCCGGCACGGGCAAGGCAGGTTTCCGAACCCTGATTCCCCTTCTGCTGGTGACCCTCGCGAGTTTTGCGCTTCTCGGGGTGGTTCTGTGGCGATGGAAGGGTTTCGATCCGGTCGCCGGGGCCGCGGGCCTGTCGGTCGTCGTTCTCGCGGTGGTTCCGGAGCTGTGGATGGACGCGGGGAGGTAGGGGAGCTTGGTCGAGCATCATTCGATCCTCTGGCATCCGATCAATGCGCTGTTGATCCGGCTCCTGGGAGTGCCTCCGGTCGAGAAGCTGTCTCCCGGCATGGCCCATTTCTTCTTCCCGGACGGGAAGGAGGCCTGGCTTCCGGACGCAGCGATCATGGCCCTCCTCCTGATGACACTGATCGCGATCCTCTTCCCGCTCGCGGCGAAGAAGTTCGACCGCTCCCGTCCGGGCGGCGTGCAGAACTTCCTCGAGATGCTGGTGTCCTTCCTGCGGGGCCTCGTCGCCGAGACGGTCGGCGAGCATCACATCCGCCAGTACCTGCCGATCATCGGCGCCCTCTTCGTCTTCATCTCGATGGGCAACCTCTTCGGGCTCTTCTTCTTCCTGCAGCCGCCGACCGGTTCGCTGTCCGCGACTGTGGCCCTCGCCGTCGTGTCGTTCCTGTACTTCAACATCGAGGGCGTCCGGGAGCACGGCCTGGGCGGCTACCTCAAGCACTTCATGGGGCCGCTGATCTGGATCGCGCCCCTCTTCTTCGTCATCGAGATCATCGGGACGTTCGCCCGGATCCTGTCGCTCTCGCTCCGGCTCTTCATGAACATCTTCGGCGAGCACACGACGACGAACGTCTTCGCGAGCCTCGTGCCCGTGGTGGTGCCGTGGCCGATGATGGCCCTCGGAATCTTCACGGCCTTTCTGCAGGCGTACGTGTTCGCGCTGCTGTCGGGCGTCTACGTCGGCGCGGCCGTCGCCCACGAGGAGCACTGATCGCTGTCATCGCTCATCGGTAGCCTCGACGCTCATGATAGGGTTCGCAAACTATTGCGCCGGACGGCGCGTTCCAGACCGTCTCGGACGGCGTGAAAGCTCGGAAGGCGTGAAAAGAAGGAGAGATTTGGGATGCTGAAGAAGACGCTTGTGTTGTGTGCGCTGGCCCTGGTGGTGTCCATGCCCGCGCTCGCCCAGGATGCGGCGGCGGCCGGCGGGACCTCGGCGGGAGTCAAATGGGGCGTGATCGGCGCTGCGTTCCTGCTGGGACTCGCGGCGGCGGCCGGAGCCACGGCCCAGGGGAAGGCGACCTCGGCGGCGGCCGAGGGGATGTCCCGCAACCCGGGAGCGGCCAAGGACATCCGCGGAATGACCCTTCTCGGCCTGGTCCTGATCGAGTCCCTGGTCCTCTACGCGCTTCTGATCTGCTTCCTCATCTACAACAAGTAGGACGAAATTGAGGCTTCCGGGGGCTCGAAAGGGCCCCCCGGACGGCTCTTTGTCCTCTCCCGGCGACAGGCTGACCACCCGGGAAGAAACCCGGACGGCCCTTTCGGCGTATTTTTCGGTGAGGATCCTAAACGGCAGGGCGAGCTAGACCGTAGAAAGAACGGAGGTTAGCCCGGTCCGGTCGGCGGCGGATGCCGCTGTAATCGGTCGGGCACTGATTTTGCGATTCCTAGAAAGCATGGCGAAGGTAAACGTGCAGGAAGCTCCGAGCCTCGGGGAGGGTACGGGCACCCCGAAGGCTGTATCGGCGTGGGATTTCAGTTCCCAGATGATGCCCTTCGTGGACTCCCTCTACAACACCGCCTACCGGATGACCCGGAGCGCGGAGGACGCCGAGGATCTCGTCCAGGAGACGTATTTCAAGGCGTACAAGTACTACGACAAGTTCGAGGAAGGCACGAACCTCAAGGCCTGGCTCTTCAAGATCCTCAAGAACACGTTCATCAACAACTACCGGAAGCGGAAGCTCGAGCCCCGGAGCGTCGATTTCGCCGAGATCGAAGACTCCTTCGAGCGCATCGTCCGGCGCGACGCTTCCGAGCCGCCTTCGGACCCGGAAACGGACTTCTTCTCGAGCGTCCTCGACGACGACGTCAAGAAGTCGCTGGAGTCGCTGCCGTACGACTACCGGATGGTCGTCGTCCTGGCGGATCTCGAGGACTTCTCCTACAAGGAGATCGCCGAGATCCTCGAGTGTCCGGTCGGCACCGTCATGTCCCGGCTCTACCGCGGGCGGAAGCTGCTCGAAAAGGCCCTTCTCAAGTACGCCCGCAAGCACGGGTACATCCGGGGGGCCGAGCCGACCAAGATGCGGACGCGCCCGAAACCTCAGCCGGCCTGAGGCGGTGGCCGCAGCCGGCCTGAAGCCGGCGGCGGGGTTGGGGGCCGGAATCCGAAGGTTCCGGAATAATGCGCCGGGGGCGGCCGTTTTTCCCCTCGGCCCGATGAACTGCTCGAAAGCCCGTTTCCTCGTCTACGCCTACCTCGACCGCGAAATCCCGCGGCAGGACGCCGAGGCCCTCCAGCGCCACCTGGCCTCCTGCGGCCCCTGTGCGGCGCGCGGCCAGTCGGCCCGCCGGCTGGGCAAGCTCCTCCGGACCCGGCTCGACTACGCCCGCGCGCCGATCGACTTCCGGGAACGGCTGCACATGCGGCTGACCGCCCCGATCCGCCCCAGCTACGCTCCGCTCGGGATCGCGGCGTCCATCCTTCTTCTGATCCTGCCCCTGGTCTCCGATCAGAGGGGACCCCGGTCGGCCGCGCTGTCTTTGGCCGCGGTCACCATCGGCTCGCCCGGAGCGCGGATCGTGCCGGTCTCGCGCCAGATGACGGGCACGTTCGTGTGCCTCCAGTGCGAAGCGGGGCACGCCGACGCCGCCTGCCCTCTCAAAGAGGTGCCCGTGCACGAGCTCGGCTTCTGCGCCGACAACGGCGAGCGCTGGCGTCTGATGACGACCGACCGCGAGTTCGCGAGCGCCTCGGTGGGCCAGACGGTGACTGTCGAAGGCGTCGCGTTTCCGGAGTCCGGCTTCCTCCGCGCGTCCCGCGTCGGGTACTAGCTCGGACTCTTAGCGGCCCGCTGCGCGGGCCAACCGACGAGAGAGGGGACGTCGCTCCGGGAAGTCTCTCCCGGTAAAGCCACATTCTCTCGTCCCGTACAATCCGGTCAATGTCCAATGGTTCGAGGCGACCGCGCCCGCGCGGATTGACCTCGCGGGCGGAACGCTCGACCTCTGGCCGCTCCACGTCCTTCATCCCGGTTCCTGCACGATCAACGTCGCGATCGACCTGCGCGCGCGGTGCCGCGTGCGGCCGGGCGCGTCGGGGTTCCGCGTCACGGTGCCGGACCTGGGGTATGAGCGGGTCGTCGCCGAGCCACGCGAGCTGCTCGCCGATCCGCGGGGCGCGCTCGCGGGGGCCGTGCTCGAGGGCTTCGGGATTCGCGAGCCGCGCGATATCGAGCTGTCTTCGGACGTGCCGTTCGGCTCGGGACTCGGCGGCTCGTCGGCGCTGACCGTGGCGATGGCGGCCGCGCTCGCCGCGAGTGTCGATCGCCGGTTCGAAGGCCCCGGCCGGGTGGAGTTCGTGCGCGACGTGGAAACGCGGGTGCTCGGAAAGCCCGCCGGCACGCAGGACTACTATCCGCCGCTCTCCGGCGGGATCCACACCCTGGAGTTCCGCCCCGGCGGCGTCTCGATCCGACGCCGCGACGTCGACCCGGGCGTGTGGCTGCGGCACCTGACCCTCTTCGATACGCGCGCCGCGCACTCCTCGGGCATGAACAACTGGGAGATCTTCCGCGCCCGGCTCGAAGGCGATCACGATGTGGCCGCCCGCCTCGAGGAGGTGCGCGAGGCCGCCCGCGAGATGGCCGAAGCGGTCGAAAAGACGGATTTTCACGCGATGGGCGCGGCGCTCGGGCGGGAATGGGCCGCGCGGCGGCGACTGGCCCCGGTCGTGTCGTCCCCGGGGATCGAGCTCGCGATTGCGAGCGCCGAGAAAGCGGGAGCCTGGGCGGGGAAGGCGTGCGGCGCCGGCGGCGGAGGCTGTCTCGTCATCCTGTCGCCGGCGGAGAAGACTCCGGCGGTGCGCGAGGCTCTGAGCCGGTTGCGGGAGGGCCGGCTCCTTCTCGTCGCACCGGAGAACCGGGGGCTCATCGTCCTCCGCCCCGACGCCTAAGAGAACGGCTCGGCTCTCAGCGCTCCTTCATCCAGGCGATGCAGCGTTCCAGCTCCCGGCGCATCGCTCCGGGCGACTCGGCTCGATATCGCTCGCCGTGCCCGGGCAGGACCCATTCGAACGAGTAGTCGAGGAGCCGTTCCATCGAGCGGATGGTCTCGGGCCAGGAATACCAGTTGGCGTCCCGGAAGGCCACGAGGTGTCCGCGGCGGCGGGACCAGGCGAGGTGGTCTCCACTGAACAGATCGCGCTCGCGGTAGAGCAGGACCGCGTGGCCGCGGGTGTGGCCGGGCGTCGGAATGGCGACCAGATCCTCCGCGAGTTGGACGGGCTCGATCCCGACGATCCGCCGCTCCACGTCGCGGGTCGACGCGGTCACGTCGTCCTCGTGGAGGACGCGCTCGCAGCCGAACCGCTTTCGAAACGCCGCATGGTCGGCGACGTCGTCCCGGTGCGTCAGGAACATCGTCGCGACGCCGCCGCGCGCCTCGAGCACGGAAAGCAGCGGCCCGGCCGCGCGCGGAGAGTCGACGAGCACGTTGCCCGCGGAATGGCCGGCCCGCTCGATCAGGTAGCTCCAGGCGCCGAAGGAGCTCTCCGACGTGAATCCGCAGAACGACACGTTGTCGTGGATCGGCTCGGGAAAGGCGCGCGCGCCCTCGGAGGCATCGGTCTTCGGCGAAGTCCCGATCGAAGACGTCGGGCAGGCCACGAGCGCCATGAAGGCGCGGCGCCGCTCTTCGGCGCTTCGTGGCTGCGCACCGACGAAGGAGTGGCCATCGCCTTCCTCGAAGACGGAGGGGGCGACGCGGCGGCAGGTGTCGCAGTCGATGCAGGTGGCGTCGACGAAGAACTCGCCGGGGACGTTATCCGCAAGCCGCGCCGAGAGGTTCGCCACCGGAGGCTAGATCCTTTCGAGCTCCACGACGGTCTTTTCGCCGACGACGTTGCCGGTGTTCAGTGTCGAACCGGGCTCGATCAGGACGATCCAGCACTCCTCGTCGGCCGAGGGCCTGTGCTCGACGCCCTTCGGAACGATGAAGAGCTCGCCCTCGGACAGCTCGATGTCGCCGTCGCGAAGGCCCATGCGCATCCGGCCCTTGACGACGAGGAAGAGCTCGTCCTCGTTCTCATGGTGATGCCACACGAAGTCGCCGAGGACCTTGACGACCTTGACCTGATGGTCGTTCAGATCTCCGACGATCTTCGGGTGGAACC
The DNA here is from genome assembly GCA_963749265.1 of uncultured Acidobacteriota bacterium. Lineage (GTDB taxonomy): Bacteria > Acidobacteriota > Thermoanaerobaculia > UBA5066 > Gp7-AA6 > DAHUXD01. The sequence goes on along the minus strand of CAVVML010000013.1, from coordinate 411,655 downwards.
GTTCGTCGAAGAGGCCGAACTTTTCGAGCAGGTTGACCTTTTCCATTCGCTCCTCACTCCCTGCCGTCATCCTGAGCGCAGCGAAGGATCCCAAAGTCTTCAGCCTCGCGGATCGAGTTCACATCCGGCCCGGCTCCGGGATGCCCAGGAGACCGAGCAGGGAAGACATCTCATTTCGAAAAATACGCGCCGCGGCGAGGCGGCGGTTCCGGATCGCGGGATCCGACTCCTGGGCGATCGGCTGCCGGTGGTAAAAGTGGTTGAACTCCTGGGCCAGCCCGAAGGCGTGGCGGGCGAGCGAGGCGAGCTCGAGCGTCTCGACCGCGCGTTCGGCGACGTCCGGAGTCGATGCGGCGTCGAAGACGATGGCCCAGAGCTCGTCGTCCCAGCCGTCGTCCGAAATCGCGGCCGGGTCGACGTTCGCGGCGAGGCCTCTTTCGGCCAGCTTGCGGAAGATGTTGTCCGCGCGCACCAGCGAATACTGGAGGTAGGGACCGGTGTCGCCTTCGAAGTTGAGGGCCTCGTCGAAATCGAAGGCGATGACCTTGTTGCGTCCGACCTTCAGGAGAAAGTACCGCAAGGCGCCGATGGCGATGGCGCGAGCGTCCATCTCCGCCGCCGCGGCGTCCGCGTCGCCGCTGCGCCGCGCGCCGACCTCGGCCCGCGACCGCTCCAGCAGGAGCTCGACGAGGTCGTCGGCCTTCACGCCCAGGCCCTTCCGGCCGGACATCTCGACGTACGGCTTCTTTTCGTCTTCCGGCGAGAGGCGATACTCCTCGCCAAAACGCTCGGCGAGCTCGCGGGCGGCCGCCGGCGAGAGCGCGACGATCTCGTAGGAGAAGTGGATCGAGCGGTCGGCCTCGGCCGTGAAGCCGAGGACCCGAAGGCCCTCGCGGACCACGTTCTGCAGGTAGGCCTGGCGCACGTCGATCACGTTGTAGACGCGGCTCCCGCCGCCGAACGACGGGGCGTCGGGCTCGCCGTCCTTGTGCGCCGTCCTCCACAGCGGATGGGCCCGCACCGCTTCCGGAACGTCCTGCTCGCGGACGGATCCGGAATTCCAGTCCGGCCGGAAGCGCGTGTAGTCGAAATCGGCGTCGAGGAGACCGAACTTCCAGAGCTGGTACGCGATGTCCTTGCCGGTGTAGGTGACCGTGCCGTTCGAGCGAACGAGGATCTTGTCGGGCTCCTCGAGCCCCGCGAACTCCGGCGACTCCGAGAGGCGGAGGACCCAGCAGCCGGCCTGCTTGCCGGTCGTCTCGAGATGGAACGCCCCGGACCCCTTCAGACGCTCGAACGCCCGGGCCCAGAAGTGTTTGTGGAGGATGTCGCTCTCCCGCGGAAGGAGGTCGTACGCGATTCCGAGGCGGCCCATGGTCGCGAGGTGGGCGGAGGAGACGGCCTCTGCCACTTCCGCCGCGATCGCGGCCGTCTCGTTGCCGCCGGCCTCGATCGCGTGCAGCACCTCGGCCTGCCAGGCCTTCGCTTCAGGCCGCGCGGCGTAGGTCCGGCCGACTTCGGCGTACAGGTCCCAGCAGAGGTATGCGAATCCTTTGGGATTCGCCGTTCCTCCGGGAAGGCGGCCCTCTCGAATGGCCCGGCGAATGTCCTCGAGCGTGGCCACCTTTTCGAGATGCAGAAAGCCCGCCACGACGTCGGCGACCTGGACCCCCGTGTCGTCGAGATAGTTCTGGACCTCGACGGCATGGCCCAGACGGCGCAGGACCCGGACGAGGACGTCACCGAGAACGGCGTTGCGCAGGTGGCCGATGTGGGCGGCCTTGTTGGGATTGATGTTGGTGTGCTCGACGATCACTTTGCCCGGGCGCGGCGCAGGCGTCGCGACTCCGGCAAGCAGAGCGCGGACGAGGGGCCCGCGGTCCAGAAAGAAATTGAGATAGCCCCCGCCTTCGACTCTGGCTTCGCGCACCCCCGCGGGGAGGACCACGGCCGCGGCGAGCTCGGCCGCGATCGCGCGCGGCGGCTTGCGCAGAGTCTTCGCAAGGTCGAACGCGACGGGGCTGGCGAAGTCTCCCATCGCGAGCCGGGGCGGCCGTTCGAGCACGATCCGCTCGGCGGCGATCTCCGCGCCGAGCTTCTCGCGCGCCGCGGCCGACACGGCCGACGCGAGCGCCTCTCTGAGGGGGGCCAGCATGGGCGCGCAGTATAAAGCGGGCGCGAGCGCGGCCTCGAGATCGGCGCCTCACGGCCGCACCGAGGCGTTAGAATCGGCGCGTGGGTCTCGCCGTTGTCCGCTCCGTCGCCATTCACGCCACCGCGACCGACGCCTTCGACGCGTTCACGCGCGTGTCCGAGCTCCTCTCGTGGCTCTGCGAAGGCGCGCTCGTCGGACTGCGTCCCGGCGGCAACTGGGCGGTCGGGTTTACCGACGCGCGAGGCGTGACGGAGGCGACGGTTCTTGGCAAGATCGCGGAGTTCGAGCGCGGCCGCAAGCTCGTCGTCGAAGACATCTCCTACGAGCCCGCCGCCGGGGAACCTCTGTCCGGGATTCGCATGGAGCTGACGATCGCCGAGAGCGAGAGCGGTTGCGTCGTGACCATCGCCCAGGACGTTCCGGACGAGGGCCCTGCCTACGTGCAGTATCGTGGCGAGGCGGAGTCGGGCTGGAAGTCCAGCCTCGAGGACCTGAAGAGGTACCTCGAAGGGCCCCGCCGGCGGCGGATCGCCATCGAGGCCGGCTTGCCGACGAATTAGGAAAGAGAGAACGTGGCCGAAGCGGTCGAAACCGGAACTTGCGGAGTCTGCGGAGGCGCGGGCTGGGTCCTCGACTCGGCCGACGGGAAGAAGAGCGCGCACCCCTGCGTCTGCCGGGCCGCGACCATTGCCCGCGCCCGGCTCGACTCGGCCGGCATCCCCCAGCGTTACCGCGACTGCACGCTCGAGAACTTCTCGGACAACACCGTGAGCCTGACACACGCGCGCGCGCGGGCGCGCGAGTTCGTCGACGCGTACCCGGCGGTCGAAGCGGGACTGTTGCTGGTGGGCCCGTCGGGCCGGGGCAAGACCCACCTCGCGTGCGCCATCCTCTCCGAGCTCGTCGTCACCAAGGGGACGACGGGCCTGTACGTCGACTTCTCGGATCTCCTCATGAAGATCCAGACCTCGTTCCGTCCCGATGCGGACTTTTCGAAAGAGTCGGTGCTGACGCCCTACGGAGAGGCCGAGATCCTGGTCCTCGACGAGCTCGGCGCGTCCAAGCCGCACCCCTGGGTGCTCGACGTGCTCTACAGCCTCCTCAACTCGCGCTACAACCGCAAGAAAGTCACGATCGCGACCTCCAACTTCGAAGACGAGCCCGACCCCGCGTCGGGCGAGCGGGAACGGCTCGAGGATCGGATCGGATATCGCTTGCGCAGCCGCCTCTACGAGATGTGCCTGATGGTTCCGCTGCGGGGGGGTGATTTCCGCAAGGACGTCCTGGGCACCCGGATCCGGTCCCGGTTTTGAGACGGCGCTCCCGCAAGCGCACCGCGCGTCTTTTTCTCGCCGGCCTGCTGGCGATCACGGCCTGTACGACCCCGCGCCCGGCCCCGGCGCCCCTGCCGTCGGCGGCCGAAGCGCCCGTGCCCGTCCCCGCAATGCGGGTTGCGCCTCCCGAGACGCCGGCGCGCTCGGGCGTGCTCTATCGTCTCGGCCTCAAAAGTGATCTGACCGATCTTTCGATCGGATCGGCGGGAACTCTGTGGATCGTGACGTCCGGCGATCGGGCCGAGCTCCTGCAGGGGCCCGTCGTCTTTCGCCCCGCGAGTCCCGCCGGCGGCGCGTCGGAGACCGCCTTCCAGGTCCAGGCCGGAGCGTTCTCGCAGGAGGATTCGGCGCGCAAGGCCGCCGATCGGCTCGCCTCCGAGCTGGGCGTCGCCGGCCAGGTCGCGTTCGCGCCGGACCGGGGGCTGTACCGCGTGCTCCTCGGCAACTTTTCCACGCGGGCCGAAGCGGACGCGTTCCTCGAGAAGCTGAAGGGCCGGGGCCAGGACGGTTTCGTCGTCGCCGGTGCGGCTCGCCCGCCGGAGCCCGCCGCCGGTGCAGCTCCGTCCGCGGCCGGCGCCACGATCACGGTGACCGGCACCGGAGGCGCGCCTCTGACGCTCGCGTCGCCCGTGGACCTCTACGGTCCGGCTCCGGAAGTCCGCGTCGCTGTGGACGGCGTTCCGTACCGGGGAAGCCTGCGCGTGCTCGTGAATCCCCGCGGAACGCTCAATGTCGTCAACCGCGTCGACCTCGAGGACTATCTCTACGGCGTCGTGCCCGCCGAGATGGGGCCGAAGCGCTTCGACGCGATCGAGGCGCTGAAAGCGCAGGCCGTGGCGGCGCGAACCTACGCCCTGGCCCACCGCGGCCAGTTCGAGGCCGAGGGCTACGACATCTGCCCGGGTCCCAAGTGTCAGGCGTACGGAGGCGCGTCGGTCGAGGATCCGCTTTCGACCGCGGCGGTCGACGGCACGCGCGGGCTCGTCCTCGCCCACGACGGCCAGTTCGCCGATGCCCTCTACGTTTCGACCTGCGGCGGCGTGACGGAAAATGTCGAGAACGTCTTCTCCGGCGGGCCGGTGCCGTACCTCGTCTCGGTCGAATGCGGAGAGCTTCCGGGCGAGGAGGTCTCGGGCTCGCCGGTGCCGCGCGATGCCTCCGGGCCGCGGACGTCGCTCGAATGGCGGGGTTACGTTCTGCGCCGTCTCGCGCCGAAGAAAGCCGCGGTGCGGGCCGCGAGTCTGGAGGCCGCGCAGAAGCTCGCGGGGGTGCGCAAGCGGGAGGCGCCGCCCACGCGGCTGACCCCCTCCGCGGTCTATCCGTCGCTCGTCAGCGCCTTCGAGCTGACGGAAGCCCGAGCGATCCAGCTGACGGCGCGCGACGAGGCGTACTTCGACGAGCCTCCTTCCGCCGGGCGCGGCCTCACCGGCGCGCCTCGGGGGGCCTACGAGTTCCTGCTGCGCTTCCGCTTCGCCGGGGACGCGCTCCCGCCGGCGGACCGCGAGCTCACGGAGGAGGAGTACGGCGGGCTCGCGTTCTCGGTCGCGCTCCGCACGCTCGGCGTGACGGAGGGTTCCGGCCGCTTTCTCGCGCGCGAGGGCTCGAACCTCTGGGTCAAGGCGCCCGAGGGCCGGATCGGTCTGCCGGTGGATCCGGAGGTGCCGTTCGCGAGGCGGATCGGCGAGGCGTTCTTTCCGGCGCCGAGGCTGCGGCTGCGCCCCGGCGATCGCGTGCGGTGGTTCAAGAACGGCGGCCGCCTGCTCGCGTTCTGGGTCGAGCTCGACCCGGACGGTCCGACCTACGAGCGCGAGTCGGCGTGGACGGAGTGGGTGCGGCGGGTCGGCGCCCGGGAGCTCGCCCGGAGGATGAGCGGGCGGGTCGCGGGGAACGAGGTCCGCGAGATCGCCGTCACGCAGCGGAGCCCCACGGGGCGCGCGATCGAGATGCGGGTCCAGACGGACCTGGCCGAGGCGACGTTCCGGCGCTTCGACGTCCGCCAGGCCGTCGAGATGCCCGAAATGCTGTTTTCCGTGACCCGGGTCGACGGCACGGGCGAGGAGAAAGACTTCGTCTTCCTGGGCCGCGGCTGGGGCCATGGCGTCGGGATGTGCCAGAACGGCGCGTTCGGCATGGCCCTGGCGGGCCAGACCTACGAGCAGATCCTCCGGCACTACTACACCGGCATCGATATCGTGGCCGCCAGCACCGTATCTTCCGCGCCCGTCCCCTCCACCCGCTAGCGTTAAAATCCCCCCGTGCACACCGTCACCGCCGAGCGGGAAGCTCAGGAAGCTCGAGAATCGATCGTCCAGACGCTTCGGGATTTCTGCGAGGCCGAGATCCGGCCCCACGTCATGCGCTGGGACGAGGCGCAGGAGTTCCCGCGCGAGGTCTTCCGCAAGCTCGGCGAGCTCGGCTTCCTCGGCGTCCTCTTTCCCGAAGAGTACGGCGGGGCGGCTCTCTCCTACATGGACTACGCCGCGATCGTCGAAGAAGTCTCGTGCGTGGATCCTTCGATCGCTCTTTCGCTCGCGGCCCACAACAGCCTGGGCTCGAATCACCTCTTCCAGTTCGGCACCGACGCCCAGCGGCGGAAGTACATGCCGAAGTTGACCTCCGGAGAGTGGCTCGCGGCATGGGGCCTGACGGAGGCCGAAGCCGGATCCGATTCGAGCGGGACGAAGACGACGGCGGTCCGCGACGGCAACGAGTGGGTGCTGAACGGCTCCAAAAACTTCATCACGAACGCATCGGTCGGCGCGCTGGCCATCCTGATGGCCGTGACCGACCGCGCCAAGGGAAACCGCGGAATATCGGCCTTCGTCGTCGAGCTCGACAATCCGGGAATCCGCGTCGGCAAGAAGGAGAACAAGCTCGGGATGCGGGCGTCCGATACGTGCACCCTCGTCATGGAGGACTGCCGCGTTCCGTCGGATGCGCTGCTCGGCGAGGAAGGCGCGGGCTGGGTCGACTCGATGAAGATCCTCGACGGGGGGCGCATCTCCATCGCCGCGCTCTCGGTCGGTCTGGCCCGGGGCGCCTACGAAGCTTCGCTCAAGTACGCGAAGGAGCGCCGCCAGTTCGGCCGGCCGATCTGCGAGTTCCAGGCCATCCAGTTCTACCTGTCGGAGATGGCGACGGAGATCGACGCGGCGCGTCTGCTCACGCAGCGGGCCGCCGCCGCGAAGGACGCCGGCGAGATCGTCACGAGGTTCTCGGCGCAGGCCAAGCTCTATGCGTCCGAGATCGCCGTGCGGGTCACCGACCTCGGGATCCAGATCCACGGCGGATACGGCTTCACGAAGGACTTCCCGGTCGAAAAGTACTATCGCGACGTCAAGCTCTGCACGATCGGCGAGGGGACGAGCGAGATCCAGAAGCTCGTCATCGCAAAGCAGCTCCTCGCGGGCGGCCCATGACCTCGGCGTCGGCCGCCGGCCCGACGCCCGAAGAGCTCGCGCAAGGAGTCCTGGCCGGAAAGGCGAGACCCATCGGGCGCGCGATCTCGGAAGTCGAGCACGACTCCGGCGACGTGCCGGAGATCCTGCGCCGCGTCTTCCGGGAGACCGGACGGGCGCGCATCATCGGGATCACCGGTCCGCCCGGCGCCGGCAAGTCCACGCTCGTGCTGCGGCTGGCGCAGGCGTATCGCCGGCGAGGGGCGCACGGTCGGGGTCGTCGCCGTGGACCCGTCCTCGCCCTTCACGGGGGGAGCGATTCTCGGCGACCGGATCCGGATGGCCGAGATCTACACGGATCCGGGTGTCTTCATCCGCTCGATGGCGACGCGCGGAACGCTGGGCGGCCTCGCGCGGGCCACGAGCGACGCCGTGGACATCCTCGACGCGGCCGGCTTCCAGATCATCCTCATCGAAACGGTCGGCGTCGGCCAGGACGAGGTCGACGTCGTGCGCGCCGCGGACACGACGGCGGTCGTGCTCGTCCCGGGCCAGGGCGACGACATCCAGGCGATCAAGGCCGGGATCCTCGAGATCGCCGACGTCTTCATCGTCAACAAGGCCGAGCGCGAAGGATCCGACCGGGCCGTCTCGGAGCTCTCGATGATGCTGGATCTCTCGGCGCACGGAACGGGCACCTGGCGCCCGCCGATCGTCAAGACCACGGCCCCTTCGGGCGCCGGAGTGCCCGAAGCCGTCCGGGCCCTCGAAGCCCACGGCACGTACCTGGCGCAGTCGGCCGAGGGAGCGCGGCGACGCGCGGTCCGGGCGCGCTCGCGCCTGCTGGCCCTCCTCGAGGAGCGTTTCCGGCGCACGATCGAGGCCCGCGCTCCCGAGCCCGACGGCCTCGAAGAGGCCGTGCGGGGAGTGACGGCGCGGCGCGAGGATCCTTACTCGGCGGCCGGCCGCCTCTTCGATCGCCTCGTCCGCGACGCCCGCGAGGGAGCCGCGAGAATGGCGGCGGGGTCGGCCTCGTGACCGCCTACAAGCTCGACCACGTCGGCGTGGCCGTGTCCTCGATCGACTCGGCGCTCGGGATCTACCGCGCGCTCGGGCTCGCCGAAGCGAAGCGCGAGGTCGTTGCCCGGCCAGAAGGTCACCGTGGCGTTTCTCCCGGTGGGGGAGTCGCGGATCGAGCTCCTCGAGCCGACCTCCGCCGATTCCCCGGTCGCGAAGTTCCTCGAGAAGCGCGGCGGAGGCGTCCACCACATCTGCTTCGCGGTCGAGGACCTCGAGGGCGCTCTCGCGGACTTGTCGCGCCGGGGATTCCGTCTGATCCACGCGAATCCCGTTCCCGGAGCCGACGGCAAGCGCGTCGCGTTCCTCCATCCGGAGGCCGGCGACGGCGTGCTCATCGAGCTGTCCGAGCGAAAGGAGAAGACGCCATGAAGATCGGGGAGTACGTGCTCGTCCAGCTCGTCAACCCGCGCGAGAAGTTCTGGGGCCTTCTCAAGGACCGGGACGGCTCCGGCCTCACCATCCGCGGGCTGTCGCTCGAGGGGTTCGAAGGCTGGCTGCACGAGATCTCCCGCAAGGAGACCGTCACCGTCCTGCCGACGACGGTCTTCTTCCCGCTGCACCGCGTGGAGAGGGTCTTCCTGGACGAGAGCGCCGGCGACTTCGTCTCGTTCGCCGAGCGCTTCAAGCGGACGGTCGGGGAGGACGCGCGGTATTACCTGACGCCGATTCCGGACGTGATGAGAGTTGAGCGTTGAGAGTCAAGCGTTGAGAGTGACGAGCCGACCGACCCGCTCAACCCTCAACACTTAACGCTCAACTCGCCTACAGCGCGACGTTCCTCACGAAATAGTCCGCGGCGGTGATCTGGCCGTTGACCAGCATCCGCGCCTGCTCGGGGGTCATCTCGAGGCGGCCGGCGGATTCTCCCGACGACGTCGTGAGAACGACCGTGACCGTGATCGGAGTGCCGCGGCTCGCCGGATCCGAGAGGGCCCGCGCGGTGGCGTTGAGGGCGTTGAACACGGCTTCCTCGGTGTTCGCCGTGACGAGCACGCCGGTCGTGCCGCGGAAGTTCGTCAGCTTGTACTGCGTGATGCCCGCGCCGTCGAAGATCCGCGTGAAGGCTCCCTGGAGGTTCGGATCGACCGCGCCGAAGGACGGCCCGGAGCCAGACGCCGAGGCCGCCTTCTCGCTGGCGGAGGGGGGCAGCTCCATGCGCGGCTTGTTCTGCTTGATGTAGTCCTGGACGCGCGGAGGCTGCGGCGCCTCGGGCGCCGGCGTGGGCTTGCGGCTGTCGGGCGTGTCGATCGCGACGACGTTGCCGAAGTTCTCCTTGTTGTATTTCTCGGAGCCTTCGACGTCGATCTCCTCGAGCTTGAGGGCCGTGACCGTGCCGTTTTCGAGCGTGATGATGGCGCGGTCGCCCTTCACCGTGTACTTGGTCCGCGCAAAGATGAGCGAGCCGTCCTTGAGCTTGATGACGTAGGCGAAGGCCTCCGCCGAGAAAGCGATGAGGACGGCGAGTGCCAGAAACAGGCTCTTTTTCACGATTCGCGGACCTCCTCCGGCCTCCGCCGGAACGAGTTTGACTCTGTCAGCCGTGGCTCAGATGATAGCACCCCGATGCTCATCGTGATGGACGCGGGCGCCTCCGCGGAGGACATTGCCCGCGTCGTCGACACCGTCCAGGGCCTCGGTCTACCAGGCGCATCCCATTCCCGGCGCGCAGCGGACGGCGATCGGCATCACCGGAAACCGCGGCTCGGTCGACCGCGGGGCGTTCGAAAACCTTCCCGGTGTGACGGAGGTCATACCGGTCTCCGCTCCGTACAAGCTGGTCTCCCGGGAAGCCAAACGCGAGAACACGGTCGTCTCGGTCGGCGGCGTGAAGGTCGGCGGCGAGAAGCTCGCGGTCGCCGCGGGCCCCTGCGCCATCGAATCGGAGGCGCGGGCCCTCGAGATCGGCCGCCGGTGCGCGAGGCCGGCGCGAACCTCTACCGCGGCGGCGCCTACAAGCCGCGCACCTCGCCCTACTCCTTTCAGGGGCTCGGCGCCGAGGGCCTGAAGATCCTCTCGCGCGTCCGCGCGGAGACGGGACTCCCGATCGTCACGGAGGTCCTCGACACCGAGACGGTGGAGCTCGTCGCCGAGCACGCCGACTGTCTCCAGGTCGGCGCGCGCAACATGCAGAACTTCTCGCTCCTGAAAAGGCTGGGCCGCATCAAGAAGCCCGTGCTCCTCAAGCGCGGGATGTCGGCCACGATCGAGGAGCTCCTGCTCTCGGCCGAGTACCTGCTGGCCGAGGGAAACTACGACGTCATCCTCTGCGAGCGCGGCGTCCGCACGTTCGCGGACCACACGCGCAACACGCTCGACCTCTCCGCCGTGCCCTACGTCCAGCGGATCTCCCACCTGCCGATCGTCGTCGATCCGTCGCACGGGACGGGCAAGCGCGCCAAGGTGCTGCCGCTCTCCCGGGCCGCCGTCGCGGTCGGGGCCGACGGGCTGCTCATCGAGGTCCACGACGAGCCCGAGCACGCCCTTTCGGACGGCCCGCAGGCGATCCTGCCGGAGATGTTCGGGGAGCTCATTCTGCAGCTGCGGCGGCTCGCCCCGGTCGTGGGCCGGACGGCGTGAAGGGGCTCCGGAGAGGACTGCTCGTCCTCGAAGACGGGACGGTGTACCGGGGCGACGCGATCGGCCGGCCCGGAACCTCCTTCGGCGAGATCGTCTTCAACACGGCGATGAGCGGGTACCAGGAGGTCCTCACCGATCCCTCCTACTCCGGGCAGATCGTCGTGATGACGGCGGCCCACGTCGGCAACTACGGCATCCGCGACGGACGAGGCGGAGTCGGACCGCGTCCACGTGGCCGGCTTCGTGGCGCGCGACTTCCCGGCGCGGTGGAGCGGCACCGGCGGAGAGATCAGCCTCGACGCGTATCTGCGAGCAGAACGCGATCACCGCCCTCCATGGCCTCGACACGCGGTCGCTCGTCCGGCGGATCCGCAGCGAGGGCGCGATGCGGGCCGGGATCTCGACCGAGATCGAGGATCCGGCCGAGCTTCACCGCCGCGTGCTCGCGTCGCCGGGCATGGTCGGGAGCGACCTGGCGCTCACCGTGTCGACGCTCGCAGGCGCGGGTCGAACGGGGAGGGCGCGGGAAGAAGAAGTACCGCGTCGCCGCCGTCGACTACGGCATGAAGCGCAACATCGTCCGGCTGCTGCAGGCCGGGCTCCTGTCGCGTCGCGGTGTTCCCGGCCTCGGCGCCGGCCGAGCAGATCCTCGAGAGCCGGCCCGACGGCATCTTCCTCTCGAACGGTCCGGGCGATCCGGCGGCGCTCGAGGGACCCATCCGGACGATCGGGGCGCTCATCGAGACCGGCAAGCCCATCTTCGGGATCTGCCTCGGCCATCAGCTGCTGGGGCTCGCGCTCGGGGCCACGACGTTCAAGCTGAAGTTCGGCCACCGCGGCGCCAACCATCCCGTGCAGGACCTCGCGACCGGCCACGTCATCATCACGTCGCAGAATCACGGGTTCGCCGTGGACCCGGACACGCTGCCGAAGGACGTCGAGACGACGCATCGGAACTTGAACGACGGGACGCTCGAGGGCTTTCGCCACCGCCGTCTTCCGATCACGGCGGCGCAGTTTCATCCGGAGGCCTCGCCGGGCCCGCACGACGCCAACGTTCTCTTCCACCCGTTCCTCGAGTCGATGGAGCGGGCCCGCCACAAGGACGCCCGCAAGTGAGCAGCCTGCCGCTCGAGCTCGATGTCGCCGTGCGGTACCTCAAGTCGCGGCCCTCGCGGCTGGTGTCGTCGGTGTCGCTGCTCTCGATCGGCGGCATCGCCGTCGGCGTGGCGGCCCTCGTCGTCGCGATGGGGCTCCTGTCGGGCTATCGCACCGAGATCCGCGAGAAGCTCATCGGCGCGAACGCCGCCGATCGTCGTCTTTCCGCTGATCCCCGGAGGCGACCCGAATCCCGAGGCTCTCGAGAAGCGCGTCGCCGCGGTTCCCGGCGTGTCCGGCCACGGCGCTCGGTGATCTACCAGACCGGGGTGGCGGCTTCGGCCGCCGCTGCCGGACGGAACCGACGCGGTGCTGAAGGGCATCGATCCGGCCGCCGAGCGCCGGGTCTCCGACCTCGACTCCTACCTTCCGGATCCCGAGCGCGTCATCACGCGCGGCGGCGCCGGGCGTCCTCGCCGGGCGTGGCGATCGGCGCGGAGCTCGCCTCGCGGCTCGACGTCCGCGCCGGCGACACGATCACGCTGTCGGTCGCCGACGCGTCTCCCGGCGTCGGGCGGTTCGTTCCGCGCACCGGGCGCTTCCGGGTCGCCCGCATCTTCCGGACGAACTTCTCGGAGTACGACACCGAGTGGGTGTTCGTCGACCGCGAGGAGCTCCGGAAGCTGGCGCACATGGAGGGCCGGGCGAACGTGGTGGAGGTCCGCCTGGACTCGCTGCAGGACACGGAAGTCGGTCGCGGCCGCGATCCGGGAGGCGGCGGGCGCCGGGTACTCGATCTCGGACTGGCGCTCGATGAACGGCGGCCTCTTCGCGGCGCTGGCCATCCAGCAGACGACGCTGTTTCTGGTCATCGGACTGATCGTGGCCGTTTCGACGTTCAACGTCGTCGCGACGCTCGTGATGACCGTGCAGGAGAAGAAGCGCGACATCGGCGTCCTCACGACGCTCGGCGCCGAGCCGCGGTTCTTTTCCCGGGTCTTCCTCGCCCTCGGGGCGCTCCTCGGCGGCACGGGCGTGCTCTTCGGAGTCGTCTTCGGCGTCCTCGTCTGCTGGGTCATGACCCGCTTCCGGCTGCTCTCCTTTCCGCCGGGCGTCGCCGAGATCTACTTCGTCTCCTACATCCCGTTTCTGGTGCGCCTGCGGGACTCTGGCCGCGATCGTGGGCTTCGCCGCCCTGGCCATCCTCCTCGCGTCCTGGCTTCCGGCGCGCCGCGCCGTCGTCGCTCGACATCGCCGACGCGCTTCGCTATGAGTAGATCCGTTCCGGTCATCCTCGTTTCCCTGGCTGTTGCTGGGTGCCGCGCCCGACCCGCCGCGCCCGGCTTCCGACCTCGCGAAGTTCCGGTATCAGCCCGGGAAGATCCGGGTGAACGAGGTCGCCCACTACGTCAAGTCGAATCTGGACGGCTCCAAGCCGACGCGGGTCTCGATCTTCGTCGTCGCTCCCGACCGCCTCGAGGTCGCCAAGGTCGAGAAGGACGTCAACGACGCGGCCTGGGTCCGCGCGCACTTCGACTGGAAGCTCTTCACCTCCGACCGCATGGACGCGGCCGTGATCAACCTCGACGGATCGGTCGAGGAGAGGGCCACGTTCGTGGTGGACCGTGCGAAGGGGGCCGTCGACGTGACGGTCGGCGACCGGAAGGGGAGCGCGGCCTGGAAGCAGCTTCCGTTCCACGTCTACAACTTCGACTTCACCAGCCTGAACTTCGCCTGGCGGCATCTCATCGATCCCGAAGGCGCCGTTCACGATCGGCATCATCGACCCGACGTTCCAGAAGGACGGCCCGCTCATCTTCTACCGCGGCGACGCGCGCATCGTCTACACGGGCGAGGACGAGATCCACGGCAAGACCTGCCGGTCGTACCGCATCTCCGGCCCCGGCATCGGCGGCACGACGGGAACCATCTGGTGGGACCCGAAGAGCGGCTGGCTCGAGAAGAGTCGAGATTCCCTTCCGCGACAACCCGGACTGGAACAGCTTCAAGCTCGAGCTCGAGGGGATCGAGCTCATGACCCCGGCGGCCTGGAAGAAGTCCGTCGCGGATTCGCTGGCGAAGGCCAACGCGAAGAGCCGAGGCTCAGGGCGCGCCGCGCTTCGCCAGGAACTCCTTCTGCCTCCGGATCGCCTCGGCGCGGATCGCGGCGAACTCGGGGTTCTTGCGGATCGATTCGAAGAGGGGATCGCGGTCCATGGCGGGCGTAGGACAGGTAGTTGCCGTCGACCGCCTTGCGCAGGAGGCGCAGCGCCGCCTCGCGGATAGCCGCTCGAGGCCAGGACGCGCCGCCATGTAGTACGGCATTCTCGGGGTCGTGGTCGGTAACGACTGCGGCTTCCATGTCGGCGGCGATGCGGTCCCGCTCGGCCTGCGGGCCGGACCTGGCGCATGAGTCTCGCATCCGGCCGAATGCCGGCGTTGCCATGAATGATGGCGGCCGCGGCCTCGGTCTTGCCTTCGTCGCAGCAGGACGTCGCCCTCGCGCCCTTGGTCGACCAGGCCGAGCCCGCATCCAGACGCAGCGTACTCGCGGCGCGCTCGTACTATTCGCCGCGCTGGACGAACAGAACGCGCACGAGCGGAACCCGCGGTTCCTGCGGGTCCAGGGCCCGCGCGGCGTCGCATTCTCGCGCCGCCTCGTCGAGGAGGCCCGCGTAGCGCAGCACGTAGGCGAGCGCGAAGTGCGCCTCGGCGTCCTGCGGCCGGCGGCGAACGAGGTCCCGGGCCTTCGCGTCGGCCTCGAGGAGGTTCCCGCTCTCCGGTCGGAAAGGACGATCAGCTGCTGCGACGCCTCGGTCAGATTGGGGTCGAGCGCAGAGCGCCTTCTCGGCGGCGCCGACGCGCGAGCGCGCCGACGTCGTCTGCCGGCGTGCCGATTCGCCGAATGCAGCCCCGTAGTAGTAGCGCAGCGACAAGGCCGCCCACGCCGGAGCGTAATCGGGTCCAGGCCCGACGGAGCGCTCGAGCATCGCGAGCGCCCGCTTGTTGGGCTCGGCGTCGCTCGTCAGGGGCTTGCTGCGCAGGTAGAGGTCGTAGGCCTCGGCATTCTTCGGCCGCGTCGCGGCTCTGTGCCGCGCCGGCCGAGCCGCCGAGGAGCGGGAAGAGACCCTGGCGCAGGCGCTCGGAGATCTGCTCGCGAAGGCCGATGAGGTCCGTCGCGGCGGCGCTCGAGGAGTCGCGCCAGAGCAGGCGGTTCGACTCCGTGTCGATGACCTCGAGCGTCACGCGGAGCTGGTCGCCCTCCTTCTGGAAGTGGCCGGTGAGGACGTCGGCGACCTGGAGCTCGCGCGCCGGCGGCCTGCGGGTCCACGTCCCCCTTTGCGTATTTCTGCGTGGCCGCGAAGGGCCGGATCGCGAGCGTGGGGATGTAGGAGAGAGTGGTGACGACCTCGTCCGGGAGCGCGAGGCGCAGATAGTCGGTCGACGGATCCGCTCGCCGAGGTTCTGAAAGGGGAGGACGGCGAGCGTGGTCTGGCCCGCCGGACCGAGTGCGACCGCGCCGCGCCGGTGCGTCGCCCACCAGCCGATGGCGCCGGCGGCGAGCACGCACGGCCGCCGCGATGGCAGGCGATCTTCCACCGCGGGCTCGGCGCGGGCGGCGCCGGAGCCGGCGCGGCCGCGGCGGTCTTCCCGCTCTTCGCCGAGTCCGAGTCGCGCTTGAGGCGCTTCAGGTCGGTCTTCAGGTCCGCGATGCTCTGGTAGCGCAGGTCCCGGTCCTTTTCGAGGGCCGTGTTGACGATGCGCTCGAGCTCCGCCGGCAGCTCCGGGTTGAGCTTGACCGGCGAGACCGGCGCCCTGTTCAGGATCGCTTCGAAGATGACCGCCGAGGCTGCGCCCGGAGAACGGCTGCCGGCCCGTCGCCATCTCGTAGAGAACGGCGCCGCAGGAAAAGACGTCGGTCCGGGCGTCGAGCGGCTCGCCGCGCGCCTGCTCGGGCGACATGTAGGCGACCGTTCCGATCGCGGTGCCCGGGCTCGTGAGGTGCTCCTCGGCCATGGCCGTCGGCAGGGCGGTGTCTCCCGGAGCGCGCCGGCCTCGGGCTCCGTCTGCTTGGCCAGACCGAAGTCGAGCAGCTTGGCCTGGCCGCGTTTCGTGACGAAGATGTTCGCCGGCTTGATGTCCCGGTGCACGATGCCGCGCGCGTGCGCGGTCTCGAGGGCGTCGGCGATCTGCGCGCCCAGATCGAGCAGCGTCTCGAGCTTGAGCGGCCCCGGGCCCGAGCCGGTCCCGCAGGGTCTCGCCCTCGAGCAGCTCCATCGCGATGAAGGGCTTGCCCTCGTGCTCGTCGACGTCGTAGATCGTGCAGATGTGGGGGTGCTGGAGCGAGGAGGCGGCCCGCGCCTCGCGCTGCAGCCGCTCGAGCGCCTGCGCGTCCCGGCCGAGCTCCTCCGGCAGGAACTTCAACGCCACGCGGCGGCCGAGCTTCAAATCCTCGGCTTCGTAGACGACGCCCATGCCGCCGCCGCCGAGCTTCGCGAGGACGCGGTAGTGCGAGACCGTCTGGCCGATCAGGGCGAGCCTCGCTTCGCCACGAACTCTTTCTGCCGGCGGATAGCCTCCTCGCGGATCGCGGCGAACTCGGGATCCTTGCGGATCGAATCGAAAAGCACGTTCCGGTCCATGGCCGGCGACGCACAGGTAGTTGTCCTCGACGGCCCGGCGCAGGAGATGCAGGGCCTTGTCGCGGTATCCGCACCAGGCCAGAAAGTTGGCCATTTTGTAGCGGTTCTCGGAGTCCCGCTCTCCGAGGGCGCGCGCGGCCAGGCTCTCCGCCGTTCTGTCGCGTTCGGCCTGGGACCCGGTCTTCCGGAAGAGCGAGACCAACGGTGACCAGCGGGGGTTCTCCTGGAGAAGACGCAACCCGGCCTCGGTCTTGTCCTCGCGCAGCAGGAGCTCTGCCTCATGGCTCCTTCGCCAGAGCGAGCTCGGGTCGTCGAGCGCGAAGTAGGAGCGCGCCTTCGCGAAGTCACCGAACTGAGCGAAGGCCTCGCCGCAGGAGCGAAACTCGCGAGTTCTGGGGGTCGAGGGCGCGGGCCGCGTCGCAATGGCGCGTGGATTCCTCGAGCAGGCCCGCGTAGCGCAGCACGTACGCCTGCGCGAAATGCGCGCGCGCGTCGTTCGGCCGTTTGCCGAAGGAGCTCCCGCGCGCGCTCATCGGCCTCGGCCAGCCTCCCGCCCTCGGTCTCGAGCACGATCGAGTACTCGGCCGCGTCCGACATGTTCGGATCGAGCGAGCAGCGCGCGCTCGATCGCCGCGCGCGATTGGGCGTACGCCGTACCGCTGCCGGAGCCGCCGACGTAGTAGTAGCGGTTGCCGAGGGCGGCCCACGCCGGCGCGTAGTCCGGGTCGAGCCGGACCGCCCGCTCGAGCATCTCGATGCCACGCTGGTTTGGCTCCGGGTCGCTCGTCAGGGAAGCGCTGCGGAGGAAGAGGTCGTACGCCTCCGGGTTTCTCGGACGCGTGGCCGCCTCGGTCGCGATTCGCGACCCACCCAGGAGCGGGTATAGACCGCTGCGCAGGCGTTGCGAAATCTGCTCGCGCAGGCCGATGAGATCTTTCGCGGCCGCGCTCGAGGTGTCCCGCCAGACCACGCGGTTCGACTCGGTGTCGATCATCTCCAGCGTGACGCGGAGCTGGTCGCCCTCCGTCTGGTAATGGCCCGTCAGCACGCCGGCGACGCGAAGCTCGCGTCCCGCGGACTGGGGATCGACGTTGCCTTCGGCGTATTTCTGCGTCGACGCGAACGGCCGGATGGCGAGCGTCGGAATGTAGGAGAGGGTCGTGGAGACTTCGTCCGGCAGAGCCGCGCGCAGATAGTCGGTCCTGGGGTCGCCCGAGAGGTTGCGAAAGGGCAGCACGGCGAGGGTCGTCAGCTTGCCGGGGGAGCTCCCGCCCGCGGGACGTCGCGTCATCCAGACCGCGAGGCCCGCCGCGACCGCGACGAGGGCGCCGGCGAGCGGGATCCAGCGGGGCGCGCGCCGGGAGCGCCGAGGGGGAGCCGGCGGAGGAGGCGCGGCGGCCGTCTTTCCGCTCCGTGCCGAATCCGAGTCGCGTTTGAGGCGCTTCAGGTCCGTCTTCAGCTCGGCGGCGCTCTGGTAGCGCAGGTCCCGGTCCTTTTCGAGGGCGGTGTTGACGATGCGCTCGAGCTCCGCCGGGAAGCTCCGGGTTGAGCTTGACGGGCGAGACCGGGGCGCGATTGAGGATCGCGTCGAAGATGACGGCCGACGTGCTTCCCGAGAAAGGCTGGCGGCCGGTCGCCATCTCGTAGAGCACGGCGCCGCAGGAGAAGACGTCGGTGCGGGCGTCGAGCGGCTCGCCGCGCGCCTGCTCGGGCGACATGTACGCCACGGTGCCGATGGCCGTGCCGGGGCTCGTGAGGTGCTTCCTCGTCCATCGCGGTGGGCAGGGCGGTGTCTCCCGAGCGCGGCGGCAGGTCGGTCCGCGTGTTTGGCGAGTCCGAAATCGAGGACCTTCGCCTGCCCGCGTTTCGTGACGAAGATGTTCGCGGGCTTGATGTCGCGGTGCACGATCCCGCGGGCGTGCGCCGTCTCGAGCGCATCGGCGATCTGGGCGCCCAGGTCGAGCAGCGTCTCGAGCTTGAGCGGCCCGGGCCCGAGGCGGTCCCGCAGCGTTTCGCCGTCGAGGAGCTCCATCGCGATGAAGGGCTTGCCCTCGTGCTCGTCGACGTCGTGGATCGTGCAGATGTTGGGGTGCTGGAGCGAGGAGGCCGCGCGGGCCTCGCGCTGCAGCCGCTCGAGCGCCTGCGTGTCCCGGCCCAGCTCCTCCGGCAGGAACTTCAACGCCACGCGGCGGCCGAGCTTCAGATCCTCCGCCTCGTAGACGACGCCCATGCCGCCGCCGCCCAGCTTCGAGAGGATCCGGTAGTGCGAGACCGTCTGGCCGATCATGGCGCGGCCGCGTCCCGCTTCGCCAGGAACTCCTTCTGCTTCCGGATCGCCTCGGCGCGGATCGTCGCGAACTCGGGGTCCTTGCGGATCGAATCGAAGGAGGGGTTGCGGTCCATGGCCTGGTACGCGACGTAGTTCGCGTCGACCGCGCTCCGCAGGACGCGCAGCGCTTCCGGCCCATATCCGGCGGCCGCCAGGGCGGTCGCGCCCTCGAGGCGCTGCTCGGCGTCGATGTCCTGAATGGCGTCGGCTTCCACCTTCGCCGCGATGCGATCGCGCTCGTCCGGTGTTCTCGTCCCGAGGAGCAGCTGGGCGAGCCCGGCCTCGCCGGCCGACGCGAATGACCGGGCCGCTTCCTCGATCTTTTTCTCCCAGAGAAGCGTGAAGCCCTCGTAAGTCCGCGCCCAGTTCGAGCCCGCGTCGAGCCGGTAGAAGTCTCTCGCCCGGTCGGGCTGGCCGCTGTAACGGAAGGCGTTGCCGCAGGAGCGGAGACTGCGGTTGTGGGGATCGAGAGCCAGCGCCGCATTGCATTCGCGCATCGCCTCCTCGAGCAGCCCCGTGAAACGCAGAACGTAGGAGAGTGCGAAGTGCGCGCGAGCGCTCTGAGGCCTGCGGCGGACCAGGTCGCGTGCCCGTGCGTACGCGCCGAGATTGTCGCCGTGCTCGGACTGCAGGAGGATGAGACCGACCTCGGCCTCCGAGAGGTTCGGGTCGAGCGCGAGGGCGCGCTCCTGCGCGGTCGCGGCGCGCTGCAGGTACTCGGCGGCCTTCGAGCGATCCAGGCCGTACTGGGACTCGTAGAGATATCGCTGGCCGAGCGCCGTCCAGGCCGGGGCATATTCCGGATCGAGCCCGACGGCTCGCTCGAGCATCGCCGTGGCCTGCTCGTTCTGCCCCGGATCGCTCGTCAAGGGCTTGCTGCGGAGGTAGAGGTCGTACGCTTCCGGGACTCTTCGGGTGCGTCGCGGGGCCGCTCGAGTCGGCGCCCGCGCCCAGAGCCGGCAACAGGCCCTGGCGCACGCGCTGCAGCAGTTGCTCGGACAGCGAGACGAGGTTCGCGGCGGCCGTCGTCGTCGTGTCCCGCCAGACGATGCGATCTCCCTCGGTGTCCACGACCTCCATCGACACGCGGAGCCGGTCGCCCTCCTTCTGGAACTGGCCCGTGAGGATGCGCGATGCGTTGAGCTCGCGGCCCGCGGTCTTCGCGTCGACGTTCTTTCCGGCGTACCGTCGGGTGGACGAGAAGGGGCGGACGGTCAGCCCGGGGGCGTAGGAGAGCGTGGTGGCAATTTCGTCGGAGAACGCCAGGCCCAGGTAGTCGATGGAGGCGTCTCCCAGGACGTTCTCGAACGGAAGAACCGCAATCACCGTCTGGGCCGCCGCGGCGGTCGTGGGACCGCGGCGACGCATGACTCCCCAGATGAGCCCGGCCGCGAGGAGGACGGCGATACCGGCCGCCACCTTCCAGTGGACGCGGGGGCGGGACGGCGGCGGCGCCGCCGCGGGAGCGCGGCCGCTCCCGGCCGATTCCGAGTCCCGCTTCAGGCGCTTCAGATCGGCCCTCAGATCCGATGCGCCCTGGTAGCGAAGGTCGCGGTCTTTTTCGAGCGCGGTGCCGATGATCCGCTCGAGCTCTCCGGGCACGGCCGGATTCAACGTGTGTGCGGGTACCGGCGCGCCATTGAGGATCGCGTCGAAGATGACTGCGGTGGTGTTTCCCGAAAACGGCTGCCGCCCGGTGGCCATCTCGTAGAGCACGGCGCCGCACGAGAACACATCGGTGCGAGAGTCGAGAGTCTCGCCCCGCGCCTGCTCGGGCGACATGTAGGCGACCGTTCCGATCGCGGTGCCCGGGTTCGTCAGCCGGGCTTCAGTGACCGCCGTCGGGGCGGACGCGTCGAGAGAAGCCGCGTCGTTGGTCTGCTTCGCGAGACCGAAGTCGAGAAGCTTCGCCTGTCCTCGTTTGGTGACGAAGATGTTCGCGGGCTTCAGGTCGCGGTGGATGATGCCCCGCGCGTGCGCGGCTTCCAGCGCGTCCGCGATCTGGATCGCGACGTCGAAGAGGGGCGCGAGCTTGAGTGGGCCGGCGACCAGGCGGTCATGAAGCGATTCGCCGTCGAGCAGCTCCATGGCGATGAAGGGTTTGCCCTCGTGCTCGTCGACGTCATAGATGGTGCAGATGTTGGGGTGCTGGAGCGAGGAGGCCGCCCGGGCCTCGCGCTGCAGCCGCTCGAGGGCCTGCGCATCAGGCGCGGTCTCCTCCGGAAGAAACTTCAAGGCCACGCGGCGGCCGAGCTTCAGGTCCTCGGCTTCGTAAACGACTCCCATCCCGCCGCCTCCGAGCTTCGAGAGGATCCGGTAATGCGAGAGGGTCTGACCGATCATGCGTGACGCGTGGCTCCGATTCTATCCGCTATACTCGGCCCCTATCCTTTCAAGCGAGGTTGCCATGTCGAGGCTGTTTCGACTCGCTGCGTTCTCCCTCCTCCTTCTCCTTCTTCTTCCGGCGGCGCACGTTTTCGGGCAGAGCTGCGGGCCCTGGCGATGGATCAATCCGTTGCCTCAGGGCAACACGCTCCAGGGCGTGGCCGCGGGCGCGGGACGCTACCTCGCGGTCGGGAAGGCGGGCACCATCGTCGTCTCGGCGGACGGCGCCGCGTGGTCCATGCGGCCTTCGAATCTGACCCACGACCTCTCCGACGTCGTCTGGAACGGCTCGCAGTTTCTCGCCGTCGGCGCCGCGGGCACGGTCCTCGTGAGCACCGACGCTGGCGAGACCTGGGCCTTCCGGCTGACCGGGGCGACCGAGAATCTCGTGCGCGCCGCGTGGAACGGATCGCGGTGGGTGGTCGCGGGCGACGCGGGATCGATCCTCACGAGCGGCGACGGCATCGCCTGGCAGACGGCCGCCGCGTTCGACGGCGCGAGCTGGTACGACCTCGCGTGGAACGGGAACGAATTTCTCGCGGTCGGGCGGGAGGGCGCGTCGGCCTCGAGCGCCGACGGCGTGCGGTGGCAGAGAAGCGACGCGGTGACGCGCGACCATCTCTTTGCGGTCGCCTGGGGCGCAGGCCGCTGGCTCGCCGTCGGGACGGGATTCCCGTACACGCAGGCGGTCTACGAAAACCTGGGCGGCGGATCCTGGCGCGCCCAGCGGACCCGGATGACGTCGGCGTTGCGTCGACTGACCTGGACGGGCTCGGAATGGATCGGCATCGGCGACTTCGGAGCGATCGTGGCGAGCGCCGACGGAATCGACTGGCAGCGAGCGCGAGTCCGGAACGGCGCTCGATCTCTTCGGCCTCTCCCGGGGCGACGCCGGTTTCGTCGCCGTCGGCAAGCACGGAACGATCCTGCAGAGCGCGGACGCCGCATCCTGGGAGCGGCGCACGCCCGGCCCCCGCTCCGCCGTTTCCGACATCGCCTGGAACGGCTCGTCGTACGTCGCGGTCGGCGCCCTGGGATTCATCGCAACGGGCGCGGCCGACGGCCCGTGGATCCGCCAGGAGTCCGGAACCGGGCGGTGGCTGCTGGGTGTCGCGTGGGACGGCGAATCGTTCGTGGCCGTCGGGGAGGCCGGCACCATCCTGACGAGCCGGGACGGCGCAGCCTGGACCGCCCGCAGCTCCGGCGTCACGGAGACGCTGACGTCGGTCCTCTGGGATGGCGCGCGGTTCGTCGTGGTCGGAAGCGGATCGACGGTTCTCACGAGCGCCGACGGGACGGCCTGGAGTTACCGGAAGGCCGGGCCGAACAAGCTCCTGAGCTCCCTCGCCTGGAACGGCGAGACGTACGTGGCGGTCGGCGGCGATTCCACGGCCGGGATTTTCGAGAGCGCGGACCTCACGAACTGGACGCGGCGCGATCCGGACGGCGACGAGCTGCCCGTGAACGACGTCGTCTGGAACGGCTCGGAGTTTCTCGCGGTCGGCGACGGCGGTCGCATCCTGACAAGCACGGACGGCGCGGTCTGGCAGGAGGGCTCCGCGGGCGTCGCCTCGCCGCCTGAACTCCGTCGCCTGGGCGGGCGCGTCGTATCAGGCCGTGGGCGACGACGGCGTCGCGCTCGAGAGCGTGGACGGACGGCGCTGGAGCGCACGCGAGTCCGGCACGCGGAACGACCTCTTCGGCGTCGCCTGGGCCGGCGACCGGCTCTTCGGGCTCGGACGGGGAGGCGCCATCCTCGACGGAGGGTGCACCCTCGCGCCGGAGCGCGCGCCGCGCGGCGTCTCGCGGGACTGAGGAGAGTCGAGAGTCGAGGTCGAGGGTCGAGCGGGCCGCGGAAAGCCGCCAGCTATACTCCCGCCCCGGGTGGGCAAGCGCGACGACATTCGATCGATCCTCGTCATCGGATCGGGGCCGATCGTCATCGGCCAGGCCTGCGAATTCGACTACTCCGGGACCCAGGCGGTGCGCGCGCTGAAGCGCGAGGGCTACCGCGTCGTGCTCGTCAACTCGAACCCGGCGACGATCATGACCGACCCGGAGCTCGCCGACGCGACCTACGTGGAGCCGCTGACGCCGGAATTCCTGGAGCGCATCGTCGAGAAGGAGCGGCCGGACGCGATCCTCCCGACCGTCGGCGGACAGACCGCGATCAACCTCGCGCTCGCCCTGGCCGAGAAGGGGGTCCTCGAGAGGCGCAACGTGGTGCTCATCGGGGCCAACGAGCGGGCGATGCGACTGGCCGAGGACCGCGACCTCTTCAAGAAGGCCATGCTCGAAATCGGCGCGGAGGTGCCGCGCTCCGAGCGGGTCCGCTCGCTCGCCGAGGCCGAGGCCGCCCTGAAGGAGATCGGGCTGCCGGTCGTCATCCGCCCGTCGTTCACGCTGGGCGGCTCCGGCGGCGGGGCGGCCAAGACCCTCGAGGAGTTCCGGCGGATCGTCCGGCACGGGCTCGCGGAGTCCCCGTCGCGCGAGGTCCTCATCGAAGAGTCGGTCGAGGGGTGGAAAGAGTTCGAGCTCGAGGTCATGCGGGACACCGCGGACAACGTCATCATCGTGTGCTCGATCGAGAACTTCGACGCGATGGGCGTGCACACGGGCGACTCGATCACCGTGGCGCCGCAGATGACCCTCTCGGACCGCCAGTACCAGGCCATGCGCGACGAGGCCAAGGCGATCATCCGCAAGGTCGGCGTCGACACCGGCGGCTCCAACATCCAGTTCGCCGTGGACCCGAAGAGCGGCCGGCGGGTCGTCATCGAGATGAACCCGCGGGTCTCGCGCTCTTCGGCCCTGGCCTCCAAGGCGACCGGTTTCCCGATCGCGAAGATCGCGGCCCTCCTCGCCGTCGGCTATCACCTCGACGAGATCCCCAACGACATCACGAAGAAGACGCCGGCGTCCTTCGAGCCGTCGCTCGACTACGTCGTCGTCAAGATCCCGCGCTGGACCTTCGAGAAGTTTCCGCGCGCCGACAACCGGCTGACGATCCAGATGAAGTCGGTCGGCGAAGCCATGGCGATCGGCCGGACCTTCCCCGAGGCGCTGGGCAAGGCGATCCGGTCGCTCGAGATCGGGCGGGACGGGCTCGACGACGGGCGCGGGGAGCTGCCGCGGGCGGAGCTCCTCGCGAGGCTGGAGGAGCCCACGCCGGAGAGGCTCTTCCACCTGCGGCGCGCGTTCCTCGCGGGCATGACCGTCGAGCAGGTCGCGAAGCACACGCGGATCGATCCCTGGTTTCTGGACGGCGTCCGGCGCATGGTCGAGACCGAGGAGAGCTTCGCCGGCGTGAGCCTCGAGACGCTCGACCGCGAGAGACTGCGGGCGGCCAAGCGGCTCGGCCTCTCCGACCGGGCGCTCGCTCGCCGCATGGGCCGCGAGGAAGGGGAGCTCCTCGCCCGGCGCCGCGAGCTCGGCGTGATCCCGGTCTACAAGACGATCGATACCTGCGCCGCCGAGTTCGAGGCGCAGACGCCGTACTTCTACTCGACCTACGAGGACGAGAACGAGTCCATCCGGACGGACAGGCCCAAGGTCGCGATCCTCGGCGGCGGGCCCAACCGGATCGGCCAGGGCATCGAGTTCGACTACTGCTGCGTCCACGCCTGCTACGCGCTCGCGGAGGCCGGCTTCGAGACGATCATGATCAACTGCAATCCCGAGACGGTCTCGACCGACTACGACACGTCGGACCGCCTGTACTTCGAGCCGCTCACGCTCGAGGACGTCTCGGCGGTGCTCGACAACGAGAAGCCCGACGGGATCCTCGTGCAGTTCGGCGGCCAGACGCCGCTCAAGCTCGCCCGGCCGCTCGAGGCCGCGGGCTACCCGATCTGGGGCACGTCGCCCGAGTCGATCGATCTCGCCGAGGACCGCGGCCGCTTCGGGCGTCTGCTCGGGGAGCTCGGCCTCGCCGCGCCTCCCCACGCCGAGGCGCGGACGGAGGAGGAGGCCCTGGCCGCGGCCCGCCGCATCGGCTACCCGCTGGTCGTGCGCCCGTCGTACGTGCTCGGCGGCCGCGCGATGGCCGTCGTCTTCGAAGACGCGCGCCTCACGGCCTACATGAAGCAGGCCGTCGCGAGCTCGCCCGAGCATCCCGGTCCTGATCGACCGCTTCCTCGACGACGCCGTCGAGCTCGACGTGGACGCGCTCTGCGACGGGCGGAGCTCCTGGATCGGCGGCATCCAGCAGCACATCGAGGAGGCCGGCATCCACTCCGGCGACTCGTTCTCCGTGCTCCCGCCCTGGAGGATCCCGGCGCCGCTTCTCGACGAGATCCGGCAGGCCACGCGCCGGCTCGCGGAGGCCCTCACCGTGCGCGGCCTCGTCAACATCCAGTTCGCCATCCAGCACGGCCGTCTCTACGTGCTCGAGGTCAACCCGCGCGCCTCCCGCACGGTGCCGTTCGTGTCGAAGGCCATCGGCGTCCCGATGGCGCGCGCGGCGGCGCTGCTGACGATCCCGGGGCGGACCCTCGAATCCCTGAATCTGCCGCCGGAGCGCGACCCGGTCGACTTCTTCATCAAGGCGCCGGTGTTCCCGTTCCGCAAGTTCCCCGGCGAAGACGTCCTGCTCGGCCCGGAGATGAAGTCGACCGGCGAAGTCATGGGCATCTCGCCCCGCTTCGGCGACGCGTTCGCGAAGGCCTGCGAGGCGGTCGGCACCCGTCTGCCGCTTTCGGGCCGGGCGTTTCTGACGGTCAATCCGTACGACAAGGCGGCGGTGATCCCGATCGGCCGGGAGCTTCGGGACCTCGGGTTCGCGCTCTGTGCGACGGAGGGGACGCGCGAGGCCCTCCGGGAGGCGGGAGTCGAGGCGGAGCGCGTGTTCAAGGTGAACGAGGGCAGCCCGAACGCCGTCGACCGCATGGAGGCCGGGGACATCCAGCTCGTCGTGAACACGCCCCTCGGAAGCGAGTCGCGCTTCGACGAGGCCGCCATCCGGGCGGCGGCGCTGCGCCTCTCGATCCCTTGCCTGACGACGCTCTCGGCCGCGACCGCGGCCGTCGAGGGCATCCGGGCGTGGCAGGAGGAGGCGACCGGAGTCGCTTCGCTGCAGGAGTATCACCGGGCGTGACGCGCGTCTCGGCTAGACGCTGCCGCCGCGTGATGGGCGCCTCGTGATGGGAAACGGCGGCGAGCCGGCGCGGCGTCCCGGGGGTGCCCCGCGGCTCGCGGCTCTCCTCGCCACCGTCCTCGGATTCGCGTCGGTCTTCACGCTCGGGTTTCCTCCGGCGGCCCGCGACCGCCTGCCGATCCTGCTCGTCGCGCTGGCGCTCGGTCTCGCGTCCGCCTGGAATCCGGCTCGCGGCCTCGTCGCGTTCTCGTTCCTCTTCCCGCTCTCGGGCGTCGGGGACCGGGCGTTCGGCGGCGCGGACGCCATCGCCTGGCCCGTGCTCCTCTTCGCGGGGTTCGCGGCCGGCTGGACGTTCCGGTTCCTCTACGACTTCGAGAACACGCCCGATCCCTCCCGTCTGGACAAAACGCTGCGCGCGCTCTCCGCCGTCTGGGTCGTCGCGACGATCGCCGCGATCGCACGAGGGCGGACGCTGTGGGCGCTCCTGCACGGCCTGCGGCTGCGCGCGGTCAACGTCGAGGGCCTGCTGGACTCGGCCGCGATCCGCGACAGCGTGCTCTCGCTGGCCGCCCTGGCCTCGGGCGTCGGGTTCTTCTTCATCCTCCGCCGCTCGGGCGCCGTCCTGCGCGAGCGCGCGCTCCGCGCGGCGCTCGCCGGCTGCGGCCTTTCGGGCGCCTGCGCGGTGGCGGAGCGGCTGGGTCTTCCGCCCGGCGAGACCAGCGCCTTCTGGAGGATGACCGGGCGGCTCTCGGGCGGCGCCATCGATCCCAACGCGCTGGGCCTGCTTTCGGGTCTGGCCTTCGTCGCGGCGGCCGCGTGGCTGCTCGCGGCCGGCGTCCGGCGCGCCGCTCCGATCGCGCTCGCGGCGGGGTCCGCGGCGGGTCTCGTGCTCTCGGGATCTCGAAGCGGCCTCTTGCTCGTGACGGTCGGGATGCTCGCCCTCGTCTGCGCTCCGCGTCTCCCGGCGGCCCGCCGCCTCCGGCTCGTCTTCGGTCTCGTCGCGGCCGCCGGCATCCTCGTGATCGCCGGGCTCCTGCTGCAGGCCGACCGCGGCGGGATCGCCCGGCGGCTGGCGTACTTCATGGACCCGACCCTGTCTCTCTCGGACCAGGCCTCGTCGCGCCCGCTGCTCTGGGCCGGCGCCGTCCGGCTCTTCGGCCGGTATCCGATCGCGGGCGCCGGCCTCGGCGCCTACTCGTGGCAGCTTCCCACCCTGCTGGCGGAGGAGGGGCGCTCGCCTGCCGGTCCGCGACAACCCGGGAAGCGCGTATCTCCAGGCCCTCGCGGAGACCGGAGCGATCGGATTCCTCCTGGTCGCCGTGTTCGCGGTCCTGCTCGCTCGCGAGTCCGTGGCCGCGCTGTCGGCCTGGAGAGAGAAGCCGCTGATCGCGGGCTGCGGCGCGGCGTCTCTCGGATTTCTCGTGGCGCTCGCGCTGGGCTCGCACTGGTTCGCGCCCGACGTCTCGCTCGCCTTCTTCCTCTTCGCGGCCTGCGTCGCGCGGACCGCGTCCGGCGCCGGAATCCGCCCTCGCCGGCAAGGTCGCGGCGCGGAGCCGTGCTCATCTACGCGGCGGCGGCCGCGGCCGCCACGCTCGCGACGCTTTCGCCGGACGAGGCGTTCCGCTACCGTCGGGGCATGGGATTCCATGGAAAGGAAGAGGACCGCGGCCAGGCGCTGTACTGGACCCAGCGCCGCTTTGCGATCCGGCTGCCTCCGGGCGAGACGCTGCGCATGGGCCTCGTCCACTACACGCCGGAAGGCCGCCCCGTCGATCTGATCGCCGAAGCGGACGGACGAGAGGTGCTTTCGAGGACGATCGCGCCAGGACAGGCGATTGCCGCTGCGTCTCTCCGCCGGGCCGCGGGAGCCGCGCGTGTTCCGCTTCACGCTCTCGCGCTCGTTCGTGCCCAAGCACCTGGGTCTCTCGGCGGACCGGCGCGAGCTCGGCGTCGTGGCGGTGTTTCCCGGAGACTGACCCTCAGGGCCTCCATGGAGTTCCAGTTCCATCCTTCCTCGGGCGGCGGCGCCGTGCGGCGCTGGAAGCTCCGGCGACCGCGGACAGAAGGCCGCGATCCTCGCGACCGGCGCCGCGGCGATCGTCGCGCTTTCGCTCTGGGTCACCGTCCCGGCCGTCGCGATCCGCGCCCTTCGAGGGAAGCCCTCGGACGCTCTCGACCGCGAGACCGCCTCGGCCCGCGCGGCGTTCGCCGTGGCGGAGGGACGCGCCGCGGCGCTGGCGGTCCGCGCGCCGCGATGCCGCGAGCCTCATCGCTCGGATCGCGTTCCTGTATCGGCTCTCGCCCTCGACCTGGCCCAGGGAGCTCAACCCGGAGGCCGGCGTGCTCGCGGCCGGCGCGCCGGAAACATCCGCCGCGGGACTGCCGCGCTTTCTCCTCGCGCTGGACCGAGGGCTGATCCTGATTTCCGAGAAGGAAGCCGCCGATCCGAGTCTTCCGCCGGCGACGCCCTCGATCCTTCCGCTCGCCAGCGAGCTCTTCGAGCCCGCCGCGGTCTTCGGTCCGCGCGTCTCGCCCTGGACCGGCGCCGAGGAGTTCTTCACCGGTCTCGAGCTCGCGACGCCGGCGGGCTCGACCGTGGTGGCGCCGGCGGACGGCACGGTCGTGTTTGCCGGACAGGTGCGGCCGAGACCGGACTCGCGTCTCTGGCGGTACGGCAACCTCGTCATCCTGTCGCACGGGGGAGGGCAGGCGACCCTCTTCGGACATCTCGCCCGCATCGAAGCGCGAACGGACAGAGGGTTCGGCGCGGCGAGCGCATCGGCACGGTCGGCGCGACCGGCTGGGTCGTATCGCCGTCGCTGCACTACGAGTTCTGGCGGGAAGCGCGGGAGAGGGCCGCATGGCGCCGACCGACCCCCGGTTCGCCGTGCTCGATCGCCGCCTCGGCCCGCCGGACGTCTCGCTCGAGAAGATGGAGGCGACTTCGGCCCCGGGGCCGGTGGAGCCGTTGCCGATCCGCTAGGGAAAAAAGATCCGGCGCGGCGTTATGCTTGATCCGACGCGGGCGCTTCATGACAGAAACGTTTGACCTGGCCGTAGCGATTGCCTACGCCCGGTGGAAGCGGGCGGTCGATCTCCTCGTGCGCGAGGTCGTTCGGCGGAATTCGCGGCGGCAGCGCCATCGGATCATCGCCGAAGAGACCGCGCGGGCCGAGCGGCGAGTCCGCAACCTCCGCCGCATCGTGCGCAAGGCGCTTTCGGAGTACAGCCGGCTACAGATCGCGCGCCAGTAATGGCGCGACAGATCGCGCGCCCGTAAGACGAAGTCGAAATGTCGAAACGTCAAAACGTCGAAAGGTGAGTGGCGGTCAGCCCCTTCGACGCTTCGACCTTTTGACCCTTCGACTTTAGCCCCGCAGGCGGGCGTCCAGCGCGAAGGGTTCCGGAGCGTGCGGCCGGATCTTCCGAAATTCCGGGTGGGCCGGGTTCAAAAGGAAGTTGCGCTCGCGGGGCACCAGCGCGGACGGCACGGCGAGCACGGCGGTGCGTCCCGAGCGTGCCCACTCGGTTCCGCGCTCGGCCAGGATCTCCGGAGCCGGATGGCGCCGCCAGTCGCGCGGCAGATCGCGGACCGCCAGGGACTCGACGCTCACGGATTCGGGCACGTCGGCCGCCACCGCCACCAGATCGTCCGGAAGAAGCGCCGACTCGGCATGGACGAGGAGCTCGAGCGCGGCGAGGGCCAGGCTCTCCGAGGCGTAGATGACGGCGGTGCCGCGGCGGTTCCAGCGTCCCCCGTAGAGCCGCGCGCCCTCGCCGTCGAAGGCCGCGTGTGCCTTCTTGCAGATTCGAAAGACGCGCATGGCCGGGGGAGCGCGAGCGTCTGCCGTCAGCCGACGATTCCGTGCGAGAGCCGCTGGAGGGCGGCCTCGACCTCTTCGGCGCCGAGGTCGGTGTCGAGCTCGGAGATCGGCGCGCGCCCGCCGAGCGCTCGATTCTCCGACGTCAGCCACCGCGCGGCCTTCTCGCGTCCGCCCAGCGTCTCCTCGGCGAGCGCCGCGATCCGCGCCAGGCGCACGAGCCGGTCGGATTCCTCGGCCGAGAGGCGCTTCTCCTTCCGGCGCCGGGCGAGCGTCCGCTCCGGGATGCGCAGGACCGTGCCGGTCTCGGCGGCGCCCAGGCGGAATCCGGCGATGACGGCGGAGAGGGCGGCGTAGGGGAGGCCCGCCCGCACCAGCGCGCGGAGCTGGCCCGGAGAGCGCGCCGGGACCAGGCGCGGACCCCCGAGGGCCCGGACGATGTCGGCGGTGCCGCTCATGGCGCCGGCCCGGGCTTCGGTTGAGGCCGGCTCAATGCTGCCACATGGCAGGTCATATTATGCCATATGGCCGATGCCGCCGCTGCCCCGATCCCCATGGAGACATCGTCGGCGGCGGGCCGGACAGATGGCGTCCGGCTTCCGTTTCGGGATCTCGCCGTTTTCCCGGGAGATCAGCGCTTCGGCTGGGGGTAGCGCCCCACGCGATCCCGGTGCGCGGCCAGGCGCGTCGTCACGTCCTCGAGGCGGTCGCCGCCCGTCAGCTCGAGAAGCGCGTCGGCCAGGACGAACGCGAGCATGGCCTCGCAGATCACGCCGCAGGCCGGGACGGCGGTGACGTCGCTCCGCTCGTAGGCCGAGCGGGCGGGCTGGCCGGTCTCGAGGTCGACCGAGTCGAGCCCGCGCGCGAGCGTCGAGATCGGTTTCATGTACGCGACCGCCAGGACGTCCTCGCCGTTGGTGACGCCGGCCTCGAGGCCGCCGGCGCGGTTCGTGCGCCGCGCCAGTGCGCCGTTCGGGCCGGGCTCGATCTCGTCGTGGGCGGAGGACCCCGGACCGCGCGAGGCCTCGATCGCCGCGCCGAGCTCCACCGCCTTGACCGCCGGAACCGACAGGAGCGCCTGGCCGATCCGCCCGTCGAGCTTCCGGTCCCAGGATGCGAAGCTGCCGAGCCCCGCCGGCACGCCCCGGGCGCCGACGAGGATCGCGCCGCCGAGGGTCTCCCCGTCCTTCTTCGCCGCGTCGACGGCGGCGATCATCGCCGGCTCGAGCGAGGCGTCGATCGCCCGCAGCGGCGAATCCTCGCGGACGCGCGCGAGCGCCGCGAAGCTCCGCGGCGAGCGGATGTCGACGACCGAACCGAGGGCGAGCACGCCGCTGCGGACCTCGATGCCGCCGGCGGCGAGGAGGAGCTTGCAGACCGCTCCCGCGGCGACCCGCGCCGCCGACTCGCGCGCCGAGGCGCGCTCGAGGACGTCGCGGAGGTCCGAGGCGCCGTACTTCATTCCGCCGGCGAGATCCGCGTGGCCCGGCCGGGGGCGCGTGAGGCGCTTGCCGGCCGCGGCCGCCGGATCGACCGAGAGAGGTCCCATGACGGCCTCCCAGTTCGCGTAGTCGCGGTTCTCGATGCCGATGGCGATCGGGGAGCCGAGCGTCACGCCGCCGCGGACGCCGCCTTCGAAGCGCGCCTCGTCCTTCTCGATCTTCATGCGGCCGCCGCGCCCGTAACCGTGCTGGCGGCGCGCCAGCTCGGAGGCCACGAAAGCCGGATCGACCGCGAGCCCCGAGGGGATTCCCTCGAGGATCGCGGTCAGCCGGGGACCGTGCGACTCTCCGGCCGTCAGAAGACGCAGCACGCGGAGAGTCTATTTCGGGACGAGATCAGCCGTTCTGCAGCCAGCGCTCGAGGGCGTCGATCCGGCGCTTCTCCCGCTTGCCCTTCATGGACCGGAGCTGCTTCGCCTTCTCCTGCTGCTCGGCGGTGAGCACCGGCCAGATCTCGGAGCGGATGCGAGCGCGCAGCACGGCGCCGTCCGCGCGGACTTCTCCCAGGGCCAGGGCCTGCTGGCGGATGCGGCCTTCGTCGAGCGGCTGCGTCCCCATGGCTTCGCGAAGAGCCTTCCGGCCGGTCTGCGCGGCCTCGAGCTGGGTCTCGATCTCGGTGGCGTGCGATTTCAGGATTCCCCGGATCTGCTGTTTCTGGTCGTCGGAGAGGCCCAGTCGCCGCGCGGTGCGGCCGAGACGGGACGCGTGGGCGTCCGCCTGCGGGCCGCCGCTGCCCGGGGTGTGCGCGGCGAGGTTCGGGGCGAAGAGGCCGGCGACGGCGAGTCCGAGGGCGCTCGCGCCGGCGATGAGAGTCAGCGAGCGGTGTCTGTCGAGTCGAAAGCGTGGACATCGAATCCTCCTGTATTCGGCGATTGGACGCGCCACGGATCCCTCCGGGTTACGACGGGTCCCTCCGGGTGGGAAGGCGCCACGGCGGATTACGCCCGGGCGCTAAACTGCGAGGGTGGAGCGCAAGTACGTCCTCAAGACGCCCGCGCGGCTCAAGTCGTACCGGGTCGACTACGACCGGGAGCTGAACGACGAGCAGCGGGAGGTCGTCCTCGCCGGGGGCGGCCCGATCCTCGTCATCGCAGGCGCGGGGTCCGGCAAGACGCGGACGCTCGTGTATCGCGTCTCACGCCTGATCGAGTCGGGGCACGACCCGTCGCGCCTGCTTCTGCTGACGTTCACGAACAAGGCGGCGCGCGAGATGCTCCGACGCGTCGAAACTCTCCTCGCGGTGGACACGCGGCGGCTCGCCGGCGGAACGTTCCATTCGGTCGGCAACCGCCTCCTGCGGCGCTTCGGCGCGCGCCTCGGGCTGACCTCGAACTTCACGATCCTCGATCCCGAGGACGCCCGGGAGCTCATGGAGGCCGCGACCTCGGATCGAAAGATCCCGACGCTCGAGCGCCGCTTCCCCAAGGGCGACGTCCTCCAGGATCTCTACTCCTACACGATCAACACCGGGCGCTCCTTCACCGAGGTCCTCGCCGAGCACGCGCCCCACTTCTCGGAGCTCGAGACCGACATCGTCTCGGTCTTTCAGCGCTACCGCGAGCGCAAGCGCCAGGGCAACGCCGTGGACTACGACGATCTGCTCCTGCTCTGGAAGAAGCTCCTCGACGAGGTCCCGGCGGCGGCGACGGAGCTCCGGTCCTCCTTCGACCACGTCCTCGTCGACGAGTATCAGGACACGAACCGTCTCCAGGGCGAGATCGTCGACGGGATGGCGAAGCTCAAGAAGAACGTGACCGTCGTGGGCGACGACGCCCAGGCCATCTACTCCTTCCGCGGCGCCTCGTTCGAGAACATCCTCGGCTTTCCCCAGCGCTACCCCGAGGCGCAGACGTTCCGCCTGACGCGCAACTACCGCTCGACGCCCGAGATCCTGGCGCTCGCCAACGCCTCGATCGCCCACAACGAGAAGCAGTTCCCCAAGGAGCTCTCGGCCTCGCGCGAGCCCGGCGCGCTGCCCGCCGTCGTGGCGCTGCCCGACATCCCCGACCAGGCCCGGTTCGTCGGCCAGCGGCTGCTCGAGTGGCACGACGAAGGCGAGAAGCTCTCGGACCTGGCCGTGCTCTACCGCGCGCACTACCAGGCGCTCGAGCTCCAGATCGAGCTGACGCGGCGCGGGATCCCGTACGAGATCCGCTCGGGCACGCGCTTCTTCGAGCAGCGCCACGTCAAGGACGTGCTCGCGTTTCTGCGGATCGTCGTCAACCCGAAAGACGAGCTTTCCTGGAAGCGGGCCCTCAAGCTCTTCCCGCGGGTCGGCGAGCGGTCCGCGGCGGCCGTGTGGGAGGCGATCGGCGCCCGGCCCGACCCGCTCGAGGCATTCCGATCCCTCGACGCGAAGTCCGTGGATCTCGGCCGCGGCTCGGAGACCGCGCTCCGGCCGTTCCGCACGCTCCTCTCGCGGCTCGACTCGCCGGCGCTCCGCTCCACGCCGGCGGAGGCGATCCGCACCGTCGTCGAGGACGTGTACAAGGACTTCGCCCGCGCCAAGTTCCCCAACGGCAACGCCCGCCTCGACGATCTCGAGCAGTTCGCCCAGTTCGCGCAGACGTACGACTCGCTGCCGGCGTTTCTCGAGGACGTGACGCTCTTCAACGAGCTCTCGGGCGAGGACGTCGTGGCGGGGGAGCCCGACGACGACCGCGTCATCCTCTCCTCCATCCATCAGGCCAAGGGCCTCGAGTGGAGCCGCGTCATCGTCATGGGCCTGTCGGAGGGGCGTTTCCCGAACTACCGTTCGATCGCGACCGACGAGGGGCTGGAGGAAGAGCGCCGCCTCTTCTATGTCGCCGTGACCCGGGCGAAAAACGAAGCTCGCGCTGGTCTACCCGATGCTCGCCCGCGACCGCTACGGCGTCGATGTGATTTTGGAACCTTCCCGCTTCGTGGCCGAGTTGCCGGAGACTCGGTCTACGAGCGCTGGACCATCGAACGCGAGCCGTCCTCGGAAGAGGTCGAGTCCAGGCCGGCGACGAGACGGTGAACTGACCGTCGGGCCATTCGCCGGGCCGAAATGCGCGGTAAAATCGGCATGTTTAATCTCATGCGATGAAAGACGACATCTACTCGGCGATTTGCCGCGAGGCCCTGGAGTCGCGCCAGCGCGACCTGGGGACGTTCGTCGACAACGGCATGGCGGGCCTGTCGGTCCGCCTCGAGAAGACGCTCCTCCGGCTGCCGTCCGGCTACTTCCTGCTGGGGCTGGGGCCTTACAACGCGGGTCTCGTGAAGCTCGACTTCGACGAGCTCCTCATCGGCCGGGAGGTCCCCGAGTTCATCGGCATCGGGATGCCGGTCTCCGGATTCCGCGTCTCCTCGCCCGACGCGTTCCTCAACGTCGAGGTCTCGCGCCTCCACGCGAAGGTCGTGCGGCGAATCGATTCCGGAGGCGCGCTTGTACCGCCTGGTCGACATGCGATCCACCTGCGGGACGTACCTGAACGGAGACCCGATCCCAGCGCCCGACGATCTCGGCGGAATCTCGGAAGACGACTGCGCTCGGCCCCTGCGCTCCGGGGATTTCTTCTCGCTCGGGCCGTCGTCGGTCAACCTCTTCCTCTTCTTCCAGAAGTGACGTCGGAGGCCTCGCGGGGGCCCTCGCGGGGCATCCGCCTGGCTCTTTTCGTCGGAAGCGCGGCGGCGTTCGTGGCGGCCATCGCGCTCGCGCGACGGATCGGACCGGCGCTCCTCGCGGATCCCGAAGCCGCGTGGGCGCCGTCCCGTCTGCTCCTCGGTCTGGCCGTCGCCGCGGGAGCCGCCGCGGCCGGCGCGAGGGCGGCGGCCGGGTTTCTGGCGTGGGCGCGCTCGGCCGGGTCGGCGGAGGAGCTCTCGCCGATCCCGTTCCGCGCCTCGACGCTCGCGGCTCTGACGCTGCTCGCGATGGCCGCCGGGACGGCGCTTCGGTTCGCCGCACTCGAACGCGTTCCCGAGTGGCTCTGGGTCGACGATCTCTCGCTGATGCGGCCGGCGCTCGAGCTCTCCGGGCGCCCGTCGGATTTTTCGGACTCGATCCGCCCGCTGCCGTACGGCGTTCCGAAGCCCTACGGCAGCATCGGCGTTCTGTACCTCGAGGGCTACCGCGCCGCCCTCGCGCTCGGCGGCACGACCGTCCTGGGCGTGCGCCTTCCCTCGGCGCTCGCGGGCGCCGCCTCGCTCGTCACGGCGGCTCTCCTCGGCCGGGCCCTGCTCCCGGCGGGCGGCGGCATGCTCACCGCTCTCGTGCTCGCCGGCCTGCGCTGGCATCTGATCCTCAGCCGCTGGGCGTTCAACATGATCCTGCTCGCGCCGATCGTGGATCTCGCGACGCTGGCCCTGCTCTCTTCGCGGAAGCGGCGAAGCCTGCCGCGGGCGCTGGCCGCCGGAATCGTCGGCGGGCTCGGCGCCCACGTCTACCTGTCGGCCTGGCCCGCCGGCGCGGCCCTCGGGCTCTTCGCGCTCTGGCCGGCCGAGGCCGGAGAGAGAGCCGGCGCTCGAGTCGCCCGAGCGGCGGCATTCGCACTGGGCTTCGCGGCCTGCGCGGCGCCGCTCTTCCTCTTCCACGAGGGGCGCGCGGCGTCGTACTTCGCGAGGACGGCGGACCACAACGTCCTGCTCGAGATCCGCCGCACCGGCTCGCTGCGCCCGCCCTTCGAAGCCGTCGCCGACGCGCTCGTCTCGCCATGGCTTCTGGGCGATCCCACGCCGCGGCACGACCTGCCCGGGCGCACGCGCCTCGGATGGATCCTCGGCATCCCGGTCGCGATCGCTCTGGGCCGGGCGCTCCTGCGGCCGCGCGACGCGATCTCCGGGCTGCTGCTCGCCCATGCGGCGGCGTTCCTCGCGGCGGTGGCCGCGGGGGGCCAGGCCGACAATCCGAACGGCTCGCGCTTCGCGTATCTCTCGACGCTGACCGCCGTGGCGGCGGCGGCCGGCATCCTCTGGATTCTCGGACGCGTGCCCCCGCGCTCTCGCCGCGTCGCGGCTCTGGCCGCGGTCGGCGCGATCGCCGTCGACGGAGCCGTCTCGGCGCGCGCGGCGCTGCGGTTCTGGCCGGAACACGCCGAGACGTTCCGGGGCTTCCACGGCGCAGGACACGCTCATCGGCCGGGCGGCGGCGCGCTGGGACCGCTACGGAAGCGTGGAGATCGCGCGCGATCTCGGGCATTCGAGCCTGGCGATCGAGGCCGTGCGCCGATTCAGGCTGGATCCCCTTGCGACGTCGACGAGGCGGCCGCACCGCGCGGGCCGCTCGCGCTGCGAGCGCGGATCGTGTCGCCGGAGACCGAAGCGGAGAGCGGAGAGCGTCCCGTCGAGCGGATCGTGGATCCCTGCGGGAAATCCTGGGCGGTGATCTTCGCGCGGCGATAGCGCGGCGCGGCGACCGACTACCGACGACCGACTAGCGAACGGTGTCGGCGGGAACGCGCATGGCGCGCGAGAGAACGTCTTCCCCCACGTCGAAGGCCGAGGGCATGACCGAGATCAGTCCGGACGCGTCCCAGATGCCCATCGTGCGGAGCGGCGGCCGGTACACGTGGAGCGAAACGGCCCGGGCGCTCGTCGGGGCCAGGCGGTGGAGCACGGTCGGGCCGATGTCCGAGAGATCGCCCTCCGGCCGCGCCCGGCTGTCGAAGAGCTCGGGGATGTCGCGCGGCGTCGTGAAGCGCTCTTCCGCGAGCGTGCCGGAGAGCACCGCCATCCCGCCCATCACGCCGCGATGATCGTGGATCGGCGTGACCTGGCCGCCCTCCCAGGCGATGAGCATGACCTCCCAGTCGTCCCAGAGAAGGATCGGGTGGCGCATGTAGCGTTCTCGCGAGAACTGGACGCGGTCGAGGTAACGCTCGGTCTCGCGGGCGATGCGCTCGCAAAGCCCGCCCGGAGTGGGCCGCTCGGCCCGCGACGCGGCTTCGACCACGACCTCCCGGACGGCTTCGGCGAAGGTCACTTTCGGGATTCTATGGCCATGTTATCGTCCGCGGTCGCATGAAAATCGCGGTCGTCCCGGGCGACGGAATCGGAGTCGACGTCACCGCGGAGGCCGTCAAGGTTCTCGACCGGGTGGCCCGCGCCCGGGGCATTCCGTTCGAGCCGGTCTTCTTCCCGTGGAGCGCGGACCACTACCTGAAGACGGGCGTCACGATTCCCGACGGCGGCTTCGACGACCTCGCCTCGAACTACGACGCGATCTTCATGGGCGCCTTCGGAGACCCGCGCGTGCCCGACATGAAGCACGCGGCGGACATCCTGCTCGGGGCGCGCTTCCGCCTCGACCTCTACGTCAATTACCGGCCGGTCCGCTGCCTCGACGACCGCCTCTGCCCGCTGAAGGGTTTCGGCGCCGAGGACGTGGACTTCGTCGTCTTCCGCGAGAACACCGAGGGCTCCTACGTCGGGGCGGGCGGGCACTTGAAGAAGGGCACGCCCGACGAGGTCGCGGTCCAGGAGGACGTCTCGACCCGCAAGGGCGTCGAGCGGATCATCCGGTACGCGTTCGAGTACGCCCGCGCCCGCGGCCGGCGGCGCGTCGTGATGTCCGACAAGTCCAACGCGATGCGGTTCGTCGGCGATCTCTGGCAGCGCGCCTTCGCCGACGTCGCGAAGGAGTACCCCGAGATCGAGGCGTCGCACCTCTACATCGACGCGCTCTGCATGCAGATGGTCAAGGATCCCCGGCAGTTCGAGGTCGTCGTCACGAACAACATGTTCGGGGACATCGCGACGGATCTCGGCGCGGCGCTGCAGGGCGGCCTGGGCATGGCGGCGTCCGGCAACATCCATCCCGGCCGTGTGTCCATGTTCGAGCCGGTGCACGGGTCGGCGCCGAAATACGCCGGAACGGGCAAGGCCAACCCGTTCGGCGCGATCCTGACGGCGGGCCTTCTCCTGGACCACCTCGGGCGCGGCGCGGAGGCCTCCGCCGTCGAGGCCGCGGTGGCGGCCTGCGTGCGCGACGGGGCGGCGACGGCCGACGTGGGCGGCTCCCTGTCGACGTCCCAGGCCGGCGACGCGGTCTGCCAGCGCCTGCGCTTCGACTGACCTCGCCGCACCCGGGCGCCCGCCGCCCTGCTACAATTCCGCCGAAGGAGATTCCGCAATATGCCTGCTTTTTCGCGCAGACTGACTGCAGCCTTCGCCGCCGCCTTTCTGCTTCTTTCCGTTTCCGCCGTTCTGGCGGCTCCCAAGTCCTTCGTCGGCTCCGACGACGCCAAGGAGAAGGACGAGCCCCAGAAGTTCCTGCCCGACTACGACAAGCTCGTGGCAGGGCAAGGACGCCGACTGGGTCTACTTCCCCAAGGGCAGCCTGAAGGGACGTACAAGACGGTCATGGTCAAGGACTTCGAGCACAACGGAAAGAGCCGCGACTCCCGTGACGCGGCGCGGGACGGGAAGGAATACGCCGAACAGTGGCTCGAGAAAGAGGGCTTCGAGGTCGTCGAGAAGAACGCCGACCTCATCGTCGAAGGCAACGTGTTCAACGCCTGGGAGCCGAGCGGCGCGGCCCGGTACTGGGGCGGCTGGGCGGCCAACCCGGGAGTCGGCCTGGAGCTGCTGATCAAGAACAAGAGCGGCGAGGTCGTCGGAGAGCTGCGGCAGAAGGCCAAGGGATCGACGGTCCCGGACGCCGTCGAAAACGGCCTCGAAGACATGTGCAAGTCCATCGCCGCGGGGAAGTAGCAACCGCCGCTGATGGCGATCAAGCCTTTGCTGCTCAAGAGGTTAGGTATCAGCGACGGGGCCCTCCCGCCCGGGCGGGCCCCCGTCGTGGTACCGTTTACCGCCTCAAGGAGCAGAGCCGATTTCTGAACCGAATCACGCCGTAACCCTGCCCGAATCCGGCCTCACCGCGCTCTTCGGAATCGCTGACGAAAACCTCCGGGCTATCGAGGACGCCTTCGGCGTCCGTCTTCAGGCCCGGGGCAGCGAGATCGCAGTCCTCGGAGAGGGGGAAAAGCAGGACGCCGCCCGGAGACTCCTGGCCGGCCTGTCCGACCTTTTGGCCGGAGGGTTTCCCCTCCGCGGGCCGCGACGTCGCGACGGCCATCCGGGTCGCTCGGGAGGATCCCACCGTCTCGCTGACGGAGTTCTTCACGGACAGCCCCTTCGGGCCGACGCTCAAGTCGGTCGTCACGGTCCGCAACATCAAGCAGAGGATCTACGTCCAGACGATCGACCGGCACGACCTCGTGTTCGCGATCGGCCCCGCGGGCACCGGCAAGACCTATCTCGCCGTCGCGATGGCGGCGGCGGCTCTCCTCGAGAAGAAGGTCAAGCGGATCGTCCTCGCCCGCCCGGCCGTGGAAGCCGGCGAGCGGCTGGGCTTTCTCCCGGGCGATCTCGTCGAGAAGATCAACCCGTACCTGCGTCCGCTCTACGACGCGCTGTACGACATCCTCGGTTACGAGAAGACCGCCAAGCTTCTCGAGCGCGGCATCATCGAGGTGGCGCCGATCGCCTTCATGCGCGGCCGCACGCTCAACGACGCGTTCATCATCCTCGACGAGGCCCAGAACACGACCTCCGAGCAGATGAAGATGTTCCTGACGCGGATCGGCTTCGGCTCGAAGGCCGTCGTCACCGGCGACATCACGCAGATCGACCTTCCCCAGGGCAGGACCTCGGGCCTGCGCGAGGCGCAGCAGGTCCTCACCGGCATCGAAGGCATCCGATTCGTGCTCTTCGACGAGCGCGACGTCGTCCGGCACACGCTCGTCCAGTCGATCATCACGGCTTACGAGGCACTCGACCGGGAGCGGGAAGCCGCCGCCGCGACGCCGGGCCGGCCCGCCTCCGGCCGCTGAGGTCAAGCGATGAGCGACGACGCGCCCGAACGGCGCCGCACGTTCCATTTCGGCCGCGCTGCGACCTCCGCCGGCGCCGCGGGAGAGCCTTCGCGCCGGCAGCAGCTGCGCCCCTGGCTCTGGGGAGCGGCGTACGTCCTCGTCACGACGATGGCCTTCTCTCCGGCGCTGTCGTTCCGCCGCGGCGCGCTGACGCCGGGCACGGTCGCGCCGCGCGACGTCGTCGCTCCGCGCGACCTGATCGTGCCGGATCCCGAGGCGACGGCGCGCCGGCGGGCCGAGGCCTCGGCCGAGGTTCTGCCGCTCTACGAATCCGATCCGCTCGCCGGGGCCCGCTTCGAAGAGGAGATCCGGGCGTCGTTCGATCGGGCGCGGGCGGCCGCGGCGCGCGCGCGCCCGCGGGGCGCGGTGACCTCCGACGTGCGCGACGCGTTCACGCTTCCGATCGGCGACGAAGCCCTCCAGTCGCTGGCGCGTCAGGGATTCTCGAAGGAGCTCGAGGACCGGTTCGTCGCGATCGGACTGGACCTCTACCGGGTCGGCGTCGTGGACCACCGCGACCTGCCGCCGGAAGGGCGCGCCCGCGGCATCACGGTGCGCGACTCGTCCACGGGCCGAGAGACGAAGCGCCGCGAAGCCGGCGCCGTCGAGTACGGCAACGAAACCAAGTCGGCCGTGGCCGCGAGGCTCGTGGACGGTCCGCTGTCGGTGCGGGAGCGCGCCGAGGTGGCGGCCTTCCTCGCCGCGATCCTGAGGCCGAACCTGACCTACGACGCGGCGCAGACGTCGGAACGGCGGGACCGCGCGGCGCGCTCGGTCGAGAGCGTTTTCACGCGCATTCCCCGGGGCAAGGTCATCGTCCGCCGCGGCGACGAGATCACGCCCCGCGCCGCGCAATGGATCGCGGCGGTGCGCGCCTCGGCCTCCGATCCTTCCTCGTGGGTCAAGGTCACGGGAGTCATGGTGCTGCAGGTCCTGGCGGTCCTGGCCTTCTGGCTGGACGCCCGGCGCCAGCGCCGCCGCAAGCGGGAGCGCTCGACGGCGGTCGTCTTCGGGACGGTCCTCGCCACCGGGATCCTCTTCGCTCTCGTGACGCGCGGAGCGTTCGCCCTGGCGCAGGCCCTCTCGCCTTCGCTCGAGGGCGCGTCGGGAGCCGTCAACTACGCGATTCCTTTCGCGGCCGGGCCGATCGTCGTGAGCCTCGTCGCGGGCATGGGCCCGGCGCTCCTCGTGGCGCTCGTCCACGCCGTCGGCGCGGGCGTCCTGATGGGACTCTCGTTTCCGTTCGCGCTCTTCTCGCTCGTGGGCTCGCTCGCCGGCATCTACGGCCTCGGCAAGGTGCGGTCCCGCAGCGTGCTGCTGACGATGGGCGGCATGGTCGGCGCCGGCAACCTCGTGGCCATCCTCGCGATCCATTTCCTGTCCGACGGGCCCTGGGGCTGGGAGTTCCTCTGGGACGCTCTCGCGGGCGTCGCCGGCGGTCTGACGGTGGCGATGGTCGTCGCGCTGCTGCTGCCGGTCTTCGAGCACCTCTTCTCGGTCGTGACCGACATCCGCCTGCTCGAGCTCTCCAACCAGAACCTTCCGCTGCTCCGCAACCTCGCCCTCGAGGCCCCGGGCACCTACCAGCACTCGCTGATGCTGGGCCACCTCGCCGAAGCCGCGGCGGAGGCGATCGGGGCGGATGCGCTGCTCGCGCGGGTGTCGGGCTACTACCACGACATCGGCAAGACGCGGATGCCGGACTACTTCATCGAGAACCAGCCGAAGGGCTTCAACCGCCACGATCGGCTGGAGCCCTCGATGTCGGCGCTCATCATCGCGGCCCACGTCAAGGAAGGCGTCGAGATGGCCAGCAAGGCGCGGCTTCCCGAGCCGATCGTGACGGCCATCCGCGAGCACCACGGCACGAAGCTGATCCGCTACTTCTACCAGAAGGCCCTGACGCGGATGGATCCGGCCCAGGGCCCGGTGCAGGAGACCGAGTACCGCTATCCCGGACCCAAGCCCTCGACGCGCATCCTCGGCATCCTCATGATCGCGGACGCGGTCGAGGCGGCCTCGCGCACGCTGATCGAGCCGACGCCCGCGAAGATCCGGGCGATGATCCAGGCGATCGTGGACGACTGCCTGCGCGACGGGCAGTTCGACGAGTGCGACCTGACGATGCGCGATCTCGCGACGATCTCCGACGCGCTCGAACGCACGGTGACGACGGTGTTCCACCACCGCATCGACTATCCCGGGATTCGACTTCAACCGCGAACGGGCGCGCCGACGGACGACGAGCACCGGCACCGGCGCGGCGCCCACGGAAGCCGCGGGCCCGAAGGCGGTCTGATGCTTCGGGTCGACGTCCAGGCGAAGTCCGCCGGCGCCCCTCCGGCCGCCCGGGTGCGGGGAGTGCTGTCGCGGGCCGCGCGCGCCGCGAAAGCGCCGGCGGCGGAGCGCCTCATGAGTCTCCGTGCTCTTCTGCGCCGACACGAGGATGCGCGCTCTCAATCGCCGCTATCGCGGGCAGGACCGCCCGACCGACGTCCTGGCGTTCCCGGCGGGCGACTGCCGGAAGCGGGTTTCTGGGCGACATCGTGATCTCGGTCCCGTACGCCGAGCGCGAAGCCCGGCGGCGCCGCGAGCCGGGAGCGCGGGAGATCGACCGGCTCCTCGTCCACGGCCTGCTCCACCTGATGGGCTACGACCACGAGACCGACGACGGCGAGATGGACGCGCTCGAGGCTCGGATCCGCCGCCGGCTCGGCCTCGCCGATTCCGCTGAGGCCCGCCCGGCGCGTTCCGGCCGTCCGGGCGAGGCGCTCGCGATGATCGCCTCCCTCGTCGCCGCCGGCGTCTGCTACGCCGTCTTCCTGCTCTTCGAAACCTTCGCGCTGGCGCTCGACCGGCTCTCGCCGATCAAGGTGCGGGGCCTCCTCGAGGAGCACCCCGAGCGCGCCCGGATCCTCTCGGGGCCGGGCCAGGTCGAGATCGTCCGGACGACGACCAAGGTCACCGTCCAGGTCCTGCTCATCCTCGGCCTGCTCACGACGGTGTCGGTGCTCGAGAGCCTGGAGGTTCCGCGGCCCTGGCTCTGGGGCGGGCTCTTCTTTCTCGCGGGCTGGATGCTGACGGAGATCGCGCTGATCCGCGCCGACGCCGGACGCGACCCCGAGCGGATCGTCGCGCGCCTGCTGCCGGTCATCACCCCGACCTCGTGGCTGTTCCTGCCGATCGCGTATCCGATCCGCCGGATCTTTGCCGGCCGGGCTGTGTCCGCCGAGAAGCCGGCGGAGGCCACGGAAGAGGAGGTCCAGGCGTACATCGACGTCGGCCGCCAGGAAGGCATCCTCGAGAAGGAGGAGGAAAAGCTCCTGCTCTCGATCGTGGACTTCGGCGACACGCGCGTGCGCGAGGTCATGACGCCGCGCACGGACGTCGTCTGGATCGACGTCGCGTCCTCGCTCACCGTCCTCTTCGACCTCTTCGTCGAGTCCAAGTACTCGCGCATCCCGGTCGTCCGGGGCTCGATCGACACCGTGCTCGGGATCGTGAACGTCAAGGACACGCTCCAGGCTCTTCGCTCCGGGACCCAGCGGTCGATCGCCGACCTGATGCGGGAGGCCTACTTCGTCCCGGAGACCAAGAAGGTCTCCGAGCTGCTCCGGGAGTTCCAGCGCCGCCACCTCTGGATGGCCATCGTCGTCGACGAGTACGGCGGCGTGTCGGGTCTGGTGACGGTCGAGGATCTCCTCGAGGAGATCGTGGGCGAGATCTCCGACGAGCACGAGGACGAGCGCGAGCCGGTCTCGCGGATCGCGGACGGCGTGTTCTCGGTGTCCGGCAAGGCCAACATCGCGATCATCCGGGACCTCTTCGGCCGGGGCCCCGAGGAGGAGGAGTTCACGACCGTCGGCGGATTCCTCGCGAGCCGCCTGGGCCACATCCCCCGGCCCGGAGAGACCTACGCCGAGTCGGACCTCCGCTTCACGGTGGAGGAGGCCGACCGCCGCCGCGTGTACCGCGTCAAGATCGAGCCGAGTCCGAGCTCTCAGCCCTCAGCCCTCAGCTCTCAGCCGGAGACCGTCGGATCCGCGTCGCTGAGACTGAAAGCTGACCGCTGAGCGAGGCGGACGGCTTGAAGACCGGATCGGTCGCCGTCGTCGGCCGGCCCAACGCGGGCAAATCGACGCTGGTCAACGCCCTCGTC
The DNA here is from genome assembly GCA_963749265.1 of uncultured Acidobacteriota bacterium. Classification (GTDB taxonomy): domain Bacteria; phylum Acidobacteriota; class Thermoanaerobaculia; order UBA5066; family Gp7-AA6; genus DAHUXD01. The sequence goes on along the minus strand of CAVVML010000013.1, from coordinate 367,239 downwards.
GGCGAAAAAGTCGCGATCGTCTCGGACAAGCCGCAGACCACGCGCAAGCGCATCCTCGGCGTGGCCCGCCGTCCGGGCGCGGAGATCGCGCTCGTCGACACGCCCGGCATCCACAAGCCGGAGTACCGGCTCAACGCCGCCATGGTCCACGACGCGACCGACGCCCTGTCCTCGGCCGACCTGGTCCTGTTCGTGGTCGACGCCGCCGGCGAGCGCGGGCCGGGGGAGCGCTACATCGCCGATCTCGTCGCCCGCGCGGGAGTCCCGTCCGTGCTGGTGCCGAACAAGATCGACCGGATTCGCAAGGAGAAGCTCCTCCCGCTGATCCAGGAGCTCACCGCCGCGCACCGTTTCGACGAGGTCGTCCCGGTCTCGGCCCGCACGGGCGAGAACGTGGAGCATCTCTTCGAGGTCCTCGCGGCGCCGGATGCCGGAGGGGAACGGCCGCCTATCCGGAGGATTTCCTGACCGCGACGCCCGAGACGGAATGGATCGGGGAGGTCATTCGCGAGAAGCTCCTCGAGCGCACGCGCAACGAGCTGCCGTTCGCCCACGCCGTCCTCGTCGAATCGGTCCGCGAAGCCGAGGACAAGGACCTGACCGTCGTCATCGCCTCGATCGTCGTCGAACGCGAGGGCCAGAAGGGGATCATCGTGGGCAAGGGCGGCACGATGATCCGCGACATCGGCAAGGCCGCGCGCGAGGAGCTCGAAGTCGAGCTCGGCCGACGGCTCTACCTGGAGCTGACGGTCCGCGTGAAGCCGAACTGGCGGAACGACGATGCGTTTCTGTCGAGGCTGAGGGGATCGGGGGCTAGGCCGTCATCCTGAGGCGCTGAAGGATCCGGAGATCGCAGCGCCGCAATCGAGCGGGATCCCTGTCGCTGCGCTCCTGGATGACCGTCGAAGGTCTTCGACTCCGACGGTCATCCCGGACCGGCCGACGCGCTCGGCGAGATCGTGGAGCGATTCCGCGAGCGACTCCCGCAGCCGTTCCATCTCGCCGAAGAGCATCGCGTCCGACTCGTGCCGGCGGACGCGGTCCTCGAGCAGCGGCGCGATCTGCGATCGGATGTCCTCCGCTTCGCGGCGGCCGAGCTGGGTCTTCTCCTCGAACGTCTCCTGGAGCTCGCGGTGATCGCGAAGGATCGACTCGACCTGCGAACGGATGCCCTCCGCTTCGCGCTGCGCCGAGCCGGGTCTTCTCCTCGAAGGCCTCCTGGAGCTCGCGGTGCTCCTGGAAGATCGACTCGATCTGGGCCTCGAACACCGGGAGCTTCTCCGCCAGGCTCTTCAGAGCGGCGACCTGCTCCTCGTTGCGTTCGGCGAGCTCCGCCACGGCCGAGAGCCGGTCGTTGTGGCCCGCGAGCCGGCCGATCGCCGAGGAGAGCTCGCGCTCGGCGGCCTGCGCCCTTTCCGTCAGGGCGGAGAGGGCCATCGTCATGTCGTCCGAGTCCTTGCGCTGGCGGCCCGACTCGCCTCGCAGGTCGCCTTCGAGCTGGCCCACGGTCGCCTCGAGGCGTCGGAGCCCTCCCTCGAGCTCGGCCGCGCGCGGCCGGCCGCGCCTTCGACGGCCGCGAGCCGCTGCAGGGCAGACCCGAGCGCCTCGTGCAGCCCTCCGACGCCGCGCTCCACGGCGGCCAGCCTTTCGGCCAGAGCCGAGAGGTGCTCGGCCGTGGCCGCGAACCGGCTTTCCGCGGCCGACGACGACCTCCGACAGTCTCTCCGCGGCCTCCCGCTCGCGGCCCGCCCGGGCGTCGAGCTCCTGGAGCCGCTGTTCGAGGACGTCGACGCGTTCGTCGTGCACGGACTCGGGGGGAAGGAACGCGGATGCGGCGGCGGGGCTCCGCAGGCTCGGGCTCCGGCCAGCGGGCGCAAACGCCTCCATCGGCCTCGTACGCATTCTCGGGCTCCGGCACGGCTTCCTCGAGCCCCTCGGGGAGGCCGAGGCCGAGTTCGTTCGGGATCTCATCCGCCTCGGAGAGCACCTCGGGAGCTTCGTCCTCCGGCGGCGGCATGTCCGGCGAAGCGGACGCGGGAGCGTCGAAATCGAAGCCGATCGGCGTCCATGCGGACGGTGGCCGCCGGATTCTCGGCCGGGTCTCGAGAGCTCGGGAATCTCCGGCTCCGACGTCATGCCCATCCCCGGCGGCGCCGGAACCGAATACGGCGAGTCGGACTCGTCGTCGTCCACGCCCCGGCCGAGCTCGGTCGTGTCGAACGGCGCCTCGTCGAGCACGGGGGGCACGAGCGAGAGGGGGCGGGAGGGCCTCGCCACCGCCGGCTGCGACTCCCGCTTGAGGAGGGAGTCCTTCCAGGTCTGGAGATCGTCCTCGCGGATTTGCTCCTCGGTGCGCGCGCTCTCGAGCGCTTCCTCTTCCGCGCGGCGGCCCTGCAGTCGGCGCAGCAGGTCCACGAACGTCAGCTTCGAGATCAGCTTGAAGGTCTCGGTGACGCCGCGCCCCGCGGAGGCCACGGCCTCGACGAACGGATACGAGGAGAGGCCCAGCGCCTCCTGCATGGCGTCGACGGCGAGGATGTCGGCGAGATCGCGTTTGTTGTACTGGATGACGACGGGGATCGACTCGAACGTGATGCTGTTGACCTTGAGGTTGTCCTTGAGGTTCTGCCAGGCCTCGAGGTTCTTCGGCAGCATCGTCCACTGGGAGTCGGCGACGAAGACGATGCCGTCGACGCCCTTCAGCACCACGCGGCGGGTCTCGTTGAACGCCGTCTGACCCGGGACGGTCGCGAGCTGGAAGCGGATCTTGTAGCCCTTGATGTCGCCGAGCTCGACGGGGAGCAGGTCGAAGTAGATCGTCCGGTCGGTCTGCGTCTGGAGGTTGAGGAGCTTGCCGGCGGTCCCGGGCTCCAGGCGGTCGTGGAGCACCTTCAGGTTGGTGGTCTTTCCGCAGAGACCCGGACCGTAGTACACGATCTTGGCCGTCAGCTCCCGCGTGGCAGCGTTGTAGATGACCATTCTCAGCGGTGGTGTACGGCCTATTTTAGCGCCGTTTCGCTCCAAGGGAGCCGTCTTTCCGCAGTTCTTGACGAGGGCGGAACCTAGCCCATAGACTCGCGCGGCCTTGACCGACGAGCTCACCAGGAAGGCCAAGATCCTCGACGCCGAGCGTATTCGGCGAATGATCGACCGGATGGCGCACGAGATCGCCGAGCGCCAGAAGGACCTTCCCGGGCTGGCCCTGATCGGCATCCGCACCCGGGGCGTGCCGCTCGCCCAGCGCCTGGCGGCGCGTCTCGCGGACCTGGTGCCCGAACAGAGCTTTCCGGTCGGGACGCTGGACATCACGCTCTACCGCGACGACCTCTCGACGGTGGCGCCCCAGCCCCTGCTCAAGAAGACGGAGATCGACTTCGACCTGAACGGACGGACAGTCCTCCTCTGCGACGACGTCCTGTACACCGGCCGCACCATCCGGGCCGCGCTCGACGGCGTCATCGACCTCGGCCGGCCGCGCGCGATCCGCCTCGCGGTCCTCATCGACCGGGGCCACCGGGAGTTCCCGATCGAGGCCAACTACGTCGGCAAGAGCGTTCCGACCTCGAACCGCGAGGTCATCCAGGTGCTCTTCGAAGAGACCGACGGCGCCGACGAGGTCTGGATCCTCGAGAGGCCCGCCTGACGGCCACCAGCCTGCGCTCCAAGGACCTGCTCGGGATCGAGTCGCTGACGCCCGACGAGATCACGCTTCTCCTCGACACGGCCGAGTCGATGCGCTCGATCGGCCAGCGTCCCATCAAGAAGGTCCCGGCCCTGCGCGGACGGATGGTCGTCAATCTCTTCTTCGAGGCCTCGACGCGGACGCGCTTCTCCTTCGAGACGGCCGAGAAGTGGCTCTCCGCCGACTCGCTCAACTTCGCCGCGAAGGGGAGCTCGGTCGAGAAGGGCGAGTCCCTGCTCGACACGGCCAGGAACCTCCAGGCGATGTCGCCGGATCTGATCGTGATCCGCCACGGCTCCCCGGGCGTGCCGCACTTCCTGGCGCGGCACCTGAAGGCCGGCGTCGTCAACGCCGGAGACGGCGCGCACGAGCACCCGACCCAGGCGCTGCTCGACGCGCTGACCATCCGCCAGCGGCTGGGCCGTCTCGAGGGTCTGCGTGTCGCGATCTGCGGAGACATCGCCCACTCGCGCGTCGTGCGGTCCAACATCTGGCTGCTGACGAAGATGGGGTCGAAGGTCGTCGTTTGCGGCCCGCCGACCCTCCTGCCGGACCGGATCGCGGCGATGGGCGTCGAGGTGACGACCGATTTCGACGCGGCCCTGAAAGGCGCGGACGTCGTCATGATGCTGCGGATGCAGCTCGAGCGGCAGGGCATGTCGCTCTTCCCGTCGATCCGCGAGTATTTCCGCCTCTACGGGCTCGACGCGAAGCGGCTGGCGCGGGCGAAGCCCGGGGCGATCGTCATGCACCCGGGACCCATGAACCGGGGCGTCGAGATCGCCTCCGACATCGCCGACTCCGACCGCTCGGTCATCCTCGACCAGGTCGCCAACGGCGTCGCGGTGCGCATGGCCGTGCTCTACCTCCTGCTCGGCGGGCACCCGTGGGAGGGCGAGGCGTGAGCCGGCTGCTCCTGCGCGGCGGGCGGCTCGTCGACCCGGCGGCCGGGCGCGACGGCCGCTTCGACGTGCTGCTCGAGGACGGCGTGGTGGCCGAGGTCGGCGACCGGATCGAGGCCGGGGGCGCCACCGTCTTCGACGCTTCGAAGTTGTGCGTCTTCCCGGGCTTCATCGATCTTCACGCCCACCTCCGAGAGCCCGGCCGGGAGTACGCGGAGACGATCCACACGGGTCTCGCCGCGGCCGCGGCCGGCGGGTTCACGGCGGTCTGCGCGATGCCGAACACGTCTCCCGTCAACGACACCCGGGAGGTCTGCGAGTTCATCCGCTCGCGCGCCGCGGGAGCCCGGGGCGCGCGGCTCTATCCGATCGCGGCCATCACGATGGGGCAGAAGGGCCAGGAGATGACGGCCTTCGGAGAGCTCGTCGAGACCGGCGCCGTCGCCTTCTCGGATGACGGGCACTGGCTGGGAGGCGGCCTCCTGCGGCATGCCTACGAGCACGCCGGCCTCTTCTCGAAGGCCATCGTCCAGCATTGCGAGGACCCGACGCTCTCCTTCCGATTCGCCGATGCACGAGGGCGCCGTTTCGGCGCGCCTCGGCCTGGCCGGCCAGCCGGCGATGGCGGAGGCGGTGGCCGTGGCGCGCGACCTGCTCATCGCGGAGCTGACGGGGGGACGCCTCCACGTCGCGCACCTCTCGACGGCGCGTGCTCTGGAGCTGGTGCGGCGGGCGAAGGCCGACGGCATCGCGGTGACCTGCGAGGTGACGCCGCACCACCTCCTGCTGACCGACGAGGAGGTCGCCACCTCGGGCTTCTCGACCCGGACCAAGATGAACCCGCCGCTGCGCGAGGCCGTCGGACCTCGCGGCCCTCCTCGCGGGGCTCCAGGACGGGACGATCGACGCCATCGCGACCGACCACGCGCCGCACCACGCCGACGAGAAGGCCGTGGACTTCGACTCGGCCCCCTTCGGGATCGTCGGTCTCGAGACGGCCGCCTCCGTGGTCCACGACCGCCTCGTGGCGCGCGGCCGCCTCGGGCTCGACCGGTTCGTCTCCCTCTTCTCGGCGGGGCCGGCCCGCGTGTTCGGCCTTCCGGGCGGAACGCTCGCGCCGGGCTCGCCGGCGGACGTGACCCTCTTCGATCCCGAAGCGCGCTGGAAGGTCGATCCGCACCAGTTCGTCTCCAAGGGCCGCAGCACGCCCTTCGCCGGCTGGGAGCTCGTCGGCGCCCCCGCCGCGACGATCGTCGGCGGCGCCGTGATCTGGCAGAGGGCCGAGATCTAGTCGTCCGCGACCCACCGCCGCCCTTCCGCCGTGCGCTCTTTCCTCCGGTTCCTGATCGCGTCCCTGGTTTTCCTCGCGGCGGCCGTTCTCCGCCTCGCGCCGCCCCGGAGCGGAAGGTCGTCATCCAGGCTCCGGCGGACTTCACCGAGGCGGCGCTGGAGGATCTGGCGGCGCGAGCGCGGGCACGGGGCGTCGAAGTGGAGATCGCGGCGGAGGGCGGAGCCGTGCAGAGAGGCTTCGACCTTCTCCGACTCTCGACGCTTCCGCCCTCGGACCGGTTTCGCGACGCGGTCCTGGTGTTCCCGGTGAAGATCGAGTCGGGCGGATTCGTCTTCGACGGCAGCCCCTATCGCCGCGCGGATGAGGCCGTGCGTCTGACCACGTCGACCCGCGCCGAGATCATCGTGCTCGGCAACTCCGTTCCCGCGGTGCTGGCCCTCGCGGGCCGGTGGCTCGCCGCGCCCGGCGATACCGACTACGAGGTGATCTCCGGCGAGGTCACCCGCGAGGGCAAGTTCGAGCGCCGGGACGGCCGGCTCCACGTCGATCCCGCGTCCGACCGCGACCGCATCGCCCAGCGCAACGCGTTCCTGGCGGAGCTGAAGCGCCGGACCCGCGGCGCGGTCGTCTGGGAGTATCCCGAGAGCGCGGAGCCCGCGGCGGCGCAGTGGGAGAAGGTCGCCGCGCGGTTCGTCGGAAAGCCGAAGGGCAAAGACAAGTTGACGGTGCGCCTGTATCCGGACGCCGTGACCAAGGCGATTCTCACCGGATCCGCGAGGCCGGCGGACCTCGACGGCGAGGCCGGCGCGCTTCGGGTCGATCGTCGACGCGTCGGCGCCGGCGGAGCCCGATCTCGTGACGCCGGTGTTTGCCGCCGCCGGCCTCGCCCTCGCCGACGCCTCGCTTCTGAAGCGTCCGGTCCTGCTCGCGGCGGCGGGGGCTCGCCGCGCGGGCCGGTGGTGGGGCCGGGACGTCAAGACGTTTGCCGCGTTCGCCCGCGCCGCGGGGGTCGAGCCGTCGATCCCGGATGTGCTCGCGTCGTCGGAGTCGATCTCGCCGGTGCTCGACGTCGGAACCGTCGCGTCCTGGCTCGACGCCGGCGCGCGCCTCGAGAACGAGGCGGGCGTCGAGAAGTCTCTCGGGCAGCCCGACGCGGTCCTCGCGAAGAACCTCGCGCCGCTGGCGCTCCGCGGCCGAGCGCCAGAGCGTCAAGCCTCCGCCGCGCCGTCCGCTGCCGGAAGGGTTTCTGCGCGGAGTGACGTATCCCGCGCCCGAGACGCTCGAGGACGCCTACGTCTCCGTCGCGCTCGCGCGAGGCGCTCGCCCGGCGTGCGCGGCGCAGGGGTTCAACTCGATCGCCCTGAGGCCGGGCGCGCTCATGCGCGGACCCGGAGGCGAACGAGATCCTCTTCGTGCGTCGGGGAGCGCGCGGCGAGACCGACGAGGGCCTCCTCCACGCCATCGGCGACGCGCACGCCGCGGGAATGACCGCGGCGGTCTCGCCGGAGCTCCTCGTGGCCGGCGGCGTGCCGGCGGGACAGATCGCCGTGACGGGCGAGGCGGCCTGGGCGGGATGGTTCGCGGCGTACCGCCGGTTCGTCGTGCACGAAGCGGTCGTGGCGGAGGCGGCGGGCGCGGACCTCTTCGTCGTGGGCGCCGGGCTGACCTCGACCGAGGAGCAGAAGAACGAGTGGAAGCAGGCGATCGCCGCCGTGCGGCTGGCCACGGGCGCGGCGCTGACGTACGCGGCCGTCGCCCTCGACGGCGACGTACGTTCCGTTCTGGGACGCCCTCGATGCGATCGGCGTCGAGCTCGTCGACCCGCTGCCGCGCGGCGAGAAGGTGACGGAGTCGGCCCTCCTGGACGCGCGCGCGCCGAGGCGAGGCCGCTGGCGGAGCTCTCGCGGCGGCTCTCGGGAAAGCCCGTCGTGGTCACGCGCGCCGCCACCGCCGACGTCCGGGCGATCGGGCGCGCGCTATCGCGCCCTGACCGGAGCGCCGTGGTGGCGGGGCATCTACTGGGCCGAGGTTCGAGCCGGAAAGCGCCGCGGCCGCCGAGAAGGCGGTCCTCGACGGATTCCGCGCGATCGCCGAGGCCGCGCCGTGAGCGCGCTTCTCGACGCCGCCGTCGACGCCGCCGTGGCCGGCGGCCGCGTGCTCTCCGCCAACTGGCGCAACCTGCCGCACGGCTCGGTCGAGGAGAAGAAGAAGAACGACTTCGTGACGCTTGCCGACCGGGAGAGCGAGGAGCGCATCGTCGGCGTCCTGCGCGGCCGGTTCCCGGGGGACGCGTTTCTGGGCGAGGAGGGCGGGACGCACGGAGGCGGAGAGGCCCGCTCCGGCGCCCGCATCTGGATCATCGATCCGCTCGACGGGACGTCCAATTTCGTCTCGGGCTTTCCGTTCTGGTGCGTCTCGATCGCCGCGCGCGAGGGCGACGACCTGGTGGCCGCCGTCGTCTGGGATCCGCTGCGCGACGAGATGTACACCGCCGAGCGGGGAGGGGGCGCCTGGCGCAACGGGACGCGCCTCTCCGTGACCGGACGCCCGGGCCTCGACGGCGCCTTCGTCGCGACCGGCTTTCCCTTCCGCAACCGCCACAAGATCGACTCCTACCTGGCGCTCTTCAAGGCCGTGTTCGTGCACGCCCGGGCGATCCGGCGCGCTGGCTCGGCGGCCCTCGACCTCGCCTACGTCGCGGCCGGAGTGTTCGACGGCTTCTTCGAGTTCCGCCTCGCGCCCTGGGACGTGGCGGCGGGCGCCCTGCTCATCTCCGAGGCCGGCGGCGTCCTGACGGACTTCGACGGCGGGACCGCGCTATCTCGAGCGGGGCAACGTCGTCGCCGGCCCCGGGGCGTGGCCGAGGACATCCGGAAGGCGGCCCGGGGAATCGTCTCCGAAGACACGATCTAGCCCGGCGACGGCGCGGCGTCGCGTTCCGCCGCCGGCCCGTCCTCGGCGGGGGCGCCGAAGCGAGCTCCGAGGATGGCGGCCACCACCATGTTGCCCGTGGAGTTGGCGGCGCTGCGGAACGCGTTCGGGATCGAGTCCACGGCGAGCAGCAGGGCGACCGCCGCCGTCGGCAGACCGGCGGCCGCGAGCACCGGCGCCGTGACCAGGATCGCGCCGTGGGGGACTCCGGGGAGGCTGAAGCTCAAGACCAGCGACAGGACGGCGAGAGAAACGAGCTCCGCCGGCGGGATCGCCGTGCCGGTCAGCCGGGCGACGAAATAGGCCGCGGTGAGACAGTGGACGGGCCCGGAGACCTTGAGGGTCGAAACCGCGAGCGGCAGGGTGAATCGCGAAACGGGCTTCGGGATTCCGAGGACGCGTTCCGCGCCGTCGAGCATCGCGGGCAGAGAGGCCAGCGAAGAGTGCGCGGCGAAGGCGACGAGCTGGGCCGGAGCCGCGGCGCGCGCGAAGCGGACCGGCGAAACGCGCGCGAGGACCCACGGCACGAGGAGCAGGCCCAGAATCAGCGCCACGCAGAGGCCCGAAAGCACGAGGACGTAGGCTCCGAGCTCGGCCGTCGCGGAGAGCCCGACTCGAGCCGCCAGGGCGAGCGAAAGCGCGAAGACGGCCACGGGGGCGAAGCGGATGATTCCCGAGAGCAGCACGGTCATGGTCTCGGAGACGCCGCGGAAGAAGCCGACCAGCGTCTCGCGCGGCCCTTCGGACACGCGGCTCGCGGCGGCCGCGAAGAGGATCGCGAAGAGAACCAGAGGAAGCATCGCTCCATCGGCCGCGGCCTTGAAGACGTTCGACGGAAGCAGGTTGGCGATCCAGTCGCCCACGGTCGCCTTCGGAACGGTGGTGGCGGCCGCGCCGGCCAGGCTCTCGCGGAACCGCGCCTCGACGGCTTCGCTCACGGGCAGCGCCGCCGCGAGGCGCGGGACGACGAGGGCCGCGCCCGCCGTCGCGAGCACGAGCAGCAGGAGAAAAAGCGCCGCGGCTCTTCCCCCGAGCCTCCCGACGAGCCCCGTCCGGGCGGCCGTTACGATCGCCACGACGAGGCCCGAGACGACGAGCGGGAGCACCGTCATCAGGATGGCGTTGACCCAGAGCGTCCCCGCGGGCTCGAGAGCGCCGGCGAGACGCGTCCACCGAGGATCCTTCGAAAACGAGGCGGCCGTTCCGAGAGCGAGGCCGGCCGCGAGCGCGGCGACCACCTGGAACGTCAGGGAGCGCCGCACGTCGAGCGGCCTAGCTCCCGGCGAGGCTGCGGAGGTATTCCCGGTCGAAGGCGGCGAGGAGACTCTCGTCCTTCGAGTAGGGGCCGGGCCGATAGGCGCGTGAGGAGACGCCCTGCTGCGCGAGCTCGCACATGTGCCAGTCCTGGCGGTTCGTGACGTCCCAGATCTCGACGCCGTCCGAAGGATCGAAACCCGGCGCCGAGACGGCCTCGGGAGCGAAGAGCCACTCGCACACGACCTCGGTCCGGTCCACCGCGCGCGGCGAGAGGCGCGTGACCATCACGAAGTCGGGCTGGACGGTCAGGAAGAACGACGGGAAGACCGAGTAGTAGTAGACGCGCTGGCGCTCCTCCTCGGAGAGGTCCGCGAGCGGCGCGCTGCAAAGGCGGCCGCTCATCGTGAGGCTGCCGCCCTTGGCGTTGATGAGCATGTAGCCGCCGAGGATTCCGCCCTCCCGGAGGTTGTTGGCGCCGCTCCGGTAGTGGGAGAGCTTGGCGAGCGCCGGATGGACGGGAGGGCAGTGATAGCACTCCGAGAAGTTCTGGAAGATGAGCTTCCAGTTGGCGCGCACGTCGTAGACGATCCTCCGCGCCGACACGAGCGCGCCCAGGCGCCACGGGGCGAAGCGGCCCAGGAGCGGACGGAAAACGTCCTCCAGCGGGCGCGGCCGCTCGGCGAGGCTGAGGAAGACGAAGCCCTCCCACTCGGCGATCGCCGCGGGGACCAGCGGATGGTCCGCCTTGTCGAACCACGGCACGTCGGCCATGTGCGGGGCGCCGAGGAGCGCGCCGTCGAGGCCGTAGGTCCAGGCGTGGTACGGGCACTGGATCCCTCCGGCGAAGTGTCCGGAGCCGGACTCGCAGAGGCGCGTCCCGCGGTGGCGGCAGACGTTGAAGAAGGCCCGGAGCCGCTCGTCCTTGCCTCGAACGAGGATGAGGCTCTCGCCCGCGGTCTCGAAGAGCGCGTAGTCGCCGGGGGCCGGCAGAGCGTCCGCGCGGCCGGCGCAGAGCCATCGTTGAGAGAAGACGGTCCGCGCTTCGCGCGCGAAGACCTCCGGCGAAACGTAGTACTCGCCGGGGAGCGTCGTCACCGGCTCCGCGAGGACGTGGCCTTCGAAATCCATCGGCGCCATGGACTGAGAGCACGAGCCTAGCCGCTCCGCGAGGACTCGGCAAGGGCCGGCGAGATCCGGAGCCGGCGAGATCCGGGGATAAACTGCGCGCCACGACACGTACAGGAGGAGGCGACATGCGGCGACGGATCACGCGGCGGGACTTCGTCCGGACGGGAACGGCGGCGGGGGTCGCAGCGGCGACCGCGACCCGAGGCGCGCTCGGCCGCGCGCCTGCAATCGTTCCGAGCGGAGCGGCGCAGCCGGTCGTCATCTCGTCCGCGAACGGCAACTGGTTCAAGAACGGCGGCTCGCAGACCTGCGTCGAGAAGGCGTACAGCCTGATGATGGCGGGCTCCGACGTGCTCGACGCGCTGATCGAGGGGGTCAACATCGTCGAGCTCGACCCGGAGGACTACACCGTCGGCTACGGCGGCGCGCCGAACGCCGACGGCATCGTCCAGCTCGACTCCTCGTGCATGCACGGTCCCCTCAAGCGCGCCGGCGGCGTGGCGTCCCTCGAGGGAGTCAAGACGCCCTCGCGCGTCGCGCGCGAGGTCATGAACCAGACCGACCACCACCTCCTCGTCGGCAAGGGCGCCCAGAACTTCGCGCGGAACATGGGATTCACGATCGAGGAGGATCTCAACACGCCGCTCTCGCGGAAGCTCTGGCTCGAGTGGAAGCAGCGGACGGACCCCGGCCACTACCTCACGCCGAAGTCGCGCGAGATCGTGTTTCGGAACGACGAGGAGCGGCTTCGGATGGCGGACTCGGCGCGCCGGCAGATGGCGGCGGAGGGATTTTTCCCGGCGTCCCAGATGTACGGCACGATCAACTGCGACGGGATCAACGCGAAAGGCGAGATCTGCGGCGTGACCACGACGTCGGGCCTCTTCTTCAAGATCCCGGGCCGCGTCGGAGACTCGCCGATCCTCGGCGCCGGGCTCTACGTCGACGGCCAGGTCGGCGCGGCGGGCTCGACGGGCCGCGGCGAGGCCAACCTCTACAACCTGTCGTCCTATTACATCGTCGAGTGCATGCGGCGCGGCATGCACCCCAAGGACGCCGGCATGGAGGCCCTGAAGCGCATCAAGGCCAACACGATCGAGAAACGTCTCCTCAATCCCGCGGGCAATCCCAGCTTCAACATCAACTTCTACGCCCTCAACGCGAAGGGCGAATTCGCGGGCGTGGCCATGTATGCCCTCGAGGACGACGAGAAGGGATGGGCCGGAGAGACCGGACGGCGCGTTCGCTACGCCGTCTGCGACGCGAAGGGGCCGCGGACGCTGCAGGTCGAGGGACTGCTTCCCGGAACGCCGAACGGCACGTCCTAGCGGAGGATCCGGGCCGTCCGCGCCGCCCATGTCCTACTGGTCCGATCCCGGGAAGCACGGCTGGGACGAGCTCTGGCAGAACCACCCGGCCGTGCGGGCCTGGATCAACCGGCGCGTGACGGGCGACCCGGGAAAGTGGCCGATCGAGTGGCTCCCGCGCGTCGTGCCCGACCGCCTGCCCTTTCGGCGGGCCGTTTCGATCGGCTGCGGCCTCGGGAACCTCGAGCGCTCGCTCGTGGAGCTCGGCCTGGCCGCGAAGGTGACCGGAGTGGATGCGAGCGTCGAAGCGGTCGGGCAGGCGCGGAGGGCCGCCGCAGCGGCGGGCCTCGCAGACCGGATCTCCTACGCCGCCGCCGACGCCTGGTCCTTTCTTTCAGGCGCCCGGGGGCTCGACGCCGTTCTGTTCCATTCCTCGCTCCACCACTTCGACCGGCTTCCGGATTTCCTGGGCCTCGTCCGCGCCGCGCTGTCGCCGCGCGGCATCCTCTACCTCGACGAGTACGTCGGTCCGGCGCGCGGGGAGTGGACCTGGAGGCACCTGCTTCGCTGGAACCGGCTGTACCGGGGTCTCCCGGCCGCCGTGCGCCGGACGCGAGTCATCCGCCGCCCGATCAACCGCGAGGACCCCACCGAGGCGGTCGAGTCCTCGGGCATCCTGCCGGCAGTCGAGGCGCACTTTCGCGTCCTCGCGCGCCGCGACTATGGAGGGAATCTCCTCGCGCCGATCTACCCGAGCCTGCGGCGTCCGGACCAGGCGGAGGGCCCGCCCCGCGCCGCGTTCGACGCGGCGGTCGAGGCCCTGCTCGCGCGGGAGGAGAGGATCCTCACGGGAGAGCCCGGCGCCTCGTACCACGCCGTGGTCGTCGCGGAACCGCGGTAGAGGGCGGGGGCAGTCCGGCCACCGTGGAAGGCCCCCGGCCGTAGGAGACGCCGTCCGGAGGACGGCGGCAACCGCTACTTCCCGCCCGGCAGGTATTGCTTCGGGATCGGGCTCTGCGGCGTCTCGTCCGTCCAGATGGCGTTCGCGATCCACCACCGCTTTCCGTCCCAGAAGAGCTCGATCGAGTTGATGCCCCGCTGAATCACGGGTCCGTCCTTCGTGCGCCGCGACTCGTACGTGCTCCAGACGTGCGCGATCGGTCCGAAGCGCTCCGTGACGCGGTGAATCTCGTCTTCGAAGAAGCCTTCTTTCTCGAGGCCAGCGGAAGACTCCGCGAAAGCCTGGTGATCGACGATCCGCGGCGTGATCGTTCCGTCCTTGGCGACGTCGACCGGCACGAACCGGATGTCCTTGATGTACAGCGTCCGATCCCGTGCCCAGTCGCGCGGCTGGCCCTTCGGGCCCGAGACGACCTCGTAGTACGCCTTCACCATGCCGTCGATCGTGGCGACGTCCTCCGGGCGCGGCGGCACCGTCTTGACGTCGAGCCTGGGGGCGGGACTCGTCGCCGTCTGGGCGGCGGCGGACACGGATACGGCGAGGAGCAGCGCTCCGACTCCCATCCTCATGAATTCTCCTTTTCGTCGATGACGACGCCGGCGTAGCCGACGACGCTCGAAGTATCTCCCGTCTCGTCCCCGCTGTCCCGGCGGGCCACGACCGCGGCGGGGCCGGCCCCCGCGGCGCGGGCGGCGAAGAGGAGCGCCGTGGCCGGCAGGAAGCCGCACATCGAGATCGATTCGGTCAGGACCGTCCGGAAGAGGCCCTCGGCGTCGAGGGCCTGCACCCGGGCGAGCGCCCGGTCGTCCTTGGGACGACCGATCTCGCGACTCTCGTAGTGATTCATGTCGGACGAGGCGATCAGCAGCGGGGGGTCATCCTCCTCGGCACGGAGCGCCGCGCACGCCTCGCCGATCTCCCGGCACAGCGCCAGGCTCGGCTCACCGATGCTGATCGGGACGAACGTGACGTCGGGCCGCAGGGCCTGCAGAAACGGCAGCTGGACTTCGAGCGAATGCTCGCGGCGGTGCGCCTCGGCGTCCAGCTCGAGCGACGGCGCGAGCTCGGCCAACCGGCCCGCGAGCCGGCGGTCCACCGGCACGTCGCCGAGGGGCGTCCTCCACGCTTCGGAGGGATCGAGCGCGGCGGGAGCTCCGCGCCCGGTGTGGTTGGGGCACAGGATCACGCACGCCGCCGGGATCCGCAGGCGCGCATAGGCGGCGGCGGCCACGGGCCCCGAGTAGACGTAGCCGGCGTGAGGCACGATCGCGCCGAAGGCCGCCCGAGGCGGCGAAGACGCGCCGGAGCCCCCGCGCGCGAGCGCGAGGCGGGATCGCACGTCCTGGTCGAGGCGGTCCGGTCTCGCGTCGTAGAACGCGCCGGCGACGGCGGGAGGGCGGACGCGCATCGGTGCGAATCCTCCCGTCCGGCGACCTTCAGTTGACGAGCAGCGAGGCTTCGGCGGCCGCTCCGGCCAGCTGGACCTTGATCGTGGCCGCACCCGCCTTGTGCCCCGTCGCGACGCCGGAGGCGCCGACGCTGGCGACCGCCGGATCGGTGGACTGGAACGTCGCGGCGACTTCGGGAATCGCCTGGCCGTCCGGGCCGAACGCCGTGACGACGAACTTCTGCGAGTCCCCGACTCGGACCAGCGCCGTGGCCGGGCGCAGCTCGAGGCGGGAGATCGTGCGCAGGCTGACGCGGACCTCGCAAGCTCCCTGCACGTCTCCGATGCGAGCCACGATGTTGGTCTTTCCCTCGCCGACGGACGTGACGACGCCCTTCTCCGAGACGGTGGCGATCTTCGGATCCGCCGAGGTCCACGTGGGCGGGAGGTCGACTTTCGATTGCTTCGAGTCGAGGACCCGGAAGCTCAGGGGAATGGCGGTTCCGGCCGGCCCGACGAGGGGGAGCTCCGGAGCGCCGAACTCGATGGCGCTGACGTCCACAACTTCCACCGGGACCTGCCCCGAGACCCCTTCCAGCGACGCCGTGATCATGGCCTTCCCGGCCTTCTTCGCGACGACGCGTCCCCCCTCGTCGACATGCGCCGTGGACTGGTCCGAAGACGTCCAGCTGGGGGATCGGGACTCGAGCGGACGCCCTTTCTTATCCAGAATGCGGACGTTCAGGCGCTGGGCCCGTTCCAGCCCGTAGATCGTGACCTTCTTGGGCGAAATGTCGATCGTGGCGGGCTTGCGGGAGCAGGCGGCCCCCGCGATCAGGACGAGAGCGGCCGCGAGGACTCCGAGCGTGCGCGGGCGGAATTTCATGGGAGGTAGGTTAACAAACCTCGCAGTCACATCCACTTCAAGATCCTCCGGGCGCGTCGCGCCACGCGGTCGGGATGCTTCACCGGGTCGTAGATCCGTGGCGACGGGATGACGGCGGCCAGCGTCGCGGCCTCGTCGCGGGAAACCGCCGCCGCGGACTTGCCGAGGTAGCGACGGGCCGCGGCCTCGACGCCGAACGTCCGAGGGCCGAACTCGATCAGGTTCAGGTACAGCTCGAGGATCCGCTTCTTCGAGAGGCGGCTCTCGAGCCGGCGGGCGATCGCGAGCTCCCGGAGCTTGCGCCAGGGGGTCCGGGCCGGCGAGAGGTAGAGATTCTTGGCGAGCTGCTGCGTGATCGTCGATCCCCCGACCTTGAGCTCGCCCTTTTCCCAGTTCTTTTCGAGCGCCCCGCGCATCGCGTCCCAGTCGACGCCCTCGTGCTCCCAGAATCGGGAATCCTCGGCGACGACGACGGCCCGGCGAAGCTCGGGGGAGATCCGGGACAGGGGCACGGGCCTCCAGTCCAGGGTGGCGCGCTGGCCCTCGCGGAGGAGCTTGGCTTTCCGCCGCTCCATGAACGCCGTCGTCTTGGGCCAGCTCGCGGCCAGCGGGGTCACGTCCGGCAGCGTCGCCCAAAACAAAACCGCCGCGGCGACCACCGCGGCGGCGATGAGCAGGGCGAGGCGACGGACCACGAAGCGGTGGGCTTCCTAGGTTCGCGGGCGGCCCGTGATGGCCCGGCGCAGCTTCCGGGCACACCCTCGTCCGCTTCTTCCTTGCTGAGGATCAGGTGCGGGCGGAAGCGGACGGCGTTGGCGCCCGAGGCGAGCCCCATGAGGCCGTTCTCGAGGCAGGCGGCCAGCGTGCGGTCGCGCATGGCCTTGTCCGGCAGGTCGAACGCGATGAACAGGCCGCGGCCGCGGACGTTGGTCATGACGCCCGGGAATTCCGTCGCGAGCTCGGCGAGGCGCGACTGGAGGTATTCGCCGACGACGCGGGCGTTCTCGATCAGGTTCTCCTGGGCGATGATCTCGAAGTACTTCGCCGAGCGGATCATGTCGACGAGGTTCCCGCCCCACGTCGAGTTGATGCGGGAAGACACCTTGAAGACGTTGTCCGGTACGTCGTCGATCCGGTGGTTCGACGCGAAGCCGCAGACCTGCGTCTTCTTTCCGAAGGCGAACATGTCCGGCTCGACGCCCATCTGCTGCCAGCACCACATGGAGCCGGTCAGGCCCACGCCGGTCTGAACCTCGTCGAAGATCAGCAGGAACTCGAGCTCGTCGGCGAGCGCGCGCAGCCGGCGGAAAAGCTCGGGGCGGAAGTGGTTGTCGCCGCCCTCGCCCTGGATCGGCTCGAGGATGAGCGCCGCGATGTCGTCGGGCCGCGCCGCGCAGAAGGCCCGGATCTCCTTCTCGACGGCCTCCTCGGCCGCCGCGACCTCGCGCACGACCTGCTCGGTCACGGGGAAGGAGAGCCTCGGACAGCTCAACCTCGGCCAGTCGAACTTCGGGAAGTACTGCGTCTTGCGCGGGTCGGCCGTGTTCGTCATCGAGAGGGAGTAGCCGGACCGGCCGTGGAACGCGTTCTTGAAGTGGAGGACCTGCGTGCCCTTCTCGCCCTTGCCCCGCGCCAGGTTCTTGCGGATCTTCCAGTCGAAGGCGGTCTTGAGCGTGTTCTCGATCGCGAGCGTGCCGCCCTCGACGAAGAACATGTGGTCGCTGTGGCTCTTGGGCACGGCGAGGTCGGCGAAGGTCTCGACGAACCGGGCGAAATGCTCGGTGTAGATGTCGCTCGTGGAGGGCTTCGTCAGGGCCGCTTCCATGAGCGCCTCGCGGAACTCGGGGTCCTGCATCTTCGGGTGGTTGTAGCCGACCGGGATCGTCGCGAAGCAGGAGAAGAAATCGAGGATCGGCCGGTCGCTCCGGGCGTCGTAGAGGTAGGAGCCGCGGCTCCGCTCCATGTCCATGACGACGTGGTACCCGTCCACGAGGATGTGGCGCGAGAGGACGTCGAGAACGTTCTTCGGCGAGAGTTGCTCGCGGGTCAGGGTCGGCATGGGTGAGCTCCTCGAAGGCGCAAAAAGGGCGAAAAACCGGGTCGGAGAAGGAACGCTAGCAGGAGGCGACGCACTCAGTCAATCCGAAGGGGGGACGTGCTTCCGGGGGGAGGGATCAGCCGAGAATGGCCGGAATCCGGGCGTCCTCGAGGCTCGCCGCGGTGCAGCGGTCTTTGCCGTGCTCCTTGGCCCGATAGAGGGCGGTGTCCGCGGCGCGGAGGAGCTCGTTCTTCTGCTGCTCGACCGAAGCGCCCGGAGTGGCGTGAGACCGGATCGAGGAGAGTCCGAGCGACGCCGTGATGACGCCGTGAAGATTCAGCGCCGGCTCGTTGAAACCGTAAGGCCGGAACAGGAACGTCGCGCTCCGGATCGCGCTGCGGATGGCTTCGGCGGCCTCGAGTCCCTCCTGGAGGTTGTGGCCCGGCAGGATCAGGACGAACTCGTCCCCGCCGTAGCGCGTCAGGGTCGCCCGCTCGTCGGTCACGGTGCGCCGGAGGATGTAGCCGACCTCCCGGAGCACCTGGCTTCCCGCGAGGTGGCCGTGGCGGTCGTTGACGGACTTGAGGTTGTCGAGGTCGAGAAAGAGCACCGACAGGTCGCCTCCGTCGCGCGAGATCCGGGAGAGCTCCTGCGTCAGGCGGAGGTGGAGGTAACGCTCGTTGTAGAGACCGGTCAGTCCGTCGCGCTTGGCGACTTCGTACGCGCGGCGCGCATCGAGCAGGTTCTGAATCGAAATCGAGGCGTAGTCCGCGAAGATTTCGAGGAGTCGCCGGTCCTTCTCGCGGAATCCTCCGGGGCCGGCCCGGTTCACGAGCTCGAGCACGCCGCAGACCGAAGACTCGATCCGGACCGGCACGCACAGCACGGACTTCGTCGCGAAGCCGTCGCTCAGATCCAGGGTGGGGTAGAAGAACGGATCGTCGACGACGTCGTCGGTCATGTACGCGACGCCGGTGGCGTAGACGTGGCCGACGATGCCGACGCGCGCGTTCATCCGCTTGCCCAGCCGGGCTTCGCCGTGCGCTCCGAAGGTCGCGATGAAGACGAGCTCGTTCTCGAGCCGGTCGTCGGAGTTTTTGGTCATCGGATCGTCGAGAAGGATCGATCCGGCCTCGGACGGCACGAATTCGTTGGCCTTCTGGAGGATCTCGCGCAGGAATCGGTCGATCTCGATCTCGCCGGTGTAGGCGTAGTAGGCCTTGTGCCTCTCGAGAAAGTTCTCGAGGCGGCGGTTCTCCAGCGTATTGACCTGCAAAGCACCCATCCTGATCCAAAAAATTCTACCATCTGATAGCCTCGTTCGCCGTGACCGCGAGCGCGCCGATGCCGTCACAGCATGAGCAATGAGCGGTGAGAGGCAGCCTTGAGCGGAATGAGGCAGCCTTGAGCAGAATGAGGCAGCCCTGAGCGGTAAGAGGCAGCCCTGAGCATTGAGAAGCAGCCCGGTCCGGCGCGGCCGCGGATTCCGGCCCGCAAGCGCTGGGGGCAGCACTTCCTGGCGAGTCCCGAGACCGCTCGCCGCATCATCGAAGCTGCCCGCGTCGGTCCCGACGACTGCGTGCTCGAGGTCGGCCCCGGAGACGGCGCGCTCACGCGAGTCCTCGCGGTGACGGCGCGCACGGTCGCGGCCGTCGAGATCGATCCGCTCCGGGCGGAAGCGCTGGCCGCCGAGTACGCGCCGGAGCCGCGGGTCCGGGTCTTCCAGGGCGACGTTCTGCGCCGGCCCATCGCGAGCTGGCTCGACGCCGCGGGCTGCACGGGCGGCGCGCTCCTCGTGGCGAACCTTCCCTACAACGCCGCGACGCCGATCCTGTTCGCCGCTCTCGAGTCGGGGGGTCGGATCCGGCGCGCGGTCGCGACCGTGCAGCGCGAAGTCGCGCGCCGCTTCATCGCGCGGCCGGGACAGGAGGGCTACGGCTACCTGTCCGTCCGCGCCGCCGCTCTCGCCGAGGGACGGGTCCTCTTCGATCTGCCGCCGGGGGCCTTCCGTCCGCGGCCGAAGGTGATCTCGAGCGTCCTCGAGCTCACGCCGCGAGAGGTGAACGCCTCGCCCGATCAGTTGCGTCGCGCGCTGACGCTCGCGTCGCTCGGCTTCAATGCACGGCGCAAGACGCTCGCGAACGCGCTCTCGTCGGCGGCGCCGCGGTCCCGATGGGAAGAGGCGCTGTCCGAGCTCGGCAAGTCGACCCGCGCCCGAGCGGAAGAGCTGTCCCTCGACGACTTTCTCTTCCTGGCCCGGGGCTGGAGCCCCGAGCGTTGAGCGTTGCGCCCGAAGTCGCGCCAAAGGGCGCGCTCGAAATCGTCCCTCTCGGAGGCGTCGGCGAGTTCGGGAAGAACGTCCTCTGGCTGCGGTGCGAAGGCGCGAGCATCCTCGTCGACGTCGGCGTGTCGTTTCCGGACGAGACGTTCCCGGGCGTCGATCGCATCGCGCCCGACCTCGCGGCGATCTCGGGCGAGCGGATCGAAGCCGTCTTTCTGACGCATGGCCACGAAGACCACGTCGGCGCCCTCCCGTATCTGCGCGAATGGTGCGACGCTCCGGTGTACGGCTTCCCGTTCACGCTCGCGATGGCGCGCCGGCGGCTCGAGGAGGCCGCGCTCCCGCTCGCCGGCCTCGTCGAGGCCCGCGGCCGCGAGACGATCGTGGCCGGTCCCTTCCGCGTCACCTTCTTCCGCGTCTCCCACTCCATCCCGGGCTCGGCGGCCGTTCTCATCGAAGCGGGCGGCGCGCGCGTCGTCCACTCCGGCGACTTCAAGCTCGACGAGGATCCGCCGGACGGCGAGACGACCGACCGCGAAGGGATCGCGGCGGCCGTGGGAGCGGGCGTCGACCTCGCTCTCGTCGATTCGACGAACGCCGAGAGGCCGGGCCACTCTCTCTCCGAAAGGGCCGCCGGCGAGGGGCTCCGCGCGGCGCTGCAGGGCGCCCGCGGACGCGTGATCCTCACCACGTTCTCGAGCCACGTCGCCCGCCTCGCCCAGGGCATCGACGCCGGCCTGTCGGTCGGGCGCCGCGTCGCGATGCTCGGACGGAGCATGCGCGCGGTGGCCGAGATCGCCGAGCGCTTCGGACGCCTGCGCCTCCCGATGGGCGCGCGCATCGGGGCCGCGGACCTGCGCCAGACGCCGCCCGAGCGCCTCCTGTGCCTGACGTCCGGGAGCCAGGGCGAGCCCGGCTCCGCCCTCTATCGCCTGGCGCTCGGGGAGCACGCCGACCTGGAGCTGTCGGAGGGCGACCTGGTCCTGCTCTCGGCGCGCACGATCCCGGGCCACGAGCGCTCGGTCAACCGGATGTGCGACCACCTCGTCCGCCGCGGAGCGCGGATCATCCGCGAGTCCGAGCCGCCGATCCACGTCTCCGGCCACGCCCACGCCGGCGAGATCGCGGAGTGGTTGAAGCTCACCCGCCCGCGCGCCGTCCTTCCGGTGCACGGCGACCGGCGCATGCTCGTCGCGGCCGCGGAAGTCGCGCGCGCCGGCGGCCTGCCCGGCGATCGCGTCCCGCTTCTGGACAACGGCGACCGGCTCGTCCTCGAGAGCGGCCGCCTGCGGATCGAGCCGGGCGCCGTGCGCTGCGGCACGGTTTTCCTCGACGACCGGACCGAGGCGGTGGACCCGGACATCGTGCGCGAGCGCCGGCACCTCGCGGCCGAGGGCGTCGTCGTCGTGCTCGTGCGCGGCGAGGAGGTGGATGTCGTGTCGCGGGGAGTCGCGGCGGACGACGCGGCGCTCTCCGAAGAAGTGTCGCGGGCGGCTCGAGGCGTGCTCGGCCGGGCGACCAGCGAAGAGCGCAACGACGCGGAATGGCTGCGGGCGGAGATCGCGCTCGCCGCGCGACGCGCCTGTCGCCGCGCCCTCGGGCTGCGACCGGTGATCGTGCCGGTCCTCCTGTGAGCCGGCGCCGTTGAGACGGACCGAGCGCTCCTCACCGCTCTGGTTCGTCTTCGCGTCGGCGGCGTACGGCGGGTGATACGGTGCGCCCCCGATGACGTGGCTCGAAGCGGCGCTGCTCGGATTGATCCAGGGATTGACCGAGTTCATCCCGGTCTCTTCCGACGGGCATCTGTCGGCGGCCGAGATGCTGATGCCCGATTTCGCCCAGGTGGGACTGCTCTTCGACGTCATGGTCCACGTGGGCACGTTGACGGCGATCGTCGTCTACTATCGGGCGCTCCTGCGGGAAGAGGCGGCCGGTCTCGTCGCGGCCGACCCCGCGAAGAAACGACGGGCGTGGCGCCTCGTGGCGCTCCTTCTGGTGGCGACGGTTCCGACCGCCATCGTCGGCCTCCTCCTCAAACCGTCCGTGGAGACCACGAAGTTCGACCCGCGTTTCGTCGGGACCATGGAGATCGTGACCGGGCTCTACCTCCTGCTCTCGGCGTTGCGCCGGGAGGGCCGCAAGGACCGCGACACGATGCCGTATCTCGACGCGGCGCTGATCGGCGTGGCGCAAGGGTTCGCGGTTTTGCCGGGCCTGTCGCGGTCCGCCTCGACGATCGCCGTGGGGCTGCTCCTGGGCCTCGCGGCGCGCTGGGCGGCCGACTTCACGTTTCTCCTGGCGATCCCGGCCATCGTCGGCGCCGCGAGTCTCGAGATCGTTTCGGCGCTCCGGCACCAGGGAGCGGCGTTCTTCCAAACGCCGGACTTCGGCAAGTACCTCCTCGGCGCGGTCATCGCGGGAATCACGGGCTATGCCACGATCGGTTTTCTCATCCGGCTGGTCTCGACCCGGAAGGTCCACGTCTTCGCGGTCTACTGCTTCCTCTTCGGTCTCGTGCTGATCCTGTTCTTCCCGCGAAGATCGTCAGCGCGCGCTGCGCCCGGTGTTCAGGCGCCGCGCATGACGGCTGCCCAGCCGGATCGCGACGTAGACGAGGACGCAACAGAGAAAGTCGATGGCGAGCCCGGCGTCGAAGCGGTACGGCTTGTTCTGCAGGGCCGGCGGCAGGCCGGGGTGCAGCACCCAGAAGTAGATGGCGTTCCCGACGAGGACCGCGATCGCATACTCGATCCACCGGCGTTTCGTCACGGCACGAAATCTATCGCGGCCGTTCCGTCACGGCCGTCAGGCGCGCGCGGGTAATCTCGAGCTGGCGGCGGGAATGGGCGAGGCCATCCGCGAGCCCCTGGCGCTCCCGGATCGCGATCGCCTCCTCGAGGGCCGCCGCCCCGTCCGCCAGGTGCTCCGCGCCGCGCTCCGGGTCGAGCTCGGCGCGGCGTCGCAGCGCGAGACCCAGGTTGTGCAGCGTGACGCCTCGCGCGATCTCATGGTCGGACGTGCGCCACGCCAGCGCGCGTTCGAAGAGCACGACCGCCTCGGCGAGCTCGGTCTCGCAATCGCCCAGGTTGGAGAGGGCGGTCGCGAGGTTGTGCAGGGCCCGCGCGTGCCAGCCGCCGTCGCCGTCCTCCGTGAAGTGGACGAGAGCGTCCGCGAAGAGGCGGCGCGCCCGCTCGAGGTCGGCCGCGGGGCCCGGGCTTCCGTAGAAGACCGCGGCGTTGTGGAGGAACCGCGCTCGTTGCTCCGGGCCCGGGAACGGAAGCGCCGGGATGAGCTCCCACAGATCGTCGGCGAGGGCGCGCGCGGCGTCGTCGCGCCGCTCGGCGCGGAGCTCTTCCTGGGCGCGAAACCAGTCGCGGTACGCCCCGGGCGGATCGGCGGCGAGAGCGTCGCGAAAGTGGCGGCGGAGCGGCTCGAGATCCGTCAAGGGATCAAAGGTTAAAAGTTGTCGAAGAGTCCGGGCTGCGGGCCGGCGGGTCTCCGAAACGTCCGGGTGCGGCTCTTCTCGTATTCTCTTCTTCCGGCTCCTGGTTGATCCCGAGCCGCCGGCACTCGATGTCGAAGAGGCTCTCGATCGCGGCCCACCGGGGACCCACGCCCTCCATGCGAGCGCCGAAGCGGGATTCGTTGCGTTTTCCGCCGCGGGTCTGCTCCAGGTTGGACCAGATCCGGGCCTCGCGATCGGGGAACGCCTCGCGGATCCGCTCCTCGAAGACCGGAAGCACTTCGGCCGGAAGGCGCAGCAGCGTGAGGAAAGCGCTGCGGGCCCCGGCCGCGCGGGCCCGGGAGAGGACCGACGCGATGTCGCTGTCGTTCAATCCCGGGATGACGGGGGCGACGGAGACTCCCGTGCGGATTCCCGCCTCCGAGAGCCGCGCGATCGTTTCGAACCGCTGAGACGGGAGGCTGGCGTTGGGCTCGATGGCCCGACCCACGGCGTCGTCCGCGAAGGGCACGCTGACGTAGACCACGGCGGCGGCCTCGCGGGCCAGACGCGAGAGCACGTCGACGTCCCGACGCACGAGGGCGCCTTTCGTCACGATGCCGACCGGGTTGCGGAACTCGGCGCAGATCTCGAGACAACGGCGCGTCAGACCGTACACGGCCTCGAGCGGCTGGTAACAGTCCGTGACCCCCGAGAAGACGATCGTGTCGCCCTTCCAGGAGCGCCGCAGGAACTCCTCGCGCAGCAGCTCGGGCGCGTTGACCTTCGCGACGATCTTGCGATCGAAGTCCGTGCCCGCGCCCCAGCCGAGGTACTGGTGGGTCGGACGGGCATAGCAGTTATGGCTGACGACACCGTTCGCGATGAAGTCTCCGGTACCGGTCGTGATGTCGAAGAGCGGAAGCGTCACCCCGAGCGGTTCGATCGACGCGACCCGCAGTCGGGCCGTGCTCTTCAAGGCCTGACCTGAGATTTCCATCTTCCGGGTGATCGCGGGACCTGTCGTATGAAAGAAGCGCAGGTGCTCGCGAAGACCGCCGCCGCACGCGGACGACCCGAACTGGCTTCGGTCGCGGACGAGTCTTCTCGACGACGAAGTCGAATCCGAAAAGGCGCAGGGCTTCCCCAATTCGTTCGATGATGGCGTCGTCGGTGTTGCAAATGCGCAAGATGCCTCGGCTGTAGCTTCCTTCGGCGTCGAAGATGCCGGCGAGAAAGCCCCGATGCCAGTCGGCGCCCGGCGCGGACGGCCATTGGATGATCCGACGGATCGCATCGACGCTCGCCCGAGCGTGCGTCCGGATGCCCCGCAACGGGCGGCGTCCTCCCACGGCAGCCTGAAACAGGAACTCCCGGGTTTCGATCGCGAAGGCCTGGAGATACTGGTGTGCGCGTGCGAGAGCTTCGAGGTCGACGAGCGCCAGTCGGAAGTGGTGCTGCTCATCGACCGCCCGCCGGCGTCCCGAGTACGAGTAGGAGCCGAGCAGTGCGTCCCCGCGGACCATGCCGCAGAGATATCCCGTGCGATAGTCGTCGTTCTCCTCGGAGGTCGACGCGAAGCGTCCGACGCCGAGCAGGGAGTTGTTGCGAGTGAGATGGGGCCGCTGCCGTCGACCGGGTGCGACGTATTTCCAGCCGCGCTCTGTCAGGAAGCGGTGGTCCGCGCTCGTCACGAGGGCCGTTCCGTCCTCGAGCTCGACCCGGAAGGCCTCTTCGACGCGCCGCCAGTGATGGAGCACCGGAGTGCGGATGTAGCGCCGGTAACGTCCCTCGAGAACCGTGCCGAATACTTCGTCACCGGCTCGGACGTTCTTGAGCGCCCGGGTGCGCCCGTCGGCCATGAGGATCGGTGTGTCACCGTCGAGTCAGTAGGCGCATGCATGAAAGCATCCGCGGTACGGATTCACGCTGAAACGGAAGCCGACGTCGGGGCTGTCGTTCTCCGAGATGATCGACTTCGAGTGCTCCTCGTAGACCTCGAGCTCCGCCGCGGGCGGCTCGCCGAGAAACTCGGCGTGTACGGACTCCCAGGGGTTGGGCGGGTTGGAGACGCGGCGGGTCACTTTTCCCGGGCGGACTTGGCGTGTCCGGGCTCCTTCGTGTCGGACTTCGCGGCGAGACGGGCGAACTGCTTGAGGCCGTCACCCGTCAGAAACGGCCGGGAGAAGCGGATCAGGTCGGCGCGGAGGCGGCGGAACGCATCGAGCGGGTCCTTCGACAGGCCGGGGTAGCGCATCAGGGCGGCGACGCCCAGTCGTTCCATGTACTCGGGATGCGGCATCTGTCGGTTGCCGGCCGAGTACGCGGCGATCGTCACCCCGCTGCGGACGCGGAGCTCGAGGGCCCGGCCCCGTTTCTCAAAACGGGTCGTGGCCGTGGCCCGACCATCGATCTTCTCCTCGCGGATCTCCTGCGGCTTCAGGCCGTGCACGGCCATCAGGTCGGCGAGCACGGCCCCACCCTCTTTCAGCAGCTCGGCGTCGGCCCGCTTGGGATGCGAGCGGCGCAGCGCTTCCATCAGCGAGTCGATGCGGCGGCGGAGCTCGTCGCGCGTCGCGCGAAAGGCCTCCGCCCGCTCCTGGTCGCTCCCGCGGACGAAGCTCGGATCCTCGATCGACCAGTTCACGAGGTGGCGGGCTTTCGGCCAGGTCGGGCAGTCGGCGGCGGCGGAATCGCACACGGTCACGACGAGATCGAACGGCTCCTCGAGGAAGTCCTCGGCGGATTTCGAGCGCGCATGGTCCATGCGGACGCCGAGCTCTTCGATCGCGTGGACCGCGAGCGGATGAACGAACCCCGCGGGACGCGAGCCGGCCGAGACCGGATCCAGCAGATCGCCGTAGTCGAGACGGGCGAGCGCTTCGGCCATCTGGCTGCGCGCGGCATTGCCAGTGCAGAGAAAAAGAATCCGACGACGATCCGAAGGCACGGGCTTTCTATACCTCATCGAGCGCAATCCGACCTCCACTTGCTAAACTTCTTTCGCGGCTCGATGATTCCGGAGCCTCCGGCCCGCGTTCTCGATCCTCGGGCTGAGCCCGGCGGATCCGAAGGGAACCCTCGCGAACCGCCTCGCCGCGCCGCTATCTCCCGGCGCGGTCGCTCTGCTCGGGGGGATGCGCGGGATCCGGCCGTCATCGCCCGCGTGGGGCAGGCGCTTCGCGACCCTCGCTCGGAGACGCGCGCGGCCGCAGCGAGACTCGCGACGGTGCGTCGCATGCGCGAGCTCGAGAGTACCGTGGCGGACGTTCTTGCCGGGGAGACTGACGCGGAAGCCGCGCGCGAGGAAGATTCGGGCGCTCGTCGCGATCGAGGCCGCGCCGAACGACGAGCAGCTCTACCTCGCGTCGGACCGGTTCGAACGGCGGCTCGATCCCGACCTCGCCAGGATGCTGGCGCGTCAAAGGGGATCCGAGGGCGGTGGCGGCGCTCCTCTCCGCGCGACCCTGATCCTTACGCCCGGCGAATGGGCCAACGCCGTCTGCTCGCCGCGCGGGGCGACGGTCCGAGCCTCGTTCCCGCTCTGGCGCGCGCCCTCGCAGCGGCGACTCCGCCCGATGGACGCCCTGCTACAGCTCTTCGTGCGCAAGGATGCCGTCGTGGACTCAACGTGGTCGCCGCGGCGCTGTCGTCCCCAGTGTCCGGCATGGCGGGCCGAGCCGCCTGGTATGCCGCATGGGTCCGCCTGCGGGGTCCGGCCGAAGCCCAATGGAGCTCATCTCAGAGGCGCGTGCGCCCGAGGGCGCTCCCGCGGACACGATCTTTGTTTTCGACATTCTCGGCCGGAGCTTCGGGCGGCCTGCCGGCGAAATCGGCTCGTGGGGCGCTGCGTTCCAGACGCGGAGAGCTCGCTCGTCGACGAAATGCCGCCGAAGAGTCCGTGGGTCGGCGTGATGACCGAGACCGAGCGTAAAGTCATGCGGCTTCGCCGCGAACAGCCGGAACCCTCAGCCAGCGAGCGCGGCGAAAAACCCCGTGCCGGACGGCTCGTCCGATCCCCTCAACCCGCCGCCCAAAGACGCCAGGAACGCCTTCAACCTGAGGCCATGTCCGGCCTTCCCCGGCAGTCTGCAGGATACCCTGCGCCTCGCCGGCTGCAAGCTCTCGAAAGGAAGCTCCTCGGCCTTGTCGCTGTGCAGTACTACCCGGATGGCCTTCCCCAACCGTCAGCCCGTTCAACCACGCCCCCGACGCGTGCGAGGTCGCCGCGCTCTCGCTCGCCGTCCTCACGTTCGCTCCGACGACGAGTTTCCATCGGAGAGGCCAGTCGAAGATCGACAAGGATGGATCCAGACGACGTCGGTCGCGATCCGAAAACGGATGTGCTCTTCGTCGTCGCCCGTCCTGACTCGTCTCGTCGTGATGGAGGAAGCCGACGTCTGCCCTTCGGTCTGCCCGGAGATCGCACGAGGTGCGACGCGTCGGCGGTCGTCGAGGCTCCCAAGCTGCTGAGCGACGGAGCCTGTCTACTACGAGTGCTTCGCGCGCACGAAGAAGGCCAGTCGTTCTCGAGGCCTCATCTCCCCTACGATGCGTCCAGATGTGAGTCGTCAAGTCGCCACCCGCGCTCACCTTAGCCGCCCGAGCCGTACGCAGTAAGTATCGACCGCGATGCTCGACGGCAGACCCGTGCGCGTCTATCTCACCGTGACGTCACCTTTCGCCTGAACGCCAGTAGCGCCCGTACCCTTTCGCCTTTTCGCCCTCATAATGGTACGGATTGAGCGAAGGGTCCTTCTGGAAGAGCCGCCTCGCCGGTGAGGCGATCGGTGTCGTCTTGCTGCTCGCGGGCCTTCTCGCGGCGCTGGCGTTGCTGTCCTTCGACCCCCGCGATCCCAACATCTTTTCCTGGACCGCGGGCGGAGAGGCGGCCAACCCCAACAACTGGATCGGCGGTTTCGGCGCCTCGCTGGCCACCGCGCTCTACGCCCTCTTCGGCCTGGCGGCCTGGGGCGTCACCGGCCTGGTTCTGGTGCTGGGTTGGCGACGGTTCTGGGCTCGGCCGCTGCCGAATCCGGCCTCCAAGGCCGCGGGGATCGGGCTCCTCCTCTTTTCCCTGCCGATGCTTCTCTCGCTGGCCTTCGGACGGCGCCAGCTGTATGGCGAAGAAGCCGAGACCGGCGGGAT
Organism: uncultured Acidobacteriota bacterium; assembly: GCA_963749265.1. Lineage (GTDB taxonomy): Bacteria > Acidobacteriota > Thermoanaerobaculia > UBA5066 > Gp7-AA6 > DAHUXD01. The sequence continues at coordinate 338,598 of CAVVML010000013.1, read as the reverse complement.
CGTCGGCCGGGCTCTCGCCGACGTCTTCCGGGGACGCATCGGGACGACGGGCGCCGTGCTCGTCGCCGCCACGTTCGTGCTCCTCGCCGTGCCTCTGGCGACCCAGGTCTCGCTGGGCGACGTCTTCCTGAAGCTCCGGGTCCGATTCGCGGGCCTCGTCTCGCGCCTGACGGTGGGATGGGCCCGCCAGCGGGACCGGCGGACCAAGGAACGCCTGCGCAGGACGGTCGTCACGAAGCACCTCGAGCGGGCCAAGAAAGACGACATCTCGCTCGATGAGATTCCGTTCGCCGCCGAAGACGCTCCGCCCATCGTGCGCGAGCTCCCCGGCCCGGGGAAGTTCTCGATCCGCAAGACGACCGTGGCGGCGGCGCCGACTCCCGCCCGCGCGAAGCCGTCCGGGCCCTCTCCGGCGCCGAAGAAGAAGCCCGAGAAGGACGCCCAGCAGAGCCTGCCGCTGACGGTCTCGGGCTACACGTATCCGCCCGTTTCGCTTCTGGAGAAGCGGCCGCACAGCGAGGCCATCGACCGGAAGGCGCTCGCCGAGACGGGCCGGCAGATCGCCGCGAAGTGTGCCGAGTTCGACGTGGAAGGGGAGGTCGCCGAGTATCACCCCGGGCCCGTCGTCACGACGTACGAGTTCCGGCCGGCGGCGGGCATCAAGGTCAACCAGGTCATGGGGCTCTCGGAAGACCTGGCGCTCGCGCTCTCGGCCGAGTCGATCCGCGTCGAGCGCCTGCCCGGACGGGCGAGCGTCGGCATCGAGGTTCCCAACCCCGGCGGCGGCGAAGATCATCGCGATCCGCGACGTCCTGGAGTCGGATCGCTTCCAGAGCTCGCGCTCCCTCCTGACGCTCGCTCTCGGAAAGGACATCCATGGCGAGCCCGTGGTGGACGACCTGCGGGCCATGCCGCATCTGCTGATCGCCGGCACGACGGGCTCCGGAAAGAGCGTCGGCATCAACGCCCTGATCACGTCCATCGTCTACAAGGCGCGGCCGGATCAGGTGAAGCTCATCCTCATCGACCCGAAGATGGTCGAGCTCGAGATGTACGAGAACCTCCCGCACCTCGCGACGCCCATCATCACCGACCCGAAGAAGGCGTCGAACGCCTTGAAGTGGGCGGTCGCCACGATGGAGGAGCGGTTCCAGACGCTTTCGAGCTTCGGCCAGGTGCGCAACGCGGAGCAGTACAACGCGGCGATCCAGGATCCGGAAGCCGTCGCCCGCGTGCGCGCGCAGCACCCCGAGGATCCCGAGCTCAAGCTCGAGCCGATGCCTCTCATCGTCATCATCATCGACGAGCTCGCCGACCTCATGATGACCGCGCCCAAGGACGTCGAAGAGGCCGTCGTGCGCCTCGCCCAGAAGGCCCGGGCCGTCGGCATCCATCTCGTCGTCGCGACGCAGCGGCCGTCGGTCGACGTCCTCACCGGCGTGATCAAGGCGAACCTGCCCTCGCGCATCGCGTTCAAGGTGTCCTCCAAGATCGATTCCCGCGTCATCCTCGACGGCAACGGCGCGGAGCGGCTGCTCGGCCGCGGCGACATGCTGTACCTGCCGCCGGGCACCTCCCGGCTCAAGCGCGTCCACGGCGCTTTCGTCTCGGTGCAGGAGACCGCGGCCCTCATGAAGTTCCTGAAGAAGCAGGCCAAGCCGCACTTCGACGAGGAGATCACCAAGGAGCGCGTCGAGGTGGTGCAGCGCGACGACGCGGGCGACGAGACGGACCCGCTCTACGACGAGGCGGCGCGCCTCGTCGTCCGCGAGAAGATGGCGTCCATCTCGTTTCTCCAGCGCCGCATGGGCGTCGGCTTCTCGCGCGCCGGCAAGCTCATCGACATGATGTCGCGCGACGGCCTTCTCGGGCCGCCCCGGGGATCGAAGCCCCGCGAGGTGCTCGTGGCCGAGGACTACTTCGAGGAAGTGGATCGGCAGCCGCGATGACCCGCCCGATGATGCTGCTCGCTCGTGGCGATCCTGGCCTCGCCGTTCGCCGCGTGGGGGATCCATCGCGCTGGCGAAGGGGCTGGGCTTCCTCGACCCGCCCTGGAACGCGGAGCACGAGCAGCGACGCACGATCATCATGGCGCTCTTCGCCTTCGTCCTCTTCCTCTCGGTGTTCCTGTTCGGCCACGCCAACGCGTGGCCGCGGGTCTGGGCCATTTTCGGGATCGTCAACGGCCTCGCGTTGATCTTCTTCGCCACGATCGGCGCGATCGCCGCCCGGAGGCTCTGGAGGCTGCGGCACGCGACGCCCGCCGCCGAAATGACGGCGCCCGCCGCGCCCCACCCGAGCGACGACGCGAGCCCGGCGGAGAAGCCGCTGGCCTGATCCGCGGCCTTCGACGGTGACGGCCGACCGCTTCCCTCGCACCGTGTTCTTCGGGACGCCGGATTTCGCGGCGGCGTCTCTCCAGGCGCTGCTCGACGCGGGCGTGGACGTGCCTCTCGTCGTGACGCAGCCCGATCGTCCTGTGGGCCGGCACGCCGAGCTCCGGCCTTCCGCCGTCGCCGCCCTCGCGGCGTCGCGGGGCATCCCGACCGAGAAGCCGGAGACGTTGAAGGCGAACGCCGGCTTCGTCGCGCGCCTTCGCGAGGCCCGGCCGGAGGCGATCGCGGTGGTGGCGTACGGCCGGATCCTGCCGCCCGAGATCCTCGGGCTTCCGCGGCTGGGCTGCGTCAACGTCCACGCCTCGCTGCTTCCGCGCTGGCGCGGCGCGTCTCCGATCCAGGCGGCGATCCTCGCCGGCGACGCCGAGACGGGAGTCGTCACCATGCGCATGGAGGAAGGATTGGACACGGGTCCGGTCTATCTCCAGCGTCGCGTGACCATCGGCGAGCACGAGACGTCCGGCGAGCTCTCGGGACGCCTCCAATTGCTCGGTGGAGCGCTTCTGGTCGAGACGCTGGAAGGACTCGCCGCGGGCCGGCTGTCTCCGAGCCCGCAGGCGGGCGATTCGACGGCGACGGCGACAGTGTGCCGGCCGATCCGGCGGGAGGACGCGCTCGTCGACTGGGAGCGCCCGGCGGCGGAGATCGTGCGGCGGCTTGCGGGCATTCACGCCGTGGCCCGGCCTCTTCACGTTCCTCGAAGGAGAGCGAGTCAAAATCCTCGACGCGGACGCTCGCAACGAGCCGCCTGGCCGCTCCGCCCGGCTCCTTCGACCTCGCGGGCGACCTCAAGGAAGACGAGCTCGTCGCCGCCGCCGGAGCAGGAACGGCGGTGCGGATCCGCCGCCTGCAGCGCGCGGGGAGGAAGCCCGTGACCGGAGCCGAGTTCGCTCGCGCGGCAAGGCTGCCCGGCCGGTTCGGGACGCCTCGATGAAAGACGGGTCGATGAAAGGCGGGTCGTGAAGGGGTCGTGAAGCGTGCGCCGGTGAAGGGTCCCGCGCCGAAGGCCTCCGGCGCCCGCGTGCGCGCGGTCGAGGCGCTGCGGAAGGTCCTCGAGAGCGGACGGCCGGCGGCGCCGCTCGTCGGCGAGCTCGCGCGCGGGCTTTCGCCGCCGGACGCGGACCTCCTGCGGGAGCTGGTCCTCGGTGTCCTGCGCTGGAAGGCGAGCCTCGACGCCGAGATTGCGGCCGTCAGCCGGATTCCCCTGAAGAAGCTCGCACCGAATCTGCGCGAGATCCTGGAAGTCGCCCTCTACCAGCTCCGGCACCTCGACCGGATTCCGCCCTACGCCGCCGTGAGCGAAGCCGTGACGCAGGCCCGCGCGAGCGGCGGGGAAGGCGCCTCGAAGCTGGTCAACGGTGTCCTGCGGGGAATCCTCCTTCTCCCGGGTCCGGTCGAGCCGCCGCCCGATGCGTCCGCCGAAGCGGTTGCGCGATTCTTCTCGCATCCCGCCTTTCTCGTCGAGCGCTGGATGGTCCGCTTCGGACCGGACGCGACGCGGCGCATGCTGGCCGCGGACAACGTGCCCCCGCGGCTCGACCTGCTGGCGAACCCCGGGCGCACGATCGCGGGACGCTCTCGTCTCGGCTCTCGCCTCGGAGGGCGTCGAGGCCGTGCGCTCGCCGCTGACTCCGCTGGGCCTGACGGCGGTGGCGGGGAATCCTCTGCGCTCTCCGCTCCTCGGGAGCGGACACTTCACCGTTCAGGATCTGGGCGCGCAGGTCCTGCCGCTCCTGCTGCCTCCGGGCGAGCTCCTCGTGGACCTCGCCGCCGCGCCGGGCGGCAAGTCGATGTCCGCCCTCGCGCACGGGCGCGCGCGCGTCACGCTCGCGCTGGACGTTTCGTCCGGGCGCCTGCGCCGCGTCGCCGAGAATGCGCGCCGGCTGGATTTGGCGGCGCGGCCGGTCGCCGCGGATCTCGAGTCCCTGCCGCTTCCGGCGGGACGGTTCGACCGGGTCCTCCTCGATGCGCCCTGCAGCGGGACCGGAACGCTCCGCAAGAATCCCGGAGATTCGCTATCGCGTGACGCCGGAAGCGATCGAGCGCCTGGCCGCCCGGCAGGAGCGCTGGCTCGCGGCGGCGGCGGCGCTCCTCGCGCCCGGCGGCTGGCTGCTCTACTCGACCTGCAGCCTCGAGCCCGAGGAGAACGAGCGGGTCGTCGAGCGTGTCTGCGCGCGCGTCAGCGGGCTCTCGCCGGCGCCGGATCGAGCCGCCCTCGGGTCTGGCGCCTTTCGTCCAGGGCGCCCGGCTGCGGTTCCTGCCGGACGACCGCGTCGACGGGTTCACGGCGCACCTTCTGCGACGCGCCGTCGCGGCCGGCGGCGCCCCGATAGAATCCTCGCCGTGAGCTCGCCCGCGCGGCCGATCCCGATCCTCGATCTGACGCGCTACGACGAGGAGCTCCGGCGGGGCATCGCGCAGGCCGTCGCGGACGTGTTCGCTTCGGGCCGCTTCGTGCTCGGTCCCGCGAACGAGGCGTTCGAGAAGGCCCTCGCCGACCGGCTCGGGGTGCGGCACGTCCTCGGCGTCGCATCGGGAACGGACGCGCTGCTCGTCGGGCTCATGGCCCTCGGCGTCGGGCCGGGTGACGAGGTCGTCACCTCGCCCTTCTCCTTCTTCGCCTCGGCCGGAGCCGTGGCGCGTCTCGGGGCCACGCCGGTCTTCGTCGACATCGACGCGGCGACGTTCAATCTGGATCCGTCGCGCCTGGAGCGCGCCCTCACGCCGCGGACGAAGGTGATCCAGCCCGTCCATCTCTACGGCCAGACCGCGGACATGGATCCGATCCTCGAGATCGCCCGGCGCCGGGGAATCCCCGTGCTCGAGGACGCCTGCCAGGCCATCGGCGCGACCCACGGTGGACGGCCGGCGGGCACGCTCGGGACGCTCGGCGCGTTCTCGTTCTATCCGACCAAGAACCTCGGGGCTGCGGGCGACGCCGGCGCCGTCGCGACCGACGACGACGGCCTGGCGGCCCTCGTCAAGAGCCTGCGCGTGCACGGCTCGACGGCGACGTACCTCCACGACCGGGTCGGCGGCAATTTCCGGATGGACGCCCTGCAGGCGGCGGTCCTGTCCGTGAAGCTCCCGCGCCTCGACGGCTGGATCGAGCGGCGGCGCGCGATCGCGAGACGCTACGGCGAGCTCTTCGCCGATGCCGCCCGGACCGGCCGCCTGACTCCGCCGGTCGAGGCCCCGGGCCGACGCCACGTCTACCACCAGTACGTGGTGCGCGTTGCGGACCGCGACGGCGTGAAGACGCGCCTCGCGGAGCGCGGGGTCGGGAGCTCGGTGTTCTATCCGGTGCCGCTCCACCTGCAGAAGTGCTTCGCCGCGCTCGGCGGCCGCGAAGGGGATTTCCCGCAGGCGGAGAAGGCCGCGAAGGAAGTCCTCGCGCTTCCGATGTTCGCCGAGCTCACGGACGCGGAGATCGAGCGTGTCGCCGCCGCCGTGAACGAGTCTCTGCCCGTCTGATTCGTCAGATTGGGGGATTCCACGACCAGTGGAGCCCGAGCGCTTTGGCCAGGAACACGGCCATCTGCCCGCGCGTCAGAGGCGCATCGGGACAGTAGAGAAGCGGCGCCGCGTTGCATCCCGCCGTGATCCCCGACTCGGCCAGGGCTTCGATGAACTGGAAAAAGGGATGGCCCGTCGGCACGTCGGCGAATGTCGCCGTCGGGGGAGCAGGGCTGACCTGGCGCAGCCACCGCAGGCGAGCCATCCGGATGAACGTGTTTCCTCTGGGTCGTGACCTTGAGGTAGTAGTTGACGACATCAGGATTACCGTCGGCCGTGATGTCCTGGCGATAAACGATCTGTCGGTCCGGAGCCAGCACCAGCGTGGTCTCTCCGGGGGCACCGCTGGTCGACGCGGGGTTCCCCAGGCACACCGGGAGCAAGCCCGCGCCCGTGCCCGAGTCGAGGAAGGTCCGACAGAGGCGTCCCTCGATGTCATCGCTCACGTCGCCGTCGCTGTCGCGGACGTAGAAAACCACCTGCACGAGAAGTGCGCCGTTGGGAATCATGTTGATTCCCGCGATGAGATCTTGAGCGTCGGAGCGGCGCTCGCCGACACCGCTGTCCAGGTACCCGTGACTCGATTCTTCCGGGAAGAAATCCTGAAAGCCGATGATGCTGATGCCTTCCTCGTCGGTTCCGAAGCTCTGGGGCGCCGGGACCTGCGCGTTCAGACCGGACCCGATCAGCGCGATGAAGCCAAAACCCGCGGCCGTCCTCCTGGTCATGGATCGCCTCCTGGTGAGGCGAGCTTAGCCCCGCTTCAGACCGTGGGCGTGCGGTCTCGAACGAGGAAGCCCTTGCGCGCCCGGGCCGCGTCGAGCGTGCGCCACAGGTACTCGCCGAGGATGCCGAGCGAGAGGAGCTGGACGCCCGAGAAGAACGCGAGCGCGACCATCAGCGAGGTCCAGCCCGCGATCGACTGGCCGTGAAGCATCTTGTAGACCGACGAGAAAGACGGCGTAGGCGAAGGCGATGACGGCGAGACAGCGCTCCGCCGAACGACATCCAGCGCAGCGGCGCGTAGGAGAAGGACACGACCGCGTCGATGAAGTACTTGAGCTTCTTGCCGAGCGTCCAGCGCGATTCGCCCTCGGCGCGCGCCGCGCGGTCGTAGGGCACGAGCGCCGTCGGGAATCCGCCCCAGAGCAGCAGCCCGGGCAGCGACGTGTGGATCTCGCGGCTCTCGACGAGGAAGTCGATGGCCGGCCGGCCGATGAGGAAGCAGTCGAAGCCGCCCGCGGGCATCTGCTCGAAGGCCAGGCGGCGCAGCGTGCGGTAGTAGAAGCCGGCCGCGGCGCGGGTGGTCCAGCCTTCCGGGCGGCTCTTCCGCACGGCGAGGACGGCGGTCGCGCCCTGCCGCCAGGCCGCGACCATCCCGGGCAGGAGCTCCGGCGGCTCCTGCAGGTCCGCCGACAGGACGGCCGCCGCCGCCCCCTTCGCTTCGGCAAGCCCGGCGGTGATCGCCATCTGCGAACCGAAGTTCCGCGTCAGCCGGAGGCCCCGCGCCCGCGGCCACGACCGCGGCGATCTCCTCGATGCGCTCCCACGACTCGTCCTGCGAGCCGTCGTCCACGAGGACGACCTCCATGTCCCAGTCGGCGGTGTCGGCGATCGCGCGCAGGCGGGCCGCGAGCCGCGGCAGGCTCTCGGCGTTGAAGTAGACGGGCACGACGACCGAGACCAGCTCCCGCGTCATGGCGTCTCTCGAAGAACGCCGTCACGCCGCCCACCACGGCCTCGACCTGCGCGTCCGTGAGCGCCGCGTAGAGCGGCAGGGACGCGACGTCTCGCACGCCTCCTCGGAGACGGGAAAGTCGCCGCTTCTTCCCGCCGAGAAAGGCGTACGCGGGCTGAAGATGCAGCGGGACGGGATAGTGGACGGCGGTCTCGACGCCTCGCTCCGACAGGTGCGCGGCGGAGCGCCTCCCGCGTTCTCCGTGCGGACCGGGTAGAGGTGGCGGGCCGGGACCGACCCGGAGCGCGTCCGCGACGCAGGCGCGAGCGGCAGCCCGGCGAAGGCCGCGTCGTAACGATTCGCGATCTGGAGGCGGCGCGCGTTCTCGCCGCGAGCGAAGGCAGCTTCGCCCGCGAGGATCGCGGCCTGGAGCTCGTCGAGCCGCGAGTTCCAGCCCTCGCTCTCGGCGAAGTCGCGGCGGCTCCAGCCGTACTGGCGAAGCTGCCGCAGCCGGCCCGCGGTCTCCGGTTCGTTCGTCGCGACCGCGCCTCCGTCCCCGTAGGCGCCGAGGTTCTTGGAGGGATAGAACGAGAAGGCCGCGGCGCTCCCGAACGAGCCCGCGGCGCGGCCCTCGAGGAGCGCGCCGTGGCTCTGCGCGCAGTCCTCGACGAGCGCCAGCTCCTCTGCGCGTCGGCGAGCGCCACGAGACCCGGCAAGGTCCGCGAGCCCTCCGTAGAGATGGACGGGGAGCAGAAACGCGCGTCGCGGGCAGTGAGCGACCTTCTCGGCTTCCGCCGCGCCGAGCGTCAGCGTGTCCTCGTCGACGTCGGCGAGGACGCGGGCGGGCGCCGGCCATCCGCACGCCGGCCAGCGTCGGGCCGCAGGTGTTCGCGGGCAGAACGACTTCGTCCTCCGGGCCGGCGCCGAGCGGCCCGCAGGGCGAGGGCGATCGCCTCGGTGCCGTTGGCGCAGGCGACGACGTGAGAGACGCCGAGGAACTTCGCGAAGGCGCGCTTCGAAGGCGGCGACCTCTTCTCCGAGCACGAACCAGCCCCGTTGCGAGGACCCGCGCGATCGCCGCGTCGATGGCCGCGCGCTTCTCCCGGTAGTCGAGCGCCAGGGCACCGAACGGGACCCGACAGGGCCGGCCCCGCGGCCGCGCTCACGCCAGCCTCCGCCACGGCCCCGTCCGGGGCGCGCTCGTAGCGCCGTCCGCAGGCGCACGCCGCGCCTGCCGATCCGTTCTCGAAACGCAGCGTCGCGCCGCAGCGGCAGACGTGGCCGTGCAGCTGGGCCGGGCTCGCCGTAGACGAGGGCGAAGTCGGCGACGTCCCGCGTCACGAGCGACCCCGCGCCGACCATCGCGAAGCGGCCGATCGTCACGCCCGGCAGGAGCGTCGCCCGCGCGCCGAGGCTCGCGCCCGCTCGCGAACGAGCGTCCGAGGGTAGTCCGCGAGGTGGCGGCCGCTGCGCGGCCGGGGATCGTTCGAGAACGTGACGTCCGGCCCGACGAACACGTCGTCCTCGAGGACGACGCCGTCGTAGAGCGAGACGCCGCACTTGACGGTGACCCGGTCGCCGAGCACGACGTCGTTCTCGATGAAGCAGCGGTCGCAGATGTTGCAGTCGCGGCCGATGCGGGCGCCCGGCGAGGATGTTCGACGAACGCCCAGATGCGGGTGCCGTCCCCGATCGCCTTGGAGGCGACGAGTGCGGTCGGATGGATCGGAGATCATGGACTGCGGCTAGCTTATCGGATCGGCCTCGCGGCCGCTCTCAGAAGTATTCGTGCCCTGCGCTCGCCGATAGAAGTCCACGGTGCGCGCGAGGCCCTCGCGCAGGCCGATGCTTCGGCTCCCAGCCGAGCAGCCGCCGGATCTTCGTGATGTCGGAAACGAAGTCGCCGGGCTCCTGCGCCTTGCGCTCGGGCGTGAACTCCGTGAACTCGATCCGCGTGTCCGGGCACGATCTCGCGGAGGATCTCCGCCACCTCGAGAAACGTCGAGGCGCGGTCGTGGCCGACGTTGAGGATCTCTCCGACGGCGGCGGGCCGAGGCGGCCGCCGCGACGAGCGCCGTCGACGCAATCGTCGACGTAGAGAAAGTCCCTCAGGATCCGGCCCGTCCCGAAGATCGGAATGGGCCGCCCCTCGAGCGCGAGACGCACGAACCAGTTCACGACGCCGAACTGCGAGTGGCGCATCTGGGCGCGGGGCCCGTAGACGTTCGTCAGCCGCAGCGGCACCGTGCGGATGCCGTGGATGCGCGTGTAGGTGCGGCAGATCATCTCCGAGGAGAGCTGAGAGATCTCGTAGATGCCGCGAGGATCCGACGGGGTGTCCTCCGAGACCGGCAGCTTCACCGCGGGGCCGTACTGGCCCCGCGTGCCCGAGCGGACGACGACCGCTTTCGGATTGCGTCTTGCGGCAGGCCTCGAGCACGACGGCGGTGCCCTTGATGTTGATGTCGATGTCGGGGTACGGATTCGACAGCGACATGACGTGCGAGACCTGGGCCGCGAGGTGGAAGACCACGTCCCGGCCCGCGACGAGCCGCTCCATCGCCGCGGCGTCGCGCACGTCCGAGGTATCCACGTCGACGCGGCCGCGGATCTCGGCGATGTTGGCGGGTTGCCGCCGTAGCCGTCGATCATCGCGTCGCAGAGCGTGACCGACGCGCCGTCGGCGAGCAGGCGGGCGGCCAGATTCGAGCCGATAAGCCCAGCCCACCGGTGATCAGATGTTTGCGCCGAGGCTCATGGGAGCCAATTCGCGAAATTGCCCTTGTATGACGGGAGGAAGGGGGCGCCGTACGGCCGGCTTCGATGGCGGCGGCACTGGAAGCTTGCGATTCGCGGCGCGCCTTTGGCGCGCGCGAACTCGCATACCCCAGGCCGCCCGTCACAGGATGTTCGTTCCGGAAGCAGCGTCATCGTCTAAACCACTCTAAATCAATGCCTTGTGGCTGTCCACGGATCTTTACTAGCACTCACACTAGACGAGTGCTAGTATTCGCATCCGTTCCGAGGCGTTCTCCCCGGGTGCGTCGGGACCTGAAAGAGGCAAACCAACTTCACAGGAGGAGTTCATGAAGATTCGGCCACTCTACGATCGGATCCTGGTCAAGCGTCTGGAGGAAGGCGAGAAGAAGCGGGGCGGCATCATCATCCCCGATACCGCCAAAGAGAAGCCGATGGAGGCGGAGGTCGTCGCCGTCGGCAAGGGCAAGGTCAACGAGGATGGCAAGCAGTTCCCCCTCGACGTCAAGAAGGGCGACCGCATCCTCATCGGCAAGTACGCCGGCACCGAAATCAAGATCGACGAAGTCGAGCACCTGATCCTCCGCGAGGACGAAGTGCTCGCAGTCGTCGAGAAGTAAGGAGAACGCAGCACATGGCAGCGAAAACGATCATTTACGGCGAGGAAGCGCGCCAGCGCGTCCTCCACGGCGTCAACAAGCTCGCGGACGCCGTCAAGGTGACGCTCGGCCCCAAGGGCCGCAACGTCGTCATCGAGAAGAAGTTCGGTTCCCCCACGGTCACCAAGGACGGCGTCACCGTCGCCAAGGAGATCGAGCTCCAGGATCCGCTCGAGAACATGGGCGCCCAGATGGTCCGCGAGGTCGCTTCGAAGACCTCCGACGTCGCCGGCGACGGCACGACCACGGCGACGGTTCTCGCCCAGGCGATCTACCGCGAGGGCATCAAGAACGTCACCGCCGGCGCCAACCCGATGGAGCTCAAGCGCGGCATCGACGCCGCCGTCAAGGCCGCGGTCGAGTCGCTCGACAAGCTCTCCAAGCCGGTCGAGGGCAAGGACATCGCGCACGTCGGCACGATCTCGGCCAACAACGACTCGGAGATCGGCAAGATCATCGCCGAGGCGATGGACAAGGTCGGCAAGGACGGCGTGATCACGGTCGAAGAGGCCAAGGGCCTCGAGACGACCCTCGAAGTCGTCGAGGGCATGCAGTTCGACCGCGGCTACCTCTCCCCGTACTTCATCACCGACGCCGAGCGGATGGAGTGCATCCTGGAGAACGCCAAGGTTCTCCTCTTCGAGAAGAAGATCTCGAACATGAAGGACCTTCTCCCGATCCTCGAGCAGATCGCCAAGCAGGGCAAGCCCCTCCTGATCATCGCCGAGGAAGTCGAGGGCGAGGCTCTCGCGACTCTCGTCGTCAACAAGCTCCGCGGCACGCTCCAGGTCTGCGCCGTCAAGGCGCCGGGCTTCGGCGACCGCCGCAAGTCCATGCTCGAGGACATCGGCATCCTGACCGGCGGCAAGCTCATCTCCGAGGACCTCGGCATCAAGCTCGAGAACGTCAAGTGGGAGGACCTCGGCGACGCGAAGAAGGTCACCGTCGACAAGGACAACACGACCGTCCTCGTGGATGACCGCTCGAAGGGGAAGAAGGACGCCATCCAGGGCCGCGTCAAGCAGATCCGGGCGCAGATCGACGAGACGACGTCGGACTACGACCGCGAGAAGCTCCAGGAGCGGCTGGCCAAGCTCGTCGGCGGCGTCGCCGTCATCAAGGTCGGCGCCGCGACCGAGACCGAGATGAAGGAGAAGAAGGCCCGCGTCGAGGACGCGATGCACGCGACCAAGGCGGCCGTCGAAGAGGGGATCGTCCCCGGCGGCGGCGTGGCCCTGCTCCGCTCGATCGACGCGGTCGAGAAGCGGGCCAAGGACCTCCAGGGCGACGAGAAGATCGGCGCCCGGATCGTGATCCGCGCCCTCGAGGAGCCGACCCGCCAGATCGTGCCAGAACGCCGGCGCCGAGGGCTCGGTCGTCATCAACGAGCTCAAGGCCAAGGGCGGCAACTACGGGTACAACGCCAACGACGAGAAGGTCGAGGACATGCTCAAGGCGGGCATCATCGACCCGACCAAGGTCACCAAGAACGCGCTGCAGAACGCGGCGTCGGTGGCCGGCCTGATGCTGACGACCGAGGCCCTCGTCTCCGAGATCAAGGAGAAGGAGAAGTCGGCGGGCGGCGGCGGCGGAATGCCCGGCGGCATGGGCGGCATGTACTGATTCGGACTCTCCGCAGCGATTCTCAGGGCCCCGGCGCAAGCCGGGGCCCTTTTCTTATACTGGCGGAAGTGGGCAGTCCGTCCGGCGGCCGCGTCTCCGCGGTCATCGTGCATTACCGCACCCCGAGAGAGACCGTTCGCGCCGCGCGCGCCGTGGCGGAGTCCTCGCCGGAGGCGGAGATCCTCGTCGTGGACAACGCGTCCGGCGATCGGATCGAGGTCGATCTCGCGGCCGCCGTACCGGCCGCGCGTGTCGTGGCGGAGCCCTCCAACCGCGGCTTCGGCGCGGCCTGCAACCGCGGCGCCCGCGAAAGCGACCGGCCGTACATCCTCTTTCTCAACTCCGACGCTTATGTCCGGCCCGGCGCGGTCGACCGCCCTCGTCGCGGCGATGGACGCGGCCCCGGGGGCCGCCGCGGCGGCCCCGCGCCTGTCGAATCCGGACGGCTCGCTCCAGCCCTCGATCCAGCGGCTGCCCTCTCCGTGGCGGATCTTCTGCGAGAGCCTGGGCCTGGCGTTTCTTTCCGGCGGGCGGCCGCCGTTCGCCGGGCACTCGGCGACGCGCGAGGATCACGGGCGGCCTCGATCCGTCGAGGCGGTGAAGGGGGCGGCGCTCCTGGTGCGGCGCGCCGACTTCGACGCGGCCGGCGGCTTCGACGAGAACTTCTTCCTGTATGCCGAGGAGACGGATCTCCTCGCCCGATGGCGAGGCATGGGCCGCGGGCTCCTCTTCGAGCCGCGCGCGGAAGTGGTGCACGAGGGGGGCGCCTCGGCGGGCGATCGCCTGTTCGGCGAGCTCCACGCCTCGCTCGGCCGCTATGCGGCGAAGCATCACGGGCGTTGGGGCGCGCCTCGCGGCTCGCGCCAGCCTCTCGGCGGGCGCCGTCCTCCGGTATGCGATCGCACTCCTGACGCCGGGCGAGCGAGGCCGCGCCCGGCGGGCCCGCTATCGCGCGGCGCTCTCGGGCGCCGACGTGCGATGAAGCCTCTCCTCGTCAGCCTCCTGCCGCGGCCGCCGCACCCGTCCCGGGACGGCCTCGCGATCCGCAACCACGCACTGCTCTCGGCGCTCGCCCGCGAGTTTCGAGTCCGGGCCTTCACTCTCTCCGATCCGGAGCGCGCGTACGAAGCCGAGTTGGCCCGCCGGCGTCGAGGCAGAGATCGTCCGGCAGTCCCGGCGCGGCGCCCGCCGGCCCGTCGCCGCGATCTCGAGCCTGCTCGCCGGAGGCGCGTACTCGGAGAGGCTCTATCGCTCTGCGTCGCTGTCGCGTCGCGCTCGCGCAGGCCGTCGCCCGCGAGTCGCCCGCGCTGGATCGTCGCGCACTCCTATCACCTCGCGCCCGGCGCGCTGCGGAGCCGGAGGCCCGGTCTGGGTCGACTTTCACAACCTCGACTCCGAAATCTGGCGTCGGACGTCGGAAACCGCGGGATCGGCGCCCGTGCGGTGGTTCGCCCGGGTGCAGGAAGACCGCGTCCTGGACGTCGAGGGAGCCGCGGCGCGCGCGGCGAACGGGCTCTCCTGCGTTTCGGTGCGCGACGCCGAGGCGCTGCGGGCGTTCGGCGGCCGGGCCGTGCCGCTCGTCGTTCCGAACGGCGTGGACCTGGTCCGACACGCCTTTCGGCGCGAGTCGCCGCGGGGCGAGACGGTCCTCTTCATCGGAGACCTCTCCTGGCCCCCGAACGCGGACGGCGTCCGATGGCTGGTCTCGCAGCGTCTGGCCGCGCGTTCGGTCGCGCCGGCCCGGCGCCCGGCTCGCGATCGTCGGGCGATCGGCGCCCGCGGACCTCGTCCGCGGCGGCGGTCCCGACGTCGTGTTCGCCGGCGAGGGCGGCGACGCGCGCGCGTACTGGCTCGAAGCCGCGGTGGCCGCCGTGCCGCTCCTCTCCGGCGGCGGCACCCGACTGAAGATCCTCGAAGCCGCGGCCACCGGCGTGCCGGTCGTTTCGACGCGGGTCGGCGCCGAAGGCCTCGACTTCAGCCGACGAGACCGAGATCCTGCGCCGCGACGACCCCGAGCCCTTCGCGGACGCCGTGGTCTCGCGCTCCTCGCCGACCGCGGCTGCCGCGGCGCGGCAGGCCGCGGCGGCGCGCGCCCGTGTCGAGGCGCAATATGGCTGGGGCCCGATCGGCGAAGCGTTCGCGCGGGCGCTCGCGAGCGGCGCGGCGAGCGCGATGAGCGTGCTCGCCGAAACGCTGGCGCTCGCGGCGCTGGCGCTGTTCGCCTGGTCGTACCTCGTTTATCCGCCGCTGGTTCTCCGGTGGGCCGCCCGCCGCGGGACGGCGCCCGAACCCGCGAGCTCGAGCCGGGCGGTCGGCTCCGTCGAAGTCGTTCTCGTCGGCCGCCGACGAAGAGGAAGTCATCGGCGCGCGCGTCGAGAACCTGCTCGGCCAGGCGGTCCCGGGCGCCTCGTACCGCGTGACGATCGGATGCGACGGCTGCACGGACGGAACCGCGGAACGCGCGCGCGCGGCGGCCGCCGGAGCGACCCGTGTCCGTCTCCGTCGTCGAGTTCCCGACGCGGCGCGGGAAGGCGGCCGTCCTCAACGACCTCGTGCGCAGCCTCGACCGCGGATCTCCTGATCTTCACCGACGCCAACACCCGCTTCGAGCCAGGGGCCGTGGCGGCGCTCGCCGCGGCCCTCGAGGACCCGGCCGTCGGCGCGGCGTGCGGGCGGCTGATCTTCGAAGCGCCGCGCGGGCACCGCGGCCACGCCCGAAAGCGCCTACTGGGACCGCGAGACGCGGATCAAGGAAGCGGAGGGCCGGCTCGGCGCCTGCCTCGGCGCCAACGGCGGCATCTACGCGGCGAAGCGTGTGCTGGTCGAGCCGCTGCCGCCGGACACGACGTCGATGGACGACTTCCTGATTCCCGTCCGCATCGCGCGCGCCGGCCGGCGCGTCGCGTTCGCCGGCGGCGCCGTGGCCCGCGAGGACGCGGCGAAGGACGTCGCCGCCGAGGTGCGGCGCCGGACGCGGATCGGGATCGGCGCGGGCCAGGTCCTTCGGCGGGAGCTCTGGCTGTGGAACGCGGCGAAGCATCCGGTGCTGACCTTCGCCTTCGCGTCGCGCAAGGCGGCGCGCTGGCTCGCGCCGCTGTGCGCGCTCGGGTCGGCGATCGCCGCGCTCTTCGTGCCGGAATGGCGGTGGGCCGGCGTCGCGGCGCTCGCCGTCGCGGCTCTCGCGCTGGCAGTCGCGCGGACGCGGCCGGCGCTGACGGGCGCGCTCGGAAGGCTCTATTATTTCGTCGTGTTGAACGTGGCACTGGCGCTCGGCGTCGCCCTCGGGCTTTTCGGGCACAGTCGCCCGTTCTGGACGCGGACGGCGCGCTCCTGATGACGTCGGGCCGGCCGTCCACGTTTCCGGGCGGTGGCGTTCGTCGGCGACGTGGCGATCGCGGCCGCCTCGCTCGGCGTGGCCTTCTTCCTGCGGCGGCACGTGGCGATTCCGGGCACGCTGGCGCTCCTGCCGGCCGAGAGCGTCCGGTTCACGCTGGGCAACATCGCCATCGTGGCCGCGGTCCAGGCGTTCGCGCTTTCCTTCTTCGGCCTCTACCGCGACCACGAGCGTTTTCGCGAGCCTCTCGTGCGGCTGCTCCTCCCGGCCCTCTTCGTCGAGCTGCTGTCGCTGGCCGCGATCTACTTTCTGGCGCAGCCCTATTCGTTCCCGCGGTCCGTGCTGGTCATCTACATCGTCCTGAACGGCGTCCTGCTCGGCCTCTGGCGGCCGGCGCTCGACCGCCTCTTCCCGCAGCCCAGGCGCCGGGCCATGATCGTGGGCGGCGGGCCCGCGGCGACGCTGGTCGCCGACACGATTCGCCGCCACCCCTGGACGGGCGTGGAGCTGGTGGGTGTCCTGGGCCCGGCCGGCGAGGACGACGGCCACGGCCTTCCCGTGCTCGGACCGTCGGACCGCCTCGTCGAGATCGCGCAGCGGGAGCGGATCGACGAGGTGATCCTGATGCCGGAGGCGCCCTCGTGGCGGGATCGCCTTCCCGAGAAGATTCCCGCCGGCTTCGCCGCCGACCTGCTCGTCTGGCCGTCGCCGTTCGAGACGATGATCGGGAGGCTGCGCTTCCGCATCGTCGGAGACCTGCCGCTGCTCGAGGCCCGCGTGCGGCCGCTGGGCGGCACGGCGGCCTTCGCGAAGCGGGCGTTCGACGTGGCTGCCTCGGGCGCGGCGCTGGTCCTCCTCGCCCCGGGGCTGCTCCTCGCGGCGGTGCTCGTCGGCGCGACGTCCCGCGGCGGCATGTTCTACCGGCAGACGCGGATCGGCCGGGACGGCCGGCCCTTCGAGCTCTGGAAACTGCGGACGATGCGCGAGGGCGCCGAGATCGAGACGGGCGCGGTGCTCGCGGTGCCCGACGATCCCCGGGTCACCGCCATCGGGCGCACGCTGCGCGCCGCGCGCATGGACGAGATCCCGCAGCTCTGGAACGTTCTCCGCGGAGACATGAGCCTCGTGGGCCCGCGGCCCGAGCGTCCCGAGTTCGCCGAGCGCTACGCGAAGACGGTCTCGGGCTACGCGCTCCGTCACGCCGCGCGGCCGGGGCTCACGGGCCTCGCGCAGGTCTCGGGCGAGTACTCGACCGAGCCCGAGATCAAACTGCGCTACGATCTTGCGTACTTGAACAACTGGTCCTTCGGCCTGGACCTCGCGATCCTTCTGCGGACGCTCCCGGTCGTCCTCACGCGCCGTGGCGTCTGAGGAGCGCGGCCGGCGCCGGGTCGCCGTCGTCATGCCCGCGTACAACGCCGAGAAGACTCTGGAGCGGACGTTTGCCGACGTCCCGAAGGGGGACGTCGACGACATCATCCTCGTCGACGACGTCTCGCGCGACCGCACGGTCGAGATCGCGCGCCGCCTCGGGATCCACATCGGTCGTCCACGAGCGCAACCGCGGGTACGGCGGCAACCAGAAGACCTGTTACGCGACCGCGCTCGCGCGGGGCGCCGACGTCGTGGTCATGGTCCATCCCGACCACCAGTACGATCCGACCGTCATCCCGCATCTGCTCCAGGCGCTGACGAGCGGCGACTACGACGCGGCCTTCGGGAGCCGCATGCTCGGGGGCCGGCCGATCCAGGGCGGCATGCCCAAGTGGAAATACCTGGGCAACATCCTCCTGACGGCGATCGAGAACGCGACCTTCCTGATCTACCTGACCGAGTATCACAGCGGGTTTCGCGCCTACACGCGCAAGTACCTCGAAACGGTCAACGCTCGAGGCCAACTCCGACGGGTTCGTCTTCGACACCGAGATCATCGCGCAGGGCATGGCGAAGGGCCTGCGGATCTGCGAGATCCCGATCGAGACGCGCTACTTCGACGAGGCCTCGCAGATCGCGTTCGGACCCTCGGTGCGCTACGGCCTCGCGATCCTGAAGACGATGCTGCTCTACAAGCTGCACGTCTGGGGGATCTACTCGAGCCGGATCTTCCGGGACATCGAAGCGACCCTGGACCCTGGACGCCGCAGATCTCCTGCAGCTAGCGCGCTACCTTCGCTCGTCGGCCGGGAGGGGCGGCGGCTCGGACAGGCGGCCCGCGTCGAGCTCGGCGGAGATGCGGCCGATGCGGAAAAGCAGAGGGTCCCGGACGGCGGGCGACAGGGTCGACAGGATCTCGGGGCTGATCCAGCCGGCGCGCAGGAGCGCCGCGTCGCCGCTCTCCCGGCGGCGCCCCAGCATGTAGGCGCGCCCGAGGTTGAGGTCGATCTCGGCGCGCTCGCCCGTCGCGAACGCCTCCCGGTAGGTTTCCAGGGCGCGCTCGGGCTGTCCGGTGACGAGGAACGCGGAGCCCGCGATCATCGCCGGCCGCGCGTCTCCCGGCAGATCGGGGCTCGAGGCGAGAGCGATGCGGCCGACGCGCGAGGATCTCCTGGGCGGCCGCGGGCTCGTTGACCCGATCGATCAGGCTCCGGAACGCGGACGTGGCGAGGCCGATCCGGCGCTCGGCGCGGTAGCGCGGGATCTCCGGTGCGAGCAGCCACACGAGGGCGGCGAGCGCGGCGAGACGCAGCAACGTCTTCACGGCTCGGCCTTCTCCGGTTCGGGTTCGGGTTCGAGACGCCGGGCCGCCACCCGCCAGGCGCGCCCCGCCGCGAGAAGCAGCGGCACGGCCGTGATCGGCCGCTGAAAAGGGAACCACGTCAGGGCGGCCGCCGCTCCCGTCGCGAGCAGGGCCGCGAGGACGATCGCCTCGGGATCTCGTCGCCGCCAGGCGGCCGACAGGATGGCCGCGAACAGGCAGCCCGCGGCGCCCGACCGCCAGGATCGCCGCGGGGATCCCGGCGTCGCTCGCCACCTGGAGATAGTCGTTGTGCGCCTCGGCGTACGAGCTCGTGATGAGGGGGCTGACGAAACGCCGCTTCGCCCGGATCTCGGCGGCGAGCCGGTGCGGGACGTACTCGGAGGGGAACGTTCCCGGACCGAATCCCAGGAGCGGCCGTTCGCGCGTCATCTCGACCGCGGACGCCCACGGGCCGCCCCGGAACGAGACGAGCGCGTCCCAGTTGCCGTCGCGCGCGGCCCTCGCGAGCTCCTGCGCCCGGTAAGAGAGGGGAGGGTAGGCCAGGACGGCGACCAGCACCGCCGCGGCCGCGACGCCGATCGGCAGGACCGCGCGCTTGCGAAAGCGCAGGATCAGGAGCACGGCGCTTCCGGCGAGGACCGCGGTGAGCGCCGTCAGGTTCTGGTTCACGACCAGCGCCCGCCGCGAAGACGGCGAGCGCCCCGCCCGCGAGGATCCGCGCCGGCCGCGTCCGGGCGCTCACGAGGACCCCGAGAGCGACGACGGATGCGAGCGCGAGCGTGATCGCCAGATAGCCGACGTTGCCGGCGTAGGCTCCCGTCTCCTGCCGCGTGCCGAAAGTCTCCAGCTCAAACGGGCTGTAGATCCCGCGCGCCTCGAGCACGGCGATGGCCGCGTTGAGGGCGGCGGCCGCGAGGAAAACGGCCGTCAGGGCGGCGCGCGCCCTGGGGAACACGCGCGAGGCGCCGAGCGGCAGGAGCAGGGCGAGGATCGCGATCGTCCGCAGCGTGTCGAGCGCGATGATCCGGCGGGGCGAGGCGAGGGCCGAGAGCCCGGCGAGCGCGAGCGCGCACGCCGCCAGGATCATCGCGACGCGCGGCAGCAGCGGGATCTCGCGGATCGCGAGGCGCGCGCGCGCTCGGCACGGCGCCGCGGGAGCAGGAGGCACGCGGCGGCGAGAGCGGTCCCGAGCAGAGCGAAGAGCCGCTTGGGCGAGTCGAACGCCGCCGCCGCGCGCGTGTCGACGGCCAGCGCCGTGCCGGCGAGGACCACGCACAGGATGGCGGAGGCAACGCCCGCGGCGGGATCCCGGGCCGGCGGAGCCGCGGCCGGCCGCCTTTGCTGCTTCTTCCCCACGCCGGCCGGGATGTTATGACGTTATGCTCGCGCCGCGGGTGACTTCCGAGACCCCGGCCCCGCCGCACGCGCGCACCGTTTCCCTGTCGCTCTGGGTTTACCGGCACCGCCTGCCGATCCTGGCGGTGTTCGGCGGCCTGCTCCTCGCCGGCGTGCTCGTCCTCGGGTACTTCACGACGCGGGTCGTCGCCCGCTTCGACGGGAGGCGCTGGGACCTTCCCTCGCGCATCTACTCGGATCTCTACGTCCTGCGGCCGGGCGAAGCGGTCTCGGTCGCGGAGCTCCAGGCGAAGCTCGCGCGGCTCTACTACCAGCAGACCGACGCGGCCCCGGAGCAGCCGGGGCGCTATCGCATCGACAAGGACGCGATCGAGATCCACACGCGGCCGTTCCGGTATCCCGGGCACGACTTCGCCGGGCTGCGGTTCCGCCTGACCGTCGCGGGCAAGAAGGTGAAGTCCATCGCCGACCCGACGGGCCAGAAGCTGCCGGCTCTGTTCCTCGAGCCCGAGCGCCTGGGCTCGGTCTTCTCGGCGGAGCTCGAGGATCGGACGATCATCCGTCTCGCGGACGCGCCACGCTCCCTGGTCGACGCCGTGCTCGTGACCGAGGACCGCGACTTCTATCGCCACGCCGGCTTCTCGGTTCGCCGGGTCTTCGGCGCGATCTTCGCGTCGCTCAAGGGCGGCCGGACGCAGGGCGGCTCGACCCTCACGCAGCAGCTCGTCAAGAATCTCTACCTGTCGCCGGAGCGCACGGTCCGCCGCAAGGCGACCGAAGCCATCATGGCCGTGATCCTCGACGCCCGCTATTCCAAGGACGAGATCCTCGAGACCTACCTGAACGAGATCTACCTCGGGAGGCGGGGAGCCATCGGGATCACCGGCGTCGGCGAAGCCGCCCGCTACTACTTCGGCAAGGAAGTCGCGGACCTCGACCTGGCCGAGTCCGCCACGATCGCCGGCATGATCCGCGCGCCCAATGCCTACTCGCCCTTTCGAAACCCGGAGCGCACACGCGAGCGGCGCAACCTCATCCTCCGGCTGATGCGCGAGGAGGGACGCATCGACGAGGCCGCCCTGGCCGACGCGTTGGCGCAGCCCCTCACGCCCCGGACGCGGACCGAGGAGCGGACCAAGGCGCCGCACTTCGTCGACTTCGTGAAGGGAGAGCTCGCCGAGCGTTACGGCCAGAAGCTCCAGACCGAGGGCCTGCAGATCTACACGACGCTCGACGTCGATCTCCAGCTGGCCGGCCAGCGGGCGGTGACCGACGGCCTCGAGAGCCTCGAGAAGACCTACAAGCGCCTGGCCTCGGCCGCCCGCCAGGCGCCCCTCCAGGGAGCGCTGATCGCTCTCGAGCCCCAGACCGGCAACGTGCGGGCGCTCGTCGGGGGACGGGACTACTCCCTCTCGCAGTTCAACCGCGTCACGCAGGCCCACCGACAGCCCGGCAGCCTCTTCAAGCCCTTCGTGTATCTCGCGGCGTTCGCTCGCCGCGACGTCGACCCGCCGGTGACGCCGGCGACGCGGCTCCTGGATTCCCCGATCGTCGTCGAGTGGGGCACGAAGACCGAAGAGGAGCAGTGGACGCCCCGCAACTACGACAACGACTATCGCGGCTGGATGACGGCGCGGCGGGCCCTCGAGCTTTCGATCAACGTGCCGACGGTCCGGGTCTCGCTGAAGGCCGGACTGCCCTTCGTCCTCGCCGCCGCGCGAGACGCGGGGATGACCTCCCGGCTGCGCGCGTATCCGTCGATCGCCCTGGGCGCGTTCGAGGCCTCGCCCATGGAGATCGCCGGCGCGTACGCCGCCCTCGCGAACAGCGGCGTCCGGATCGCGCCGAACGCCATCGTGGGCGTGATGACCGGCGACGGCACCGTGCTCGACCGCAAGGCCACTTCCCTCGCGCCGGCGCTCCCCGCGGATGCCACTTTCCTGGTGAACTCGATCCTGCAGGGCGCGGCCACGCGCGGCACGGGCGCCGGCGCGCGCGCCCGGGGGCTCACGGGAGTGCTCGCGGGCAAAACGGGCACGACGAACGACGGCCGGGACGCCTGGTTCGCCGGATACTCGCCCCGGTTTCTCTCGGTCGTCTGGGTCGGCTACGACGACAACCGCGGCCTGAACCTCTCGGGCACGCAGGCCGCCGTCCCGATCTTCGCGGACTTCTCGCGGTTCATCCCGTCCCAGCATTTCTCCGAGCCGTTTCCCGTGCCGTCGAACATCGTGACGGCCGAGATCGATCCGGACACCGGCCTGCTCGCCGCGCCGGGGTGCCCGAAGACGATGACCGAGGTCTTCATCCAGGGCACGGCGCCGACGTCGTACTGCCCGACGCACGGCGGCGACCTCTCGGTCGGGACGCAGTAGCAGTCACCACCGACGCCCGGGGCTGGATCCTGATGCGAGATGGTAGTCTCGTCCGTTTGAAGAGAGCCGCCAAACCGGGCTCCACGCCTGTCATCCGCATCCGGGGGGCGCGGACCCACAACCTCCGCAACGTTTCGGTCGACATCCCGATCGGCCGGCTGACCGTGGTCACCGGCGTCTCGGGCTCGGGCAAGTCGAGCCTCGCCTTCGACACCCTTTACGCCGAAGGGCAGAGGCGATACGCGGAGTCGCTCTCGACCTACGCCCGCCAGTTCCTCGAGAGGCTGGATCGTCCGGACGCCGACTCGATCGAGCCGGTGCCTCCCGCCATCGCCCTCGAGCAGAAGAACGGGGTGCGCAACGCGCGCTCCACCGTCGGCACGCAGACCGAGATCCACGACTCGCTCCGGCTGCTCTTCGCCCACGGCGGGACGACATCCTGCCCCGACTGCGCCGAGGCGGCGGTGCCGGGCGGGGTGGATCGCGCGGTCGAGGAGCTCTGCGCGGCCGAGCCGGGGGCGCGCGCGACGCTCGTGGCGCCGGTGCCCTGGCGCGAGCCGTCCGTGGCGCCGGGAGCCGGGCGGAAGCGCAAGCGCGCGGCCAGCGACGGCGCGCGGATCGCGGAATTCCGCCGCGCGGGGTTCTTCCGGGCGCTCTCTCCGGAGGGGGAGACCGTCGAGATCGGCGAAGACGTCGACGCCCCTGCTCGACGCCGAGGGGCGGCTGCCGCTCGTCGTGGGGCGCTTCGTCGTCAGCGAAGCCGCGCGCCCCGAGATCGCCTCGGCGGCGGAGACCGCCTTTTCCCTGGCAGGGACGCTCGAGGTCCGGGTGCAGGGCGCGGAGCGCCCGCGCGTGTTCCGCCGCGGGCTGCACTGTCCCCGCTGCGGGCGCGAGTTCCGCGATCCGACGCCGCCGATGTTCGCATTCAACTCGCCGCTCGGCGCGTGTCCGGCCTGCCAGGGCTTCGGCCGCGTCATCGGCGTGGATCTGGACAAGGCGATCCCCGACCGGAGTCTCACGCTCGCGGAGCGGCCGGTCGCGCCATGGAACACGCCGGCCTACGAGTCCGCCTACACGGACCTGTTTCGCGCCTGCCGCCGGTATTCCGTCCGCACGGACGTTCCCGTGTCGCGCCTGTCCGCCCACGAGCGGGAGGTCCTCATCCAGGGCCGCGGCGACTTCTACGGCGTGAGGGGCTTCTTCGACTGGCTCGAGACCAAGCGCTACAAGATCCACGTCCGGGTGCTTCTGGCGCGCTACCGCGCGTACACGCCCTGCATCGCCTGCGGCGGAGCTCGGGTCGCGCCTCCCGCGCTCTGGGTGCGCTTTCGGGGACGCACGATCGCCGAGCTCCTCGGAGCTCCCGCTGAGGGACCTCCAGCGCTTTTTCGCCGAGGTCGCGCCCTCGCCCGCCGAAGAAAAACGTCTGGGCTCCGTGCTCTCGGAGCTCTCCTCCCGCGTCCGCTACATGAACGACGTGGGCCTCGGTTATCTGACCCTCGCGCGCCCGGCGCGCACGCTCTCCGGAGGGGAGGCGCAGCGCATCGGTCTGGCATCCGCGCTCGGGGGCGCGCTGACCGGCACGCTCTACGTGCTCGACGAGCCGACGATCGGGCTCCACGCCGTGGACACGCGGCGGCTTCTTTCCATTCTTCGGAGACTCGCCGACCGCGGAAACACCGTGGTCGTCGTGGAGCACGATCCCGAGGCCATCGAGGCCGCGGACCACCTGATCGACCTCGGTCCGGGGGCCGGCCGGCTCGGCGGACGACTGCTCTTCGAGGGCACGCCGCTGGCTCTGGCTCGCGTGAAGGGCTCGGCGACCGGGGAGCTGTTGCGGAGGAGACTGGAGGCGGGCGGCGGAGCGCCGCCTTCGGACGGCAGCGGGGGAGAGGGCGGCGGGGGCGAAGCGACGGGTGCCCGCCGCGTCGTTCCATTCCGCCGCGCCGAAGGCGCCATCACCATCGTCGGCGCCCGACAGAACAACCTCCGCGACGTGAACGTGCGCATCCCGCTCGGACGCCTCGTTGCGGTCGCCGGAGTCTCGGGCTCCGGCAAGTCGACGCTGGTGCGCGACATCCTGCACAACGCTTACGCGCGTCGCGTCAAGGGCGCCGCCCAGTTCGAGGTCGGCGCGCACGAGCGGATCGACGGCCTCGAGGGGATCTCGGACCTGCTGCTCGTCGATCAGAGCCCCCTCGGGCGTTCGGCTCGGTCCAATCCGGTCACGTACAGCAAGGCCTGGGACGAGATCCGCAAGGCCTTCGCCCGATCCGGGCGCGCGGTGTCCCGCGGAGTCACGGCGCGCGACTTTTCGTTCAATTCTCCGGGCGGCCGCTGCGAGGCCTGCCGCGGCACGGGCTGGCAGACGATCGACATGCAGTTTCTGGCGGACGTCACGGTGCGGTGCGACGTCTGCGACGGTCGGCGCTTCCAGAGCCGCGTTCTGGCCGTGAGGCTGCGCGGCCAGAACGTCGACGACGTCCTGGAGATGACGATCGACGACGCGGCGGTGTTCTTCCGGGACGAGGAGAAGATCGTGCGCCGCCTGGAGCCGCTCCGCGAAGCGGGCCTGGGCTACATGCGCCTCGGCCAGCCCACGGCGACCCTGTCCGGCGGCGAGGCCCAGCGCCTCAAGCTCGCCGCGTTTCTCGGGATCCGTCCGGCGTCCTCGCGCGGATCTCTGTTCCTGTTCGACGAGCCGACCACGGGCCTGCACGCCAAGGACGTCGACCGGCTGATCGCCACCCTGCGGCGCATCATCGCCCGGGGCCACTCGGTGCTGGCCGTCGAGCACCACCTCGGCTTTCTCGAGGCCTCCGACTGGATCATCGAGCTCGGGCCCGGCGGCGGCGACGAAGGCGGACGCGTCGTGGCCGAAGGGCCGCCCCCCGAGATCCGGAAGAATCCGAAGAGTCTGACCGGCCGCTTCCTCTCCGGGCCGCGCGCTCCCGGAGAGATCACGGAGCCCCCCTATAATGTGACCGAGATTCCGTAGGCTCCGTTTTTTTCGCGTGCGCAAAATCCTCCGAATACAGGCGGTGTGTCTCGTGACCGCGCTCGCCGCGGTCGCCGCCGCGTTCGCGGCCGACGAGGGCGGCCGCGCGCCGTTCGAAGGCCGCTTCGAGTTCCGCAGCTTCACGAAGGAAGACGGCCTCGAGGACCTCTCGGTCGAGTGCGTGATCCAGGACCGCGTCGGCTTCGTCTGGGTCGGAACCGACGACGGCCTGTTCCGCTACGACGGGAGCCGCTTCCGAAAGTTCGGCCATCGCGACGGCCTGCCGCGGCTGCGGATCTTTCAGATCCATGAGACCGTCGACGGCCGGCTCTACGTCGCGACCGCGGCGGGCCTCGCGCGCTACGGCCACGAGCGTTTCACGGTCCTCGACGAGAAGGAGGGCCTCGGCATCTTCTCGATTCCGCACCAGGGTATCGCCTCGGACGCGTCGGGCACGCTGTTCGTCGGCACCGACCGGGGTCTCTACGTCGGACGCGCGGATCGGTTCCAGTTCGACCAGGAGGCCAATGCGGTGGGCAGCGGTCCGGTCAGCGCGGTGCACGCGGACCCGAACGGCGTCGTGTATTTCTCGCGCGGCGGCCAGCTCTTCCGCAAGGAGTCCGGTCGGACGGTCGAGTTCGGGCGGCCGCGAGGGCTGCCGGCCGACGAGACTCTGGAGGACATCCGGACCGACGGCGAGGGCCGCCTCTGGGTCCGGACCGTCAAGCGGCTCTATCTCCTCCCGCGGGGCGCGCAACGCTTCGAACGCGACGACAAGGGCCTTCCGGAGTCGAGCGAGATCGGACGGCTGGCGATCGACGATCTCGGCCGCCTGCTCGTGCCCACGGTCCAGGGCCTCGCGTCGCGCGACGGAGGACTCTGGCGCCTCGTCGGGCGCCGCGAGGGGCTCCCGGTCGACACGGCGCTCGCCGCGACCGTCGATCGTGAGGGCTCGCTCTGGGTCGGCCTGCTCGGCGGCGGCCTGGCGCGGCGGCTGGGGCATGGCCAGATCACGAACTGGTCCGCCTCGGATGGACTGTCGCATGACGTCGTCTGGTCGATCACGCGGCAGAAGACGCGGCCCGGCCCGGGGCCGGTCTGGGTCGGCACCGAGCAGGGCCTCAATCGCATCGATCCCGTGACCGGAGCGATCCGACATTATTTCGAGGCCGACGGCCTCGCGGGCAACGTCGTCAACGCGCTCGCCTCCGCCGAGGACGGCAGCGTCTGGGCGGGATCGTGGCCCGGAGGCGTCACCCACATTGCGCCGGACGGCCGCCTCCGCCGCCTCGCCGCCGAGGACGCCGCGGGCGAGCAATTGCGCGTGGCGGCGATCCACGTGCGGCCCGACGGAGAGGTCTGGGTGGGAGCCGTCAACGGCCTCTACCGTCTCGCGCCCGGCTCCCGCGCCGACCGGCTCGAGCGCGTCTCGATCGGCCGCGACAAGCCCGACAACGTTCGCGCCTTCGCCGAGGATCCGGCCGGGATCGTCTACGCCGCCAGCAAGCAGGGGATCCTCCGGGTCAATGGTCCCGCTCCCCGGCGCTTCACGGTCCGCGACGGCCTGCGCGAGGATTTTGTGTCGTCGATCGCCATCGCGTCCGACGGCAGCCTCGTGATCGCCTATCGCGAAGCGATCGGTGGCGCCAAAGTGATCCTCCAGGGAGATCGTCTGACCGTGCGGCCCATCGACGTCGCGACGGGGCTGGTTTCCAACAAGGTCGTTCTCGCGGGGCGCGATGCGCCCGGCGCGACGTGGATCGGCACGGGCTCGGGAGTCGACGTCTACGGCCCGAACTGGGCGCTGACGGCGCGCTACGGCAAGGCGAACGGCATGATCAGCGACGACCTCGATCAGAACGCGTTCTTCGCCGATGCCGACGGCACGGTCTGGCTGGGCACGAGCCGGGGCCTCGTCCGCTTCCGCTCGGGGATTCCTCCGGCGCCCGAGCCGCCGCCGCACGTCGTGATCACCTCGGTGGTCACGGGAGACCGGCGCCTGGATACCGCCGGCGCGGTGCTCGGTCCCCGAGACCGCAACTTCAGCGTGGCCTGGGCGGGGTTGACCTTCGTCGAGCCTCGCAAGGTCCGTTACCGCTACCGCATGATCGGCCTGGTCGACCAGTACACGGAGACCGACCTCATCGAGGCGCGGTTCCCGGCGCTCCCGAGCGGCGACTATCGCTTCGAGGTGCTCTGCGTCTCCGCCGCTCGGAAAAGAATCCCGCCAGCCGGCCGTCTTCCGGCTCCGCGTGCAGCCGGCCTGGTGGCAGACCCTCTGGGCCCGGATCCTCTGGGGCATCCTCGCGGCCGCGGTCCTCGTCCTCGTCGTCCGCTGGCGGACGCGACACCTCGAGGCCGAGCGTCGGAGTCTGGAGGAAGCCGTGGCCGCGCGGAGCGCCGAGCTCGCCGCGGCCAACCGGGAGTTGCGCGAAGCGTCTTTCACCGACGCCCTGACCGGAGCTCGCAACCGGCGCTTCTTCTCGACCGTCATCGAGGACGATGTGAACCGGACGCTGCGGGTCCACTCGACGCCGCCGGCCAGCCGCCCGCGCAACTGCGACCTCATCTTCTACATCGTCGACATCGACCACTTCAAAGAGGTCAACGACGACTTCGGTCACGACCGCGGCGACGGCGTGCTCGCCGAAATGGCCCGCCGGCTCACCGGCGTCGTGCGCGACTCCGACCGCCTCATCCGCTGGGGCGGCGAGGAGTTCCTCCTGATCTCGCGCGACGCCGACCGGACGCGCGGCGACGTCCTCGCGGGCCGGGTCATGACCGCCGTCGGATCCGAGCCCTTCGACCTCGGCGGCGGGCAGCGTGTCCGTCGCACGTGCTCGGTGGGCTGGGCGCCTTTCCCCTGGTACCCGGACTCGACGCGCACGTTCGCCTTCACCGAGGTCCTCAAGCTCGCCGACCGCGCCCTCTACCTGGCGAAACAGTCCGGCCGGAATCGATCGGTGGGTGTGGTGCCCGCGGGGCCGTACTCCGAGGTCGGGAGCCGGAATGGCGACTGGTGGGAGAAGCCGCTCACGGACGCCGAGGGCTCCGCCGTCACGATCGTGCGGACCGGGGGTCCGGTCCTCGTCAGCCGAATGAGTTCCTTAATCCCCGTAACCTCGGGGGTGTCCCGGCGTATCCACCTTCGGGAGGAAGCCATGCGGATACGCCCGGACCTCGTTCTCTGCTGTGCCGTGACCCTGGCCCTGACCGCAGGCACATCGCTCGCGGGAGAGGGGCATCGTCATAGCCACGGCCATAGAAACGTCTCGATCGATCACGACGAGCCCGCGACCTGCGACGACATCCAGGTCGAATTCGACAACCGTCCCGCCGTTCGGGCGGAGGAGACGACGACGCTTCCGGCCGGCGGCACGCTGCGGCTGGAGGCGGCCGAGAACTCCGGTATCTACGTCCGGGAGGCCGATCGCGCCGACTTCGAGGTGATCCTCTGCAAAGCGGCCCCGAAGCAATCGAGCCTGGCCGCGATCGCCCTCGCGCGCTCCGCCAGCCAGGTCTCCGTAACCGGACCCTCGAGCGGAGACTGGGCTGGCTACCTCCTCGTGGCGGCGCCGCGCGGAGCCTCGCTCGAGATCTCGGCGTCCAACGGGCCCATCGGCCTGAGCGGGCTCTCCGGCCGGGTCACGGCGCGAACGGAGAACGGTCCCATCTCGGCCCGCCGGGCGACCGGCGAGCTGGACCTCGAGGCCGAGAACGGCCCGATCTCCTTCGTCGGGGCGTCCGGCCGCTCGAAGCTCCGGACGCAGAACGGCCCCATCGGCGTGACTCTGGGCGGCCGCTCCTGGGAGGGCGACGGTCTGGACGCCCGCGCGGTCAACGGTCCCGTGAGCCTGTCGATACCGGCGGGCTACGCTTCGTCGGCGGTCGTGGAATCGGCCGGCCGCTCTCCGTTCCAGTGTCGTGGCGAGGGGTGCGGTTCGGCGCGCAAGACGTGGGACGACGACGGGCGGAAGATCGAGGTCGGAGACGGGCCCGTGCTCGTCCGCGTGGCGACGGTGAACGGTCCGGTCTCCGTGCGGACCGGCGCGACCGGCGAAGAAGACGAAGAGTAGACGAAGACTCGAAGCCTGGAAGACTCGAAGACTAGAATTTAACGGGCGGCCGGGCTCCCGTGCCGCCCGCCGCTTCGGCGAGAAACGCGGCGAGGGCTTCCGGGTTCCGGAAGCCTTCGTGCTTCGCGATGAGGCGGCCGTCGGGCGCAGCAATCACGACCGTCGGAAAGACCGAGACCTCGTATCGGCGCTGGAGCTCGGCGATATCGGGAGGATTCCGTCCGTCCTCGCGGACGCGGTCCGTTATGCGCACGGGCACGAAACCCGCGTTGACCTTTTCGGCCACGGAACTCTCCGCCCAGGCCTCGTCGAGGAGCTTGCACGGGCCGCACCACGCGGCCGTGAAGTCGTAGAGCACCGGCTTGCCCGAACGGGCGGCCTGGGCCGAGGCTTCTCCGCGCCTCTGCCACTGGACCAACCCGGGACCGTCCTTCCCGGCCCGATCCATGACGGCGGTCACGATCCGGAACAGCACGGCGGCGAGCAGGATCCAGAGCAGGATCGGAGAGAGGGCGGACTGGGACCGGGATTCGGATCGCCGGAGGGCGCCCGCTCCGGCGTCAATCGCGTCCATACGCAAACTCCCTTCGGGAAAAAACCACGGCCGCGGCCGTGAGGAAGAGCGACGCCGCCAGGACGGCTCGTCCGGCGGCCGCCAGCGCGTCGGGATTGCCCCGAAAGACGCCTTCCCAGGCGACCGAGGGGAGCAGATCGCGGCCGATCGCCTGAGACGTCTTGACCATCCACGGCACGTTGGTGCGCAGCGAGACGAAGATCTGCAGGAGCAGCAACGCGACGACATCCCCGTAACCCGGCAGGAACGTCGAGAAAAAGACGAGCACGGCCGCCATCTGCGCGGCCCAGAGCGTGGCGAATCCGATGCTCCCCAGCAGCTCGAGCGGGGCGACGGGGCCTCGGGGGCCCCAGAGGGTCCGGGTCAGAAGGCCGAGCGCCACGCACGCGACGGAGAACGCCGCGAATGCGACCACGATCCCGAGATAGCGCCCGAAAAGGTAGTCCGTGCGGCGGATCGGACGGGCCAGGATCATCTGCAGAGCGCCCGAGGACGCGTCCTTCGACACCGAGGCGGCCGCGAGGACGAGGAGGGCGATGTAGCCGCCCCCGCCGGGCCCGCCCGGACCGCCGGAGACCACGATCGACAGGCCGGACATTCCCGCGAGCAACCCGAGCAGCACGAGGGTGCCGCCGCTGCGCGACTTCTGCCGCAGGAAACGCCGGACCATTTCGATCACGAGGCTTCCTTCACGACGGGCGGCTTCGGAAGAGCTCTTCGAGCTCGGCGGAAGAGCGGACCTCGAGGACCGGCACGTCGGCGAGCGCGAGCGTCTTGACCACGCGCGCGGCTTCCTCTTCGCTGCCCCCGGGAAGACGGAGCTGGCCGCTCCCGTCGGTTTCCGCGGCGAGACCCGCCCCGGCGAGGACTTCGGCGGCCCGGGCGGCGTCGCTTTCGCGCACGCGGATCGTGACGCGCCGCCGCGATGCGGTCTCGCCGGTCAGAGTCTCGGTGCGCGTCAGCCGTCCGTGGTCGATGAACACGACGCGATCGCAGACCTTTTCGACTTCCGGGAGCTGGTGAGAGTTGAGCACGATGGTCGCGCCGCGCTTCCGCGCCTCGAGGATCCGGTCCCGGACCGTGACGACGCCCAGCGGGTCCGTGCCCGAGGCCGGCTCGTCCAGAAAGAGCAGGTCCGGATCGCGCAGCGTGGCCTGGGCGACACCGATGCGCTGGAGCATGCCCCGGGAGTAGGTTCGGAGCTTGCGCGAGAGCGCTTCGGCTTCGAGGCCGACGCGGGCCGCCGCGGCGGAGGTTTCTTCCTTCGTGCGTCTCGGATCGCCCCCGGCGAGCCGCCAGTGAAAGGCGAGGAAATCCGTGCCGGTCAGCTCGCGGTCGAAGCCCAGCCGCTCGGGCATGTAGCCCGTGCGGGCGCGGATGGAGAGATCGTCGACAGGCCGCCCGTCGATGCGGATGGTCCCGGAGTCCGGCCGGAGAAAGCCCAGCAGACAGGAGAGAAGCGTCGTCTTGCCGGCGCCGTTGGGACCGATCAGACCCACCGTCTCGCCGCGGGCGATCTCGAGGGAAACGCCGTCGAGCGCCCGGGTTCGCCGCCGCCCGTAGGCCT
Source organism: uncultured Acidobacteriota bacterium (assembly GCA_963749265.1). Lineage (GTDB taxonomy): Bacteria > Acidobacteriota > Thermoanaerobaculia > UBA5066 > Gp7-AA6 > DAHUXD01. The sequence goes on along the minus strand of CAVVML010000013.1, from coordinate 306,991 downwards.
TCGAAACGTTGTCGACGACGATCACCCGGCGATGATACGCGACCGCCGGCTCGTCCTGCCGGTTGACGGGCCGGTCGGCGGGAATATGGATTATTCTTCCGCGTTCCATAGCGGGGTTTTCGAAGTCATCGCATGATCGAAGTCCAAAATCTGTCGAAGCGCTACCCGACCCGGCTCGCGGTCGACGACGTCACCTTTTCCGTGAGGGAAGGCGAGATCGTCGGATTCCTCGGCCCCAACGGGGCCGGCAAGACCACGACGATGCGGGTGCTGACCGGGTTCCTGCCGCCGAGCGTCGGGAACGGCCCGCGTCGCCGGACACGACGTCGTGAGCCAGTCGAAAGCCGCGCGGGCGTCGCTGGGCTACCTGCCGGAGTCCGCCGCCACGTACCCCGAAATGCGGGTGCGCGAGTACCTCGCGTTCCGCGCCCGGCTGGAAGGCGTCCCGGGCGGGCTCGTGCGCGGACGAGTCCAGGAGGCTCTCGATCGGTGCCTGCTGTCCGAGGTGGCCGGTCGGAAAATCGAGAACCTCTCGAAGGGGTTCCGGCAGCGCACGGCCCTCGCGGGCGCGCTCGTCCACCAGCCGCCGGTGCTGATCCTCGACGAGCCGACGATCGGGCTCGATCCCGTGCAGATCATCAAGATCCGCGAGACCATCCGCGAGCTCGGGAAGAACCGCTCCGTGCTGCTGTCCACGCACATCCTTCCCGAGGTCGAAGCCGTCTGCGACCGCGTCCTCATCATCGATCGCGGACGGATCGTGGCCGAAGGCACGCCCTCGGAGCTGCGCGGCAAGCTCGCCGGCTCGCCCGTGATCCGCGTGGCGATTCGGGGCGCCGTGGCGGCCCGCGAGGCGCTCGCCGTGCTCCCGGGCGTGGCCGCGGTCGAGGTCGAGGAGACGGCCGACGAAACGCGCGTCCGCCTCGACCTGCGCGCCGGAGGGCGACCCGCGCGAAGACGTCTTCCGGCTCGCGGTCCAGAAGGGCTGGGTGCTCCGGGAGCTCGGCCGTGAGGCGATGACGCTCGAGGACGTGTTCGTGCGGCTGACCCGCCACGACGAGGCCGTTCCGGCGGAAGAGCCGGTCGCGGCCGAGCCGTCTCGCGTCGCGTCGACGGCCGACGGCGGAGAGGGGCCGGCGTCGTGAGGAAGCTCTTCGCGATCGTCGGCCGGGAGTGGCGGGCGTACTTCTTCTCGCCCCTCGCCTACGTGATCCTCGCGGCGTACATGTTCCTGAACGGCTTCATCTTCTCCCGCATCGTCGCGTTCCTCGCCACGCCCGGCGTGGCGCGGGAGCGGTTCCTGTCGCTGATGTTCACGAACACCTACTTCTGGATCTTCACGCTCTTCATCGTGCCCATCATCACGATGCGGCTGCTGGCCGAGGAGCGGAAGGCCGGAACGCTCGAAGTCCTGCTGACGTCGCCGGTGTCGGAGGCGACCGTGGTTCTCGGGAAGTTCCTCGGGGCCCTCGGCTTCTTCCTGGTCGTCTGGATCCCGAGCCTGGTCTTCGTCCTCTACCTGCGCGTCCCAGACGGCCGTCGACTTCGGCGCGGTCGCTTCGGGCTACCTGGGCATCGCGCTCATCGGCGCGTACTTCATCGCGATCGGCGTCTTCGCCTCGACGCTGTCCAAGAACCAGATCGTCGCGGCGATCCTGACATTCGCGATGCTGATCCCGCTCTTCTCGGCCGGGCTCTTCCAGTCGGGCGCCGACCCGAGCCGGCAGACGATCATCGATTACCTCAACATGTGGGACCACATGGACGAGTTCGCGCGCGGCATCGTCGATACGCGGCGTCTCGTCTACTACCTCTCGGGCATGGCGTTCTTCCTGTTCCTCTCGACGGTCGTGCTGTCCTCGAAGAAGGAGACGCCGTGAGCGCCCGCAGCGTGCGCACGGGCACGTCGGCCGTCGGCATCCTGCTCGCGGCCGCGATCGTCCTCGGGGCCAACTATCTCGCCGCGCGCCACTGGGCCCGGGCCGACTGGACCCGCTCCCGGATCTACTCGCTCTCCGAGCAGACGAAGAAGATCCTCGCGGGCCTCAAGGAGCCCGTGCGCGTGACGGTGTTCATGACGCCGCGGCAGTCGCGCCTGCTTCCCGAGGTCAAGGAGCTCCTGACCCGGTACCAGGCCCTCTCGCCCAGGATCGAGGTGGAGTACCTGGACCCGGAGCGCAATCCCGCCCGGGCCGAGGCGCTCATCAAGGAGTCGGCCGGCGTGCGCCTGAACACGATCGTCTTCCGTTCCGGCGATCGCAGAAAGTTCGTGCCCGAGGACAAGCTCGCCGACTTCGACTTCGCCGGCATGCAGATGGGCGGTGGCGCGCCGACGATGAAGGCCTTCAAGGGCGAGGAGGCGTTCACCTCCGCGATCCTCTCGGTGACCGAAAAGAAGCAGCCGCAAGATCGTTTTCTCCCAGGGCCACGGCGAAGCGTCCCTGGATTCGACCCAGCGCGGCCTGGGTTATTCGGACGTCAAGCAGACGCTGGAGCGCGACAACATGATCGTCGCGACGTGGGATTCGCTGGGCAAGGGCAATCTCCCCGCCGACGCGGACGTGGTCGTCGTCGCCGGGCCGCAGACGGCGTTCCTGGCGCCGGAATCCGAGGCGCTCGACAAGTACCTCGCCGGCGGCGGGCGGGCGCTGATCATGCTCGATCCGGTGCTGCCGGGGCCGGGCGCGCCCGCCGTCCGATCTGGGCTTCCGGGGCCTCGCCGAAAAGTACGGACTCAAGATCGGCGACGACATCGTGATCGATCCGGCGAACGCGCTGGCGCAGATGGGCGCCGAGGTCGTGCTCGCCGACCGCTACGGCAACCACCCCATCGTGCGCTCGCTCGCCGAGGCGAAGCTGCCGGTCATCTTCCAGCTCTCCCGCTCGGTGGCCAAGGCCGAGAAGCCGCCCCGACGGCGTGGCCGAGGCGATGCTCGTCGAGACCTCGGCCGAGGGCTGGGGAGAGAGGAACCTGAAAGACCTCGCGAGCGAGGTCAAGAAGGATCCGACCGATCTCGCCGGCCCCGTTTCGCTGGCGGTGGCCATCGGTCCGGCGGACGAGGCGAAGCCCGCGCCTTCGAGCGCCGCCCGCATCGTGGTCGTCGGCAATTCGCGCTACGCGACCAACGGCGCGCTGTCGAACGGAGCCAACGGCATCTTCTTCGCGAACGCGATCCACTGGCTCGCGGGCGCCGAAAAGCAGATCGGCATCCCGCCCAAGACTCCCGACCAGACGTCGCTGACGCTCTCGGAGACCCAGCTCCGCCGCATCGCGATCGCGAGCATCGCGGGCCTGCCCGGCCTCGCCATCCTCCTCGGCCTCTGGGTCTGGTACCGCCGGAGGGACTGACCGTGTCGCCGCGCAAACTCGTCGTTCTCACGGCGGTCGTGGCGGTGCTCTTCGCGTTCATCGTTCTCTGGGAGCGCAAGATGCCCTCCACCGCCGACCGGCAGCGGAAGGGGGAGCTCTACTGGGACCTCCCCGAGGATCGGATGACGCAGGTCACCGTGACGCGGGAAGGGGAGACCCTCGAGTTCCAGCGCACCGGCGACGGCCCCTGGCGCATGGTCAAGCCGGCGCCGTATCCGGCGGACGCGTTCGCCGTGAACGGCCTGGTCTCGGAGCTCTCCGACCTCAAGCGCGCCGGCAGCGACTCGGGCGAGGCGAAGCCCGAAGCCTTCGGCCTCGACAAGCCGGTGGCCACGGCGACGATCGCCTGGACGGAGGCCGACGACCCGGCCGCGAAACAGACGCGGACGCTCGAGTTCGGCGGCGCCGTGCCGGGGACCGACATGACGGCCGCCCGCGTTTCGGGCCAGAGCCGCGTGCTGTTCATCCCGTCCTCGGTCCTCACGTCGGTCCGCCGGCCCGCGGACGACTACCGGAGCAAGGAGCTCTTCGGCGGGCCCACCGTCGCAGGTGACGCGGCTCGAGATCAGCCGGGGCCAGGGAAGCCTGGTGCTCGCCCGGCGCGAAGGCATCTGGTGGATCTCCTCGCCGATCGCCGATCTCGCCGACGCCGCGGCGGCCGACCGTCTCGTCGGCGAGCTCACGGCCCTGCGCGTGCGGGACTTCATCCATTCGAACGAGGACCTCGCGGCGCTCTCGCTGAGTCCGCCGCTCTACCGCGTCAGCTGTCACGGGGGAGAAGGGCGTGGTCACGTCGGTCGACTTCGGCGCGACCCGCTCCGACGGGAACACCGTCTACGCGCGGCGCGACGGGCAGGTGCTCACGGTCGAGCGCGAGATCGTCGACGAGCTCTCGAAGGAGGCGGAGCCGTTCCGCTCCACGGCGCTCGTGGCGTTCAATCGCGGGGACGTCGCCGGGGTAGATGCGCGGTTCGGCGACGAGTCCTTCGTCCTGACCCAGGAAGGCCGCCGGCTGGTCGCGCGGGCGGCCGGCCGGTCATCGCCGCGTCCGCGGACGACGTTCTGCGGGCGCTCGAGGACGTGAAGAGCCAGAGGTTCATCGACGAGGCGGCGGCGAAGGCGCTCGCGCCCGCGACGGCGACGGTCGCCATCAAGAACAAGGCCCAGAAGGTCCCGGCGTGGACGATCGCCTTCCATCCCCGGGAGACGGACATGGTCGCGCGCGTGTCCGGGCGTCCCGGCGGCTTCGCCGTCCGCAAGGACATCGTCGAGGATCTCCAGAAGGCGTTCCGCAAGGCCGTCGCGCCGCCGACGCCGGCTCCGACGAAGAAACGCTGACGCTCGAGCGCGAGAAGCGCTGAGGCGCCGGCGGGGCGGAGGGTCGCCCGTCAGCCCTTGCGCCGGCCGGTGAGGTGCGGCGCCTTCCTCGAAGCGTCGGCCTCGAGCTCGGCGATCCGCTTCTGGCGCTTGGCCTCCTTGTCGTCCGCGGCCTTCGTCTTCTTCTCCTTGGCCTTGGAGAAGGACGTGGAGAGCGAGAAGAGAAGCCCCTTCCCCTTGGGCGGCTTGGCCCGACGCGCGGTCGCCCCCCAGAACTTGGTCTTCTTGAAGACGGCCTCCGAAAAGTCGGAGTTGGCGAGGTCCGCGCCCTTGAGGTCGGCGTCCGTGAAATTCGCCCCGATGGCCCGGGCGAATCGCAGGTCGGCCTCCTGGAGGTTGGCGCTCGAGAAGTTGGCTCCGATCAGGAGCGAGCCCGAGAGGTCCGCGTCGAACCCCTTGCAGCCCGAGAAGTCGGCCCGCTTGAGGTTGGCCAGTCGAAAGCTGCCCGAGCGATAGGTCGGCGCGCTGAGAAGTTGACGCCTTCCGCCTGCGACCTCGGCGAGGTCCGCGTTCGAGAACGTGGCGCCCGACGAAGGAGTAGGGCTTCAGGTTCGCGCGGCGGAAGATCGCCTTGGAGAGGTCCGCGTTCTGGAAGTTGGCTTTCTCGAACTTCGCCGAACGCAGGTCGACCTCGGTCAGCTTGGCTTCCGCGAAGCTCACGTCGGCGCCGCCGGCATCGAGAAAGATCGCGCGCTTGAGGTCGGCCTTCCGGACCTTGGCCCGGTCGAAGCCGGCCGACGTGAAGTTGGCCTCGATCGCGGAGAGGAGCTCCATGTCGGCGTCGGTGAAATCGGCCCGTTCGCAGTCGGCGGCGTTCATCGCGGCCTGGCGCAGGATCGCGCCCGGAGAAGTTGGCCTTGCGCAGGTCCGCGCCCGTGAGGTCCGCCGTCTTCAGGTTGGCGCCCGTGAAGTTCGCGTTCGGGAAGGAGCCCCGGACGGCCGAGACCCCCTCGAGGACGGCGCGCGAGAGGTCCGCGCCGTCGAACTGGGCGCCGCCGACCTTGACGCCGCGGAAGTTGACGTCGCGCAGGTTCGCGCCGGCGAGGTTCGCGCCCGAGATGTCGGCGCCCTCGAGCCGCGTGAACGAGAGGTCGGCGCCGGCGAGATCCGCCCCGACGAAGGAGGCAGCTCTGCAGCGAGGCCGAGCGCAGACGCGCGCCCGCGAAGAAGACTTTGGAGAAGTCCAGGAAGTCGAGGGCGCAGTGCTCGAAGATGGCGCCGGGCGCCTGCATCTCCGCGAACTTCGCGTTGCGCAGCGTCGCGCGCGAGAGATCCGTGCCCGAAAGCGTGGCTCGCGAGAGGTCGGCGCGGGTGAGGTCGGCGCGCTTGAGGTCCTTGCCGGAGATGTCCTTGCCCGTGAGGTCGGCGCCGGTCAGATCCGGAGTCACGTTCGGATTCTTCGCGCGCCAGTCGTTCCACTCGGGTGTGCAGAAGGATCCGCAAGTGTTCGGGATTGGCCATGTGCGGCCATTGTAACCGGCCCGGCGCGGAAGGCGCGTTACAATCCCTCGCAGTGAGCACCGCGACGACGACGCCGATTGCCGCGCCGACGAAGGCGATGGATCGGATTCGCAAGGCCCTCCTCGGGGGCCATCCGCTGCTCTACGTCTTGACGTGGGAGGAGTCGCGAGTCGAACGCCTCGCGCAGCATCTCGCGAAGACGTTCTACGGCGCGCCCGCGTCCTACGGCGTGTGGTCGGTGGTGGATGGCCTCGTCGTCGACGGAAACCCGGTGCCCGGCACGCAGGATCCCCTGAAAGCGCTCGAGACGATCCTCGCCGCGAGCGGCAAGGGCTTCTACCTGATGAAGGATTTCCCGACCGCCGGCGACGGCCGTCCGGAGATCATCCGGCGCATCCGCGACCTCTATCGCGCGCTGAAGGAGCGAGGGCGACACGTTCTCTTCGTCTCGCCGCGCCTGGCGATCCCGGAAGACGCCAAGAAGGAGATCTACGTCGTCGAGTACGAGCTGCCCGACGACGCCGAGATCTCCAAGATCCTCGAAGCGCACCTGCGCCGGCGGCTCGGGATCGACATCGACGAGCCCGCGATGCGCCGCCTCGCCCTCGCGATGCGGGGCCTGACGGCCGACGAGATCGGGCACGTCGTGTCCAAGGTCTTCGCCGCGCGGAAGACCTTCGACGAGGCCGCGTTCCTCGAGATCCTCGCCGAGAAGGAGCAGATGTCGCGGAAGGAGGGCGTGCTCGAATTCGTGCCGCCCCGCTTCTCGCTGGACGACATCGGCGGATACGCCGTCCTGAAGGACATGGCTGCTGAAGCGGCAGGCGCTCTTCTCGCGGGACGCGCTCGACGCCGGCATCCCGATCCCGAAGGGCATCCTGCTGATGGGGATCTCCGGCTGCGGGAAGAGCCTCTGCGTCAAGACGATCTCCACGCTCTGGAACCTGCCGCTCTTCCGCCTCGACATGAACGCGGTCTTCGGGACGGACAACGCGGAGATGACGTTCCTGCGGGCGTTGCGCGCCGTCGAAGCCGTCTCGCCCGCCGTTCTCTGGATCGACGAGATCGAGATGGGCGTCGGCGGGTACCGGGAAGGCCAGGACGCCTCGATGTCGCGCATCTTCTCGGGATTCCTGACGTGGATGCAGGAGAAGGCCGCGCTCGTCTTCGTGGCGGCGACGGCCAACCGCATCCACCTGCTGCCCGCGGAGATCATCCGCAAGGGCCGTTTCGACCAGGTCTTCTTCGTCGACCTGCCGAACGAGGAAGAGCGCAAGCAGATCTTCGCGCATCCACCTGAAGAAGAGCAAAATGCGACGTCGGGCGCTTCGATCTGGTGTTCCTGGCCAAGGCGACCAACGGCTGGAACGGCGCCGAGATCGAGCAGGCCGTGGTCTCGGCCGTCGTGGACGCGTATGCCGAAAGCCGCTCGCTGACGGAGGACGACCTCTATCGGATGATCTCGGCGACGGTGCCTCTCGCCGTGACGATGGAGGAGCAGATCAAGGCCATCCGCAGCTGGGCCCACGAGCGCGCGCTGAACGCCTCCCGTCCGGCGATAGCACGCCGTCGTCATCCTGAGGGCCGCAGGCCCGAGGATCCCTCGGGCACTCGCGAGATCCCTCGGCTGCGCTCGGGATGACGCGCGACGGCGTCGCGCTCGCGCGTCAGTTTCTTCGAGGGTCCAGCTCCGCCGGCCGGAACGGCGCCAGGAACCGTCACGCGGCCCTTCCATTCGAGCATCCGGCCCGGCGAGCGTCTCGAAGCGCGAGGCCAGCGAATCGGTCTCGAGAAGCGCCTGGAGCTCCGGGGGCGCGTAGCGCAGCCGCAGCGCGATCTCCGAGGCCAGCCGCTCGGGGAGAGATCCTCGTCGGGCAGAGGGCGGCAGCTCCAGCTCCCGGGCGACGTTGCCGAAGAGCGCGGCGGCCGCCCGCGTCGACCCGCTCGCTCCTCCGTCGGGTCCGGGAACGGAACCGAGCGGATCTCCTCGACGCGGGCGACGCGGTAGGGATCCGGCCGGCGCCTCCTCGACCACGCGGTAGCGGAAGCGCCCTCGAGGAGGATGTTGTACCGCCCGTCCTCGAGCTCCTCGGACTCCACGATCTCGCCGGCGCCGCCCACGGCGTAGATCCGCGGATCGTCGCCGCCGGCGATCTCCCAGCCCGGGTACAGCATCGCCATGCCGATCGTCCGGTCTCCGGCGAGCGCGTCGGCGACCATGGCCCGGTAGCGGGGCTCGAAGATGTGGAGCGGGAGCAGCGTGCCGGGCATCAGGACGACGCCCGGGAGCGGGAAGAGGGGGATGCGGCGGGCACGCTCAAGGACGCCGTCAAGGCGCCGCGCCGGCGCCGGATTCGGGCCGCGGCTCTGGCCGCGCGGGTCAACGCCTGGACGTAGGCCACCGTCTGCCGGATCTCCTCGTCGGTCAGTTTACCCTCGAACTTCGGCATCGGGTCGCGGCCGTCGCCGGATCTGCAGCTCGATCGCCGCGGCGCTGCCGTCGGAGCGCCAGACTGCCGTCGATCAGGTTGGCGTAGGGAAAGTGCCCCGCGACGATCGTCTTGCCGTCTCCGTTCGCCGCGTGGCAGGAGGCGCACTTGCGCTGGAAGATCCGGCGGCCCGCCGCCTCGTCCCGGCCGGCCCGGGCGCCTTCCGGCAGCGGCGCGTTGTTGCAGGCGGCCGCGAGGCCGGCGGCGAGGCCGCGCGAGAAGAAGCGCCGCGATGCGCCGGGGAGACACGCGAGGCAGTCTAGCGCGGCCCTTTCGGCGCCCTCGCCCTTGACCCAACGTTCATTTGGGGCTGCGTGCTAACTTCCCGCCCTCATGGCCGACCGGAAGGACAAAGTCGCCGAAAACGTCGCCGGGAAGTACTACGTCGACAGCCAGTGCATCGACTGCGACGTCTGCCGCGTCACCGCGCCGGACAACTTCCAGCGGAACGAGGACCGGGGCTATTCCTTCGTCTTCCATCAGCCGGCCAGCCCGGACGCAGGAGGCCCGCTGCCAGGAGGCCATGGATTCCTGCCCGGTCGAGGCGATCGGCAGCGACGGAGCGGGCTGACGCCTCGCGAGGCTTCCGTCGGCCGCGCAGTCACGCAGCTCCGGAAGTACTCGATCGTCTTCGCGAGCCCGTCCTCGAGCTTCACTCGCGGCTCCCAGCCCAGCCTGGCCTTCGCCTTCGTGATGTCGGGCTGGCGGACCTTCGGGTCGTCCTCGGGCAGCGGCTTGAAGACGATCTCGCTCGAGGTGCCGGTCAGCGTCTTGATCGTCTTCGCGAACTCCAGCACGGACAGCTCGGCCGGATTGCCGATGTTCACGGGCTCGGTCACGTCGGAGAGCAGCAGCCGGTAGATCCCGTCGATCAGGTCCGCGACGTAGCAGAACGACCGGGTCTGGGAGCCGTCGCCGAAGACCGTCAGCGGCTCGCCGGCCAGGGCCTGGCAGATCAGGGCGGGGACGACGCGCCCGTCGCGCGGCCGCATGCGCTCGCCGTAGGTGTTGAAGATCCGGACGATGCGCGTGTCCACGCCGTGGGCGCGGTGGTAGGCCATCGTCATGGCCTCGGCGAAGCGCTTGGCTTCGTCGTAGACGCCGCGGGGGCCGATCGGGTTGACGTTGCCCCAGTAGGTCTCGGGCTGCGGGTGGACGAGCGGATCGCCGTAGACCTCGGACGTCGAGGCGAGGAGGAAGCGCGCCTTCTTCGCCATCGCCAGTCCCGAGGGCGTTGTGCGTGCCGAGCGAGCCGACCTTCAGCGTCTGGATCGGAAGCTCGAGGTAGTCGATCGGCGAGGCCGGGGAGGCGAAGTGGAGCACGGCGTCGAGCGGCCCGTCGACGAAGATGTACTCGGCGACGTTGTGCCGGACGAAGCGGAAGCGGCGGTTCGTCCTCGAGGTGGGCGATGTTGCTGCATGTTGCCGGTGAGGAGGTTGTCCATCGCGACGACTTCGTGGCCTTCGGCGAGCAGGCGGTCGCAGAGGTGGCTGCCGAGGAAGCCCGCGCCGCCGGTGACCAGAACACGCATGCTCATCCGCGCCCCACGCCCGCGTACGTCCAGCCGAGCCGGCCGCATCTCCGCGGGCTCGTAGACGTTGCGCAGATCGATCATGGTCCTGCTCTTCATGAGCGAGGCCAGGCGGTCGAGGTCCAGCTTTCGGAACACGTTCCACTCGGTCGCGAGCACCAGGAAGTCCGCGCCTTCGGCGCAGTCGTAGGCGTCCTTCGCGTATGTCGATGTCGGGATGGACGGCGCGCGCGTTCGCCATGGCCGCCGGATCGAAGGCGCGCACGCGGGCGCCGTCCTTCTGCAGGTCCTCGACCACCGCGAGCGCGGGCGACTCGCGGATGTCGTCGGTCTCGGGCTTGAAGGAGAGGCCCAGGACCGCGGCCGTCTTGCCCGCGAGCGGTCCGGCGGCGGCCCGGATCTTTTCGATCATGCGTCGCTTCGTCTTCTCGTTGACCCGGATCGTGGCCTCGATGATCTCGAAGTGGTAGCCGGCCTGCCGGGCCAGATCCGCGGCCGCGGCCGTGTCCTTCGGAAAGCAGGAGCCGCCGAAGCCGGGACCGGGATGCAGGAACTTGCCCCCGATCCGCCTGTCCAGCCCCATGCCCCGGGCGACGTCGTGGACGTCGGCGCCCATCAGCTCGCACATCTTCGCGATCTCGTTGATGAAGGAGATCTTGACCGCGAGGAAACCGTTGGAGGCGTACTTGATGAGCTCGGCCGACGTCACGTCGGTGATGACGAAGGGCGTTTCGACCAGGTACAGCGGGCTGTAGATCTCCTTGAGGATCTCGATCGCGCGGGCGTCGCCGGCGCCGATGACGACGCGATCGGGCCGCAGGAAGTCGGAGACCGCCGAGCCCTCGCGGAGGAACTCGGGGTTCGAGACGACGGAGAACTCGTGCCGGCCGTTCTTGGCGCGCATGATCTGCTCGATCATGCGGCCGGTGCCGGTCGGCACGGTGGACTTCGTGACGACGACCTTGTAACCGTTCATGTGCTCGGCGATGGCCTCGGCGACCTGGCGGACGAACGTCAGGTCCGGCGAGCCGTCCGGCTTCGGCGGCGTTCCGACGGCGATGAAGATGGCGAGGGCGTCCTCGATGCCGCGCTTGAGGTCCGTCGTGAAGCGCAGGCGCCCGGCCCGCTCGTTGCGCGCGATGACCTCTTCGAGGCCCGGCTCGTAGATGGGCACGTGGCCGCGCTGGAGCGCGGCGATCTTGTCGGCGTCCTTGTCGACGCAGACGACGTTCATCCCGAAGTCCGCGAGGCACGCCCCGGTGACGAGGCCGACGTAGCCGGTTCCGACCATGCAGATGTTCATAGACGCGAGCCGTTCTCCTTCAGGTTCTCGCCGCCAGGGCGTGGGCCCGATACCAGGCGACCGTTCGGCGCAGGCCCTCCTCGAGCGGCACCCGGGCGCGGAAGCCGAGCACCCGGTCCGCCTTCTCCACCGCCGCGAACGTCACCGGCACGTCGCCCGGCTGGTCCGGCAGGCGTTCCAGCTGCGCCTTTCGACCGGTCGCGTGCTCGAGCGCCGCGACGAGCTCGGAGAGCGTGACCGGGTGGGCGCCGCCGAGGTTGAGGATCTCGAAGGACAGCGACCGGTCGAGCGCGGCCTCGATGCCGTCGAGGATGTCGTCGATGTACGTGTAGTCCCGGCGAGAGCTTCCGTCGCCGTAGAAGGGGATGGTCTCGCCGGACTCGAGGCATCGCAGGAACCGCGCGATCGCCATCTCCGGGCGCTGCCGCGGCCCGTAGACCGTGAAGAAACGCAGGCAGACGGCCGGCAGGCCGTGCAGGTGGTGCGCCGTGAACACGTGCAGCTCGCCCGCCCGCTTGGTCGTCGCGTAGGGCGAGACCGGGCGCTCGATCGGATCCTCCTCGGAGAAGGGGAGCTTCGAGTTGACGCCGTAGACGGACGACGAGGACGCGAAGACGAATCGCGGCCGGCCGTGCGCGACGGCCGCTTCCAGCAGGTGGAGCGTGGCGACGCAGTTGACCTCTTCGTAGAGGACGGGCTGGGTCAGCGAGGGGCGGACGCCCGCGCGGGCGGCCAGGTGGACGACCGCGTCGAAGCGCTCCTCGGCGAAGAGCCGGAAGACGAGGGCGCGGTCGCGGATGTCGCCCTCGACCAGCCGGTAGGCCGGGTTGCCGGCCGTCACGGCGACGTTGGCGCGCTTGAGCGCGGGGTCGTAGAAGTCGTTGAAGTCGTCGAGCACGACGATCCGGTCGCCGCGCGCGAGGAGGCGCTCGACGAGGTGCGAGCCGATGAAGCCGGCGCCGCCGGTGACGAGAATCTTCATTCGTCCCCGGCCTAGCGCGCCGGCGTCGGCATCGGCTCGATGCTGCCCGGACTCGACGGCGTCGTTGTACTGCTTCTTGATGCCCGCCTTCTGGCGGTCCTTCAGGAGCCACCTCAGGATCGCCGACTCGTTGACGCCGATGACGAGATTGTGCGCGGCGTCGAACACGGAGGGGTCGTTGATGAGCAGGCCGGCGGTGCCCTGGCCCTCGTCGAGCTTGCGCCCGATCGAGTCGAGGTGCTCGGAGAAGCTCTGGAGGTTCTGCGTGAACTGTTTCCCGAACTGCGGATCGTTGAGCAGGATCGGGATGGCCCCGTCGCCCTTCTGCAGATTCTGTGCGACCGCGGCGAGGGTCGCCGCTGCCGTCGCGAGGTCGTCGACCAGGGCGTAGATCTTCTTCTTGCCCTCGGGATCGGAAAGCAGGGCGGGGATGGCGCCCTCGCCGGTCCGCACGCCCTCGTCGATCTTGGCGAGCAGGGATTGGACGGAGCGGATGGCTCCGGCCAGCGAGTCCGCCGTTTCCTTCCCGTACTTCTCGTCGACGAGCAGCTTGCCGACGAGCCCCTTGCCGCTGTCGATCTTCTTCAGGATGGCGTTGAGAGAGTGCAGGGCGTCGTTGAAGCTGTTGCCGAGGTCCGTGCTCTCCTGGCTCTCCGACGTGATGGCGCCCAGAAACCCTTCGCCCTTCTCCGTGCGGCCGAGGATCGCCTTCAGGGACTTGGCGATGGCCCCGAGATCGGTCAGGAGATCGCCGCTGCCCTCGAGGAACTTCTCGAGACCGGCCCCGGGCGCCGCCGGGATCTCGCCGCCGATGGGCACCTCGGGCTCCGTCGCCAGGCCTCCGGCGAGCTCGATGTACTTGTCGCCGAGGAGGCCCCGCGTCTTGATCGAAGCCCGGGTCCCTTTGCGCAGCATCGGCGCCCACCGCCGCACGACGTCGTAGCCGACCTGGACGGTCCGGTCGGCAGGGTCACCCGAGAGGTTGACCTCGAGGACGTTGCCGACGACGACGCCGTTGAGCATCACGACGTTCCCGGGGACGAGCCCGGCGGCCGTCTCGAAGTGCGTCGAGTAGGGGAACTTCTTGCGGAAGAGGTTGGCCCGCTGGCCGACCATGAAGACCCCGATCATCGTCGCGACGAGCGCGATGACGACGACGAGGCCGACGCGGAATCGCCGGCTGACCTGCTGTTCGCCTACCACGTCCTATGTTCCTTTCGGTGCGTCCGAAACGGCCGCGAAGACACCGGTGCCGCACGGAAAGCCCATGGAGCGGAAGTACTCCATGAGCACGGGGTGGCCGCCGCGAGCGGCTTCGTCGAAGGTTCCGATGAACTGGAAACGGCCCTGCTGCAGGAAGGCGAGGCGGTCGGCGACCGTGCGGGCGGCGACGATGTCGTGCGTGACGACGACCGAGGTCGTCTGCAGCCGGACGTTGATGTCGACGATGAGCTGCGCGATCTTCTCCGAGCTCAGGGGGTCGAGACCGGTCGTCGGCTCGTCGTAGAGGATGATCTCCGGATCCAGCGCGATCGAGCGGGCGAGGGCCACGCGCTTGCGCATGCCTCCCGAGAGCTCGGACGGCATCTTGCGCTGGATGCCCGGCAGGCCGACCATGGTGAGCTTCTCGGCGACGATCGCGGCCACCTCTTCGGGCGTCTTGTCCGTGTGCTGCGTGACCGGAAAGCCCACGTTCTCCTCGACGTTCATCGAGTCGAAGAGCGCCCCGCCCTGGAAGAGCATCGCCGTCCGGCGACGCACCGGGGAGAGCTCCTCCTCGGAGAGGCCGACGACCGACTCGCCGAAGACGAGGACGTCGCCCGGCGTCGGGCTGCGTCAGGCCGTTGATGTGGCGCAGCGTCACGCTCTTGCCGGTGCCCGAAGGCCCGAGGACGCAGAGAACCTCGCCGCGGCGGATCTTGAGGTTGACGCCGGCCAGGACGTCGCGGCCCGAGTAGCTCTTCCAGACCTCGCGGAACTCGACGACGCTCTCTCCCCGCGGATTCGGCGCGGGCGTACCGCCGCGTGGGTCGGGCGCGGGCCGTGAAGCCGGGGCGGAGGCGGCGGCGCTCATCAGATGGCCAGGAACAGCTTCGTCAGGAAGAAGTCCGAGATCAGGACGCAGATCGAGGCCAGGACGACCGTGCGCGTCGTCGCCTGGCCGACCGAGGCCGCGCCTCCCTGGGCCTGCAACCCGTTGTAGCAGCCGATGGCCGCGATCTCGAGGCCGAAGAAGACCGTCTTGCCGAGGCCGCTGAAGATGTCGGAGATCGAGAGCTGCTGCCAGATGCTGGTGATGTAGTCCTGAGGTGTCATGTTGAGCTCGACGACGGCGATGAGGAGGCCGCCCAGGATGCCGAGCAGATCCGCGATCGCTGTCAGGACGGGCATCATGATGACCGTCGCGAGGACCCGCGGCACGACGAGCCGACGGATCGGCGAGATCGCCATGGCGCGCAGGGCGTCCACCTGCTCGGTCACGGTCATCGATCCGATCTCGGCGGTGATGCCCGAGCCGACGCGGCCGCCCACCATGAGGGCCGTCAGCACAGGGCCGAGCTCGCGGACCAGCGAGAGGGACACGACGCGTCCGATGAAGGCCTTTCCGCCGAAGGCCTCGAGCGAGTAGGCGCTCTGCAGGGCGAGCACCATGCCCGTGAAGAGGGCCGTGATGCCGGTGATCGAGACCGACTTCACGCCGAGCTCGTCCATCTGCCGGAGGAGCTCCGAAGAGTAGAACGGCCGCGTGAAAACACCGGTGATCGTCTGGCCGATGAGCTGCGCCAGGCCGCCGATGTACTCCACCGTCTGCTGGCCCTTGCGGCCGAAGCGGTCGACGAACCGGAGCCAGCGAAGATTCCGATAGAAGATCGCCGTCGCGGACGGCTGAGGTTGAGTCATGAGGACGCGGCATTCTACGCCGTCGTTCCGTGCGGTGTAAATGCCGGAAGCGGCGAGAGTTGTCGCTCGCGGCTGCCCCGTACCTGCTAGGATGCCGCGCCGTGCGGTTCGTCCGATCCCTGTGGCGGCTGGATCGTGATCGCCGCCGCGACGATCGTCTGCGGCCTGCCGGCGATTCCGATGGGCATCGTGCCGCCCCGCGGCTCCTTGTCCATCCCTTTCGGCCGGGCATGGGCCCGGATGATCCTCCGGGGCACCGGCGTGACCGTGCGCGTGCTCCACGGAGAGCGGTTCGCGGGCCGCAGCGCCGTGATCGCTCCGAACCACGAGAGCTTCTACGACATCCTGGTCCTCTTTCACATCCTGCCGATGCGGTTCGCGTTTCTCGCCAAGCGCAACCTCTTCCGGATTCCGATCCTCGGGCTGGTCGATGCATGCGGCCGGATTCGTGCCGGTCGACCGCGGCGAGCGCCGCCGCGGCACCGCCACGATCGAGGCCGCGCTGCGGCGGCTGGGACGGGGCAGCTCGTTGATCGTGTTCCCGGAGGAGACGCGGACGCGGACGGGCGAGCTGCTTCCGTTCAAGGCCGGAGCGGCTCTCCTCGCGATCCGCTCGGGGCTTCCGATCCAGCCGATCGGCATCTCGGGGACGTTTCGGATTCAGAGGCGCGGGGGTTTCACGATCACGCCCTCGGAAGTCGTGGTCGCGGTGGGAGAGCCGATTCCCGTGGAGGGCCGGACGATTCGCGACCGCAACGAGGTCACGGCCCAGCTCCGCGAGAGCGTCGCGGCCCTGCGCGAGGAGGCCCGGGCCGCGCTGGCATACAATTTCGATCGCTCATGAGTTTGACGATTTCGAGGGCCGCGTGAGCGCGGCGAAAGTCGAGGACCGTTTGAGAGGAACGAAGGGAAGGGCCGGTTGACCGCGGCCACGGAGCTCACCGAAGAGAGGGTGCTCGAAGCCCTGAAAGGGGTGCGGTTTCCGGGTCTCTCCCGCGACATCGTCTCCTTCGGCTTCGTCAAGGACCTCACGGTCGGGGGAGGCAACGTCTCCTTCCGGCTCGAGATCACGACCGAGTCCCCGAAGGCCGCCGAAGAGATCCAGCGCGACGCGACCGAGAAGCTCCGCGCCCTGCCCGGCGTTTCGGCCGTCACGATCCGCCTCGACCTCAAGCCTCCCACCGCGGCCGCTCCGCGACCCGGCGCAGCTCCGGCGGCGCCGCCGGCGGCCGCGCAAATCCTGCAGAACGTCCGGTTCAAGATCGCCGTCGCTTCGGGTAAGGGGGGCGTCGGCAAGTCGACCGTCGCCGCCAACCTGGCTCTCGCGCTGGAGCGCAGCGGCCGGCGCGTCGGCCTCATGGACTCCGACATCTACGGCCCCTCGCAGCAGATGATGATGGGGATCGACGAGAAGCCCTACGTCAACGAGACGAACCAGATCGTCCCGATCGAGCGGTACGGCGTCAAGGTCATGTCCCTGGGCTTCCTCATGGACGTCGACCAGCCCGTGATCTGGCGCGGCCCGATGGTCATGAAGGCCGTCGAGCAGTTTCTCCAGGACGTCGCCTGGGGGACGCTCGACGTGCTCGTGATCGACCTGCCGCCGGGGACCGGAGACGCCCAGCTCACGCTGACGCAGAAGATCCAGCTCTCCGGAGCGGTCATCGTCACGACTCCGCAGGACGTGTCGCTCATCGACGCCCGCAAAGGCCTGGCGATGTTCCAGAAGGTCAACGTCCCGGTGCTCGGGATCGTCGAGAACATGTCGTACTTCGTGTGCCCGAGCTGCGGACACCGCGAGGAGATCTTCAAGCACGGCGGAGGGGCGCGCACGGCGAAGCAGCTCGGAGTCCCGTTCCTCGGCGAGATCCCGCTCGACCCGAAGGTCACCCTCGGCGGCGACGCGGGCAAGCCGATCGTCGCCGGGGAGCCCAAATCGCAGGTCACCGAAGCCTACATGCGGATCGCCGACGCCATCATCGGCACCCTGGAACGGTAACGGCGACGCCGATGGCCGTTGCGCTCGAAATCGTCAAGTCGGACATCACCTCCGTGCCGGTGGACGCGGTCGTCAACCCGGCGAACGAAGCCCTGCAGCTGGGCTCGGGCGTCGCCGGCGCGATCCGCCAGCGCGGCGGGCCGACGATCCAGGAGGAGTGCGACCGCATCGGCACGTGCGCCGTGGGCCAGGCCGTCGTGACGAAAGGCGGGAAGCTCCACGCGAAGTGGGTCATCCACGCCGTCGGACCGGTCTGGAAGGGGGGAGAGTACGGCGAGGAGATGCTGCTGGCTTCCGCCGTGCTCCAGGCGCTCCGCCGCGCCGAGGACATCGGGGCCACGTCCGTCGCGCTTCCGGCGATCTCGGCCGGGGTCTTCGGGTTCCCGATCGAGCGCGCCGCCGAGATCTCGGTCGCCGCCGTGCGCTCGTTCATCCCCTCCGCCGAATACGTCCAGAAGATCGTCTTCTGCCTGTACGACGACAAGGTCTACGACGCGTTCCGCAAGGCCATCGGCGAAAAGGCGTAGTGGTCCCGGTTTTCCTCTTCGCCCTCCTCGCTCCCTTCGCCCCCTTCGCCGCGGCCGCGTCTCCGTCGGACTCCGACATCCGGACGCTCCAGTCCGACCGCAACGTCGGCCTCGCCGCCCTCGAGGAGAACGACCTCGCCGAGGCGACGCGCCGATTCGCCGAGGTGCGGCGCCTCGCGCCGTCGGATCCGCTCGGCTGGGCCGACGGCGCGGTCGCCGCGATGCGCGCGCGCGACCTCGCGACGGCGCAGAAGCTTCTGGCCGAGGCGCTCCGGCTTTCGCCCGGCGATCCGCGGGTGCTCGCGCTCGAGGCGACGCGGAAAGAGCTCTCGGGCGATTCCGCCGGCGCCGCGGAGGCCTTCGAACGCGCCGCCACGGCCGCGCCCAGGGACGTCGCGTCCCGCTGGGCCGCGTGCCCGCATCCTGAGCGCGGGGGGTCCCGAGGACAAGCGCCGAGCCCGAGAGGATCTCGATCTGGCGCTGTCGCAGGCGCCGGCGAATCTGTTCCTCCTTCTCCGGCTTCTGGAGCTGGCGCGCGCGACCGGCGACGCGGCCGGGGCCGCGTCCGCGCACGAGAGGCTCGCGAAGCTCGTCGCCGGGGACGCGCGGCTCGATCGCGCGCTGGCCGAGGCGAAGACCGCGTCGGACTCGGGCGATGCGAAGACGGCGGACCTCAAGTACCGGATCGTCGAGAACCTGCTCAAGGCCAACCCCCGGCTACCAGCAGGCCCGCCGCGACGTCGAGCCCGGCGTCGTCGGGATGCCGCTCGAGGACTGGTCGGAGCCGCTCGCCTCGGCGGTGCGGGCGCGCGCCGGCGAGCCGATTCCAGTCCGCTTCGCGCTCCGGGCCGACTCGGGCCTCTCCGGGATCGAGGGCGCGCTCGCGGTTCGGGTCGCCGGCAAGGCGGCCCGGGATCTGGCCTTCGCGGCGCCGTCCGAGCTGCGGGTTGCGGTCGCGATCGCCTCGCGGGGGGCGCTGCGGCTTCCGCCTCGCCGCGGTGATCCCGGGCTCGGCCGGCGGCGCGGGACCTCGCCGTCGCCGACGTCACGCAACTCGGGAGAGCTCGACCTGGTCACGCCGGCGCACTCTGGTCGCCGGCGGGCAGGCGCCTTCCGGAAGACGACGCTCGGGCCGGGCGGAAGGCGAGCTCGCGCCGTCATCCCGTTCGACGTGGATTCCGACGGCGATCTCGACCTCTACGTCCCCGCGTCCTCCGGCGACCGGCTGTTCCGCAACAACCTGGACGGCACATTCGCGGACATCACCGAAGCCGCCGGTCTCCCGAAGGCAACCGCCTTCGCGCGGCGCGGTCGCCGCCGACTTCGACCGGGACGGCGACCGGACCTTCTGCTCTGTCCGCGACGGGCCCGCCGGAGGCTTCGCGTTGTCGACAACCTGCGCGGCGGGCGGCTGGTCGCGTCGAGAGGCCGCGCTGCCGCGCAGGGTCGCCGTCTCCTCGGCGGCGGCGGGCGATCTCGACGGCGACGGCCGGCTGGACCTCGTCTTCGCCGCGACGGCGCCGCATCCGGTCGCCGATGAATCGCGGGGACGGAACCTTCGGCGAGCCAGGTGCTCGGTCGGGGTGCCGGCGCAGCGGACTCGTGCGCCTCCTCGACTACGACAACGACGGATTTCTGGACGCTCTCCTGCTTCCGCCCGCCGGCCCTCCTCGCTCCGGCGCAACGACGGGCCGGGCCGGCTGCTCGGGGCCGCCGTCGGAGCCCTTCCGCCGGCGATCGAGGCCGAATCCGTGGACGTCGACGGCGACGGCGATCTGGATCTCGTGTTCGTCACGCCGAAGGGCGGCGCGGCGCTCTATGCGAACGAGGGCGGCAACGCCAACGGATGGGTCGACGTCGCTGCTCGAGGGTCTGCCGACCGGCTCGGCCAAGGTCAACCGGTTCGGTTTCGGCTCGGACGTCGAGCTGAAAGCGCAGGAGCTCTACGTCTACCGCGTGGCCTGGCGGCCGGTGACGCGGCTCGGCCTCGGAGCCCGCCGCCGCGCCGACGTGCTGCGGATCGTCTGGACGAACGGCATCCCGCAGAACGCCCTCGACCCGAAGGCGCGCACGGTGCTTCGCGAGGTCCAGCAGCTCAAAGGCTCCTGCCCGTTCCTGTACGCCTTCGACGGCGCGCGGTGGCACTTCGTGACCGACGTCCTCGGCCGCGCGCCCGCGGGCCTCCTCTACGACGGCGTGCACCAGGCGCCGGCCGACACGCGGGAGTGGCTCGTCGTCCCCGGCGGATCTGCTCGCGCCGCGCGACGGCCGTCTCGCGCTCGACTTCACCGAGGAGCTCTGGGAAGCGGTGTACTTCGATCTCGCCGAGCTCTTCGCCGTCGATCATCCGGCGGGCGTCGGCCTCGTGGCCAACGAGAAGATGGTGCCGCCGCCCTTTCCGGAGAAGACGCTCTTCACGGTGGCCGCGCCCGCGCGTGCCCCGGGCCGTCGACGGCGCGGGCGCGACCGCACCGCCGAGATCGCGGCGGAGGACGGCCGCTTCCTGGGCGGCTTCGCGCCCACGCGCTACCAGGGCATCGTCGCGCCGCACGACCTCGTCCTCGAGCTCCCGGAGGCGCGCCGCGGCGAGCGGGTGATGCTCTACCTCACCGGCTGGATCCAGTACGCCGACACTTCGATCAACGTCTCGCTCTCTCAGCGTCGGCGGGATCTGGCGCCCTTCGGTCCGGTGCTCGAAGTTCCGGACGGGAGCGGCGGCTGGAAGACCGCGATCGCGCCGATGGGCTATCCGGCCGGCAAGACGAAGACCATGCCCGTCGACCTTTCGAGCGTCCTCGACCGCGCCGACCCGCGCGTGCGGATCCGCACCAACCTCGCCATCTACTGGGACCGCATCGTCTACACGGCCGACGATGCGCCGGTGCCGGTGCGGCTGACGCCGGCGCCCTTGAGGTCGGCCGAGCTCTCCTTTCGCGGATTCTCGAGGATGACGCGCGCGCATGACGAAGCCCCGCACGTCTTCGTCCACGACGACGTCTCGATCGAGCCGCGCTGGGCGGACATGGCCGGGCGCTACACGCGCTTCGGCGACGTGCGCGCCCCTCCTGACGGCGGCGGACGACCGCTACGTGATCATGAAGGGAGGCGACGCCGTGCGCCTCGAGTTCGACGCCGCGGCCCTTCCGCCGCTTCCCGAGGGCTGGGTGCGCGACTGGCTCTTCGTCTCCGACGGCTGGGACAAGGACGCCGACAAGAACACCGTGGCCGGCCAGACGGTCGAGCCGCTCCCGTTCCACGGCATGGACGACGCCCGGTACGGCGAGCTCGAGTTTCCGGACAGCCCCGAGCATCGCGAATTCGTCCGGGAGTATCTGACGCGCGCGGGCGGACCGGACGAGTTTCGGGACGCGGTGAGGGAAAGTCGAGGGTCGAGGGTCGAGGGTCGAGAGTGAAACGCCGCGTCCTGGCGGTCTCGTCGGGTCTGGGGCTGCTCGTCCTGCTGGGGCTCGCCTCGGCGCCGGCGCAAAAAGGCGTCTTCCGCGACGTCACGAAGACGTCCGGCGTTTCCATGCGCATCGAGTCCGACCTGAGGAAGCTCAAGCTCATCGCGACCATGATCGGCGGCTGCGCGATGGGGGACTACGACGGCGACGGCCGGCCGGACCTCTACGTCACCAACACCATCCCGCGCTGGGGGAAGCCGAACACCGACCGCTGCGGCCGGCTGTATCGCAACGTCGGCGGGCGCTTCGAAGACGTGACGGCCAAAGCGGGCATTCGGGCCTGCGGCCTCGGCATGGGGGCGTTCTGGTCGGATCTGGACGGAGACGGCCGGCTCGATCTCTACCTGACGAACGTCGGCCCGAACGCGGTCTGGTGGAATCGGGGCGACGGCACCTTCGAAGAAGGACGGGATACGGGCCTCGAGGACCCGCTCTTTTCGGCGGGCGCGGCCTTTCTCGACTACGACGGCGACGGCCGGCTGGACGTCGCGGTCGCCAACTACCTCGACTCCACGCCGGAATGGGAAGTTTCGCAGGAGCAGTTCGAGCTTCGCGTGCCGGAGGATTATCTCGGCCAGCCGTCCCGCCTCTACCGCAACCTCGGCGGCCGGAAATTCAAAGACGTGACCGCGGATGCCGGCCTGGCCATGGCCCCGGCGGAAACGAAGACTCTGGGCATCGCCGTGCTCGACTACGACGGCGACGGCCGGCCGGACCTCTACTTCGTGAACGACCGCACGTCCAACCGCCTGTTCCGCAATCGTCGGCGGCGGGAAGTTCGAGGAGACGACCGCCGAGACGGGCGCGGGGACGCCTGCGGGAGAGCAGGCGCCGGCCGGCATGGGCGCCGCCGTCGGAGACCCGTTCGGCGACGGCCGCGACTCTCTCTTCGTGACCAACTTCGGCGCCGAGGAGAACAGCCTCTTCCGCAACGTCGAAGGCGCGCTCTTCGAAAACGCCGCGGGCCGATCGGGCGCCGGGCCGATCGGGCGGCCGTACGTCCGCTGGGGAACCCACTTCGCCGACTTCGACAACGACGGCTGGCCGGATCTCTATGCCGCGGGCGGCCATCTCGCGCCGCGCATCGTCCGCACGTTCGGCAAGTACCGAACGGGCACCTCGGCGGCATACGTCGAGGCGGGCGACCGGGCCTTCGACCAGAAGACGGTCCTGCTCCACAACCTCGGGGAGGGCCGCTTCGCCGAGTGGACGGACTCGGGCGACCTCGGGCGGCAGCGGATGTCCGCGCGGGGGAGCGCCGTCGCCGACATCGACGGAGACGGCGCCCTCGATCTCGTCATCGTCGACATCGACGGTCCGGTGCGCGTGTTCCGCAACGTCGCTTCCCCCCGGCCGCTGGATCGCGATCGAGCCCAGGGCGGCGCCCGGCGACTCGCGGGCCTTGCTCGAGACCCGGGTGGCGGTCACCGCCGGGGGCCGCACGCAGGTCCAGGTCTACCGTGTCTCGCCGTCCTACGCCTCGGGCTCGCTCGTCCCGTTGCACTTCGGCCTGGGCTCCGCGGAGGGAGCCGAGAGCGTCGAGATCGTCTGGCCGGGAGGCGAGCGCCAGAAGCTCGGGCCGCTCGCGGGAGGAAAGACCTACGTCGTCCGCCGCGGCGCCGCGCCCGCAGATATGATCCCTGCCGTCAGGAGCGCCCGCCCATGATCCCGATCGGCGACGACAACTCGGATCGGCGCATCCGTCCGGTCGTCAACTGGCTTCTGCTCGCGGCCAACGTGTTCGTCTTCGTGTTCCTGCAGGGCCTCGGGAGCAACGAGCGGTTCACGATGGCGTTCGCGACCGTACCGGCGGAGATCCTGACGGGCCGGGACATCGCGGAAGTCATTCCCGTCCGCGACGCGTACGGCCGTCCGGTCGCCGAAGTCGAGATCCCTCCGACGCCGATCCCCGTCTACTTCACGCTCATCACTTCGATGTTCATGCACGGCTCGCTGATGCACCTTCTCGGCAACATGCTCTACCTCTGGATCTTCGGCGACAACCTCGAGGACGCGCATGGGCCACGGGAGGTATCTCGTCTTCTACCTGCTGACCGGAATCCTCGCGGGTCTCGCTCACGTCTTCGTCACGGCGTTCTTCGGAGGCGATCCGCTGATCCCTTCGCTCGGCGCGTCCGGCGCGATCTCGGGAGTGCTCGGGGGATACATCGTCATGCATCCCGCAGCGGCGGGTGCGGGTGCTCTGGCTGTACCAGGTGATGCACGTTCCCGCGATCCTGGCGATCGGGATCTGGTTCCTGTTCCAGCTCATCAGCGGCGCGGGGACTCTCGGGGCGAGCGGCGGCGGCGTCGCGTACGGCGCCCACATCGGCGGGTTCATCGCCGGGGCCGTGCTCGTGAAGCTGTTCGTTCCGGCCCGGCCGGCCTATCAGGTCGTCTGAGCCGCCGGCCCCGGCGGATCGGGCGCGCGCGGCGGCGTCGACGCGCCACGGCGGCGAAGCAGACGATCAGGAGCACCGAGTACTCGAAACCGTTCCGTCCGCCGCCCGACCACGAACCAGCCTTCGCGGAAGTGGACGAGGGCGATGCCGCCGAGCAGCTCGAGGCATGAACCAGGCGCAGAGCGGGCGGACGAAGCGTGCCCGCCACGAGGAGCAAGCCTCCGGCGATCTCGACGACCGTCATGAGCCAGGCGACCGCGACGCCGGCCGGGATGCCCTGCGACCCGAGAAACCCGCCGAACCGCGCCACGCCTCCGGCGAACACGCGGAAGCTTCCGTGGATGATCATCATCGCCGCCGCGGCCACCCGGACGATCTGTGATGCCTCGCATGGCGCGGGACTGTATACCTCGCTTGGCAGGGCACTCTACCGCGAGTCGCGAATCCGCTTCTCGAAAACCTGCTGGACCTTGACCTTTCGGTAGCCCTCGCGCTCGTAGAACGCGTGGGCCCGGGCGCGCACGACGTTGGAGCGGACGCGCACCGCGCCGCAGCCGCGGGCATGCGCCCAGTCCTCCGCCGCGCGGAGCAGGCGCGGTCCCACGCCCTCGCCTCGGGCGGCCTCGTCGACGATGAGCCCCGCGATCTCGGCCGCGGCCGGGGACTCGAAGATCCGCGGCACGCTCACCTGGATCCAGCCGGCGAGCCCGTCCGGCGTCTCGGCCACGAGCAGGGCGTGGTCGGCGTGCCCCGCCACCTCCGCAAGCTGCGCCGCCGCGACCGACGGAGTCATGGGGTACCCGAGCTGCGTCGACAGCCGCGCGAGCTCGGCCGCGTCGTCCGGGCGCGCCTGGCGGATCGCGGGTGCCGGCGTCTCAGCCAAGGATCTTGACGTAGCGGAGCGTCTCGGGACGGAAGCCGCGGCGCTCGTAGACCGCGCGCGCGTGGCGGTTGCCCTCGAAGACGTTCAGCGTCAGCACGGAGTAGCCGGAAGCGCGGGCCCACTCCTCCGACGCGGCGAGGAGAGCGCCGCCGGCGCCGGACCCTTCCGCCTGCGCGGGAGACGGCGAGCTCGGCGAGATGCGCGTGGGGACGCTGCTCGAAATAGTCGACGAGCGTCTCGAGGTAAGCGAAGCCGAGGCGCGTGCCGTCCGCGCTCTCGGCGACGAGGAGAGCGGTGGCCGGCAGCGGCGCCTCGAAAAACGCGTGGAGCACGCGCGACTCCGCCGTCACGACGAGCTCGGGACTCCGCCAGGGAGGAGGTCCGAACTCGGCCAGCCTCTTCGCCGTCTCGAGGACGAATTCGCGGTCGTCGGGGCGCGCGGGGCGGACGCGGACACGGACGTCGGAACCGCTCATGGCGCGGCCGCCCTCCCGGCCGGCTCCTGGCGAATCGCGAGGCGTGCGCCGCCCGGGACGTCCCGGAGCGTCTGCGTCGCGCCGTCGGGCCAGCGGATCTCGAGCGTAGTCGATCTTCGAGGCGCCGCCGAGACCGAACGTCAGCGTCTTCTCGGAGGCGGAGAGATAGGACTGACCGCCCGAGACCTGCTGGGTGAGCGTGCGCCCTCCGATCGAGGCCGTGACCCGGGCGCCGATCGCGTCGCGGTTGGACCGGCCCGCGCCTTCCAGGCGGACGCGGACGCTCTTCGCGGGGGCGTCCGTCGGATTGAGATACACGCGCGCCGGCCCGCCGTTCTCGACCAGCACGACGTCCAGGTCGCCGTCGCCGTCGAGATCCGCGGACGCGGCGCCGCGGGCGACGAGCGGCGCCGACAGGTCGCCGGAGCGCGCGCCGAGGAGCGAGAAACGGCCGTCGCCCGCGTTCCAGTAGAGGGCGGGCGCCTGCCGGTACGCGACGTCCTTCTGCACGGCCTGCACCGTGGGCTCGACGTGGCCGTTGGCGAGGAGGAGATCCATGCGGCCGTCGAGGTCGGCGTCGAAGAAGAGGACCCCGAAGGTCAGGTCCAGAAGCGACGACGGGCCGATCCCGCTGCGCGGCGACTCGTCGAGGAAGACCTCGCCCGAATCGGTCCAGTAGAGGGACTTGAGCTCGTTCGAGAAGTTCCCGATCGCCACCGCCGCGCCGGGGCCGTTCTTGGTGTCGGCCCAGGCGGCGCCCATCGCGCCGCGCGCGCGCCCGGCCTCGTCGACGGCGATCCCCGCCGGGATGCCGACGTCCTCGAACGTCCCGTCGCCCTTGTTGCGGAAGAGGTTGTTCGGCGCGGTGTCGTTGGCCACGAGCAGATCCACCCGGCCGTCGCCGTCGAAGTCCCAGGGCGCGACGCCGAGCGCCTTCTGGTTGGTGTTCCCCGTCCCCGTCGAGGTCGTGACGTCGATGAAACGACCGCCTCCCGCGTTGCGGTAGAGGTGGGAAGAGACGCCGGCATAGCGCTCCGGAGTGCAGTAGGACTTGGTCTTTCCGTCGAGCGTGCAGAAGAGGTCGCGGGCTCGGGCTCCAGTCGACGTAGCGGCAGACGTACAGGTCGGAGAGCCCGTCGGCGTCGTAGTCGAGCCAGGCCGAGGAGGTTCCCCAGCCGTTGTCCCGCGACGCCCGCCTTGACGGAGACCTCCTCGAAGCGCCCGCCGCAGGTTGTGGAAAAGGAAGTTCCGGTTCAGCGCCGTGACGTAGACGTCATCTCGGCCGTCGCCGTCGTAGTCGGCGACCGAGGCCCCCATGCCGTAGAACACGCGCTCGAGCCCCGCCTCGCGCGTGACGTTGCGGAAACGGGGGATACCGTCGGAGCCCGGTCCCTCGTTGCGGTAGAGGGCGAGCGAGCTCTTCTGGCTCTTCGCATGCTCGTCGTCGGGCCAGTACGCGCTCGACACGAAGAGGAGGTCCGGCTTGCCGTCGCCGTCGTAGTCCAGCACGGCGACGCCGCCGCCCATCGTCTCGGGCATCCATTTCTGTCCGCGAGCGCCGTTGACGTGCGTGAAATCGATGCCCATCGCCGCGGCCTTCTCGGCGAACGCGATCGCGGGAGGCGCAGGTGACGGGCGTCGGCTTTGGAGCGACGGCGACTTTCTCGTCGCGGCGACACGCGAACGCGAGGCAGAGAAGGCTGGCGATTCGCGGCAGGCGCCTCACGGGAGGGGAGTTTAGCCGCGATCCGGGTGGGGCAATCTGCCGCCCGGGCGGCGACAGATTGCCTTCACGGATGCCGATACGGCGCCGCTAGCTCGACTGGAACATCGGCGAGGTCAACCCCAGATCCGCCGCGACCTGCTTCTTCTTCGCGGCCCGGACGACCCGGCGAACTGCGGTCCTCTTCACGGCCCGGCGGCCCGCGGCCTTCCGCACTCCGCGGCGCACGGCGGCTTTCTTGACGCCGCGGCGCACGGCGGCTCTCTTGACTCCGCGGCGCACGACGGCTCTCTTGACTCTGCGGCGCACGACCGCTCGCTTGACGGCGCGGCGCGCGACGGCTCTCTTGACTCCGCGGCGAGCCACGGCCCTCCGGACGACGGCCCGGCGAACCCGAGCGCCCCTCCGGACGCGGCGGCGTGCGACCCTCCGGACGATCCGGCGAAGCCGCCGGCGAGCCACGGCCTTCCGAACTCCGCGGCCGGCCACAGCCCGTTTCGCGACGCGCCTGGCCCTGCGGACTCTGCGCACGGCCCTTCGCACCCGCCTCCTCGCGACTCTCTTTCTCATCGCCATCGTTGGTTCTCCTTGTTAAGGATCAGGCGGATGAATTGGTCCCGGGCGCCGCCCGAAGTTTCGCCCGGTGTCTCCCATCGGGCGGCCCTCGTGTCGGGGGCCGTCTTCGTGCCGGCTTCTCCGGACGAACCGCTGCGGCTTCACCCAAGAACTCGACGATCGTCGGTTTCTCCCAAATCGCTCATCGATCACGCCCGCGGTCGGGACTCTGCGATCGACGGCATCGGACTTAGACGCCCCGTCGACATCAATCTATATCGTAATGATCGCGTGCAACCGCGATTTCTTGCCGACGCGCACGATTGTGCGTCGCCGCGAAAAGTCAGGGGGCCGACGAAACGCGCGGCGCGGACGGCGGAGGCGCGCTCCGATGCGCCGACACGTAGGACCACTGATCCTGCTCGCTCGGCACGGGTGGATGCGCGCGCGTGAGGTAACCGTGGTCGGTCTCGTAGCCCTTCGGTCCGATCGAAGCGGACGAAATCCAATCCGCGGCGGAGGCCGGTGGCGGCACGGCCTCGGCGTGGACGTGAATCGGCAGCGATTCCCGGTTGGCGAACGGGTTGTCGAGGCGGAATTTGCCGGGGACCGCGCGAATCGACTCGTCCTCCTTGAACTTGCGGTAGGCCGCGTCGTGAATCTCGGCGTTCTTCCGGTCGCCGGTGGCCCGGTAGACGCGCATCAGGTTGTAATGCGCGTTCAAGTCCTCCGGATCGATCGCGAGGGTCTTCCCGTAAGCGGCGATCGCTTCGGGGAACTTTCCGTCCAGCCAGTAGACGAGGCCGAGGTTGTTCCAGGCGACCCGATCGACCGGAAACTTCTCGAGGACCGCGACGAGATCCTTCTCGGCGTCCGCGAGACGGCCTTCGTCCTTCGAGACGATCGCCCGGAAGAACGCCGTCTTGCCCCAGCCCGGCCGCCGTCGCTCGGCCTCGGCCAGCGACTCTTTGGCGTCCCGCAGCCGGCCCTCGGCGATCTCGGCGCGGGCGCGGTTGAGGGGCCCGTCCGGCTTATCGGGGGCGAGCTCCGTGACCCTGGTCCACGCGGCCGCCGCGCCTTTCAGGTCGCCCTGCAGGAAGAGGCCGATGCCGTAGTCGTTCCAGCGCAGCCAGAGGGGATCGGTGTTGCCGCGCGGGGCCGGCGTCGGGAGACCGGACGCGGGAGGCCGTCCGACCGCCAGCGTCGACCGCGTCGCTGGCCAGCGTCGTCACGGGCAGCGACGGATGCGCCGCGCCCAGCGAGAACGTCGTGTAGTCGCGCGTGAACTTTGCGGTAGTGGGTCCCCGCGGACAGGGTCACCGATCCCCTCGCGTCCTTCGGGACCGTCATCCGGTAGTGGACGACGCGCGCGGCGCCCGGCCCGATCGCGTTGTTGTAGAGCGGCACGCGGATGTCCTGCGGCTGGCGGCGATCCATGTGGCCGCCGTTCTCGTCGATGACGAGCGTCCATAGCCGGTCGGCGCCCGCGTCGAGGCGTCCGGTCTCGTCGAGAACGCCGCTCGCGAAGAAGCCGCGTCCATCCGCCGCAGCCTCGAGAGAGACCCAGGTCTCGTTCGAGTCGGCGGTGCCGTTCGTATAGGGATGCCCGATGCCGCGCGTGCGCACGACGACCTCGACGTCGAGGGTCTCGCCGGGCCGGACGACGGCCGGACGGCATCTCGCCGAGCACGACGAGCTCGCCGTTCTCGCGCCGCACGGCGAACAGATCCACCGTCAGCACCTTGTCCTTCAGGAAATCCTCGGTCCGTTTCTGCGTCGCGGCGTCCTGGCGGATGAAGGGCAGGGCCGTGTTCGCGGCCGGAAAGAGATGATCGTGGAGGTACCCGTTCTTGTTGCCGAACTCGGCGGACTTGAAGTCCGGCAGGTGGCAGTCGCGGCAGGCCTTGGCCTTGGGCGGGTCGTAGAACGACCGGACGGCGCGTCCCGAGACGCCCGAGTCGTACCAGGTGTCGTAGTGATTCTGGCCGCGGAGCCAGCGGTAGCCGTTCAGGGCCGGAATCAGCGCGACCTTGTGGCACGTCGAGCAGAACTCGGGCGTCCGCATGAACGGCTTCATGAAGGTCTTGCGGTGGAGCGATGGCTCCATCCGGATGAGGAGGCGGTTGACGGCGGCGAGCGCCGCGTTGTCGGAGAAGGCGAACGGGTACTGCTTCGACTCCTCGATCACGTAGGCCCCGTTGCCGCTGGTGTCCTTGACCTCGGCGATCGAGTGGCAGGACATGCAGGTCAGCCCCTGCTGGGCCTCCCAGGAGTCGTAGGAGAAGGAGGCCTGCGTCGCCGCGCCCATCTGCCCGGTGAAGAGGACGACCGGGTCGTGGCAGCCGGAGCACCACTTCGTTCGTCTCGCGGCCGACCTGGTCGGCCATGAGCTCGACGCTCTTGCGGTAGAACGGGTTGTTGAACGAGGAAAAGCGGTGCGCGGAGCGTTCCCACTGGTGGAACGAGTCGGGGTGGCAACTCTTGCAGTAGTCGTTGGCCGCGAGCTTCTTTCCGTCGAGCAGGCCCTGGTCGAACGTCTCCGAGGACGAGGGGTAGAAGACCGTATCGCCGTTGACGTTCACGATGCGCCTGGGCGGCTTCTCGAGCCTGGCGAGGACCGCCATCGCCGCGAGAAAGACGGCGACGGCGCCGCCCCAGGCGTAGAGGCGGCGGAACTGGAGCTGGTGCGTGTGGGCCCGGCGGTGGAGGATGAAGGCGACGAGGGCCAGCGGAACCGAGGCGACGTGGGCGACCCAGATCGCGCGGTTGGCGAGCGTCGCGCCGCGGAAGATCATGAACACGCCGGTCGAAACGCAGACGATCGCCAGCGTGAAGATCGCGAGGCCCGCGTACTTCGCGCGCTTGTTCCACATCCGGATCATCCGTTTGGCGTGGGTCACGGCGAAGACGAAGAACGGAATGGCGATGAGCGCGCCCAGCGTGAGATGCAGGAGCAGCATCGCGTAGAAGAACGCCGTGTCGCGGGTGAACGCCGCGATGAAGATGGAGTTCGCCGCGATCAGTCCGAGAGGGATGAGGAGGAGCCCGTAGAGGCGGCGTTGCCAGGGCTTCAGGACGCCCGAGGGCCGGTTAGGATCCGGAGACATCCCTTTTATTCTATGGGTTCGGCGGGGATGTAGATCGCGTCTCCCGAAATGTTGTCGATCGAAACGCCGTAGCCGAGGATCCGGCCGGCGCCGCTCTCGACGCTCAAGCGCACGTACAGGTTGCGCCCGCCGGCCGAAGTCAGGAAGTCGCTGAGGGGAAACTGCACCGAACTGCCCCCCGGCGACGGGGCGCAGGAACCTCGCGTGGATCGGGTTCGGGCCGTCACGTGCCCAGCACTTCGATGAGGACGAGGGCATCCGCGCCCGAGATCTCGGCGAACCCGACGTTGGAGCGGAACCCGTTCGCCGCGGAGGTCTGGTCGAGCTGGAGAATCGTCGCGAAACCCTCTCCGGCTCCGATGGCGCGGGCGACCGGGACTCCGGGTATCGAGAATCCGAACGTTCCGCCGAACTTCTCGACGTACGTGCGGCTCGAGACCCGGAGGCGCGCCGGGCCCGCCGGGTGGATCCGCACACCGGCCGCGGACGGATCCCCGATCCCGAAGTACGTCGGCAGGACATCGGCCGCCTCGAGAGTCTGCCCCGCGGCGAGCGTGACGGTCGCGGGGTCCGGGGGAGGCCCGTGGACCACGCGGGGCAGGAGCGTCATCGTGAACGTCGCCGGCGAGCCCGAGACGTTCGTGACGTACAGGTCCGTACGGAAAAAGTCCGAGTTCGCTCCGGTGGCATGCGAGGCCTGGGCGATCACGATGTCGTCCGACGAGAGAGGCACGCGCTGCGCCGCCGCGAACACCCCGTCGCCGGTCGTGTCGTCGACGAAGGTCGCGTAAGGCACGACGCGGCCGCCCGCGCTCACGACGGTGTAGTCGATGCGGAAGTTGGGCGTGGCGCCGAGGCCGCGGTCCGAGACGATGTCGGTCACGAGGACGCTGCCATTGGCCGGCGCCCCGCGCGTGGCCGAGGCGAGGAGGCGGCCGTCGAAGCCGTAGAGATCCATGCGGACGGCCGCGGGGGAGCCCGAGACCTCCGTGAAGCCGGCGTTCGTGTGCCAGAGCGGGCCCTTGGAGAGGCCGTTGGCCGTCGCCGTCTCGCCGGGCCCGATCGCCTCGGAGGTCTCGAAGGACGGAACGAAGACGCCGAACGTGCCGTTGCCGCCTCGGGTATACGCGCGGCTCGTCGCGAGGAAGCCCGGGTCGGAGCCGGTCACCGTCATCTGGCCGATCGACTGGTCGTATCCGAACTCCGAGCCGATCACGTCGTCGAGGGCGAGGACCTCCCCGGGCGCGACCGTGCGCGTCGCCCGGACCGCCTGCGCGCCGCTCGCGCCCTGCGGAACGTAGAAGAGCGAGAGGGTGTTGGGCGCGTCGCCCGGGTTGAACACCCGCGCGTCGGACAGAAAGAACTTCGTTCCCTGGACCCGCCCGACGACGGGAAGGACTCGAGCCGCGGTGTTCCGCGGGATCGCCACCGCGGGCTGACCCTCCGTCAGCCGGACGGCGAAGTTGCGGATGCGGCCCTCCACACCGGGGACCTCGTCGGTCACCTCGAGCGTCCAGGTCCCGTTCGCCGGCTTCCCCTCGAAGGCCTTCAGCGACTGGGCGGCGCCGAGCGTGCGTCCGTAGATGGCGTTGATGGGCCGTCCGGGAGATCCGGTCCGGTCGTGCAGGCGCACGCGGGTGCCGTCCGGGCCGACGAGCGTCGCGACGATCTGCCGGGGGTCGTCGTGCTCGATCTCGACCACCGCCGCGACGCTCGCGAGGTTGCCGGAGAAGCCCGAGATCGCGGCCGTCGCCGTCACGGCTGAGGACGTGCCGTCGGGCAACGCCACCGGCGTCCCGTCGAACGCGCCGAAAGCCTCGTCGGGAAGGTCGATCGCCGCGAGCACGTCGACGCGCGGCGCGAGAACGCCGTTGCGGTCGTCGGAGACGGGCCGGCCCGTGGCGCGCAGAATGCTCGCGACCGCCGAAGGAGACAGGCCCGGCCGCGCCTGACGCAGGAGCGCCGCGGCGCCGGCGACGGCGGGCGCCGCGGCCGAGGTTCCGTGGAACTCCTCGGCGGCGCCGCCGAGCGTCTCGACGTTCCAGAAGGCTCCGGGCGCGAGGAGGGCGAGGCTCGAAGCCGAGTTGGAGAAGCACACGATCGAATCGGGCCCGACCGAGTGATCCTCGCAGAACCCGTTTCCTCCGGCGCCCCAGGAGACCGACGTGAAGAAATCGGGATAGACCGCGCCGACCCCCAACGCCCCGGAGAGGCAGGCCGGCGCCGAGATGGCGTTCGTGACGCCTTCATTGCCGGCCGCCGCCGTCAGCACGACGCCGGCGGCGTTCAGGCGCCTCGACCGCCGCCGCGTACTGCGGAATTTCCGCGTCGCAGTAGCCGTGGTCCAGTCCGTCGAAGGGCGTCGAGCCGAAGGAGAGATTGACCGTACCGATGTCGAACTCCTCGCGATGGGCGAGCACCCAGTCCATCGCGGCCAGGATGTCGGAGTCCTGGGCCGTTCCGCAGTTCGTGGTCGGGGAGATCTTCAGCGCGACGATCCGGGCCGCGGGCGCGACTCCGGCGGGGCCGGCCGCGACCGACGCCACGGACGTGCCGTGGCCCTCGCAGTCCATGGGGTCCGCGTCGTCGTCGCCGAGGTCGGCGCCGCCGATGACCTTCGCGTTCGGAAACGCCGCGCCGCCGAGGCCGGGAGCGTGGTAGTCGGCTCCCGGTGTCGAGAATGGCGATCGTCTGACCCGAGCCGTCGACCCCCGGGCGTTGGCGTCGCTCGATCGGATGAGCCGCTGGGCGGCCTGCGGCTCCGTCTCCGAGGCGTACCGGACCGCGTCGAGCGTGACCCAGGCGACGTCGGAACGGCTCGCGAGCGTCGAGGACGGCCGCCCTTGTCGCTCGCGCCGCGAAGGCGGAGAAGCCGGTGTACTGGCGGCGCAGACGCACGGTTCCGGGGCGCATCGCGGCGACGATCCGCCGCTGGGCCTCGAGGCGGCTCTCCGCGTCGCGCCGCGGAATGCGCTCGCGCGGAGAGCGCGGCCTCCCGAACTCCGACGAGAACGTCGAGCGTCGCGTCGCCCCGCCGGAGCGCGGCGAGGACGGAAGCGTCGGCGCGCGGAGCACTCGCAGGCTCGACCACCCGCGAGACCGCGCGCGCGGGGAGCACTGCCGTCCAGAGGAGCGCCGCCGCGATGAGCCGGGTGTTCAAGGTTCTTCGTTCGCCTCGCGATTGGGAACCGACGAGCTTAAGGCATTCCGCGGCGGTCGCGGGGCGCCATTTCGCCACGCGGTATCTTAAGGACGATGCGCGCCGTGTTCGCGGATTGTCACGTCGGCCGCCGGCCGGGCGACGAAGGGCCGTTTCTCGAGGCCCTCGAGGCCGCCCGCCGGCGAGGAGTGAGCCGCATCACGTTGCTCGGCGACATATTCCACTTCTTCATCGCCCACCCGAAATTCGAGACTCCGGCCATCGCCCGCTTCCTCGACACGGTCCGTCGGCTGGCGGCCGACGGCGTCCCCGTGACCTACGTCGAGGGCAACCGCGACTTCTTTCTGCGCGGGAGCTACGTCGAGAAGGACTTCGGCCGGGTCTGCGACGAGGAGGTTTTCGAGGCCGGCGGCGTCCGCTTTCTCGCGACGCATGGCGACCTCCTGAACGAGAAGGACATCCCGTACCGCTTCTGGCGCTTCCTCTCGAAGAACCCGCTCTCCCGCGCCGCGATCGGCGTCGTCCCGAAAGGCGCGGGCAACCGTCTGGTCTGGAAGGTGGAGGCGCGCCTGTATCGCTCCAACTTCAAGCACAAGTCGCGGCTTCCGGTGGAGATGATTCGCGACTTCGCGGCGCGCCGGTTCCGCTCGGGGATCGACGTCCTGCTTCTCGGCCACTTCCACAAGTCCTGGAGCGAGCGCGTCGACGGGGGTCGCGTCGAGATCCTCCCGGCCTTCGTCGAAGAGCGGCGCTGGATGGAGATCGCGGACGACGGATCCACGTCGCTCGTCTCTCTCTAGCTCGGGCGTTCGCCGCGGCATGACGGACTACCTCGCGATTCCGCCGGCGCGGGAGATGGCGGGGGAGCTGCGCGTCCCCGCGTCGAAGAGCGCCACCAATCGCGCTCTCCTGGCCGGAGCGCTGAGCTCGGAGGCCCTCGAGATCGCAGGACCTCTCGACAGCGACGACACGGCGGCGCTGCGGCGATGCCTCGCGGCGATGGGAGCGAAGATCACGGAGGTCCGCGGAGTCCTGGCGGTCCGCGGTCCGCTTTCCGGCCCGGCCGCTGGTCGTCGTCCGGCGGCTCTCGACGCGGGCGATTCCGGGACCGCGGCGCGCTTCCTCGCTGCTGCCGCCGCCGCCGTCCCGGGGCGATTCGCGCTCACCGGATCCGCCCGGCTGCGCGAGCGTCCGATCGGCGAGCTCGTCGATGCGCTCCGCAGCGCCGGGGCGCGGATCGAGTACGCCGGCCAGCGAAGGATGCCTCCCGCTCTCGATCGAAGGCGGCTCGCTCGCCTCCGGAACGATCACCGTCGACGCCTCACGCTCCAGCCAGTTCTTCTCGGCGCTCCTCCTCGCGGCCCTCGCGGTCGACGGCGGCCTCGCCGTGCGGGCCGCCGGCGCAGTGGCTTCGGCGCCGTACGTGGGCATGACGGTCCAGACGCTGCGCGACCTGGGGCACGATGTGACCGAGGACGGCGGTGTGATCCGTGTCCGCCGCGGGTCCGCACTCGCTTCGAGATACGACGTCCCGGGAGACTACTCGTCCGCCGTCCCGCTGCTCGCGGCGGTCACCGCCGTCGGCGGCCGGATACGCCTCACCGGCCTGCGGTGGCCGTCGGCCGACGCGGATGCCCGCGCCCTGCCGGTGCTCGAATCGATGGGCCTCGCCCTCGCCGGATCGAAGGACGGCATCGAAGCGTCGGCTCCGGGACGGGCCCCGAGGCCGGTCTCCGTCCGCGCCAGCGAATTTCCGGACGCCGTGCCTGCGCTCGCCGCCGTGGCGGCGCTCGCCGAAGGCCGGAGCCGCTTCGACGGCGTCGGCCACTTGCGGCTCAAGGAGAGCGACCGCCTCGGCGCGCTGGCGGAGATCCTGACGTCGGCGGGAGCGGACACGGTGGCGGAGGGCGACGCCCTCGTCGTCGCCGGCCCGGCCGCGCCCGAGGCCAGGATCGTCGGTGCGGCTGCCGACGCATCGGGATCACCGTATGGCCATGGCGGCCGCGATCCTCGCCCTGAAACTCCCTTCGCTCCTCGTCGAGAATCCCGCGTGCGTGTCGAAGTCGTACCCGTCTTTCTTTCGGGATCTCGAGCGGCTCCGCGTTAGCGGAGTCGTTGATCCTGAGCGTTGAGCGTTGAGCGTTGAGCGTTGAGCGCGGAACGGGGACACGTTCGCGACAATAAGAAAGCAGAAGGCGACATGATTTCGTGCCGACGCCGCGTGCCGACGACGCCCCCGAGAGGTTCCGCATCGCTCTCTGCCGCGAGAGATGGCTCGAATTCGCGGCCCTCGAGCACGAGACGCTCCTTCCGGTAGAGGACTTCGCTCTTTCGGAGGATCCCGTCGGAGACGAGCTCCTCGTGCGGCGC
Source organism: uncultured Acidobacteriota bacterium (assembly GCA_963749265.1). GTDB lineage: Bacteria > Acidobacteriota > Thermoanaerobaculia > UBA5066 > Gp7-AA6 > DAHUXD01. The sequence continues at coordinate 270,910 of CAVVML010000013.1, read as the reverse complement.
GCGCCGCTGCCGGGCGGCGGTCGCCCGCTTTCGGCCGCGCGAATTCCACGGCCCGCGCGAGCGGCGCTGCTCCTGCAGGCCGCGGCGGCCGCGGCCTTCTTCGGCGCGCGCGGATTTCCTGCTGTCGCTCGAGGACTTCGAGCACGCCGCCTGGGACGGTGATGGCGGCGCGGCCCGATTCTGGCTGACACGCACGCCGGCGTCCGTCCGCGCACCGGCCGCCGCGGACGCGCCGTCGCCCGAGGCGCTCCGTGCCGTGGTCCGGCGTCTGTTCGCGGGGGAGAGCGGCCGGCGTTTCTCCGGAAGGCGCCCGAAACCTCGCCGCGGCCCTCGAGGCTTCCGAAGCGACGTGGAAGCGACCCGAGCACTGGGTCGCCTCGGTCCTCCGCGCCTTTCCGGAGCTCGCGGCGGCGCAGGCCGCGACGGCGCGCGAGCGCTGCCTGGGTTTCGCGTCCGAAGCCCTGCGCAGCCCTCGGGCGCGGGCGCTCGCCGAGAAGGCGCGGGCGATCCTGCGAGGCCGGGCGCCGCGCCTCTTCGAAGCGGGAAGCTCGCCGCTGACCCCCGGAGGCGCGTTGCGCCTCCTCCCTCCGGCCGATGGTCCGGCGGATGCGGCCCGCCGCCTGCGGTCCCTCGCGAAGATGACTTCGAGGCGATGCGCCCAGCTGGATCGCCGTGGAGCCCGAGACGTGGGACCCGGTTTCGCGCCGCGCGTTCGAGGCCGCGAGACATCTCTGCGATCGCTCTCTCGCTCTCGTTCGGACGGCCATCTCGAGGTGATCGTCGTTCCGGGAGCCCTTCCGGCTCCCGACTCCCCGGCGGAATGGCGGCGAGCGGCCTGGGTTCCCTGCGGAAGTCTCGCCGGCTCGGTCCGGTTCTACGAGGGACTCTCGGCCGCCGCGTCGTCGCACCCTCATCGGGCGCGCTCGCTGATCCGGGGAGTGCTCGGAGGCAGCTTCTGGGCCGCGTTCGCGGCCGACCCCACGGGCGACGCGCCGCTGCCTCCGGCTCTCTTCGAAGCCGTGCCCTCGGCGACGCCTGTCGCGCCCCCGACGCGGCGCGAAAAAGATCTCGCCTCGCGCGATCCGGGGCTGCGCATCGAGCGCCTGCTCGAGGAGGGCCAGACCGGAGTCGCGCTGCGCGAGGCCGAGAGCTGGGTGGCCGCATTCCCGAACCGGCCGGCGGTCGCGTGGTTTTCCCTTGCCGCGCATCTCGCGGCGCGCCTCGGGGCATCGGGCGTCCCGGCGCCCGCCTGGCTCGAAGCGATCGAGGCCGAGCGGGAGATCGTCGGCGGGCGCCCGGCCGAGGCGAAGGGGCGTCTCGAGCGGGTCGTCCGGGCCCTGGACGCGGATGCCGGGCTGCGGCGCCGGTGCCGGCTGCGCGACGGCCGAGATCGCGGTCATGCAGGGCCAACCGGGCGAGGCGGCGCGGCGGGCGGCGGAATTTCGCCGGATGCATCCCGAAGCGCCGGCCGCCGAATCGGTGCGAGCCCTGCGTCTCGGCGCCGCCGGATTCTCGCGAGAGGGCCGCGTGGACTGCGCGCTCGCGCTTCTCGACGAGGCCGAGCGGCTCGGGCGAGTCCTCCCCGTCGAAGACGCCGTGGAGACGGCGCTGGCCCGAGCGCGGGTGTTCGCGCTGGCGGGCCGCCTCGAGGAGGAGTCCGCAGTCTACGAGTCCGTTCGGCCGATCGCCCTCGGCGCGGAGCGACGACGGGCTCGCCGCGCGATTCCTCTCCCAGGAGGCGCGCGGCCTGCTCGACCGCCGCGAGCACGCGCGGGCGATCGTCCGTTTCGAGGAAGCGATGGCGGCTTCGGCGGCGGATCCCGCGGAGCGCGCGGCGCTGGCTCTCGATCTCTCCGCCGCGCTGTACCACTCCGGGCGAACGGCCGAATGCGAGAGGGCCCTCGAGAGCGCGCTCGCGGCGGCGGCCTCCGCCGGACGCGAGGATCTTCTCCGTATCGCCCGGGGCAACCGGGTCGAGATCCTCGTGAACCGATGCGCCTGGGACGAGGCGACGTCGGAGATCGCGGCGCTCGCGAGGAGCGCGCGGGCAGAGCGAGACGACATGCGTCTGCTCGTCGCGCTGCACCACGGGAGCCGGCTGGCCCTGCGGCGGGGATTTCTCGCCGACGCCGCGCGCGAAAACGCGGAGGCCCGGCGTGTCGCCGACGCCGTCTCCGACCGGCTCGAGATCGGCGAGCTGTGGCTGGAAGAGGGCGACCGCCGACTCTACGAGGGCGACACCGACGCCGCGCGTGGCCGCGTGGGAGCTTGCCGCGGCGGCGCCTTCGGATCGATGCGACCGGGAGCGGCTCGCCCGGGAGCGTCTCGCCGAGGCGGCCTGGCGGAGCTCCGGCGGCCCGCCGCGCGCCGCCTGGGACGAGCTCGAAGGTCTGTTCGCGCGCGACCCGTATGCCGCCTCCGAGACGGTGGCGCGGTGGACGCGGCTCTTTTCGGAGGCGGCGATCCCCGCGCGCTGGCGCGAACGCGCGGCGCGTTGCCTCCGGGAATCCGGGGGCGCCGAGCTCGCCGCGCGCGTCTTCGGTCCGCCTCCGGCCGAGGTTCGGAGCGACTCGCTTCGACCCCTGCGCGCCGCGGTGCTCGCGGTTCTCTCGGGCGAGACGCCGACTCTCGATGGAGCGCTCGGCCGCCTGGGCCTCGAGGGTCTCGCGGTCCGGGACGCGCAGGGCCGCGAGGTTCTCGCGTTCGGGAGCCTGCCTTCGGCGGAGGGCGCCGCCTGGCATCCTCTCGAAGCCGGCGCGGCCCGCTTCTCGATCGCGCTCCATCCGGCGCCGCCGCGCGAAGTCCTCGCGTCCGTCGCGCTGCTTCTCGAGACGCTCCTGTATCGGAACAACCTGATCGGAACGCCGAAGACGCGGAATCCCCCGGCTCTCCGCCGGCGAGCCGTGGTCCACGAGTGGAAGCGGCTCGGGATCGTGACCGGCGACGCGTCGATGGAGGAGCCCTACGTCCGGCTGAATCGATTCGCGCCTCAGGACGTCACCGTCGTGATCCTCGGCGAGTCGGGCTCGGGAAAAGAAGCCGTGGCGCGAGCGATTCATCGCCTCTCGCGCCGCTCGGCGGGCCCGTTCACGGCCGTGAACGTCGCGGCGATTCCTGGCGGCGTCCTCGAGAGCGAGCTGTTCGGCCATGCGCGGGGCGCATTCACCGGAGCGGAGAAGGAGCGCCGGGGACTGCTCGAAGAGGCTGCCGGCGGGACGATCTTCTTCGACGAGATCGGCGATCTCGACCCGGCCCTGCAGGTCAAGCTCTTGCGGGCGCTCCAGGAACGGGAGCTGAGGCGCGTCGGCGAGAACCGCCCGCGTCCGATCGACGTCCGCGTCGTTTCGGCGACGTCGCGCGACCTGGCTCGGGACGTCGAGGCCGGGCGCTTCCGGGAGGATCTCTTCTACCGCCTCCACGTTGCGGTGATCCGGCTGCCGCCCCTGCGCGAGCGCGGCCGGGACGCGCTGCTTCTCGCGCGGTACTTTCTCGAGCGCTACGCCCGCGACTACGGGAAGGGCGCCCTGTCGCTCTCCCCGGAGGCCGCGGCGGCGATCGCGTCCCACGGATGGCCGGGCAACGTGCGCGAGCTGCAGAACGCCATGGCGCAGGCGGTGGCGCTCTGCGACGCCGCGTCCTTCGTGACGCTGGAGATGCTGCCGGAGTGCGTGCGGCCCGTCCGCGCCGCGGCGTCCCGGCCGGGCGGCTATCGCGCCCGCGTGGACGCGCACCGGCGCGACCTCATCGCCGACGCGCTGGACCGCGCCGGAGGAAATCGCAGCCGGGCCGCGAGAGAGCTGGGACTGTCGCGGCAGGCGTTGCTGTACCTGATCCGGGAGCTGAAGGTGCGAGGCGAAGAAGGGTTGAGCGTTCGAGTGTTGAAGGTTGAGCGTGGGAGCCGCTGGATCTCCGCTCGAACCTTCAACTCTCGACATCTCGACCTATACTCCCCCCGTGATCTCGCTCCTCGACATCGTGGGTCCCGTGATGGTGGGCCCGTCGTCATCCCACACCGCCGGCGCCTGCCGGCTGGCCCGCGTGGCCCGCGCGCTGCTCGAGGAAGAGCCCGTCGAGGCGCGGTTCGAGCTCCACTCGGCGTTCGCGAAGACGATGCGCGGCCACGGCACGGACCGCGCGCTCGTCGCGGGCACGCTCGGGTTCGAGGTCGACGACGCGCGGATCAAGGACGCGCTCGATCTGGCCCGGGAACGGGGCCTGGCCTTCCAGTTGAAGCCCAGGAACATGGGGCCGGAGGCCCACCCGAACAGCGTGGCGATCCACCTGCGCGGGGCCACGCGTGCCATCTCGATCCTGGGCGCGTCGACGGGCGGAGGCATGATCGAGATTCGCGAGGTCGACGGCTTTCCCGTCGCGTTGTCGGCCAAGGATCCCTGCCTGCTGCTCTTCTACGAGGACCGGCCCGGCGTCGTGATGCGCGCTTCCGAGATCATCGGTCGCCGCGGCATCAACATCGCGTCGATGGAGGTCCTGCGCCGGGGAAAAGGGGAGCAGGCGTTCATGCGCATCGATCTCGATGCGCCGCTCCCCGCGGACGACGTCGACGCCCTCAAGGCGATGCCGGGCATCCACCGCGTGCACGTGCTCGATCGCGTAGCCGGCGGCGCCCCGATCACATAGGAGACCGTCCATGCCTCAGCTCGAATCCTTCGCCGATCTGCTCGCCGTCGCCGAGGAGAGCGGGAAGCCCCTCGACGCGATCTTCCTCGAGCAGGAAGCGGCGGAGCGCGACCTGTCCGCCGAGCGCGTGTTCGAGACGTTCCTCGACCGATGGGCGATCATGAAGGACTCGGTTCGCCGGGGTCTCGCGGGAGGGAAGTCCTTCTCGGGCCTCGTCGGCGGCGACGCGAAGAAGGTCATCGAGTTCACCCGCGACGGCGACATCGCCGGGGGCCGTCTCGTCGCGCGGGCGATCGCCTACTCGATCGCCGTGCTCGAGGAGAATTCGCGCATGGGAATCATCGTCGCCGCCCCGACGGCCGGCGCCGCGGGCATGGTCCCGGGCACGCTGCTCGCGATCTCCGAGGAGCGCGGTTTCTCGGACGTCGAAACGGCCCGGGGGCTCGTGGTCGCCGGAGGCTTCGGCGCCCTGGTGGCGGCCAAAGCGGAGCTGTCCGGGGCGGCGGGCGGCTGCCAGGCCGAGCAGGGCGTGGGCGCCTCGATGGCCGCGGGAGCCCTGGCGTTCCTGCTCGGGGGGACGCCGGCCATGAGCGTGCATGCGGCGGCGCTGACCCTGCAGAACACGCTCGGCCTGGCCTGCGACCCGGTCGCGGGCCTCGTCGAAGTGCCCTGCGTCGTGCGCAACGGCTTCACGGCCATGCTCGCGCTCGCGGGCGCGCAGACGGCCCTCGCCGGCGTGGAGAGCGTGATCCCGATGGACGAAGTGGTGGAGGCCATGGTCAAGATCGGCGAGGCCATGCCCCGGAGCCTCAAGGAGACCGCCGACGGCGGGCTGGCGATGACGCCGACCGGCTGCCGGATCCGCAACCAGCTCTACTCGATCCGGTGACGCGCGGGCGCCTCCGGCTTCCGTGGGCGCTCCTGCTGCTCGGCGCGTGCGCTCTCGCCTACGCCAACGGGCTGACCGGCGCATTCACCTACGACGACAAGGCGATCGTCCGGGACAACTTCCGGCTGCGGTCGCCCGAGCGCGTCGTCGACCTCTTCACCACGCAGTATTTCGGAGGCGCGAAGGGCACCGGCACGGCCTACCGTCCGCTGCTTCTGCTCTCGTTCGCCGCGCAGTGGTGGATCCACGGCGCAGATCCGGTTCCCTTCCACGTCGTCAATCTCCTGTGGCACGCCGCGGCGACGCTGCTCCTGGCCCGGCTGCTCCTGCGCCTCGCTCCGCCGCCGGTCGCCGTCGGCGCGGCCCTGCTCTTCGCGGTGCACCCCGTACACGTCGAGGCGGTGACCAGCATCGTCGGCCGAGGCGAGACGCTCGCCGCGACCCTGGTTCTGGGATGTCTGCTCTGCGCGCTGCGTTTCGTCGACGGGGGACCGAGGCGGTGGTGGGCCTTTGCCGGAGCGCTGCTGCTCTATTTCCTGGGCAACCTCACGAAGGAGAGCGCGGCGGTCGCGCCGGCGCTGTTCTTCCTGATTCTGGCGTGGTCGGCGCCCGATTCAAAGGCGTCCGATTCCAAGGAGTCGGATGTCGAATGGGCTGGGTCCGCGATTGCGCTCCGCGTTCTCGCGCGGCCTCCCGTTCTACGCCGGCGCGGCCCTCGTTCTGGGAGCGGTCTTCTGGATCCGCTCCGGGGTGCTCGGCGGGCCGCTGAAGTCGGAACGCACCGGCATTTTCGAGCTCGAAAATCCCTTCGCGCCGCTTCCGCCGCTCGTCCGGAGCTTGAATGCCTGCGCGGTGTTCGTCCGGACGCTCGGACGGCTGGCGCTTCCGCTGCGGCTCTCGTCGGACGAGTCGGCCTGGTCCATCCGGCCGCTCGGCCTCGCGGATCCCGCGGCCTGGGCCGCGGCGGGATTGCTCCTGCTGCTCGGGGTGGCGGCGCTCCGGAGGCTCCGCGAGAAGTCTTTGCCGGCGCTGGGCTTTCTCTTCATGGCTGTGGCGGCGCTGCCGACCTCGAACCTGCTCTTTCCGACGGGAACGATCTTCGCCGAAAGACTCGCCTACCTGCCGTCGGCCGGCTTCTGCCTGATCGCGGCTTCCTGGATCGCCGGTTCCGCCCCGGCCTTCGACGCGCTGCCGCGGAGACGTCTCGCCGTCCTCGGCGCCGCGACCCTGCTTCTGTCGATGCGCACGATCGTCCGCAATCCCGTGTGGGCCAGCGACGAGGCGCTCTTCACGAACATGCTCCGCGTCTCTCCGAAGAGCGCCAAGGCGCACTACGACTATGCCTACATGTCGGCGCAGACGCGGGCATCCGCGCCGCGCGCTCGAGCACTACGTCCGGGCGACCGAGATCTATCCGGGGTACTGGGACGCCTGGGCGGGGCGAGGCCGGATGGAGCGCGAGCTCGGGGATCCCCGCGCGTCGCTTCGCGCCTACGAAGAGGCGCTGAGGATCGCGCCGACCTACGAGAACGGGTTCTTCGGCGTGGGACTCGCGAAGGAGGCCCTCGGCGACACGGCCGGGGCGGAGCGCGCGTACCGGGACGGTCTCCGCCACAACCCGCGTTCGCTGCCGCTGGCGTATCGGCTCGCGCTCATCCTCGCGGCGGAGCGCCGGCCCGTCGCGCTCTACGCCTGGCGTCGGGCCCTGGCGATCGAGCCCCGGTCGGCGGCGGCCCGCGAGGGCCTGCGCGCCTGGGAACTCAGTGGACGCGATCCCCGGGGCCCGGAGGCGCGGCCTTAGGCGTCGTTTCGTGCGCGTGCTTCAGCCGGGCGGCGCGTTCCCTCCGAAGTGCGGCCCTCGCGGCGACCCGGGGATAGCGGCGATGGTAAAGGCGGAGAGCGCCGAGCATCATCCAGTACGCCGCCAGCGCGAGGATGAGCTGCGAGCAGCGTCGTGCCCAGAAGGAACGACGTCAGGCGGGGCCGGAACCCCGGACCCCGGAACGAGATCCAGAAGTCCTGGTGCAGGATGCGCTCCCACTGGAGCGGCGGGACGCGAGTCGTGCTGTAGCCGAGGAGCGCCCGTCCCACCCGGTAACCGACGGCGAAGAAGGGCGGCAGCGTCCAGGGGTTTCCCACGAGCGAGCCGAGGACCGTGTCCAGTCGGCTCAGACGGAACAGCGACGCGAGGACGATCGCGAGCAGGAAGTGGAAGCCGATGAACGGCGAGAGGCCGATGCCGACGCCCAGCGCGACCGCCGCGGCGACGCGCTCCGGCGACTCCTGACGCCCCATCAGATCCAGGAGCAGCTTGAGGCTGCGGCGCCGAAGCGACAGCCGTCGCTTTCGAGGCTCGGTGCCGGGCTCCGGGGGCACGACCACGTCCGTCATCGCGCGGCCTCGAAGTGGTCGTGGCCGAGAGACGCGATGTCGCGCTCGTTCCGCGCGAGTCGGACAGCACGGCGCCGCTTCCCGAGCCCACGCGTCCGATCGCGCGGATCGGAACCCCGAGAGCGTCGGCCTTTTCGCCGAGCCGCGGGGCGTCGGCCTCCCGCACGGTGAAGAGCAGCTCGTAGTCGTCGCCTCCGCCGACCGCGAGCTCGATCGGATCGACGCCCGCCGCGGCGGCGAAAGCCGCCAGAGCGGGGGAGATCGGAAGGCGCTCGCGTTCGAGCGCTCAGGCGAACGCCCGAGGCCCGCGCGAGACGGCCGGCGTCGAGGCCGAGACCGTCGGAGACATCGATTGCGGCCGTGGCGAGGCGCTCGCGCCCGAGCCAGGCCCCGAAGGCGACACGGGGCTCGGGGTCGCGAAACGCGGCGAGGAGACGCTGCCGGTCGGCGGCCGCGAGCTCGGGAACATCCGGCGAGACCGCCGCGGCGAGCCGGAGCCCGGCGGCCGCGTCGCCCGGATGACCGGTGACGTAGACGAGATCGCCCGGGGAGGCGCCGGAACGCGTCAGCGGATCGCCGGCCGGCCGTCCCCAGAAGGCGATCGAGACGACGAGAAGGGGCGCCGCCGAGAGGTCTCCGCCCGCGAGCGTCGCTCCGTGGGCCGCCGCGCGGGCGATCGCGCCGCGCACGATGCCGAGGGGCACCTCTTCGCCGCGTTCCGGCGGCACGGCGATCGAGAGGAGAAAGAACTCGGGCTCGGCGCCCATGGCGGCGAGATCCGAAAGGTTGACGGCCACCGCCCGGCGGCCGAGCCGTTCGGGGTCCTCGCCCGGAAGGAAGTCGACGCCTTCGACGAGCATGTCGGTCGTCGCGGCCAGAAGGCCCGCCGCCCGGGCCACGACGGCCGCGTCGTCGCCGGGACCGATCGTGAGGCCCGGGGGATTCGTCGCGAGGGCCCGGATCTTCTCGACGATCCGGTCTTCGCGCGCTCACCGTGCTCACCGCGATCACGCGCGCGGCGCGGAGGGCGCCCGGCGGCGGGCCGGAGCCGAGACCGGGATCTCGCGGCCGGACTTCTCGGGCGGCTTGTCGGCCGCTTCGGACTCGGTGCTCGAAGGCGGCTCCGGCGGCATCACGGCGATCGACAGGACTTCTTCCATGTTGTCGACGTAGCGGAACGTGATCCCGTGCAGGATGCGCGGCGAGATCTGCACGACGTCGCGCCGGTTCATCTTCGGGAGGACGATCGTCGTGATCTTGGCCGCCCGGGCGGCGAGGACCTTTTCCTTGACGCCCCCGATCGGCAGGACCTCGCCGCGGAGCGTGATCTCTCCGGTCATCGCGACGTCCCGGCGCACCTTGCGGCCGGTGAAGGCCGAGATCATCGCGGTGGCGATCGTGATGCCGGCGGAGGGCCCGTCCTTGGGGATGGCCCCCTCGGGCACGTGGACGTGCACGTCGTGCGTCTCGAAGAAGTCGTGCTTGATGTCGAGCTCCGAGGCGTGGGCGCGCGCGTAGGACATCGCGGCCTGCGCCGACTCCTTCATGATGTCTCCGAGCTGCCCCGTCAGCCGCAGCCCGCCCTTGCCGCGGACGGCGAGCGACTCGACGAACAGAATGTCGCCGCCGACCGAAGTCCAGGCCAGCCCCGTGGCCACGCCGACCTGATCCGCTTGAGCTGCTCGTCGCGGAAGTGCTTTACGGGACCGAGCATCTTCTCCACGGAAGCCCCGCTGATCCGGTAACGGCGGCCCTTGCCCTTGGCGACCGAGACGGCGACCTTGCGGCAGATGGATCCGATCTCGCGCTCGAGGTTGCGCAGGCCGGCCTCGCGCGTGTAGGCCTCGATGATTTTCTCGACGCCCGAGTCGGTGAACTCGATCGACGCGTCCGTGATGCCGTTCTCGTCCATCTGCTTGGGGATCAGGTGGCGGCGGGCGATGGCCTTCTTTTCCTCGGCCGTGTACCCGGAGAGGCGGATCACCTCCATCCGGTCGAGAAACGCGGGCTGGATGGGGTCGAGGACGTTCGCCGTGGCGATGAAGAGGACGCGCGACAGGTCGTACGGCACCGAGAGGTAGTGGTCGCGGAACGAGAAGTTCTGTTCCGGATCCAGGACCTCGAGGAGCGCGGCGGACGGGTCGCCCCGGTAGTCGGCGCCGATCTTGTCGATCTCGTCCAGCATGAACACCGGGTTCGACGTCCCGGCCTGATGGATGCCCTGGATGATCCTTCCGGGCATGGCGCCGACGTAGGTCCGGCGGTGGCCCCGGATCTCGGCCTCGTCCCGCACGCCCCCCAGCGAGAGCCGCACGAACTTGCGGTCGAGGGCGCGGGCGACCGAGCGGCCCAGCGACGTCTTGCCCACGCCCGGCGGCCCGACGAAACAGAGGATCGGGCCCTTCAGGCTCTGCTTCAGGGCGTGGACCGCGAGGAACTCGAGGATGCGCTCCTTGACCTTCTCGATGTCGTAGTGGTCCTCGTCCAGGATCTTGCGCGCGCGGTCGATGTCCTTGGAGTCGTCGGAAACGTTGCTCCAGGGAAGGCCGGTCATCCAGTCGAGATACGTGCGGATGATCGCCGTCTCCGCGGAGTCGGGATGGCTGCGCTCGAGCCGCTTGATCTGCTTTTCGATCTCGGTCGCGGCCTCCTGCGGGATCTTCTTGTCGACGATGACCTTGCGGAATGCGTCGAGCTCTTCGGAGATCTCTTCGCCTTCGCCGAGCTCCTGCTGGATCGCCCGGAGCTGCTGTCGGAGGTAGTACTCGCGCTGCGACTTGTCCATTTCGCCGCGGGCCTGCGTCGAGATCTCCTGCTGCATCGTCAGGACGGTGATCTCTTTGGCGAGGTTGTCGTTGACGAGCCGCAGGCGCTCGATCGGATCCGTCGATTCCAGGATCTTCTGCGCCTCTTCGAGCTTCAGGTCGAGGTTGGAGGCGGCGAGGTCCGCCAGGCGCGCGGGATCGTCGAGGTTCCCGGCGATGACCATCACTTCCGGAGAGATGCTCTTGCCCAGCGAGACCGACTTCTCCAGGTTCTGCTTGACGCTCCGCAGGAGGGCCTCGTGCTCGGGCGGGAGCTCGTCGCTGGGCGCGCTCTCTTCGAGACGCGTGATCTTGGCCTTGATGTAGGGCTCCTCGGCGAGCGTCGAGTCGAGGCGGGCCCGCGAGAGGCCCTGGACGAGGAGGCGGATGCGCCCGTCGGGGAGCTTCAGCATGCGCATGATCGCCGCGACCGTGCCGACGGGGTAGAGGTCCTCGGGACGCGGGGCGTCGTTCTGCGCGTCCTTCTGGGCGACCAGCATGATGATGCGCTGCTCGGCGAGGGCCGCGTCCACCGCGTTGATGGACTTCTCGCGGGACACCGAGAGCGGCAGGATGATGAACGGGAAGACGACCACGTCCTTGAGCGGCAGGACGGGAAGGATGTCCGGGATCGGAAGATCGGACTCCCGTTCGGCGGGGGCGACCTCTTTTTCTTCGAGCTCGGCCACGCGCTACTCCTCGTGCTCCGAGGACACCGGGATTTCGATCTCCTTTTCGCGCAGGTCCGGCACGCGCGGGAGAACGACCTCGAGGATGCCGTGCTTCATGCGCGTCTTCGCATGATGCGAGTTGACGGGACGGGGGAGCGGCACCGACTTCACGAAGCCCCCGAAGTAGCGCTCCATGCAGAAGAAACGCATTCCTTCCCGCGTCCGGATGCGGCCCTTCTTGGTGCCGCGGATCAACAGGACCTTTCCGCGGATCGACACCTTGACGTCCGCGGCCTCGACTCCCGGCAGCTCGGCGAGGACGCGGATCGTCTCGCCGTCGTCGAGGACGTCGACGTTGGGATCCCAGGACGCCGTTCCGGCGGGTGTGCCGACCGAGTTGTTCGTCTCGACGAACGCGGCGAAGAGGCGGTTGAGCTCGCCCTGCAGTCGCGAGAGCTCGACGATCGGGCCGTAGAACCGGGCGGTGCGTTTCATGCGGAGAGTCGAGAGTCGAGGGTCGAGGGTCGTGGGTCGCTCATGACGTGACTTTCTCTCCTCGGCCGATCAGGGTCTTCAGCTCGTTCATGAATTCGTCGACGTCCTCGAACTTCCGGTACACGGACGCGAAGCGGACGTAGGCGACCTTGTCGAGATCCCGGAGCCGGTCCATGATGACGGCCCCCACCCGGGTGGTCGCGAGCTCGCGCTCCTCGGCGTCGTGGAGGAGATTCTCCACCTCGTCGACGATCCGGTCGAGCTCGACGGACGGGACCGGCCGCTTCTCGCAGGCCTTGACCAGGCCGGCGCGCAGCTTGTTGCGGTCGAACCGCTCCCGCCGGCCGTCGTTCTTGACCACCATGTACGGGATTTCCTCGATGGTCTCGTAGGAGGTGAAGCGCCGTCCGCAGGCGGTGCACTCCCGGCGGCGGCGGATGACCTCGCCCTCGCGGCTTTCCCGGGAATCCACGACGCGGTCGTCGACGGCGGAGCAGAAGGGACACTTCATCCGGGATGAGCTTACCCGAGAAGCCGTCTCAGGGCGCGGGTTTGACGAGGCCGGAGAGGCCCTCCCGGCGCGCCGGGCTCGCGGCGAACAGCCCGAATCCGATGATCGAGATCGGAACGAACGACACGGCGTGGGCGATGAGGGCGACCCCGGTGGCGGTCGCGATCGGAACCTGGAAGACGTCGGTGAGGGCGAACTGGACGGCCGCGTGATACCCGCCCACGCCGCCGGGCGTCGGCACGAAGAGGCCCAGGACCGCCGCCGTCGTCACGACGAACGCGGCCGAGATCGGCAGCTCCAGCCCGAACGCGCGCATGATGCAGTAGATCTGGATGTTGATCACCATCCACATCGCGAGCGAGCCCGCGCCGACGAGGAGCGCCAGGCGGGGCGTCTTCAGCGACGCGAAGCCGTCCAGAAACGTGTGAGCGATGCGCTCGGCGGTCGGGCGGAGACGCTCCGGCAGGATCCGGAACATGCGGCCGACCAGGCGCTCCGTCGTCGTCCTCCACGCCACGGCGAAGAGCGCCACGACGATGGCTCCGACGGCCACGGCCGCCGCGAGGACCCGCACCCGTGTGGACCCGAGCGAGCCCATCCGCGACGCGTCCGGGCCGGCGAGGGCGAAGGCGAAGAACGATAGCTGCGCGAGCGCGTCGAGGACCCGCTCGAAGAGGATCGAGGCGAGCAGCGCCGAGAAGGGGAGGCTGCGCTCCCGGGCCAGCAGCGCGGGCCGCAGCACCTCACCGGCGCGGGCCGGCAGCACGGTGTTGGCGGCGAAACCGATCGCCGTCGCCCGAAAGGCCGGGAAGAACGGCACCTCGCCGACGGGCCGCAGGATCCAGATCCAGCGCGTGGTCCGAAAGACGAAGACGAGCAAAGAGAGCGCGATGGCGGTGAGCAGCCAGGGCGCGAGATCGCCGCGATCTGCCGCCCGATGTCCGCGAGGGGAACGCGGGACAGGAAAAACGCGAGCAGCCCGACGCCGAGAACGATCGAGACGGTCGTCTGGAAGGTGCGCGATCGCAGCAGCTTCTTCACTTCTTCACGGCGGTGATTGGGATCACGAGCGGACGGCGAACGCCGAAAGCTCCGACCGGTCCCGACCTCGGGTCGGGGGAGCGGCTTGGCGGCGCGGATCCGGCACTTCCTTGGTTTTAGCATTTCGCGAGCGCATTTGCCTTAAAAAATGAGGCGAAGGCGGGACAACACTTGACTTTCCAGCGTATTTTTCACATTCTTTTCTTAAATTTTCGGGAGGAAATGCGCATGTTCAGGAAGGCGCCCCGGCTGCTGGCGCTTCTCGCGTCGTCGATCTGTCTACTGGCGAAGGGAGCTGCCGCTCAGCCGTTCGGAGGCATCGACTACCCCGTCGAGGGCCAGACCGTCACGGGGATCGTGCGAGTCTCCGGCTTCGTCCTCAACCACACCGCGATCGACCAGATCGAGGTCGCGATCGACGGCGTGGTGGTCAACTCACGCGGACATAACTCTCCCACGGCCTGACGTGCTCGAGATCTTCCCGACCTACTACAACAGCGCGACTCCCAACCCGGGGTTTCTGAGCGCGGTCTTCGCCCGCAACTACAGCGCCGGTCCCCACACCGTCTCGATTCTGGCGCGCGAGGCCGAGACGCAGCACGTGACCGAGGTCGCTCACGTCAGCGTGATCGTCGATCCTCTCCAGAACCAGGCGCCGTTCGGTTACATCGACATTCCCGGTCCGGCCGGCCTCGAGGGGGCGAACGGCTCCTTCCCGGTCGCGGGCTGGGCCGTCGATGACGTGGACATCGACCACATCGACTTCCTCGTCGACGGCCGCGTCGTCGCCGGCGCGGTGGGTCGCGGCGAGCCCTCCACGGCGAACTACGGGACGACGCGCCCCGACGTGGCCGCGGCCTTCCCGGACGTGCCCCTGGCCCTCTACTCCGGCTTCATCGCGAACATCGACACGTCCCAGTTCATCAACGGGATCCACGTCATCTCGGTCCGCGCGACCGACACGGACGGCGCGACGCGCGACCTCGGTTCCCGCCGCGTCCAGATCGTCAACAACGGATCGAACCTGGCGCCCTTCGGCCGGATCGACTTCCCGCTCGACAAGGCCTCGCTCTTCTGCATCGGGGCGGCCGGCGGTTTCCCCTCGCCCTGCACGCCCGACGTCTGTTTCCCCTCGTTCTTCAACGTCGTCGCCGGTTGGGCGCTCGACGTCGGCTCGGCGCTCGATCGCGGCCAGGTGTCCTTCGTCGAGCTCCTCCTCGACGGCCAGATCGTCGCGAACACCCGCTCGGACTGCACGCAGATCGGCGGCGCGCTGACCAACTGCTACGGCATCAACCGGCCCGACGTGGCCCGCAGCTACTCGGGCTACGTCAACGCCGACAACGCCGGCTGGAGCTTCTCGTTCTTCCTGGGACGGGACGCGGAGAGCGGCCAGATCTCGGTCCTGACGCCCCAGAGCAGCGGCCTGCCGGTGCTCGTCGGCTACACGACGGCCGGCAAGCACACCCTGGCGATCCGGGCCGGCGACGAGGAAGAGACCGTCATCCAGATGGGCGCGATCTCGGTCGACGTCCTCTGCGACGTCCAGACCAGCGATCAGCCGGCCTTCGGCTACATCGACACGCCCTCGGACTACCAGTTCATCAACGGCGTGTTCGAGGTCTTCGGCTGGGCCTGGGACTTCCAGGCCGCTCAGACCATCCAGGTCGACGTCGACGGCCACGTCGTCGGCAACGCCGTCTACGGCCTGCCGCGTCCCGACGTACCGGCCAACGATTTCCGGGTCGGCGTCTCCAGCGTCGGCTTCTCCTTCTTCCTCGACACGACGCAGCTCTCCGACTCGGCCCACGACCTGGTGATCTACGTGATCGACCGGGGCGGCTTTCGGAGCGAGATCGGGCGGCGGAAGTTCGTGGTCAACAACAACGTGACCACGCAGCACCACTGAGGCACAAACGGGGAGCACCCCGAGAAACCTTCGCCCCGCCGTAAGGCGGGGCTCTTTTTTTGGGGCTCAGACTCTGAGCGGCCCGCGTCGCGGGCCGACCGGAGAGAGAGGGGAAGTCGCTTCGGGACCCTCTCCCGTGAAGCGTCACAGGTTGCTGAGGCGCCCAGGAGCCGCGAAAGGCCGCCTGATTCCCCGTAGAATCCGCCCCAAACCGTGACGCCGGAAGACAACGCCTCTTTGACCCGCGTGGGGCCCGGGACGCCCATGGGAGCGGTCCTGCGGCAGTACTGGCTGCCGCTGATGGAGTCGGGGTCGCTGGAGGCGTCTCCGCGGCGGGTGCGCCTGCTCGGCGAGGACCTCGTGGCCTTTCGAGACGCCGGCGGACGCGTGGGGCTTCTCGCCGAAGCGTGCCCCCACCGAAGAGCGTCGCTCTTCTTCGGGCGGATCGAGGAGAACGGGATTCGCTGCGTGTACCACGGCTGGAAGTTCGACGTGGACGGGCGCTGCCTGGAGACGCCGACGGAGCCTCCGGAAAGCCCGCTGCGGATGGGGGTCCGCGCCGCCGGTTACCCTTGCCGTGAAAAGAACGGGCTGCTCTGGGCCTATCTGGGCCCGCGCCGCGACGATCCTCCAGCTCTCCCGGGCCTCGGGTGGGCCGAGGCGCCCCCGGACCGGCGCTCGACGTTGACCTACCAGCGCGCCTGCAACTGGGTCCAGGCGCTCGAAGGCGACGTGGACACGGCCCACCTGGGCTGGCTCCATTCCCGGTTCGGAGAGGGTGGCGAGCGGCGCGTCGCATTTCACGAGCAGGATCTCTTGCGAGACATCGCGGTTCGCGACCCGCGGCCCGTCCTCGAGATCGCCGAGACTCCGGCCGGCGTATCGATCGGAGCCCGCCGCGACTACGACCGGGACCGGCACTACTGGCGCATCACGCAGTTTCTGATGCCCGTTTTCACGAGCGTGCCGGCCATCGGCGAGGAACGCCGCGCCAAGGCCTGGGTTCCCCTCGACGACACCCACACGCTGGTCTGGGAGTTCGTGTGGAGGCGGGACGGGGCTCCGGCGGCCCGGGAGACTCGGATTCCGGCGAGCGGATGGCGCGAGGAGTCCGAAGATCCGCTCTCACGCGGCCGTTTTGCCGCCGGCCGCGAGACGGATTACGGCCTCGACCGGAGCCGCCAGCGGTCCGTCAACTTCAGCGGCCTGGAGGAATCTCCGCCCCTCCAGGACGCCGCGGTCCAGGAAAGCATGGGCCCGATCGTCGATCGCACCCGGGAGCACCTGGGCGCCTCCGATATCGGCATCATCCGGGTCCGGCAGAAGCTTCTCGACTCCGCGCGGCGCCTGGCGGGTGAGGGCATCGAGCCGCCGGGCGTCGGCGACCCCGACGCGTTCCGGCTGCACGGCTGCCAGCTCGTCCTGCCGAAGGGCGAGGACTGGCGCACGCACTCTCGGGCGGAGCAGCAGGACGGAAGCGAAGGAGGCGGCGCGAGCGCGCCGCCGGTCCCCGGTCCGTCTAGAGGCCGGCCTTGATCGCCATCTCGCGCTTCTTCTTGGGGAGCCCGGCGATGCGGGCCGCTTCGCCGAAGAGGGTCAGCCCCTTCTGGATCTGCGGGTCCCCGCCGGCGAAGGCGCGCCGCCCGGCCTCGGGGCCGAAGCGGGCGCTGACGATCTCGGTCTGGATCGCGAGATCCACGAGGCTGCGATTGACGTCCTCGGTGTAGGCCTTCTGCAGCTCCTCGGCGGTCGAGTACTTCGCGGACTTCTCGACGAAGCGGAAGAACTCGTCCCGGATCTCGGGCGTCACCGTGAAGCTCTCCTCGATCTTGGGATGACGCGAGAGCCAGTCGACCGCAAAATTGAAGAACGCGTACCGCGCCAGGAGCTGCTGCAGGAGCTTCGAATCCCGCTCGTTCTTGACGAGAACGTCGGGCGTGATGCCGCCCTGGGCGTACACCACGCGTCCGGCGTCGGTGTAGAAGACCGCGCTCTCGGCGCTGGGCTTGGGCGCGTCCTCGCCCTTTTCGGCGGAGCCGTCCGTATCGGCCGGGTTCACGTACGCCAGCAGGTCGCTGTAGTCCCTCTGGATCCAGCGGCCGGACGGGGTGTAGTAGCGGGCGGTCGTCAGGGCCAGGCCCGCGCCGTAGGAGAGGGTGTAGACGCTCTGGACGAGGCCCTTGCCCCAGGTGCGCTGGCCGACGATCACTCCCCGGTCGTGGTCCTGGATGGCGCCGGCGACGATCTCGGACGCCGAGGCCGAGCCCCGGTTGACGAGCACGACGAGGGGCTGGTCGAAGTGGGCGCCGTCGCCGGGAGCGAAGTACTCCTGGGCGGAGGACGCGGTGCGGCCGCGCGTATAGGTGACCATCGAGCCCTTGGGCACGAACACGTCGGAGACGTCGACGGCCTGCTCGAGCACGCCTCCCGGATTGCCGCGCAGGTCGAAGAGGAGCTTCTTCATGCCCTGCTTCTCGAGCTTCTCGATCGCCTCGTAGAGCTCGCGGTTGGAGGTGTGCGTGAAGTCGGACAGCATGATGTAGCCGACGCCCGGCTCGAGCATGAAGGCGTAGCGCACCGACTTCGTCGGGATCTCGGCGCGGGTGATGGTCATCCGGATCGGCTCTTCGAAGCCGACGCGGGCCAGCGTGATCGTGACGTTGGTGCCCTTGGGGCCGCGGAGCTTGCGGACGACCTCCTCGGTCGTGGTGTCTTCCTTGAGCTCCTCTTCTCCGATGTGGGTGATGACGTCGCCCGCGCGGATGCCCATCTTGTAGGCGGGCGTGCCTTCCATCGGAGCGATGACCGTGATCTTGCCCATCCGCTTCTGGATCTGGATGCCCAATCCGTAGAAGGAGCCGTGCTGCTTCTCCTTCATCTGGGAGAACTCGTCCGGTTCCAGGAAGGCGGTGTGCGGGTCGAGGCGGGAGAGCATCCCGTGGATCGAGGCGTAGACGATCTTGTCCGGACCGATCGGCTCCGGGGACCAGTCGGAGAGAGTCGTCAGAATGTCGGCGTACTCGTCGAGTGAGGGGACCTCACGCTCCGGGCTCGCCGAAAGGCGCCCCGCGAAGACGCCGCCCAGCAGCGTCGCTCCGACCACAAGCGCCAGAGCCACGAACCACCGCGATTTTTGGGGACTCAAAATGTGGACCTCCGGAGCTCTGCATTCTGGCATGCCGGTCGCCGAAAGTCTCCCTGGAGCCCCAGCGGCGGCGTAAAATCGCCCCTGCGAGAGGCCAGAACATGTTCGGTTCCATTGGCATGCCCGAATTGGTCCTGATTTTCATCGTGGCGTTGCTCGTCTTCGGCCCGAAGAAGCTGCCCGAGCTCGGGAAGTCTTTGGGACGGGGGCTGGCGGAGTTCAAGCGGGCCTCCGACGACCTCAAGAAGACGATCGAGGACGAGATCGAGCAGGGCAAGCACGAGGCGGATGCGGTCAAGAAGCAGGTCGCGGAGGTGCGGTCGACGTTCGATACGACGGCGGCCCCCGTGACACCTCCCTCAGAGAGCGCCACGGCGGCGCCGGCGCAGGGACCCGCCCCGCAGGGAAGCGTTCCCCGAGCCGACTCGCCGATCCGGCCCGTTTGAGCGCCTTCAACCCGCGCGAGATCCTCGACCCGAGGGCGGCTTCGGCCTCGGCGTCGGCTTCGGCGTCGGATCGTCCGGCGGGCGCCGACGAGGACGAGCTGCCCCGGATGGGGTTTTTCCAGCATCTGGAAGAGCTCCGCCGGCGGCTGACGTACTCCATCGTCGCCATCCTGGTCGGTTTCCTGGCGGCCTGGCGCTGGGCGCCGCAGCTCTTCGATTTCCTGGCCCGTCCGCTGCGCGAGGTCCTCCCTCCGGGCCAGAACCTCGCCTACACGACCCTGACCGAGCCCTTCATGATGTATTTCCGGGTGGCCCTGCTCGCGGGCATCCTCGCGGCCTCCCCGGTCGTCCTGTGGCAGGTCTGGATGTTCATCTCGCCCGCGCTGTATCGGCGCGAGAAGCGGTGGGTCGTGCCGTTCGTGTTCTTTGGCGCCGTGTTTTTCCTCTCGGGCTGCGCGTTCTCGTACTACGTCGCGTTTCCGCTGGTCGTGCGATTCCTGGTCGAGGTCGGGCAGCCCTTCCAGGCCGTCATCACCATCAACGAATACCTCTCGATCGCGACCAAGCTGATCCTCGCCCTCGGCCTCTGCTTCGAGACGCCGATCCTGGTCTTCTTCCTGGCGCGGATGGGCATCGTCTCGGAGCGCTGGCTGCTGGCGAAGTTCAAGTACGCCGTGCTCGTCATCTTCATCGTCGCGGCCGTCATCACGCCATCGGCCGACATCGCGACCCAGTGCGTCTTCGCCGTGCCCATGATCCTCCTGTACCTCCTGGGCGTGCTGGCGGCCTGGATCTTCCGCAGGCGGGACGCCGCGGTCGCTCCTTCGGCCTAGCGTGTTCCGGGGCGCCGCGTGAGGCTCACGATCCGGCCCGGGGTCCTCGAGCTCTTTCCCGAGGCGCTGGTCGGCCTCGTGGTCGCCACGAACGTGGACAATTCGGGCGAGGATCCGAGGGACGCCGCGGACCTGCGACGGGCGGAGGCCGGGCTGCCGGGACTCTTCGCGGGCGTTCCGCCGACGGAGCATCCGCGCATCGCCGCCTGGCGCGAGACCTATCGCCGCTTCGGCGCGAAGCCGAAGGACCATCCCTCGTCCGTCGAGAACCTCGCGCGCCGTGTGCTGAAGGGCTGGACGGTGCCGCACGTGAACCGGCTCGTCGACATCTACAACGCGATCTCGCTGGAGACGCTCCTGCCCGCGGGCGGGGAGGACACCGACGCGATCGACGGAGACGTCGAGCTCACGCTCGCCTCGGAGAGCGAGCCGCCCGTGCGGCTTCTCGGCGAGCCGGAAGCGCGCCCGCCCAAGCCCGGCGAAGTCATCTATCGCGACCGCGCCGGCGCGATCTGCCGCCGGTGGAACTGGAAGGAAGCGGACCGGACGAAGCTGACGGAGGCAACGCGCAACGCTGTCCTCGTGGTGGAAGGGATGCCGCCCGTGACGCGGGATGAGCTCGCGGCCGCGCTCGAGGAGCTCGCGAAGCGGGTGCGGGAGCGCTGCGGGACGACGGTCGCGGTCGTGACGGCCGTGCTCAGCCGGGAGCGGCCCGCGTTCGAGGGGTGAGGCCGCGGCCGGTCAGGTCGGCCGGTGCGTGACAACTCCGGATTGGCCGTTTCTCGCCAGAATCATCTCGACGAATTCGCGCACGGCGCCGCGGCCACCGGGCCGCTTGAGGGTCCGCGTCGCGGCGCGGCGGGCCGCCGGCGCCGCGTCCGACGGGCAGGCCGAGAGGATCGCCGCCTCGAAGAGCGGGATGTCCGGCTCGTCGTCGCCCATCGCCGCGATCTGGGACTTCGTGAGCCCGAGCCGGCGGCGGACCGCCTCGATCCGCACGGCCTTGTCCCGCACTCCCTGGTAGCAGTGGCGGACGCCGAGCTCCTTCGCTCGGCGCGCGGTGGCGGGGGAGCTCCGGCCCGAGATCCAGCAGACGACGATGCCTGCGGCCGCAGCCTTGCGCATGCCGTGGCCGTCCTTCGTGTCGAAGACCTTGAATTCGTGGCCGCGCCCGTCGAGGTAGATGAGGCCGTCGGTCAGCACGCCGTCGACGTCGAGGACGAGGAGGCGGATCTTCTCGGGACGGCGCCGCTTCGCGGGCAATCAGATCCCCGCGGCCAGCAGGTCGTGCATGTGCAGCGCGCCGGCGAGACGTCCCCCGTCGTCGCAGATGAAGAGGGAGGTGATCTTGTTCCGACGCATCGTGTCGAGGGCCGTCGACGCGAACTCCTCGGCCGGGATCGGTGCGGGGATTCGGGCGGCAGCAATCTCCGGCGGTGCGCTGGAGCTGAGCCGGATCCTGCTCGAGCAGCCGCCGCAGATCGCCGTCCGAGATGACGCCGAGCAGGCGGCCGTCGCCGTCCACGACCGCGGTGATGCCCATCATCTTGCGCGACATCTCGTGGATGGCCTCCGTCATCGCCGAGGAGGCGGGAACGCTGGGCACCCGACCGCCGTTGCGCATCAGGTCGCGGACCTTCAGGAAACGGCGCCCGAGGCTTCCGCCGGGATGAAGCGCGGCGAAGTCCTCCTCCTTGAAGCCCCGCCGCTCCGAGAGTGACAGGGCGAGCGCATCCCCCATCGCGAGCATGGCCGTCGTGGACGCGCTGGGCGCGAGGTTGAGCGGGCAGGCCTCGCGCGGGACGGCGACGGAGATGGTCGTCTCGGCCGCGCGGGCGACTGGCGACTCCGGCACGGCGGTCATGGCGAGCGTCCGGATTCCCCGCTTGCGGGCGAACTCGACGAGGCGGACGACTTCGGGCGTCTCGCCGGAAGCGGAGAAGGCCAGCAGGACGTCGCCGGGCATGAGCATCCCGAGGTCGCCGTGACCGGCTTCGCCGGCGTGAAGAAAGTAGGCGGGGGTGCCGGTCGAGGCGAGCGTGGCCGCGACCTTCTGGCCGATCAGGCCGGACTTGCCGATGCCCGTGACGCAGAGCCGCCCGGAAGACTTCTCGATGGCGTCGACGGCCTCCAGGAAGGCGGGTCCCAGATTGTCGATCTGTCGGCGGACGGCTTCGGCCTCGATCCGCAGAACCTCCCGGGCCGCTTCGAGCGACATGGCCGGTATCTTAAGGCCTCATTCGCAGGAGGCAGGAGCAGGAGGCAGGAGGCAGGAGGCAGGAGGAGGAGGGGAGCGAGTCGGTATGATCCCCACGCCATGTCCACGCTGACGCAATACGTCCTGAACTACGGGCTGCCGCTCATCTTCGTCTTTGTCCTGCTCGAACAGCTGGGAGCGCCGGTTCCGTCGCTCACCGTCCTGATCGTCGCGGGCGCGCTGTCCGTGGAGGGCGGACTCGTCGGCATGGACGGCGCTCCTCGTCGCGGTCGTCGCGTCGGTCCTGGCGGATGTCATCTGGTTCGCGCTCGGACGCGCGAAGGGGCCATCGGATCCTGAAGACGCTGTGCCGGATCTCGCTCTCGCCCGACTCGTGTGTCCGGCAGACCGAGTCCGCGTTCGAGCGCTGGGGGTTGCCCTCGCTGCTGGTGGCCAAGTTCATTCCGGGCTTTTCCACCGTCGCTCCGCCGATGGCCGGAGTGACGGGGGCGCGGTTCTCGACGTTTCTGCTCTACGACGCGGGCGGCGCGCTGATCTGGGCCGGCGCCGGCCTGGCGGTGGGAGTGATCTTCCATCGCGCCATCGACCGGGCGCTGGAGCTTCTGGCCTCGCTCGGCAGCGGCGCGCTCGTCCTGCTCGGGGCGGCGTTCGTGATGTTCATTGCCTACAAATGGTGGCAGCGCTGGCGCTTCTACAGGTTCCTGCGGATGTCGCGCATCACGGCCGAAGACCTGTGCACCCTGATCGACTCGGGAAAGAGCCCGGTCGTCGTGGACGTCCGGACGGCGGCCGCGCGTCTCGCGGACCCGCGGAGGATCCCGGGAGCCGTGGTCATGACGGTCGACCAGGTCGACGAACGCGTGGCCGACCTGCCGCGCGAGCGGGAGATCATCCTCTACTGCACCTGACCCAACGAAGCCTCAGCGGCCCGTGTGGCGCGCATGCTCATCGACAGGGGATTCACACTGGTCCGGCCGCTCGCCGGCGGGCTCGAGGCGTGGATCGCCGCCGGCCATCCGATCGAAGCCGAGCCGCTGATCGCGATCCGGCCTCCGACCTCCGAGTTGAGAGTTGAGCGTTGAGCGTAGAACGGGGCTAGTTCGCTTCTTTCACGCTCAACACTGAACGCTCAACCCTCAACCAGCTTCGTGATCGCCAACAACTGCCTGATCAGCCCCGCGAGCCCCTTCACGTCCAGCTGCGTCGACCGATCCGACAGCGCCCTCTCCGGACTCGTCGTGCACCTCGAGAAAGAAGCCGTCGACGCTGCCCGTGGCCGCCGCGGCTCGCGCCAGGATCGGGGCGTACTGCTTGAGGCCCCCCGTCTCCTTGCCGCCTCCCGGCAGCTGGAGCGAGTGCGTGACGTCGTAGACGACGGGGCAGCCGAATCCGCGGAGGATCGGGAAGGAACGCATGTCGACGACGAGGTCGTGGTATCCGAACGCGGCGCCGCGTTCGCAGAGGAGGACCCTCTCGTTTCCAGCGGCGCGGCATTTCTCGACGACCTGCCCCATGTCGTCGGGCGCCATGAACTGGCCCTTCTTCACGTTCATGGCCTTGCCGGCGGCCGCCACCGCCGTCACGAGGTCCGTCTGCCGGCAGAGGAAAGCCGGGATCTGGAGCACGTCGAGCACCGCCGCCGCCCTCTCCGCCTGGCCGGGCTCGTGGACGTCCGAGATGACGGGGAGGCCGGTTTTCGCCTTGACGGCTGCGAGGATGTCGAGCCCCTCCTCGAGGCCGGGGCCGCGAAAGGAGTCCTTCGAGCTGCGGTTGGCCTTGTCGTAGGACGACTTGTAGACGATGCGCGTGCCCGTCTCGTCGGCGATGGCTTTCAGCCGGTCCGCCATCGCGAGAGCGTGCTGGCGGGACTCGATGACGCACGGCCCCGCGAAGAAAATCGGCGGCGCTCCGCCGCCGACGGCGTATCCCGGAGCGATTTCGATGCGTGGCACGCCTTTCGGCGGGAGAACCGTCAGGACGGCTCTCCGGAGGCGCCGTTCACGGCGAGGGGAACCGGCTGTTCCGCGTGCTCGGTCTGACCGGTCGTCGCTTCGCCTTTGACCGCGGCCCGGTGGGCCCGCGCGGCCCGGATGAAGTCCCGGAACAGCGGATGGCAGGCGAAGGGCTTGGACTTCAGCTCCGGGTGGAACTGGCAGCCCAGGAACCACGGGTGATCCTCGTGGAGCTCGATGATCTCGACGAATTTCTTGTCGGGCGACATCCCGGTGAAGGAGAGGCCGGCCTCGCGGAGGCGCGGCAGGAACTCCTGGTTGACCTCGTAGCGATGGCGGTGGCGCTCCCAGATCTGCGTTTCGCCGTATGCCCGCGCCGCGAAAGATCCCGGGGCGAGGTCGCACGGGTACTTGCCCAGGCGCATCGTGCCGCCGAGGGCCTCGACGCCGATCAGGTCGCGCAGCTTGAAGATCACCCGGTGCTTCGGCTCGTCCTCGAACTCGGTCGAGTTGGCCCCCTCGAGACCGGCGACGTTGCGGGCGTACTCGATGACCGCGGTCTGCAGGCCGAGACAGATGCCGAAGAAGGGAACCTTCTTTTCGCGGGCGTAGCGGATGGCCCGCATCATGCCCTCGACGCCGCGGCGGCCGAAGCCGCCCGGCACCAGGATCGCGTCGGCGCGGAAGAGCACGTCGGGGTACGAGTCGCCTTCGAGCGTCTCGGCGTCGACGTAATGCAGCTTGACGCGGACGTTGTTGGCGATGCCTCCGTGCGCGAGCGCCTCGTTGAGCGACTTGTAGGAGTCGCCGTAGTCCACGTACTTGCCGACGACCGCGACGTCCACTTCCCCGGCCGGATTCTTGACGCGGTTGACGAGGCTCTCCCACTTGGAGAGGTCGCGGTCGTAGTGCGGCAGGGAGAGCAGGTCGAGCAGGATCTCGTCCAGGCCCTCGGCGGCGAAGTGGAGCGGCACCTCGTAGATCGACGGGACGTCCTTGGCGTTGATGACGGCCTCGACCGGGACGTTGCAGAAGAGGGCGATCTTGCGCTTGACCTCGGGCGGCAGGACGCGGTCCGTGCGGCAGAGGAGGACGTCGGGCTGAATTCCGATCGAGAGCAGGTCCTTGACCGAATGCTGCGTGGGCTTGGTCTTGAGCTCGTCGGCGGCCTTGATGTACGGGACGAGCGTCAGGTGCACGTTGATCGCGTTCCCGCGGCCGGCTTCCCCCCGGAACTGGCGGAGGGCTTCGAGGAAGGGCAGGGACTCGATGTCGCCGACCGTGCCGCCGATCTCGACGAGCACCACGTCGGCTTCGGTGCCGACGCGCCGGATCGACTCCTTGATCTCGTCGGTGATGTGCGGAACCACCTGGACGGTCTTGCCGAGGTAGTCGCCCCGCCGCTCCCGTTCGATCACCGTCGCGTAGATGCGTCCCGCCGTCGTGTTGTTGATCTTCGCGCCGGTCATCGAGGTGAAGCGTTCGTAGTGTCCGAGGTCCAGGTCCGTCTCGGCGCCGTCGTCGGTCACGTAGACCTCGCCGTGCTGGAAGGGCGACATGGTGCCGGGATCCACGTTGATGTAGGGATCGAACTTGGCCATCGCCACCGTGAACCCCCGGGCCTCGAGCAGCGCTCCGATCGAGGAGGCCGCGATGCCCTTCCCGAGCGAGGACACCACGCCCCCCGTGATGAAGACGTACTTCGTGCTCATGCCATCGCCTCCTTTTTCAGACGCCGTTCGGCTTCTTTGAACCGCCTTTCGGCGTGTGCGAGATCCGCCGGCGTGTCCACGCCGATCGAATCCCCGGCCGCCTCTCCGACCCAGATCGTATAACCCGCCTCCAGCCACCGGAGCTGCTCGAGCGATTCCGCGAGTTCGAGCGGCGACGGAGGCAGCGCCGCGACTTCGGCGAGCGCCTTCGCCCGAAATGCATAGATTCCGAGATGCTTGCGGTACGCCGGAGCGCCGCTCCGGAAGTACGGGATCGCCGAGCGGGAAAAATAGAGAGCGCGGCCGTCGCCCGCCGCCGCGACCTTGACCGTATTCGGGTCGGCGCCCGCGTCGGGAGACGCCTCGATCGCGAGCGTCGCGATCGTGCGGCCGCCGGCCGCGAGCAGCGTCTCGACGGCGCGGTCGACGTTCTCGCCCGGCATGAGGGGCTCGTCGCCCTGGAGATTCACGTACACGTCGGCGGCAAGCGCGCGCGCCACTTCGGCCACGCGATCCGTGCCGCTTTTCGCGTCCGGAGAGGTCATCCGGGCTTCGCCTCCGGCGGCCCGCACGCAGGCCGCGATCCGCTCGTCGTCCGTGGCCACGACGACCCGGTCGAGCCGCTTCGCCGAACGCGCCGCCTCCCACACGTGCAGCACCATGGGCTTGCCGGCGAGGGGAGAGAGGGGCTTTCCGGGGAATCGGACGGACGCGAACCGCGCGGGAATGACTCCGATGATCAACATGCAATCATCGGGCCTCAATAGTATCCTCCGCGGAGAGCGTGCGTCAACCAGAGCGTCTCGACGCGGTGCTTTCCCGCCCTGGACCCGCCCTTTTCTATTCGCTGCTGCTTCTCGTCGTCGCCGGGGCGGCCGCCGTAGAGCTCGTGCGGGCTCACGAGGATCGGATGCACCTCGCGACCGGCCGCGCGGCGTGGATCTGGTACACGAGTCGCGTGCCGGAGCCGCGGCCGCTGCGTTTCTGGGCCACGAAGGACTTCGATCTGCCGAGAAAGCCGGACCGGGCGCTCGCGAAAGTCTTCGTCGATCGCGAGCACGTGCTCTTCGTCAACGGCCAGCGGGTGGGAGGAGCGATCCAGCGGCCGGGGGATCCCCTCGCTCTCTACGAGGTCGCGGATCTGCTCGTCGAGGGGCGAAACCGTATCGTGCTCGAAGCCTCCAGCCCGACCGGGATCGGGGGCGTGTTGCTGGCGCTGGACGTCGAGGGCTTCGGCAGAAACGCCGTGGTCACCGACGAAGCCTGGCGCGTCGACCCGGCGCCTTCCGCGCTCGGGGAGGGAGGCCGATATCGCCCGGCCGTGTGGGGAAGGCCGCCGCAGCATCCATGGGGGTACCCGCGAATGCCTCGACCGAACGAGCTGAGCGCCGGGAAGTAGAGGGGGCCGGACGGACTGCGGGGCTCGCCTGGGTCTAGGCTCGCTGGACCAGCATGTCGAGGGCTTCGCGGGCCGCGACGCACTGGGGGTTGCCGCCGTCGTAGCCTGCGAGAGCGATGACCTTCCGGTAGGCCGCGATGGCGGCCTCGAGGTTACCGAGCCCGCGGTCGTAGATTTTCGCGAGGAGCAGCCTCGCCGCGAGGTGCCGGGGCGAAACCTCCACTGCCTTCGAGCAGAACACCAGCGCGACGTCGTAGCGCTCTTCGGTCGCGGCCAGGCAGGCTCGCCGATAGTAGAGGTCCGACTCGCCTGTGGGATCCGATTGACCGGGAAGGAGTTGTGAGAGATTTCGGATTGTCGAGGCCAGATTCGACCAGCTGGTTCCGTGAGATGCCATCTGGAGAGATTGTACGATTCCTGCGCCAGATGGCAATAAAAATTTAGAAGGAATATGCAGAATTCCTTCTTTTGTATGGTCGCTAATGAAGTACGGAAAACAAGATCGTTTGCCTGATTTTGTAAGGAGGCGCTGGCGGATCCCCGGAAACCCGGCGAATAATTGAAGGCGGAAGAAGGAGCACCCGGAGGCCCGGGTTGTGAGCGAGAGGCAGCCCTAACGAATCACTAGTAGATTATAAAATTGCCTAATAATATTAGGCAAAGCTTCAGCGAATCCGATCGATCACAGACTCGGTTGCCAGCAACAGCCCTTCCTTCGCGTCGGAGTCGGGGAACTCTCCGAGTGCGACCCGCGCCGCTCCCGCGTAATCGCGCGCGAGGGCCCGCGTCTCCCGGATGCCGTCGTAGCGATCGACGATGGCCAGGATCTCCGCCGGCTCGACGCTCTTGAAGTCCCGCTCGCGCAGGACCGCGGCGACCTTGTCCCGCTCGGGGACGCTGGCCCGGGGAAGGGCCGTCAGAAGCGGCATCGTCAGCTTTCCTTCGCGGAGGTCGTTCAGGACCGGCTTGCCGACCTGGGCCTCGCTGCCCGTGTAGTCCAGCAGGTCGTCGATGAGCTGGAACGCCATGCCGAGGCAGCGCCCGTATTCCGCGAGCCGCTCGGCGGCCACGAGGTCTCCGCGGGGGGCGAAATGGGCGGGCACGCGGCAGGCGGCGGAGAAGAGGTCGGCCGTCTTGCGTCGGGAGATCTCGAGCGCCTCTTCCCGCGTCACGTGGATCGAGCCTTCCTTCTCGATGCCGATGATCTCGCCTTCGATCATCGACAGCGTCGTATCCGAGAGGACCTTCAGGATGGTGAGGTCGCCTTCATCGAGTGCGATCCCCATCGACATCGTGTAGAGGTAGTCGCCGAAGAGGACCGTGAGGTTGTTGCCCCACCGGGCGTTCGCCGACGTGCGGCCGCGGCGCAGCCGGGCCTCGTCGATGATGTCGTCGTGCACCAGCGTGGCCGTGTGGATGAATTCCACGACCGCGGCGTAACGCACGTCCTTGTCGCCGTCGTGGTAGTCGAGGAGCTTCGCCGACAGGAGCAGGAGCGCCGGGCGGATGCGTTTGCCGCCGCCCTGCGCGAGATACGTTCCGATCCGATCGATCGTCGGAATCGGAGAGCGGAAGTGCAGGAGGAGCTCCTCCTCGACCTTGCCGAGCTTGTCGGAGATCAGGTCGTAGGCCCGACGGAGCCGGAGGTTGTCGAGAGGTGAAGGGCTCATCGCGGGTGGCTGTTAAGGTCGTTCGCGGTTCGTGGTTGACGGTTGACGATCAGCGATAGTTCGTGAACTGCAGCGGCACGCCGAAGTCGCGGCCGCGCAGCAGGGTCTGCACCGCCTGAAGGTCGTCCTTGGCCCGTCCGGAAACGCGGACCTGGTCGGCCTGGATGGACGCCTGCACCTTGAGCTTCTCGTCCTTGATGGCTTTCACGATCTCCTTGGCTTTTTCCGAGACGATGCCCTGCTGGATCTTGGCCACCTGGCGCACCGTGCCCATGGCCGCGGGCTCGATCTTCTGGTAGTCCAGCGATTTCACCGCGATGCCCCGCTTGACCAGCCTCGTCTCCAGGATGTCCACGACGGACTTGAGCTTGTGCTCGTCGTCGGAAATGAGCGTCAGGGCGAGGTCTTTCTCGTTCCACTCGACCTTCGACTTCGAGCCCCGGAAGTCGAAGCGCGTGGCGATCTCCTTGGAGGCCTGCTGGACGGCGTTGGACACCTCCTGCAGGTCCACCTTGGAGACCACGTCGAAGGAGAACTCCTGGGGCATGCGGGGAGATTCTATGGGAGAAAGTCGAGGGTCAAGGGTCGAGGGTCTAGGGGTTGGAGTTCGGCCGCCTTCACTCTCGACTCACTGACCGCTCGACGCTCAACTCAGTTTTCGACGATCCGCGTCCCCTTGGGCCCCACGATCCGGTAGTCGTCCGGAGGCCTCGGCGCGTCGGCCTTCCAGCCCTCGAAACGAAACTCGCTGCGATTGCCGGCGGTGTCTTCGTAGGACAGGCTGTCGACCATGCCGGAGGGGGTGACGACGAGCTTGAGCCAGGCCAGGTCCGAATCGGCGGCGCGGGGCTTCAGGAGGACGGCTCCGGACGCATCGGTCCGGATGTCGTAGCGCGCGGCGAGGTCCTCGGGCCGCTCCAGAAAGACGAGGGGCAGTCGCGCGCGCTCGTCCGCAGACAGCTTGCGGATGGCGAGCTGCTTGTCCTCCGGCGAGAAGAAACGGCCCTCTCCCGCGTCGTAGGTGTAGATCTTCGCGTCGGGAGCGGCGTAGTCGAAGCGCAGCCGCTGAGGAGCCTGCACCCAGACGCGGCCGGATTCCTTCTTGGACGTCGCGAATCCCGCGGGGGTGTAGATCTGCGTGAACGAGGCGGCGTGCGCGGCACCGTTGCCGTAAGCCGCCGCGGCCTTCGCGAGCAGCTCGAGCGCCGGAGGCGCGGCGTCCGGCGATTGCGGCGAGGCGCCGGCGAGGAGGAGCGCCAGAAGGGCGGCGCGCACGTCAGTGCCGGAAGTGCCGGCGCGGCGCGATCAGATACGCCATGTTCCGCTCGTCCGCGGCGGCGACGATCTCCTGATCCCGGATCGAACCTCCCGGGGCCACGATCGCGGTGACGCCCGCTTCGGCGAGGATGTCGACGCCGTCGCGGAAGGGGAAGAACGCGTCGGAAGCGGCGCCGCAGTTGACGATGGGAAGGACCGGCTTCGTGACGGCCAGACGGCAGGCGTCCACGCGGCTCATCTGGCCGGCGCCGATGCCGATCGTCTGGCGGGCGTTCGCGAGCACGATCGCGTTGGATTTCACGCGGCGGGCGACTTTCCAGGCGAGCTCGCAGGCGGCCCGCTCGACGGCCGTCGGCTTGCGCTGCGAGACGGTCTTCCAGGAAGAGCTCTGGTCGGGCTCGGAGTCCGCGTCCTGCAGGAGGAGGCCGCCTTCGATGCGCTTCCAGTCGAGCCCCGGGACCGGCCGGCGCGACACGGAGACGCGGAGCAGCCGGATGTTGGGCTTCTTGGCGAAGTAGGAGAGGGCCTCCTCCGTGAAGTCGTCGGCCGCGACGACCTCGACGAAGTGCTGCAGCACGAGGGAGGCGAGCGCTCCGTCGACCTTGCCCCGGATGGCGATGATGCCGCCGAAGGCGGCCAGCGGATCGCACGCGAAGGCGCGGCCGAAGGCTTCGGAGATGGTTTCGCCGACCGCGGCGCCGCAAGGGTTGTTGTGCTTGACGATGACGGCCGCCGGGCCCTCGAAGTCGCGGGCCAGCGTCACCGCCGAATCGAGGTCGAGCAGGTTGTTGAACGACAGCTCCTTGCCCTGGAGCATGTGGAAGCGCACGAGCGCGTCGGGCGGCGCCGAGGGGAAGGCGTAGAGCGCGGCGCGCTGGTGCGGGTTCTCGCCGTAGCGGAGAGCGCCGATGCGGTCGAAGGCGAAGACGAGGCTCTCCGGAAACGAATACGCCTCGCGGACGGAGCTCGCGAAGTAGCCGGCGATCGCGGCGTCGTAGGAGGCCGTGCGGGAGAAGGCGCGCGCGGCGAGGCGCTCGCGCGTCGAGAGCTTCGTGCCGCCGGTCATCCGGATCTCCTCGAGGACGGTCTCGTAGTCCGCCGGGTCCACGACGACGGCCACGCGCGCGTGGTTCTTGGCGGCCGCGCGGATCATGGCCGGTCCGCCGACGTCGATCATCTCCACGATCTCGGGCCGGCTCTTTCCCGCCGCGACGGTCTTCTCGAAGGGGTAGAGGTTCACGATCACCAGGTCGAACGCCTCGATCGCGGTCTCCGCGAGATCCCGGGCATGATCGTCGCGCGAGTCGTCGGCGAGCACGCCGCCGAAGATCTTGGGGTGGAGCGTTTTGACCCGGCCGCCCAGGATCTCGGGGAAATCCGGTCTTCTCTTCGACCAGGGCGACGGGCACCCCGGCCTCCTTGAGGTGCGCGGCCGTTCCGCCGGTCGAGACGAGCTCGACCCCGCGCTCGACGAGGGCGCGGGCCAGATCGGCGACGCCCGTCTTGTCGTAGACGGAAACGAGGGCCCGCCGGAGCGGCGTGACCGCCGAGGGCATGGGGATCGGTTCGGCCATGGGCGCGGATTCTAGCAGTCCGCTCGGCGCCGCCGCGTGACGGCGGCCGCGCCGGACTCAGAACACCTTGAGGAACTGGGCGTTGATCGTGAATCCCTGGACGCCGTTGGCGATGACGGGGTAGCCGGTCTCGATGCGGATGCGCGTCGCGTCCCAGGGACCGTTGAAGGACGTCGCGACGCCCACACCCGAGAAGTACGTGTTCCGGTAGCCCTGCGACGCGTTCGTGACGAGCGCCTGGTCGTAGCCGACCTCGAAACGGACCACGTTCTCGATGTTCAGGCCGTAGGAGAGGTTGAGGAGGCCGGCGCTCTCGGCTCGGACGCTGCCGCCCGGGAATCCGTAGAGACGCGACTGGCCGAACGGACCGAAGTCCCACTGCGAGAAGCGGTCGAGGTGGGCCCCGTTCAGATACGTCATGGCGACCGCGAGTCGCTTGAAGTTGGCGAAGTGGAACGTCTTCCTCAGGTCGACCGAGAGCCGCCAGTAGTCCTTTTGATCGGGGTTGTATCCGGACGTCAGCGGATTGCCCCAGGGCTCCCAGTTCGCCCGCGAGAAGTAGCCGTTCTTGACCGCGAGGTTGTAGCCGTCCTGGTTCCAGGTCAGGCGGAGCTCGGCGCCCAGCGTCCACGTGTCCACGGGGGTCACGAAGAGCGGGCCCGTGTCCTCGTCCCGCTGGTAGTTGTCCCAGTTCGCGGAAAGGCCCAGCGATGCCTTGAGGTATGTGCCGATCGGATGGCCGATGTTCATCTGCAAGAGGGCAGGCAGATGCTTGATCGCTTCTTCTTTGATCTCGACGCCGTCGACGTAGTTCTGTTCGACGAACGGGAAGGCGACGGCGAAGAAGTCGCCCCCGAGGTCGAAGCGGCTGCCGAGAAACGAGGGGTCGGTGTAGTTGCCGAAGAGCAGCGCTCCCGCGAAGAAGACCGAGAGCTGCTTGTTCTTGCCCCACATGTCGAAGTCGAAGTACTGGACGCCCAGGAGGGGCAGCGGGGTGCTCGAGGAGCGCTGGTAGAACGCTCCGGCGATGCCGAAGAGACTGCGCCGCGTGAGCTTGTCCTCGACGACGCGCTGCGTCGGGTCGTTGGGGTCGCGGATCAGGTAGCGCAGGCCCGAATCGGTGTCGCGCACCATCTGCGCGTCCGACGCGTAGGCCTCCTCGAGCTTGGTCTGGAAGTCCGGCGGGTCGATCGTCACATTCGACATCTGGATGTAGCGGGTGACCATCGTCGTCCGGCCGGCGGTCGAGAACACCTGGTTCGCCTGGATCTTCAGGGGCAGCACGATCCCGCCGTCCCCCGGGAGGGTGCTGTAGTACTCGGTCTGCACGTTCGAGAGCGTGTCGCCCTTGAGATTGAGCTGGATGGACTCGCGCCGGAGGAGGGCGAAGGTTTCGCGGTCGATCCAGGCCCGGCCGCGGTAGATGGGCTTGTCGGTGACCTCGCCCTTCGGGCGGAAGTCGACCGCGTAGGCCGGCCGTCCGTCGATCTCGGTCTCGTCGGCGAGCTCGTAGACGTATTCCTCGGTCAGGCGGATGTCGAGCGGCAGCGTCGTGACCTTGTCCGGCTCGAGGATCGGCAGCTTGGGGATCGTGCGGCCCTTCCAGCGGACGCCGTTCAGGAAGAACTCGTTCCACTGCCAGTCGGGCGGCTTTCCGCGCTGCCAGAAGAACGGGCCCCGGATCGTCAGGTCGATCGAGTTCTGGAACTCGGCGACGCGGAAGATGAGCGACGTGTCCATGCTCGCCGTGTAGGTCCGGTACTTCTCGTTCTGGCCGGCCTCCCATGCCCGTTCGCGGGCGATGATCTCGTCCGCCGTCAGGCCCCGCACCGCTCCGACGTCGACGGCCGCCTTCGTCTCGCCGCCCGCGCGCGCGGCCGGCGTGAGGACCACAGCGAGCGAGCCCCGGGACGCGTCGAGCGTCAGAACCGGAGCGCTCTTGAGCTCGAAGTCGCGGCGGACGCCGGACGCGAGATTTTCCACGGAGGCTCGCGAGAACGGCCCGCCCGAGAGCGCGATGCGGACCTCGCCCCCGGGATCCTCGGGCAGGAGCAGGATGGGCGTGAACGCCTTCGCGTCGAAGTAGCGCACGACCTTCGCCGCGGAGCCGTCCCGCCGGGTCACGAGGGTCTCGGTCGGGTCCGGGGACAAGTCCGCCGTGAAATAGCGCTGAAGGCGGGAGAGCGCGAGGGCGTCGTTCTCGGAAACGGCGCGGTCGCCGCGCTCGACGACGACGAGCGTCGCGCGAGGCGCGCCCGCGAGCGCGGCGAGGGCCGCGGCGGTGGGCGAGAGGGTCGCCGAGGCCGAGGTCCACAGCCATTGCCGCCGCGAGGTCTCGGCGGGAAACGCGACGCCGGGGCGGCGAACCAGAGCGTCGACGTACGGCGCGAGCTCCTCCTCGGTCTCGGGGGGCAGCTCGCCGGGGCGATCGAGGCCGACCAGTCCCTCGCCGGAGGCTCCGCGAAAAGACGACGAGAGTCGCTTGACGGCATAGACGGTGCGCTCGATCTCGTCGGTCGGGATCTCGAGGATGAGGGCGGGGGCGCCGTGCGCCGTGGACAGCGTCGCCGCGGCGGACGCGAGCTGGTCGTCGGAGAGCCCTTCGAGTCGAAGGTGGAGGACGCAGCCGGCGAGATTCGAGCCCTCGGGCAGCTTTCCGTTCAGCCGGATCAGGCCGAGCGTCCATCCGGCTTGTTCCGCCGGCGGCGCGTCGGCGGCGGGCGCCGGCGGGCAGGCGCCGCCCTCGCGCTCGAGCGCGAACCTCAGGCGCTCGGCGGCGGACGCAGGCGTGGCGCCCACGGCGAGCCCGGCCGCGAGCAAAAGAAAAGCGCCCGCTGCCGAGCGGGCGCGCTTTGAGCATTCCATCGTCATCGGCAACCGACCGCAAGCAAGGGTTGTTCCCGATTAAGCGTCAGACGACGTCAAGCGATCGAATCAGCCTCAGCGCCGCGCCTTCTCTTTTTCTTTCACGGCCTCGACGGAGTCTCGAATGTCCGGTGGCGGCGGCGCGGCCGGCGCGGGAGCGTCGACGGGCGTAGGCCCAGGCTCTGTCGGAGCTTGCGCTCGATCTCATTGGCGAGCTCGGGGTTCTCCTTCAGGAACTGCTTTGCGTTCTCGCGCCCCTGGCCGATGCGGAGGTCTCCGTAGGAGAGCCAGGCGCCCGACTTCTCGACGAGCTTGGCCTCGATGCCCATGTCGATGAGCTCGCCCGAGCGCGAGATGCCCTCGCCGTAGTTGATGTCGAACTCCGCCTGGCGGAACGGAGAGGCGACCTTGTTCTTGACGACCTTCACCTTGGTCCGCGATCCGACGACCACGTCGCCGTCTTTCAGGGACGCGATGCGCCGGATGTCGATCCGGATCGTCGAGTAGAACTTCAGCGCCCGTCCACCGGTCGTCGTCTCGGGATTGCCGAAAAGGACGCCGATCTTTTCGCGGATCTGATTGATGAAGATGAGGCTCGTGCGCGACTTCGAAACGATCGCGGTCAACTTGCGCAGGGCCTGGGACATCAGGCGGGCCTGGAGGCCCATCTGCGCCTCGCCCATCTCGCCCTCGATCTCGGCCTTGGGCACCAAGGCGGCGACCGAGTCGATGACGATGACGTCGATGGCCCCGGAGCGGATGAGCATCTCGGTGATCTCGAGCGCCTGCTCGCCGTTGTCGGGCTGCGAGACCAGGAGATTATCCGTGTCGACGCCGAGCTTCTTCGCGTAGTCCGCGTCGAGGGCGTGCTCGGCGTCGATGAAGGCCGCGAGGCCCCCGGCCTTCTGGGCCTGGGCCACGACCTGGAGGGAGAGCGTCGTCTTACCCGAGGATTCCGGGCCGAAGATCTCGACGACGCGGCCGCGCGGGATGCCGCCGACGCCGAGCGCGGCGTCCACGGCGAGCGAGCCCGTGGGAATGACGGCGATGGCGCGTCTCCGGCCGCTCGCCCAGGCGCATGATCGAGCCCTTGCCGAACTGGCGCTCGATCTGGGTCAGCGCCGTTTCGACGGCGCGCCACTTTTCGTTGGTCTTGACGGTGGACATGTCCTCACCTTTCTCGATCGAGGAAACTGCGCGGACTTCTCATGGTTGTTGCGCGCCGCTCTTCGCGGCCCTTTGTTCCGCGCCGCTCTTCGCGGCGACCTGTCGCCCGCGCGATTATAGACTCGGGATACGGCACTGCAGGACGCGATGAGGACGAAAGGATCTTCTCTCCGGCACGACCCGGTGTCAATGTCGCGCGCCCGGCGCGCCTTCGCCGCGCATCCGGTCGCGGCGCTCCTCGCCACCGGCTTCGGCTCGGGCCTCTCACCGTTCGCTCCCGGGACGGCCGGCTCGCTCGTGGGACTTCTGCTCGCCTGGATCTTCGCGTCTCACGTCCCGATTCTCGGGTCGTGGCTCGGACTCTTGATGTCCGGGCTGGCCGTCGGACTTCTCGGCGTCGCGGTGTCGGCGCCGGTCTCCCGGGCCCTCGAGACCGAGGACCCCGGTTGCATCGTCATCGACGAGATCGCCGGCCAACTCTGGGCCGCCGCCGGAGCGGTCCTCGTGCCCGGGGCGCCTCTCTGGGCGTGGGTGGCCTCGTTTCTGCTCTTCCGTTTCTTCGACGTCGTGAAGCCGCTCGGAATCCGGAGGCTGCAGGAGCTTCCGGGAGGCTGGGGAGTGGTCGCCGACGATCTGGGCGGAGGACTCGCCGCGGGACTCATCGTGGCCGTCCTGGGCCGATGGATCTGACGCTCGCGCCCGAAGAAGGGTCGATCGCCGAAAACGAGCCCCTCGCCCGGCACACGACCTGGCGGATCGGGGGCCCGGCCCGGTTCTTCTGCCGCGTTCGGACGGAAGAAGGGCTGGCGCGCCTGCTCGCCGCGGCAACGCAGGAGTCCCGCCCCCTGGCGCTCCTGGGAATGGGCTCGAACATCCTGGTCGCCGACGACGGCTTCCCGGGATACGTACTGCGTCTGGAGGGCGATTTCCTGAAGGTATCGATCGAAGGCGAACGTCTGACCGCCGGCGGCGGCGCGGCGCTCGGAGGCGTCTGCGCGGCGGCGGCCCGCGCCGGGCTTTCGGGCATCGAGGCGATCTCGGGGATTCCCTCCTCGATCGGCGGCGCGGTTCGCATCAACGCCGGCGCCTACGGCGGCGAAATCTTCGACGTCCTGGAGACCGTCCGGCTCGTATCGCGCGCGGGCGAGCGTCGCTCTGCGGCGGCCGGGGAGATTGCGCACGGGTACCGCTGGTCGAAGCTCATCGAGACGCGCGAGATCGTCAGCCAGGCGGTGCTCCGTCTCCGCACGGCGCCGCGCGAGGAGATCGCCTCGAAAACGCGGAACGTCGCCGACAAGCGCCGGGGAGCGCTGCCCTCCGAGCCCAACGCCGGGAGCGTCTTCAAGAACCCGGAGGGCGACTTCGCCGGGAGGCTGATCGAAGCCTGCGGCCTGAAGGGCGAGGCCGCCGGGGCCGCCCGGATCTCCGAGCGTCACGCGAATGTGATCGTGAACACGGGCGGCGCGCGCGCGTCGGACGTCCTCGATCTGATGAAGAAGATGAGAGACGCGGTCCGGGAGAAGTTCGGAGTTACCCTGATGCCCGAAGTGGAACTGCTGGGACTGAAATGGGAATGACGGAAATCGAGGTCGAGGTTCGAGCGTCCAGGGTTGTCGATTGCGAGCCAGAAGTGCGACTCGCCGCGCTCCACGCTCAACCCTCAACCCTCAACTCTCAACTTCTCCCATGAGGATCCTCCTCATGGCGGGAGGCGGCGGGACGCGCCTCTGGCCGCTCTCGACCGAAGCCCGGCCGAAGCAGTTCCTTCCGCTGCTTTCGTCGAAGAGCCTGCTCGCGGAGACCTGGGAGCGGCTCGCTCCCGCGTTTCCGGACATGTGGGTCGCGACCTCGGCGCGTCACGCCGAGCTCGTCGCGCGCGAGCTCACGCAGCTTCCGCCGGGCCGCATCCTGACCGAGCCCGCGCGGCGCAACTCCGGGCCGGCGATCCTCGCCGCCGCGCTGCGCTTCGCGGCGGCCGGGGACCCGGTCACGGCCGCCGTGCCCACCGACCAGACCGTCCGCGACCCCGAGGCGTTTCGCCAGGCGCTCGCGGCGGCCGGTTCGCTCGCGGATCAGGCGAGCGTCGTCATCCTGGCCGTTCCGCCGACGCGTCCCGAGACGGACTTCGGATACGTGGAGGTGCGCGAGGGGAGGGTCCTCTCGTTCGTCGAGAAGCCCGACCCCGAGAACGCGCGCGCGCTGGCGTCGTCCGGCCGCCATCTGTGGAACGCGGGCCTCTTCGTCTTCCGCCCCTCGCGGTTCCTCGCCGAGGCGCGCCGGGTGGCGGGGGAGCTCGTCCAGGGCGTCGAGCGCTATGTGAAGTCGGGATCGACGGCCGACTACGAGCGGCTTCCCGACATCTCGATCGACTTCGCCGTCATGGAGCAAGCCTCCGGCGTCGCGGCCGTGCCGCTCGACGCGGGGTGGAGCGACGTCGGCACCTGGCGTCAGGTCCGCGACCTGCGGGGCGCGGCTCCCGACGGCAACCTCGTCATCGCCGATGGAGGGCGGCCGGTCATCGCGCCGGGGGTGCGGGACAGCGCCATCGTCGCCGGACCGGACGGGATCCTGGTGCTGCCGTTCGACCGCGAGACGGAGCTGAAACCCGCGGTGGAGCGCCTCCGCGCCGCCGCGGCAAGGAAGCCGGGGTCAGCGGGGAAGAGGCGGGCGCCCGGAACCGTTGAGAAGGAGCACAGGACACGCATGACGACTTCCGCCGCCGCGTCGCTGACGAAGCTCCGCGAGAACGTGGGCCTCGCCTATCGGGGCGACGTCCGTGCGGTCGATCTGCTGCTGACGGCGCTCCTCTCGCGAGGCCACGTCCTGATCGAGGACGTGCCCGGCGTCGGGAAGACGACGCTCGCCCGCGCTCTCGGCCGCAGCCTCGCGCTGGACTTCCGGCGGATCCAGTTCACGAGCGACACGCTTCCCGCCGATGTCATCGGCATCTCGGTCTTCCACGCCCCGAGCGACCGCTTCGAGTTTCACCCCGGTCCGATCTTCGCGAACATCGTGCTCGCCGACGAGATCAACCGCGCCACGCCCAAGACGCAATCGGCCCTGCTCGAGGCCATGAACGAAGGCTCCGTCACCGTCGAATCGGACCGCCGAATCCTCCCGCAGCCCTTCATGGTCGTGGCCACGCAGAATCCGGTGGAGTACCTGGGCACATATCCGCTTCCCGAGTCGCAGATGGACCGCTTCTTCCTGCGCCTGTCTCTGGGGTACCCGGCGGAGGAAGAAGAGAAGATGCTGCTGCGGCGGGGCGGCACCGAGCGAGTCCTCGCGGCCATTCCGTCGGTCCTGTCGCCCGACGAGGTCCTCGCGCTCCAGGATGCCGCCGAGAAGATCGTCGTTGCCGACCGCCTCCTCGACTACGTGCAGGGCCTCGTGCGCGCGACACGGCAGACCTCGGAGCTGCGCCTGCCGGTGTCGACGCGCGGCGCTCAGGCCCTCTACCGCGCCGTCCAGTCGCACGCTCTGCTCCACGGGCGCACCTACGCCACGCCGGACGACGTCCACGCCGTCGCGGAATCGGTGCTGGCGCATCGCATCCTCTCGATCTCCTCGGACGGCTTCGGAGCCGGAGGCCGCGAGCGCGAGATCGTGCGGAAGATCCTGGCGCAGGTGCCGGTGCCGGTGTGAGGGGCGTCGAGAGTTGAGCGTTGAGAGTTGAGCGTGGGTCTTTGGCGGATGAACCGATGACTCAGAAATGTTCGGGTCGAGTCTGGGATCGACCGCGTCTCTACTCTAACTCTCAACACTCAACGCTCAACCTCTTCCATGACCCGCCTCATCCCGGACTGGGAGATCCGCGTCACGAACTTCGGCCTGGGCTACATCCTCATGTGCCTGGTCGTGGCGATCGCGGCGACCAACACCGGAAACAACGGCCTCTACCTGGTGCTCGCGGCGATGCTGGCCGCGATGGTCGTGTCGGGCATGCTCTCGCGGCGGAACGTGCGCGGAGTGGCCTGCGAGATCGAGGCCGTCGGCGAGATCGTCGCGACGCGGCCGGCGTGGCTGAAGCTCAAGCTCGAGAACCGCCTCCGCGCGGGCAAGGCACAGGCGATCTTCTTTCTCCACGAGTCCCTGCCCGGGCCGTTGTGGATCGATCCTCTCGCGCCCGGGGAGAAACGCGAGCTCGTGGTCGAGGGGACGTTCCCGAGGCGCGGCGTCTTTCGCGAGGCGGACGCGGGGCTGCTGTCCCGATTTCCGCTGGGCCTGTTCCGCAAGTACCGCAAGGCCACGCTCGCGAAAGAGATCGTGGTCTATCCGCTTCCGGTCTCGAATCCCGTTCCCGAGATCCCGCCCGAGGACGCCCGCGGCGGCCGCTCCCACCCGCGCTCTCGGGGAAGCGGCTCCGACATCCGGACGCTGCGCGAGTTCTCGCCCGGCGACGATCCGCGGGATCTTCACTGGAAACAGTCGGCGCGCATGCGGCGGTGGATCGTGCGGGAGCGCGAAGCCGAGCGGGACCGCGTCCTCTTCCTCGCGATCGACAACGCCATGCCGTGGCCGGCCGACGCCGAGGCTCTCGGCCGCTTCGAAAGCGCCGTCGCGCGCTGCGCGGGGCAGGCTCTCCTGCTGCTCTCGCGGGGCGCCGAGGTCGGCTTTCACGCCCGGGGCGTCAAGGTGGCCGCGCGCGGCGGACGCTCGCAACGCGTGCGGATTCTCGACGCCCTCGCCCGGCTGGAACCGGTGCCGCTCGAAACCGCCGGCGAGTTCCCGGCGATGAGGAAAGGAGATCTGCGCTGGTTCGTTTCCTGAGGTCTGCGCCGGCGATGCCGCTCGGTCTCTCGCGGGCGTACCTTCTCGCGCTGGCGCCCGCGGCGATCATCGCGCCGCTTCCGCTCGTCCTCACCGAGGGGGCGAGCCGCAAGGCCGTCCTGGCGTATGTCCTCGGCGTCGCGTTCCTGTGGTGGCGGGCGCGCTTCGGGAAACCGGTCCGCCTCTCCGACGCGGCGCAGAACGTCCTGGGCCTCGCCTACATCGCGTGGCTGGCCTACTCGACCGCGACGCTCCGGATGGGACTCCTCCGGTCCGTCGCCCATCTGCTCCTCTTCACGGCCCTCGCCAAGCTCGCCTCGTTGAAGCGCCCGAGCGAGGCGCGGCTCGCGCTCCTCGTCATCTTCCTGCTCACGCTCGCGTCGGCGTCCTCGTCGACTCACGTCTCGTCCTTCGTCTACTTCCTGGCGATCGCCTGGCTGGGCTTCCGGGCGCTCTCGCGCGTTGCGGTGCTCGCGGACTTCGACGAAGCGCCGCCCGAACGGGTGCTCACGAGCGTGCCGACGACGGGGCTCTCTTTGGTGGCCCTCGCGGGGGGCGCCGTGGCGGCCGTCCCGCTCTTCTTCGCGCTGCCCCGGCTGCACGGGCCGTTCGTCACCGCGCCCATCCGCGTCGACGACGCCTTCACGAAGGCCCTCTCGGCCGACCGCGTGGACCTGGAGGCGTTCGGCGCGGCGAAGCGCAGCGATCGCGTGGTCCTGCGGATGACGTCCACTCCCGACATCACGCGAGACACGCCGCTGCGCCTGCGCGAGGCGGTCTTCACGGAGTACCAGGAGGGGAGCTGGCTCCGCAACCCGCGCCACGAGCGGCGGCGAGGCGCGCCGGCCTTCGTGTACGGCACCGGCGAGACCAGGGCTCCCCACAAGGTGGACTGGCGCGTGACAGCCGATCTCTACGTCTTCGGCCAGGGGTTCCTGTTCCTGCCGTACGGCACGACATCCGTGCGCATGGAGCGGAACCGCGCTGTGGAGGTGCCCGACGGCGTGATGCAGGTGGCCTCCCGCGGGGGTCCCGTCCGCTACGAAGCCGACGTCCGACGCGTCCTGCCGCGCGGCCCGGGGGAGAGCGCGATCTCGCCGGCGGACGTTCCGGATCAGGTCCAGAAGTACGCCCTGCGCCTCACCGCCGGCCTCGACGAGCCGCGCGAGATCTACAAGCGCATCGAGGATCACTTCTCCCGCGATTTCGTGTACACGCTCGACCCGCCCCGCACGGACGGCGACCCGCTCGTCCATTTCCTCCTGCGGTCCAAGGCCGGCCACTGCGAGTACTTCGCCTCGGCGGCGGCCATGATGCTCGCCACCCGCGGCATCCGTGCCCGCCTCGTGACCGGCTCCTACGGCGGCGAGGAAGGCCTCTTCTCCTCCTCGATCGTGGTCCGCGCGGAGAATCTCCATGCGTGGGTCGAGGCCGACCTGGAGGGATCCGGGTTCGAAGTGCTGGACCCCACGCCGGCCGCGGGCATCCCTCCGGCCCTGACGAGCTTCTCGCTCCTGTCGCGGCTCGTCGCCCTCGGCCGCGAGATCGAGTTCTTCTACGACCGGCGCATCCTCGGCTTCGACTCCGCCGACCAGGTCGGCGTCGCGGAGGCGATGCGCGAGAAGTTCGCCGACGCCGCGGCGACGCTCGCCAACATGAAGAGGTCCGCCCGCGAGATGCTCTCGATCCAGTCCGCGGTCGCGATCGTTCTCGTCGCGGGGCTCCTGGCGCTCGCGTACACGTTCCTCCGCCGCACCGGCGTGGTCGCGCCGCCGCCGACCCGGGCCTATCTCGCGCTGCGTCGCCTGCTGGCCCGCCGCCGCGGCGCCCTGGCGCCTTCGGTTCCTCCCGCCGAGGTCGCGCGGCTCTTCGCGACGGAGGTTCCGGAGGCCGGCGACGACGCGGCCCG
Organism: uncultured Acidobacteriota bacterium; assembly: GCA_963749265.1. Classification (GTDB taxonomy): domain Bacteria; phylum Acidobacteriota; class Thermoanaerobaculia; order UBA5066; family Gp7-AA6; genus DAHUXD01. Next base: position 228,623 of record CAVVML010000013.1, on the reverse strand, counting down.
TGTCGTCGCCATCTACTGTGCGAGCGCGTTCGGAGGCGCCCGCCTGCGGCCCGAGGTCGAGCAGGAGCTCGGAGATCGGATCCGGCGGTTGAAGAAGCTGGCCTGAACGCCCAATGAGCGTCGAAGCGTCGAAATGTCGAAATGTCGAAGTTTCGAAGGGCGAAAGTCCGGCCTCTTCAACCCTTCAACATTTCGACACTTGGACTTTTCGCTACTTCGCTCTCGCCACGACCAGAGTGATGTCGTCGTTCTGCGGAGCGCCGTCCTCGAAATCGCGCACGGCCGAGACGATCCGGTCGCAGAGCGCGCCGGCGGTTTCGGTGCCCTTTCCGTCACCTCGCAGGATCTGCTCCAGCCTCTCTTCGCCGAACTCCTTCTCGGAGAGGTCAACCGCTTCGGTGACGCCGTCGGTGAAGACGACCAGGACATCGCCCGGCGAGAGCGTCGTCAGTCGCCTGCCGGTAGGCGACCCGGGCGATCGCCCCGAGAGGCGGGCCGGAGGGGCGCAGCCGTTCGACGGCGCCCGACGCGCGAAGAAGCATCGGAGCATTGTGGCCGGCGTTGACCCAGGTCAGGGATCGCGGCTGCTCGTCGAAGACCGCCCAGAAGAACGTGGCGAAGCGGTTCCGCTCCGTGAGGGCGTGGAGCTGGGTGTTGAGATCCGCAGCGAGACTCGCGGGGCCGTTCTCGGACAGCGTCACGAGGCTGCGGAGGGAGCCCTGGAGGCTCGCCATGAGGAGGGCGGCGGGCAGACCCTTTCCGGCGACGTCGCCGACGGCGATGCCGGTGCGGCCGGGCTCGAGCGGGAGGAAGTCGTAGTAATCGCCGGCGACTCCGCGCGCGGGGCGGCAAAGGCCGTGGCAATCCAGTCCCCGGATCTCCGGGTCGCGGCGCGGGAAGAGGCGCGTCTGGACCTCTTGGGCGATCCGGACGTCGTGATCGAGCTGTTCCTGCGCCAGGTGTCGCTCGCGCTCGAGGGCGCGCTTGAGCTCGGCGACGACCCATGCGAAGAGGAACAGAAACGCGGCGCGGACGGCGAGGTTCCAGTCCGTGACGTGAAGCTTGAACGTGGGATGAGCATGGGCGGAAAGGACGTCCTCCCAGATCCAGAACGCCGCGCACACGGCAGCGCCGAGAAAGCCGGCGGCGGGGCCCACGAACCAGACGAGGAAGAGAACGGGCGCGACGTACAGGGTCAGAAACGAGAGCTCGAGAGGGGCGACATAGTCGAGACCGGCGAGGACCGCGACCCACAGCAGGCCGATGGCGATCAGGATCCCCCGGGGCTGTCGCCGCAGGAACGCGACGAAGCGCGGGATCACGGCCCCCTCAGTAGGCGTTGCGGTGGCGCAGGCCGTGCCGCAGCGTCATCCAGAGGATCTTGATGTCGAGCGAGAGCGACCAGTTCTCGATGTAGTAGAGGTCGTACTCGATGCGCTTGGAGAGGCTGGTGTTGCCGCGCCAGCCGTGCACCTGGGCCCAGCCCGTGATGCCGGCCCGCACGCGGTGGCGGAGCATGTACTGCGGGAATTTCTCCTTGAACTCGCGGACGAACTCGGGCCTCTCGGGGCGAGGGCCCACCAGCGACATCTCGCCGCGGAACACGTTGACGAGCTGGGGCAGCTCGTCGAGGCTCCACGCCCGAAGAAGCACGCCGAGGCGGGTCCGGCGGGGGTCGTCCTCGCTGGCCCACATCGGGCCGGACTCCTCTTCGGCGCCGACGACCATCGAGCGGAATTTCAGGATGTCGAAGGGCCGGCCGTCGAGGCCCATGCGACGCTGGCGATAGAGGATCGGACCGCGGCCCGAGAGGCGGATCGCCAGGGCGATCGCGCCGAGCAGCGGCGAGAGCACGACGAGGGCCCCCGCCGAGATCGCGACGTCGAGCGTCCGCTTGACGAGGCTCATCCAGCCGGTCAGCGGCACCTGCGTCAGGTGCACGACGGGAAGACCGTCGAAGTCTTCGATCCCGGCGCGGAAGGTGATGTGCTGGAGCAGGTCCGGTACGACCCGGACGTCGGCGACGGTGCGGCCGACGTCCTTCAGGACCGACAGCATGGCCCGATGCGCTTCGAGAGGGAGCGCCAGGAAGACCGTGTCGACTCCGCGCTCGTCGACGATCCGGGCCGCGTCCGCGGTCGTTCCGATGACGGGCAGGCCGCGATACGAGGTCGAGCGCTTCTCCGGCGCGTCGTCGACGAATCCGATCGCCCGCAGTCCGGCCTCGGGATGCTCGAGGAACTTGTCGACGAGCGCGCGTCCCAGCCGTCCGGCGCCGACGACGAGCACCTGGCGCACGTTGACGCCGTGCCTCGAGGCCTCCTCGAGGTAGCGGCGGATGGCGGTGCGGCCGGCGAACACGAAGAGCACGTCGAGAACGAAGAAGAAGAGGAGCACGAGCCGCGAGTAGGAGAATCCGCGGTAGAAGGTCGCGAGGCCCGCGAGCAGCAGCGTCGCGAGCCCCGTCGCGACGAAGACCGAAAGCCCCTCCTCGACCCGGGAGCGGTTCCGGCGCACCTGGTAGAGGCCGTAGAAGTAATAGACGATGGGCCAGAGAACGGCCATCAGCGGAAAGAGGCGGTAATAGGAGGACGCGTCGGGAATGCCCTTCGTCACGGGCACGATCTCGGCTCGGAACCGCAGGAAGTACGCGGCGGACAGGGCGGCGAGCGTCGCGCCGACGTCGGAGACGGCGAGGAGGAACGCGATGCGACGCGTGGAGTTTCGGATCACGGCAAAACGTCCCTCAGCGCAGCCTGGAACCTCTCGGTGAAACGCTCCGGGCGAAAGGGCAAGGCCGAGCCCCGCAGGCGAGTGTAATCGAAACGGGCGCTCGCGGCGCGGGTGACGGCCGCCGCGAGGCCGTCCGGCCCGTCGTCTCCGGTGTCTCCATACAGGGCGCCGTTCTCCCCGTCACGGACGATGTCCCGCGCTCCTCCGCGTCCGAGCGCGACGACCGGGGCGCCGCAGGCGAGCGCCTCGACCGCCGCGATGCCGAAGTCCTCTTCGCCGGGTTGAACGTACATCGCGCAGGTTCGATAGAGGTCGCGGAGCCGCTCGGCAGAGCAGCCCGACACGAAGTCTACGGAGGAAGGCGCTACCGTGCGGAGGCGGGACTCCTCGGGGCCCCGTCCGACGAGGACGAGCCGGCGGCCCACCGGCGCGCGGCCTCGATGGCGACTTCGTAGCGCTTGTAGGGAACGAGCGCGCCGACGGCGAGGAGGAAGCTCTCGCGCGGCCGGTCGCCGGGTTGAAAGTAATCGACGTCCACCGGAGGGTGGCAAACCTCGGACTCGCGGCCGTAATGGCGGAGGATTCTCGCCGCGACCGCCGACGAGTTGGCGAGGTAGCGAGTCGGCCTCCCGGCCGTGGCCACGTCCCATGCGCGCAGACGCCCGATCGCGGCGGCCTTGAGTCTCCGAAAGCGCGTCCTTCCCGGCGGAAAGTAGAGATCGAACTGCTCGTACGCGTAGCGGACGGGCGTGTGACAGTAGGAGAGGTGCGGAGCGCCGTCGCGGGCGATCGCTCCCTTGGCCACGCAGTGCGACGAGGAGACGACGAGGTCGAAGCTCGAGAGATCGAAGGACTCGACCGCCTTCGGGAAGAGCGGCAGGTAGTTTCGGTATCCGCTCCGCGCGAAGGGCAGGTGGTTGAGATCCGAAGCCACGATCGGATGCTTCTCGATCGCCGGCGACACGGAGCCGGGCACGTGGAAGAGGGTGAAGATCGTGGGCTCGGGCACGAGCGGGAGGATGGCCTCGAGCACCTTCTCGCCACCCCGCATCCCGTTGAGCCAGTCGTGGACGACGGCGGTCTTCACGAGAGTCGAGAGTCGGGGGTCGAGGGTCGAGGGTGGGAATTGCCCCCGAGCGCCTCGGCGTACACCCGCAGCGTCTGTTCCGCGGCGCGATCCCAGGAGAAGTCGCGGGCCCGCCGCTTGCCGAGGTCCGCGAACTCCGTTCGCCGGACCGGATCGGTCGCGAGATCGACGATGCCGCGGGCAATGGCGTCCACGTCCATCGGATCCACGAGGAAGGCATAGCCTCCGGCGATCTCCTGGAGGGCGGACGTCGAGGAGGTCAGCACCGGCACGCCGCTGGCCATCGCTTCGACGACCGGCAGACCGAAGCCCTCGTAGAGAGTGGGATAGAGGAACGCGTCCGCGCCGGCAAAAAGGCCGGGCAGGTCCGACTCGGGCACGACCCCGGGACGGAAGACGCGGTCGTCGAGCTCGAGCGCGGAGATCACGGCCTCGACGCGGCTGCGATTCTTGGGCATGGGCCCGGCGAGGACGAGGGCATGGGGCAGCGCCCGCTCGCGTCGCGCCTGGGCGAAAGCCCGAAGGACGTTGCGGACGTTCTTGTGCGGCTTCTCTCCGCCGAGGAAGAGCAGATACGGCCGCGGCAGCCCGTACCTCGCCGCGACGCGCTCGCGCTCTTCGCGCGGAAGATCGGAACGGAACCGGGAGGAGACGCCGTTGTAGACGACTTCGACCCGGGCCGGCGCGATGCCGAAGTAGTCCACGAGATCGCGCTTCGTGTTGTAGGAGACCGTGAGGATCCGGTCCGCGCGCTTCAGCGCCCGCCGGATCATGACCCGTGCGTAGACGAGGGCGGCGCGGTTGGGCAGGAACTGCGGATACAGAACGTGGATGATGTCGTGGATCGTCACGACGGCGCGGGCGCGGGCCAGCGGCGGAATCACGTAGTGCGTGGCGTGAAAGAGATCCAACCGCTCGCGCATCAGTCGCCACGCGAAGCGAGTCAGCTCCGAGACCGAGTACCCCGGGGATTCGTCTTCGACGACCGAGAAGTTGTCGGCCAGCGCGGGAAGCGCCTCGCGGTCCTCGCGGCGGACGTAGAGGCGGAACTCGTACCGGGACGCCTCGGGCCGCCGCGCAATCGCCTCGACGAGGTTGCGCACGTAGGAGCCGATCCCGAAGTCGGTCAACTTGCGGGCGTCGATCCCGATCCGCGGGCGGCCGCGCTTCACCGCTTCTCCTCCGCGGCCTCGGCGAAGACGACTTCGTGCAGGGCCCGGGCCGTGGCGTCCGCGGCGTCGTCCCAGCGGAATTCGGCCGCGCGCCGGGGCCCGGCCGAGGCCAGCTCTTCGCGCAGAGGCGCGTCTTCGAGCGCCCGCTCGATGGCCCGTGAAAGGGCCTCGACGTCGCGGGGCGGGGCGTAGAGCGCGGCGTCGCCGCCGACTTCGAGGAGCGCCTCGGCCGTCGAAGCCACGACCGGCGTGCCGCACGCCATCGCTTCGAGGATCGGCAGCCCGAAGCCTTCGGCCAGCGACGGGTACACGAACGCTTCGGCCGACCGGTAGAGCTCTCGGGCGGCGTCGCGCGCCGCGTAGCCCGCGACGTGGATCTTGTCGCGGTAGGCCGAACGGGCGATGCGGCGGTGGAGGCCTCCGGTTTTCCAGCCGGAACCTCCGGCGAGCACGAGGTCGGGCCTGGAGCGGCGGCGTCCCCACATGCGCTCGCAGGCCACGACCAGCGCTTCGACGTTCTTGCGGGGCTCGAGCGTCCCCAGATAAAGGACGAACGGCCGGCCGGCCGCGTAGCGCTGCCGGGTCCGCCGGCGCGCCACCGGGTCGTCGGCGGGCGAGAAGAAAGACGTGTCCACGCCGTTGCGCGCGACGCGGATCCGCTTTGCCGTCTCGGGATAGCGGGCGACGAGCTCCCGGGCGGTGGTCTGCGAAACGCAGAGGAAGCGGGAAGCGCGCTCCACGGTGCGTTCCCAGAGCGGGATGAAGCCGACCAGCGTCCGGGCGGCGTGCCACTCGGGGTGCGTCAGCGGGGTCAGGTCGTGGACGGTCGAGACGAACGGGGTATCGCCGCGGGCCGGTCCGATCGTGAGGGCGGAGACCAGGACGTCGGCGCCCCAGCGGGCGATCCGCTGGGGAAGCGTCGAATGGAGCCAGACGATCCCGAAGGGGTGGTGGTCGGTCTGGAGACTGAACGCCTCCGGGCCGGATCCGTTGACGGAGGCCGGAAAGGGGCGGGGGGCAAAAAGCCCCACGGACGTGTCCGGGCGGGCGGCAAGTCCACGGGCGATGGCGAAGGTGTAGGTGCCGATCCCCGTGCGCTCCTGGAGCAGCGCGCGCGCGTCGATGGCCACTCTCACGGCGGAGAAGCTATCAGCTTCAGAAGACGGGAGTTCGGCTTTCGCGCCGGGGTCGGGAGGGTTGACCTTCCGCCGCATCCGGCTAAAATGCGCGGTTCTGCAACGGCCATGACGCGAGAAGACTCTCTCACCCTGGATACCGTGCTCGACGAGCCCGTGAGGTTCGGCGGCGAGCTTGCCGTGCCCGTGGCGGCGATCGATCGCGAGCCCCTGCTTTCGCTGTCGCCTCTGCAGATCTCGGGAGAGGTGCGGCGCATCGAGGGGGGGTACGCGCTCGAGGCCGAGCTCGTCTACTCCGGGGAGCTCGAGTGCAGCCGATGCCTCGCGCCGTACGCGTTCGAGGAGGACGAGGTGTTTTCGCTCGTGCTCTATCCCCGCGCGGGCGCGTCCTCGGAGGAGGTCGAGCTGGCGAGCAAAGATCTCGACATTCTCTATTACGCGGATCCCGTCGTGCCTCTGGCTCCGATCGCCGAGGAGCGCGTGCAGATGGCGCTCCCGATGAAACCCCTCTGCAAGCCGGACTGCCTCGGGCTCTGCCCGACGTGCGGCAGTGACCGGAATCTCGGAGCGTGCGCGTGCGCGCCCGATACCATCGACCCCCGCTGGGAGGCCCTGAAGGCCCTCAAAGAGAAAGTGTAGGACCACGATGCCGAATCCCAAGAGGCGACACAGCAAGGCCCGCCGCGACAAGCGCCGTGCGCACGACGCGCTGACGCCGCCGGCGCTCTCGGAGTGCCCGAACTGCCATGAGCAGAAGCAGCCGCACCGCGTGTGCAGTCGCTGCGGGTATTACAAGGGCAAGCAGGCCATCAACACGTAGGGCCAAGTCGAGGGTCGAGGGTCGAGGGTCGAGAGTGAGTTTGTGAGAATGCGGACCCCTCCGTACGCTCAACTCTAAACACTCAACCCTCAACTCTTTCGGGCTCCGCCACGCCGGTATAATTCCCGGACTCGTGCGTCTATCGAGGTCAGAGGTCTAGGGTGCGGATCGCAGTCGATGCGATGGGCGGCGACCATGCGCCGATCGTGAACGTGGACGGCGCCATCGCCGCAGCCCGGGAGTTCGGGATCCACACTCTCCTGGTCGGCAAGGCCGGCGAGTTGTCGAAGCTCCTCGAGGACTCCGGCTTCAAGGGACCCGAGATCGAGATCGTCGACGCGACGGAGGTCGTGACCTTCGACGACCCGGCCACGGCGGCGATCCGCAAGAAACGCAACTCCTCGATCCGGATCGCGGCGAACTGCGTCCGCGACGGCCGCGCCGAGGGCCTCGTGTCCGCGGGCCACACGGGCGCAGCGATGGTTTCGGCCAAGATGGTCATCGGGACGATCGAGGGCGTCGACCGGCCGGCCCTCGCGACCGTTCTCCCGAACCTCACGGGCCACTGCCTGCTCCTGGACGTCGGGGCGAACCCGGATATCAAGACGCCGCATTTCAAGGAGTTCGCCGTCATGGGCTCGATCTACGCCGAGCTCGCGTTCGGCAAGAAAAAGCCCTCGATCGGCCTCATGTCCATCGGCGAGGAGGACTCGAAAGGGACCGAGCAGACGAAGGAAGTCTTCAAGACGCTCAAGGCGACCGGCCTGAACTTCGTGGGCAACGTCGAGGGCCGCGACGTCTTCAACGGGGCGGTCGACGTCATCGTCACCGACGGGTTCACCGGCAACGTGATTCTGAAGGTCTCGGAGTCGCTCTCCGAGATGGTCGAGCAGCTCCTCCGCGAGGAGATCAAGCGGACGCTCCAGGCGTCCGTCGGCTTCCTGCTCTCGCGCTCGGCGTTCCGGCGCTTCAAGCAGCGGCTGGACTATTCCGAATACGGAGGCGCGCCCCTGCTCGGCGTCAAGGGGTGCGTGATCATCTGCCACGGCCGCTCCTCGGCCAAGGCGATCAAGAACGCCATCCGCTTCGCGTCCGAGTTCTCGAGACGGAAGCTCGCCGAGAAGATCCAGGCCCAGATCGCCGAGCTGCACACGCGTGAGGCGCGCGCGGTGAAGGCGTGATCCGGGCGCAGATCGTCGGGACGGGCGCCTCCGTCCCCAAGAAGATCCTCTCCAACGCCGATCTCGAGAAACTGGTCGAAACCTCGGACGAATGGATCGTCTCGCGCACCGGGATCAAAGAGCGCCACATCGCCGCGGACAGCGACCACTTCTCGGATTTCTGCACGCGGGCGGCCGAACAGGCTCTCAAGAAAGCGCACGTCCCGGCCAAAGACCTCGACATGATCCTCGTCGGGACGATCTCGGGCGACATGCCCTTCCCGGCGACCTCGTGCCTCGTGCAGCGCAACATCGGCGCCACGCGCGCCGCGGCGTCGGACGTGGGCGCCGCCTGCGTCGGGTTCCTCTATGCGCTTCACCTCGCGGACGGCCTGATCCAGTCCGCAAAGGCGGAGAACGTCCTCGTGATCGGCGGCGAGATCCTCTCGCGCATCGTCGACTGGACCGACCGCAACACCTGCGTGCTCTTCGGCGACGGCGCCGGGGCGGTCGTCCTGCAGGCGACCAAGGGGGATCACGGCATCCTCGGCAGCCTGATGAAGTCCAACGGGAACTACCACGACTTCATCTGCATGCCCGGCGGCGGGTCCGACCGGCCGGCCAACGACCCGAAGTCCATCGAGGAGCGCCTGCCCTTCATCAAGATGAAGGGCAACGAGACGTTCAAGGTCGCGGTCAAGGCCATGGCCGACGTCAGCCAGGAGCTCCTGACCGAGCAGGGATTCACGCACGAGCAGATCGATCTCTTCATCCCGCACCAGGCGAACCTCCGGATCATCGACGCCGTCGGCGAGCGGCTGAAAATCGATCCCAAGAAGGTCTACAAGAACGTGGACCGCTTCGGGAACACGTCCGCCGCTTCGATCCCGATCGCACTCGACGAGTGCGTCCGCGAGGGCCGCCTCGAATCCGGCGACCTCGTCCTGCTCACGGCTTTCGGCGCTGGCCTCGTGTGGGGCAGCGTGCTGCTGCGCTGGTAGCGTGACGCTCGCGCTGCTGTTCCCGGGCCAGGGCTCGCAATCCGTCGGCATGGGCAAGGCCCTGTGTGAGGCCTCGGAGCCGGCGCGGACCGTGTTCGAGGAAGCGGACCGGGTCCTCGGGTTCCCGTTGTCGAAGCTCTGCTTCGAGGGGCCGGAAGAGGAGCTGCGACGGACGGCGAACACCCAGCCGGCGATCCTGACGCACTCGATCGCCGCGCTCGCGGACCTCCGCGCGCGCCACCCCGAGAAGCTCGAAGGCGCCGTCTTCGCCGCGGGGCATTCCCTCGGCGAGTACTCGGCGGGCGTCGCCGTCGGAGCCTTCTCGTTCGCGGACGCGGTCGCTCTCGTGCGGGCCCGCGGGACTTACATGCAGGAGGCCGTTCCGGCCGGCGTCGGCGCGATGGCGGCCATCGTGGGCCTCGCTCCCGACGCCGTGGACGCGGCTTGCCGCGAGGCCGCGCAGGGCGAGACCGTCGCGCCCGCCAACTACAACTCGCCGGAGCAGACGGTGATCGCCGGCCATGCCGCCGCCGTCGCGCGGGCGTCGGAGGCCTGCCTCGCCCGCGGCGCGAAGCGGGCCATCGCTCTTCCCGTTTCGGCGCCCTTCCACTGCGCCCTCATGTCTCCGGCCCGCGATCGCATGAAGCCCCTCCTCGAAGCCACCGTCTTCACGGACGCGGCCGTGCCCGTCGTGACCAACGTCGACGCCGCTCCGGAGACCTCCGGCGAGAGGCTCCGCGACGCGCTCGTGCGCCAGATCGACTCTCCGGTGCGCTGGGTCGAGACGGTGCAGCGGCTCGCGCGCGAGGGCGTGGACCGCGCGCTCGAGATCGGGCCGGGCAACGTGCTGGCCGGGCTCGTGCGGCGGATCGAGAAGTCGATCAAAGTCGAAGGCCATGCGTAGGCTCCGGTCGACGCTCGGGCTTCTCGGAGTCCTGGCCCTCGCGGCCCTGTCGGCGGCCTGTGCGACGGCCGGGCCAGCGGCGCCCGGCTCGGCTGCCGCTTTCGACGCCGCGGTCCTGTCCGCCGAGCTCCGATGCCAGTGCCGCGTCGGCGTTTCGGCGCGCCATCTGGAAAGCGGGCGCGCGTACGACCACAACGGGGCCGCGGACTTCGAATCGGCCTCGGTCATCAAGATCGCGGTGGTCACCGAGGCGATGGCCGCCGTCCAAGAAGGCCGGGTCGAGCTCGAGGGCCGGTGGGAGCTGACGACCACCAACAAGGCCGACGGTTCGGGGACGCTCCTCATGCTGGACCCGGGCCTCGAGCCGACGTGGAACGACCTTGCCACCCTCATGATCGGACCTTCGGACAACACGGCCACGAACGCCTGGATCAACCGCCTCACGGTCGATGCGATCAATGCCCGGATGCAGTCGCTGGGATTCACCCACATCCGCCTCTTCGGGACGATTCCCATGCTGTCGCAGAAGGAAGAAGACCCGTCGCCCTGGAAAGGGTTTCGCCTCGGAGCGATCACGCCGAACGAAGTGGCGGACTGGATGACCCGGGTCGCGAAGGGCGACCTGCTCGACGCGGCTTCCTCGAAGAAGATCTTCGACTACCTCGACACCGACCCCAGCCGCCTGAGGATCGCCCGCCGCTTTCCGCCGAGCGATTTATGGGCCGGCAAGACCGGCTCGATGTCCGGAGTCCGCAACGATTCCGGGATCCTCCGGACGAAGAAGGGACGCTTCGTGCTGGCCGTCTTCACCGACGGGAGCCAGGCCGAGGGCTGGGGCCCCGATCACCCGAGCATCCTCGCCATCGCGGAGCTGTCGCGGGTGATCGTCGACGGCTGGAGCAAGGACCTGCCGGACGTCGTCGAGAAACCGCAGTAGGGGCGGGGCTTGCCCCCGCCCTTCCGGATAGACTCCCGCCAACCATGAAGCGCTTCGACGGCCGAATCGCCCTCGTCACCGGTGCCTCTCGCGGGATCGGCGAAGCGATCGCGAAGCGTCTGGCCTCGGAGGGCGCCACGGTCCTGGCGGCGGCCCGCACGGCCGATGCGCTGGCGCGGGTCGTATCCGAGATCGAAGCGGCCGGCGGCCGGGCCTCGGCCCTCGCGCTCGATCTCGCCGATCCGGGCTCGATCGAGGCCGCCGTGAAGAGCGCGCTAGCCGCCCACGGCGAGATCCACGTCCTCGTGAACAACGCCGGCGTGACCGAGGACAACCTGATCCTGCGCATGAGCCGCGAAGCCTGGGACCGAGTTCTCGCGACCAACCTCACGGGAGTGTTTCTCCTGACCCAGGCCGTCGTGAAAGGGATGGTCCGGAAGCGCTACGGCCGCATCGTCAACGTGACCTCGGTCGTCGGGCTGATGGGCAACGCCGGGCAGGTCAACTACGCCGCCTCGAAGGCGGGCCTGGTGGGCTTGACGATGTCCGTGGCGCGCGAGCTCGCGTCCCGCAACATCACGTGCAATGCCGTCGCGCCCGGGTTCATCGCCACGGCGATGACCGACAAGATGACCGACGACGCGAAATCGAAGATGACCGGCCAGATTCCGCTCGAGCGGCTGGGCGCGCCCGACGACGTCGCGGCCGCCGTCGCCTACCTCGCTTCCGAAGACGCGGCGTACGTGACGGGGACGGTGGTCAATGTGTCGGGAGGCCTCTATATGTGAGGAGGCAGGAGCCAGGATGCAGGAAGCAGGGGACCGAGCTCGGCCGTTTCCTGCCTCCTGCCTCCTGTCGCCTGCCTCCTTGCCCCGGGGGGGCATCTAGGGAAGAATACGGCGTCTTTCGGACCGCTGATTCTCGAGAAAGGGGAGAGGAATGGCCGTCGAAGAAAAGGTGAAGAGCATCATCGTCGAGCAGCTCGGCGTGGACGCGAACGAGGTGACTCCGGAGGCGTCTTTCGTCGACGATCTCGGCGCCGATTCGCTCGACACCGTGGAGCTGGTCATGGCCTTCGAAGAAGCATTCAACATCGAGATTCCGGACGAGGCCGCCGAGAAGATCCAGAAGGTCAAGGACGCCATCGAGTACATCGAAAAGAACTCCGCGAAAAACTAAATCCAATGCCCCGCTTTTCCACCCCGCGCCGCGTGGCCGTGACGGGGGTGGGTCTCGTCTCCCCGCTGGGTGTCGGCAACGTGGAGAACTGGGACGCACTCACCGCCGGACGCTGCGGACTCGGGCCCATCACCCGATTCGACGCTTCGCGCTTCACCTCCCGCATCGCCGGCGAGGTGAAGGGATTCGATCCGTCCCTCTACATCGACAAAAAAGAAATCAAGAAGATGGACACCTTCATCCACTACGCGATGGGGGCGGCCCACTTCGCGATGGAGGACGCCGGCATCCCGGTGACCGACGGCAACCGGGAGAGGTTCGCCTGCGTCGTGGGCTCGGGCATCGGTGGCCTCCCCCTCATCGAAGACACCCAGAAGCGCTATGTCGAGGGCGGCGGCAACCCCCGGGTCATCTCTCCCTTTTTCATCACCGGCCTCATCACGAACGAGGCCGGCGGCAACATCTCGATCAAGTACGGCCTCAAGGGACCGAACCTCTGCACGTCGACCGCCTGCACGACCGGCGCCCACGCCGTCGGCGAGGCGTTCCGGATGATCCAGTACGGCGAGGCCGACGCGGCGATCGCGGGTGGCAGCGAGGCGGTGATCACGCCCCTGGCCGTGGGCGGGTTCGCCGTGATGAAGGCGCTCTCGACCCGCAACGACGATCCGCTCCACGCCTCGCGGCCCTGGGACCGGGACCGCGACGGGTTCGTGATCGCCGAGGGCGCGGGGCTCGTCGTGATGGAGGAATTCGAGGCCGCCAAAAAGCGCGGGGCCCGGATCTACGCCGAGCTCGCGGGTTACGGCATGTCGGGGGACGCGTTCCACATCGCCGCGCCGTCCGAGGACGGGGACGGGCCCGCGCGCGTCATGCGCAACTGTCTCGAGGACACCGGCATCGACGGCGACAAGATCGACTACATCAACGCCCACGGCACTTCGACGCCCCTCGGGGACCGCGCCGAGACGCTGGCGATCAAGAACGTGTTCGGGGCCCATGCGAAGAAGGTCGCGATCTCCTCCACCAAGTCGATGACCGGGCATCTGCTCGGCGCGGCCGGCGGTCTCGAGACGGCCATCTGCGCCCTGGCCGTGTACCACGGGGTCATTCCGCCCACGATCAACTACACGACGCCGGACCCCGAGTGCGACCTGGACTACGTTCCCAACACCGCGCGGCCGGCGAAGCTCGAGTACGTGCTGTCGAACTCCTTCGGCTTCGGCGGCACCAACGGCTGCCTCATCCTCAAGAAAGTGTGACGCACCTCCGATGAACTCCCTCGTCTGCATCGCGTACGTCCCCGACACCGAGACCCGGATCAAAATCGCGGCCGACGGCAAGTCGATCGACGAGGCCGACGTCAAGTTCATCGTTTCTCCTTACGACGAGTTCGCCCTCGAGGCGGCCCTCCGGATCAAGGAAGCGAAGGGCGCGGGCACGGTGACCGTCATGTCCGTGGGGCCCGAGCGGACCAAGACCGGCCTGCGCGAGTGCCTCGCGCGCGGCGCCGACGAGGCGATCTGGATCGATTCGACCGGCACGCCGTACCTCGACGCCCTCGGCACCGCGAAGGCGATGGCCGCGGCCGCGAAGGGCGGGGCTTACGACTTTTTCTGGTTCGGCCAGAAGGCCGTGGGCCCGGACGAGGGTCTCGTCGGCCCGATGTTCGCCGAGCTCGCGGGCGTGCCGCACGTCGCGAGCATCGTCAAGCTCGAGGTCGGCGACGGCAAGATCACGGCCCACCGCGAGATCGAGGGCGCCCACGAGATCGTCGAGTGTTCGCTGCCCGTGGCGCTGACGGCACAGAAGGGGCTGAACGAGCCGCGCTATGCATCGCTCAAAGGCATCATGGCCGCCAAGAAGAAGACGATCGCCGAGAAGAAGCTCGGCGAGCTCGGTGTGCCGGAAGCCGATCCGGCCCAGGCCAAGACGCGGTGGCGGAAGCTCGAGCTCCCGCCGGCGAGGCAGGCCGTGAAGCTCGTGCCCGGCGACGATCCGGCCGCCGCGGGGAAAGAGCTCGCGCGGTTGTTGAGGGAAGAAGCGAAAGTGATCTAGACGGCCGCATCGGGGCGGGGCAAGCCCCGCCCCGAGCGGGCTGGGCGAGGGATGCCCCGAGACGACGAAGAGGACAGAGGCAGCATGAAGTTCCTGGTTTTCATCGAGCAGCGCGAGGGGAAGGTCCGCAAGGCCTCGCTCGAGGCCCTCTCGCTGGCCCGCCGGCTCGGCGGCGGTCCGGCCGCGGCCGTCATCGCCGGCAAAGGCGTCACGGCGCTCGCGAAGGATCTCGGAAAGTTCGGCGCCGGCACGGTCTACGTCGCCGACCGGGACGAGCTCGGCCTCTACTCCAACAAGGGCTACGTGGGCGCCGTCGACGCCGCCACGAAACTGGCGAGCCCGGACGCGGTCCTGATCGCGGCCACCTCGATGGGCAAGGACCTCGCCCCGCGTTACGCAGCCCGCCACGACGTGTCCGTGCTCGCGGACGTCATGGACCTCCGTGTCGAGAGCGACCGGCTGGTCGGCTCCCGCCCGGTCTACTCGGGCAAGGCCCGCGCCGAAGTCGACTGCGGCGCGGCGAAGCTTCAGATCGCGACGACCCGGCCGAACGTGTTCCCCGCGGAGGCTCAGGACGGAGCCGCCGAGCCGAAGGTCGAGACGCTCGACCTCGGCGAGATCGCGCCGCGCGCGAAGGTGGTCAGGATCGAAGCCTCGGAGTCGAAGGAGCTCGACGTCTCCGAGGCCGACATCATCGTGTCCGGCGGCCGCGGCATCAAGGGCCCCGAGAACTGGCCCCTGGTGCGGGAGCTCCAGCAGGCTCTGCACGCGGCCCTGGGCGCTTCGCGCGCCGTGGTGGACGCGGGCTGGATCGACCACCAGCACCAGGTCGGGCAGACCGGCAAGGTGGTCTCACCCACGCTCTACGTCGCCGTCGGCATCTCCGGAGCCATCCAGCACCTCGCGGGCATGGGCACGTCCAAGGTGATCGTCGCCATCAACAAAGATGGCGAGGCGCCGATCTTCAAGGTCGCGACCTACGGCGTCGTGGGCGACCTCTTCCAGATCGTGCCCGAATTCGCCAAGGCGGTCAGCGCGCTCAAGCACGAGTGACTCGCGGGCGTACCGCCTGCGACAGGTCCCGAACGCGGGGAGCGATCCCGAAATCGAAGCGCCGCTGTGCTAGTAGCGCTACTCGATTTCCTTCCTCACCCTCTTGACTCGATGCGCGCCGGCCTCGGCTCTCCGGCGGTGCTCGTGGAAGTGTTTGGACTGGACGCGAGTGAAGATCGCGCCGAGCAGGATCAGGAGCGACGCGTAGTAGACCCAGAAGAGAAGGACCATCATGGACGCTGCGGTTCCGTACGCCGACGCGACATCGCTCCGGCCGAGGTAGAAGCCGATCGCCCATTTGCCCACCGAGAGCAGGAGCGCCGTGAGGATGGCTCCCGCCCAGACGTCCCGCCAGGGGATCTGGACGTCGGGAAGAATGCGGTAGAGCATCGCGAAGAGAACCGTGACCAGGATGTAGGTGACGAGCGCGTTCGCCGTTTCGAAGACCGCGGCGGGCAGATCCAGATAACGCTGGGCGTAGTTCTGCAGCGCCTGGATCGTGGTGGAGAGCACGAGCGAGACGACGAGGACGAACCCCAGCGCCAGGACCAGACCGAACGAGATCACCCGCTTCCAGAGGAGCTTCTGGATCAAACGGCCCGGCTTCGGAGCCACGTCCCACATGAGGTTGAGGGAATCCTGAAGCTGGACGAACACCGCCAGGGTCCCGACCACGAAGGTGCTGATCCCGATGACGCGGGCCAGGCCCCCGGTCATCTCGAAGGCCGCGTGTCCGAGCAACGCGTCGACGGCCAGCGCCTGTTCGTGCCCCATCAAGAGCTCGAATTGACCCACGATCTGGTGACGCACCGCGCCCGGCTCGAAGAGCAGCCCCGCGCCCGCGACGAACAGGACCAGCACCGGCGAAAGCGAGAAGAGCGCGAAAAAGGCCAGGGCCGCGCTCTGCGTGAAGGCGTCGCGCTCGAGCCACGCGTGGAAGGTCTCGCGCAGGATCGGGCCCCATAGACGCGGGCGCGTCGGGACGCTGGGCCGGCTCATTCCGTCTCGGATGTTATCGGGGAATTGCGCGACAGATCGCCCCGCGAGAGTCTCGGCCTTGCCTCCGCTGCCGTCCGCGCGCTCAAGCACGAATAGTCCTCAGGGGCGCGCCTGCTCCCGGGGCCTCGGGTGCTCGCCGGGGACGCGTTCCACGGGCGCGCGGTCCACGAGCGCCGGTGGCGCCGCCCATCGCCGCACGTAGATCTCGCCCTCGCTGGGGCTCTGGCGGTAGTCCGACCAGGCCGCATAGACGTTGCCGCCCTCGGCGGCGACGCTCTGGTAGTCGCCGAACTGGAAGTTCGTGGTGGCCCGGCTCGTGGCGCTCGAAAGACGGAGCGAAGGCTCCCACGACGCGCCGCCGTCCGTCGATCGGCGCAGGTAGACGTCCGCTCCGGCGCGCGTCGGGTCGTTTCGGGAGTCCTTGTACGCGACCGCGACGGCGCCGGTCGAGCGGTCGACGCGAATCCACTGGTGGTAGCGGTCGACCTCGCCCGCGCGGTCCTCGTCGACGAGCGCCGGCGGCGACCAGCGGAGGCCGCCGTCGTCGGAACGCGAGAAGTACACGCCGGGAACGCAGATGGCCGGAGCGCCGCAGGTCTCCGGGCACTGAGTGCTGTCGACGCCGGGCAGATAGTCGGACCAGGCGGCGTAGACGGAGCCGCGCCGGGGCCCGGAGGAGCGGTCCACCGACACGGACGAATGGACGAGCGCCGGACGAATGCACTGGGACGGCGGAACGACGAATGCGCGCGCGCGAGTCGGAGCGACTGCGACGGACGGCGCGAAGCTCTCGCCGCCGTCGAGCGAGCGCATCACTCGAATCGAGTGCTGCGGATAGTTCGTGAACGCGAGGTACACGGCGCCGTCGGCGGCCACCGCGAGGTCGAGGCCGCTCACGGCGGCGTCGTCGATCCGCTGAGGCGCGGTGAACGTCGCGCCGCGGTCGACCGAGAGCGCGACGAAAACGCCTCCGCGCGGCAGCTTCCAGGCGACGTAGACGCGGTCCCGCCAGGGGCTGTCCGGCGTGTCGTCGACGGCGAGGGCGACCTTGTCGTCCATGCCGGAGCTGCTGATCCGGACCGCGGGCTCCCACGTCCGCCCGCCGTCGGAGGAGCGCACGACGTCGATGCTGGTGCCGGCCGGCCCCGCGGGAATGCGCGCGAGGTAGGCCGCGCCCTGCGTATCGAAAGCGACCATCGGATCGTTGTCGATCGTGGACCCGTCGCCCTTGGGGACGGGCACGCGCGTCCAGGTCACTCCGAAGTCGCGCGACGACATCGCGAGGATGCGGCCGTCGCCGACGCTCATGGTCGCGGCGAGCACGACGGCGGGATCGGACGGGTCGATGGCGATCGAGACCTCGGCCTGCGTTCCGGGCCAGTTGCTCGCGTTGCGGTCGAGCCCGACGTCCAGTCCCTCCTGGGCGAAGCGCGCCGAGACTCCCGCCGCGCCGGCTCCGAAGAGCGCCGCGACGGCGGCTGCGGAAACCGCGTGCATCAGGCGCAGGAGCCGCAAGTTGCGCAGAAGTGACCTCGTTTCGAGGCTAGCACGAGCGTCGCCGTCAGATCTTCGGGCCGGGTTAGTATTCGCGGCGATGCCGCCGCTTCCGACGGAGCGCCTGATCCTCGGTCTATCCGGGCGAACCGTGTTCGGGCTGCTTGTCCTCCTCGCGATCGCGGTCTTCGTCTACTCGATGTCGCGGAGGGTCCGCGTGCTCCTCGCCGGCCGGCCGGACAACCGGTTCACGCGGATCGGCGAGCGCATCCTGCGAACCCTCGAGTACGCCTTCGCGCAGAAGCGCATGTTCCGCGACTTCTACGCCGGCTTTTTTCACATCCTGATCTTCGGCGGTTTCCTGGTACTCACGGTGCGCACGATCGCGCTCGTGGTCGAGGGCCTGATCCCGCACTTCGTGCTCCTGCGTGGCGTTCCGGGAAACGCGTACACCCTGGTCAAAGACGTCTTCGAGGTCCTGACCCTGCTCGGCGTGGCGCTGGCCGTCTATCGCCGCGCGTTCGCCCGCCCGAAACGCCTGGATCTCACCTGGGACGCCTGGCTGATCCTCTTTCTGATCGCGTTTCTCATGGTCACGGACCTCGTCGCGGAGTCCGCGCGCACGGCGCTCGCCCCAGGCCACGCGACCATCTGGGCGCCGGTCGTGGGCGCGCTCGCGGGCATGATGGCGGGTGCGGCGCCGGCGACGCTCCAGGCGATCTACGAGTGGTCGTGGTGGCTGCACCTCGGGGACCTGCTCTTCTTCGGCAACTACCTGCCGTACTCCAAGCACTTCCACATCATCGTGTCGATCCCGAACATCTTCTTCATGAACCTCCAGCCGATGGGCCGCCTCGCGACGGTCGACCTCGAGAACACCGAGCGCTTCGGCGCGTCGCGCGTGGAGGACCTGACCTGGAAGCAGATGCTCGACGGGTACACCTGCACGGAGTGCGGCCGCTGCCGCGTCGTCTGCCCGACGGCCCTGACGGGCAAGCCGCTCGACCCCAAGATCTTCATCGGCGACGTCCGCGACGCCGTTTACGAGGCCACGCCCGGGATCCTGACGGAAACCTCGGGACGCGGAAACGGCGCGAGCGGCTCGGCGCGGCGCGACCTCATCGGCGGCTGGATCTCGGAGGACACGATCTGGGCCTGCACGATGTGCGGCTTCTGCACGACCGCCTGCCCCGTGTTCATCATCCCCGCGGTCGACAAGATCGCGGAGATGCGGCGCTATCTCGTCCTCGAGAAGGCGGAGTTCCCGAAGGAAGTCCAGAACGCCTTCCGCGGCATGGAGACCAACGGCAATCCGTGGAACATCTCCTCTGCGACGCGCGCGGACTGGGCGAAAGACCTGCCCGTTGCGACGATGGGGGAAGCCGGCGACAAGGAGATCGAGGTCCTCTTCTGGGTGGGCTGCGCAGGCTCGTACGAGGATCGCGCCAAGCGCGTCTCGAAGGCCCTCGTCGAGATCCTGGACGCCGCCGGGGTGTCGTTCGCCATCCTGGGAAACGAGGAAACCTGCACCGGCGACTCCGCCCGGCGTTTGGGCAACGAGTATCTGTTTCAGATGCTGGCCCAGCAGAACGTCGAGACGCTCAACGGCTACAAGGTCCGCAAGATCGTGACGAACTGCCCGCACTGTATGAACTGTCTGAAGAACGAGTACGGGGATTTCGGCGGCCACTACGAGGTGGTGCACGGATCGCAGCTCGTCTCGGACCTCATCCGGGCCGGCCGCGTGAAGATGGGCACCGAGATTCCGGAGTCGATCACGTTCCACGATCCCTGCTATCTCGGGCGGTACAACGGCGTCTACGACGCTCCCCGCGACATCCTCCGTGCGATTCCCGGGCTCCGTCTGACCGAGCTGCCGCGCTCCCGTGAAAAGGGCCTCTGCTGCGGCGCCGGCGGCGGGCGGATGTGGATGGAGGAAAAGCTCGGCACGCGGATCAACCAGGAACGGATGCGCGAGATCGCCGACACCGGGGCCTCGTCGGTCGGCGTGTCGTGCCCGTTCTGCATGGTCATGATCGGCAACGCCAAGGACGAGATCGGCGTCGCCACCCAGCCGTTCGACGTCCTGGAGCTCGCGCGGCGGTCCATGGTCGGACCGACCTGAGGGGCTCAACCGCCCGAGCGGCTGCAGCCGGCCTCAGCGGCCGGACCTCCCGCGACAATACAAAGAGGAGTGACGCCTGGACGCCTGATCGAGCGTCTGCGCTCGTGGATCTTCGGCCGCCGTTACCGCGGCCGCCGGGGCCTGGGCCAGGATTGGGAAAAGCTGGCCGAGCGCAGACTGACCGCCGAGGGATATCGCATCCGCGAACGCAACTACCGCATGCGCAGAGGCGAGATCGATCTGATCGCCGAAGACTCCGGTGTGCTGTGCTTCATCGAGGTCAAGGGCCGGAGCGGACGCGGATTCGGAGCGCCCGCCGAGTCCGTCACGCTCGAGAAGCAGCGCCGGATCGCGCGCGTCGCGCAGGAGTACGTCCGGCGGCGGCGCGTCGCGCGTTCGACGCGTTTCCGGTTCGACGTCGTCTCGATCGTGGAGGAGGAAGGCGGAGACCCGAGGGTCGAGATCCTCCGCGACGCGTTCCCGCTGCCGGAGCCGCGGCCTTTCCGAGTCTGATTCCATACGCGTGCTAGACTTCATCCACTTTCGCGATGAGCGCGGTCAACGACGAAGATCTTCGATACACCTTCTCCTGTCCGAGCTGCGGGGGCAGTTTCTCCATCGGTCTCACGAAGATCCCTCCCGTCCAGGCGCGGTTCAGCTGCCCCAAGTGCGCGAAGGCCATGGACTTTCCGTCCCGGGACGAAGCTCGCGTATTCGTTCAGCTTCAGGCCGCCGGGGGAGAGGCTTCATCGCCTCCCGCCGCCGCCGCTGAGCCGTTCAAGCCGGCCGAGCCCGCGCCGCCTCCGCCCCGGCCCGTCGTCCCGTCGCCCGAGCGCGCGCCTGAGCCTGCCGCGGCGGCTCCGCCGCCGTCTCCCGCAGTCGCGGCGCCTCCGCGAGCGGCCGTGACCGCATCGCCCGTTTCCGAGCAAATGGACACGACCGGCAAGACCTACGTCGTCGACAAGAAGGGCTTCGAGGGCGATGAGCTCGATCGCCGCGCCATGCGCCAGCTCATTCGCACGGGAGCGATCAACGAGAGCGACGTGGTGTCGGTCGGAGGCGCTGCCGGGATTCGCGCCGATACCATTCCCGAGCTCAAGTCGCTGTTTGAGCTTCGCAAGACGGCACGGGCGGTGCCGCCCCCCGTTTGTCCGAAGCACATCGACCAGGTCGCGCAGTACCTCTGCAACGACAGCGGCCGGGCGCTCTGCGAGGAATGCGCGGAGGAGAAGAAGTTCGGCGGCACGAGCGTTCGCGTCTGTGCCCACTGCGGCGGGCCCGCCAGCGACCTCCACGCGGCGCCCGGCGACATCAAGTAGCGGACCGGCTCCAGCCGGCTCAGCGGGGCCGGGGACGCTGCAGGTCGCGGGGTGAGACCGTCCTTTGCGGAACGCGAGGAAGCAGGGGAACGCGGCTGCCGTCGAGGGGAATCCACGAGCCCCGGAGGATGACCGTCCGGATCGACCGGAGGGCTGCGAGGTCCTCGAGCGGGTTGCTCTCGACGAGAAGCAGATCGGCGCGGCGCCCGGCCGCGATGGTCCCGATCTCCGCCGCCGCCTCCAGGAACTCGGCGCCGCCCGAGGTCGCGGCCCGGAGTGCCTCGTAAGGCGAGAGCCCCGCGGCGACCAGGCCTGCGAGCTCGACGTGGATGGAGGCTCCCGGGACCGCGAGATCGATCCCCGAGTCCGTCCCGGCGAGCAGGCGCGCTCCGGCCTGGTGCAAGCCTTGGATCACCGCGGCGCGATTGGCGATGGCCCGTTCACGAGTCGGGGCGTCCACGTTCCGCAACAGGACGTCGAAGACGGCGATCGTCGGGCAATTCCACGTGCCGGCGGCCGCCGTATGCGCGGCGAGTGCCGGGAGGAGGCTCACGTCGACGTTCGCCCAGGCGGCTGCGCCGCCGGGATTTCGCTGCAGCGCGAAGTCGTAGCCGCGCAGGTGCTCGATCGAAGCCTGCCCCGAATCCAGGGCGTGCTCGATCGGCACCTGATTCGAGACGTGGCCGGCGAAACGGATTCCTCGCGCTTGCGCCGACGCCACGATCGCGTCGTAGGACTCGAGCGAGAGGCTGTTGTAGACCTTGAGGAACCGCCACCCCGCGGCGACCTGGGCCGCGACCACGGCGTCGGCCTGTGAGGGCTCGTCCACGAACTGCGTTTCGGGCCAGACCCCGGGAGAAGCGTCGATCCCCTGGCTCGCCGAGTAGATCGTCGGACCGAGGAGCGTTCCGTCTTCGATCAGGCGCATCGTCGCGGGGAGCGCCTGGTATCCCCACATGTTGCGAACGGACGTGATGCCGGCGTGGACGTAGTCGTCGAGCTCGCTCCGCCGAATGTGCACGTGCGAGTCGATGAGGCCGGGAGTGACGTACGCTCCTCCGGCGTCGATCATCGGGGTTCCCTCCGGCAGCGCGATCGCGCCGTCGGGGGCCACGGCCGCGATGCGATTTCCGGTCACGACGATCGTGTGATCGCGAAGGACGCGCTCGGAATCCATGGGAATCACGTTCGCGTGCATGATCGCGAAGGCGGCATCTCGCCGCGCGGCACGGGGGGGCGCGGCCATCGCGGCGATCGCGGCGATCCCGAGTGCCGGCAGAAGCACCGCCGCGCGACGCCAGGAAATCCGTGGTGAGCTCACCGCCCTAAGGATAAGGGGCCGGAAGGACGAAGGTCTTTCTCAACTCCTTGGCGGGGCGGGCAGCCGGTTGACCCCCGGCCGGCGCGTCGGCTATCCTTCGCGTTCCTCGAGCGGGAATAGCTCAGCGGTAGAGCGCCACCTTGCCAAGGTGGAAGTCGCGGGTTCGATCCCCGTTTCCCGCTCCAATTAAGCCCCTTTCTGCGAGGCCGTTCGCTTCACCCGCAGGCCGCGCGGCGGCTTTCGCCGGTTTCGCACCCCCCTTGATGCTAGAACCATGTCCGAAATGAGGAGGAGTAACGCCATGAAGCACACCTGGACACGGGTAGCCCTTCTCATCGGAGGAACGATCGCGGCGACCCAGGCTTCGATGGCCACGCCCGAGGCCGCGAGCGGCGTGACGCAAGCACAGACGGCGGGCGGTGCCGAGGCCATCCGGCCCTTTCCCCGCGTCCACTTTCCCGACGAGGCGCTCGCCGACCTGAAGCGCCGGATCGCCGCAACGCGCTGGCCCGAAAAAGAGTCCGTCGCGGATCAATCGCAGGGCGTGCAGCTGGCGACCATGCAGAAGCTCGCGCGTTACTGGGGCACGGATTACGACTGGCGCAAGTGCGAAGCGAGACTGAATGCCCTGCCGCAGTTCGTGACGAACATCGACGGGCTGGACATTCACTTCATCCACGTCCGTTCGAAAGAGAAGAATGCGTTGCCCCTCATCGTGACGCACGGCTGGCCCGGCTCGATCCTCGAGCAACTCAAGATCATCGATCCCCTCGTCAATCCCACGGCGCATGGCGGGACCGCCGCCGACGCTTTTGATGTGGTGATTCCGTCGATGCCTGGCTATGGGTTTTCGGGGAAGCCGACGAACACCGGCTGGGGCCCCGAGCGCATGGGCCGAGCCTGGGCCGAGCTGATGAAACGCCTCGGCTACACCCACTACGTCGCCCAGGGCGGCGACTGGGGGGCGTTTGTCGTCGACCAGATGGGCTTGCAGGCGCCTGCGGGGTTGCTCGCCATTCACACCAACATGCCTGCCACCGTTCCCGCAGACGTCGACAAGGCCCTCCTGGCCGGCGGCCCGACGCCATCGGGTCTCTCCGCTGACGAACACCGCGCCTATGAGCAGCTGGAGAGAACCTTCAAGCAAGTCGACTACGCCAGGTTGATGGGATCGCGCCCGCAAACCTTGTACGGCATCGCGGACTCACCTATCGGCCTCGCCGCCTGGCTTCTCGACCACAATGACGCTGATGGCCAGCCGGCGGCGGCGGTCGCCTCGGCCCTCAATCGGACCACGAGCGCCACAGGCGAACTGACGCGCGACGAGATCCTCGACAACATAACGCTCTACTGGCTTACGAACACGGGGGTCTCTGCATCTCGTCTCTATTGGGAGTACAAAGGTGGCTTTTTCAACGCCAAGGGCGTCTCGATACCGGTGGCGGTCACCGTGTTCCCCGGCGAGCAATATCAGGCACCGCGGAGTTGGACGGAGCGGGCGTATCCGAAACTGATCTATTACAACAAGGTGGACAAAGGCGGCCACTTCGCTGCCTGGGAGCAGCCGCAGCTTTTCGCTGCGGAACTCCGTGCGGCTTTCAAGTCGTTGCGGCAAGCCAATGCAACAGCGCGGATTCGTTGAAGAGAAGCCGACATGAGGTGAAAGAAATGCGAAAGTTCAGCAAGGATCCTGACGCTATCTCACGGCTGTCGCCGGAGCAGTATCGGGTGACGCAGCAAAACGGCACGGAGGCTCCCGGAACCGGAGAGTATCTGGATAACAAGGAACCCGGCATCTACGTCGATATTGTCTCGGGCGAGCCGCTGTTCGCGTCCTCCGACAAGTTTGAATCGGGATGCGGATGGCCCAGCTTCACCAAGCCCATCGAACCGGCCAACGTCAACGAGCTGCGGGACGCCACGCACGGCATGATCCGCACCGAGGTGCGCTCGGCGCACGCGGACAGCCATCTCGGGCACGTGTTTCCCGACGGTCCGAGAGACCGCGGCGGATTGCGCTACTGCATCAACTCAGCCTCGCTGCGGTTTATCCATCGCGACGATATGGAAGCCGAGGGTTATGGGGCCTACCTGAACCAGGTCGAGGAGGTCCGATGACTCAGTTTCTCGGCGCGCAGCGGGACGCTCAGCGCCGCTGACGGCTGGAGCATGCAATGCCGGAAAGCATCATGGGAGCAGTGTGGGCCTTCTGCTGGGGTTTGGCTGCAGCCTCCGGCGTGCTTGCAGGGGCAATACTGGGGCTGACAACGCAGCTCCGGCACCGGGCGATTGCCGCCATCATGTCACTCGGCGCGGGTGTGCTGCTTTCAGCCGCCTCCATCCAGCTCGCGTCCGAGGCCCTCCTTCTGGCCGGCGCGGCGTCCACGGTAGGCGGAATTGTTGCCGGTGCCGCTACCTTCAGCATCGCGAACGCCGCGCTCGCCACCGCCAGAGACCGCAAGCGCTGCGGGGAATGCAGGCCGCAGCCTTCGGAAGCCGAGGCACCGGGCAGCGGCACCTCGATTGCGCTCGGCACCGCGCTTGATGCTGTGCCGGAGGCGCTGGTGCTTGGTGTCACGCTGCGGACTGGCGGACCCGATCTGGCACTGATCGTGGCGCTCGCGCTCTCGAACTTTCCGGAGGCACTTTCCGGGACGGCCGGAATGCGCCTCGCGTCCCGCTCATCGACTTACGTGCTCAGCCTATGGAGCGGTATTGCTCTCGGTACTGCCGCGACGACGGCTCTTGCCTTCTACCTCCTCGGTGATCTCGGCCCTGGGGTGACGGCAATCCTCATGACATACGGAGCCGGCGCGCTCATCGCGATGGCGGCGGAAACCATGATTCCCGAGGCCTTCCACAATGGACCCCGCTATTCCGGCGTTCTCGCTGCTTTGGGCTTCGCAGCCCTCATCGTTCTCAGTGAGGTTGCCCGCTGAAGAGGTTCCATGTGGGAGAGGTGGTATACCCGGGCGAGTTCAAAGGGAGTTCAGTGGGCCTTCAAAGGACTCTTCGGGACGCTTCGGGACGCGTGCGGACGGATGGCAACCCACTCATCCGGAAGCGTCCCGGAACGTCCCGAAGCTGAAGCGCCTCCTTACCAAGGTGGACGTCGCGGGTTCGATCCCCGTTTCCCGCTCCCAAATTCCCACGGTCAACGCAGGTTAGGCGCGCGGTCGCCGAGGTCGAGGAATTCCTCCGCGAGCTCCAAACCGCCTCGATCCCTCACTTTGGCGCGGTCAACGCGACGATCAACCCCAGGGGGACGCAGGGTCAGGGCGCCATGATCCGCGCGGTTGCAGGTTTACAGGTCGCTCAGTCATATCCCCAGACCTTGAGGGTGGCCGACGGTGCATCACCAAGGATCTTGTACTGGACCGTCACACCCTTGAGGCGGCCCTTGCGTCCCGGAGCATCCTTCGGAGCCGTTTGTCCTCCGGACTTCAGGGTTCCGACATCCGCCAACGTGTCGTCTGTACGATTGTCCCAGTGGAGAACGACCTTCATGATCTGCACGTCAGCGCCTTCGACAGAGATCTTCACCTGCTTGACATCCTTCTTCCACCGCCCTCCTTCGCTCTTGATCTCCACGCTTGGATCGGCGGAGTTGATCGTCTGCTGGCCGAGCACGAACCACTCGTCAGCCGCTGTGGCGCTGTCCACGGCGCCGAACATGAGGGCGACGAACGCGACAACGAAAACGGCCATCAAAGTGCGGGTCTGGGTCTTCATCTTGCGTTTCCTTTCTTATCCCCGGTCAAACCAAGGATCGGGGTCTTCGCTGCAGATTTTTGGGGAAGCGGGGTGGCGAACGGTTTAACCAATCACCAACTCCGCGAAAGTCAGAGACGGGCATGGTCAACATGAACGCCCTCCGCCCTCGCCGCTGCGTCCCCCTGGGCTCCAGGCCGTCAGCCTGGCTGGGCCGTATGCTATCAACCTCGACTCGGGTTGTGGGCTGTCAAACCGAGTTGTTTCTGACTCGCCGCAAGCCGATTCGCGACAGGGATCCGCCGAAATCCGCCATCGCGCGCGCTGCGCTTGCGCGGCGCGCGGAGGAGGCGAGATAGTGCGTGAGCGTATGGCCGCGACCGTCTCGAAGCCCGAGACACGACGTACGTCCCCGACCGCGGGGCGGCGTATCGTCGTCGTCGCCGTGCTGCCGGTCGACGAGCTCGACCTGGTCGGGCCGCTCCAGGTGTTCCACTCGGTCAATCGCCTCGCGGCGCGTCCGATCTACGCGATCGAGGTCGTCACGAACGGCCGACCGGCCCACCGTCGAAGGCGAAGGAGGCGTGCTGACGTTTCTCGCCCGGAATCGCTTCGAGCAAGGTCCGCGGCGATTGCGACACCGTGCTCCTCGTCTGCGGCCTCGGCTCGAGGTCGGTGCGGGACGCGGCGCTCTCCGCGTGGCTGAGACGGAAATCCGTCGAAGTGCGCCGGCTCGGCGCCGTGTGTGTCGGCTCCTTCCTGCTGGCCGAGGCCGGCTTGCTGAACGGCCGGCGGGCGACGACCCACTGGAAGTACGGCCGCGAGCTCGCGGCGCGGTACCCGGCCGTCCGCGTCGAGCACGAGCCGCTCTGGGTCAAGGACGGGAACGTCTACACCTCGGCGGGATCTCCGCGGGAATCGACCTCGCGCTGGCGTGGGTGGAGGAAGACTGCGGCGCGGGTCTCGCCCACGAGGCCGCGCGTGAGCTCGTGCTCTTCCTGCGGCGGCCGGGTGGGCAGCCGCAGCTCAGCGTCTCGCTTTCCTCACAGGCTTCCGAGATGACCTCGATCCGGGAGCTCCAGATCTGGATCGCCGAGAACCTCGGCCGCCGGCTTTCGATCGAGGACCTCGCGGAGCGGATGGCGATGAGCGTTCGGAACTTCGAGCGCGTGTTCACCCGCGAAGTCGCACGACTCCATCGCAGTACGTTCTCCAGACGCGCGTGGAGGCGGCCCGTCGTCAGCTCGAGCGAACGGAGAAGGGCCTCAAGCAGGTGGCTTCGGCCGCCGGCTTTGGAAGCGTCGACGTGATGCGCCGGGCGTTCGTCCGCCTCCTGGGGATCACCCCGCGCCGCTACCGCGAGCTCGCGACGCCCTGACCGGCCCCCGCCGGAGCCGACGCCTTGATGGTCGGCTCCGGCGAACCGCGCGCCCTCAGCTCGATGCAGGAGTCGGGCTGGGCCCGCCGCTCCGCGCCGGAGCCGAACGCCGCGCCTTCGCGTCCTCACTGCTTTGCAGGTCACCCTTGATGAAGGCGAGGAGCTCGGGATTGACCACGTCGGCGTGGGTCGTACACATGCCGTGCGGGAACCCCGGGTGGACCTTGAGAGTGGCATTTTTCAACAGCTTCGAGGAGAGCAGCGCGGAATCCGCGATCGGGACGATCTGGTCGTCGTCGCCATGCAGGACGAGGGTCGGCACGTCGATGTTCTTCAGGTCCTCGGTAAAGTCGGTCTCCGAGAAGGCCTTCACGCCGTCGTACTGGGCTTTCGCGCTACCCATCATGGCCTGACGCCACCAGTTGTCGATCACGCTCTGCAGCGGCTTCGCGCCCGGCCGGTTGTAGCTGTAGAAGGGACCGCTCGCGAATTCCAAGTAGAACTGCGCCCGGTTGGCGGCGAGCTGCCTGCCGGAGGCCGTCGAAGACCTCGATCGGCAAACCGCCCGGATTGGCCTCCGTCTTCAGCATCAGCGGCGGCACGGCGCCGATGAGCACCAGTTTGGCGACACGGCCCTTGCCGTGGAGCGCGACATAGTGCGTGGCCTCGCCGCCGCCCGTCGAATGGCCAATGTGGATGGCGTCGCGCAGATCCAGATGCTCCACGACGGCCGCGGCGTCCGCCGCGTAGTGGTCCATGTCATGGCCGTCGCTCACCTGGCTCGAGCGGCCATGGCCGCGCCGGTCATGAGCCACGACTCGATACCCCTTCCCGACGAAGTAGAGCATCTGGGTGTCCCAGTCATCGGCGCTCAATGGCCAGCCATGATGGAAGACGATGGGTTGCGCGTCCTTGGGGCCCCAGTCTTTGTAGAAGATCGTGACCCCGTCCTTCGTCGTGATCGTGCTCATGGAAACCTCCTATGAAGTGGCGTACAAGCGCCGATGTCAGGCATTCGGCGATCGAGTTTCAAAGCCGGAGCCGAGCTTTTCTGCGTCCGATCGCGTCGTGAAGTGCGCGGACGCGTCATCGGCGGACTCCGGCCGGAGCTCCGACTGCGCCATTGCGGTCGCGAGAGAGTCGCAAGAGGCTCATGGCGGAGCGTTCCCGCGTGATTCTGTCCGTCGAAAATAGTGCCACCAGGGACCTTCGATTCGTGCGACGCGGCCGCCACTCTCGATCGCCTTCCGCGGCTCTTGGCGACCGCTCAGTTCGAGCGGCGAGTATATCTCCCGGTCACAGAGCGTCACCAGAACGCTCGAGACGTTCTCGACGGTTCTCGAGTTATAGGATGGAAGTCGCAGCGGAAGGGGACTCCATCGTGACCTCCTGCATCAAGGGAGGCGGCGGGCCGACGGCGCGCCGGCCGCTTCCCGCTTCACGCCATCTTTATCTCGCGATGGAGTCATGAGCGTCGGTTTCAAATGAGTTCAGCCGCCGAATGCCGCCGGCGGAGGAGGTGACATCGTGGATATGAAGCTCGAGGTCGTAATCCTGCCCGTCTCGGACGCCGAGCGCGCCAAGCGTTTCTACGAGGGCCTGGGGTGGCGGGTGGACGCCGATTTCTCCCGAGGTGACGAATGGCGCGCGCTGCAGCTGACGCCTCCGGGCTCGCCGTGCTCCGTCATCTTCGGCAAGGGAGTCACGTCCGCCGCGCCGGGCTCGGTTCAAGGAACGTTCCTCATCGTCGATGACATCGATGCCGCCCGCGCCGAGCTCAACAGGCGCGGCGCCAAGGTGAGCGAGGTGTTTCACTTCGAGGGTGACCTCAGCGTCACCGGGACGAAGGGGCGCGCGACGGGCCGCGACCCGCAGAACCGCACCTACAGCTCCTGGGCCTCTTTCAACGATCCCGACGGGAACAGCTGGCTCCTCCAGGAGATCACGATGCGGCTCCCCGGGCGAGGGTTCAGCACCCTGGACGTCGAGGCGCTGACGGAGCTTCTGAAGGAGACCGAGGAGCACCACGGCGATTACGAACGGACCGCTCCGAAACACCACTGGTCGGGGTGGTACGCCGCGTACATGGTCGCGCGCCAGCGCGGCCGGACGCCGGAGGACGCCGCAAAAGACGCTGCGGCCCACATGAACGGCGTCAGATGACGATGAGAGTCATGGCCCTGGCGGCGCTGATCGTCGCCGGCGGATGGGCGTCGCCTGTCGCGCGGGCGCAGCAGGCGGAAGCAAGCGCACCGACTTGCAGCGTCACGATCTCAGCGCTCCCGGCCGCGAAGTCGTCCAGGTCCGCGTCGACTTCGACCCGGGATACGTCTCGCCGAGGCATACGCATCCGGGCGAAGAAATCATCTACATCCTCGAGGGGACGCTCGAGTACCAGATCGGGGACGAGCCGCCCATCAGGGTGAAGCCCGGCGACGTGTTGTTCGTTCCGGCCGGAACGATCCACGGGGCGAGGAACGTCGGGAGCAGCAACGGGGCGGAGCTGGCCACGTATGTCGTCGAAAAAGGGAAGCCGCTCTTCGTCGTTGTGAAATGAGCATCCACCGTGAAGATCGAGGATCCGTTGGCGTGAGGCAACGCCAGGGCACAGGGGGAGAGACGACATGAAGCGCAAGGCGTCGGTTCAGTGGCAGGGGGATCTCAAGGCGGGGAAGGGCACGGTGTCGACGGAAAGCGGTGTGCTGCATGACACGCCCTACTCGTTTGCGAAGCGATTCGGAGAAGAGAAGGGAACCAATCCTGAAGAGCTCGTCGCCGCCGCCCATGCGAGCTGCTTCACGATGGCCTTGTCGGCCGAGCTGGGCAAGGCCAACCTGGTTCCGGAACGACTGAGCACCACCTGCACCATCACGCTCGACAAGGCGGACGGCGGCTGGAGCATTACCGAATCGAACCTGGAACTGAGGGCGAAGGTGCCCGGCGCTTCGGAGGAGGCGTTTCGCACGGCGGCCGAAGCCGCCGAAACCGGCTGTCCGATCTCGAAGCTCTTCAAGACGAAGATCACCCTGGACGCCAGGCTCGAGCCGTAGCGCCCCCGAAGCATGGCCGGGCGCGCACGTGCCGCATCGGCCGCTCGCCCGGAGCGTCGTGGCGTGCGACCTCAAGGCATCCGCCTCGCGATAGAGTTCCCGCGACCACCCGATGACACTTTCCACGGGGACCCGTCTCGGCCCCTACGAGATCCTCTCGCCCCTGGGCGCGGGCGGTATGGGGGAGGTCTACCGGGCGCGGGACAAGAAGCTGGATCGCGACGTCGCGGTCAAGGTCCTGCCCCAGTCCGTCGCAGCGGATCCCGACTCGCTGGCCCGATTCGAGCGCGAGGCGAAGGCGGTCGCGGCCCTCTCCCATCAGAACATCCTCGCGATCCACGACTTCGGAAACCAGGACGGAATCGCCTACGCCGTCATGGAGCTTCTGGAAGGCGAGACGCTGCGCGGAAAGCTCGACGCCGGCCAGATTCCGCAGAAGCAGGCCGTGGACTACGCACTGCAGGTCGCGAAGGGACTCTCCGCCGCCCATGAGAAGGGCATCGTCCACCGGGACCTGAAGCCCGAGAACCTCTTCGTTTCGAGAGACGGCCATCTCAAGATCCTCGACTTCGGGCTGGCGAAGCGGGTCGAGGCCGTCGCGCAAGGCCAGGAGACGAGCGCCCCGACGGGCTCGGGCCACACGGAGCCCGGGATGGTCATGGGGACGATGGGCTACATGTCGCCCGAGCAGGTGAAAGGGTTCCCGGTCGATCACCGTTCGGACATCTTCTCGTTCGGGACGATCCTCTACGAGCTGCTCTCGGGCAGGAAGGCGTTCAAGCGAGACACGAACGCCGAGACGATGGCGGCGATCCTGATGAGGGAGCCGCCCGAATTCTCGGAGTCGGGGCGAAACATCTCCCCGTCTCTCGAGCGGATCGTCAAACACTGCCTCGAGAAGGACCGCGAGAGTCGATTCCAGACGGCCCGGGACATCGCATTCAGTCTTTCGGAGCAGTTCTCGCCCGCGGCCGCGGCGAGCAGCGCACCGAAGGTCGCGGCGCCGGTCAGTCCATCCGGGTTCCAGATCGCCGTGCGGCCTTTCAAGTGCAGCACCGCCGACGCGGACGTGCTGGCCCTGGCCGACGGGCTCTCCGAGGAGATCGTGAGCGGCCTCTCGCGGTTTCGGTATCTGTCGGTCGTCGCGAGCGGCGCGGCGGGTCACCAGGCGGCCGAGGGAGACGACCGGGCACCAGGCCCAGGGTCCGGGGCGCGCTACGTGATGGAGGGAAGCATCCGTCGCGGAGGCGCCGACCTTCGCGTCAGCGCGCAGCTCGTCGACGCCCGGACGGGAGCGCGGCTCTGGTCCGAGACCTATCGTCGGGACCTCCAGGCGTCGGGCATGTTCGCGGTGCAGGACGACGTCGCCGCACGCATCGTCGCGACGGTCGCCGACAGCTACGGCGTGCTCGTGCATTCGATCCGGGCCGCCAGCGGCCAGAAGGACGACGCCGACCTCACGCCGGTCGAATGGCAGTTCCAGTACTTCGCGTACCGCGAGCAGATCACTCCCGCCTCCTACGCGGCGCTCAAGAGCCGGCTGGAGCGCGCGGCGGAAGCGGAACGACCGTCAGTCCGACCTGTGGGCCTGCCTCGCGCAGGTCTACGTCGACGAGTACGCGTTCGGCTTCGCGAGCGACGCGACGTCGCTGGATCGAGCCCTGGCGGCGGCGCGCCGTGCGGTCGAGCTCGATCGCGCGAACCAGTTCGCCATGGTCGCGCTGGCACAGGTGCACTTCTTCCGACAGGATCTCGCGGCGTTCGGTCCCGCGGCCGAGCGCGCGATGGCCCTCAACCCGCTCAACACCGACGCCGTCGGGATCCTGGGGCTGCAGATCGTGCACACGGGCGAGTTCGAGCGAGGCGCCGCGATCGTGCGCCGCGCGATGGAGCTCAATCCGAATCACGCCGGTTGGATGCATTTCGCTCCGCTCTGGGAGCACTTCCACAAGGGCGAGTACGAGCAGGCCCTCGAGCGCGCGAATCGGGTGGACGTGCCCGGCCTCTTCTGGCCCTTTTTGGTCGTGGCGTCGGCCTGCGGGCACCTCGGCCGTCGCGCCGAGGCCGAGTCCGCGGTCCGAGACCTTCTGGCGATCGATCCCGAGTTCGCGGCGCACGCGCGCTCGAACGTCGGGACCTGGCACTTCGCGAGCGGCCTCATGGAGCCGATCCTCGAAGGGCTGCGGAAGGCGGGGCTCGCGATTCCGGGCGATGAAAAGGCGACGCTCAACGAGCCTGGCCCGGCGCGTTCTTCGACCGCGGATTCGGGAGCGGTCTCGCGCCGACGAGGGTTTCTGGGTCGCGGTGCTGCCGTTCAAATACGGCGGCGCCGACGCGTCGCTCACGGCTCTCGCCGGAGGGCTGACCGAGGAGATCGTGACCGGGCTGTCGCGGTTCTCCTACTTGAGGGTGATCGCGCGCAGCGCGACGGCCAGCGGCCGTTCCGGCAATGAGCTCGGCGCGCGGTATGTGATGGAGGGGAGCCTTCGCCAGGCGGGAACCAGGCTGCGCGTCGCCGTGCAGCTCGTGGATGCGGTCTCCGGCGCGCATCTCTGGGCCGAGAACTACGAGCGCGCTTTCAGCCCGGAAGCGGTTTTCGAGCTGCAGGACGAGCTGGTCCCGCGGATTGTCTCGACGGTCGCCGACATGCACGGGGTGCTGTCCCGGAGCATGAGTGAAACTCTGCGCAGCCGCACTCCCGAGCAGTTGAGCCCCTACGAAGCCGTGTTGCGCGGCTTCGGCTACTTCGAGCGGGCCACGGCAGAAGAGCTTGCCGCGGCGCGATCTGGCCTGGAATCGGCGGTGCGAAAAGCGCCGGCCTACGCCGATGCCTGGGCAATGCTGTCGATCCTGTCCACCCACGAGTACGGACAGGCATTCGACCTTCAGGCGGATTCCCTGACGAGCGGGTTCGCTGCCGCGCGGCGTGCCGTCGAGGCAGCGCCATCCAATCATCTGGCCTGGTTCAGCCTGGCCCAGGCGCTTTTCTTCCAGAAGGAATTCCAGAGCTTCCGGAATGCCGCGGAGCGGGCGGTCTCACTCAACCCCATGGACGGCGACTCCATCGCGACTCTTGGCGGGATGCTCACCTGTGCGGGCGACACTGGAGCGTGGCCTTGCGCTGGCCGGGCGCGCCAAGCAGCTCAATCCCCATCATCCCGGATGGTACTGGTGGGTCGACTTCTGCAACGCATACCGGCAGGGCGACTACCGCGGCGCGCTTGGCTTCGCGCTCAAGATGAATCTCCCCGGTCACTGGTTCATGCACGCGGCGATGGGCGCCGCCTACGGACAGCTCGGGGAACGTGCGGCGGCGAGTAAAGCCCTTCAGGATTTGCTCAAGATACGGCCCGACTTCGCCGCCACCGTCCGCATGAATATCGAGAAATGGTGGGAGCCCGATTTCGTCGAACACCTGATTGACGGCTGGCGCAAGGCAGGGTTGGAGATCCCGGATGATCCAGCGAAGCCAGGCGCCTCGCCCGTCCCCACGAGCTCGGGCGCGGCCCGCGCCGACGAGGGCTTCTGGGTCGCCGTGCTGCCGTTTCAGTACGCCGGTGGCAGCGCCGACCTGACGGCTCTGGCCCAGGGATTGACCGACGACATCGTGACGGGCCTTTCCCGCTTCTCCTATCTGAGAGTGATCGCGCGGAGCTCGACCCCGCGTCTCGCGGATTCCGCGGGTGACGTCCGATCCGTCGGCAAGGAGCTCGGCGCTCGTTACGTGATGGAAGGAACTCTGCGGCAGGCGGGAGGGAAGCTCCGCCTGGCCGTGCAGCTCGTGGATGCGGTGTCCGGCGCGCATCTCTGGGCCGAGAACTACGAGCGCCCATTCAACCCGGAGGCGGTCTTCGAGCTGCAGGACGACCTGGTTCCGAGGATTGTTTCGATGGTCGCGGGCATGAACGGAGTTCTGCCCCGGAGCATGAGCGAGGCTGTCCGCGGCCGCGCCCCGGAGCAGTTGAGCCCCTACGAGGCGGTGCTGCGCAGCTTCGGTTACCTGGAGCGGGTCACCCCCGAGGAGCTCGCCGTGTCGCGGTCCGGCCTGGAATTGGCGGTGGGCAAGGAGCCGGACTATGCCGACGCCTGGGCGATGCTGGCGTTGCTGTGCCTCCAGGACTACGCGCAGGGTTTTGGCCTTCAACCGGATTCTCTGGCCAGAGGGTTGGACGCCGCGCGGCGCGCCGTGGAGGCCGCGCCCTCCAGTCCGCTGGCGCTCTTCAGCCTGGCCCAGGCGCTCTTCTTTCAGAAAGAATTCGAGAGCTTCCGAAACGCGGCGGAGCGGGCGGCCGCGCTCAATCCCATGGACGGCAACTCCATCGCCTTTCTCGGTGAGCTGCTGACCTATTCGGGCGATTCCGAGCGCGGCCTGACGCTGGCGGGACGCGCCAAGCAGCTCAACCCCAATCATCCCGGATGGTACTGGTACGCCGACTACTACAACGCCTATCGCCAGGGCGACGACCGCGGCGCACTCGATGTCGCGCACAAGATCAATCTGTCGGGCCACTGGGGTACGCACGTGGCGACGGCCGCCGCCTGCGGACAGCTCGGGCAGCGTGATGCGGCCGGAAAGGCTCTCCGGGAGTTGCTCAAGCTGCGGCCGCACTTCGCGACCACCGCACGCAGCGACTTCGAGAAGTGGTGGGAGCCGAGCTACGTGGAGCGCCTGATCGAGGGGTTGCGCAAGGCGGGGCTGGAGATTGCCGGCGAATCCGCCACCGATGCGCGCGAGGGAGTCGCGATCGCCGTGCTGCCGTTCTCCGACATGAGCCCCTCGAAGGACCAGGAGTATCTCTGCGAGGGCATGGCCGAAGAGGTCATGAACGCGCTCGTGGCGATCCCCGGCATCCGCGTCGCGTCGCGGACCTCGGCCTTTCGGGCGCGCCACGGCGGCAAGGACCTCTCCGAGATCGCTCGCGCGCTGTCCGTCGGCCACGTCCTCGAGGGCAGCGTCCGCACATCGGGCAGCCGGCTGCGCGTGACCGCGCAGTTGACCGACGTCGCGAGCGGCTACCAGCTCTGGTCGGAACGTTACGATCGGGATGCCAGTGACGTCTTCGCGGTGCAGGACGAGATCGCCGCGGGAGTCGTCGAGGCCGTCAGGTCCCGGCTCGCCCCGGGGGCGCGGGGGATCCAACCCAGGCCGCAGGTCGGCAATCTCGAGGCCTATCGGCACTATCTCCAGGGCAGGCACTTTCGGTATTCGAAGAACGACCACGGCAGCGCCCTGCGCGCCTACGAGCAGGCCGTGGCCCTCGATCCCAGCCATGCGCCCTCCTGGATCGGCCTTGCGGAGGTTTCGATTCTGGCGGCGTTCTACGCTCTGATCCCGACCGCGGCCGCGTATGCCAGGGCGTCGGACGCGCTCTCGACCGCCGAGAAATTGCAGGGAGAATCTGCCGAAGCCCTGTATGTCGAGGGTTTCATGGCCTTCGGGCAGCGTCACTGGGAAGCCTGGGAGAAGGCTCAGCGTCGCGCGATCGAGCTCGATCCCTCTCACGTCCAGGTCCGGGCTGTGTACGGGGTTTGCCTGACTGCGCGGCGTCGCCTCGATGAAGCGATGGTGTCAATTCAGCGGGCCCGGGAGCTCGATCCGCTCGCGCCTTTTCCCCACGCGATGACCGGCCTGGGTTTGCTGGCGAGTCGAAGGGTCGAGGAATCGATCCGATCCTTCGACGATGCGCTGTCTTTCGACAAGGAGAACTCGCTGGCACTCTGGGGCTCGGGCGCGGCCAACGTGGCCCTCGGGCGCTACGAGAAGGGGATCGCCCTGCTGGAGAAGGCGGTCACTCAAACGCGGCGCGGCAGCTTCGTCCTCGGCA
The DNA here is from genome assembly GCA_963749265.1 of uncultured Acidobacteriota bacterium. Classification (GTDB taxonomy): domain Bacteria; phylum Acidobacteriota; class Thermoanaerobaculia; order UBA5066; family Gp7-AA6; genus DAHUXD01. The sequence continues at coordinate 192,161 of CAVVML010000013.1, read as the reverse complement.
TTCTGGGTTGGGCCCTGGCCGCCGGGGGTCGTCGGGAGGAAGCCCTTGCCGTTCTGGCGGAGCTTCGGGCGCGGCCCGAGCCTTCGCCCGCCGTCGTTTCCGAGGTGTGGCTCCTGGCCGCGCTCGGGGATGTGGAGGGCGCCTTCGAGTTGCTCGCGCGAGCGGAAGAGGAGCGACAGCCTTACCTGCCGTTCACCGGCTTGCCCGGCTTCGATTCGCTTCGCGCCGATCCGAGGTTCGGAGCGTTGCTGGACAGGCTGGGCCTGCCGCGCGAACAGAAGGCGGAGCTGGAGATTGCCGGCGCATCCGCTGCCGATGCGCGCGAGGGAGTCGCGATCGCCGTGTTGCCGTTCGCGGACATGAGCCCGGCGAAGGACCAGCAATACCTTTGCGAAGGTATGGCCGAGGAAATCATGAGCGCGCTGGTGCGTGTCCCCGGAATCCGCGTCGCGTCGCGGACTTCGGCCTTCCGGGCCCAGAAGCATGGGGGAGACCTGTCCGCGATCGCTCGCTCCCTCTCTGTGGGACACGTCCTGGAGGGCAGCGTGCGGACATCGGGCAGTCGGCTGCGTGTGAGCGCCCAGCTCACTGACGTGGCGAGCGGCTACCAACTCTTGTCAGAGCGATTCGACCGGGAGGCCGCAGACATCTTCGCGGTCCAGGACGAAATCGCCGCGGGAGTCGTCGAGGCGGTCAGGGCGCGCCTCGCGCCGGGGGAGCACGCGGTGTCACCGCGGCCGCAGCCCGCCAACCTCGAGGCGTACCGCAGCTACCTGATGGGACGGCATCTTCGGGGCAAGGAGCATCACGTCGGAGCACTTCACGCCTTCGAGGAGGCGGTCCGCCTCGATCCGTCCCATGCGCCGTCGTGGACCGGCCTCGCGGAGACCACCGTCCTGGCGTCCGTCTTCGGCCTGATTCCGGCGCGCGAAGCCTGCGCCACTGCGAGGCAGGCGCTGGCCACCGCCGCGCGACTGCAGGGTGAGTCGGCCGAGGGCCTCCACGTCGAGGCGTTCGTGGCGTGGATCGAGAGAAGGTGGGCGGCCATGGAAACCGCCTGGCGCCGGGCGATCGACCTCCAGCCCACCCACGTCCTGGCCCTGGCTTCGTTCGGCATCGTCCTCTGCACACGGCAAAGGCTCGACGAAGCGCTGCCGTTCCTCGAGCGTGCTCGCCAGGCGGATCCCCTCGCGTCCTTCCCCTACGCCCTGACTGGCGGCGGCCTGCTGAACTGCGGGAAGCTCGAGGAAGCGTTGCGCTTCCTCGACGACGCGCTCTCCTTCGAGAAGGAGGACGCCACCGCGCTGGACAATGCGGGCATTGCCCTCGTCGCCCTGCGTCGCTTCGAGGAGGGCATCGCGAGGCTTGAGCACGTGGTCGCGGTGTCGCACCGCGCGCCCCATTTCCTCGGCACGCTGGGCTGGGCGCTCGCAACCGCAGGCCGAAAGGAAGAAGCCCGGCGGATCCTCGAGGAGCTGCGCGCCCGGCCGCCGGGGGCACCCGCCGTCGTTTCCGAAGCCTGGCTGCTCGGCGCGCTCGGGGAGGTCGATGCGGCGTTCGAGATCGTCGCGCGCGCCGAAGAGGAATGCCTGGCCTACCTCTACTTCACCGGGGTGCCCGCGTTCGATCCGCTTCGCGCGGATCCGAGATTCGGAGCGTTGCTCGAGAGGCTGGGGCTGTCGCGCGAACCGAGCGCTGGTGCCGTGTCATCTTTCCGGTGACCTGAGACTTTCCAGCCAGACTCGCCGAGGACTTCCGTGAACGACCGCACGGGGTCATCGTTTAATCGACGGCACGCAGCGCCGAGCGCGGCGTGGGCTGCAGGCGAAGCACCTCCGGCGGGCCTTTGAGCCTCCCCTGCAGCTCTCGGCCGGTCGTCCGCCACGCTGCCGAGCTGGCCAGTCTGGCGAGGGACTTCTTGTATTCGGACGGATCCCCGAACGTGGAGAACCAGACGAATACGGGTTCGTTCTCGCGGATCGGCAGTGGCGGAAAGTTGTTCGGGCTCGTCTCAGTGACGTACGACCCGCGGACCGTGATACCCGCGCCTCGCAATTCGGGCTCCACTGCGCGGTCGAAGAAGTCGACGAACTCCATCGGGACCGGGGCCGCGAAGTAGTAGATGTTCGCAACCACGAGCCCCCGGGGGATTTCCGAGGCGCCCTTCGGCGGCCGCCGGTCTGTGGGAGCGAGCCCCGAACCGACGCGGGCGACGTGGAGCAAGAGCACGTTGCCGCTGTCGAGCATGGTCGCGTTCGCCGCGCTCCGATGCGCCTTCCAGACCGGGCCGGAATAGAACGCCTTGAGCCCGGCGGCGCGTGAGGCCATGTCCTGGAAGCCGCGGATCCACACGAGGCGGTCCGGACGATCGAGATCGCGGAAGGTGCCGAGGATCTTCATCCCGAGCGCCTCCTGGCTTTCGATGAACTCGGCCTCGAAGAGATCGATCAGCACGTCCCTCTGTCCGGGATGCAGCGTGTACTGCCGAAGCTCGACGATGGGCCAGGACGGAGGGTCAGATGGCTTTGCCATGGATGGCCTCGCCAGCAAGGGGAAAAAGACGAAAACGAGAACGGCGCGGACCGCGTTTCGCATGCTGATCCTCGTGCTTTGACGAGTCCGGGTCCGATTCTGGGGCTCGACAGGGTCTAGTCACAATGACCACATTGTGCGTCCCGTGCATAGCCACCGCGAGGACGCCCCGTTCCGGCGGCTGCCGAGATTCGTACTCGTCTGTCGAAAACGCTCACCCGAGGGCGTCATCATAATGAGCCGGTGCGTCGGCTCCGGATCGCCATGCCGCCAGGAGGAGCAAGATGAAGTACATCCTGCTGATCTACGAGACAGCGCAGAACCTCGAGTCCCGGAAGAGCCCCGGGCCCGACCCGTACATCGCGGCGTGGAGGGCCTACCACAAGGCCCTCGTCGCGGCCGAGGCCTACGTCGGAGGAGCGCCGCTCAAGGACGTCGCGACCGCGACGACCGTCCGGCTGAAAGACGGCCGGCGGCACGTTCAGGACGGGCCGTTCGCCGAGGCCAAGGAACAGCTCGGCGGCTTCATCATCGTGGACGTGCCATCCCTCGACGCGGCGCTCGAGTGGGCGGCGCGATGCCCGGCAGCGGCGACCGGCGTCCGTCGAAGTGCGCCCGGTGGACGTGGGGTATCACGCCACCTATGACGAAGCCTGAACTCGTGGAGGACGCGCGTGGGACGGTCGAGGCCGTGGCGCGGGCGTCGTACGGGCGCCTGCTCGCATACCTCTCCTCCGAGACGCGCGACGTCGCGGGGGCGGAGGACGCGCTCGGCGATGCGCTGATCGCGGCGCTGACGACCTGGCCTCGGGACGGTGTGCCGCGGCAGCCGGAGTCGTGGCTGCTCACGGCGGCGCGGCATCGGCTGATCGACCAGGCGCGGCGCCGGCAGGTGCGCGACGCGCACGAGGGCACGCTCCAGCGTCTTGCGGACGAGTCCACGGCCACGGCGGCGGACGGAGGAACGTTCCCCGATCGGCGCGCCGAGCTGCTCTTCGTCTGCGCGCATCCCGCGATCGAGCCCGCACTGCACACGCCGCTCATGCTCCAGACGGTGCTCGGTGTCGACGCCGCCCGCATCGCGCAGGCCTTCCTCGTTCCGCCGGCGACGATGGGGCAGCGGCTCGTTCGCGCCAAACGGAAGATCCGCGAAGCGGGCATCCCTTTCGAGGTTCCGCAGGAGCAGGATCTGGCGCCGCGTCTCGACGCGGTGCTCGAGGCCATCTACGCGGCTTACGATCTCGGCCGCGACGAGGCCGCCGGCATCGACCCTCGCACCCAGGGACCTGGGCGACGAGGCGGTCTGGCTCGCGCGCGTGATCGGGGAACGCTTCCCCGGCGAGCCGGAGGTCCGAGGGCTGCTGGCCCTGATGCTCTTCTGCGACGCTCGCCGCGCCGCGAGACGGTCTTCCGACGACCGCTTCGTCCCCTTGTCGGAACAGGATCCCGCATCGTGGTCGACGTCGGCGATCCGCGAGGCCGAAAGCCGAGCTCGGCGCGGCGGCGCGAATGGGACGAATTGGAAGGTTCCAGCTCGAAGCCGCCATCCAGTCGGTCCACGTCGATCGCGCCCAGACGGGGCGCACCGATTGGGACGCGATCGTCGGCTTCTACGAGCACCTCGTCCGGCTGGCCCCCACGCTCGGAGCCCGCGTCGCGCAGGCCGCCGCCGTCGCCGAGGCGCGCGATGCCGCGGCCGGCCTGGCTCTGCTCGACGGGATCGACCGCGACGCCGTGGCGACGTATCAGCCCTTCTGGGCCGTGCGCGCCCACCTGCTGCGCCAGGCGGGCCGAGACCGCCGGCGCAGCCGAGGCGTACGACCGCGCGATCGGCCTCACCGAGGATCCGGCGATCCGGCAGTTCCTGCTCGAACGGCGCGGGCTGATGTGAGCGGGGGGCGCACGGCGCCAACGCCCCCGAACCTCCGGCGTTTCTTCCGCGGGACTTCCTGTCGAAACGCCTCCCTTTCGAACGCCATAAGAGTGAGGGCCGGAACCAAGACCGGCCTGGGAGGCAAACGATGTGTCCTTTGTGTGTGACGACGGTGGCCCTGGTCGCCTCGGGCGTCACCGCGGCCGGCGGCACCGCCACGCTGATCGTGGGCGGGCTCCGCGGCAAGAGCAGACGGAAGAAGGAGAAAGACATGGGGAAGGAGAGAGCCATGGAGACCCGGAAGGAGCTTCGGCGTATGACAACACCCGCGATCGTCTCGCCGCAGGAGTGGGAGGCCGCGCGCCAGAAGCTCCTCGTCAAGGAGAAGGCCCTGACTCGCGCCCGCGACGCGATGGCCGCCGAACGCCGGCGCATGCCGTGGCAGGCCGTGGAGAAGGCCTACGAATTCGAAGGGCCCCGGGGCAGGTCGAGCCTTCTCGACCTGTTCGAGGGCCGCCGCCAGCTCATCGTTTACCGGGCCTTCTTCGAGCCCGGCGTGACGGGCTGGCCCGAGCATGCCTGTCGGGGCTGTTCCCTGGTCGCCGACCAGGTGGCCCATCTCGCCCATCTGAACGCTCGCGACACCACGCTCGCGTTAGCCTCGCGGGCGCCGCAGGCGGACATCGCGCGCCTGAAGGCGCGTATGGGCTGGACGATTCCCTGGTACACGATCCACGACGGCTTCGACAAGGACTTCGGTGTGGACGACTGGCACGGCACGAACGCGTTCATCCGCGACGGGAACGACGTGTTCCGCACGTACTTCGTCAACAACCGCGGCGACGAGACGATGGGAGGCACCTGGAGCTATCTCGACATCACGGCGCTCGGGCGGCAGGAGGAGTGGGAGGACTCGCCGGAGGGCTACCCGCAGACCAAGCCGTACGAGTGGTGGAGATGGCACGACGAATACGGAGACGCGCAGGCGCCCGGCGAGTGGATGGATCAGGTCGGCCGGGGCCTGGAACAGATCCGCCAAAGCAGCGCGAAGGACGGCGGCAAGTGATCGCCGAACGGTGCGCGCCGGAGGTACCGAGTTGCGTACCGGTCTTTGCGCTGATCGCTCATGGGCGTAGGGGAGGGGCGGGCACGACGCTTGCCCGCCGCTTCCCGCTTCCCTCCATCTCCGAGCTGTCGCGAGTAACCTTCGCCGTCCTCCCTCGTTGTTACGAAGGGAGGAGAACCATGCCCAGCGCTCTCGAGCACATTCACAGGGGGTTCGGCGCCGTGCGACCGTATCTCCATGGTCCGGACGAGTTGCCCGACTTCCTGAGAGAAACGTTCGGGGCGGTCGTGCTCGAGGTGAACCCGGAGGGGCCCACGCTTCTTCAGATCGGCGACTCGTTCCTCTGGGTGGAGGCCGGCGAACTGCCTCCGCACATCAAGCCGTGGGTCGGCTCGGTGTACGTCTACGTCGAGGACGTGGACCGGGCCTACTCGCGGGCCATGGAGCTGGGCGCGAGGAGCATCGCGCCGCCGGAAGACAAGCCGTACCACGAGCGCCAGGCGGGTTTCGAGGATCCGGGCGGCAACACATGGTGGGTCTCGAGGTATCTGGGCGCGGCGAGTTGAGCTCCATGGCGCGTGGCTTGAGCGACATGAAAACGGAGCGAGCGAGCCGCCGCAGGGTCCGGGGTCTCGTGCCCTTTGGTCGCGGATTTGCAGGGAAAGGACTCGACGAGCTGTGAAGATCGGCGTCATCGGCACGGGCAACATGGGGCGCTCTCTCGGGCTGGGCTGGGCGCGCGTCGGCCACGAAGTCTCCTTCGGCTCGCGAGACGTCGCCAAGGCCGAGCGCATCGCCCGAAGCGGGCCCCCGTCGGCGCGCAGCGGCGACTTCGACTTCGCCGCAGAGTTCGGCGAGGTGGTCCTCTACACCGTTCGCGACGTCCTTCCCTCGAAGCTCTTGAGAAGGCCGCAGGCTCTCGAGGGAAAGGTCCTGATCGACTGTCGCAACAGCGCCATCCTGGGCTACGAAACCCCCGACCCGGACGGGCGTCCGGGTATCCACTTCCATACGCCAATCCCCTCCCTCGCGGAGCGCCTCGCGGAGGATGCGCCCGGAGCGCGGGTCGTCAAGGCGTTCAACACCATCGCCTCCCTGGTCCTCGACCTCGGCTGTGAGACGCTGGCTCCGCACCGCGTCTCCGTGTACTTGTGCGCGGACGATGAGGCGGCCAAGGCCACCGTCAGCCGCCTGGCCGAAGAGCTGGGTCTCGTGGGCATCGACAGCGGCGCGCTCGAGCGCGCCCGTCTCGTCGAAGCGGTCGCGGACTTCGTCCGCTTCCAGGGTGTCGGTATGAGCCTCGGAGCGTTGGTGACCTTGTCGCTTCGAGTCCTGCCCGGTGGAACACGATGACGGGAGGCTGACCTTGCTCGATCGAAGCGACGTGTCCGCACGGCTTCCGGCGCAAGACCTGAAGCGTGCCAGGCGGTTCTATTCCGAGCGGCTCGGCCTCGAGCCGGTCGAGGAAAGGCCCGGGGGTCTCCGTTACCGCTGCGGCGGCGGCTCCTTCGCCCTGTTTCAGTCGACGGGCGCGGCTTCGGGCGCGCATACCCAGATGGCCTGGGAGGTCGAGGATCTCGGAGCGACGGTGGCAGAGCTGCGTCGGCGGGGCGTGATCTTCGATGACTACGACCTGCCGGGCCTGAAGACGGTCGACGGCATTGCCGAGGTTTCGGGGAACTATCCGAGCGCCCGGGCCGCCGGCGAGCGGGCCGCCTGGTTTCGGGACAGCGAGGGCAACCTCCTCGGCCTCGGACAACCGGTCCGATGAGGACCGGCCGGGAGTCGTCCGGTCGATGGGAACCGAGGACCATTCCCGTGAGCTGCGCAACCAGAAGCGCGAGCCGCACCCGGCATGGCGCTTTCATTCTCCTCCGACTTTCCCCATCGTCCCTGGCAGCCTGAACCCGGCGACAATCAGCCAGACGAAGCCCGGAAAGCGTGTCAACCGGATCAGGTAAAGGGCCCGGGTACGACGAGGCTGAGAGGTCAGGACGCCCAGAGCCGCGAGAACGAGGCCGAAGACCGAAATCCATTTTCCTCCTCTGGTACAGCGGAGGCGGAAACGTCGGTCCCTCGGCTCACAAGTACCAGTTCTAGCGCAGCCGGATGACGCCGACGCCGTCCTCGATCTCGATCGTCGTGCCGTAGGGCTTCGAGATGCGCTGGAGGCGCTCGAGGATGCCTCGGCCCATCTCGGCCGAAGCGAGGCGCGGCGTGCCGCTCGTCGTGAGTCTCCGGCCGTAGCCGAGATCGACGGGGTAGAGACGGACCTCGGCGACGCGGCCGCCCTGCCAGCGGCGTGACCGCGATAACGGTCTCGAAGACGCGCGGATCGTCGAAGCTGCCGGCGTTCCAGACCGTCGAGCAGGTCGGCATCGGTCGGTCGGCCGGCTTCGCCGAAGGACTTCGCGAGAAGGTCGCGGTTCTGCTCGTACGTCTCGGCCGGGATGGGCTCGAGGATGTCGCTCCAGAAGAAGTTGGCGAGGCTGTAGAAGATCGGCCGTCCCTTGTAGATCTCGATCGGCATCAGGCGGTGCTCGCCGTGGGCGATGAAGATGCCGGCGCCGGCGTCGATCGCCGCGTGCGCCAGGACGGGCAGGAAGTCGCCGGGCTCTTCGCAGCCGAGCCCGGTCTCGTGGGAATGGATGGTCGCGACGAGCAGGTCCGAATGCTGCTTGCCCTGGCGAATCGCCTGGCGGACCTCGGCGAGATCGCCGGGATCCATCTCGTAGTGCACGGCCGTCTGCTCTCCCGACGCGGAATTCCGTGTCCAGGAAACGGATCCGCTCGGAGGCCTCGCGCTCGGCCTTCTTGCGGCTCTCGAGCGTCGAAGGGCTGGTCACTTCACAGCGTCAGTGCGGGAGCCGCCGAGCGCCGCCTTCACCGCCCGGAGCTGCTGCATCGAGTCCGGCGTCAGCACGAAGCTCCGCGTGACCCGCAGCGGTGAAAGCCCCGGCCGTCCGGGAGCGCGGCCGCGCGGCGCCATCGCCGGCGCATGCTCGCTGAACGTCGACGCCATCGAGACGAGAGCGACGCGGCCCGAAGCCGTCTCGAGGTAGCGCGCGGCCCGCGCCTCGCCGCGGTTCTCCCCGACGCCGGCGTGAACGAGCCCGGCTTCGTCCAGGACGCGCGTGGTCTCGCGCATGCCCTCGACTCCCCAGTCCATGGAGTGGTTGTTGGCGCGCGAGACGACGTCGAATCCCATGCGGACGAGGTCCCGCGCGGCCGCCGGCTCGGCGACCAGCGAGACGTCGCCCTGTCCGGGGTAGGGGTGCCCCACGACGCGCGCCGGGTCGACGACGGTGGTCTCGAAGTTGCCGAACGCCGCGTCGGCGCCCTGAAGGATGCGCACGACGGCCGCGAAGCCGGGGTCGTGGGGAAGCGTCTGCGTGAGAGGCCGCGAGATGATGAGATCGCCCACGGCGGCGAGCGTGAACCCGTCGGCGATGCCGGTCTCGAGCTCCCGTTCCGGTGGGCGTTTGGGATCGAAGATGCGGGGAGTCGGTGTCGGAGACGGCTGCTGGCCGACGAGGACGGCGACGGTGAAAACGCCGAGGGCCGCGACGAGGAGCCTTCGCATGTCAGAGCCTCCGTGAGTCGCGCGGATCGTATCGCGCGGCATCGGGGCGTCGCGGCGCAGCCCGTCTTGACCGTCTCGCCGGAACGGGCGTAGGGTTCGATTCGAGTCAGCGGTGACGTGTCGACCCTCGATTGGGGGCCAAACGAGCGGACAGGTCACACAGGTTCTGGCCGAGTGGCGCGCGGGGGATCGACACGCCGTGGATCGGCTGGTGCCCCTGATCTATGAGGAGTTGCGCCACCTCGCGCGGCGCGAGCTGGGCCGCGAGTCGCCCGGCCACACGCTTTCCGCCACGGGCCTGGTTCACGAGGTCTACTTGCGGCTGCTCCAGCAGCGCCAGTTGGCCGCGATGGACCGAACCGGATTCCTGGCCATCGCGGGCTCGACGATGCGCCGGATCCTGGTCGACCATGCACGGGCGCGCAAGCGGCTGAAGCGGGGAGGAGCGCACAAGGCGGAGCCGCTCGAGCCCGACGCGGAGCCCGCCCTCCTGACCGCCCTCGAAGTCGAAGAAGTTCTGGCCATCGATCTGGCGCTCGAGCGCCTGGCGCTGCTCGATGAGCGGGCCCGGCAAGTCGTCGAGTGCCGCGTCTTCGGCGGGTTGACCCTCGAAGAAACTGCTCGGGTTCTCGATCTGTCCACGAAGTCCGTGCAACGGAGCTGGACCACGGCGCGAGCATGGCTTCGAAAGGAGATCGGAGACGTGGCCGCCGCGTCATAGGGGATGCCGTGACCTGGGAGCGTCTCGAGGAGGTGTTCGAGCAGGCGTGCGCGCTGCCGGTCGAGGCGCGCGCCGGATTGCTCGACCGTGCCTGTGCGGGCGAAGTCGCTCTCCGCGCGGAGGTCGAGGCGATGCTGGCCGTCGCCGACGGGCGGGGGCTCTCTCGATCGAGCGACTCGTCGTGGATGAGCCCGCCTCGGAGCCGATCGACGATCCCTGGCTGGGCCAAAGCCTCGGCCCCTGGCGGCTGACTCGCGTCATCGGGCGCGGCGGCATGGGCCTGGTCTACGGCGCCGTACGCGCCGACGGCCAGTATCAGCTCGAGGTCGCCGTCAAGCTCATGCGGGCCGGCCCGCGCGATCCCGTATGCCGGCGAGCGCTTCCGCACCGAGCGGCAGGTGCTGGCGTCCCTCAAGCACCCCAACATCGCCGGGCTCCTGGACGGCGGCTTCGCTCCCGACGGCACGCCCTTCCTCGTGATGGAGCTCGTCGATGGGATTCCCATCACCGAGTGGTGCCGCAGTCAGTCGCTGTCTTTGGAGGCACGCCTGAGTCTCTTTCGCGTCGTCTGCGACGCCGTTCAGCACGCGCACCAGGCCCTCGTGGTGCACCGCGATCTCAAGCCGTCGAACATCCTCGTGTCGTCGGCCGGCGACGTGAAGCTGCTGGACTTCGGGATTGCCAAGCTCCTCGATCCCCAGGCGTGGGGGATCGAGGCTTCCGCAGACGCTCACCGAGATGCGGACGCTGACGCCGGACTACGCCGCGCCCGAGCAGCGTCACGGCGGGACCATCACGACCGCCACCGACGTGTATGCGCTGGGAGTCGTGCTCTATGAGCTGCTCGCCGGCGTTCGTCCCGTGGCCGAAGGGACGCGGCATGACACCGGGGCCCGTGAGGGCATCCCCACCACGGCGACGCCTCCGAGCGAAGCCGTCCGGAGAAGCTCGGGCAACGACCTCGACCGGCGGCGGCTGGCGCGTCGTCTCCGGGGCGATCTCGATCGGATCGTCCTCACGGCCCTGCGGGAGGAGCCGGAGCGCCGGTACGGGTCGGCCGGGCAGCTCGGCGAGGAGATCGGCCGCTTCCTCGACGGGCGGCCCGTGCTCGCGCAACCGGACACCGTGGGTTACCGCGTCCGCAAGTTCGTGGGTCGCCACCGGCTGGCCGTCGCCGTCTCTGTCGTGTTCGTGGCGAGCCTGGCGGTGTTCGGCGTCGTCTCGGCCTGGCAGGCGCGCGTGCTCGCCGAGCAGCGGCGCGTGGCGCAACGGGAACGCGACGCGTCCGAGCAGGTGGCTCGCGTCCTCCTCGACCTCTTCGAGACCACGAATCCGTCGGTGCGGCCCGACGGCGACCGTATGCCCGTCGGTGATCTCCTCCGTGGATCTCAGGCGCGCTCGCTTGAGCTCCTGCGCGACGTGCCGGCGGTGCGGGCGAGCCTTCAGCACGTCTTCGGTCTCATCCACAAGACGCGCGGGCAGTACGGCCCGGCGCGCGAGGCCCTCGAGGAGGCCCTGGAGCAGCGCCGGCGGCTGGTCGGACCGGATGCCCCGGAGACGCTCGAATCGCTCCAGGCCCTGGGGGAGGTCTGCGACGAAGCAGGCGACACCGAGCGGTCTCGAGCGCTGTTGGAGGAGTCTCTGGAAAGACATCGAAGAGTCTACGGCGCCGACGATTCGCGGACGGCGCGGGTGCTCCAGGCCCTCGGAGCGGTGACTTCCGGGCGCGATCTGGAACGGGCGGGAGAATTGTTTCGGCAGGCCCTCGAGATCCGCCGGGCCACGCTGCCCGCGCATCATCCCGATCTGGCCCAGAGCCTCTCGTCGCTCGCGGGGTATCACCGTAGGCGTCACGAGTACCCGCGTGCCCGCGACCTCTATCTCGAGGCCCTTGCGGTCTTCCCGAGACCGGAGGACCGGAGGCATCCGATCAACATTTCGATCCGCAACGATCTCGCCGCCACGCTGGGAGACTTGAATGAACACGGGCAGGCGGAGGCGATGCAGCGCGAGGCGATCGAGATCGGGCGACAGGTCCTCGGAGCGGAGAGCGCGGCGGTCGCGGAGCTGCTCAACAACCTCGCCGTGACCCAGGCCAACGCGGGCAAGCCTCTCGAGGCCGAACGCTCGCTGCGAGCGTCTTTCGAGACGCATCGCGCGCTGTTTGGAGAGGAGCACTGGCGGACAAGGAACACGGCGCGGAACCTGGGTCGTATCCTGGAGATCCAGGGGCGCTACGGGGAGGCGCTGAGCTGGATGGATCGGGCGAACTCGATGCCTGTCGGGCGGGACGCCGGCGACGACTTCGGGGTGTTGCTGATTCGCGCGCAACGGGCACAGGTGCTGTTCCGCCTCGGTCGACGGGACGAGGCCCTGGTCGAGGCGAGCACGGCGGTGAAAGATCTGCAGCAGAGGACGGGCCACCGCGCGGTCTGGAACCTGGCCGCCGCTCGCGTGCTGCTCGGACGGATGCTGGTGGAGGCTGGCCGTCCCGGCGAGGCCGAGGCCGCGCTCGCTGCGGCGCTCGACTACTTCGTTGGCGATGAGCCGGAGCACGCCAGGCGCGCGGAGGCCTCGTGCGAGCTCGGGCGGGCTCGCGTGCTCCAGAGGGGGCGGGCCGAGGACTGGCAACGACTCCGGGAATGCCTGCCGGTCTATCGGGCCTGGGCCCTCGCCGATCGAAAGGCCCTGGCGGCTATCGAAAGAGCTCGTCGCCGAACGTTAGCGGCGCCGCGGACTGCGCTCGCGATAGCGGCACGGAGCGTGGCTCGTGTTCTGACAGTGACGGAGGTAGCTCGCGCGAGGCGGAGTGCCCTGAGCTGCCTGCGGCGTGGTGTCGCGAAGCGCTTGGCTGCGCGCTGGTCCGGACATGGACGCCGCAGCGTACGCGCCGCGGTCTCCGGCGGGTTTTCGGCCTCTCTTCCAGCCGCAGAGACATGACCCCCGCCAGGATCAGTGCGAGGCCGGCGAGCTTGCGCGGCGACATGGCTTCTCCCAGCCAGCGATGCTCAACAGCAAGGCGAGCGCGGCCTCCAGTCCCAGCACCAGGATGTAGTTGACACTGAGCTCGGAGCGCCTCATGGCCAGGGTCTGCAGCGCGGCTCCCAGGCAGAAGCAGCCGAACACCATCACGCCGGGCAGGGCATGGGCGAAGCCATCCGCTTTCCTCATGAAGAGGCCTCCTGCCACATAGGCGCCCGCGGCGAGCAGGGAGAGGAGCAGGCTCATCGTCAGGCCTGACGAGTCAGATAGGTCACGCGGATCGCGGCCGGCCGGAAATGCTCGTCGACGAGGGATCGCGCCGCTTCGAGGTCAAAAGCCTTGCAGCTGAAGACGTCGATGTAGGCGTCGCCGTTTCGGTCGACGAAGTGGCCGGTGATCGAGCTGGTCTCGATCAATTGGACGAGTGAGTAGCCGGCGGCCTCGGGGTCGTGAGAAGCGAAATGCTCGCAGACGGGCTCGCCATAGGCCCGCATGCCAATTCGCTCGACCAGGCGGCGGACCCAGGCGACGATCGTCCGGCGGTCGCGGATCGCATTCACGTCGCACCCGCGGCAATCGAGAATCAGGTGATAGCCCCAGTAGCGGGCTCGGCTGGCCGGCGCGTCCGCGCTCGCGGTGTCCGTCAGGGCCGAGGTCATCGATCGATCCTCCATGCGGTCGTGACGGGTTCGCTAGGCTCGTTACCCGTCCCGTTCAGTTCAGCGAATAGACGTCCGGGCATTTCTCTCCGGCGGATTCGATGTCGTCCTTGTCGACCCAGCCCTCTTCGCCATCGCGCCGGCAGTGGCACTCGACCCGGACGCACCCGCCCATGCGATGAGGAGAGCTTCTCCGAGATAGATGTCGTCACTCGAGCGGGTCAACCGGGGAATTTCGCCCAGCGTGGCGTCGCCTGTCGGCGTGAGCGTAGAGGGTGGCGACGTGCACGTCGACCTTCACCTTCGCCCAGTCACACCTGCGAACGAACTTCTCGCTGGCCGGCTGCTGCTGGGTGATGCAGTTCATCCCGCCGCCGCCCCGGACGACGTTCTCGATGTGGACCTGGACGGCTTCCCGTCCCGGGAAGAGGTCCTCGATGATGTCGCGGGCCATCGCGGTCTTTCTCCCTGCTTTCCCGCGGAGCGGCCGGGCTTCCAGAAGCGGGGGACGAGGACGAGGTCGTTCGTGGGCGCGTAGTTCACGTAGCTCGCGGGCCAGACTGCCAGCATGACCTCCGGCAGCGTGGACCCGTCCTCCCAGCGCTCGTAGGCCGCGAAGTAGTCGTACTGCCCGTCTCCCGGCTGGAACACATCGAGCGTGAGCTCCGGCATCGGGATGCGGACGACCTCGATCGGTTCGCCGGACTCCGTCGTCTCCTCCGAGAGGATCTCGTAGACACGCTCGAGCCGCTCGTGGTTCTGCTCCCGAAGCCAGTGGAGCAGCTGCTCGACCGGAGTCTTCGGGGGAGCGTCCGGAGGCGCCTCCTGCGCCAGCACGACCTTCGCGGGAGCCACGAAGCGGACGACCTCGTCGGGGTGTCCGTTCGTGGTGAACACCGTGTAGACGCCGGTGTGCGGGATGTCGATGCCGTTGAAGCTCGGCACCTGGATGTGCGTCGCCAGCCGGCCCCGGAACGTTCCGTTGTCCTCGATCACGCCGGTGGGGATCCAGATGACCTTTCTGACGCCCAGCATCCGTCGATACTCGTTCTCCACGAGGGTCTTGCAGGCCGGCCAGTCCGGGTTCGGCGCGTACGTGTTCGGCTGGTCATAGTCCGTCACCGGAGCCTGTCCGCCGCAGAACCGGTCCGGCCCGAGGTTCCGCTGGATCACGACGGATTCCACCGCAATCATCGTTCCGTGGCCGTTGTGCGAGGCACTGCCGCCTTCGTGGATCATCCGCACGCCGGTCGACGGGCCCGGCTGCGTGTCGAGCACCGGAACGTCGATGATGCCAGGCGACGGTGCGGTCGACTTGCTCCTCCAAGGTGCTGAGGTCGCTCTCCGGCTCTTCGTACCCCCACATGTTGAAGTTCCAGTCGTTGATGCGCAGCTTGCCGAAGGAGTTGCGCGTGAACTGAGGCCCCATGTCGCGCGCCCAGATGTCGCCGTGCTCGATGTGGAAGAAATGGACGTGGTCGAGCGGCACACCGCTCGCTTCCAGAAGGCTTCGGACGTCCGCTTCCTCCACGGCGTCCTGGACGGCCAGGTTGACGTGGACGTGTCCGCTCATGGCGTGGATCATCTCGGCCATCGGCTCCGTGGAGGGAAACCCCGCCTTGTACTCGAACGTCGGCCAGAGCATCCAAATGGCCTGGTGACTCTCGTACTCTCCGGGAAAGACCCAATTGGGTGGAGATGCCTGTTCCGCGTGGCTCCGCGAGGCCGCCGACAGGCAGAGAGCAAGGAACAGGGCGGAAGACGTTTTTTTCACGACGCGACCTCCAGGGTCTCTCCCTAGTGGCGTCGTCCGGGGCTGAAAGTGGACAGCGGCTCGGGCGATCGAGTCGCCCCTCCGGCCTCGGCGTTGGACCGGGCTCAGTCCTCGTCCGGCAGTGACTTCAGGTATTCGACGAGGTCGTCTCTTCTCGTCCGCCGTCAGGCCGAGCTGGAAGAAGGTGTCGTAGTGCTCGACGACGTCGAGCAAGGTCTCGAAACGCCCGTCGTGGTAGAAGCCGCCCTTCGTGTGGGTCCAGAGACCGCCCAGCGGTGAGGTGCGATAGCGCCGATCGGGAGCGCGATTCGCCTGGACGTCGTCGATTCCGATCTCCGCCGCCGTGTGCAGATTCCAGCCGGGCTCGGTCCCGAGAGGCTCGACGTGGCACTGGTTGCACTTCGCCTTCCCGGAGAAGAGCGCGTCGCCGTCTCTCGCGGCCGCGGCGTCGAAACTGCCGCGCGGCGGCGGAGGCGCCGGGATCGCGAGCTGGTAGAAGTGCAGGTCCGCGAGCTTCGGCGTGATGCGGTCGTCCTCGGGGCTCAGATCCGGGTTGAGATTCCCGAAACCGTTCGCGGCCGCGATCGGAAACTGGCCTGCGTCGTTCAGGCGCGGATCCCAGAAGCGTCCGCGGCCATGCATCTCGAGGTTGGCGACGAAGGCATTCCAGTGCGAGACCGAGCCCCATCCGGTCCAGGTGTGGAGGTTCACGCCCGCGAGGCCGAACGCCGGCGGAATGAGCGTCGGCGAGTTCTGGCCGTCGAGAAAGAGCTCGGCGTCGAACTTTCCCGGGCCCCAGCTGGTCACCACCGCCCGCGTCGTCTCGTCGGGAACGCCCAGCAGGGCGTTGACCACGGAGAGATCCGGCGCGAGGTTGATGATCTGACCGACGTCCAGATCACGATTGGCCCAGCCGTCGAGCCGGCTCCCGATCCCGACCGCGAACGAGTCGTCCACCGTGGAGTGGCAGAGGGCGCACTGGATCCCGACGGACCGCAGGGTCTGAGCCTCGTTGCCTTCGAAGAAGCCCGTCACGCCGACGACGGCGTTCAGCCGCAGAAGGGCCAGTGTCGTCGCCGGATCGTCGAGATCCACCCGCCCGTGCCGCAGGTCGCTCTTGAGCGAGCCCGGAAGCGCGTCCACGTCGACCTTGAGGCCGACCGCCAGCGCCTCGTTGGGGGTCAGCCCGTCGCCGACGCCGCCGTTCGCGGCGCCCGCGATGGCCTGGTGGAGCTTGAGCGCGTCGCCCCAGAACGCCTCGTCGGCGAACGTGTCGAAGCGGAACGTCTTCCTGCCTTCGTCCAGGGCCTTGCGCGCGTGCTGGAGGATGTCGGCGTCCGCGCCGCGCTCGGGACGCGCTCTCGACTCGACCTCCGTGGTCGTGCCGAGGGCGGCCAGCAAACCGAGACTCGCGATTCCGATCAGCGGCACGAAGAGAGAGCGATAGGACAGTCGCATGACGTTTCGAGCGGGCGAGCTGTCGAACGGTGACAGCCGCGTTCTCGACCTCCACACGAAAGGAGCGCCGAGAACTCAAGAGGAGACAGTCGGCGAAGGTGATTTAACTGTTTCTTTAGACGCCCGACGGGAGAGAATGCCGGGTAAATGGCAGCTGGCCGGTTCCCCCGTGGCCTCGCCGTGTGCCTGTTTGCGGCACTGCTCTCGGCCGGCTGTGCCAGCGTCACCAAGACTCAAACGCGGCGCGCCTTCGACGCCCTGCCGGCCGATGCGACCCTGAGCGCGTACGTCTACCATGAGCGTTTGTTCCTGCGGTTTCGCGAGAACGGGGAACAGAAGGTCTTCGAGGCCAGCTGGACGGCCCGCGGCGTCGAGAAGTCCGGCGAGGATCGCTTCCGCACCTCGCAGCTCCATCTGCTCGAGAAGGTCCCGGAGGACGTGGAGCAGGTCCGCGCATCGGCCCGCGAAGCCAGGGTCATTTCGCTCCAGCAGTTTCGCGAGCTTCTGCCCGAAGTGGTGAATCAGCTCGCTCCTCCGGGCACCGGTGAGAGCGCTCTCCTTTCGATCTCGGACCGGGAGTTCGTGGTGTATCGAGACTCGGAGGGCCAGGCCCGGGCCGTCCTGGCGGCTCAGGCGCCGCCCGGAACGCAGATCGTGCGCCGGGTCAATCTGACGGAGTTCGCCCGCATCGTGATCGGCGTCGTCGCCGACGCCCAGCGAAAGGCGGGCGATCCGCAGAGGCTGGTTCTCGTCGTGGGGGAGCCGCGCGAGGGAAGAGCTCCCGTCTATACCGTGTTCGATCTCGACCAGGAAATCGTGGTCGTGGCGACCTGGCCGGGCTCGGCGGAAGTCGCGCTGGAACAGGCCTCTTCGGGCTCGACCTGGGACCTGGTCTGGGCCGGCCTCATCGAGGGGCAGCTTTTCTCGTTGATCAAGAATCCCATCTCGTACGTGGGCCGGTTCTTCAACTTCGTGATTCAGACGGGAACCGTGGTGCTCCGGTCGAGGAGCTGGCCGCCTCCGGAGATCGTGCCCCTCGTGACCGAGGGCCCGGGCATGGATCTGCCGGACTTCGAAAAGAAACTCGACTCGATGATGGGCTCCCACCGCTACAAGGGCTCGATCCGGCTGCTCCTCGACGGCCCCGTTTTCTTTCCCGTGCTCGAGCAGAGGATCGCCGAGGCGAAGGAGTCGCTTCACTTCCGGATGTGCATCTGGGATACGGACGACGTTGCGGTCGAGGTCGCGGACTGGGTCCGCCGCCAGTCGCTCCTGATTCCCGACACCAAGGTCGTCGTCGATCGCGTGACGACCCTCGGGTCGGGCGGATCGCCTCCGGGAACTCCGATGCCCGCGGGCTTCGTGCCGCCCAAGGACATCCGGAAGTATCTGGAACACGATTCGCACGTTCGCGTGCGGTCGTTCCTGAACGGCATGACCATGGGCGATCACTCCAAGGTGATCGTCATCGACCGCAAGTACGCCCTCCTCGGCGGCATGAACATGGGCCGGGAGTATCGCTACGAGTGGCACGACGCGATGGTCGAGCTGCAGGGGCCGATCGTGGGCTGGTTCTCGCGCGACTTCGAGCTCGCGTGGGCCCACGCCTCGATCCTGGGGGACCTCTCCTACGCCGCCGCGTACATCTCGGCCTCGAAGGCGTACGAAGGGCCCGCCGACAGCCCGGACTACGTCGATATCCGTCCCATCTACACGAAGACGCTCAACCCCTCGATCCTGCGCGCGCTGTGCGAGGCGCTCCGCCGCTCCCGGCGGTACGCCTGGATCGAGAACCCTTATCTCTACGACGACACGATCGTTCGCGAGCTCATCGCCGCCCGCCGCCGCGGGGTGGACGTGCGCGTCATCCTGCCGTCGCAGGCGGACATGGCTTCGACGGACGGCAACAACAAGATCAAGGCGAATCGGCTCATGGAGAACGGCGTCCGCGTCTACGGATACCCGGGAATGCTCCACACCAAGGCCGCGCTCATCGACGGCTGGTCGGTCATCGGTTCCTGCAACTTCAACAAGCTGTCGCTGCGGATGAACTTCGAAGCCGACGTCGCGACCTCCGATCCGAAGTTCGCGGAGGAGATGCGGCGCGACCTCTTCGAAACCGACTTCTCGCGGTCGCACGAGCTGACGGAGCTGCTTCCCGTGACGGGCGACGACCGTGTCGCCGAGTGGATGGCCCATCAGATGTAGCGGCTCCGCGGCGAACCCGGGGCCCGCCGCGAACGTCCAGACGGGGTGATCCCTGGCGAGTGATCTGCGGCTGAGACCCGTCGGCGTCATCCGGTCCGAGCTGCGGAAGCGCCGCGACGCGCCGAGGCAGGGCTTCGAAGGCGCGCCCGACGCGTGGCTCGAGGTCCGCGCCCGGGAGGCGAAGGGCCTCGAGGGCCTTGCGGCCGGCGACGAGATCCTGGTCATCACGTGGCTTCACCGCGCGCGGCGCGACGTCCTTCGCGTGCGTCCGCGGTCCGACAAACGGAATCGGATGGCGGGAGTCTTCGCGACCCGTTCCCCGGACCGGCCGAACCCGCTGGGGCTGCATCGCGTGACGATTCGGTCGATCCAGGGAAATCGCCTGCGCATCGGGCCGATCGAGGCGCTCGACGGGACGCCCGTCGTGGACATCAAGCCGGCGCTCTGAATCGACCTTGGCGGAAGGGATCCTCCGGCTTGCGGCCCGGCGGCGAATCCGGCCAGACTCTGCCCATGGGCAAGGACCCGCAGGTCGTCCTCGAGGCCGCCGGCCGCGAGGTCGCGATCACCAACCCGGACAAGGTCTTCTTCCCGAAGGCGGGGTACACGAAGCTCGACCTGGCGAAGTACTACCTCGCCGTCGCCGAGGGAGCGCTGCGCGGGATCGCCGGGCGGCCGATCGTCCTCAAGCGATACGTCAACGGCGCGGACCAGGAGCCGTTCTTCCAGAAGCGCGCTCCCGACAAGCACCCCGACTGGATCGAGACGGTCGAGCTGCGCTTCCCGTCGGGACGGACGGCGCGCGAGGTGGTCGTGCGCGACGCGGCCCAGCTGCTGTGGATCGTCAACCTCGGCTGCATCGACCTCAATCCGCACCCGGTCCGCGCCGACGACCTCGATCACCCCGACGAGCTGCGCGTGGACCTCGACCCCGTGCCGGGCGTGGCGTTCGACGCCATCCGGCGCGTCGCGCTCCTCGCGCGGGACGTGCTCGAGGAGCGCGGCCTCCGTGGCTGGCCGAAGACCTCCGGTTCACGCGGCATCCACGTCAACGTGCGGATCGAGCGCCGGTGGAGCTTCGACCAGGTGCGTCGGGCCGCGCTCGCCCTCGCGCGCGAGGTGGAGCGGCGCGCCCCCGACCTCGCGACGAGCAAGTGGTGGAAGGAGGAGCGCCACGGCGTCTTCATCGATTACAACCAGAACGCGAAGGACCGCACGGTCGCCTCGGCGTGGTCCGTGCGGCCCACGCCCGACGCGCGCGTGTCGATGCCTCTCGAGTGGAACGAGGTCGCGGATTGCGATCCGGCCGCGTTCACGCTCGTCGACCGCGCCGGCCCGTTTCGCCGAGCGCGGCGACGCGGCGGCGGGGATCGATGCCTCCGCGGGCTCGCTCGACGGCCTCCTCGCGCTTTCCGCCGCCCAGGAGGCGGAAGGGCTCGGCGACGCTCCCTGGCCGCCCCACTACAAGAAGCAGGGCGGCGAGCCGCCGCGCGTCGCGCCGTCGAAGCGCCGCAAGCCTCCCGGAGGCGGTCGAGTCGCCCACGGGCCGGCGCCGCTCGACCCAGCCGCTCGTCACGGTGGCGAAGGCGAGGCACGAGGCCGAGGCGCGCGCCGGCCTCGAGCGCTGGAAGGCGCGCCATCCGAACGGCGGCGGCCCGGCTCGAGACCGACGACGTCCTCGTCGACGCGATGCGCGGGAGATCCAGCACATGGACGCGGATCCGCGTGAACCTGCGACACGTTCCGGAGGCGGACCGTCCGGAGCCCGAGCCGCCCGACCCCGACTACGACCCCTGGCGGGGCTTTCTTGAAGGGGCGCCGCGTGAGCGGGCAGCGCGCGAGGGAGCGTCGGGCGAGGCCTCCGAGGGCGCCGAGGGAGACGCCCCGAAGACCCGCTCGAGCTCGTAAGCGGGCGTGACCTCGAGCTGGTCGTAGCGGCAGTCCTCCGGCGGCTTGTCCGGCCGCCAGCGCATGGAAATGCGCCGCGTGGCGGAAGCGCGTCCCCTGCATGTGGTCGTACGCGACTTCGCAGACGCGCTCGGGCCGGAGCGGCTCCCAGGAGAGGTCCTTGCCGCGGTTCCAGCGGCTCGTCGCGCCGGGGCGGCGCTGTCCCTTCTCGGCGGCCTCGTCCTGCGCCTCGGCCCAGTCGCGCCAGGGATGATTCGCGAGGGCGTTCTCGCGCAGGGGCGAGAGCTCCTCGAGCAGCTCCTGGCGCATGGCGGTCGTGAAGGCCGCGGCGACGCCGACGTGGTGCAGCGTCCCGTTCTCGTCGTAGAGGCCCAGGAGCAGGGAGCCGACCATCGTGCCCCGGCCGTTCTTGTGCCATCGGAATCCGGCGACGACGCAGTCGGCGGTCCGCCGGTGCTTGACCTTGAGCATGGTCCGTTCACCGGGAAGGTAGGGCTCGTCGAGGCGCTTGGCCATGACGCCGTCGAGGCCGGCGCCCTCGAAGCGGCGGAACCAGTCCTGCGCCAGGGCGCGGTCCCGCGTCGCGGGGGAGAGGTGGATCGGGCTCGACGCGTCGCCGAGAAGCTTCTCGAGTTTCGCCCGCCGCTTCTCCAGCGGCGTGTCGCGCAGATCCTCGTCGCCGAGCGCGAGCAGATCCCAGGCGACGTAGGACGCCGGCGTCTGCGAGGCGAGAAGCTTGACGCGGGACTCGGCCGGATGGATCCGCAGGAGCAGCGCCTCGAAGTCCAGCCCGGCCGGTCCGACGATGACGATCTCGCCGTCGAGCACGCAGCGCTCCGGGAGCGCGGCGGCGAGCGGCGCGACGAGCTCCGGAAAGTACCGGTTCATCGGCTTCTCGTCGCGGCTCTGGAGCAGGAGCTCGTCCCCGTCGCGGAAGACGAGCGTGCGGAACCCGTCCCACTTCGGCTCGAAGAGCCAGCCCTCGCCGCCGGGGAGGTCGTCCGCGGCGGTCGAGAGCATGGGGGCGAGCGGCGGCGCGAAGGGGAGCGTCACGCCGCCATCCTAGCGTCCGGGAGCGGGCCTCCGGGGCCCAAATTGGCCTCGAGAGACCCGACCCCGACGCCCCCGTTTCCTAGCGCGGCTGCGGAACGATCCGGATGTACGGCCGCGGCGCCTTCCAGCCTCCGGGGTACTGCTTCTTCGCGTCGTCGTCGGAGACGGAGCCCGCGATGATCACGTCCTCGCCGTTCTTCCAGTTCACCGGCGTCGCGACCTTGTGCTTCGCCGTCAGTTGCAGCGAGTCGATCACCCGCAGGACCTCGTCGAAGTTGCGCCCGGTCGTCATCGGGTAGACGAGGATGAGCTTGAGCTTCTTGTCGGGCCCGACGACGAAGACGTTGCGGACGGTCTGATTGTCCGCCGCCGTGCGCCCCTGCGACGAGCCCGCGAGCTCCGCCGGCAGCATTCCCCAGGCCTTCGCCACCTTGAGCTCCGGGTCGCCGATCATCGGATAGTTGGGGGCGTGGCCCTGCGTCTCGCGGATGTCCTCGGCCCACTTCGAGTGCGCGTCCACGGGATCGACGCTCAGGCCGACGACCTTGACGTTGCGCTTGTCGAACTCGGGCTTGAGGCGGGCCATGTAGCCGAGCTCGGTCGTGCAGACCGGCGTGAAGTCCTTGGGATGCGAGAAGAGCACGCCCCACGAGTCGCCCAGCCACTCGTGAAAGCGCATGGGGCCGGCGGTGGTGTCGGCCGTGAAATCGGGTGCGATGTCGCCAATTCGAAGAGTCATGAAAATCTCCTCCTCCAGTCTCGGAAAACGCGATGATTTCTCCGTCGGCGCCGGGATGCAAGGCCCGGCCGGCGGCTCCGCGTGGAAGTCGAAGTCCCCGGCTACATCCAGAGACCGCGAGAAAAGCGGGCGAAGTCGGGTCAGCGCTCAGCTCGCCGGCGGCGCCGACCCCGGCGCCGGAGGGTAGCCGGCGAACATCTGCGCGAGGATGGAGATCAGTTTTTTCTCGCGCTCCTCGTTCGTCTTGTCGGGAGCGATCGTGTCCTTGGCCTTGCCCCTCCAGACGACGCGCTTGAGCTTGACGTCCACGAGGTCGACGACGAAGGAGCCGGCCGGCACCTCGTAGGTGAACGTGTCCAGCCAGCCCCAGGCTCCATAGCCATAGCCCCAGCCCGGGTCGTAGGACATCGTCCGCGTCTCCGAGCCGAGTCGCGCGTGGACCGCGGCCCAGAGGTCGGGCGACTGGTCGAGACCGACCTGCGTCAGGCCGTCGGTGGCGAGCTGGTCGGAGAGGACGTCCTGGAATCGCTTCGCCCAGACCGGGTCGGCGATCGAGCCGTCCGGCTTCCACGCCCAGGTCTTGTACTTCTAGAAGTCCACGTTCTGATCCCAGCCGGCATCGACCTTCAGAGAGGACGCGCAGGCGATCAAAGTGGACAGGCACAGCAACGCCGCCGCGGCTCGGGGCTTTCGCATGACGGGCATCCTCTCACGCCGAACGCGGATATGATCCGTCTCGAATTCTCAGGAGGTCACTGTGCCGAATATCCAGGCCGTCCGATCTCGGACTCGGAGCACCGCTGGCCAGGCCCTCGTCGGTCTGCTCGCCGCGCTGCTCGTTTCGCCGGGAATCGCCGGAGCGCGGACCCAGGATCCTGCCGCTGCGGCCGCCCCCGAGGAGGCGGCGAAGCTGTCCATGGACCAGCTCAAGTCCCTCGTGGCGCCGATCGCCCTCTATCCCGACCCGCTCCTCGCCCAGTGCCTCGCGGCCTCGACCTATCCGCTCGATCTCATCGAGGCGCAGCAATGGCTGGGCTCCAACAGCAGTCTCAAGGGCGACGCGCTCGAGCAGGCCGCTCAGAAACAGGACTGGGACCCCGCCGTCCAGGCGATGGTCATGGTTCCCGACGCTCTGAAGCGGCTGACCGAGGACATCAAGTGGACGACGGATCTCGGAAACGCCTTTCTCGCGCAGCAGAGCGAGGTGATGGATGCCGTTCAGGTGCTGCGGAACGAGGCCAAGACCGCCGGCAAGCTCGACTCGAGCGAGCAGATCAAGGTCGAGACGAAGGTCATCGAGTCGAAGACGATCGTCGAGATCCAGCCCGCGAGCACCGAGGTCGTGTACGTGCCGAGCTACAGCCCGACGGTCGTCTGGGGCGCTCCGGCCTATCCGTACCCGCCCGTGTACTACCCGCCTTACGTTCCGGGCGCCGCGCTCCTCAGCTTCGGCGTGGGCATGGCGTGGGGCGCCGCCATCAGCGGCGGCGCGGGCTGGGGCTGCGGCTGGGGAGGCAACAACGACATCACGATCAACAACAACAACAACTTCAACCGAAACAGCAATCGGACCAACAACGTCAATCGGAGCGGAAACAGCCAGTGGCAGCACAACTCCAAAAACCGCGGCGGCGCGCCGTACGGAGACCGCGCGACGGCCAATAAGTACGGCGGAGGCGCGCGCGGCGACTCGGCGTCGGCGCGCCAGTCGCAGGCCCGGAGCCGGCAGAGCGACAGTCTGTCGCGCGGCTCGAACAGCGCCACGTCGAATCGGAGTGGCGGCGCTGGCGCCTCGAGCCGGGCCGGCGGTTCGGGCAGCTTCAGTGGTGGCGGCGGCGGCGGCGACCGCGTTGGCAATCGCAGCGTCCCCCAGAGCAGCAGCCGAAGCGGTGGAGGGTTCTCCGGCAGCAGCGGCAGCCGGGCCAGCGCGTCGAGCTCCCGCGGCTCCTCGAGCATGGGCAGCCGGGGAGGCGGCTCACATCGGGGTGGTGGCGGCGGCGGGCGGCGGCGATAGGTAAGGAAGGACGAGCATGAAAACGCGAATCTCTCTGGTGGCGGGAGCCGGCTTCATCGTTCTCGCCGGGACGCTGTCGGCCCAGCGCGCCTACGACACTCCGAAGCAGGCCGCCGACGCGATCATCGCCGCTTCAGCGAAGAACGACACCAAGACGCTGATCGCGATCCTCGGACCCGGCAGTGAGAAGCTGGTCGATTCGGGGGACGCCGTCCGGGATAAACAGGACCTCACCCACTTCGCAGAACGTGCCAAGGAGAAGACCAGTATCGAGTACGACATCGCGGACCCGGACGTCGCCATCCTCGTGGTCGGCAAGGAAGACTGGCCGACGCCCATTCCGATCGTCAAGTCGGGCGGGAAGTGGCGCTTCGACTCGAAGTCCGGCGCCCGCGAGATCCTGGCCCGCCGGATCGGCGGCAACGAGCTCGACGCGATCGCCCTGCTTCGCGGCTACGTCGATGCCCAGCACGAGTACGCGCTGGTCGAGCACGACGGATCCGGGATGCGGCAGTACGCCCAGAAGTTCCTGAGCTCGCGGGCAAGCAGGACGGCCTCAGCTGGAGAAAGGCCGACCAGAGCGTCGAAGGTCCCATGGGAGACGAGATCGCGAAGGCGCTGGCCGAGGGCTATACGGACAAGACGAAGCCGTACAACGGCTATTACTTCAAGATCCTGACGGCGCAGGGCCCGTCGGCCCCCAAGGGCGCGCGGAACTACATCTACAACGGGGCGATGATCGGGGGCTTCGCGGCAGTCGCCTGGCCGGCGACGTACGACGTGACCGGCATCCAGACGTTCATCGTCAACCAGGATGGGATCGTCTACCAGAAAGACCTGGGCGCGGAGACCGCGACGCTCGCGCCGCAGATCAAAGCCTACAACCCGGACAAGACCTGGACCGTCACGGAGGACGCAATGGACCTCGACGTGGTGAGCGGGAACTAGCGTCCGTCCGCCGCGCCACAGAGTCGCGGTTCAGCCGCGTAACAGAGTCGCCACGTAGTCGCCGATGGCCGGCGCGGCCGTGAGGCCGGGCGACTCGATCCCGAGCAGGTTCACGAAGCCCGGCAGGCCGCGCGCGGACTCTTCCGCAATGACGAAGTCGCGGATCGGGCCTCCCTTCGCCTGCAGCTTCGGCCGGATGCCGCTGATGTCGGGCTCGAGGTCCTCGTCGGCGATCTCGGGCAGCAGCCGGCGCGCGGCGGACGCGAAGGCCGCGCGGCGCCCGGGATCGACGCGGTAGTCAGGGCGCCGGTCCGGCAGGTATTCCGCGTCGGGACCGAAACGGAGCCGGCCGCCGACGTCCAGGACCACGTGCACGCCGAGGCTGTCGGAGGCGGGCACCGGATAGACGAGGCGCGAGACGAGCCTCGAGCACCGCGCCGCCGCCGAGAAGTAGCTGCCCTTGCACCAGTGGAGGCGGTAACCCGCCGCGTCGACGTCGATGCCGGCGAGCGCGGCGATCGTGTCGGCGTCCAGTCCGGCCGAGTTCACGACGCGCTCGCTCGTCAGCGACTCGAGCTCGCCGCCTCGCCGGAGAGTCACCCGATAGCCGCCGGGGGCCGGCTCGATCGCTTCGACCGCGGCGTCCGGATACAGGACGGCTCCGGACGCGAGCGCCTTCTGCAGGAGGTGATCCATCAATCCATGCGCGTCCACGATTCCGGATTCGGAGGACCAGAGCGCCTCGACCGCCGGAACGTGAGGCTCGAGGGCCCGGGCGGCCTTCGCGTCGAGCCGCTCGAGCGCGACGTCGTTCCGGCGCGCCGTCTCGAAGACGGCGGCGAGGGCGGGCCGCTCCTCCTCGCGGGTCGCGACGACGAGCTTGCCGGTCTTCCGGTGGGGAATGTCGTGGCGCGACGCAGAGATCGTAGAGGGCGTCCCGTCCCTCGCGGCAGAGCCGGGCCTTCAACGATCCCGGCGCGTAGTAGATCCCGGCATGCACGACCTGGCTGTTGCGGCTGGAGGTTTCCATCCCGTGGCGCGGATTTCGGTCGAGGACGAAGAGCCCGGGATGCGCCGGCGCGAGGCGCGCGGCGATGGCCAGGCCGACGACGCCGGCGCCGATGATCGTGACTTCCGTGTCGGGCATTCCTTGGACGATCTTACGGGGTTTGCACGGAACGCGGCAGTGTAGGATCGTCCCGCCTTCGCCCCATTTTTACAGATCCCGATGGAGGAGCTCGCATGAAACGGAATCGACTGCGCTCGCACGACGGTCTCGCTCGCCGTTCTTCTCGCCGCGGCGGCCGTGGCCCCTCCACACACCGTGTCCGCCCAGACGCCGAAGCCGACGCCCGCCTCGAAGGCGGCGTACCCGAGCGAGATCCCGGCGAAGTTCGAGCCGGTCACGAAGAGCTGGGACTACGACCGCCGCGTCGTGGAGATCCCGATGCGCGACGGCGTGAAGCTCCACACGGTCATCATGGTCCCGAAGGCCGCGACGAAGGGCGGCGCGGGGATGCTCCTGACGCGCACGCCCTACGACGCCGACGCGCTGACGAGCCACGTCCAGAGCGCGTCACCTGGGCCCGATGCTCTATGGGTACGACAACGCGACGGACGTCATCGTCGAGGACGGCTACATCCGCGTCTTCCAGGACGTGCGCGGCAAGTACGGGTCCGAGGGCGACTACGTGATGAACCGGCCGCTGCGCGGCCCGCTCAATCCCGACCGACGGTCGACCATGCCACCGACACCTACGACACGATCGACTGGCTCGTCAAGAACGTCCCGGAGTCCAACGGCCGGGTCGGCATCATCGGCATCTCCTATGACGGCTTCACGCCGCTCATGGCGCTCTTCCACCCGCATCCCGGCGCTCAAGTGCTCGGTCCCCATGAATCCGATGGTCGACGGCTGGATGGGCGACGACTGGTTCCACAACGGCGCCTTCCGCCAGCTGGGCATGGCGTTACATCTACGACCAGGAGGCCAACCGCAAGAACGAGCAGACAGTGGTGGACCGACGCACTACGACGACTACGACACGTTCATGGCGGCGGTCGCGCGGGCGAGCTCGGCAAGCGCCGAGGCATGGAGCAGCTCGGTTTCTGGCGGCAGATCCTGGCGCATCCGAGCTACGACGCGTGCTGGCAGGACCAGGCGGTGGACAAGCTGCTCGCGAAGGAGCCGCTCGGCGTGCCGGTGATGCTGGTCCACAGCCTGTGGGACCAGGAGGACATCTACGGCGCGCCCGCGGTCTACCAGGCGATCGAGCCCAAGGAGCACGGGCAACGACAAGGTGTTCCTCGTCATGGGCCCGTGGCACCACGGCCAGATGATCTGGGACGGGAGCGCGCTCGGCGCGATCAAGTTCGACAGCGACACCTCGAAGACGTTCCGCCAGCGTATCCTGCGCCCCTTCCTCGCGCAGCATCTGAAGGACGGAGCGCCGAAGGCGGACATCCCTCCGGTCGCGGCCTTCGAGACCGGCACGAACACGTGGCAGCCACTTGCGGCGTGGCCCGGCGCGCCGAAGCGGCGACGCCGCTGTATCTCTCCGCGGGCGGGAAGCTCGGCTTCACCGCGCCCGACGTCGGGCGACGCCGCGTACACGGAGTACGTGTCGGATCCCGCGCGGCCGGTGCCGTACATTCCCGCGCCCGGTCTCGCCATCGACTACGACAAGGGAGAGAACTGGAAGAAGTGGCTGGTCTCGGACCAGCGCGAGGCGTCGGGGCGGACCGACGTGGCGGTTTTTGTGATCGGATGTCCTGAAGGAGCCGGTCAAGATCGCCGGGAGCCCGTGGCGAACCTCGTCGCGTCGACCTCCGGCACGGATTCGGACTGGGTCGTGAAGCTGATCGACGTCTACCCGCCGAGGTCGCCGGGGATCCCGGGATGGGCGGCTACCAGCTCATGGTCGCGGCGGACATCTTCCGGGGCCGCTATCGCGAGAGTCTCGAGAATGCCGAAGGCCATCACGGCAGCTGCGCCGCTGCTCTACAAGTTCGCGCTTCCGACCGCGAACCACGTGTTCCAGCCCGGTCACCGCATCATGGTGCAGGTGCAGTCGAGCTGGTTCCCGCTCTACGACCGCAACCCGCAGACGTTCGTGCCCAGCATCTTCTGGGCGAAGCCCGAGGATTACAGAAAGGCCACGCAGCGCGTCCACGCGGGCAGCTTCATCGAGCTGCCGGTGGCGGCCTCAGGCCGCCCGGAATAGGACGTGGCGGGGAAGCCGGCTTCCTAGGCGGCGACTCGAGCCCGCGTCAGTCAGACCGGGCCGCCCATGTAGACGCCGGTGGTCCAGCCCGCCGCCGGGGCCGTCGTAGCAGCACGGCCCGCCCCATCCGGGGTATCCGTAGCTCACGCCGACGTACGTTTCGTTCTCGCAGGCGACGGCGAACGTCGCGAGCACGAGCAGTGCGATCAGTGTCAGGAGGCGAATCGGCGTGAGGATGCGGGTCCGCATGGTCGGTGTTCCTTCCGTCAGAACGGGTACTTCTGGAGCGCGACAACTGCTCCGGACGGATCCGAAACGATCGCGAGCGACCCCTTCCGGTGTTTCGGGGTCGGCTCGAGCAGGACGCGGCCGCCCAGACCGGCGACGCGCGCCGCCATGGCGGCGGGATCGGACACCCGGACATAGGGCAGCCAGTTGGGCGGAACCTGACTCTGAGAGTCGGGCAGCCGGAAGACGCCGGCGCGAGGGCGGTCGCTCTTCAGGACGACGTAGGCCGCGTTCTCCTCGGACTTCGACGTGGTCATCTCGTACGGGAAGAGGCCGTTGTAGAAGGCGAGCGTCGCGTCGAGGTCGTGGGTCAGGTACTCGTTCCAGAAGAACGCATTCTCGATCGGCTGGGCGGGGTCGGCCGGATCTCCGGCGGAAAGACGCACGACGCCGAAGGGCGCGCCCTGGGGATCCGCGAGCACGGCCGCGCGCCCGAGGGTGCCGACGTCGACCGGGCCGGCCAGGATTTTCGCGCCCGACGCCTTCGCCTTGGTCACCGTCGCATCGACGTCCGGCGAGGACATATACGGGAGCCAGTGGGAGGCCGTCTTGCCGAGCTCCGGGTCCGGCCCCCGCATTCCGGCGACCGGCTGCTTGCCGAGACGCGCCACCGTGTACTTCTTGCCGAGAACGGTCGTATCCGAGTACTGCCAGCCGAGGAGCGTGGCGTAGAACTTCTTCGACGCCTCGAGGTCCCCGCTGGTCAGGGTGTGCCAGACGAACTTGCCGGGGTGGTTCGGCGCCACCGTCGCGGCGGATTTCGAGCTGCTCGAGCTGCACCCGTGAGCGAAAAGGAGCGCTGCGGCGAACGAGAGCGCGAGCGCGAGAGCCGCGAACCGTCGTATCCCGGATTTCATGCCCGCAGCTTATATGACTTATCCCGGACGGGGTGTCGGCGTAGGCGGCGGCGGGGTGACGGGATAGATCGGTTCGTACGGTCCCGGAATGGGCGTGACGTCGTGGACCCCGTCGTCGTCGATCTCGACGGGGGGCACATCCGGACCGCTCGCGACTCCAGCGATGTTGCCATTGGCGTCCCGCTCGACGATCACTTCTGTGCAGCGAGTGGTGAGAGAAGCGGCGAGAGCGGCCAGGGCGAGAATCCGACCGAGGGAGGGTGTGGATGTGGATCGCAGCATGGCCCCTCCTGCTGCCGAGAGAGAAGGATTCTTGGGGAAAGATTATTTCAGTAGCGTCCGCCGACGGGCGCCGGGACGGCGTCGAGCTCCTCGAGATCCTGCGGCGAGAGCACGAGATCGCCCGCGGCGAGATTCTGGCGGAGGTATTTCTCCCGCTGGGTTCCCGGGATCGCCAGGACGTGCTCGCCGCGCGCGAGCACCCAGGCCAGGGCGACCTGGGCCGAAGAGCGGCCGAGCCGCTCGGCCACGGCGCGCACGGCATCCACGATTCTCTGGTTGGCCGCGACGGCCTCGGCCGAGAAGCGGGGGAGCGTCGAACGGAAGTCGGCCTCGGAGAAGCGGGACTCCGTCGTGATCGTGCCGGTCAGAAACCCGCGGCCGAGAGGCGAAAACGCCACGAACGACGCGCCGTTCGCCTCGCACCAGGGGAGCACGTCCTCGAGGTAGTCGCGGGTCCAGAGCGACAGCTCCGACTGGACGGCCGTCACCGGGTGGATCCGCCGGATCCGTTCGAGCTCGCCGACTTTCGCCTCGGAGATCCCGAGCCAGCGCACCTTGCCGGCGGCGACCAGCTCGGCCATGGCGGACCAGGTCTCCTCGACGGGCGTC
This sequence comes from uncultured Acidobacteriota bacterium, assembly GCA_963749265.1. Taxonomy (GTDB): domain Bacteria; phylum Acidobacteriota; class Thermoanaerobaculia; order UBA5066; family Gp7-AA6; genus DAHUXD01. The sequence goes on along the minus strand of CAVVML010000013.1, from coordinate 161,383 downwards.
TCCGGATCGATCCGGTGGAGATAGTAGAGATCGATCGTTTCGAGGCCGAGCCTCCGGAGCGAGGCTTCGCAGGCGTCGCGGATGTACTCGGGCCGGCCGTTGCGGGCGTACTTGTACCTCGCCGATCCTTCGCCCTCGCCGGCCACGAGCCCGGCCTTCGTGGCCAGGACCAGCTCGTCGCGCCGCCCGGAGGACGCGATCGCTCGGCCCACGAGCTTCTCGTTCTCGCCGAAGCCGTAGGCGTCGGACGTATCGAAGTGGTCGACGCCCGCGTCGATGGCCGTCCGGAGGAGCTGTTCCGCCTCCGCATCGCCCACGGCCGCGTCGTGGTAGGCCCAGGACAGCCCCATGCAGCCGAGGCCGACCGGGTGGACCCTCCGTCCGCTGCTCCCGAGAGGCCGCCGTCTCATCCGCGGAAAATCTACCGCGGGACGGGCCGCTCCGGGTGGCTCGTCGACACGCCGCGGCGCGTCGGGTAGCTCGCCGGCAGAATCACGCCATCGCGGATGCGGCTCGGCTGAACCAGCATCTGGTAGCGGCAGTGCGGGCAGTCGGCCGTGCCGTTCAGGGCGACTTCCGTCGAATTCGCACGGCCGCAGTTCCAGCATTTCCAGTTGAGGGAGGACGTCATGATTCCCCGCTTTCTCGGCGAAGACCGGCGACGGGAGAATCGCGAGATGCGGAATTGCAGTCGAGATCCGTCGGAGGAGATCGGAGAAAGCAGGATATCACGCAGGCGGGCCGTGCGCCCCGGGCCGTGGTATAGTTCCCCCGTTCTCGATTCGCTCGCCTTTTGCCAGACCTGATCTGACGAACTCCGAACGAGAATCTCCCGAGAATACGAGGCGCCGCGCCGGCGGTGTTTTCGGTTACGAACTTACTTCCGGCATATTGAGGATGGATCCATGAAGCTCTACGTAGGTAACCTCCCGTACAACATCTCCGACGATCAGCTCAGCAGCATGTTCGCGAAGTTCGGCACTCCCGACTCCGCCCGCGTGATCACCGATCGCGACACCGGCCAGTCCAAGGGGTTCGGTTTCGTCGAGTTCAACGATGACGCCCTGGCCAAGGAGGCTCTCTCGCTCAACGGCACCGAGTTCGGCGGACGCGCGCTCAAGGTCAACGAGGCGCGGCCCAAGAACGAGGCCGGTGGCGGCGGCGGCGGACGCTCGCGTTACTGATTCGACATCGCACCGGATTCACCGAGGCGGGGCCAAAAGCCCCGCCTCTTTCTTTTGGCGCGAACCCGCGGCGCAAATGCGGAGACCGGGGCCCGTTCGTCCCTCCACCCGGCGGGCCGGTCTGTGACATCCTTCCCAGCCTCCCATGACCCGCACCCAGAAGCTGACTCTCGCAGCCACGGGCTTCGGGCTCTTCATGATCTTTCTGGACGCGCTGATCGTGAACGTGGCCCTGCCGTCCATCCAGCACGACTTCCGCGTCGGCGAGTCGGGGCTGCAGTGGGTCGTGACCGCCTACAGCCTGGGGATGGCCGTGGCGATCATGTCGGCGGGCACGCTCGCGGACATCTTCGGGCGGCGCAAGCTGTACTTCCTGGGCATCGCGCTCTTCACGGCGTCGTCGGTGACCTGCGGCCTCGCCGGCTCGCTCGTCGTCCTCAACGCGGCCCGGGCGGTCCAGGGAGTGGCGGCGGCGACCGTGAACGTGACGTCGCTCGCTCTCGTCTCCTCCGCGTTTCCCGACCCGAAGATGAAGGCGTGGGCGATCGGCATCTGGACCGCGATCGCGTCGACGGCCCTGGCGATCGGGCCGACGCTCGGAGGGTTCCTGGTGGAGCGCACTGGCTGGCGCTTCATCTTCCTGGTCAACGTCCCGGTCGGCCTGGCGGTGTTGTTTCTGACGTGGCGTTTCGTCGACGAGTCGCGCGACGAGAAGCCGCGGACGTTCGACCTCAAGGGTCAGATCCTCTTCGTGGCCGCGGTCGGAGCGCTCGCCTATGCGGTCATCGAGGGCCCGAAGTCGGGGTGGGGCTCGAAGGAGATCCTCGCGCTCTTCATCGTCTCGGCGACGGCGCTGGTGGCGTTCATTCTTGCGGAGCGGCGAAGCGCGGACCCGATGATGGACCTGACGCTCTTTCGCGACCGGACGTACTCGCTCGCGATCATCACGATCTTCGCCGTCATGTTCTCCATCTACGGCATGCTCCTGGTCATCACCCAGTACCTGCAGAATGTCCGGGGCTTCTCACCCGCGCAGGCCGGCCTGCTGCTGTTCCCTTACAGCGCGACCGCCGTGATCGTCTCGCTGCGCGTCGGAAAGCTCGTCCCGATCTACGGCTCGCGGAAGCTGATCCTGGTCGGGCTGATCGCGCAGATCGTCGGCTTCGGCATCCTGATCCTGGGCCTCGGGCACAGCACCGTCCTCGTCGTGAGCGGTTTGGTCGTCGCCTCCTTCGGGGACTCGCTCTGCCTGACGCCGATCACCTCGCTCGCCATGACCGCGGTCCCCTCCGAGCGCGCCGGCATGGCCTCGGGAATCATGAGCGCCCAGCGCGCCCTGGGCTCGACGGTCGGCTTCGCCGTCCTCGGCTCGGTGCTCGCCGCGGCGCTCACGGTGACGCTCTCGGCGCACCTCGCGCAGGCTCTGCCGGACCCGGCGGAACGCCTCGAAGTGACCGAGGCCATCATCGGAAACGCCAACCCTCGGGCCTACACCGCGGAGATCGGGCCCGCGAAACCCATTCGGCACATCGACGCCGCGACAGAGGCCGCGATCCTCGCCGCCGCCGACCGCGACTTCGTCGAGGGCATCCGCTTCAGCCTCGGCGTGGCGATCCTGGTGCTCGCCCTCGTCTTCGCCGCCGGGTTTCCGGTGGTTCCCGCGCGGCCGCGGGGGTCTCGCCGACGCGGAGCGCGAGGCCGGCGCCCTCGAGCGGGAAGAGTCCGCGCGCAGCGAACCCGCGTGATTTCGCGTTGAAATAGAATCGTCCGCATGATTTCACGCGATCCGTCGGTTCTGCTGCTGACCGTGTGTCTCTTCGCGGGCGTGCTGGGTCGGGGCGATGCCGCGGCCCAGGGGGCCTCGTCCACCGGGGGCGCCTACGGCGATCTCGTCACCTTCTATAAGGACTTCCGCGCGTTTCAGAAAGCGAAGCTCGTGAACGGGGTGCCCGATTACACGCCCGCCGCCATGGCGGCGCAGGCGAAGGCGCTCGAAGGCTACAAGCAACGCCTCGCGGCGATCGATCCGAGCGCCTGGCCAATCCCGCAGCAGGTCGACTACCAGATCGTCCGCGCCGAAGTGAGCTCGCTCGACTTCGATCACCGCGTGATGCAGCCGTGGGCCAGGAATCCGGGGTACTACGTCACGTTCTTCCCGGAGGAGAGCGATCAGCCCAAGCGCGAGGGCCCGTTCGCAGACGGGGCCATCGAGCTCTGGAGCTACAAGCAGCCACTGTCGGCGGCGGACGCCGCGAAAGTCGAGGCGGGCCTCAAAGCGATTCCGGGCCTGCTGGCCCAGGCCAGGGGCAACCTGACCGGAAACGGCCGCGACCTCTGGGTCTGGGGCACGAAGAACCTCAAGCAGCAGAGCAAAGAGCTCGGCGACTTCGCGAAGACCGCGCCCGCGAGCCTCAAGGCGAGCGTCGACTCCGCGAAGAAGGCGACCGACGATCTGACGGCGTGGCTCGACGCGCAGGCGCCGTCGAAGACGGGACCGTCCGGCATCGGGATCGAGAACTACAACTGGTACCTGAAGAACGTCCAGCTCGTTCCACTCGACTGGGATCAGGAATACGCGCTCCACGTCAACGAGCTCGGCCGCGCGCGGGCGCTGCTCGCGATGGAGGAGATCCGCAACGCCAGGCTTCCGATACAGCAGCCGATCGCGAACGCCGAAGAGTACGACCGGCGGCACGCCGCGGCGGTCACGGAGTACATGGCGTTTCTGAAGGACAACCAGATCCTGACCATCAAGGCGTACATGGAGCCGGCGCTCCGCGCGCGCCTCGGGAAGTTCGACCCGGGCCCTCTCCACTTCTTCGCCCAGGTCGATTCCCGCGACCCGGAGATCATGCGGACGCACGACTACCACTGGTTCGACAAGGCCTGGATGGTCCAGGAGCCGCCCGCGAACCCGATCCGCCGCGACGTCCGACTGCACAACATCGACAACACGCGGACCGAAGGGCTCGCGACCGGCTGGGAAGAGCTCATGATGCAGGCGGGGATGCTCGACGCGCGGCCGCGCTCGCGCGAGCTCGTCTACATCCTCGTCGCGCAGCGCGCCGCCCGGGCGCTCGGCGAGCTCTTCATGGTCGCGAACCTCATGGACATCGAGCAGGCGGCCGTCTTTGCGTCGGCGAACGTGCCCCGGGGCTGGTTCGATCTGAAGACCGGTCTCGTCCGCGCCGAGCAGCACCTCTACCTGCAGCAGCCGGGCTACGGAACGAGCTATCTGACCGGGAAGTGGATCATCGACGCGTTGATCGCCGAGAAGAAGCAGGAGCTCGGGGACAAGTTCCGGATGCAGGCGTTCATGGACGAGTTCAACGCCGTCGGCTTGATTCCCGCGTCGCTGATCCGCTGGGAGATGACGGGCAGGAAGACGCCCGAGCTCGAGAAGATGCTGAAGTGACGGGCACGGCGCCTCCGCGCCGTGTGCCCGTCATCCCGAGGCGCCTGGCGCCGAGGGATCCCGGACTCGTCCGGGATCCTTCGCTGCGCTCAGGATGACCGGCGGACCGCGGCGCTAGTCGGTGTCGCCGACGCGCCCGCGGCCGGCCTTGATGCGGCCGCGGCGTGTCTTGGTCTCGAGCCTTCTCTCCTTCGCCGCCCTCGGCGCGCGTGTCTTGCGGCGGCGCTTCGGTCTGACTTCCGCGAGGCGGACGAGCTCCGCCAGCCGCTCGCGGGCGGCTTCGCGGTTCTGCGCCTGCGTGCGGTGGGCGCGGCTGTCGATGAGGAGGATGCCGCCGGCGGACAGCCGCCGGCCCGCGAGCCGCTCGAGGCGTTCCCGGACGTCGTCCGGGAGCCCGGACCGCGCCAGGTCGACGCGGAGCTCGACCGCCGTCGCCACCTTGTTGACGTTCTGGCCGCCCGGGCCCGAGGCGCGCACGAAGCGCTCCGTGATGGCGCTCTCGGGGATCACCGGGGCTTCCCGCCCTTCCAGACGACGCCGTCCTTGACGACGACTTCGACGTTGGCGAGAGCCGTGACGTCGAAGAGCGGATCGCCGCGGACGACGATGATGTCGGCGAGCTTGCCCGGCTCGATGGTCCCCAGGTCCTTGCCTCGCCCGAGGATCGCGGCGTTTACCCGCGTGGCCGCCCCGATCGCCCGCTGCGGCGACATGCCCGTATCCACGTGGGCCTTGATCTCCCGCCAGAGCGCCTCGGTGTGGAAGTTCATCGGTGTGCCGGAGTCGGTGCCCATGCCCATCGTGACGTTGGCCTCGATCCATTGTGAGAGCGAGGCCTTCGCCCAGCGCATCTCCTGGTCGGTCGTCGAAAAGTACGACAGCGCCTGGAAGTTCTTGAACGAGCTCTGAACTTCGCTCCAGATCTGCGGTCCGAAGTCTTCCTTCAGCTGCGGATCCTGGAGCCTCTCGGGAAACGCGACCGTCGCGGGGAAGAGAAACGCCCGGTGCGCCGCCGTCACGACGACCGGCGTCCCCTTCGCCGCGATCGCGTTCACCAGGGCCGCGTCGTAGCGAGGCATTCCCGCCGAGCCGACGTGCTGGAGCACGTCGATGCCGGCCTCGAAGGCGTTCTTGACGTCGACGGGATCGTAGACGTGCGCGTGGACCCGCAGCTTGCGCTTGTGCGCGGCGTCGGCGATGGCCTTGTAGTGCTCGGGCTTGAGCTCGACGTAGGCCTTGATCACGTCGACGCCGGCGTTCGCGAGATCGTCGACCGCCTTCGCGGCTTCGGCCGGCGTGTTCACGAGGTACTGATTCGGCAGCCCCGTGTAGTAGTCGCCGACGTTCCGGGTGATCCAGGGCCCCGCCATCCACATCCTCGGCCCGGGGATCGCTCCCGAATTGATGCGACCCCGGATCGCGAGGCTCTCCTTGAGCGTCCCGCCGAGGTCCACCGCCGACGTGACGCCGGCCATCAGCAGCTGCTTTGCCGAGATCTCGGAGACGCGTTCGAGCAGCTTGTTCTGCTCGATCCAGGGGTCCCAGCGTTCGTAGTCGCCGTGGCCCAGGATCTGGAGGTGGGCGTGAAGGTCGATCAGGCCCGGCAGCATCGTTCGTCCGCTCGTGTCGACGACCTCGGCATCCGGCGGGATCGCCACCTGCGCCGCGGGCCCGACCGCGACGATCCGGTTGCCCTCGATCACGATGGCCGCGTGGTGGAGCGGCGGGACCTCGTAGCCGTCCAGCAGCATCCCTCCCACGAGCGCGAGCTTGCGGGGCGCCGGCGCCTGCGCTTGCACTCGTTCCGCCGCCGCGAAGGCGAGCCCGGCGATGGTGAGGAGAACCGCGACGCGGAGCCTCATCTCGAGACCTCCTTCAGGCCGCTTCCGAGCTCGATGAGCCACCCGCCCGTCGCGGCGGCCGGATAGGTCGAGACGCCGATGACGATGTCCGCTCCTTCCGGCGCCGTCAGGGTCTCGACGGTGTCGCCCCAGGCATCGATCATCTTTCCGAGCGGGCTTCCGCCGCGCACGCGGTCTCCCGGTTTCACCGCCGCCTCGAAGAACCCGCCTCGGGCATTCGTGACGATCCGGTAGCCGGTGAAGATCGACGCGCGTGGCGTCCGGCGGAGGCCCGCCCGGCAGCACGCCGGCGGCTCGGAGATAACTCCGCACGGCGTCCGCCTGCATCCGGATGTCCGCCGGGTCGAGCGGCTGCCCGCCGCCGACCTCGAGAAGAAACGCCGGAATGCCGGCGTCGCTGAACGCCGTCGTGGCGTCGTCGGCGAAGATCCGGTCCGCGTCGCGCCACAGCGTCGGGATGCCGAAGCCGCGCGCCAGAGCGTCGTACCGGTCCGGCGGCACCTTGCCCTTGACGGTGTAGAAGACGAACGGCAGCTGGCGGAAGCGGTCGCCGCCGGTGTGCATGTCGATGAAGTGGTTCGCGACACGCTTCACCTCGGCGGAGATCGCCGCCGCGATCCTCTCGGTCGCGAACCGCTCGCGGCCGGGAAACACGCTCCCGAAGTCGGCGAGGTCGTCGAGGTTCGGGTTGACGCGCTGGAGCCCCTGCAGCGCCGGCACGTTCGCGACGAGGACGGCGACGACGCTCCCCGACATCGCCTGCGGATCGAGACCCTTGACGACATCCTGGAGCGCGCGCGGGCCGCCGTACTCGTCGCCGTGCGCCGCCGCCTGCACCCAGACGACGGGGCCGGGCTTCGCGCCGGTCACGATCGCGATCGGCATGGCGACGGGGGAGCCGTCGGCGGCTTCGGCGACTTTCAGCGATCCGCGGACGGTCTGTCCGCGCACGCCCCTGGCGGTGCCGATCGAGATGGGCTCCGTCTCGGCGGCCGCGGCAGACGCCGATGCGGCGATCAGAAGCCAGGGCAGGATGCGTCGCATAGATCCTCCGCGGATGAGTGCGGGGATCCTATCGCTGTCGGAGCCGCGCGGCCCCGGGACGAAACGTTACTCCGAGACGACGATCTGGCCCTTCATCTTCGAATGCCCCATCCCGCAGAACTTGGCGCACTTGAACTCGTAGGTTCCGGGCTTTTCGGGAGTGAAGGTCACGGTCTCCGGCTTGTCCTTCTCGAAGACGACCTTCTCGATGCCGAGCTCCTTGCACTCGAAGCCGTGCTTGGTGTCCTCGCTCTGGAACGTGATCTCGACGGGCTGGCCGGCCTTGACCTCGATCGTCGACGGCGTGAACTCGTACTTCTTTGCCGTCACCGTGATCTTCTGGGGGGCTTGATCCTGTAGCGCCTGGAGCCAGAGGGCCCCCGACAGGACGAAGGCGGTCAGGACGGCGGCGTGTCTCAGGATGTGGCGCATGTCGGCTCTCCTTATGGCGGCTGGCTCTGCAAGATCCGGTCCGCATCCTAGAACACCGAGCGCCCGGACGCTGCCCTCCGTTAAGATCCCCCCGCCAAAACCGAAAGGAATCGCCGGAATGAGAAACCGCTTCGCTGCCGCCCTGCTCCTCCTCTGCGCCGCCGCTTCCACGCTCGCCCAGGAGCCGGCGAAGGCCTCCGACAAGGACAAAGAGAAAGAGAAGCCCAAGTGGGACGTGGCCAACCCGCCCTATGCCTACGACGTCGCCGTGAACCTCGACGTCGACACGGGGACCTGGATGTCCGTCGACGTGTCGCCGGACGGGAAGGAGATCGCCTTCGATCTCCTCGGCGACATCTACGTGATGCCGTCGGGCGGGGGAGAGGCGAAGCCTCTGACCTCCGGCATTCCCTGGGACATGCAGCCGCGGTACTCGCCGGACGGCAAGTGGATCGCGTTCACATCCGACCGTTCCGGCGGCGACAACATCTGGATCATGGACCGCGAGGGCAAGAACCCGCAGCAGGTCACCAAGGAGACCTTCCGGCTCCTCAACAGCCCGACGTGGACGCCCGACTCGCAATACGTCGCCGCGCGCAAGCACTTCACCGGGACGCGCTCGGCCGGCGCGGGAGAGATCTGGATCTACCACCGCTCCGGCGGCGAGGGCCTGCAGATGACCAAGCGGGCGACCGAACAGAAGGACGAGGGCGAGCCCGCGTTCTCTCCCGACGGCCGCTACCTGTACTGGTCCGCGGACACGACTCCGGGAAAGATCTTCGAGTACAACAAGGACCCCAACGACCAGATCTACGTCATCAAGCGGCTGGACCGCGAGACCGGCAAGATCTTGAGCTACGTGACGGGCGCGGGCGGCTCGATCCGTCCCACGCCGTCTCCGGATGGCAAGTCGCTCGCGTTCCTGCGTCGCGTCAAGTACAAGTCGACGCTCTTCGTCCGCGACCTCGAGTCGGGTGTCGAGCGGCCCGTCTGGGACGGGGTCGAGCACGACATGCAGGAGGGCTGGGCGATCCACGGCGTGTACCCGGGAATGGCGTGGACGCCGGACTCGAAGTCGGTCGTGCTCTGGGCCGGCGGGAAGGTCCAGCGCGTGGACGTGGCGGCGAAGACGGCCGCGCGATCCCGTTTCGGGTGAAGGACACGCGCAAGGCGGCGAGCGCCGTGCGCTTCGGCGTCGACGTGCTCACGGGCCTGATGCAGGCCTCGGCCTCGCCCGCCGTGAAGGGAACCTTCCCCGTCCGGATGCTCCGCACGGTCTCGGTCTCGCCGGACGGGAAGCGCGTGGCCTACCAGGCGCTCGGCTACATCTACGTCCGCGACCTGCCCAACGGCACGCCGAAGCGCCTGACGAGCCAGACCGACCATTTCGAGTACTACCCGTCGTGGTCGCGGGACTCGAAGTCGCTCGTCTACACGACCTGGAACGACGAGAAGCTCGGGTCGATCCGCGTCGCCGTCGGTTCCCGGCGGCGTCTCGCGCGCCGTGACGGACAAGCCCGGCCACTACCTCGAGCCGGTGTTCTCGCCGGACGGATCCCGCATCGTCTACACGAGGACGTCCGGCGGATTCCTCCGCTCCACGAGCTGGTCCAACGACCCCGGCATCTATGTCGTTCGCGGCTGCGGGCGGCAAGCCCGCGCTCGTCGTCGAGGACGCCTTCGGGCCGCGCTTCGGCAAGGCCTCGGATCGCGTCTTCTTCGTCAAGACGGAGGGCGGCGGCGACCAGATCGCTCCCGAGAAGCGCGTCTTCGCCTCGGTCGAGCTCGACGGCTCGGACGTCCACGAGTACTACCTCTCGGAGCTCGCGCAGGAGTTCGCGATCTCGCCCGACGGGAAGTGGCTCGCCTTCCGCGAAGGCTTCAACGCCTACGTCGCGCCGTTCATCGCGACCGGGCGCCGGGTCGACATCGGCCCGAAGAGCAAGGCCGCGCCTCTGACGCGCGTCTCGAAGGACGCGGGGGAGAACCTCGCCTTCTCGGGCGACTCGACGAAGCTCTACTGGTCCTACGGGCCGCAGCTCTTCGAGCGCAGTCTCAAGGAAGCGTTCGCCTTCATGCCGGACGCGCCCGAGAAGCTGCCCGAGCCGCCGGTTCTCGGCGTCAACGTGTCCTTCGACGCGCCCATCGACACGCCGTCCGGAACCCTGGCCTTCACCGGCGGCCGCGTCGTCACGATGAAGGGCGACGAGATCCTCGAGGATGGAGTCGTCGTCGTGGAAGGGAACCGCATCAAGGCGGTCGGACGGAAGGGGAGTGTCGCGATCCCGGCGGGCGCGCGGACGATCGACGTCACGGGCAAGACCGTGCTCCCCGGACTGATCGACGCCCACTACCACGGCGGCTTCGGCTCCGACGGCATCACGCCGCAGCAGAACTGGAAGTCCGACGCCTCGCTCGCGTTCGGCGTGACGACGGTCCACGACCCGTCCAACGATTCCGCCGACGTCTATTCGGCGGCCGAGCTCGCCCGCGCGGGTCTGATCCGCGCGCCGCGGATCTTCTCGACGGGGACGATCCTCTACGGCGCCGCCGGCGACTTCAAGGCGTCGATCGACTCGCTCGACGACGCCGTCTCGCACCTGCGCCGCATGAAGGCGATCGGCGCCGTGTCCGTCAAGAGCTACCAGCAGCCCCGCCGCGAGCAGCGCCAGCAACTCCTGGCGGGAGCGCGCGACGTCGGCATCATGGTCGTGCCGGAGGGCGGGTCGGACTTCGAGGTCAACATGACGATGGTCGTCGACGGGCACACGACGATCGAGCACACGATCCCGCTCTCGCACGTCTACCCGGACGTCGACACCCTGTGGCCCCCGACGAAGGTCGGCTACACGCCCACGCTCCTCGTCGGCTACGGCGGCATCATGGGCGAGAACTACTGGTACGAAAAGACGAACGTGTGGGAGAACCCGCGCCTGACGAAGTTCGTGCCCGCGTTCATCCTGGATCCCCGGTCGCGCCGGCGCGTGATGGCGCCGGAAGAGGAGTACAACCACTTCGACCTCTCGAAGGTCGCCGGCGCGTCTCGAGGGCAAGGGCGTTCTCGTCAACACGGGCGCCCACGGCCAGCGGGAGGGGCTGGGCCTGCACTGGGAGCTCTGGATGCTCGTCCAGGGAGGCCTTTCGCCGCTCGAAGCGTTCCGCTGCGCCACGGCCAACCCGGCGAAGACGCTCGGAATGGACCGCGACATCGGAACCCTCGAGGCCGGCAAGCTCGCCGACCTGATCGTCATCGACGGCGATCCTCTCAAGGACATCCGCCAGTCGGAGAAGGTGACCTGGACGATGGTCAACGGCCGGCTCTACGACGCGGCGACGCTGAACGAAACGGCTTCCCGCGAGCGCAAGCGTCCGAAATACTGGTGGGAGTGAGGCGAACCCGAAAGGAATGACCCGCGGCGGGGCGGGGTTGGGAGGTGCCATGAGAGACGTGTTCACGCGTCGGAGCTTCCTGGCTTCTCTCGCCGCGCGCGGGCGCGGCGGCCGCATTTCGTCCTTCGATCGCGGCCTCCTATCCCGGCCCGCGAGGGCCCATCCTCACGCGCGCCATTCCGAGCTCCGGAGAGGTCCTGCCGGTGATCGGCCTCGGCAGCTCGATCACGTTCAACGTCGGCAACGACCCGGCGGCGGAGAACGTCTGCGCCGACGTGATGGGCGTGTTCTTCACGGAGGGCGGCCGGCTGATCGACTCCTCGCCGATGTACGGATCCTCGCAGGAGGTCATCGGCTACGGCCTGAAGAAGCTCGGCCAGCCCAAGGCGCTCTTCTCGGCCGACAAGGTGTGGGTCTCGGGCGGTGGCGAGGGCCCCGGGCAGATCAAGACGTCCGAGACGCGCTGGGGCGTTCCGCGGTTCGATCTTCTCCAGGTGCACAACCTGATGGGTTGGGAGGAGCATCTGCCCACGCTCTACAAGATGAAGGACGCGGGCCGGCTCCGCTACGTCGGGATCACCACCTCGCACGGACGGCGGCACGGCGACTTCGAGAAGATCATGCGCAAGGAGCCTCTCGACTTCGTGCAGTTCAGCTACAACGCCGTGGACCGGGAGGTCGAGGAGCGGCTCCTGCCGCTCGCTCAGGAGAGGAAGATCGCCGTGATCTGCAACCGGCCCTTCCAGAAGGGCGACCTCATCGAGCGGGTCCAGCGCGCGCCCCTGCCCGGATGGGCCGCGGAGATCGACTGCGCCAACTGGGCCCAGGTCCTCCTGAAGTTCGTGGTCTCGCACCCGGCCGTCACCTGCGCGATCCCCGCGACCTCGAAGGTCGCGCACATGCGCGAAAACATCGGAGCGGCCTACGGACGGATGCCGGATGCCGGGATGCGCAAGAGGATCGTCGAGGCCGTCGAGAAGATCTGATGTCGGAGTGGTGGACCTACTCCCTCTCCGACCTCATCCTCTTTTCCCGCGGCGCGTACTTCCGGCTCATCGAGCTCTACAACGCCGCGATCTGGCCGGCGCAGATCGGCGCGTTCGCGCTCGGCGTCGTGATCCTGGAACGCTCGCTCCGCGGCGGGGCGCGGGCCGGCCGGGGGCGGGGGATCGCGGCGCTGCTCGCGGCGGCCTGGCTCTGGGTCGCCATCGCGTTTCACGCCGCCCGTTATGCGACGCTCAACACCGCCGCGCCCGTCTTCGCGTGGATCTTCGCGATCGAGGCGGCGCTCATTCTCTGGATCGGGCGTCGTCCGCGGCCGCCTCGTCTTCGGACGGCCCGAAACCCGCGTCGGAGTGGTGCGGCTTCGTCCTCTTCGTCTTCGCCCTCGCCGGCCTCCCGTTCGTGGCGCTCTTCTGCGGGCGAGGGCTTCGAGCGGCCGAGGTGCTCGGGCTCGCTCCCGACCCGACCGCCGTCGGAACGCTGGGGCTCGTTCTGATGTCGAAGTCCCGGCCGCGCTGGCCGCTGATGATCGTTCCGACAATCTGGTGCGTCGCGACCGGCGCCATCCTCTCCGTTCTGAAGACTCCGGACTTCTGGATCGCGCCGCTCGCGGCGGCGATCGCCGTGGTCGCCGCCGTCTCCAGCCGCTCAGCCGCGCGCGTCTGACTTCGGCCGTCCGCCGGGCGCTTCGTCCCTTCGCCACGCCGGTTCCGCACGCGGCCGCCGCGCCGCGCGAGCGCGGCACAGATCCCGCTGACGTATCGAAAGCGACGTCTCCAGGGCGCCGCCGACGGACGCTTCGATGGCGCGCTTCTCCGATTCGGACGCCCGGGGCGGAGGCCGCAGCGCGCCGAGCTTCGACCGTTCGGGCTCGAGGATGCGTCGGGTCTCGGCCGAGACCCGGGCCGCGTCCATGCTGCCGGTCGAGCTCGCGCTGGAACGCGGCGGCCGCCGCGATGCCGAAGACCGCGATCGCGAGCAGGGCCGCGACGCGGGCGACCGCGTTGTTGATGCCGGACGCGGCGCCCTGGTCCGCGCGGTCCACGGCATTCAGGACCGCGGCGGTCAGGGGAGCGACGGTGACGGCGATGCCGATGCCGAGGACGACGAGGGCGGGAAGAATCGAGACGACGTAGCCGGCGTCGGCCGGCAGGACCGCGAAGAGGGCGAAGCCCGCCGCGGCGATGGCCGGGCCGACCATCAACGGCAGGCGCGGGCCCACGCGGTCGGCGAAGGCGCCCGCGGCATGCGAGCCGCCCGAGACGAGAACGATCAGCGGAAGAAGGGCCGCTCCGGACGCGGCCGGCGTGTAGCCGCGGGCCTGGATGAGGACGAAGGGCAGGAAGAAGAAGAGGGCGGCGAGGGCGGCGTAGAGAAAGAGCGTCAGAAGGTTGGCCGCGGTGAACGTCCGGTTGCGGAAGAGGCTCAACGGGACCATGGGATGCCGCGAGCGACGTTCGACGGCGACGAAGGCCGCCAGTCCCGCCGCGCCCGCCGCGACAGCTGCCCCAGACGCGCGGATCGGCCCATCCGCGGGTCGGCGCCTCGATGAGGCCGAAGACGAGCGCGCCAAGGCCGGCCGTCGCCAGCAGCGCTCCGGCCACGTCCAGCCGGCCGGCCTGCGGATTGCGGGTCTCGGGAACTTTTCGAAGCGTGATCCAGAGCAGCACGGCGGCGATGGGCAGGTTGATGAAAAAGACCGCCCTCCACGAGATGGCCTGAACGAGCCATCCTCCGAGCGCCGGGCCGATCGCGCTGCCCAGGGAAGTCAGGGCGGACCAGGTCCCCACGGCCTTTCCCCGCTCGCTCGCCGAAAACGCGGCGCCGAGCATCGCGAGGCTGGATGGGACGAGAAGCGCCGCGCCGATGCCCTGGAGCCCGCGGGCCGCGATGAGCGCCGACGCACCGGGGGCCAGGCCGCACGCGAGGGAGGCCGCGGCGAACACGACGACGCCGAGGACGAAGATCTTCCGGCGGCCGAAGCGGTCGGCGAGGGATCCGCCCACGAGCACGAGCGAGGAGAGAAAGAGCGCGTACGCCTCGACGATCCACTGCGCGGTCGCGACCGAGGTCCCGAGCTGGCTCTGGAGCACGGGCAGCGACACCGTGATGACCGAGCCGTCGAGGAAGGCCATGCCGGAGCCGAGGATCGATGCGGCGAGGGCCCATCGGCCGGAAGAGCGGGAATCGGGCGGCACGCTCCGCAGTATCGCAGTCCGGCCTCCCTCTTGCATGCAACAAGACCAGGAGGTTTCCATGGTGACTCAGACAGCATCGGGCGTGAAGACTGCGGGCGCGACGCTCACGGCGAGCGATGCGATCGCGACGATGGGCGTCAAGAACTTGAAGGCCGCGCGGCGTTTCTATGAGGAAAAGCTTGGCTTCGAGCCCATCGACGTGCACGAGGACGACGTCGTGACGTACCAGACCGGCCGCTCGAAGATGTTCTTGTACAAGTCGGACTTCGCAGGCACGAACAAGGCCACCGCCGTGACGTGGGTCGTCGGCGACGTCGACGCTGTTGTCGCGGACCTGAACGAGAAGGGCGTGCCATTCGAGCACTACGAGATGCCGGGCATGACGCTCGAGGGCGACGTGCACGTCGCGGGCAGGATGCGCGCGGCCTGGTTCCAGGACCCCGACGGCAACGTTCTCGCTCTCGTGAACGGTTAACAAGGGCTGAAGCTCCGGATTTTTACGCGACGATTCGGGGCGGAGATGCGTATCTCGTTTCGGGGGAGACGATGTCCATTTCCGCCGAGCCGAAGAGCGAGCGCCCGCGGGACGCGAGCGCGTCCGAGGTGTCCACCTACGTCTTGATTCTCGCGGGCGGAGACGGAACCCGGCTCCGCGCCGTCACGCGGGCGCTCTCCGGCGACGAACGGCCGAAGCAGTTCTGTGCGCTCGTGGGCCGGGAAACGCTCCTGGCCCGCACGGAGCGGCGGGCCGCCCTCGTCGCCCCGAGAGATCGGGTCCTCCTGAGCCTGACGCGCAAGCATCACGTCTGGTACCGCGATCTGGTGGCCGCGCGCGACCCGTTCAACGCCGTGATTCAGCCCGAGAATCGCGGGACGGCGGCGGCGGTCCTCTATGGACTGTTCCGGATCGCCACGCGCATGCCGCACGCGACCGTCGTGGTCCTGCCGTCGGATCAATGGGTGTCGAACGATTCGGCCTTCATGCTGCACGCGCAGGCCGCCGTGGGCATCGTCGAAGCGCATCCCGAAGTCGTGGTGCTCCTCGGCGTCGAGCCCGCGCGTCCCGAGCCCGAATTCGGCTGGGTCGAGCGCGGCGGCGCCGTCATGGCCTCTTGGGGCGGACTGTCGCGGGTGGCCCGCTTCGTGGAGAAACCCTCCGTCGACGACGCCTCGGCGCTCTACGCCGGCCGGGCGAGTCTGTGGAACACGGCCGTGCTCGTGGGCCGTCTGGATCGGATCCTTTTCCTGTTCGCGATGGCGCGTCCCGAGCTCGTGGACGACTTCCTGTCGATCTGGAACGCGTTGGGCTCGTCCACGGAGGGCGCCGCCGCCGAGCGGCTCTACGCCGAGCTCCCTCCCTCGGACCTGTCGCGCGACGTCCTGGCCTCACAGCCCGAGGCGCTGTCGGTCCTCGAGGTCCACGGCGTCGCCTGGGAGGATCTGGGCCGCCCGGCCGGCGTCGCCGAAGCGCGGCGTCTCGAATCCGGCGTCTCGCAAGGCCCGCCCGAGAGACGCGGCGCGCGCCGCGGCTTCGCGTAGGCACGGCGTCGCAGTCTCCCCGGCCGGTTTTCTGGCCCGATTCTTGAACTCTTATCCGGTGGAGGTGACTGCCATGAAGCTCAAGGTGTTTCTGTCCGTCGCGGCGATCTGCGCGGTTCTCGTCTTCGCGAGCGCGCCCGCCTTTGCGGACGATCGGCCCGACGAAGGAAAGATCACGCGCGTGGTTCCGGAGGCCAAGCTCATCACCGTTCAGGACGAGGACGGCGATCAGTTTGATCTCCAGTGGAACGAGACCACGAAGATGGAGGGCGACGCGACCCTCGCGCAGCTCAAGCCCGGCGACGTCATCCACTTCGACTACGTCGAACGGGAAGGCGTGAAGTTCCTGACCGAGATCAAGCGGACTTCCAGAGCCAAGAACTAAGCGTTCCGATCCTTGGGGAATTCTGGGACTGCGTCGCGCCTCCGGGCGCGGCGCGGTCGCAACATGCGGAACGCGCATCCGTAATCACCCGTGGGCCGGGCCGCACGGCTCCGGCTTCGGAGGAGGACACGATGCGCACGCTTCGATCCCTTGCTTCTGCTCGCTCCTCATTCCCATCGTTCTGGCGGTCTCCGGCTGCGCCAAGAAGGAGGCTCCCGCGCCGGCCGCCGACGCGTCGAGCTCGTCGGGCCGCAGCGCCGACGGGAAGATCCCCGTGACGACGACGTCCCCGCAGGCGAAGGCCGAGTTCGTGCAGGGCCAGGACATGGTCGACAAGCTCCAGATCACGAACTCGCTGGACCATTTCCGCAAGGCGATCGAGCTGGATCCGAGCTTCGCATCGGCGGAACTGGCGCTCGCGCAGAACTCGCCCACCGGGACGGAGTTCTTCGAGCATCTCCAGAAAGCCGTGGCGCTGGCGGACAAGGCTTCGGACGGCGAGCGGCTGCTGATCCTGGCCCAGCAGGCCGCCGCGAACAACGACGCCGTCCAGCAGAAGCAGTACCTCGACCAGCTCCTCACGGCCTATCCCAACGACGAGCGGGCCAATTTCGCGATGGCCGGCTGGTACTTCGGCCAGCAGGACTATCCGAAGGCCCTCGAGCACTATCGGAAGGCCACCGAGATCAACAACGACGTTCTCGACCGCGTACAACCTCATGGGCTATGCGTACCGTCAGAACAACCAGTTCTCCGACGCCGAGAAGGCGTTCCAGCGGTACGTCGAGCTCATCCCGAACGATCCCAACCCCTACGATTCGTACGCCGAGCTGCTTCTGAAGATGGGCCGCTTCGACGACGCGATCGCCCAGTACCGCAAGGCGCTGGCGATCGATCCGAACTTCCTCAACGCGTCATCAGGGAATCGCGATGGCGCTCCTGTATCAGGGCAAAGACAAGGAGGCGGCCGCCGAGCTCGAGAACATCGCCTCGAAGTCCCGCACCGACGGAGAACGCCGGACGGGGATGTTCGCCGAGACGGTCGTCCTCGTCGACAGCGGAAAGGCGACTCAGGCGCTCGCGAGCCTGGACGAGCAGTACGCGCTGGGCCAGAAAACCAACGACGTCGGGGCCATGGCGTTCGACAACACGCTCAAGGGAAACGTGCTTCTGAACATGGGGAAGCCCGACCAGGCGAAGAAGGAGTTCGAGGCGGGCGTCGCCCTCATCCAGGCCTCGAATCTCTCCCCGGAGATCAAGGCCAACAACCGGCTCGTGTCGCACTTCAATCTCGCGCGCGTGGCGCTCGCCAAAAAGGACCTGGCGACGGCCAGGGCCGAGGCCCAGGAGTTCCGGACCGGCGCGGCGGCTTCCAGGAACCCCTTCCAGCCCAGGCTGGCCCACGAGCTCGACGGGACCATCGCCCTCGCCGAGAAAAACTGGGACAAGGCGATCTCGGAGCTCGAGCAGGCGAACCTTCAGAATCCGCAGAATCTGTACCGTCTCTGCCAGGCCTACCAGGGCAAGGGGGACGCCGGGAAGGCCGCCGACTTCTGCAAGCAGGCCGCCGACTTCAACTCGCTGCCCAACCTGAACTACGCCTTCATCCGGGCGAAGGCGGGCAAAACGGCCTGATCGGGACGCGTCAGGAGGCGGAGGCAGGAGGCAGGCCCCAGGCCGTGTCGTTCCCGCCTCCCGCCGCCTGCCCACTGCCTCCCGGTTCTGGCCCGATTCTTGAAGCGATCTCCGGCGGAGGTCGCGATGAGGACGAAGAAGGCCCTTCTGGTTGTCGTTGGTCTGGCCCTGGCCCTGTCGACCGCTGCGTTCGCCCAGGAGGAGCGGCCGGACGAGGGGCAGATCACGAAGATCGACGCGGACGCTAAGATGATTACCGTCAAGGACGAGCTGGGTGACGAATGGGACCTCTTCTGGTCCGACGCGACGCATTCCGATGATGCGCGCCGGCCTTCTCGAGTTGAAGCCCGGCGATTTCGTCCAGTTTTCCTACGAAGATCGCGAGGGCCGCAAGGTCCTGACCGACATCCGCCGGCGCTCGAAGGCGAAGTGGCTCAAGCTCGTGGGAGACGTGAGCCGGCTCGTCTGACCTCGGTCACTTCTTGAGGCCCGGCCGCCCCTCAAGGCCCGGCTGACCCCTTGAGGCCCGGGACCCCTAGAATACCTCGATGACCTCCATGGTCCTCGAGGTCTCCTCGATGAAGGGGAAGTGACCGCTCTTTTCCATCATGACGGTCTGCAGCGTTGCGCGCGTGGCGCGCGATTTTGAGCGCCAGCCTCGGCAGCACGACGCCGTCGGCCCGGCCGACGATGATCAGGATGGGCTTCTGGAAGCCGTGACAGGCCGTCCCCGAAGCTCAGGCGAAGCATCTCGGGGCCCAGCTGGAAGTCGGCGTCCGGACCGCAAATGGCGTAGTACTCCTCGGCGTTGAACGTGTGCTCGTCGAAGACGATCTTCGCGGCGTTCGCCGGATCGTAGAAGTAGAACAGCTCGAGCATCGTCGCGATGTTCCCGAGATAGACCTCCTGCAGCTGCGGAGAGCTCGACAGCAGGCCCTTCGCGCGCGCGGGTTCGACCTTGCTCCACAGCTCCGGGAGGAATTCCCGGAGCTCACGATTGAAGTGCTCGTTGCTCTCCTGATAGTCCGCGCCGCTGACGAAGGTGTTCGCGAGGACGAGTTTCCGGATGGAGTCCGGGTATTTCAAAGCGTACGCCTCGGCCACGAGGCCGCCATAGGAGTGGCCCAGCACGTGGACTTTGCCCAGCCCGAGCGCTTTGCGCAGCGCCTCGACCTCTTCCACGTCTCGCGCAAACGAATACTCGGCCGGGGCTTTCGCGCGATCCGACTTGCCGCGCCCGAAGCCGTCGTAATAGACGACGCGGAAGGAGCGAGCGAGAGCGGAAAAGTACGGGTGGTAGTAGTCGTGAGAGCCCCCGCCTCCGCCCGGAATCAGCAGCAAGGGCTCGCCCTGGCCTTCGACCTCGTACCAGATCTTCGCCCCCATCACGGTGACGAACTTGCCCGCCGGGTGCGAGAGCTCGGCGGCGTTCGCGCGGCCGGCCGATGCGATGAGCGTCAGCGCCAGGCCACAGCAGTGTCAGGGCTGTCTTTGTTTTCATGCGTTCTCCTCAGACATGGAGGTAGCCGCCGTCGACGAAGAGCGTCGTCCCGGTCGTGTAGGGGTTTCGGATCAGGAAGAGGACCGCGTCGGCGACGTCCTCGGGCCGGCCGATCCGGCCCGCGGGGAGCTTCGCCGCCGTCTCGGCGAAGAGGGCATCCCGCTCCGCCGGCGTCACCAGGGACCCCCAGACGGGGGTGTCGATGAGGCCCGGGGAAATGGTGTTCACGCGGATGGGCGCCAGCTCGACGGCGAGGGAGCGGGCGAGCGCTTCGACGGCCGCGTTGATGGCGCTGCCGCAGGAGAAGCCGGGCGACGCCCGGCTGCCGGCGGCGCCCGAGAAGAACGTGATCGAGCCGCCCCGATCGATGTGGGGGACTGCGCGTCTCGCGACGGCGTACGGGCCCCAGAACTTGCTGTCGAAGAACCGGCGCGCGGCGGCCGGCTCGATCTCCAGGAACCGTCCCAGCGCGGCTTCGGACGCCGTGATCACGAGATGATCCAGCGGGCCGACCTCGTCGAAGAAGGCGCTCGATCGATTCGTCGTTCGTGATGTCGACGCGGGTGCGTTTCGATGGGTGTCGCGATCGTCTGCCTCGCCGCTTTCAGCTTTTCCGGCGAGCGGCCCGCGATGGCCACGCGCGCGCCCGCCGCGGCCAACGCCTTCGCGCTCGCGAGCCCGATCCCCGAGCTGCCGCCGACGACCACGACCCGTTTCCCGTCCAAGGACATCGTCGATGACCTCCCCGGCGCAAGCGAAACAGATGTGCGCCACGGGGAGAAGGAGGCACTTTCGAGTGGTCGACGCACCTGCGGGTTCGCCCGCTCATCGGGTCATTCTTGGGAAAACGTCGCCTCGCCTCGCTGCGTATGTTTCCGGCATGGAGAGCGTGCGGCCAGAAACCCTTGTGCGGAGCGATCCAGAGGACGCGCGAAGTCCTCGAGCTGATCACCGACAAGTGGGTGATCAACGTGATCTATGCCCTCTCCGAGGGCACCAGGCGATATTCGGCAACTGGAGCGCGAGGTCGCCGTCGTCTCCCAGAAGATGCTGACCCAGACGCTCCGGAGGCTGGAGCGCGACGGATTGATCGAGAGACGGGTCTACCCGGTCGTTCCTCCGAGAGTGGAGTATTCGCTGACGCCGCTCGGGGAGACTCTGGTCGAGCCTCTCACGGCGTTACGCGACTGGGCGATCGCCCACCGCGACCAGGTCGATGCCGCCCGCAACCGGCCGGCGCGAGCTCGACGAGGCGCCGATCCCCGAGGCCGTTTCGACTCTCTGAGCCGGCGGCTCAGGCCTTCTCCTTCAGGTACTTTTCGAACCAGCGGGTCACCGCGACGGCCGAGCGGACGCGGTTCGGCGTCTTCCTCCAGCCATGTCCCTCGTCGGGAAAGAGCACGTACTCGACGGCGATGCCGCGCTTCTTGAGACTGTCGACGACCTGTTCGGCTTCGACGACGGGGACGTTGGTGTCGTTGGCGCCGTGGAGGACGATCGTGGGCGCCGTCACCCGGTCGACCTTGTGGATGGGGGAGAGGCGGCGCAGCAGCTCGACCTCCCGGTCCGGATCGCCGTACTCGATCTTGGAGATCGCCGCCATCCAGGGCTCGGTGTTCTTGAAGAACGTCTCGAAGTTGACGACCCCGAAGAGATTCGCGCCGGCGGCGAAGAGATCGGGGTACTCCGTCAGGCCGGCCATGACCATGTAGCCTCCGTAGGAGCCTCCCATGATCCCGATCCGCCCGGGCGCGGCCACGCCCGCGCGGACGACCGCGTCGACGCAGGCCTTGATGTCCTTGACGCCGTCGACGCGCAGGGCGCCGTTGTCGAGGTTCACGAATCGCTTTCCGAAGCCGGAGGAGCCGCGGACGTTGGGCGCGAAGACGGCGATGCCGCGCGACAGCAGCGCCTGGTAGGTGCTGTTGAAAGCCGGCCGGTCCTGGCCTTCGGGCCCGCCGTGAAACGCCAGCACGGTCGGATACGGCGCCTGGCCCGACGCGGGGCGGTAGAGCCAGCCCGACAGAGGAAGCCCATCGTGGGCCCGGAAGTCGAGAAGCTCGGGCCGCACCAGCTTCGCGAGGTCCACGCCCGGGTGCGGGCTCTTCGTGACCTGGCGGAACGCGCCGGTCGGAACGTCCAGGATCCAGATGTCCGCCGGGGTCGCCGCGCCGGAGACGACCATGGCGAGCGACTTGCCGTCCTTCGAGAAGTCCATCCCGCCGGCGATCTCCGCCGGCAGCTTCGGGCGCGCCGCCGTCTTGCCCGTCTTCAGATCCATGAGCTCGAGCTCGCTCCGGCCCGCCACGTTCCAGAGGATCGCGGCCGTCGTCCCGGCGTCGTCGAGCGCGAAGCTTCCGACCTCCGCGTCCGGACGCTGCGCCAGCAACGTGACCTTGCCGGGCTTTCCGGCTCCGCTGCCGCTTCGATCTGCCGAAAGCTCCATCCGCGCGAAGGCGATCTGGTCGCGGTCGGCGTTGGTCTCGAGGTACACGGCGCGGCCGTCTTGCGCGAACTCGCCCGAGAAGGAGCCGGGGCCTTTGTGCGGCGTCAGGAGGATCTCGCGGCCGCTCGCGAGCTCGACGAGGTAGAGGTTGTTGTCTCCGCGGTTGACCAGCCGATTCAGGAGCCCCCACTTCCCGTCGCGCGAGAGATCCTCGAAACCGCCGATGCCGCGGTTCTCGGCCGCCAGTTTCGCGGTCCCCGCGGCGACGTCGTAGACGTACGCGTCGATCGCGGCTCCGTCCCGCTTGTTGGAGCCGAGCGCGAGCGTGGCGCCGTCGTCGGCCCACGGCCCGAGGCGGTTCGTCTCCTTGCCTCCGTCGGTCAGCCGCTTCAAGCCGGTGCCGTCGGGACGGACGAGGTAGACCTGCTCGTTCATGCCGCCGCCCGGCGCAAGCGTGAACGCGAGCCACTCGCCCGCGGGGGACCACTCCACGAACCCGACCGGGTCGTCGAAGGCGGTGACGAGCTGCGGATATCCGCCGGAGGCGTCGACCGTCCAGACCTGGGGCAGCCCGCCGAGGTTCGTGACGAAGGCCAGCGTGCGGCCGTCGGGGGAGAACGAAGGCGAGCTCGCGCTTCCGATCTTTGCCATGAGTGCCACGGAGCGCTCGAGTTCGTCGGGCGCGCCGGGGGCCGGTCCCGTTCCGGCTGCGACCACCAGAGCGGACGCGAGCAACGCGCGAATCGTTTTCATCGTGGAGTCCTCCTCGGGTGACGTCTAGCCTAACCCCTGCGCGGCGCACCTAAGCGCCGCCTAAATGAACGGCGCCTAAACGCGAAGCGATTTTCGGGCTCCGTGGCACCCCCATTGCGTCCGCGAGCAGGACGTGTCCAGGGATTCCAACCACGGAGGTGTTCTCATGATCCGAAAGTTTCTATTGCCGGCTGTCGTCGCTCTCGCCGTTCTCGCGAGCGGCGCGTGCAACGACAGCAACAACGTCACCGGACCGAATCCGACGCTGACGCCGACGCCGCCGACCGGCGGCGGGTCTCCCACACCGACGCCGCCGGCCGGTCCGACCCCGACGCCACCGGCCGGAGCGACCCGCACGGTCGACGTGGGTCCGGGAGGCGGCATGACCTTCGTCGATCGGCAGAGCAGCACGAGCACGTCGACGATCGCCGTCGGAGACACGATCCAGTGGGTCTGGGTGAGCGGTGTCCACTCGACGACGTCGGGGACCTGCACCACGACCTGTGCCGAGGACGGAATCTGGGATTCGGGTTCCGGCAGCGGGATGACGTTCAGCCACACGTTCACGCAGGCGGGCAGCTTCCCGTACTTCTGTGAAGTGCACGGCGCGATGATGCAGGGCACGGTCGTCGTTCAGTAACCGGTCCTCCCCCGGGGGTCTCGCGTTCATCGCCCCCTCTCCGGTTCGTGGATCACGGAATACGGATCGTCGAGAGGGGGCGCCCCCGGCCCCGTCCAGCCGGTTCGGATTTTGTACTGGCGGGCGGTCCGCTTCCGAGGGAGAGTTACCCTCGTGAAGACCTACGGCCAGTACTGCCCGGTGGCCCGGGCGCTCGAAGTCGTGGGGGACCGCTGGTCGCTCCTGATCGTGCGCGACCTGCTTCTCGGGGACCGCGGATTCAACGAGCTCGAGCGGGGGCTGCCCGGAATCTCGCGCTCGCTGCTGGCGCAGCGGCTCCGTCTGCTGGAGCGCGGCGGCGTGGTGCGGCGGGAGCTCGGCGAGGACGGCCGGGCCCGGGCCTACGCCCTCACCGAGGGAGGCCGCGAGCTGGCCCCCCTCATCGACGCCGCGCGCATCTGGGGCGGACGATGGGCGTTCGAAGACCCGCGGCCGGGCGAGATCGATCCGGCGTGGCTCCTGACGTCGATGTTGCGCCGGCGAAAGCCTGCGGCGCTTCCCGGGCGGCGGCTCGTCGTCGAATTTCGCGTGCGCGGCGGACGCCGGCGGAACGTCTGGCTCGTGCTCGATCCGCGCGGCGGGAGCGAAGTGTGCCTCAAGGACCCCGGCTTTCCGGTCGATCTCGTGGTTTCCGCCGAGGTCCGCGCCCTCTTCCGCGTCTGGCTGGGACGGCTTCCGCGCGCCGAGGCCGAGCGGCGAGGCGTCTTCGCGATCGAGGGCGCTCGCGAGCTCGTCCGCGCGTTTCCCGCCTGGTTCGAGTGGCCGCAGGTTCCGCCGCCGGCGCTGCGAGCGACGTCCGTGAGGGCCGCCGGCGCGCGCGCTGCAGGGAGGTCGTCATGAAGCTCGCCCGTCTCCGGATCTTCGCCGTGGCCGTCTTCGCCGGTGCGCTCGCCACCGCTCCCATCCGCGCCCAGGAGGAGCACCATCATGCTCACGGAGACGGCGAACAGTTCGGCGCCGTGAACTTTCCGGCCTCCTGCCGGGCCGAAGCGCTGCCGACGTTTACCCGCGCCGTCGCGCAGCTCCACTCGTTCGGCTACGAGGAATCCCGCATTTCCTTTCAGGAGGTCGTGAAGGCCGATCCCGACTGCGCCATGGCGTACTGGGGGATCGCCATGACCTACTACCATCAGTATTGGGCGCCGCCCAATCCCGAGGAGCTCGCGGCCGGCGGTGCCGCGGCCGCGAAGGCCGCCGAGATCGGTGGAAAGACCGAGCGGGAGGCGGCCTTCATTGCCGCCATCGGAGCCTTCTACCGGGACCCCGCGAAGACGCCTCACGGGCCTCGCGCGCAGGCCTACAGCCGGGCGATGCAGGACGCCGCGCGCCGGTTCCCCGAGGATCACGAGGCGGCGATCTTCTATGCGCTGTCTCTCCTGGGCACGGCGCCGCCGTCGGACACCACGTACGCGAACCAGAAGAAGGCGGCGGCGATTTTGAACGCCATCCTGCCGCTCGAGCCGAGGCATCCCGGCATCGCGCACTACATGATCCACTCGTTCGACTATCCCGAGCTCGCCTCGGACGCTCTCCCGGCCGCGCGGGCGTATTCGAAGATCGCCCCGTCCTCGCCGCACGCGCTCCACATGCCCTCGCACATCTTCACGCGGCTCGGCCTCTGGACGGAGTCGATCGACTCGAACCTCGCGTCGGCGGAATCGGGGCGGCAACTGGTCGCGAAACGGCACCCGGGCTCCGTCTCTTTCGACACGCTCCATGCCCTCGACTATCTGGAGTACGCCTACCTGCAGATCGGCGACGAGGCGAGCGCCCGCAAGGTCCTGGAGGAAACGGCGGCGGCGCGCCGGTTCGACGAGGCCAACTTCGCGGCCGGCTACGCGATCGCCGCCGTTCCCGCCCGCTGGGCGCTCGAACGGCGGGACTGGAAAGGCGCGGCCGCGCTTCGGCCGTCCGAGGCAACACTGCCGTGGGACCGGTACGCCTATGCGCCCGCCATCACGGAGTTCGCGCGCGTTCTCGGAGCCGCGCGTTCCGGCCGCCCGGACGACGCGCGCGCGCCGCTTGCGAAGCTCACCGAGATCCAGGCGAGCCTCGCGAAAAACCCGGTGCCGGGCCCTTACGACTGGGCGGCGCAGGTCGAAGCCATGCGCCTCGCCGCGGCGTCCTGGCTGGCGTTCGCCGAAGGGCGCAAGGACGAGGCGCTGGCCCTGGCGCGTTCCGCGGCCGAGCTCGACGAGAAGGCCGGCAAGCACCCCGTGACCCCCGGCTCGATCCTGCCGCCGCGCGAGCTTCTCGGCGACATGCTTCTCGAGATGGGCCGCGCCGAGGAGGCGCTCGCGGCCTACGAGGCGTCGCTGCGCGAGGCGCCCGGCCGCTTCAACAGCCTCTACGGCGCGGGGCGCGCGGCCGACGGCCGCCGGCCGGCGGGACGTCGCGGCCCGGATGTACGGGGCGCTTCTTGCGCAGTGCGTGTCAGGCTCCCCGCGCGCCGAGCTCGCGCAAGCGCGGAAGTACGTGGCGCGCAACGGCCGCTCTCTCCAAGTCTTAGCGACAGCCCGTCCTGAAATCGGAGGTCCCTCCACTCGGGCCTCGCGCCGCCATAAGATTCGCGCGTGCCGGATCTCCTGACGATTCTGGGCCTCGCCGCCTTCGTGCTCCTCTTCGCAGGCCTCTCGGAGGGATTCGTGTCCCGGGCGCCCCTCTCGTTTCCGATGCTGTTCCTGGGACTCGGCTACCTGCTCGGAAGCCGCGGCATCATCGACCCGTCGCCCGAATCGAAGACGCTCGAGGCGGTCGGCACGGTCACTCTGGCCCTCGTGCTGTTCCTCGACGCCGTGCGCATGAAGTTCGACCGCTCGCCCAGCGAGTGGCTCGTTCCTTCGCTCGTCCTCGGGCCCGGGACGATCCTGACGCTTCTTCTCGTCGCGGGCGCCGCGCATCTTCTGCTGGGCCTTCCCCTCGCGTCGGCGGTGCTCGTCGGAGCGATCCTCTCCTCGACGGATCCGGTGGTCGTCCGCGACATCGTCCGCGACAAGCGGATCCCGGGCGCCGTCCGCCAGTCGCTCCGGACCGAGGCCGCCACGAACGACCTGGTGGTCCTGCCCGTGGTCCTCGTGACCATCGCGATCGTGAAGTCCGAGGCCTCGACGTTCGCCGAGTGGGCGCTCATCCTCGGCAAGCTTCTCGTCCTCGGGCCGGCGGTCGGTTTCGCGATCGGCGCCCTGGGCTCCTGGCTCATGTCGCGCATGGACCGCAAGTTCGGCATCCGCCGGGAGTACCAGTCGCTCTACGGCATGGGCCTCGTCTTCGCGTCCTACACGGGAGCGGTCCTCGTCGGGGGAGACGGGTTCCTCGCCGCGTTCGCGGCGGGGGCGGCCATCGCGGCCCTGGACATCGAGCTCTGCGACTGCTTCCTCGAGTACGGCGACGCCACCTCCGAGATGATCATGCTCTTCGCCTTCATCCTCTTCGGGGCCGTTCTCTCGACGATGGTCGGGACCGTGCCTCTCGCCGCGACGCTCGCCCTGGCGGCGGTCACGCTGTTCGTTGCCCGCCCCGCGGCCGTGGCGATCGTGCTGCGCCACGCGCGCATCTCCCGAAGCGCCAGCGCCTTCATCGCGTGGTTCGGCCCGCGCGGCCTGGCGTCGCTCCTGCTCGCCCTCCTCGTCGTCCAGGCGAGGCTGCCCGGCTACGAGGCGATCCTGGCGATCGTCGGCGTCGTGGTCACCGTCTCGGTCGATCCTGCACGGCGTCACCGCCACGCCGCTGGCGGCGGCGTACGCCGGGAAGGTGGCGCGGGAGACGCTCGCCGAGGAGAGACTCAGCAGCGCGGGCGAGCTCCTCAGGTCGGGACGCATCCCTCTCGGCGGACCTCCGCTCATGGAAGTCGAAGACCTGCTCGCCCGGCAGCGCGACGGCCGGCCCCCGCTCATCCTCGACGTGCGGTCGCGCTCGAGCTACGAGAAGGATCCGGTCGGGATACCGGGAGACGTGCGCGTGCCTCCCGATCAGGTCGAGAGCTGGGCGGCCAAGCGCACCCGCGATCAGGCGATCGTCGCCTACTGCACCTGACCCTCCGAAGCCACCAGCGCCCGTGTGGCGCAGACGCTGCGGAAGATGGGATTCGAGGCGTGGGCCCTCAAGGGCGGGCTCGAGGCCTGGCGCGCGGCGACGCGCGGCGAGCGCGCCAAAGACGCGGAGATGGCTCCGATAGGATCCGGGGCATGACGGGAACGGCGGGAGGGCGCGTCGCGCTCGTGACCGGGGGCACCCGGGGAATCGGGGAAGCGATCGCGCGCCGTCTCGCCCGGGACGGCTTTTCGGTCTTCGTCTCGGGGCGCACGGTGGAGTCGGCGCGTTCGGCGTCCGAGCGGTTCGCGTCGGAAGGACTCTCCATCCGCGGGATCGCGGCGGACGCTCGCCGGGAGGACGACCAGAAGCGGCTGGTCGAGTCGGCGGCCCGCGAAGGCGGCCGCCTCGACGTCCTCGTCAACAACGCCGGGATCGGACACTTCGGGGCGGTGGACGAGCTCTCGTCGGAGCGATTCCGCGAGGTGCTCGAGACGAATCTCTTCGGGCCGTTCTACGCGATCCGGTACGCCGCGCCTCTCATGAAGAAGCACGGCGGCGGATTCGTGGTCAACATCGCCTCGCTCGCGGGCGTCAACGCATTCGCGGGCGGAGCCGCGTACAACGCGTCCAAGTTCGGCCTGCTCGGCTTCTCCGACGCGGCGATGCTCGACCTGCGCCACCAGGGGATCCGCGTCGCGACCGTGCTGCCGGGCTCCGTGGCCACGGACTGGGCGCACTCGCACGGGAACCAGGACGGGTCGTGGATGCTCCATCCCGAGGACGTCGCCGAAGCCGTGGCGGACCTCGTGCGCTTTCCGGATCGCGCGATCGCATCGCGGATCGACCTGCGGCCGTCTCGGCCTCCTAAGAAGTAGCCGAGAGGCTAGTCTTTCCCGGCGTCGTCCCGGGTGCGTTCCGAGATGATGCTGGAATCCGGCGGGTTCCCCGACCGGTTCACCGAGCCCGCGCCTCCGAATCCGCTGCCGGTGTGGACGTCTCCGCCCTTCGACGTGTTGGGATAGCCGCGATATCCGCGCCTGCGGTGCTTGTGGG
Source organism: uncultured Acidobacteriota bacterium (assembly GCA_963749265.1). GTDB lineage: Bacteria > Acidobacteriota > Thermoanaerobaculia > UBA5066 > Gp7-AA6 > DAHUXD01. Next base: position 132,833 of record CAVVML010000013.1, on the reverse strand, counting down.
TGCCCGGCGTCCCCTCCGGAGGTCGCTCGTTCGATTCGGGGTTTCGAGGCGTCTGCGGATCGGCCATGGAAGGCTCCTTTCCCGAGTTTTCTTCCCTCGGGGCAAAACCTCGCGGCGGGCCGATCTATTCGCGGGCGGAGTCAGTATCTCCAGCTCTTCAGATCCGCTCCCGGGGGCGCGCTCTTCTCGATCCGCTCCACGATCTTCGGCGCGAACATCTGGTGGTAGCGCAACCGCGAGATCGCGTTGGGCTGCGTGTGGTCGCCGTTCCAGCAATGCTCGGCGCGCGGGCCGTAGTCGATCTCGCCCGCGTAGCCGGGCTCCGCCGTCCGGAGGAAGTCCTCGGCGAGATAGACCGCGTTGTTCAGGTAGTAGTTGTCGGCTTCGCCGACGTAGATGTGGATCTTGCCGGCGAGCTTCTGTCCGAGCCCCTTGGTCCCAGTCGCGCTTCATGATCGCGACGAGGTCGTAGTTCTCCTTCCAGAACGCCGCGACCTCCTTGTCGATGACTCCGGTGCGCTTGTCCCAGATCGGCTTCGGGTAGCCGTCGGCGCCGACCGGCGAGTAGACCGCCTGCCAGACGTCCCACTGGCCGCCCGAGCGGCCCTTCGTGCCGAGCACGAGCTCGAGGCGGTTGGTCTGCTCGACGGTCGCCTGGAGATGCCCGAGGTAGTTGCGGTGCGCCGGCGTGTCGACGCGGCCGAAGGGGCCCTTCCAGAAGTAGGCGTTCTCGTCCTCGTAGATGTTCACCACGGTGTACTGGCGGAAGTCGATCGGGTCCGGGCACGCGGCCCAGCAGCCGTTGTACTCGTCCGGGTAGAGGACCTGCGCGGCGAGCGCCTCCCAGCCGCCGGTGGAGCCGCCGTACATGAACCGCGCCCAGCCGGCGCCGATCGCCCGGTATTTCTTCTCGAGGTAGGGGATCAACTCGTAGGTGATGGCGTCGCCGTACGGGCCGAGGTTCTGCGAGTTCACCGCGTACGAATCGTCGTAGTACGGGTTGGCGTGCTGGATCTCGACGAGGAGGTAGCGCGGATAGTCGGGCGCGGTCCAGTCCTTGTAGAGCTGATACGCCAGCTCCTGCTCGGTGCGGTTGTAGCCCTCCCGGTGAAACCGCTCGGAGTACTTGGGGGCCAGATTCGGATCCGGCGGCTCCTCGCGCCAGCCGCCGATCGTGTCCGGAAAGTGCCCGTGGTTGATGACGAGGGGATAACGGGCGTTCGGGTGCGCGTCGTAGCCCTCGGGCAGCAGGATGTGCGCGCCGAGGTACATCGGACGGCCCCAGAACTTCGAGAGCCGCTCGGAGAGCAGCTTCTCGTGCTTGACGTACTTCGTGGTCGCGGGCTCCGGGATCGGCGGGATGACCTGGTCGAGGACGATCGCGATCGTCCCGGCCTTCGCGGGATCGATCGTGACCTCTTTCGGCGTCGAGTAGAGGTTGCCGGGAGCCTTGTTCCACTGCTGGCCCTCGCCGCGATCCATCGGCAGCTTGACGACGTGGCCGTCGGCGCGCCGGAACGTCTCGTAGCGATGCAGGAGCGCCTGGACGCGGTACGTGCCGGCGGGGAGATCCGCGAGGCTGCGCGCGGGGAAACCCAGCACGTCGCCCTCGAAGACGGCGGGCGCGCCGGCCTTCCAGCCGTCCACGTCGACGCCGAAGATCTGCTGGCTTCTCAGCGCGCTGTCCGTGATCTGGAGGCGCGGCTCTTCGGCGGCGTCCTTCGAGATGAGCAGCAGGAGCCGCCCGTCGAGCGGCGTGGCGCTCGCCGCCGGCGCCATAGGTCACGGAGAACCGCACCTTCGGTCCCTCAGCCCGCGGAGCCAGGGCCACGAGGCTTCCCATGACGATGGCGACCGTGAGCGCGGCGCCCGCGATCGCGCTCGATGCGCGCAGAAATCTCATGAATGACTGCCTCCATCGGTGGGCGAAGCATATCCGTTCGAGGACACTCGAAAACTTTTGCGCGCGATGCGGGAATTTCTGGAGCTCGCGCCGTTCGACCGCCTTCGCAATCTGGCCCCCGGATTGCACTTTTTCCGATCGCGGAGGCGATGAAATGAAACGAACACTTGCGCTCGCGGCGATTCTCGCGGGCCTCCTCACCGTCGCTCTGCCGGCGCCGGCGGCGAAAGCCGACGTCAGCGTGAGCTTTTCGTTCTTCCACGACAACCTCGCGCCGCTATGGCCGCTGGGTCAAGGTGGGTTCGTACGGCCGCTGCTGGTATCCCGTGGGTGTCCCCGCCGGATGGCAACCGTACACCGTCGGCCACTGGGGCTACGGCGACTACGGCTGGACGTGGGCCTCCGCACGATCCGTGGGGAGACGGACGTATCGCTACGGAACGTGGACGTTCGCAGCCGCCGTACGGCTGGGTCTGGGTGCCGGGCTACACCTGGGCGCCCGCATGGGTCACCTGGTCGTACACGAACGACTACATCGGTTGGGCCCCGATTCCGCCGTCATTCTCCTTCTCGGTCGCCGGCTACTTCGGTTCGCCCGTGATCGTGAATCGGAGCTGGTACTGCTTCGTGCCGACACGTCGCTTCGCGTCGGTCAACGTCGTCAACGTGAGAGTGCCCGTGCATGAGAACCAGGTTCTCCTCGCGCGCAGCCAGAACGTCACCCGTTTCCCGGTCTCGAGCGGCGTGGTCCGGAACTCGGGTCTGGAGCATCCGCCACGTGGAGCGCGCCTCGGCAAACCGCGTCCAGCGCGTGAGCTCGCGCAGACCTCCGCACCGCACCCGCGCGGATCGAGACCGCGCGCATGAGCGGGCGGCGGATCGCCGTCGCGGAGCCGGCCTCGTACGAAGTCGGTCAGCCGAGCGTCGCGAGCCGAGAGGAGCCGCGTCGAGAGAGAGCTCGGCGCCGGCAAGCCGACAAGTCCGACAGTCCGTGCCGACAAGCCCAACAAGTCCAAGTCGTCGCTTTCGACGCGACGCGGACAGGAGCGTCCCGGCGCCGGACGCGCGACGGGAGCGTGCGTCGCGCCGGCCTTCCGAGAGCCGGCAACCCGAAAGGTCTCCGGTCCGTCCGCCCCGAAGTCGAAGGCCAAGCCGTCGGCTTCGAGCTCGCCGCCGCCTCGACGAAGCCGAAGCCCGAAACCGTCGAAGGCGTCGCAGCCGAAGGCTTCGCAGCCGCATGAGTCTCGGGCGAACACGGCGAGCGACCTCCCGGAGTTCCGGTCGAAGCCGAAAGCGAGCTCGAGCGCTCGCGCTCCGGAGGAGTTTCGATCGAAGCCGAAGCCGGCGAAAAAGAAGTCCAGGCCGAACCCGTCGTAGCGACGACAGGAGCCCGGAGGGCGGCCACTCGAGGCCGGATCGCGCTGAGTGGCGCCCTACGGCCCGTAAAGCTGTCAGACCGAACGTCTTCACCAGGAACGGCGCCATCTGCCCGCGCGTCGTCGGGTCGCGCGGGCAGTAATTGGCTCCGCCGCATCCCGCCGCGATCGCTCGCGCCGAGAGCTCTTCGATGAAGTCGGTGAAGAGGCCCGGGCACTCGACGTCGTCGAAGACACCCGTGCAAGGCGGCGGGACGTAGGCGGCTCCTTCGAGCGTCCGGAGAAGGAAGACGGCCATCTGCTGCCGCAGAACCGGGTCGTCGGGGCAGTAGTTGGGCCCGCCCGGCGTGGCGCATCCCGCCACGACGCCGCGGCGGAAGAGCTCCTCGATCCAGGGAGCGAACGGATCCGACGGCGGCACGTCGTTGAAGATGCCGTCCGCCGGAGGCGGCACGAAGAAGGGCCCCTCCTTCGCCTTCAGCACGAAGACCGCCATCTGCTTCCGCAGCGTGGCGTCGTCGGGGCAATAGCCCCCGCAGAAGCCGCCGGCCGTGAGGCGTCCGTGGAAGATCGTCTCGACGAACTTGTAGAAGAGATTCGAGGTCGGCACGTCGGCAAAGCTCTCGCCGACATGGAGCGTCCAGGTCTTTTGGACCCCCTGGGTCGGCAGGTCTTCCACGAGAGTGGCGTCCCAGTGGGGCTCGGGCCGGGTGCCGGTGACGCGAATCTCGTAGCAATTCCCGGTCGCCGTGAAGCAATTCCGCGACTCGCCGCCGAGCATCGATCCGTAGGCGGCGGAGGCATCGTTGATCGTGTAGACGGGCCCCGCCGGCCCGGAGAACTCGGTCGCGGTCCCCTGCAGGCTCAGTCTCCCCGGAGCTCCGTTGTGCCAGGAGGGATCGACCGAGACGGTCTCTTCCGTCTCGAGCACTCCGTTGGTGTTGGACGACCCGGAACCGGGGGCCCGCTCGTCGATCGCGACCGACACGGCGGCGGGATAGCCGCCCCGCCGGGCGTAGATCCCGAAGCCGTTGCCGTCCTGCACGAGACTCTGCCAGACGATGCCGAAGCCCCCGCGGGGGTCGGACGCGACTGTTGGATTCGTCTGATTGTTCGACGACTCGAACGCGTTCACGCGGAAGGCATCGTTGCGGGCCGTCGAGTCCACCGCGAACCGCCGGGCCCAGGTCTGGTTCGTCGAGCCGCCGGGCCCTGCGCCGTCCCAGACGGCGAGGAAGCCTCCGTCTGCCGTTGCTGCGACACGCGGTTTCCTCTGGTCCGCCGTTGTGTATGCGCTCAGAGCGAGCTCTCCCGTGATCGGGACCCCGAGAGCGTCGAAACGTCGCGCGAAGACCCCCGACCCGTCCCCGTCCTGCCCTTCGCTCTGCCAGGCGACGACGAAACCGCCCGAAGCCTCGATGTCGACGCTCGCGCGGATCTGCCGGTCCGTCGTGTACGTGTTGACGGGGATCTCGCTCGATAGCGGGTTGCCCGAGGCGTCGTAGCGCCTCGCGAAGATGCCTTCCTGATCACCATCCTGATCGAGGCTCTGCCACGCGACGACGAACTCGCCTCCCAGGGCCATCGCGACGCTCGGGTACATCTGATTGCCCGCCGTCGTCGTGTTCACGACGAACTCGCCGCCGAGCGGAGTTCCGGTCGTGTTGAATCGCTGGCCCGATACTCCGAAGCCCGAGCCGTCTCCGGAGAAGCTCATCCAGACGATCACGAAATTGCCGGCGGAGTCCATGCCCGCCGAAGGAGACTCCTGCGTGCTGGTGGTGAATGTGTTCACCGCAAACTCGCCTCCCAGAGCGACTCCGTCTTCGTTGAACCGCTGCCCGAAGATGCCGTCCGAGGACCCGTCCTGGCTGCTCTGCCAGGCGACGACGAAGTCGCAGTTCGGGCGGCAGGCGATGGCCGGGAGCTGCTGCTGTCCCGTGGTGAATGTGTTGACCTGGAGATCGGGCGTCTTGGGAACACCCAGAGGGTCGTACACGCGCGCGACGATGCCGAGCTGCGACCCGTCCTCGCCGACGCTGTCCCACGCGACGACGATGCAGCCGTCGGCCGCCATCGCCGCGGAAGGATGCGACTGGTCTCCGTCGTGTATGTGTTGACCTGGAACTCGGGTCCGAGCGCCGGCGTCTGCGCGCCCAGAGCGGATGCACCGAGAGCGAGCACAAGCACCAGCAGCGAGCGCATCAAGAAGAGGAATCCGCACGGGGCCGGAGTCTATAGGGAACAGTGCGTCCAGCGCGGCCGCGAAATGCGTTTTTAATGGTTCGGGTGGCCCGGATTTTGCTCGTTCGAAGGGTATGGAACCTGTTGTAGGTGTATTCCGATCCCGGAACGAAGCCACGTCGGCTGCCATGGCGCTCCGCCTGCGCGGCATTCCCACGGAGAGAGTCCAGCTCCTGCTTCCCGGCGACGCGAGGGGACTCGAAGAGCTCGTCCCGACCGACGAGGCCGAGCAGTCGGGCGTCGCAAAGGCCATCGGCGGCGTGACCGGAGGAGCGATGGGAGCCTCGGCGGGACTCGGGCTCGCGGCCGCGGTCGCGAGCGCGACGCTTCCGGGAATCGGCGCGGTGACGGCCATCGGCCTCGCGGCCGCGGCCCTGCTCGGGGCCGGCGGAGCGGTCGCCGGCGCGGCCGTCGGCGATGCTCTCGAGGACAAGACCTACCGCGGCCTGCCGCGCGACGAGATCTATCTCTACGAAGACGCGCTGGCGCACGGCCGGGCCGTCCTCTTCGCGACGCCGGAGACGGACCAGGAGGCCGAGTCGATCCGAGCGCTCTTGGCGGAGAGCGGCGCCGAGACGCTGGACGCGGCGCGCGAGTCCTTCTGGGTCGGCATCCGGGATGCGGAGAAGCTTCACTACGAGTCGGCCGGGCCGTCGGCGCCCTTCCACACCGTCGAAGGCGCCTATCGCCGCGGATACGTGGCCGGCCTCTCCGGGGTCGCTTCCGAACAGGGAACGCTTCGGGACGACGCCGAGAAGGACGCCTATCGCCGCGGATTCGATCGGGGGCAAGCGCGAGCACGGCCCGCCGTCGTCTCCGCCGGCCGCTGACGCCAGGCAAGTCGGTCCTCAGGCAAGTCGCCGGCAGGGAGCCCCTGAGAGCGTTAGATATAGTCGGCTCGATGCCGTCGGAGACGCTCCGGGACGGTACCGATTGCCGCCGTTGTGCTCGCCGCGGGTTCTTCGACCCGCATGGGCGAGAACAAGCTCTTCCTCCGGGTCGAAGGCGAGACGCTCCTGAGCAGGGTCGTCTCGCGAGCCTCTGCCGCGGGGCTCGACCCCGTGATCGTCGTCGTCGGATTCGAGCGGGAGCGCGCCGAGCGGGAGCTCGCCGGCCTCCCGGTTTCGTGCCGCGCGGTCTTCAACGCCGACCACGCCGAGGGACAGCACACGTCGTTTCGCGCCGGGATCGCGGCGGTGCCGGAGGCGAGCCCCGCCGCGGTCGTGCTGCTCGCGGACATGCCTCGCGTCACGGCCGGCATGATCACGGCGCTCGTCGAACGCTATCGGGAGACGCGGGCTCCGCTCGTGGTCTCGGAGTACGGCGGCGTGCACGCGCCGCCGACGCTCTACGACCGCTCGCTCTTCGCCGAGATCCTCGCGATGCGCGGCGACGGCTGCGGCCGGCAAATCGTGCGCCGGCACCGCGAGGAGGCCTCGGCCGTGGCCTGGCCCGCGGAGACGCTCGCGGACGTCGACGTCCCGGCGGATCTGGCGCATGCGCTCTGAGCTCTTCGTCCTGGCCGCGGGCCTCGTCGCGAAGGAAGAGCCCTTTGCGCTCGCGACGGTGGTGCGCCGCCAGCCCGCCTCCAGCGCGCAGGCGGGAGACGGCGCCCTCATCACGGCCGATGGCGCGTTCCACGGCTGGCTCGGCGGAAGCTGCACGCAGCCGACGGTGGTGCGCGAGTCGCTCAAGGCCATCGCCGACGGCGCCCCGCGCCTGATCGCCCTCGCTCCGGATCCCCAGACCGAGAAGCGTCCCGGGATCCTCGTGTTTCCGATGACCTGCCACAGCGGAGGCAGCGTGGACATCTACATCGAACCGGTTCTCCCGCCGGCGCGTCTGCTCGTCTTCGGCGTCTCGCCCGTGGCGCAGGGGCTCGCCCGGCTCGGGCACGCGATGGGATTCGCCGTCGACGTCGCGGACCCCGCCGCCGACCGTTCCGCGTTTCCTCCCGAGATCGTGGCGAGGCTGTGGATGGATCCCGAGGGCCCGGGCCCGGAGGCGTTTCCGGGGAGCCGCCCCTTCGCCGTCGTCGCGACGATGGGGGAGCGCGACGAGGCGGCGGTGCGCGCGGCCCTCTCCGTCGCGCCCGCGTACCTCGGCGTGGTCGCGAGCCGCAAGCGCTTTGCCGAAATCGAGGCCGCGCTCGTGTCGGGAGGCGTCGCGCGCGAGTCGCTCGCCTCGATCCGCAGCCCGGCCGGCCTCGACATCGGAGCGCGCGCGCCGGAGGAGATCGCCGTCTCGATCCTCGCCGAGATCGTGCGCGTGAGGAGAGCTTCCGCCGACACCGCGGCGGAGCCGGCGCGTCCCGCCGGACTGCCGACGCTTGCGGCGCCGATCGCCGAGGAACGCGACCCCGTCTGCGGAATGATGGTGCCGATCGCGGCCGCGCGACATACGACGGAGCTGCCGGTCGCACCTGGTACTTCTGTTGCGGCGGCTGCCGCGAGAAGTTCCTGGCGCTGCGCCCGGCCGTTACACGACGCCGCACGGGGCCGGGGCGGGAGCCGGAGCGTGAGGCCCGAGATTCGCTCCATCGCCGAGGCGATGGAGCGCCAGGGCTACATCGCCGAGCCCTCGATCGCGACGGCGCTCTATCTCTCGACCGAGATGGGCAAGCCCCTTCTGGTCGAGGGCGACGCCGGCGTGGGGAAGACGGAGATCGCCAAGGTCCTCGCCCGACTGCTGGGACGGCCGCTCATCCGGCTCCAGTGCTACGAGGGCCTCGACGTCCACACGGCTCTCTACGAGTGGGACTATCCGCGGCAGATGCTCCGCCTGCGCATGGCCGGGGAGCAGGGCCTCGACCCCGAGTCGGCGGAGCACGTCATTTTTTCCCGGAAGTACCTGCTCGAGCGGCCGCTTCTCCAGGCGATCACCCAGAAGGACGGGCCGGCCGTCCTGCTCATCGACGAGATCGACCGCGCGGACGACGGGTTCGAGGCGTTCCTGCTGGAGATTCTTTCGGACTTCCAGGTCTCGATTCCCGAGCTGGGCACGATCCAGGCGGAGCACCGTCCGCACGTCCTCCTGACCTCCAACCGGACGCGCGAGATCGGCGATGCGCTGCGGCGGCGCTGCCTCTATCTCTTCATCGAGCACCCGAGCTTCGAGAAGGAGGTCCGCATCATCCGGGCGCGCGTTCCGGACGCGAGCGAGAAGCTCGCCGCCGAGATCGCCCGCTTCCTCCAGTCGCTGCGGAGCCGGCGTCTTCTCAAGGCCCCCGGGGTCGCCGAGACGATCGACTGGGCCCGCGCCCTCGTCCGCCTCCACCGGGACGCTCTCGACGCCGAAACGGTCGAGCAGACGCTGGGCTGCCTGCTGAAGGATCGCAGCGACATCGTCGAGCTCCCGGCCGCCGAGCTCGCCGGCCTCGTGGACGGGGCGCGTCGAGCCGCTTCGATAGGATGACGGTCGTGGACCTCGTGGCGCACGTGGCCGCTTTCGCCCGGGCCCTCCGCGAGCGCGGCGTTCGCGCCGGCCTCTCGGACGAGGCCGATGCCGTCGGCGCGCTGGCCCTCACGGACGTGTCCGACCGGGACGAAGTCCGGCTCGCGTTGAAAGTCGCGCTGAAGATCCGGCGGCGCGACGTGGAGACTTTCGAGGAGCTCTTCGCGAGGCTGTGGGGCAGCGAGGATCCGGCGGAGGGAGACCGCCGGAGGACCGCCTCCGCGGAGCAACGGCGTCTCCACGTCAAGAACTTCGGCGGCCTGCCCGGGGCCGTCATCGAAACCGTCGAGCGCCAGGCCCACGAGGGCGGGGCGGACACGCCCGGATACAGCCCCGAGGCCATGCTCCGGAAGAAGCCGTTCGAGGAATGCACCGAGCGCGACCTGGCGGAGATGGAGCGGCTGCTCGCGCGGATGGCCCTCGCCCTGGCCACGCGGAAGAGCCGGCGGCTCGTCCCCACGCGCGGGCGCGGCCGGATCGATCCGCGCCGGAGCCTGCGCCGGGCCATCGCGACGGACGGAGAGATTCTGCGCCTCGCCCGGCGGACGCGCGCCATCGAGCAGCCGCGGCTCGTCGTCCTCTGCGACACGAGCGGCTCGATGGACCGGCACGTCCGCTTCCTGCTGACCTTCCTGCTCTCGCTCAAGAAGGCGGCGCGGAGGACCGAGCTCTTCGCGTTCAACACCTCGCTCGTCCGCCTGACCCCCTGGGTCTCGCCCGCGAAGATCGCCGCGACGCTCGACCGCGTGGCCGCGGGCGTGCCGGGCTGGTCCGGCGGCACGCAGATCGGAAGCTGCCTCGAGGCCTTCGTCGATCGGTATCTCGACGAGATGGTCGGCCCGAGCAGCGTCGTCATCATCGTGAGCGACGGGCTCGACCGCGGCGACACCGCGCCGCTGGCGGGCGCGATGCGGGCGATCCACTCCCGGGCGCGCAAAGTCGTCTGGCTCAATCCGCTTCTGGGAGACCCGCGCTACGAGCCGACGGCGCGCGGGATGGCGGCCGCTCTGCCGTACGTGGACGTGTTCGCCCCGGCGCACAACCTGGAGTCGCTCGAGAAACTCGTGCCGAGGCTTTCGGCCGCCTGAATTCGGAGCTCACGACCATCGGAGGAGAAATACCGGACCCGATTCACAGCGAAAGGAGAGGGCATGATCCCGGCTGCGTTCGACTACCACGCTCCCGGCTCGCTCGCCGAGGCGATCGAGCTTCTCGGCCGATACGGGGACGCCAAGGTGCTTTCGGGAGGCCAGAGCCTCCTGCCGCTCCTGAAGCTCCGCCTTGGTTCGGCCGGACATCTCATCGACATCAACCGCGTACCGGGTCTCGAGTACATCAAGGAAGAGGGCGGATTCCTGAAGATCGGCGGGCGAACGCGCGAGTCCGCCCTCGAGGGCTCGGACCTGATCCACAAGAAGTACCCGATCCTCGCCGACACGGCCGCCGTCATCGCCGATCCGATCGTCCGGAACCTCGCGACGATCGGCGGGAACCTGGCCCACGGCGACCCCGCCAACGATCACCCGGCGACCATGCTCGCCCTCGGCGCGATCGTCGTCGCCACCGGCAAGAAAGGCGAGCGGACGATCCCGATCGAAAGCTTCTTCACCGGCCTCTTCGAGACGGCCCTCGGCAAGGACGAGATCCTCACGGAGATCCGCATCCCGGCCGCGCAGGGGAAATCCCGTGGCGCTTACGTCAAGCTCGAGCGCAAGGTCGGCGACTTCGCGACCGCCGGGGTGGCCGCCCAGCTCACGCTCGGCGGCGGCGGCGAGATCACCCGGGCCGGGATCGGCCTCACGAACGCGGGGCTCGTGCCCGTGAAGGCTTCGGACGCCGAGAAGTTCCTCCAGGGCAAAAAGCCGGACGCCGCGGCGATCGCCGAGGCAGCCAGGCTCGCGGCGGAGGCGGCGGATCCGCAGCCCGATCGCCGCGGAGCCGTCGAGTACAAGAAGGAGATGGCGCGCGTGCTCACCGCGCGGGCGCTCAAGAAGGCCGCCGAGCGGGCGCAGGGGGCATGACGATGGCGAAGCACAAGATCACAGTCACGGTCAACGGCGAGGCCCGCGAGGGGAGGTCGAGTCCCGCCTCCTGCTCGTGCACTTCATCCGCGAGATGCTCCGGCTCACCGGCACGCACATCGGCTGCGACACGTCGCACTGCGGAGCGTGCACGGTTCTGCTCGACGGAACGCCCGTCAAGTCGTGCACCGTGCTGGCCGTCCAGGCCGACGGCCGGAAGGTGATGACGGTCGAGGGGCTCGAGCAGGGCGGGAAGCTCGACCCGATCCAGGAGGGCTTCTATCAGGAGCACGGCCTCCAGTGCGGCTACTGCACGCCGGGCATGATGATGACGAGCTACGCGCTGCTCAAGGTGAATGCTGCGCCGACCGAGCTCGAGATCCGCCAGGCGATCTCCGGAAACCTGTGCCGGTGCACGGGGTACGTCAACATCGTCAAATCCGTCCAGCACGCGGCCCAGGCGATGGCCGCGACAGGGAAGTAGAACCATGGCGACAGAACCCAAGACCAGTCCCGAAGTCGGCGGCATGGGCCACTCGGTCAAGCGCAAGGAAGACCCGCGCTTCCTCCGCGGCCAGGGCAACTACGTCGACGACATCCAGCTGCCGGGCATGCTGCACATGGACATCGTGCGCAGCCCCTACGCGCACGCGAAGATCCTGAAGATCGACTCCTCGAAAGCGCTGAAGGTCCCCGGGGTCCTCGCCGTCATCACGGGCGAGACGCTCGCTCAGTACAAGCTCCACTGGATGCCGACGCTGATGTCGGACACGCAGATGGTTCTGCCGACCGACCGCGTGATGTACCAGTCGCAGGAGGTCGCGGCCGTCATCGCGACCGACCGGTACACGGCCGCCGACGGTGTGGCGGCGGTCGAGGTCGAGTACGAGCCGCTGCCGGTCGTCACCGACCCGTTCGAAGCGATGAAGCCCGGCGCCCCGGTGCTGCGCACGGACAAGGAAGGCAAGAAGGACAACCACATCTGGCACTGGGAGGCGGGCGACCGGGCGAAGACCGACGCCGCGTCGAAGGCGTCGGACGTCGTCGTGCGGGAGAAGATCTACATCCCGCGCATCCACGTCGCGTCGATCGAGACCTGCGGCTGTATCGCGGACTTCCATCCCGGAACCGGAAAGCTCACCGTCTACATGACGACCCAGGCGCCCCACGCCATCCGCACCGTCTTCGCGCTCGTCGCCGGCCACGTGGGCCTCTCGGAGGAGAAGATCCGGATCATCGCGCCCGACATCGGCGGCGGTTTCGGTGGCAAGGTGCCCGTCTACCCGGGCTACGTCATCGCGGTGGCGGCCTCGGTCGTCATCGGCAAGCCCGTCAAGTGGGTCGAGGACCGGATGGAGAACCTGCAGGCCGACTCCTTCGCCCGCGACTACCACATGGAGGCCGAGCTCGCGGCGACGAAGGACGGGACGATGACGGCGCTCAAGATCAAGACGGTCGCCGACCACGGCTACGCCGACGCCGCGGCGAACCCGTCCAAGTTCCCGGCGGGGCTCTTCTCGATCTGCACCGGCTCCTACGACATCCCGAACGCCTTCTGCGAGGTCGACGGCGTCTACACGAACAAGCCGCCGGGAGGCATTGCCTACCGCTGCTCGTTCCGCGTGACCGAGGCCGTGCACGCCATCGAGCGCATGGTCGACCGGCTCGCGCAGGAGCTGAAGATGGACCCGGCGGAGCTTCGGATGAAGAACTTCATCCCGCCCGACAAGTTTCCGTACCACTCGGCCCTTGGCTGGGAGTACGACAGCGGCAACTATCCGGCGGCCCTGAAGATGGCGATGGAGATGATCGACTACGCGGGGCTGCGCCGGGAGCAGGCCGAGAAGCGCAAGAAGGGCGAGCTCATGGGCATCGGGATCTCGAGCTTCACCGAGATCGTCGGCGCCGGGCCCGTCCAAGCACTTCGACATCCTCGGCATCAAGATGTTCGACTCCTGCGAGCTGCGGATCCACCCGACCGGCAAGGCGATGGCGCGCTTCGGCACGAAGTCCCAGGGCCAGGGTCACGAGACGACGTACGCGCAGATCATTGCCGAGGAGCTCGGGATCCCGGCGGCCCACGTCGAGGTCGACGAGGGCGACACGGACACCGCTCCCTACGGACTGGGCACCTACGCCAGCCGCTCGACGCCCACGGCCGGCGCGGCGGGCGCGATGGCGGCGCGCAAGATCCGGGACAAGGCGCGCAAGATCGCCGCGTATCTCCTCGAGGTTTCGGAGGATGACCTCGTCTGGGAGCCCGGCAAGTTCTCGGTCAAGGGCGCCCCGCAGAAGTCGAAGACCATCCAGGACATCGCGTTCGCGGCCTACACGAACCATCCGCCGGGAATGGAGGCGGGGCTCGAGGCCGTCAACTACTACGATCCGCCGAACCTGACCTTCCCGTTCGGCAGCTACATCTGTGTCGTCGACATCGACCGCGGGACGGGCGAGGTCAAGATCCGTCGGTTCGTCGCGATCGATGACTGCGGCAACATCATCAACCCGATGATCGTCGACGGCCAGATCCACGGCGGCCTCTCGATGGGCATGGCGCCGGCGCTCATGGAGGAGATCACCTACGACGAGAACGGCAACAACCAGGCCGGAAGCTTCATGGACTACCTGGTGCCGACGTCGATGGAGACCCCGAACTGGGAGACGGGCAAGACCATCACGCCCTCGCCGCACCATCCCTTCGGCGCGAAGGGCGTCGGCGAGTCGGCCACCGTCGGCGCGCCGCCCGCCATCGCCAACGCCGTCGTCGACGCGCTCGCGCACCTCGGGGTGAAGCACATCGACATTCCGATCACGCCGGAGAAGGTGTGGAACATCCTGAAGGCGAAGGGAGCGACGGAGTAGCCGGGTCGCCGAGTCGCTCCAGAGGCGCGAGGCGGGCTCAGGCGACGGCGGTCCGGAGACGGCTCCGGGACGAGGCCTGGAGCTCACGGACGAAGGCCTCGACGAAGGGCAGGGGCTTTCGGCGCTTGAGGGTCGCGGCGCTCCACTGGCGCTTGAGTCCTCCGGGCGTGATCCGGCTCGCGGCGAGCGTTCCGGCCCGAAGCTGCGGAGCCACCGCCCACCGCGCGAGCACGGCGATGCCCATGCCCGCGCGCGCCATTTCCACGATGGCCTCGGTGAGCTCGATGGGGGACCAGCGCCGGGGCTCGACGCCCGCGGGCCGCAGGACGTAGCGAAAGACGTCGAGCTCCTCGCGCGGCACCGAGAGCGTGAAGAGCGTTTCGGCCGCGAAGTCCCCGGCCTCGAGGTAGCGGCGCCGGGCGAGGGGATGGCGCGGGCTCACGACGGCGACGAGCTCGTCGTCGAAGAGCGGGTGGACGGCGATGCGGCGGTTCCGAACGGGATCGCTCACGATCCCGACGTCGAGATCGCCCGAGAGCAGCGCCGGAACGGGACGGCGGGTGGCCTCGAGAACGATGCGGACCTCGACTCCCGGATGCCCGGCCTGGAACTTCCGCAGCGGCTCCGGCAGCCAGTGGTAGCAGGTGTAGCACTCGGTCGAGAGCCGCAGCAGGCCCGCGGGCTCCGCCGCGCGCGCCGCGACGTCGCGGGCCGCGGCGCTCATCTCTTCGCAGGCGCGCCGCGCGGCTTCGATCCAGCGCTCGCCGGCGGGCGTCGCCGTCATGCGCTTGTGGCCCCGCTGGAAGAGCGAGACGCCGAGCGCCCGTTCGGCGTCGGCCAGCTGATGCGACAGGGCGGACTGCGAGAGGTGGAGCCGCCGGGCGGCGGCGGTGAGCGTGCCTTCCTCGGCGACCGAGAGCAGGAGCTGGAGGTGGCGGAGCTCGAGGCCGCGCGGGTGGCCCGTCCATACTATGAATATATCGCATGGGACTCATGACAACAATTCGCTTTGTAAATGCCTGGCCGGCGGCTAGCCTTTGCCTCTCGGCATGGGGGTGGGACATGGCGGTGCGGTCGGAGACCATCGACTCGGACGCGGTCCTCTTTCACGGGGACCGGTACGACTCGACCTCGCTGGCCCTCTTCGACGGCGACCGCGCGCTCCTGATCGAGGGCCTTGGGATCCGCGGCCGACGCGGAGGCGCTCCGGGCGGCGCTCGCCGCGCGGGGCAAGCGCGTGGAGCTCCTGGTCAGCACGCACTACTTCAGCGACCACCTCGCCGCCTGGAACCTCTTTCCCGAGGCCGAGGTGCTCGCGCACGAGAACTGCCCTCGCGACGTTCTGGAGCGAGGAGTTCCGCACCGACGAGGAGGTGCGGCCACTTTCGCGCGCCGACGCTCCTCCTCTCGGGGCGACTCGGCCTCGTCTGGGGGCGGTTCCACATCGAGATCTTCGAGAACCCCGGCCACACCGCGGGGACGCTCAACGTCGAGATCCCCGAGCTCGACCTCCTGCATGTCGGCGACACGGCCGTCGGCCGCATGGCCTACGTCCAGTACTCGGCGCCGGAGGCGATCGACCGGGCGCTTTCGCGGGCCCTCGCCCGGGGCCGAAGCCGCGTGCTGCGCTCTCACGGCCCGCTGACGAGCTCCGAAACGCTGCGCTCGGCGCGCGGATATCTCGCGAACCTTCGCCTCCGCGTGCTCGAGGCGCGGAAGAACGGCCGGCCGGTATCGGAGATCCGCATCGAGGACTGCCTTCCGGCCGGGCCTCCGGCCACCGACTTCGAGGCGTTCTTTCACGCGCGCAACCTCGCTTCGATCGAGGCCCGCGGGCTGTACCGGGAGGCCGCATGATCGTCGTCCTCTTCTTTTCGAAGCTGACGGAGCAGGCCGGGGACGAGTACGTCGCGACGGACCAGCGCCTGATGGAGAAGGCGCGCGCCGCGCCCGGCTTCGTCGACGTGAAGAGCTTCACGGCGGCCGACGGCGAGCGGCTCACGATCGTATGGTGGAAGGACCTCGAGACGCTCCGCGCGTGGCGCGAGGACCCGGAGCATCGCGCGGCGCAGGCCCAGGGACGGGCGCTGTGGTATCGGTACTACGACATGGAAGTCGCCGAAGTCGTGAGGGAAAGCCACCATGCGCGAGAAGCGTCCACAAGCGAAAGCGAAAGCACCGGCGAAAGCGAAGGCACGCGCGAACGCGAAAGAAGACTCCCGGCCGAGCTCCCTGATGGATCGTCTCTTCGCCCTGTCCGATGAGGTCCGGTATGTCGCGATCTATCGGGGCGGCCGGCTCGCGCTCCGGGAGCGGCCGGGCCTCGCGCACGCCTCCGCGGCGGAGTCGGACCGCTACGAGGAGCTCATCGTCAATCCGACGCTTCTGAAGCTCGTCGTGCAGCGCGGGGAGATCGACTGCGGGGGCGTGAAGTTCGTCGTGATCCGCTACGGGAACTTCTTCCAGACCGTATTTCCGGTGCCCGACGGCCACGTGTCGGTGGCCCTCGAGCCGACCGCGAATCCGCCCGACTTCGTCTTCCGAATTCGGGAAATGCTCGACACGGAGGGCCGATGATGAACGAGACCTTCGAGCAGTACGTCGCGAGGATCCTGTCCTACGCGGGCGAGGACGGCCGCGTGCACCGCACGATGCTCAAACGAACGCCGGCGGCGCTCTCGCGCCGGATCGCGGGTGTCTCGCGGCGCCGCCTGACGCGGCCGCCCCGGCCCGGCAAGTGGTCGGTTCGCGACATCCTGGCGCATCTCTCCGAGGTCGAGCTCCTCTGGGGCTCCCGGATGCGGATGGTCCTGGGCGAGAACGGCGTGCTCATCGTCGGCATGGACCAGGCCGTCTGGGCCAGGCGCTACGGCCGGATCGACCCGCGCCGGGCGCTCGCGACCTTCACGGAGCTCCGGCGCGCGAACGTGGAGCTCCTCGCGGGACTCCGGAGACCGGACTACCTCCGCTGGGGCAAGCACTCGCAATTCGGACGCCTGACGATCGCGCGCATGGTCGCACTGCTCGCCGGCCACGACGTCAACCATTCGCGCCAGATCGCGGCGATCTTGTCGCCCGCCGTCTCCTCCTCGCCCGTCATCCGCCCGGAATCCCACCGCCTCCCGACGGTGCCACGTGCTCCGCTGAGCTGCATCGCGCCTTCGCCGAGCTCTCCACGCCCCTCGTCGCGGACGCCTGCCTGCGCCTTTCGATTCCGCTCCGCCTCGCGCCTCCGGGGCTTCGGCCGATTCGCGGAGGCTCGAAGGCGGCGGGCCGCGTCGCTCCCGTCCGCCACTTCGGGAGCGTGGACGTTTTTCTCGAGGCGCTCGAGGCCGCGTCGCCGGGCGACGTGCTCGTGATCGACAACGGCGGCCGCACCGACGAGGCCTGCGCCGGCGACCTCACGGTGCTCGAGACGCGCGCCGCGGGTCTCGTCCGGCATGGTCATCTGGGGATTTCATCGGGACACTCTGGAGCTCGCCGAGATCGGTTTCCCCGTCTTCAGCTACGGCTGCTCGCCCTCCGGCCCGGTGCGGCTGGACGCGCGGAGCGCCGATGCGCTGTCCGCGGCGCGCTTCGGGGACTGGACGGTCGGCCGCGAGGACGCCGTGTTCGCCGATGACGACGGGGCCGTCTTCGCGCCGCTCGAGTCCGCCGCGGCGATCCTCGAGGCCGCGCGGGACATCTTCGGCCGCGAGCGGCGGCAGGCGGATCGGATCCGCGCGGGGGAGACGCTGCGCTCCCAGCTCCGCTTCCGCGATTACCTCGACCGGCGCCGGCGCGAGCCGGATTACACTCTGCGCCGGCATCTTCGGGAGATCGGCGGGGCGATCGAAGTCTGAGGAGATTCTCGTGAAAATCGCACCGGCCCTTCGGGCCCTGGCGCTGGTCGGGCTCTCTGTGTCCGTGGCGCGTTCGGACCGCCCAGACGCCGACGCCCTCGGGCCCGGGCGCGACGATGTCGATCGAGGAGTACGACCCGAAGTCGACGCTCGTCGTTCCCGAGCACCACCCGCAGAAGGCGAAGTACCCGTTCATCGACGTCCACAACCACCAGGACCGCGACATCACCGCCGAGGACGCGGCGAAGCTCGTCTCCGAGATGGACCGGATCGGCATGCGGGTCATGGTCAACCTTTCGGGCGGCCGCGGCGAGGAGTTCATCAAGGGCCAGGCGAACCTCGCCGGGCCGCTATCCCGGGCCGTTTCGTCGTCTTCGCCAACCTCGACTTCGCGGGGATCGAGCAGCCGGGCTGGGGCGAGCGGGCGGCCGCGCAGCTCGCGAAGGACGTCGCGGCCGGCGCGCGGGGCCTGAAGATCTACAAGAACCTGGGGATGACCGCTCGTCGACGGCGCCGGGCAAGCGCGTCCCCGTCGACGATCCGCGGATCGATCCCGGTCTGGGCGAAGTGCGGCGAGCTCGGCATCCCGGTGCTCATCCACACGGCCGAGCCGCAGCTCGCTTCTTCGAGCCCCAGGACGTCCACAACGAGCGCTGGCTCGAGCTGAAGCAGTTCCCCCAGCGCGCGCGCCCGCCCGACAAGTTCCCGCCCTTCGAGCAGCTCCTCACCGAGCAGCACCACATGTTCGAGAAGCATCCGAAGACGAAGTTCATCGACGCGCATCTGGGATGGCTCGGCGGCGACCTGACGCGCCTCGGGCAAGCTCTTCGACCGCCTGCCCAACGTCTACACCGAGATCGGCGCCGTGCTGGCCGAGCTCGGCCGCCAGCCGCGCGCCGCGCGCGCCTGGTTCGAGAAGTACCAGGACCGCGTGATGTTCGGGAAGGACACCTGGGCCGCCGACGAGTACCTCGTCTACTTCCGCGTGCTCGAGACCGACGACGAGTACTTCGACTACTACCGAAAGCGCCACGCGTTCTGGAAGATGTACGGCCTGGCGCTGCCCGACGAGGTCCTCAAGAAGATCTACTACAAGAACGCGCTCAAGGTGATCCCGGGCATCGACCCGAAGGCGTTTCCGCCCTAGCCGCCCGCGAAGCGCCAGTAGACGGCGTATCGCTCGTCGTAGATCGAGCTCAGCGGGACGAGCTCGACGATTCCGCCGGCTTTCGTCGCGGCCTCGAAGCGGATCGGGGCTCCGTCCGCGCGCCGGATCGACGCTTCCGGATGCGCCACGGTCGCCGCGAGATCCGGCGCCGGAACCGGAGGCGCGTCGAGCTCGGGCACCGTGCGCGGTTTCGTGGGGCCGGCCCGGAGCGTCGCCGGCGTGAGGCCCTCCCTGCCGAGCCGTCCCGCGAGGATGACGGGGCCCCAGGCGACGGCCGCGAGCGTCGGATCGTCGGGCATCGCGACGGCGCGCAGCGAAAACGGAACCGTCCACTCCACCCGGTCGCCGTCGTTCCACAGGCGTTCGAGCACGGCGTAGCCCGAAACCACCGGCGCGGCCGTGGACCGCCCGTTGATCCGGGCCTCGCCCATGCCCGCCCAGCCCGGGACGCGCAGGCGCAGAGCGAATCGGCGCGGCTCGCGCAGGCGGAGCCTCAGGCGCGTCGCGGGCTCATCGGGAAAGCGCGTGTCCTGGGTGAGGACGAGACCCTGCGCCGGCCAGGTGAGCTGCGAGGCGACGAAGAGGTTGACCCAGATTCCGCCGTCGTCGCGGAAGTACGCCAGCTCGCCGAGCTTCGCGAAGGACTCGGCTCCCGTCCCCGTGCAGCACCAGAAGTCCGCGAGCGGCGTTCCGAAGTACTTCCACCAGCCCGAGCCCAGCGGCACGTAGTACAGCTTGGCGCCGTCGGAGGGATGCTGCGTCCCGAGGATGCCGTTGAAGAGCGCGCGCTCCGCATACTCCGCGCACGCGGGATCGGCCGTCCAGCCGAAGAGGTGCCCCGTGAGCTTGAGCATGTTGTAGGTGCAGCAGCACTCCTGCGTGTAGACGCCGAGCTCCGAGGCGAGCCGGCCCGGATCGGTCCGCCACTCCTCCTCGTTGCTCGTCCCGCCGGTGGCGTACGAGCGTTTCGAGACGACCTCCGTCCAGAAGTACGACGCGGCCGCCCGCGCGCGCGGATCCCCGGTCGTCTCCCACCGGCGCGCGGCGCCGATGACCTTCGGGATCTGGGTGTTCACGTGGAGGCCGCGCAGCTCGTCGCGACCCTCGGCCAGCGGGACGAAGATCCGGTCGTGGTCGAAACGCCAGGCGAGCGCGCGATAGCTCGGCTCGCCGGTCACGGCGGCGAGCTCGTAGAGGAAATCGTTCATGCCGCCGTATTCGACGTCGAGGACCCGGGCCATCTGCGCGTCGTCGAGCTTCGAGGCCCAGCGGCAGGTCCAGTCGGCCATCCCGCGAGCCATCTCGAGCGCCTGGCGGTTGCCGCACAGCGTGTACTGGTCGAGCAGTCCCGCCATGATCTTGTGGAGCGTGTAGAAGGGCGCCCAGACCCGCTCGCCCGCGAGGAGCCGGTCGAAGAAGCTCTCGGGGAAGGCCGAGAGGTACCCGCTGCCCAGGGCCGCCTGGCAGGCGGCGAGCCCTTCGACCGTTCGCCGGCCGCTCGCCGTCAGCGCGGCATCGCCGGTCCCCGCCGAAACGAGAGCGCAGGCCGTGAGGTAGTGGCCGGTGAAGTGGCCGCGCAGCTCGTTGTCCGGCGCCTCCCAGCCTCCGAGCGGCGTGGCGGTCGTCGGGAGCCCCGCGTTGAGGCGGAACGTGTGAAGCAGACGATCGGTGTCGAGGCTCGCGAGGTAGCGGCGGTTGACCTCGGCGGCGGCGAAGAGCGGACCCGGAGACAGGCGCACGCTGCCTTGCGGGAAGGGGCGCGCGCGGATCCGATCTTCCGTCGCAGCGGCGCCGCGGGCGCTCCGGACCGAGCCGGTCGCGAGCGCCGCCGCGGCGCTGGAAGCCAGAAAGCGTCTTCGCGTCCAGGAGCGCCATGGGCGTCTCGCGCGCATCTTAAGCCGTCCGGGCGACACAAGAGCGGCGTCCGTCGCTACATGAGAGCGCCGTCCGTAGCCACATGAAAGCGACGTCCGTCGCCACATGAGAGCGACGTCCGTCGCTACATGACGGCGACGTCCTCCGTCTCGGCCGCTTCCACGGGCGGCACGTCGGCGATCTCGAGCGCGACGGCGGCCGCGTGCATCGTAGCGGCGATCCGGATCGCGTCGTGGACCTGGTCTTCGCTGAGCTGGCCGTCGAGGACGGCCTGTTCGTGCGACCGCACGCAGGCCTCGCAGCCGTTGATCGCGCTCGCGGCCAGCGAGAAGAGCTCGAAGTCGACCTTGCTCGTCGCGGGCCGGGCGATGCGGTTCATCCGCAGGCGAGCCGGCTTTTCGGAATACACGGGCTTTCCGACGACGTGGCGGAAGCGGTAGTAGACGTTGTTCATCCCCATGAGCGCCGCCGCGGCCAGGGCGTCCTCGATGACCGCTTCGGGGACGGCCGCCCGCGCGTCGGCGACGACGGCGTCGCGGAGGCCGGGCTGGCGCGCCGCGGCCGCCGAAGCGACTGCGACGCCCCACCGCTGCTCCGGCGAGAGGCTGCTCTCCGAGAGCACGGCCTGCAGGTTGAGCTTGATGTCCTTCGCGAGATCCGGGAGGGCCTCCCGGATCGCGTCGAGGTTCGGGAAGGCCGTCATGCAACCTCCAGCGTGGCCTCGCCCTTCCTCCAGTTGCACGGGCAGAGCTCGTCGGTCTGGAGAGCGTCGAGGACGCGCAGAACCTCGTCCACGTTGCGTCCGACCGAGAGGTCGTTGACGCTGACGTGCCGGATGATCCCTTCGGGATCGACGATGAACGTGGCGCGGAGCGCGACGCCGTCGGTCTTGTGCAGAACGCCGAGAGCCTGCGAGAGCTCCCGCTTCGTGTCGGCGAGCATGGGATAGGGGAGGGTCTTCAGGTCGGGATGATTGTTCCGCCACGCGAGGTGGACGAAGTGCGTGTCCGTCGAGGCGCCCAGGATCTGGGCCTCGCGGTCCTGGAAGTCCGCGTTGCGTTTGCCGAACTCGGCGATCTCGGTCGGACAGATGAAGGTGAAATCCATCGGCCAGAGGAAGACGACCTTCCAGCGGCCGGGATGGCTCTCGTGCGTGATCTCGCGGAACTCCTTGCTCTTCTCGAGGCTCACGACGGCCTGGAGTCGAAACTCGGGAAACTTGTCACCGACAGTCAACATGGGAACTCCGTTCGAAGTTGATTGAGAGTTGAGGGTCGAGCCGCTGAAGTCATCGAGGGGCAAGAATGCCGTCCACGTAACTGATAGTCCAAGACTTTGTTTCTCTATCTGTGATAGTTTAAAACGATCATGCGAGACGGCCCTCACCCCTTCACGCTCCGACAGCTCCAGTACGCCCGTGCCGTCGCGGACACGCTCTCCTTCCACCGGGCCGCCGAGCGCTGCCGCGTCGCTCAGCCTTCGCTGTCGGCGCCAGATCGCGGCCCTCGAGCGCGGGCTCGGCGTCGCCCTGTTCGAGCGCGACCGGCGGAAGGTCCTCGTCACGGCGGCGGGGCGCGCGCTTCTCGACCGGGCCCGGAGGATCCTCCTCGGGCGCGGACGAGCTTTCGGATGCCGCCCTGCGGCTGTCCGATCCGCTCTCCGGGATGGTGCGGGTGGGCGTCATACCGACGATCTCTCCGTATCTGCTGCCTCCGGTCACGCCGGCGCTCCACGCGGCCTATCCGCGCCTGACCATCGTCTGGATCGAAGACAAGACGCCGGTCCTGACGGCCGCCCTCTCGGAGGGCGCGCTCGACGCCGCGCTGCTCGCCCTCGAAGCCGAGGTCGGCGACTTCGAGCACGCGGTCATCGCGAAGCGATCCGTTCGTCCTGGCCACGTCGCCGGGAGCATCCCCTCGCAAGGCGGAAGGGGCCGGCGAGGCCCGAGGAGCTCGCAGGGGCAGAGTGTGCTGCTGCTCGACGACGGGCACTGCTTCCGGGATCAGGCCCTGGCGGTCTGCGCGAACGCGAAGGCGCGGGAGCTCGAGGTCCGTGCGACGAGCCTTCCGACGCTCTCGCAGATGGTGGCGCGCGGCCTCGGCGTGACGCTGCTGCCGCGGCTCGCGGTCGCGACCGAGGCGGAGCGGGCGGGCCTCGCGATCCGTCCCTTCGCGGAGCCGGCGCCCCGGCGCACGATTGCGCTGATCTGGCGGCGCGGTTCCCCGTGGGCCGCGACGTTTCGGAGGTCGCTGCGACGCTCGCCGCGGCCTATCCGGGCGAGAGCCCGAAGCGCGCCAGAGAAGCGAAGGGGCGGCCCTGGCGGCCGCCCCGTTGAAGCGAGAAAGAGTCCGGCTACTCGCCGTCGTTGGAGTCGGTGTGTTCCTTCGCCCGCGCGACCGAGAGCGCCTTGCGATACCGCGGGTCCCCGCGCAGGTTGTCGAGGTCGTCGTCGCTGCGGATCGTGTGCGTCTCGTCGAAGCCCGCGTCGATGGCCTTGTTGAGCCACTCGAACGCCGGGTCCTTCTGGTCGAGCCGGGAGTAGGCGCAGGCCAGGTTGTACATCGTCGTGGGCTTGCGGTAGCCGAGGTCGAGCGCCTTCTTGAACGCCTCGATCGAGTCCTCCGGCCGGTCGCCCGCGAGCGACGCGAATCCGAGGTTGTACCAGCCGCGGCCGCTCTGCGGGTTCTTCTCGACGTATTTCTGGGCCCGCTCGGCCGTCTCGCGCCACTTCGTCCGCTCGCCGCGCGAGCCGCTGTTCCACCAGTTCTGGTTGTAGCCCGGCAGCGAGAGGTCGCGCGCCTCCTTCTTCAACGAAGCCCAGCGCGGATCGCCGTGGAGGGCGTCGAGGTCGTCGTCCTTCGCGAGGTGATCCGGCGAGTCGAAGCCGTTGTCGAGCGCCTTGTGCAGCGCTGCGAACGCCTCGTCCTTCTGGCCCGCCAGGGCGTAGCCGCAGGCCTGGTTGTAGTACGCCGTGCCGACCCGGTAGCCGCGGTCGATCGCCGCCTGGTAGGCCTGGACGCCCAGGGCGTACTGCTCGGTCTGGAGGAGCTCGAGGCCGACGTCGAAGAAGGCCTCGCCGCTCTTCGGATTGCGGGTCACGATGCGCTGATAGCGCGTCGCGACGGCCCTCGACTCGCGGGCGAACTTGCCGTCGCCGTTCTCGCGGGCTTCCTTCTTGAGCTGCGGCCAGCGGGGATCCGAGTGCAGGCCGTCGAGGTCGTCGTCGTGGAGGTATTCGCCGACGTCGAAGCCTTCGTCCATCGCCTTCTTCAGGTACTCGAAGGCGAGGTCGTTCTTGCCGAGCAGGGCGTAGCCGCAGGCGATGTTGTAAGTGGCCGCTTCCTCATGATGGCCCGCCTCGATCGACTTCTGGAAGGCCTCGATCGCAGCCTCGTAGTCGCCGTCGTTGTGGAGATCCATTCCCTGGCTGTACCAGTCGTCGCCATCCTTCGGCGAGCGGGAGTTCTTGTGCTTGGACGCCTTGACGAAACCTTCGACCTTGCCCGAGGGCGCGGCGGCCGGCGTCCAGACCGCGGGGACGGCTTCCTCCGGCTCGGCTTTGGCGTCCGCGTGGGGAGCCGGCGTGGCTTCGGTCTCCGTTTCAGGCGCCGAGGCCTTTTCCGACTCGACGGACTCGACGGCGGTGGCCGGGAGGAAGCCCGCCGGCTCGGAGACAGGCTTGGCCGACTTCGAAGGGCACTCGTGCTTCTCGGTCCGCGTGACGACCGATATGGATTCGACGAGGACGTCGACGTGGACTCCGACGTGGACGTCTCGACCTGGGACGACGTCGGAGTCTCCAGCGCGGCGGCGTCATCCGACTCCCACGTGATCTCGGCTTCCGGAGCGAACTCCTCGGCACGCGGCGCCCAGGGCGACACGAAGCCCATCACGGCGGCTGCGCCGGCGAGGGCGATCACCGCCAGGCGGGCCTGGCCGCGCGACTCTCCGCCATGCGACGAATGCGGATCGAGAATCGTGCGGAGACGCTCTTCGAAGTGATGCGGCCGGCTTCCGCCGACGCCGAGCGCGAGGGCCGGAGTCGGATGGGCCGGGGAGCCGAGCGAGCGGAAGATGCCGAGCAGGTGTCCCGCGTAGACCGAGGGCTTCGTGCCCGAAGCGATGACCAGGTCGTCGCAGGCCGTCTCGGCGTCGCGGCGCACGCGCCGCGTGAGCCACCACGCGAGGGGGTGGAACCAGTACACGGCGGCGGCGAGCTCGGCCAGCAGGAGCGCCGGCCAGTCCGCGCGCTTCACGTGGGCGAGCTCGTGGAGCAGGACGACGCGGCGGCGCTCGATGGCCCACTGGCGGGCGGCGCGGCCGAACATGAGGAGCGGGCGCAGGACCCCCGACGTCATCGCGACCGGCACGGCTTCGCTCTCGACGAGCTCGACGCGGCGGTTGAGCTCCAGGCGCCGCGCGGCGGAATCCCGCTCGACCAGCCATTCGACGTCGCGGATGGGCCGGGCCTCGCGCCCGATCTGCCGGACGCGCGACCAGCCCACGAAGAGGCGGAGCGCGACGGCGGCCGCGCCCGCGATCCAGGCGAAGAGGAGCAGGCTCGGCGCGGCCGAGGACCCCGAGGGCGGAGCCACCGGGATCGGAAAGTCCGACGGGGAAGTCGAAGCCGAAGCCGATTCGCTCGCAGACGCTTCGGGAGCGACGGCGTCCTCGGGCGCGGCGGCCATCGCCTTTTCAGGAACCGCGAGGGCGAGCTGGCGCCAGGAGACCTCGGACGCCGGCTCGGCGTCCATGGCCGCGGGCGCGTCGAACGACTTGCGGGGCGGTCGGCCGGCCGGGCGCACGTCCGGAAGGATCGGGATGTTCACCTGCGGGAGCGCCGCCGAGAGAATCGGAAGCAGCAGGGCGGCGCCGAGGCCGAAGGTGCCGACCCGATGCCTCGTGGCGGCAGTCGAGCGTCGCATGAGGAGGAGCGCCACCGCGGTCGCCGCGAAGACGAAGGTGGCCTTCACGGCGAGGTCGAAACCGAAGCGGATGGCCGAGTCGAGCACGAACTTCATGTCAGCGTCCCTCCATGCGGGCCTGATCGATGAGCTGCGAGAGCCGGTCGAGCTGGTCGCCCGAGAGCTCGGTCTTCGAGATGTCGAGGAGCGCGGCGACGGCTTTTTCCGTCGAGCCGTCGAAGAAGGTCTCGATCACGCTGGCGAGCGCCGGCCGTCCGGCGCGGTCCCGCGGGAGCGTGGGGAGGTAGACGTAGCGGGTGCCCTCGGAGACGTGGCGGATGTGACCCTTGTTCTCGAGGATCCGGAGCAGGGCCCGGACCGCCGAGTAGCCCGGGGCATCGGGAAGGGCGGCCAGAACGTCTCCGGCCGTGGCCTGGCCGTCCCTGTAAAGGACGTCCATGATCTGCCGCTCCCGCCGGGACAGGTTCGAGAGCGTCTTTTTGGTTCGCATGCCGGGTGCTCCTCCTCGGATGGGATTCTAGTGCTAAAAATTTAGCAAGTGCTGTTTTTTTAGCTTCCCTCGCCAACCAATACGACGGCCCAGGGCCAAGGTTTCGGGGTTTCGGGAAGGGGTCGGGAAACTCGTGGCGCGGTCGGCGAGGGCGGCGGACGGTCAGGCCGAGGCGGGCCCCGGACTCCCCGTCGAAGAGGTGGAGACGCTCGAGCTCGACGGCGACCGCCACCCGGCGGCCCACCTCGGGCATCCGGCGGGGCTCGACCCGGTAGGTCAGGGGGTGCGCCTCCCACGCGGGCATGGACGACCGCCTCGTCCCCCAGGGGCTCGACGAGCTCGATGTCCGCCTGGAGGGTCGCGGTCGGGCCATGCGCCGGGGAGGAGGGGTCGACGACGTGCTCGGGCCGGATGCCGACGTGGACGGATCGGCCGTCGAGGGACCGCGCGGCGGCCCGGAGGGGTTCCGGGACGGGAAGCTCGAGGCCCTCCGCCTCGACCCGCGCGCCGCCGTCGCGGACCGTCGCCTGGAAGACGCTCATCGGGGGCGACCCGATGAAGAGCGCCACGAAGAGGTTCGCCGGCCGGTCGTACACCTCGAGGGGCGTGCCGACCTGCTGGAGTCGGCCGTCCTTCATGACGGCGATCCGTGTGCCCATCGTCATGGCCTCGACCTGGTCGTGGGTGACGTAGACCGTCGTCGTCTTCAGCCGGCGCTGCAGGCTCTTGATCTCGGCGCGCATCTGGAGGCGCAGCTTGGCGTCGAGGTTCGAGAGCGGCTCGTCGAAGAGGTAGACGGCGGGCTGGCGCACGATCGCGCGTCCCAGCGCGACGCGCTGGCGCTGGCCTCCCGAGAGCTGGCGCGGGCGGCGGTCGAGGAGCGGCGCAAGCTCGAGGGTCGCCGCCGCCTGGGCGACCAGACGGTCGATCTCTTCGCGCGGGACCTTCCGCATCTTCAGGCCGAACTCGAGGTTCTCGCGGATGGTCATGTGGGGGTAGAGGGCGTAGTTCTGGAAGACCATGGCGACGTCGCGATCCTTCGGAGGGAGGTCGTCGACGCGGCGGCCGCCGATCGCGATCGTTCCTCCGGTGAGGTCTTCGAGGCCCGCGATCATCCGGAGCGCCGTCGACTTCCCGCAGCCCGAGGGGCCGACGAGGACCATGAATTCCTGATCGCGGATCTCGAGATTCAGGTCCGCGATCACGGACGCGCCGTCGTAGCTCTTGTCGACGTGCTCGAGCCGGACCTCCGCCATCGGGCCGGTTCTACACGCCGCGCGGACGGAGGTCAACGCGTGCGCCGCCGTTTTCATCGGGACGTGGCAGAATCGGCGCCGACTCCATGAACCCCACCTCCACTTCGACTTCCCAAAGGCGTTTCCCGAGGGCTTCCTGTGGGGCGCGGCGACCTCGGCCTACCAGATCGAGGGCTCGCCGCTCGCCGACGGCGCCGGCGCGTCGCATCTGGCATCGCTTCTCCCACACGCCGGGCCTCGTCCACGGCGGCGAGACCGGGGACGTGGCCTGCGACCACTACCGCCGCTTCCGCGAGGACGTGGCGCTGATGAGGGATCTCGGCCTGACGGCCTATCGCTTCTCGATCGCCTGGGGCCGGGTGCTCCCGGAGGGCACCGGCCGCGGTCAACGAGCAGGGCCTCGACTTCTATCGCCGGCTGGTCGACGCGCTCCTCGAGGCCGGCATCGCGCCGGCGGCGACGCTCTACCACTGGGACCTCCCGGCGGCGCTCGACGATCGCGGCGGCTGGCTCAACCGCGACGTCGCGGCGTGGTTCGCCGAGTACGCGCGCGTCGCGTTCCGCGCCCTCGACGGCCGCGTCCGGATGTGGGCGACGCTGAACGAGCCGTGGGTCGTGACCGACGGGGGCTACCTCCACGGCGGGCTGGCGCCCGGCCACCGCAACCTCTTCGAGGCGCCGATCGTCGACGCACAACCTGCTGCGCGCCCACGGCGCGGCGGTCGACGCGTACCGGGCCGAGGGAAAGCACGCGATCGGCCTCGTGGTCAACCTCGAGCCGAAGTACCCGGCGTCGGACTCGGAGGCCGACCTCGCCGCGACGCGCCGCTCCGACGCCTACATGAACCGGCAGTTCCTCGATCCCGCCCTGCTCGGCCGCTACCCGGAGGAGCTCCCCGCGATCTTCGGCGAGGCCTGGCCGAGGTTTCCCGACTCCGACCTCGACGCGATCCGGCGGCCGATCGACTTCCTCGGCATCAACTACTACACGCGCGGCGTCATGCGGCACGACCCGAAGGCCTGGCCGCTCTCGGCGAGCCGGGTCCGCCAGCCGCGGCGCGCACACCGAGATGGACTGGGAGGTCTATCCCGACGGCCTCACGGACGTCCTCGCTGGCGTGCGCGAGCGCTACGGCGCGATGCCGCTCTACGTCACCGAGAACGGCGCGGCCTTCGACGATCCCGCGCCGTCGAACGGCGTGGTCGCGGATCCGCCGCGCGTCGCCTACCTGCGCGACCACCTGCGGGCCGCGCGCCGCGCGCTGGAGGCCGGCGTCGACGTGCGCGGCTACTTCGCCTGGTCGCTGCTCGACAACTTCGAGTGGACCTACGGGTACGTCCAAGCGCTTCGGCCTCGTGCACGTCGACTACGACACGCAGCGCCGCACGCCCAAGGCGAGCGCGCGCTTCTACGCCGAGGTCATCCGGACGCGCGGCGCGTCGCTCGAGACCTGGAAGGCGAAGGCTAGGCGACGACGACGCGCACCCGGCGCCGGCCCGCGCCGGACGCGGCCAGGACGGGAATCAGATTGCCCGGGAGCGCGGCGCCGTCGAGCTCGAGGCGCGGCGAGCGGCCCCGCTCGATCTCGATCTCCAGCGTCGCGCCCCGCCAGGGCCGCACCATCGCGGCGCGGTCCCAGTCCGGGCGGCAGGCAGGGGTCGAAGCGCAGGCCGTCCCACTCCGGCCGCACGCCGAGCACCCACTCCGCGACGACGCGGTGCAGCCAGGCCGCGGAGCCGGTGTACCAGGTCCAGCCGCCGCGGCCGTGGTAGCGGCGAGTCGGGGCCGTCGACGTTGCCGGGCAGCACGTAGGGCTCGGCCCAGTAGCGCTCGGGGTCCTTGTTCGCCGGGTTCGATGGCGGCGAGCAGGCGGCCGACCAGCTCGGCGTCCTTCATCTTCGCGGCGGCGGCGATGGCCCAGGTCGCGGCGTGGGTGTAGACGCCGCCGTTCTCGCGCAGCCCCGGCGCGTAGCGGGTGATGTAGCCGATCGTCTCGTCCGGGAGCGTCGAAGGCGGGCGCGAGCAGGAGGGCGCCGGCTTCGGTCACCAGGTGCTCGCGCACGGCGGCGAGGCAGGCCGCGGCGCGCTCCGGCGGCGCGACGTCGTTGAGGATCGCCCAGGTCTGCGCGTTGAGGAAGATCCGGCCGACCCGGTTCGTCGGCGGCTGCCGATCCAGCGCGCCGTCGTCGCAGCGTGCGCGCGCCGGTACCAGGCGCCGTCCCAGCCGTGGCTCGTTGATCGCGCGCGACGAGCTCCTCGCGGCGGCCGGCGAACTCGCGCGAGAGGCCGCTCGCGCGCCGGCGCGCGACTAGATCCTCGCACCAGTCGGCCAGCAGGCCGGCGAGGAACTGCGCCAGCCAGACCGACTCGCCGCGCTCCTCCAGGCCCAGCGCCGAGAGGCCGTCGTTCCAGTCGCCGGCGCCGATGTAGGGGAGGCCGCGCGGGCTCGTGCGCTGCGAAGACGCGCCGCGAACGCGCGCAGCGACGTGCTCGGCGAGCGGCGCGGGCTCCGCGTCGTCGAGGAACGGCGCGCGTCGTCGAGGATGGAGAAGTCGCCGGTCTCGCTTGATGTAGTTGGCGCCGCGACGAAGCCGAGCCAGAGCAGGTCGTCGGTCATCTGCGTGACGTGGCCCTGCTCGGTGAGCGGGTGCCACCAGTGGTAGACCGAGCCGTCGGCGAACTGGTGCGCCGCGTGGAGGCGGATCTGCGCGCGGCAGCGCGGCGGGTCGATGGTCAGCCAGACCTGCGAGTCCTGGAGCTGGTCGCGGAAGCCGAAGGCGCCGCTCTGCTGGTAGTAGCCGCGCGCGCCCCAGAGCCGCGCCGAGATGGCCTGGTAGCGCAGCCAGTCGTTGGCGAGCGCGTCGAGCGCGGCGTCGGGGGTCTCGATGCGGTGCGCCGGCGAGGCGCTCGCGCCAGCCCGCGCGGACCGCCGCGAGCGACGCGTCCATCGCCGCCGACGCTCGGCGAAGCGCCGCGGCGAGGTCCGCGGCCTCCTCGGCGGAGCCTCGCGGTCGCGAGGACGAAGCCGAGCGTCGCGCGTGCCGCCGCGCCGGCAGCTCGACCCGGCAGCGCAGCGCCGCGATCGGGTCGTCGTGGCGGCCGAAGAGCGGCGTCCAGTCGTGCTGTCGCAGCGCGGCGGGCGTCGTCGCAGTCGCCGTAGCGTCCGAGGAACTCGGCCTTGTCGCCCTGCGCGCCGCGGTCGACCGGCTCCGTCGCCGCGAAGGCGCTGACGTACGGGAAGCTCGTGTTCCAGTGGCCCCAGCGCGGCGACGGCACGTCCCACATGTGGTTGCGCGGCGAAGACGGCGCCGCAGCGCCGCGTCATGCCAGGTCTCGAGGAAGAGCTGCGGGAACTCGCGCCGCGGCGAGGGCGAGACGCCGCAGCTCCACTCGAGGAAGCCGACGAGGTCGAGCCGGCGCGGCGCGGCCCGAGCGCGTCGCGCGAGCTCGACCCTCCAGAGCTCGACGGTCGCCTCGGCGTCGCAGAAGAGCGTCCAGCGGGCCTCGAGGCCGTGGAACGCGCGTCTCGAAGATCGTGTAGCCGAAGCCGTGGCGGCAGGCGTAGCGGTCGAGGGGCGCCCAGCACGGGAGCCGGCGAGAGCGACCAGACCGTCGCCGTCGTCGGCGTCGCGCACGTAGAGGAACTTGCCCGAGCGGTCCACCGCGAGCTCCTGCTGCCAGCGCGTCACCGCCGCGAGCTGCGAGTTGTCGATCCACGAGAAGCCGCTGCCGGTCTGGCTGACGGCGAGGCCGACGCGCGGGTTGGCGATGACGTTCGTCCAGGGCCGCGGCGGCCGCGGGTCGGTGACGACGTATTCGCGGCCGTCGTCGGAGAAATGGCCGTAGCGGTTGGAGGGCAGGCGGCGCGCGGCGGTCACGAGCGCGGCCCCCGCATCAGGATCTCCGCCGGAGCCGAAGGCACGGTCACGCGGCCGGGCAGTGCGCGCGCGACGGGCCGGCCGTCGACGAGGACGTCGGAGGGCCGGCCTTCGAGCGGCCACTCCGCGACGAAGCCCCCGGCGGCTTCGCCGTCCCTCCGATCCGGAACCGCACGTCGGCGCCCTCCTGCGCGACGGAGACGTCGAGCGTGCCGTAGGGCGTGCGCAGCCCCCGGACGGCGGCGCCGCCCGCGACGCGGAGCCAGGACGGGCGGAAGGCCGGCGCCGAGGACCAGCGATCCGCCGGCGCCCTCGTAGGCGAAGAGATCCAGGAACGAGCGCAGGAAGTCCGAGCCGACCCAGCCGTGCGGCATGTCGCCGATGAACTTCGGCATGCGCGGCTCGTTCCAGACGACCTCGGCCCAGTGGTTCCAGCCGGGCGGGCGGCGGTCGGCCATGAAGAAGTCGAAGAGCGCCTGCGCGCGGTCGCGCCTTCCGAGCCGGACGAACGAGCCCGCGACGCGCCACTCGTAGGGCGTGTACTCGTTCCCGGCGGCGCGCCGGTTCGAGGCGCGCTTCTGGAACCGCTCCCAGTAGATGTCGAACGTCCGCGCGAGCTCGACCGCGGGAAGGCGAGCTCTGCTCTCCGCCCGGATCGAGCGCGATCGTCGTCGAAGTCGCGTCGAAGTCGCCGAGGTCCGCGGAGCCGGGGATGAAGTCGAGGCTGCTTCTCGGCGATCACCGCGCGGATCGACGCGAGCACGTCGGCGCGCATCTCGGCTTCCGACGCCGCGAAGCGGCGAGCCTCGTCTCGGCCTTGCCGAGCGTCCGCGCGAGCCACGCGGCGTCGGCGAGGCCCCGGATCGCCGAAGAAGTCGTCCCAGTAGGAGTGCACGGGCCGGGAGGAGTACCCCTCGTGGCTGATGGATTCCGGAAGGAGGCCGAAGTAGAGCCGCTTCTCGCCGGTCCGGTACTCGTCGGTGCGGCGCTGCCTGCCGCAGAGCGTCGATGTAGTCGGCGGCCTTGACGACGTGCGGCCAGACGGTCTCCACGAGAAGCGCGGTCGCCCGTGTACCGGAAGTACGAGGCCGCGAGGTAGATGAGCTCGCCGTGGCTGTCGTTCTCGGGCACCGGGTCCGCGCCGCGCGCGTCGACGCAGCAGGGGACCATGCCGCTCTCGAACTGGTAGGGCGCGAACCACCGGAGAAACGCCCCGGCGTCCTCGGCATGGCCCAGGCGCATGAGCGCGACGGAGGTCAACGATCCGTCGCGAATCCAGGACCGGGCGTAGGAGCGCGAGCCCGGCCGGATGCGCGGCCCCTCGCGGTTGATCAGGATCCAGGCGAGGTTCGAGCGGGCCGCCCGCGCGACCGGCTCGGCCTCGGGCGGAACGGTGACGACGACGCGCGAGAGCTTTGCCCGCCAATCGCGGGCGGCGGCGGACGAGGCCTTCTTCGAAGGATGCCGGCGTTCCGGACGTCGCGACGCCGAAAGCGGTACGGCGATGATGACGTCCTTCGTGCCTCCCGAAGGAACCGCGAGGTCGAACGCCAGCGCGGCGGAGGCGAACCCGTCGGGATCGGCGGCATCGCACCGACTTCGGCATGTCGCCCTCGGCGAGTCGCGCGACGATCTCGCCCTCTGCGAAGCTCGAGGCGCCGAACGCGGTCGCGGGGGTCGAAGCCACGACCGCATGGGCGTCCTCGACGACGACCGCCCGGCGATCCGCATCCCAGCGGACCCGTCGGATGGGCGCCGCGCCGCCCTGCGTCGAGAGGAACTGCCAGGGCGGGTTGACCTGCACGGGCCGCAGGGCGAGATAGAGCGCCGCCGTCACGGGCGCCGGGCCCGAGTTCTCGACGCGGTAGCGGGCGTGCATCGTGGAGGAGTCGGGCGATCCGTCGGCGTAGGCCGTCACCGTGAGGGAGAGTCCGCCGCCGTAGGTGCGGCGCACGGACGGGATCGGCAGATCGCCCTCTTCGAGCGAGTGCTCGATCTGCGATGCCTCCGCCCATCCCAGGAAACGGCCTCCGTCACGCAGGAAGGGCTCGACCGAGTACTCTCCCCGGCCCGTCTCGAGGGCGCCGTCCTCGGAGAGCAGACCCTTCTCGCTTCCGCCGTCGACGCCGACGAGCGTCCAGTAGATCTGCTCGCCCACGAGCGAGCGCGGCCAGCGGCCTCGCGGCGCGTCCTTCGCGACGGCTTCGAGGAACTTCGTGGGCGAGTCGGCGATCTCGGGCGGCTCGGCGCGCAGCTGCCGGAGCGCGTAGCCCCAGCCGCGCGCGCTCTGGTGGAGGCGCAGCCGGACGAATGCCGCGTCGGTGTCCGGAAGGAAGATCCAGGCGCGTCCTCCGCGTCCACCCTTGATCGCCCGCGCGAGGCGCCAGCGTGTGCCGTCGTCGGACATCTCGACGTCGTAGAGGCGGGCGTAATCGTCGGCGTCCCAGAAGAGCGAGATCCCTCCGATCTCCCTCCGCCCGCCGAGGTCCAGGCGGACGGTTTGCTCCTCGCCGCTTCCCGGCGCGCTTCGCCACTCCGCGAGCGGCGCCGGGGCCGCTCCCGGGGGAGGAAGGAGGTCGAGCGCGAGCTCGTCGATCCAGACGCGTCCGCGCCCGCCGCTGGCGGCGGTCACGGTGATCTCGATCGCGCCGAGGTCGGTGAGGATGCCGCCGCCCGCGGGCCCCCACGCGAACGTGACCTGACGCTTGCGGAACGTGAGCGTCGTCCAGTCGCTCGGAAAGGCGAAGTCCCGGCGGACCGACCACCAGACGTTCTTCCCCGACGGGTCGAGCAGCTTGAACTCGAGTGTCTGGGGAGGGCCCTCGCCCCGGAGGCGCAGCCGAATCGCCCAGTTCTCGGGAAGCGTACGGGGAAAGTCTTTGCGAGCCGCGGCCCAGCCGCCATGCCCGCGGAAGTCGTAGTCCATGCGGAGGGCGCCATGTCCCCCCTCGCCGGCGTCGGGGGAGAGTTTCAGGGATACGCCCTCGGAGGGCGCGGCGATCCAGCCAGCGATGGGGTCGCTGCCGTCGAAAGCGTCGAGCGTCACGCGCGACGGCTCCGGGAACCGACCATCGGCAGCAGGAGCGCACCCAGGGCCGCCGGGAGCAGGGCGAGCTCCGTCCTGACCTCATTCCTTGACCCCGCCGATCGTGATGCCCTCGACGTACTGCCGCTGCAGGAGCAGGAAGAGCACGAGGACCGGCAGGACCGTCAGGACCGCGCCCGCCATCATCAGCTCGATGTCGGCGGAATGCTCCCCGACCAGGTTCGCGAGCGCGACCGGAAGCGTGTAGCGCGACTCGTCGGTCAGGACGACGAGCGGCCAGACGAATTCGTTCCAGGTCCCCAGAAAGGTGATGATCCCGAGCGTCGCGAGCACGGGCGCGAGCAGCGGCAACACGATCG
The DNA here is from genome assembly GCA_963749265.1 of uncultured Acidobacteriota bacterium. Lineage (GTDB taxonomy): Bacteria > Acidobacteriota > Thermoanaerobaculia > UBA5066 > Gp7-AA6 > DAHUXD01. The sequence goes on along the minus strand of CAVVML010000013.1, from coordinate 98,134 downwards.
TGCGGTAGATCCGGAATTCCGAGGCGCCCTCCAGGCGCGCGGCGTTCAGGAGATCGTCGGGGATCGCGCGGGCGAACTGGCGGACGAGGAAGATCCCGATGATGCCGGCGAGGGTCGGCGCGGCGGCGCCGACGTAGGTGTTGACCAGACCGACGGAGCGCAGCATCAAGAAGAGCGGCAGGATCGCCACGGGCGCCGGGATGACGAGCGCGGCGAGGAGCGCGCGGAAGAGCTTGTCGCGGCCCCGAAACCGGAGCTTCGCGAAGGCATAGCCGGCCATCGAGTTCAGCAGCAGCACTCCGGCCGTCCCGAGCAACGACACGATGAAGCTGTTGAAGGCCGCGCGTCCGAGCGAGAGGCGCGAGAAGAGCTCCCCGTAGTGGACGAACGTGGGTTTCGAGGGGAAGAAGGGCGGAGGGAACTCGCTGGCTTCGCCCGACGGCATCAGAGAGGCCGACACCATCCAGACGAGGGGAATGAGCGAAACCACGGCGATCAGGCCGAGGGCCGCATGGAGCAGGATCTTCTTCATGCGTCCTGCCGTCCCTGAAGCTTGAGCTGGATCGAGGTCAGGCCGAGCACCACGAGGAAGAGCACGAACGCCACGGCCGCGCCGTAGCCCATGTTCCACCAGCGGAAACCGCTCTTGTACATGAGCAGGCCCACGGAGAGCGTCGCGTTCAGGGGCTTTCCGCCGTCGGTCATGACGTAGGGCTCGGCGAAGAACTGGAAGTAGCCGATGGTCGTGATGACGCCCAGAAAGAGGAGCGTGGGCGAGAGCAGTGGCAGCGTGATGCGGCGGAAGAGCTGCCACCCGCCGGCGCCGTCCATGCGGGCCGCTTCGTACAGGGATTCCGGAATGCTCTGCAGTCCGGCGACGAGGAGCAGCGTCGAGTAGCCGAAGTTCTTCCAGACGGCCAGCAGGATGATCGCCGGCATCGCCCAGCGGGGATCGCCCAGCCAGTCGATCGGCGGGATGCCGAGGAGCGCGAGGCCGCGGTCGATGAGGCCGAACCGCGGGTGGTAGAGGTAGCGGAACACCACGGCGACGGCGACGAGGGTCGTGACGTAGGGCGCGAAGAAGATCGTGCGGAAGACTCCCTTGGCCCGCGCGAGCTTCGAATTCACGAGGAGAGCGGCGACGAGGCCGACGCCCATCGTCAGCGGGCCGCCGACGAAGAGGAAGAGGGCCGTGTTGCGCATCGCCTTCCAGAGCAGCGGGTCCCGGAGGAGGTTCGCGTAATTCTTGAGCCCGATGACACGGGTGTTCTCCGCGTCGCCGAGGGAGTAGATGTCGAAGTCGGTCAGCGAGAGAAAGAACGCGGCGACGATGGGCACGATGAAGAGGACGAGGATGGCGGCGAGGCCGGGCGCGAGGAGCATCACGGCCGCGCGGGCCTCGTGCGGCAGGCCGCGGGCCCTTCCGACTCGTTTGGCGGTTGTCGCGCTCATCGCTTTTCGACCTCGGCGGCTCGTCGCTCGGGCGCGCGGGCCAGGATCCAGCGCCGCTTCTCGAGCATGTGGTCGACGTCGGCGTCGAGCGTCGCGAGGGCCCCGGGCACCGGGAGCCGCCCCCGGATCGCGGGCTCCATGTCCTCCGCGACCTTCTGGGCGATCTGCTCCCATTCGGGCACGCGCGGCATCGGCTCGACTCGCGAGAGCTGGACTCGGAAGGCCTGCGCTTTGACGTCCCCGGCGAGGGCCGCATCGTCCCAGGCCTCGCGCCGCGCGGGCAGGTCTCCCGAGAGCGCATAGAACCGGGACTGGACGGCGGGCGTGGAGAGGTACTCGGCGAAGGCCCAGGCCGCGTCCTTCTCGGTCGACGCCTTGAAGATGGCGAGGGAAGACCCGCCCGCGAGCGAAGGCCCGGGCCACGCGACGCCGTCGGGCGCGGGCAGCGGCGCCGTCATCCAGAGCTTCTGCTCCTCGGGCTTCAGGCGCCGGCGGAACTCTCCGAGATTCCAGGGCCCCGTGAGCCACATCGCGAAGTAGGAGCGGGTGAACTCCTGGTAGGGATTGCCGAGCTGCGTGTAGCTCACGACGGGCGCGAGGCCGTCCCGGAAGAGGCCGACGTACCACTCGGCGGCCCCGCGAAAGGCCGGGCCGGCGAAGGCGCCGCGGGTGTCGTCGTCGGCGAGCAGGCTCGAGCCTTTCTGGACGCCGAAGATCGTGAGCTGCTCCCATTCGTTGGTCGGAAGCAGGATCGCGTAGTTGCGCCCGCCCGAGGCCGTGCGGATCTTCTCCATCGCGTCCCGAAAGGCGCTCCAGGTGCGCGGCGCTTCCGGGTAGCCGGCGGCCGCGAGAATGTCCGGCCGATAGAAGAGCACCCGCGTGTCGACGTACCAGGGAATCCCGTACTGCGCGCCGCCGTACTGGTTGGTCTTCCAGATCCCCTCGAAGTAGGCCTCTGCGGAGACCCCCGTCGAGGCCGCGAGACGCGCGCCGAGGGGCTCGAGCGCGCCGATGGCCGCGAATTCCGGGATCCAGGTGTTTCCGAGCTGCGCCAGATCCGGCGGCGAGCCTCCGACGAAGCCCGTGAGCAGTTTCTCGTGCGCCGCCGTCCACGGGATCTGCTGGACGATGACGCGGATGCCGGGATGCGTCCGCTCGAACTCCGGAACGAGGTCGCGCACGACCTCGCCCTCACGGCCGAGGCCCCAGAACTTGACAGTCTGCGCGCGGGCGCCGGCGCTGTCCGCGCCGCCGCCGCAGGCGGCCACGGCCAGACACGCCGCGGCGGACCCCGCGAGCGCGAGAGCCGTCAGCGCTCGGCGGTATCGAGCCATCCGCCGGTGAAGCCCGCACGGCGCAGGCCCGCGACGATGTAGGGGTTCTTGCGCATCGTCTTCCAGACGAGCTCCGAGCGGTAGTTCTCGAGCATCGCGACGATCGGCCCCTGGTCGATGCCGAGCTGGTCGCGGTCGAACCAGCCGACGCCGTCGACGATCGTTCCCTGGGGCGAGGCGATCGCGGGATCGTCGAGCGTCGGATTGAAAGCGTCCAGGAAGCCGTAGCGGTTGCGGACGTGCGACTCCCCACCGCGCGGCCATCGTCTGAATGGCCGGCAGGACGATCTCGGGCGCGAAGGGCAGCGAGGAGGCCGCCGCCGTCGGGGCGAGCGTGCCGTCGTCGATGACGTGGAGAAGAGACGCGCCCCGCGCGGCGTAGCCCTGCGAACTTTCGCTTGCGCCCCCGGACGGTGCGCTCGCCGTCGAGGGGCCCGTCGCACGCCGTCAGCCCCCAGACGTCCGGGCCGTATCCCGCGAAGCCGCCCGGATTCGCCGCCGCGTACGCGCGCTGGGAATACGTCGCTCGCCGGGAGTTCTCGAAGTAGTCGATGCCTCTCATCCGCATGTAGGCGTCACGGATCCCGCGGTAGTCGATCCAGACGTGGGAGTACTGGTGACCGAAGAGGGGCGAGAAGTTGACGTGCTCCTCTCCGTAGTACGTTCCCCATTTGTAGGTCTTCGTCCATTCGCGCCAGGCGGCCGGCGCGATGGGATGCGTGGGGGAGCCGAGCGCCAGGATGTAGAGAATCATGGCCTCGTCGTATCCGTGCCAGTTCCAGTTGTGAAATCCCTCCTCCGGTGTCCAGCCCATCGAGACTCCGGGAGGCCGCGGCGAAGCCCAGTCCCATTCGATGCGCCGATAGAGCGTATCGGCATCGGCGCGGATCTGCGCCTCGACGGGGTCCTCGCGGTCGAAATAACTCTGGCAGGAGAGCGCGCCCGCGGCGAGGAGAGTCGTGTCGATCGTCGAGAGCTCGACGTCGCGAAAACGGGCCCCGGTGTCCATGTCGAGGAAGTGGTAGTAGAAGCCGCGGAAGCGCGTCATGCCGCGCGCGGCATCGCCGTCGGGCGCGTCGACGAGAAACGAGAGCGTCCTCGCGACGCGGTCGGCGGCCTCGGCGCGCGTGACCCATCCGCGCTCCGCGCCGATCGTGTAGGCCGTCAGGCCGAATCCGACCGCGGCCACGCTCGAGAAGGATTCCGTCGGAGCGCGATCCGGGATCAGATGGGTCCGCGGATGGGCGAGATCCCAGAACCACTGGAACGTCTCGCGCTCGAGGACGTCCAGAAACTGGACGGCCTCGGCATCCGTTCTGAGCGGAGGCGGGGCCGGCAGCGGCGCGGCCCGCTCGGCGGGGCGGCAAAGCGCCAGCAGAAGAGACAGAGAGAGGACGGCGGCCGTGAGGAGCGGACGGAAAGACCGGGCGGAGGGAGGTCCCTCCGCCCGTCCGTCGTCGCCGAAACGGCCGATGCGGCGCAGCACGGGTCGTCAGCCGGCCGCGAGCGTCAGAACTGCACGCCAAACCCGAACTGGAACCGCCGCGGCTGCGTGATCAGGCAGTCCGGCGTGCCGAAATTCTGGTTCGGCGGATCGTTCGCCGGAGCGATGAACCCATCGAAGCAGCCGTAGTTGTTGTGGTTCGTCACGTTGAAGACCGAGGCCTGGACTCCGAGAGTCACGGGCCCGACCGGGAAGTCCTTGCGCAGCGCCAGGTCCCACGAGACAAACGGGAAGGTCTCGTCGAGGGTCTCGCTCGTGAAGCCTCCGTAGAGGGAAACCAGGAACTCGCCGAAGCCGAAGCCGTTGGTCGCGTCGAAGATCGTGAAGCCGGTGCCCGTGCCGAGCTGAAGCAAAGTCGTCGCCATCATGTCCCACGGAAGGCCGACGATGCCCGAGAGCACGATCGTGTGCCGCTGGTCCTGCTGGGCGCGATGCCGCGGCGAGTCCTCGACGTTGATGAAGTCGAGCGTGAAGAAGTCGCCGCCGTTGGCGGTCGCGTGGCCATACGTGTAGGCGAGGGTCGCGGCCCACCTCGAGGACGCGCTGTACTGCTTGTTCACCTGGAGCAGGAGCGCGTCGTACCAGGCCTCCTTCGTGGCGTCCGAGAGCAGGACGTTGCCGAAGTCCGGCGACAGCGGCTGGCAGCAGCTGCCGTCCGGGTTGCGGTTGCCGAAGATCCACGTGTAACCGTTTTTGGAGCGCACGCCCGCGTAGGACAGCGACACGCCCACCTGCCCGAACTGCTGGCGGATGCCGGCGCTGAACTGGTCCGAGTAGGGCGGGTCGGTGTTGTTGTTGATCAGGAAGACCTCGGGCTTGGGCGCCGCGGCGGTGCCGAGGATGGATTCCAGTCCCGCCTGCGTCGAGTAAATCGGGTCCCAGATGATCGTGGGCTGGCCGTCGCGTGGCTGGCCGTCCGCCGAGAAGCGGAACTCAGCATCGGTGTACTGAAGGCGGAACTGCTCGTCGAGGATGGCGTTGTACTCGACGCGGTCGTAGTAACGGCCCCAGCCGCCGAACAAGACCGTCTTACCCTTGCCCGTCAGGTCCCAGGCCAGACCCACGCGCGGCTGGACGGCCCCGGTGAAGGCCGGCCGGTCGGTTGCCGTCGGTGAAGAACTCGGGCCCGAAGAAGGGGGAGAGCTGCTGGTCGACGAGGGCCGGCGTGACGTAGTCGTTGTTGAGCATGTCGCTCTCGTAGTCCCAGCGCAGGCCGATGTTGGCGGTGAGGCAGGAGTTGATCGTCCAGTCGTCCTGGGCGTAGACGCCGAACTGGTTGTTCTTGAGCGAGAGGTCCGGATCGCCGAAGCCGAGCTGGGCTTCGAAGGGGAAGGCGTAGGGGTCCCCGGCCGGGATGTCAGAACGGAAACGATAGACCGGGATGCCGAATGGGTTCTTCTGGACGTCGTAGTCGTTGGCGGCGAAAACGGCGCCGACCTTCACGACGTGATCGCCCCAGCCGTGGAGATCGAGCCAGGTGAAATCGTTGCGGACGTAGAACCGCTTCTGGTTGAAATTCTGGAGGTTGTCTCCGGATCCGACGCGGAGCGCCTGCTGGTAGTCCTCGCCGACGATGTTCGGCACGAGCGTGCTCGGGTTCCACTTGTAGTCCTGGTAACCGATCGTGGTCTCATTCAGGAACTTAGAGGACAGCCAGGTGTTCTTGACCTGCGCGTTCCAGACGCTGTTGATGATGTCGGTGCCGGACTCGAACGCGCGCTGGTTGCCGACGTCTTTGACCTCGTTGTCGTGACGGTAGAACCCGGACGTGTCGAGGACGTCGCTCTGCGCGATCTGCCAGGAGAACTTTCCGAAAGCCAGGTTTTCCTTGAACGGCGTCGGGACGTTGCCCGTCTGGGCATCCAGTCGGTCGAAGACGTCGGGAGGAAGCAGGCCCGCCTGCGGCCCCAGCGACACCGTGACGTTGCGCTGCTGGTCGTTGTACTCCCAGGAACCGAAGAAATGGATGCGGTCCTGCACGATGGGGCCGCCGAGAGACACGCCCGCCTGCCAGCGCGAGAAGTCCGGCTTCGTGAACGTCTCGCTCCGAGGCGCGCCGGTGCAGCGGACGAACTCGGCGCAGTCGTCGGTGGCCACGAGGCCCTTGTCCTGGTACTCGGCGAAACCGGTGCCGTGGAAGTCGTTGCCGCCCGACTTGGTGACCGCCGTGATCAGGGCGCTCGAGGACTTCTCGTATTCCGCCTTGAAATTCTGGGTGATGACGCGGTACTCCTGGATGGCGTTCTGCGGGAACGGGTTGCCGCGGCTGGAGTCCTGGCCGACGATGCCGCCGTTCAGGACGTCGTTCTTGTAGCTCGTCCCGTCGATGAAGACGTTGACGTTGAAGCCCGGCAGGGCGCCGCCCAGGACTTCCTGGTTGTTCTCGTTGTTCGACGTCGTCACGCCGGGCGCCAGGCGCGCGAAGTTGAGGAAGTTGCGGTTGTCCTGGGGCAGAACCTGGAGCTGCTGCTCCGTGACGTTGGTCGAGATCTCGCTCTGCGCGGTCTCGATGACCGGGGCGGACGCCGAGACGACGACGTCCTGGGTGGCGCGCAGCGAGAGCAGAAAGTCGAGGTTCTGGGTCTGGCCGACCTGGACGACGACCTTCCGCGAGTTGGCGCCGTAGCCCTCGAGGCTGGCTTTGATCGTGTAACTGCCCGGGGTGAGGATCAGGTTGTAGAACCCGTCGGGCCCCGACACGAGCGAGCGAGTCGTGCCGCTCCCGTCGTTGGTCGCCTCGATGACCACGCCGGGAAGGGGCGCGCCACTTTCGTCGGCAACGATGCCGCGGAGGGTCCCGGTCGTCAGCTGCGCGAACGCCGGGGGACTCCCCAGCAGGACCGCGAGAACGGCGGCCAGGGCCACGGACAGGAAAAACGGAAGACCTCGATTCCCTCGCGATACGGAGTGCCGGGGAAGCCGCGTACGTCGATTCATGCGTCCTTCCTCCTTCCTCGAGTTCCCTTCGATCGATCCTTTTCCCGCGGAGCGGGCGCGGATCCGGTGGATTCGCGCACGACGAGAGTCGTGGGAAGGGTGCTGTGGAGCCGTTTGTGCGCGTTGCCCTGGCGCACACCGTGGAGGACGCGCTCGGCCGCGGCCGCGCCGAGCTCGGCGATCGAGACGCGGACCGAGGTCAGGGGCGGGGCGGTGAAGCTCGCGATCGGAATGTCGTCGAACCCGGAGAGGGAGAACTCCCCCGGCACGGAGCGCCCCTGCGCGCGCAGCGCCGCGAGGCAGCCGATGGCCATCGCGTCGTTGGCCGCGAAGATCGCCGTCGGAGGACGGGCCATACTTGCAATCCGCTGGCCAGCCCGGAAGCCGCCGTCCTCGCGAAAGTTGCCGGGAAGCTCCAGCTCCTCCGACACGGGCATCCCCAGCTCCCGCATGGCCTCGCGAAATCCCCGCAGGCGGTCGGCCGCATCGGCGTTGGGCAGGGGCCCCCGGATGAAGGCGATCCGGCGGTGGCCGAGGCCGTGGAAGTGGCGGACCATCTGGGCCGCGCCGTGCGAGTTGTCGATGTTGATGAGGTCGAAGGGCCCCGAATCCTCCGATGGCGAATTGAGCAGGACGACGGGGAGGGAGTCGGGGATCGACGCGCGCACGGCGGGGACGGACATGTCGGGAGAGAGGACGACCAGGCCGTCGACGCGGCCGCGCATCGCGCGGAACACCGCGGCGGTCTCGCCGCGGTCGCCGTGGGAGCTCGTGACGAGCAGGTGATATCCGGCCTTCCGGACGGCGCCGTCGATCCCGCGAATCAGCTCCGAAAAGAACTCGCCGTAGATGTCGGGCAGCAGCACGCCGAGCGTGTTGGTGCGGCGCGTGATGAGGCTGCGGGCGGTACCGTGGGGGGCGTAGCCGAGCGCTTCGATCGTGGTCTGGATCCGCGTGCGCGTCTTCTCGAGGACCGGGCCCTTGCCGTTGAGGACGCGGGAGACGGTGGCGACGGACACGCGAGCGCGCCGCGCGACGTCTTTCATCGTCACGCTCATCTCGAACTCGGCATCCCTCGGCGCCCCCTGTTCGTGTAAACGTTTACAGTAATCGTTTACATAAATCCGCCCGGGCGCCGTGTCAAGGGGGTATTAAGGATTCGAGAGATTTCGGGGAGCGCTCGACGACCCGACCGAGGCGGTCTCTAGCGCCCCAGCGCGCCTCTCTAGCGCCCGGTCAGGCGGGCGACCTCTCTAGCGCCCGGTCAGGCGGGCGACCTCTTTAGCGCCCGGTCAGACGGGCGACGGCCTCGCGGTGCGTCCGGGAGAGGCGCAGCTCCGCTCCTCCTTCGAGAAGCACGCGAAAGTCGCCGTTCTCGCAGGATCGAAGCTCGCGGACCCGCTCCACGTTCACGATCGCGGAACGGTGGATCCGGAGGAATCGGTCCTCGAGGCGCCGTTCCAGGGACGCCATCGTTTCCCGGACGAGGAAATCGCGCGGTCCCGCATGAAGGCAGGCGTAGTCGCCCTGGGACTCGATCCAGTCGACGTCGGCGTGCGGCACACGCCTCACGCCGCCCCGGGTTCGGACCGGGAAGGCGGGCGCGCCGGCAGGGCCGCCGGTGTTCGGGCCGCCGGCAGCGCGGCCGGCCGCCTCGACGGCTCGCTCGAGAGCCTCGGCAAAACGCTCGTCATCGACCGGCTTGACCAGGTAGTCCACGGCGCGCACGCGAAACGCCTCGACGGCGTGCCGGTCGTGAGCCGTGACGAAGACGATGTGCGGACGGTTCTCTTTCGGCAACGCGGCGACGACGCCGAAGCCATCGAGATCCGGCATTCGCACGTCCAGGAACAGGATGTCCGGAGAGAGTCGCGTGACGGCCTCCACGGTCTCCCGCCCGTCGGCGCACTCCGCGACGACGCGGACCCGGTCCGTCCGGGCGAGCCGTGCGACGATGCCCCGCCGCCCCAGGGGCTCGTCGTCCGCAACAACCGCGGACAACGTGGGCGTCACGCGGCCTCCGGCGCGCCGGCGCGGTAAGGGAGGCGGAGCGATACGGCCAGGCCGCCCCGGGCGCTCGCGACCGAGAGTGAGCTCGGCGTGCGCGCCGTAGAGCTCTTCGAGGCGCTGGCGCGTGTTGGCAAGGCCGAGCCCGGGACGGCCCGCGCCCTCCCGGGCGTCTCCCGCGCCCTCCCGGCCGCCTGTTTCGTCCGCCGGCGCCGGCCCGGGGCCGTCGTCGTGCACGTCGAGGCGCAGGTATCCATCGTGCCGGGCGACGACGATGCCAATGGTGCCGCCTCGCGTCCGCGGCACGACCGCGTGCCGCACGGCGTTCTCCACGAGAGGCTGCAGGATCATCGGAGGAACCAGGGCGGCGCGCGCCCCGGGGTCGATGTCGACCTCGACGCGCAGGCGGTCGCCGAAGCGGACCTCCTCGATCTCGAGATACTGGCGGGTGAACGCGACTTCGTCGACGAGCGGCACCTCGGCCGCGTCCTTGCGCTCGAGGGTCGCGCGGAGAAAATCGGAGAGCCGCGCGAGCATCCGGTTCGCTTCCGCGGCCCGACCCTCCGCGACGAGCGTCGAGACGGCGTTCAGAGCGTTGAAGAGGAAGTGGGGCTGGAGCTGGAGGCGCAGCGCCGAGAGCCGCGCCTGGTGGGCCCGAGCCTCGGCGCGCAGCAATCGCTCGCGTTCGCGCGCGAGGTCCCGATAGGACGGGATCCCGAAGTACAGCGCGCTCCAGCAGAGGAGCACGAAGAAGAAATAGATCGTGTTGGCAAAGTCCGGAAAGGCGGAAAGCGCGGCGGCCCCGTGCGTGGGAGCGGAGTACGCGGCGACGGCGAAGTTGTGCGGCGCCATCCACAGGCCCGCGGCGCCGTAGGAGAGCGGGATCGCGGCGGCGACGATCGCGGGAACGGGGACGCTCCGTCGGCGCGCGAGCCATCCCGGTAGACGGCGCGGAGCGCGAGACTCGACGCGAAGCCGAAGATGGTCAGGCTCGCCTTGACCACCACCGTGTAAGCCAATGGCCAGTGCGTGACTCCGGCGGCGAACATGCCGGCGCCGAAGAGGCCCCATCCGCCGAGTTGCAGCGGCCAGAAGAGGGGGCGACCTTCGAAGTTCGGTGGAAGCGTTTTCACCCGCCCGAATTGATACGGGAACGGCTTTCCGGAGTTCTCGGCCGGCGTTTGAGTTACCCTAGAATGAAGAAATCCATGTCCGGGCAGCCGCCGAACAATCCGTCGGAGCTCCAGGAGGCGATCCTCGAGCTCCAGCAATACCTTTCCGACAGCTTGCCTCCGCTGGTCGTGGCGGACTCGATCCAGCTGCTCCTGAAATACCCGCCTGAGGCTGTGCTGCCGACCTTGCGGGCCTGGACGGCGGCGCAATACCGGGGCGGCGCGGGAGCCGGCCTGCCGGTCTCGGACTACCTCTTCCACGCCCTCAAGAAGATCCACATGATGAGCGAGTTCAAGCTCGTCCCGATCGAGCCGATGAACGCGTACCTCGGTCAGCTCAAGCCGATCGTCATGTCCATCTGCCCCGCCGAAGATCGGGAAATCCTGGCTCAGAACCTGAGCCGCCTCGGAGAGACGACGACCACGTCCGCATCGGTGTCGCCGGTGCAGCAGATCCACCGGCAGATGGAGACCTCGACCGCGGCCGCCGCGGCGAGCCGTCGGAGCGCGTCCGCGGACCCGGCGGCCGCGTCGTCGGGAACGGGCGGGGGGCCCGCGATTTCGGGGGACACGCTGCGCGGTCTCAAGCGCGTCTCGCTCCTGCTCGAGAGGCTCGAGGCCACGGGCGGCCTGGCGGCCGCCGGCGCGGCGGCGGCCTCCATGAGCGGGGGTGCGGGCCCGAGCGCCGGCGTCGGTCCCATGCCTCTGCCGCCGCCGGTGTCCGAGGCGCTCGCATTTGCCGCGCGGAGCTCGCAGTCCAAGGAGGAGCTCGCTCAGGCGCTCGCGCGTCTCAACGCGCTGGGCGTGGAGACGGGAACCGACAGTCTCTTCCGCGCGCTCTCGATGTCGGTGCCCGGTTGGGTCGCGCCTCCGGCGAGCGCGAGCACGCCCGGCCCGGCCTACGAAGCCGGTGCGATCGGCGCGATGCGCCGCATCGTCACGGATGCGGAGGATCCGGTCGAGGCCTCCAGACGTTTCCACCAGATGGTCAAGGCGGGAGTCGAGCGGTTCAACGAGGGATCGCTGCCCCAGGCCGTGCAGATGCTCGAGCTCGCCGAGAAGCTCGTGTCCGAGAAGAAGGTGGACGCCGGCAGCGCCGAGATCGCCCGGCGGAAGCTGGGCGAGACGCTCGACCCGGAGAAGCTCAAGAAGTTCGGAGAACAGGCATCGGACCAGAACCAGCTCCGCCGTGTGCTGGAGTTCTTCACCGCCTACCAGCCGGAGGGCCTGCTCGAGTCGCTGCCGGGCGAGGCCAAGCGGGACCGCCGCCGCCTGATGCTCCTGCTGCTCGAGATCCACGGTGCGCCCGCGCGCGAAGCGGCGTTCGAGCGCCTGACGCGCTCTCTCGGGACCGCGGTCGGCGAAGAGGAGTGGTACTTCCGCCGCAACCTCCTCTACCTGCTGCGCCGGATCCCGCGGGGGCCCGACTCCGCGCCGATCGACGCCGAGATCGACGTGATCCTCCAGCACACCCGACTCGGCGTGCCGCTCGTCGTCCTGAAGGAAGCCGTCGCCGCCCTGGGTCAGCACAAGGACGAGAAGGCCGAGGTCGGCCTCTCTCAGCTCATGAGCGACATCGAGGCGATGCTCCTCAAGCCGGAGGGCGCGCCCTACGACGCGAAGGAGCTGAGGGCCCTGCTCGACCGCGCCGCGGCGACGCTCGCGCGGCTTCCGTCCCGGCCGGCGCGGCGCACGCTGATCGAGCACGCCGCGAAAAAGCAGGTCCCTCTGGGCGACACGATGTCGCGCCTCGCCGAGCTCGGAACGCAGAACCTCTCCGACGACAACGCCACGGTGGATCAGATCCTGGAGCTCGTGAAGGCCAGCCTCCCGTTCAAGGTGCTGGGCCTGACGCTGCGCCAGAACGACCAGAGTCTCGTCCACCTCGTGGACGCCCTCTCCGGCACGCCGACGCCGGCGGTGCGAAAAGCCTTCGACGAGATCATCGCGAAGTTCCCGGACAAGGACGCGGCCCGGGCCGCGACCCGGGCGATCCAGGCGTGGGACAAGCCTCCGGCGACGGGGCCGGCCGCGTCCTCGTCGTCGTCGGGCTCGTTTCCCCTCGTCGTGAGCGATGCCCCGGCCGCGAGCCTGCAGGGAGATCTCGACGTCTTCGGCCTTCCCGCTCTGCTGCAGAGCCTCGCCGAATCCTCGGCCTCCGGAACGCTGACGCTCCGCGAGGCCAAGGGCGGGGCCGTGTTCGCGAGCGTGACGCTGCGCGAAGGCAAGCTCGAAGAGATCAAGCGCGGCCGCCTGACCGGCGAGGACGCCTTCTACCAGCTCTTCGAGAAGCCCACGCCCGGGCAGTTCGCCTTCGTCAAGGGCGCGCCCCCGGCGGCGCCCGGCGCCACGGCGCGGGCCATCCTCCCGCTGACGCTCGAGGCCATGCGCCGCTACGACGAGTTCCAGGAGACGGCGGCCCTCGTGCCCGACGACGTGTTCCTCGTCGCGACCGCGCAAAAACCCACAGCGCACCCGGCCGAGAAGGACGGCAGCTTTCTGCAGGCTCTCTGGGAGCGCGTCCGCCAGGGCGGCACGCCGCTGGATTTCGAATCGGTCGTGGCCTCGGACTCCTACCGCATCCGCCGGATGCTCGCCCACTGGGTCGAGCAGGGAGCGCTCAAGCCCCGCGAGAAGACGTAGTCGCCCGGTCAGCGCCGGATCGACAGGTTCTCGTAGTCGACGATCGGGTTGCCCTGGGACGACGGTGGACATTCCCTCGACCTCGGGCCTCGCGAAGCAGTAGACCTGATCGTAGAAGAGGGGCAGGAGCAGGGCCTCGCGCACGATCAGCTCCTCGACGCTGACGGTAGATCGGAATGCCGGACGCGTGGATCGGTCTCCGCACGACCCCGCTCCGCCAGCTCGTCGAGTCCTTCCCGCCGACGAACTTGCCAAAGAAGCCCGCTTCGGAATGGAGGAGCGTGTAGACGAACGTATCGGCGTCGGGATAGTCCGCGTTCCAGCGCCCGATGGAGAGGTCCCCCTCGCCCCGGCGTTGCAGTTCGAGGTACTCGGCCATCGTCTTGTTCAGCGGAGCGGATCCGGTACCCGGATCTCGCGAAACGCGGCCGTGAGCTCCTGGAAAAAGGCCGAGAACTCGCCGAAGAAGAACCGGGTGGACCGCGGCCGTCAGGTCGAGCGCCTCGCGCGAGACCGTCGCCTCGACCGAGCTGTCGGAAGCCGCGGCGGCGCGCACGTGACGGGCTCGGATTCGTCGGCTCGAGCGCCGAGTAGCCGAGGAGGCCCGGCGGGATGATGCCGCGGGCGGGGATCGCGAGCCGGCCGATCGTGCGGCGGACAAGTCCGGGGACGTCGACGGCGCGCACGAAGCTCCGGCGCAGCTCCACGTCCGTGAACGGGCCCCGGTTCCGGTTGAAGGTCAGCGTAGTAGGTCGTCAGGCGCGGGCTCTCCCGATAGCGGGAGGCGAAGCGCGGATCGTGGCGGAACGCCTCGGCGTCGGCGGGGAGCAGGTCGACGGCGAGCGAGAACCGTCCGGCCAGGAAGTCGCTGCGGATCTCCTGGGACGAGACCCCGAACCGGAAGACGATGCCATCGCATCGCGGGTAGCCTTCCCGCCAGTATGTCGGGTTGCGCTCGAGCTCGAGCCGCCGTCCGGGGTCGAAAGCGACGAGCCGGAAGGGACCGGTCCCGACGACGCGCTCCCGACGGGCGCCGTCCATGGGTCCCGTCCCCTCCGGCACGATCGGCGGTCGGCGCGTAGGAAATGACGGCCGGGAAGAAGGCGACGGGCTTCTCGAGGTCGATGCAGAACTCGGTCGGAGAGACGATGTGGAAGCCCTCGAGGTCGGCGGTGGCCCGCGATGACCCGCTGCGCGCCGCGGATGGGAGAGAGCAGCCACCGGTTGACGGTTGTCGGTCAGGAGCAGCCGTTCCCAGGAGGAGCGCACGTCCCGCGCCGTCAGCCGCCGGCCGTCGTGAAATGCACGCCCGGCCGGAGCCGGAACCGGTACCGGCGGCCGTCGTTTTCGGTCAGGACCTCCGGCGGCGAGCCAGGGAACGATCCGCGTGCCGTCGAGCGCGCGCGTCAGCGTGTCGAAGAGGCGGGTCACACCTCGCTCTGCTCCTGCGTCTCACAGAGGGCGGGATCGATGCTCCGGACGACGCCGGCGATCGGCACGTGGAGGATCCCTCCGCCCGTCTGACCGGTCGGCGCGCGATCGCGTCCGCCTCGGCTTCGGCCTTTCCGAGCTCGGCGTAGTTGACGTAGGGGGCGGTGCTGCGGAGCTGCAGTCCCCGCACGCGGGGGCCCGCGATGCGGTAGTCCACGTCGTGGAAGAGCGGAACGAGGATCGCCGGGTCGAGAAGGGCGTGTTCGAATTTCCGGTAGAGCGCCTCGCGGGCGGCCGGCCGCGCTTCGCGCGCGGGCCTCCTCGAGGATGCGGTCGTGTCTCGGGCGACGAGAAGTAGGCGCGCGCCGCTCCGTTTCCCGAGTGGAAGAGGGTGAACGTGAAATTGTCCGGATCGTCGTAGTCGGCGATCCAGCGGCCGAGCATGACGTCGACGCCTTCGTTCTCATGCCACGACTCGATGAAACTCGGGCATCGTCTTCGTGGCGATCTCGACCTCGACGCCGATGTCCCTCCAGATGCGGAAGAGAGCCTCGGTGAACGCCGCGTACTGGTTCACGAGCATCGGGTGAACTGCCGACCCGCAGCCGGACGGGCGCGGGCAGCCCCGCCGAACGGATCCGTCTCGACGGCCTCCTCGCGCGGGAAGTGCGTCCGGCGGCGTCCCGCGTCGTGCCCGAGGATGCCGGGCGGGATCACGCCCGTGGCGGGCAAGGCGAAGCGGCCGAGCGTCCCCCAGACGAGGTCCTGGGTCCGAACGGCGTTGGCGAGGGCGGTCCGGAGGGCCTCGTTCGATCCGGCCGGCGCTGGTGGTGTGGAAGACGGCGAAATACGTGTTCTTCTTCGGCGTCTCGACGAGGCCCGCGCGAAAGCGCGGCTCGCGGAGGATCGACTCGAGGTCCTGCGGGAGCAGGTCGCGCGCGATGTCGAGCGAGCCGTCCCGCAGGCCGTCGGCGATCGCCGAGGCGGCGAGCGAAGCCCGGAACTCGATCCGGTCCACGCGCGCCGGCTCCCTGGCGTAGCGGGGGTTGCGCTCGAGAATCACGTGATCCGGCGTGTGGAGGGCCACCTGGAAGGGTCCCGTGCCCACCGGCGCGCCTCCCGATGCGGCCACCGCGACGTGGCCGTGCGCGGATCGGTCAGGAGCGACGGGTAGATCGGAAGCGGGTCCGCGAGGCGAATCACGATCTCCCGGTCGGACGCGGCCGAAATGCCTTCGACGCCCTCGTCTCTCCGGCCACGTACTCGGCGACGCCGCGCATCGCGACGAAGGCCGCGGGCATCTGGTCCTTCGAAAGCCGGATCGAGCGCTCGAGCGAGGCCTTGACGGCCGCCGCGGTCAGGGGAGCGCCGTCCGAGAAGACGACCCCGGGCCGCAGGTGGAGGCGGACCGCGAGCCCGTCGTCCTCGAATGTCCACTTCTCGCAGAGCCCGGGCGCCAGATTGCCCTGGAGGTCCGTCGTCACCAGCCGTTCGAAGACGTTGGCCAGCGCCTCCTGCTCCTCGTTGGTTTCGTAGAGGCCCGGCTCGGTCGCCGCGATCGGGTTGGCGACTGCGACGACGAGCGTTCCGCCGCGCGGGAGCTCTTCCTCGGCGGCCTTCTGTCCCGGCGTGAGCTTCTCGATCTCGGCCTGGTACGTCCGCGGCCCTCGCATACTCGCCGCGCAGATTGGCGAGCGTGGCGGCGAGCGAAAGGAGCCTCGCCAGGTGCTCCGCGTCGCCGCTCGAGCGCGCGGTCTCAATCCCGCGCTCGGCCCACTGGCGCGCGTCGTCGATCCGGCGGGCCTGCCAGGCGGTTTCCGCCACGAGCAGTGACGGCGGCGGCCGCCCGGGCCGGCTGCTTTTCCGCCTCGAAGACGCGGAGGGCGGCTTCGCCCTCCCGCAGCGCCGCGTCGACGCTGCCCGCCAGGCGATGGCCCTGGGCGAGGAGCAGCCGAGCCTCGCCCTCGCGCTTGCGGTCCTCCGCGTCTTCGGCGTCCTCGAGGTAGTCGAGCGCGGTCTTCGCGACCCGGACCGCGTCCTCCGCGCTGAAGGCGTCGAGCGACTTCTGCGCCAGCTTCAGCGCGTACTCGACGGTCTTCTCCGGGACGTCGGCCTGCGAGAAATGGTGGACGAGCTCGGGGTAGACGCGCTCGAGCCGTCCGGCGTTACGGGCTTTTCGACGAGCTCGGCGTACTTCCGGTGGAGCGAGCGGCGCTTGCGGCGTGAGAGCGCGGCGTAGAGCACGTCCCGGACGATGCCGCTCGAGAAGGTCAGCCGGTCCCCGCGCGATTCGCGTTCCTCCTCGAGCATCCCCTCGCGGACCAGCCGGTCGATGTCGTCGTCGAGGTCCCGGTCGCCCTCGGCGAGCGTCTCGAGGTCCTTCGAGTCGAGGGTCTTGCCGAGCACGGAGGCGACCGAGAGAAGGTCCCGCAGCTCCTGCGGAAGGCGCTCGATGCGCTTCTCGACGGCCTGCTGGATGGTCGCGGGCAGCGCGTCGGCCGAGATCTCGGCTTCCTTCGAGAAGCTCCAGGCCCCGGTGTCGTCCTTCGCGATCCCTCCCGACTCGACGAGCGAGCGAACGAGCTCCCGGGTGAAGAAGGGATTGCCCTCCGTCGCGTCCCGGAGCCGCCGGGCGAGGTCGTCCGAGACCTTCGGGGCGCCGACGAGCGACTCGACGAGGGAGCGGTGCTCGGAGGGGGAGAAGGGCGGCAGCGTGATCGACGACGAAGCGCGGATCGTCCGCGAAGGACTCGAGCATCCGGATGAGCGGATGCCGCTTGTCGGTCTCCGTCTGCCGGTAGCTGCCGACGATGAGCGTCGGCGTCGGCCGCAGGCGGCGGACGATGTACTGGAGCGCCTCGATCGAGACCTCGGCGGCGTGCAGGTTGTCGAGGATCAGGACGAGCGGCTTGCCGCCAGCGATCCGGGTCAGCGTCCTGGCGATGAGCTCGAAGACCTGGATCCGGTCCTCGGCCTTCTTCTCCTCGGACGGGACCGCGATGCGCGAATCGCCGCTCACGCCCGAGCGGAGCTCTCCGATCTCCGAAAGCTGGGGGAAAAGCGCGATCAGGTCCGGGGCCAGGTCGGAGAAGTCGGGCCGCTCGGAGGAAGCTGCCGGCGTCGCGCGACTGGAAGTAGTCCTCGATGAGCTCGCAGAAGCCCTGGTAGGAGAAGGACCGGTCCTGCTCGACGAAGCGCCCGTAGAGGACGCGGATCTTCCGGACCACGGCGAGGTTCTTGAGCTCCTCGAGCAGGCGTGTCTTGCCGATCCCGGGCTCCCCGGCCACGACTGCGAACTGGCCCTCGCCGGCAATCGCGGCGTTCAGGCGGCGCTGGAGCTCCGCGAACTCCTTCTCGCGGCCGACGAAAACGGAGGAGGCCGGGCGCTGGATGACGCGGCTCCCGGAGAGAACGACCGACATCTGGAACTCGTCGGTCGCGAGGCTCGACCGGTGGCGCTTGAGCGCTTCGGCGATCTGGCCCGCCTTCTGGGACGCTTGCCGGGATCCTTCTCGAGGCAGCGCAGCACGATGTCCTGGAGCTCCTCGCGGATCTCGGCGCCGAGCCCGCGCGGCGGCTGCGGGACCTCGTGGACGATGCGGTACAGGATCGACTGGACCTCCCCCGTGAAGGGCGGCTCGCCCGACGAGGCACTCGTAGAGAACGACGCCCAGCGAGTAGATGTCGGAGCGCCCGTCGAAGGCCCGCGAGGCGACCTGCTCTGGCGAGAGATACGCGACCGTTCCGACGAGCGTGCCCGTCTTGGTCAGCCGGGATTCGGTCGCCGCGTGCGCGAGGCCGAAGTCCATGACGCGCACGCGGACGCCCGGGCCTCCCTCCTCGCGGGTCGACCATGATGTTGGCCGGCTTGATGTCGCGATGGACGACGCCGCGCGAGTGGCTGTAGTCGAGGGCCTCGGCGACCTGGATGCCGATGTCCACGACCTCTCCGAGCCGCAGCGATTGGTCTCGGATCAGCCGGAGCAGCGTCGTTCCACCGACGAGCGGCATCACGAAGAAGAGCGAGCCCTGGTCCCGCCCGAGATCGTGAATCGGCACGATGGCCGGGTGATCCATCTGGGCGACGAGCTGCGCCTCGCGCAGGAATCGCTCCTCGAGCTCCCGGGTCAGGTCGTTCGAGGAAATCAGCTTGACGGCGACCTCGCGGCTGAGCATGGGGTCCTTCGCCCTGTAGACGACGCCCATGCCGCCGCGGCCGAGCTCCCCGAGGATCTCGTACCGGTTCGCGAGTTTGGTGCCGATCAATTCGAGGGTTCTCGCAGGCCCGCGAGTCTAGCCGAAAAGGCCTCAGTTCTGACTATGATCCGGCCCATGCAGGACTTCGAGAAGCTCGGTGTCTTCTATCTGGGCAAGTCGCTACGACCTCGCGAAGAAGAAGCGGCTCGACGACCTCCTCCTCTACGACTCGCGCGACCTCGTGACGCACGCGGTCTGCGTCGGCATGACGGGCAGCGGGAAGACGGGCCTCTGCCTCTCGCTGATCGAGGAGGCCGCCATCGACGGCGTGCCCGCCATCCTGATCGACCCGAAGGGCGACCTCTGCGACCTGCTGCTGACGTTTCCCGATCTCTCGCCCGCGGACTTCCGCCCGTGGATCAACGAGGACGACGCGGCGCGCAAGGGGATGTCTCCGGACGACTTCGCGAAGCAGCAGGCCGAGCTCTGGGCGAAAGGCCTCGCCGAGTGGGGCCAGGACGGCGAGCGGATCCGGCGGCTCAAGGACGCCGCGGAGTTCGCGATCTACACGCCGGGCTCCTCGGCCGGCCTTCCGGTGTCGATCCTGAAATCCTTCGCGGCGCCTCCGGAGTCCGCGCGCGACGACGAAGAGGCGCTGCGCGAGCGCGTCTCCTCGACGGCGACCGGACTCCTCACGCTCGCGGGCGTCGACGCCGATCCGCTGAAGAGCCGCGAGCACATCCTCGTCTCGACGATCCTCGCCACGGCGTGGAAGAAGGGCGAGGACCTCGACCTCGCCGCTCTGATCTCCCGCATCCAGACGCCGCCGACGGACAAGATCGGCGTCGTGGACCTCGAGTCGTTCTTCCCGGCGAAGGAGCGGTTCGCGCTCGCGATGAGCCTCAACAACCTGCTCGCCGCCCCGGGGTTCGCCTCCTGGCTCGAGGGCGAGCCGCTCGAGGTCGGCACGCTCCTCCGGACGGCGGCGGGGAAGCCGCGCGTGACGATCTTCTCGATCGCGCACCTCTCCGACGCGGAACGGATGTTCTTCGTGACGCTGCTCCTGAACCAGACGCTGGCGTGGATGCGCGCGCAGTCGGGGACGACGAGCCTGCGGGCCATCCTCTACATGGACGAGATCGCCGGATACTTCCCCCCGGTCGCGACGCCCCCGGCGAAGGCGCCGCTGCTGACTCTCCTGAAGCAGGGCCGCGCCTTCGGCCTCGGGGTCGTCCTCGCCACGCAGAACCCGGTGGACCTCGACTACAAGGGCCTCGCGAACACGGGCACCTGGTTTCTCGGCCGTCTCCAGACCGAGCGCGACAAGGCGCGCGTGCTCGAGGGGCTCGAGGGCGCGGCCGCAAGCGCGTCGCAGAAGTTCGACCGCGGCAGGATGGAACAGACGCTGGCCGGTCTCGGCAGCCGCGTGTTCCTGCTCAACAACGTCCACGAGGACGCGCCGGTGGTCTTCGAGACGCGCTGGGCGATGTCGTATCTGCGCGGGCCGCTGACCCGCGCGCAGATCAAGACGCTGATGGATCCCGTCCGCGGGAGAGCGGCGGCAGAGGCTCCAGCGAAGAAAGCGGCCGCGCCGGTCGCAGCGGTGGCATCGGGAGGCGCGCGGCCGGTGCTCCCTCCCGGGGTGTCTCAGCTCTTCGTGCCCGCGCGAGGCTCGGCGGGCGACCTCGTTTATCACCCGGCCGTCCTGGCCGACGCCGAAGTTTTCTTCCGCGACGCGAAGAGCGGCGTGACCTCGACCGAGAAGGTCTCGCGGATCGTCCCTCTCTCGAAGCGCGCTCGACTGGAGCGGCGGAGAGGAGCCGGATTTCGCTCCGGAGGACCTCGCGCCGGAGCCCGAAGACGGTGAAAGCGCCGGCTTCGCGAGCCTCGGGACCGCCGTGTCGGCCAAATCGGCCGACGCCTGGGGCAAAGACTTCGCGACCTGGCTCTATCGGGAGAACGCCCTCGAGCTCTTTAAGAGCCCGTCGGCCGGAGCGGTGTCGAAGCCGGGCGAGAGCGAGGCGGACTTCCGCGCGCGGCTGCAGCACGAGGCGCGCGAGGGTCGTGACGCCGAGGCCGACCGGCTCCGCCAGAAGTACGCCGCGAAGCTCGCCTCGCTCCAGGAGCGGCTCCGCCGGGCCGAGCAGACGGTCGGGCGCGAGAAGCAGGAATCGATGCAGGCCGGAGTCCAGACGGCGATCTCCGTCGGGGCGACCGTGCTCGGCGCCCTCTTCGGCCGCAAGACGATCTCGACGACGACCATCGGCCGCGCCACGACGGCGGCGCGCGGAGCGGGACGGACGATGAAACAGGCCGGCGACGTCCAGCGCGCCCAGGAGTCGGCGGAGGCCGTTCGCCAGCAGATTCAGGCGCTCGAAGCCGAGCTCGCGGAAGAGCTGGCGGCCCGCTCCGCCGCGACCGATCCCCTGAACGAAAAGCTCGAGCGCCTCTCCGTGCGCCCGAAGAAGACCGACATCACCGTGAAACCGGTGCGCCTGGTCTGGCGCCCCTACCGGGGGAACGCGCCGGCCTGGGCTTAGACCGAAGTCGAAGTGTCGAAGTGTCGAAATGTCGAAACGTAAGTCAGAGTCGAAGCATTTCGACCCTTTAGACCCTTCGACAATTCGACTCTCCTACACCGGCGCCACTCCCAATCCCGAGGCTCCCGTCGTTCGCATCACGCCGTCCTCGAGCGTGAATCCTCCCGACACGACGTCGCGGGCGAGGTCGAGCGAGCCGTCGAGGTCGAGGTAGCGCGTCGCCGGCGAGGCGAAGGCGGCGTGGAGGGCGGCCGCGATCGAGATGCGGCTCTCGTCCATGCAGCCCCACATGAGCGAGACGCCCGCCGTCTCCGCGATGGCCGCGATGCGGAGCGCCGGCCAGACGCCGCCGCACTTCATGAGCTTGATGTTGTAGATGCCGCAGGCGGGATCGCCCGGCGGGCCGGCGAGGTCGAGCGCGTCCGTTTTCGCCGTGGAGGCTCTCGTCCGCCGCGATCCGCCGCCGCCACGCCGCCGGAAGTCCCCGGACGAGGTCGAAGGTCTCGCGCGTCACGGGCTGCTCGACGAACTCGATGTCGAGCGGCGCCGTGCGCTCGAAGAAGCGTTCCGTCTGCTCGATCGTGTAGCCGATGTTGGCGTCGACGCGGATCACGGCCCGGCGGCCGACGTGCTCGCGGAGCTTCTCCAGGCGCTCCATGTCTCCGTCGAGGGAATCCCCGATCTTGACCTTGAGGACCCGGAATCCCCGGGCCGAGGTACTCGTCGGCCTCGGCCAGAGTCTCCTCGCAGCGATTTGATGCCGATCGTGATCGAGGTCGGGAGCGCGTCGTGGGCGCGCCCGAGAACGTCCGCCAGCGGAAGGCCGGCGCGCTGGCCGAGGAGGTCGTGCAGCGCGATGTCGACGGCCGCCCGAGCGGCGGGCGTCAACGGGAAGCGCTCGGCCGATTCGCGGCAGAGCGCGCGGAGGGTCCGGACGTCGCGGCCGCGCAGCCACTCGAGGTTGCCGGGCGTCAGGCGCGGCGCGACAGCTCTCGTTCGTCTCGCCGGTGACGTGCTCGCCGGGGGAGCCCGCGCCGAAGCCCGTGAGGCCGTCCTCCGTCTCGATGCGCACGACGACGTTCTCGACCTCGGTCACCGGCTCCTGTCCCGCGATGGCGTAGGGGCGAGTCAACGGAAACCGCTCGGGGGAGACCGCGATCGACCGGATGCGCATGCCGCCGCGATCCATCACCGGGTCTCGCGGGCCACGAAGTCGCGCACGAGGGGAACGAGCTCCTCGACGCCGTCCTCGAGCGGGAAGAACGACCGGAATCCCGAGCTCGACGCGATAGCGCTTCTGGTCGGCGCGCAGCTCTGCGGGCGTCCTGATGCTCGCCGTTCAGCGTGACCGCCAGCGTCCGCGCGCCATAGCTTCGAATCAAAGCGATCTCGTCCGCCAGCGGCGGGATCCGCGCGGATTCGCCCAGCTCCTCGAGCCCTTCGTAGAACTCGCGGGCCGGCGCGTGCTGGAGGATGACGCCTTTCGCTCCGCCCGAAAGCAGGAACTCGGATCCGCACGGCCCCGAAGGATTGCGCAGCGCCGACTGTCCCTCGAAGAGGATGAGGTCGGGCTTTGCGTTCCTCCAGCAGGAGACGACGGCATGCTCCAGCTCGCCCGAGACGAAATCGTTCGGAATGGAATCGAAGATGAAGCCATAGGGCGCGCCCTGCATCCAGCCGGTCTGGCCCGTGAAGATGAGCTCGGTCCGAAGACCGGCTCGCCGGCAGGCCTCCATCAGAAAGCGGGCCGTCGTCCTCTTGCCGAGGGCGCAGTCGGTCCCCAGAACGGCGATGCGGGGAGCGCGGACCTCGCGGATGTCGCCGCTCCAGAAGTGCAGATCCGTCCGCTTCGCGGTCTTCCGGACGTCCGTGATGGACACGCCCTTCGCGGCGGCCGCGGCGACGAGCTCGGGATCGTCGGACACGAACTCGTGGAGCCCGTTGACGACCGACATCCCGAGGGAGATCGCTTCGGCGAGCAGGCCGCGGAGGCCGGGCGTGACCCGGCCGCCCGAGGTCGCCACGCCGACGACGCAGAAGTCCGGAGTCGTCTCCGAGGACCCGAAGCGCTTCCGGAATGCTCGCGAAGATCGGGATCCCGCGCTTGCGGCCGTCGAGCACCTCGCCGGCGTCGCGGCCGGCCGTCGGCGCGTCGACCACGCCGAGGACGCGGTAGCGCTCGGTCCCGCGGACGAGGCCGTGGGCGGTCTTTCCGTTCGCGGTGTCGAAGAAGCCGTCGCAGACGACGAGCGCGGTTCCGTCCATGGCGCGCGCATTACGACACCATTGGCCTCCGGCGGGGTCGCACGGGCTTCGGTCCGAAACTCGGCCGGCCTTTCGTATAGACTGTCTGTAGGAAGGCGATGACGACGAGAAGGCCGATCTCCTGCAGGGCACCCTGGACCTCCTGGTCCTCAAGGCGCTCGCCGGCGGTCCGCTCCACGGGCTCGGCGTCTCGCGGCGGATCGGGCTCATCACGCGCGGCGCGTTCGACGTCAAACCGGGCTCGCTCTTTCCGGCGCTCAACCGGCTCGAGGAGAACGGCTGGGTCGCCGCGTCCTGGGGCCGGTCCGAGAACAACCGCCGCGCCCGTTTCTACACGCTCACGAAGGCCGGCCAGAAGCAGCTCGCCGCGGAAGCGCGGGAATGGGGTCGCGTCGCGGCGGCGATCGGGCTGGCCCTGGAGTCGACGTAGCCATGCGCGCCGCGGCTCGCGGATCCGCAGCCTCGCGCGCAATCTCTTTCGGCGTCCTCGCGTCGAGCGGGACCTCGAGGACGAGGTCGCCTCGGCGGTCGAGATGCTCGCCGACGAGAACGAGGCTGCCGGGATGAGCCCGGAAGAGGCGCGCCGCAAGGCGCGGATCGATCTCGGGGGCGTCACGCAGGTCGAGGAGGCCGTCCGGGAGTCGCGCGCCGGCGCGGGGCTCGAAGCCTTCTGGCAGGACTTCCGCTACGCGCTCCGCATGCTCGGGCGCAGCCCGGGATTCTCGGTCGTCGCGGTCGCGACGCTCGCGCTCGGCATCGGCGCGAACACCGCGATCTTCACGGTCCTCGACGCCACGCTCATCGCGCCCCTTCCGTACGCCGATCCGTCCCGGCTCGTCATGCTCTGGACGGACTACCGCGAGGCCCGTCAGCCGCGCGTGCCCGCCTCCGGCCACGAGGTCCTGGAGATCCGCCGCCGCAGCCGCGAGCTCGCGGAGGTCGCCGGCATCTGGGTGGGAGCGGGATCGCTGACGGGGGAGGGCGAGCCGGAACGCGTCCGCCTCGCGCTGACGACCGCGAACTTCCTCCCCATCTTCGGCGTCCCTCCGGCGCTGGGACGGACGCTCCTGCCGTCCGACGAAGGAAGCGCGGGCGATCGGTCCGTGGTGCTCTCCGACGGTTTCTGGCGTCGGCGCTTCGGCGGCGATCCCGCGGCCATCGGCAAGGCGGTGCGCATCGACGGGGGCCTCGCGACCATCGTCGGGGTCATGCCCGCGGGCTTCGATGTCCTCTTCGCCGCCGACTCGAGCGTTCCGCCGGGAATCGAGATCTTCACGACGTTCGGCCGCGACCTTTCCGAGATGCCTCGCGACATGGGCTGGATCCGGATGGTGGCCCGCCTCGCTCCCGGCGCGACGACGGCGAGTGCGCAGGCCGAAGTCGTCCGCGATCGCCGACCGGCTTCGGGCCGAGTTCGCCGAGTACGCGACGCCGGGCCTCGAGCTGCAGGTCGTGCCGCTCCACGCCGACGCCGTGCGGGACGTGCGGCCCGCGCTCCTGGCCCTCTTTGCCGGCGTTGGGCTGGTCGTCCTCATCGCCTGCGCCAATGTCGCCAACCTGCTGCTCGCCCGCGCGACCCGGCGCGAGAAGGAGATCGGTCTTCGCGCCGCCCTCGGCGCGAGCCGCGGCCGCATCGCGCGGCAGCTGCTGACCGAGAGCCTGGTCCTCTCGGGTCTGGGAGCGTTGCTCGGACTGCTCGTCGGCCGCCTCGGCCTCGCGGCGCTCCTGGCCCTGCGTCCCGCGAGCCTCTCCCGGCTCGCCCCGACGGGGCTCTCCTGGACCGTGCTCGCATTCACGCTGCTGCTCGCCGGAGCGACGGGCCTCATCTGCGGGCTCGCTCCCGCCGTGACAGCCTCGCGCCGGGATCTTTCACGGGCGCTCCAGGAAGGCGGACGCGGCTCGGCGCCTGGCGGCGGACGCACCCGGCCGCAGCGGATTCTCGTGTTTGCCGAGGTCGCGCTGGGCTTCCTGCTGCTGGTCGGCGCGGGCCTTCTCGTCCGGACCTTCGTCGCCCTCTCGGGGGCGGATCCCGGGTTCCGCCCCGAGGGAACGCTGACCTTTCAGGTCTCCGCGCAGGGAGGGCGATATCCGGACGACGCGTCCCGGCGGCGCCTCGCGAAAACTCTTTCCGAGAGGCTCGCAGCGCTCCCGGGCGTCGAGGCCGTCGGCGCGGTTTCGCACCTGCCGTTCGACGACTATCCGAACTGGTACGAGTACTACTGGAGGGAAGGCGCGCCCGAGTCCGAGAAGAACAACGCGATGGCCGATCACCGGGCGGTGCTCCCGGGATTCTTCGAGAGCCTCGGCGCCGACGTGACGCGCGGGCGGACCTTCACCGACGCCGACGACGCCGGGCATCCGAACGTCATCGTGGTCGACGAGACGCTCGCGAAGCGGACCTGGCCCGGCGAGGACCCGATCGGGAAGCGGCTCAACGTCTCCTTCATTCACGAAGGCTCGTTCGACTCGACGCTCGCCGAGGTCGTCGGCCTGGTCCGGCACGTGCGCTATCGCGATCTCGGCGCCGACGGCCGGGGCCAGGTCTACGTGCCGTATTTCCAGAGCGTGCGGCCCGAGCTGGCGTTCACGCTGCGGGCGGCCCCGGGCTCGGATGCCCGAACGTTCGCGACCTCCGCGCGTGGGGTCGTCGCGAAGCTCGATCCCGACCTCGCGGTTTCAAAGGTCCGCCTCCTCGAGGACTACGTGAAGCAGGCCGCCACCTCGGCCCGCTTCACGACCGTGATCGCCGCGGCCCTGGCGATGCTCGCGCTGCTTCTCGCGGGGATCGGGATCTACGGGATCCTCGCGTACACGGTCGCACAGCGGTCGAGCGAGATCGGCGTGCGCGTGGCCCTCGGCGGACGGCCGCGGGACATCGTCTGGCTCGTGCTGCGGCAGACGGTCGGCCTCGTGGGCGCCGGGCTCGCGGCGGGCCTCGTCGGCGCGCTCCTGATGACGCGTCTGCTGCAGAAGCTCCTCTATGGCGTCGGGCCGCGGGACTTCGGCACGCTCGCGGCCGCGGCGGCCGTCCTCGCGGCCGTGGGTCTCGTGGCGGCCCTCGTCCCCGCGCGCCGCGCCGTCCGCGTAGATCCGATCACAGCACTACGGGGGGATTGAGAGACCGACCCCAAAAGTCAGATCCGATCACAGCATTACGGGGAGATTGAGGGGCCGACCCACAAAGGTAGACTGCCTCCGCACGAGGAGGCTCGACTGGCCGAAAAGAGAAGGACGCGGCCGCCGCAGGCGGCGGGACCGCCGCGCTACGGGGAAGAGCTCCTGACGGCCGACGACCTCTTTCTCTTCAACGAGGGCAACCACGCCCGGCTCTACGAGAAGCTCGGCGCGCATCCCCGGACCCTCGGCGGCGTCGCCGGCACGCAGTTCTCGGTCTGGGCGCCGAACGCGGCCGCGGTCTCGGTCGTGGGCGACTTCAACGGCTGGAATCCCGAGAAGCACCTGCTCCAGCCGGTCGGAAGCTCCGGCATCTGGGACGGTTTCGTGCCCGGAGTCTCCCGGGGCGCCATCTACAAGTACCGCATCCTCTCCCGCGTCCAGGGCTACACGGTCGACAAGGCCGACCCCTACGGCGTGCGGCATGAGGTGCCTCCCCGCACGGGCTCGGTCGTGTGGGACCTGGACTACACGTGGGGCGACGGGGAGTGGATGCGGACGCGCCGCGATCATCCCTTCACGTCGTCGGCGATGTCCATCTACGAGGTCCACCTGGGCTCCTGGCGCCGCGTGCCCGACGAGGGCAACCGGTCGCTGACGTACCGCGAGACTGCGCCGCTGCTCGCGGAGTACGCGCGCGCGATGGGCTTCACGCACGTCCAGCTCCTGCCGGTCACGGAGCATCCGTTCACCGGCTCCTGGGGCTACCAGACGACCGGCTACTTCGCGCCGACGTCGCGCTTCGGGACGCCCCAGGACTTCATGTATCTCGTCGACACGCTGCACCAGGCCGGCATCGGCGTCCTCCTCGACTGGGTGCCGTCGCACTTTCCGTCCGACGAGCACGGTCTCGTCTACTTCGACGGGACGCACCTGTACGAACATGCCGACTGGCGGAAGGGCTATCAACCCGACTGGGGGAGCTGCGTCTTCAACTACGGCCGGCACGAGGTCCGGAGCTTCCTGCTCTCCTCGGGACTCTACTGGCTGGACCGCTTTCACATCGACGGCCTGCGTGTCGACGCGGTCGCCTCGATGATCTATCTCGACTTTTCCCGGAAGGCGGGCGAGTGGGTGCCGAACGAGTTCGGCGGGCGGGAGAACATCGACGCGATCGTCTTCCTCCGCAAGCTGAACGAAGAGATCGGCCGGAGCTTCCCCGACGCCGTGACGATCGCCGAGGAGTCCACGTCCTGGCCGATGGTCTCGCGGCCCACCTACATCGGCGGCCTCGGCTTCTCGATGAAGTGGGACATGGGCTGGATGAACGACACGCTCGACTACATGGAGCTCGATCCCATCCACCGCAAGTTTCACCACGGCAAGCTCACGTTCCGGCGGATGTACGCCTATTCGGAAAACTTCGTCCTGCCGCTGTCGCACGACGAGGTCGTGCACCTGAAGAAGTCGCTGATCTCGAAAATGCCGGGAAACGACGCCTGGAAGATGGCGGCGAACCTGAGGCTCCTCCTTGCGTACATGTGGGCCCTGCCCGGCAAGAAGCTCCTCTTCATGGGAGGGGAGTTCGGCCAGTGGAAGGAGTGGAACCACGACACGAGCCTCGACTGGCACCTGCTCGACGATGCGAGCTCCCGGCACGCGGGCGTGCGCCTCTGGGTTCGGGACCTGAACCGGATGCTCGCCGCGGAGCCCGCGCTCCACGAGCTCGACTTCGACCCGCGCGGGTTCGAATGGATCGACTGCAACGACGCGGACTACAGCGTCGTGTCGCTCGAGCGTCGGGGCAAGACGCCGGCGGAGCGCGTCGTCGCGGTCTTCAACTTCACTCCCGTCCCGCGCCACGGGTATCTCGTCGGCGTCGACGGCGGAGAGGACTGGACGGAGATCGGCAACAGCGACGCGACGGTCTACGGGGGGAGCGGCGTGGGGAACATGGGCCGCGCGGTGGCGCTCGGGGTCGCGGTCCATGGCCGCTCCCACAGCCTCGCGCTGTCGCTGCCGCCCCTCGGGGCCCTGTTTCTGAAGCCGGTGCCCTCGCCGGAGAAGGCCGTGCTCGAAGCGGCCGAAGGAGACCGGTCTCGTCGTGACGGACGACGCGGAATCGGAGGACGCCGAGGTGGTCCTCACGGCGGTATAGGCCGTGGACCGCTTCGTCTGCATCCACGGCCACTTCTACCAGCCGCCGCGCGAGAACCCCTGGCTCGAGGCGGTCGAGGCGCAGGAGTCGGCGTACCCGTACCACGACTGGAACGAGCGCATCACGGCCGAGTGCTATGCGGCGAACGCACGCGCGCGGATCCTCGACGGAGAGAACCGCATCGTCGAGATCGTCAACAACTACGAGTCGATGAGCTTCAACTTCGGCCCGACGCTGCTGTCGTGGCTGGAGGCCAAGCGGCCCGACGTCTACGCGGCGATCCTGGAGGCCGACCGGAAGAGCGCCGAGCGCTTCTCGGGGCACGGCTCGGCGATCGCGCAGCCGTACAACCACGCGATCCTGCCGCTCGCCGACCCGCGCGACAAGGCGACGCAGGTCCGCTGGGGCGTCCGCGATTTCGAGCGTCGGTTCGGCCGGCCGCCGGAAGGCATGTGGCTGCCCGGAGACCGCCGTGGACACCGCCTCGCTCGAAGCGCTCGCGGCGGCCGGAATCCGCTTCACGATCCTCGCGCCGCACCAGGCGAGCCACCTGCGTTCCGCCGGCGGCGACTGGGCTCCGATCCCGGCCGAGGGCATCGACCCGACGCGCCCGTACCGCGTCCCGCTTCCGTCCGGCAAGTCCATCGCGGTCTTTTTCTACGACGGCCCCGTCTCGCGCGCCGTCGCCTTCGATCCGGTGCTGCTCTCCCGCGGCGATCATCTCGCCGAGCGACTCATGGGCGCCTTCGACGATGCGCGCGGCCGTCCCCAGCTCGTCCACGTCGCTTCGGACGGCGAAACCTACGGCCACCATCACCGCCACGGCGACATGGCGCTGGCTTACGCGCTGCGGACGATCACGGAGTCGGGGCGCGGCCGGCTCACGAACTACGGCGAGTTCCTCGAAAAGCATCCTCCCGAAGACGAGGTCCGCATCGTCGAAGCGACTTCGTGGAGCTGCGCGCACGGCGTCGAGCGCTGGCGGAGCGACTGCGGCTGCCAGACGAACGCGCACCCGGGATGGAACCAGGCGTGGCGCGCGCCGCTGCGCGAGGCGCTCGACGGCCTGCGGGACGCTCTGACGCCCCTCTACGAAAAGGCCGCGGGAGAGCTGTTCCGCGATCCGTGGGCGGCGCGCGAGGACTACATCGGCGTGATCCTCGACCGCTCGCCCGAAAGCGTCGGCCGTCATTTCGTCCGCCACGGCCAGCGGCCGCTCAAGGAACCCGAGCGCATCCGGGCCCTCGAGCTCCTCGAGCTGGAGCGGCACGCGCAGCTCATGTACACCAGCTGCGGCTGGTTCTTCGACGACATCTCCGGCATCGAGGCCCGCCAGATCCTCCAGTACGCCGGCCGGGCGCTGGAGCTCTCGCGGAAGCTCTTCCCGGACGTCGATCTCGAAACGCCGTTTCTGGAGACGCTCTCGAAGGCGAAGAGCAACGTTCCCGAAGCCGGCGACGGCCGGCGCGTCTACGAGGACTCGGTCGGCCCCGCCCGCGTCACGCTGTCGCGCGTGGCGGCGCACTACGGCGTGTCCTCCCTTTTCACGGAGTATGCCGACAGCGCGCCGGTGTACTGCTATCGCGTCGATCGGGAGGACGCGCACCGGTTCACGAGCGGCCGCGCGCGGCTCGCGCTGGGGCGCGTCCGGGTCACGTCGACCATCACCGAGGAGTCCGATCGGGTCGTCTTCGGCGTCCTCCATCTGGGGGACCACAACTTCTCGGGCGGCGTGATCCCTTTTCCCGGCGAGGCCGAGTACGAGGCGCTCGTGAAGGAGGTCTCCACGCCCTTCGGCGCCGCGGACCTGACGGAGACGCTGCGGCTCGTCGACCGGCGCTTCGGCTCCGACGTCTACACGCTCCGCCTGCTCTTCCGCGACGAGCAGCGGCAGGTCGTCCGGATCATCCTGGCCTCGGCGCTCGAGCACGCCGACGACGTCTATCGCCGCCTCTACGAGGAGCACGCGCCGCTGATGCGTTTTCTGGCGGGCCATGGCGTCCGGCTGCCGCGCGGATTCGCGATCGCCGCGGAGCGGGCGCTCGCGACGGGCTTCAAGCAGGCGCTCGAGGAGCCGCTCCCCGAGATCGCCACGATGCGGTCCCTCCTCGACGAGGCGGGGCGCGCCGGCATCACCCTGCACGAGGACGGCCTCGGGCCTCGCGCTCGAGCAGACGCTCTCGCGTCTCGCCGGCCGGCTCGCCGCGAAAGCCCGACGACGCCGACCTCGTCGAGACGTTCGAGGGCGTGGTGGCTCTCGCGAAGTCGCTGTCCTTCGAGGTCGACTTCGGGAAGGCGCAGAACGCGTACTACGAGCTCGCCCGGACCGTTCTCCCGGTGATGCGGCGCTCCGCCGACGGCGGCTCCTCGTCGGCGGCCCAGTGGGTCGACCGCTTCCGCGCGCTCGGCGAGAAACTTGCAGTGCGCGTCGAGCGATGCGCATGCGTCCGATGACCCGGAGACACAGACCCGGAGCCACAGCGGCTAGTGCTGTCGATTCGCTCTGGTACACTCCCTGTTGGATTGACACCCGTCCTCGAAAAGGCACTTCGGGTTTCCGGCGTACCCGAAAAGCTGCTTCCTCTCTTCGCCCTGGCCCACGACCTGCGTTGGACGTGGCGCGCCGACATTCGTGCGCTCTTCGAGCGGGTCGATCCGGACGCCTGGCGGCGAGTGCGCGGCAATCCGGTGCGCCTTTTCCGCGAGGTCTCCGCCGAGAGACTCTGGCGTGCCGCCGAGGATCCGGACCTGCAGGGCCACGTCCTCGGGATGGTGGCCCGGCTGGCCGAGGAGGACCGGGCCGAGCCGAAGGACGCGGCGGCGCGCGAGCTCGTGGCCCGCGGAGAGCGCATCGCGTACTTCTCGGCCGAGTTCGGGCTGACCGAGATCCTCCCGATTTACGCCGGAGGCCTCGGCATCCTGGCCGGCGACCTTCTGAAGTCCGCGAGCGATCTCGGCGTTCCCATGACGGGCGTGGGTCTGTTCTACCGCGAGGGCTACTTCCGCCAGGTCCTCAGCAGCGAGGGACGCCAGTCCGAGGCGTACCCCGTGCTCGAGCCCGACGAGCTGCCGCTCTCGATCGCCGAAACGCCCGACGGCAGCCCGCCCGTGGTTTCGGTGAACCTCGCCGGGCGGAACGTGAACCTCCTGATCCGGATGGCCAAGGTCGGCCGCGTTCCGGTCCTGCTCCTCGACTCGAACCTTCCGGAAAACGACGCTCCCGACCGCGAGGTCACCGCCCGTCTCTACGGCGGCGGCCATGAGATGCGCCTCCAGCAGGAGATCGTGCTGGGCATCGGCGGCTCGCGCGCCCTCGAGAAGCTC
The DNA here is from genome assembly GCA_963749265.1 of uncultured Acidobacteriota bacterium. GTDB lineage: Bacteria > Acidobacteriota > Thermoanaerobaculia > UBA5066 > Gp7-AA6 > DAHUXD01. The sequence continues at coordinate 66,056 of CAVVML010000013.1, read as the reverse complement.
CAGCTCTGGCCGACGATTCGCCACATCAACGAGGGCCACGCGGCTTTCGTGTCCCTCGAGAAGATCCGCCGGCTCGTGCAGGAAGAGAACCTCACGTTCGCCGAGGCCCGCGAAGGCGCGACCAGCGGAAACGTTTTCACCACGCACACGCCCGTCCCCGCGGGCATCGACGTCTTCACGCCGGAGCTTCTCTGGAAATATTTCGCCGGCTACGTCAACGAGCTCGGCATCTCCTTCGACGAGTTCTTCGATCTCGGCCGCGAGGTCGGAGAAGAGGGGCGGGAGCTCTTCTCGATGGCGGTCCTCGCGATGCGCCTCTCGACGCACCAGAACGCCGTCTCGAAGCTCCACGCCGATGTCTCGCGGCGGCTCTGGCGCAATGTGGCTCCGGATCTGCCGCTCTCCGAGATCCCGATCATCCCGATCACCAACGGCGTGCACGCGGCGACCTGGACGGCGCCCGAGATCGCGCGGACGGGCGTCGTCGAAACGCCCGAGGCCGTCGACCGGACGGAGCTCTGGCAGGGCCATGAGGCCCTTCGCGCGAGGCTCGTGGCCGTGTGCCGCGAAAAGCTCGCCGAGGAGAAACGGCGCCAGGGCGCCCGCGAGGAAGACATCGCCGAAGCGGGCCGCGTCCTGGATCCCAAGGCCCTCACGATCGGTTTCGCCCGGCGCTTCGCGACGTACAAGCGGGCGACGCTCCTCTTCCGCGAGCCCAAGCGCCTGGAGTACCTGCTCCACCAGATCGGCCGCCCCGTGCAGATTCTCTTCGCCGGCAAGGCCCACCCCCGCGACGAGGACGGCAAGGAGTATCTCCGCGCCGTCGCGATGGCCGCCGAGCGCCCGGAGTTCCGGGGACGCGTCGTCTTCCTGTCCGACTACGACATGGGGCTCGCCCGCGCTCTCGTCGCGGGATGCGACGTCTGGCTGAACACCCCGGAGCGTCCGCGCGAGGCGTCCGGCACGTCGGGCATGAAGGCCGCGATGAACGGTGCCCTGAACCTCTCGGTCCTCGACGGTTGGTGGGACGAGGCGCCCCACGACGAGGCCGGCTTCGTCGTCGGCGACGCCACGGACCATGCCCCCGAGGAAGAGATCGTCCGCGCGCTGTACGACACGCTCGAGAAGCGGGTCCTGCCGATGTTCTTCGACCGCGATGCCTCGGGCACCCCGCAGCGCTGGCTCGACCGCATGATCGTCTCGGCCTCGAAGGTGGCCGAGGAGTTCTCGTCCGACCGCATGGTCACGGAGTACCTCAAGTACTGCTATCTGCCGGGCGCGTTCTACCGCCGGGCGATGAAAGATGGCGGCCGCGAGCCGCTGAAACGCCTCGTCGCCTGGAAGGAACGGGTGCGCGGCGCCTGGCCCGGCGTCCGTTTCGAGAGCGTCGAGATCGTGCCGGATCCCGCGACGCTCCCGCCCGCCGCGCCCTTCGACGTGCTGGCGCGGGTCCACCTCGGTCCGCTCGATGCGTCGGAAGTCTCGGTCGAGCTCTTCGAGGGGCCGATCGAATTGGATGGACATCTCGAGTCCGGAACCGCGACGCGGCTCGAGCCCGCGGCGCGCGAGGGCGAGACCGGCGTCTTCCGCCTGACGCACCGCAAGCCGCAGGACGAGAACCTCGGCTATACCGTGCGCGTCCGCCCGGTGCATCGCGATCTCGCGCACCCCAACGACATGGGTCTCATCGTCTGGTGGGGCGAGAAGAGCCGGGAGGCCAGGCGCTACACTCCCGTTTCGTGACATCCCCGGAATCCCGTTCCGCCGGAATCCTCCTTCATCCCGCGTCGCTTCCCGGGCCGTTCGGCATCGGCGACTTCGGTCCGTGGGTCGACCGCTTCCTCGACTGGGCGAAGTCGGCCGGCCAGACCCTCTGGCAGGTCCTGCCGCTGACGATCATCGGAGGCGGCGGCTCGCCATACGGGGGCGCATCCGCGTTTGCCGGCAATCCGCTGCTGATCTCGCCGGAGCTCCTGCTCCGCGACGGTTTCCTTCCCGTGGCGGCCTTCGAGGACCTCCCGACGTTCCCCAAGGAGCGGGTGGATTTCGATGCCGTGATCCGCTGGAAGGAGCGGATCCTCCACCAGTCCTGGGACCACTTCGCGTTGCACGCCGGAGAGCCGGCGCGCGAGGAGCTCGCCGCGTTTCGCGCGGCGCCGGCCCGCTCGGCCTGGCTCGCGGACTGGACGCTCTTCGCCGCGCTCAAGTCGCGCTTCTCGGGATTGCCCTGGATGGCGTGGGACCGCGACCTGCGCCTCCGCGACCGGGACGCTCTCGAACGGGCCTCGGGAGAGCTCGAGGCCGAGATCTCCTACCAGGCGTACCTCCAGTACCTCTTCTTCCGCCAGTGGGAACGCGTGCGCGCGGCGGCGAAGGAACGCGACATCGCGATCCTGGGCGACATGCCGATCTACGTCTCGCTGGATTCCGCGGACGTCTGGTCGCACCCCGAAATCTTCCAGCTCGATGAGACGGGACAACCCCTCGCCGTCTCCGGCGTGCCGCCGGACTACTTCTCGGAAACGGGCCAGCTCTGGGGCAATCCGCTCTACGACTGGGACGCGCTCGCCGAAAGCGGCTACGAGTGGTGGGTCGAGCGCGTGCGCGCGAACCTCGCGCTCTGCGACGTTCTCCGCATCGATCACTTCCGGGCGTTCTCGGCCTACTGGTCGGTGCCGGCGGGCGAGACGACGGCGCTGAACGGAAAGTGGATCCCGGGGCCGGGGGCGAAGCTCTTCGACGCGGTGCGCGTCGCGGTGGGCGGCGAGGCGCCCCTGCCGATCGTCGCGGAGGACCTCGGCGACATCGACGACGACGTCAAGGCGCTGCTGAAGGAGCTCGGCTTTCCCGGGATGAAGGTTCTCCAGTTCGCGTTCTACGGAGCGGACAGCGAGTACCTGCCGCACCGCCACACGGAGAACGCCCTCGTCTACACCGGCACGCACGACAACGACACGGCGCGGGGCTGGTACGAAGCGTTGAAGCCCGAGGAGCGGGAGCGCGTCTACGACTATCTGGGCTCGGACGGAACCGAGGTCCATTGGGCGCTCATCCGCGCCGCCTACGGATCCGTCGCCCGCCGCGCCATCGCGCCCCTCCAGGACGTGCTGGGCCTCGGCAGCGAAGCGCGCATGAACACGCCTGCCGAGCCCGGAGGCAACTGGACCTGGCGCGCCCCGGACTGGGGCTTTCGCGCCGAAGACGCCGTTCGGCTCAAGCGGATGGCTGTGCTCTCCGGCCGATTCCCCGCCGTCTGATTTCTCGACTCGAGGCGCTGGTCTCTCCGCCCGCGGCGCGAGGAATCTCCGCGAGGGCAGCGGAGGACGCCTCGCGCCGCGGGAGCGGAGGCGCAGCGAGAAGCCAGGCGAGCGGTCGAGCCCGCATCCGGGCGAGCCGATCGCCGGTGCGCCCGTAGGGCGCAGGCTTCTCGAAAGCCGGAGCGACGGCTAGTCGCCGTCCGGGAGGATCATCGAGAGCAGCGCGCTCACGACGCTGACGACGAGCGCGCCGAGGACCGCCGCCAGACAGCCTTCGACGTGGAACTGGAAGCCGAGCCCCGTCGAGAGCCAGCTCGTCAGCCAGAGCATCAGGCCGTTGACGACGAGGGCGAAGAGGCCGAGCGTGAGGAAGATGATCGGGAGCGTGAAGAGCTTGACGATCGGGCGGATGAACGCGTTGACGATTCCGAAGATGAGGGCGACGCCCAGGAAGGGAAGCCAGTCGCCCGTGAAGGAGATGCCGGGGACGATCTTGACGGCGACCCAGAGCGCCACGGCGTTGATCAGGAGCCGGAGAAGAAAACGCATTCCGTCCTCCTCGTTCGCTGCGCGAATCATAGTCGCAACGAAATGGCATGATCCCGGGTTGCGGAGATCGCGGATGAAACGTTTCACCATCGTCCCGGAGCGCCCGTATTCGCTGGCCCTGACGGCCGAGCGCTACACGCGCTTTCCCGAGGTCGTGGACCGGTTCGACGGGCGCGTGTACCGGCGGCTTCTGCCGATCGGGCGGAACGGCGTCCTGCTCTCGGTGGAACAGGAGGGGACCGCCGCCCGGGCCGTGCTGCGGGTCGGCCTCGAAGGTGCGCGCGCCGGATCCGAGGCCGCCGCCGAGGCCGCGGGCCGGGTCCTCCATCGTTCGCTCGGCGCCTCCACCCCCGTGTCGGGGTTCTATCGCTCGCATCGCGGCGATCCGATCCTCGGCGCGCCGATCCGGGCGTTTCGCGGGCTCCGCATCGCGGGCGTGCCGTCGCTGTGGGAGGCCCTCGTGACCGCCGTCCTCGCGCAGCAGGTAAACCTCCAGTTCGCCTACGACATCCGCCGCGAGCTCTGCCAGACCTACGGCCGCCGGGCGCGCTTCTCGAAGGAGACCTACGTCGCGTTTCCGGCGCCCGAGCCGCTGGCCTCGGAGTCGCTGCCGCGGCTGCGCCGCTTCCGTCTCTCCCGCTCGAAGGCCGTCGCGATCCGGGAGATCGCCCGCGCGTTCGCCGGCGGCGAGCTCTCGGAGGAGATCCTGGCGCCGCTCTCGGACGAGGACGCGATCGCGCGCCTCGTCGGGCTGCGCGGGGTCGGCCGCTGGACGGCCGAGATCGGTCTCCAGCGCGGCCTCGGCCGCACCGACATCTTCCCCGCGGGCGATCTCGGCGTCGTGAAGTACCTCGCGCAGGGACTCCTCGGCCACGCTTCGACCTCGAAGGCGAAGGAAGAGGACATGCGCCGCTACGCCGAACGCTGGGCGCCCCACCGCAGCCTCGCGCTCGTGTACGGCTACGCCGAGCTCAACCGGCGGCGAGCGACGCGTTAGCTGGATCCGCGCCGACCCGAATCCGACACCGGGCTCAATCGACCGAGATCATCACCTTTTCCGCCGGAGCCTCCACCGTCTTGACCGTGCGTTCGGGGAAGCGCGCCGTCACGAAGACGTTGACGGCGGCGAGGGCGACGAGAACGCCGAACACCGGCAGAAGCGAGTGTTCGATCGCGAGACGGAACACGGCCGGGTCGATCGTGACGGGAGCGCCGGAGTCGGCGTTGCCGCCGACCAGGAGCCGGCCGGCGTTCTCCGCCGCGGGTCCCAGCCGGCGCACCAGCCCCATGGCCAGCAGGCCTCCCAGTGCGCCCACGCCGACCGAGCCGCCGAGCGTCCGGAAGAAGGGAACGAGCGCCGTCGCGACGCCGCGCTGGCGTTCGGGCACCTCGGACTGGACCGCGAGGACCTGCGACATCGAGGAGGGCCCCAGGCCCATGCCCACGAGGGCGCATGCGGCCGAGATCCACGGCACGGATGCGTTCCACCACGCCGCGGCGGCCAGCGCGACGAGGCCCGCGAGGGACAGCGAGGCTCCGAGCCGCGCGGTGAAACGAAACCCGAACCGGACGATCAGCTTCGCCGCCAGCGTGGCCGTGACCGCCCACATCAGCACGAGCGGCGTCACGACCGCGCCGGCGGCCCCGGCCGTGCCGCCGCGCGCTCCCTGGACGAAGAGGGGCACGAACGTGTCGACCCCGAAGATCGTCGTGCCGAGGAGCACGCCGGCGATGAACGGAGCGGCGGTCTCCATGCGCCGGAAGAGGGACGGCGGGACCAGCGGGTGTGCACGGCGGTTCTGGAGATGGACGAAGAGCGCGAGCGAGCCGATGGCCGCCGCGAAGATGGCCGCCCGCCAGCCGAAGGCCAGGCCGCCTTCGCCGGGTCGGTGCAGCACGGCGAAGAGCAGCCCCGCGATGCCGGCGACGAGCGTGGCCGCGCCGGCCAGATCCAGCGGGTCGGGCAGGGCGGCCCGCGACTCCACCATCTGCGTCGCGACGAGCGCCAGCGCGATCAGACCGAGCGGGATGTTGATCGTGAAGATCGAGCGCCATCCGAACGAGATGGTCATCCATGCGCCGAGGAGCGGTCCGATCAGGCTGGCGACGCCCCACACGCCCGAGAAGAGGCCCTGAACGCGGGCGCGCTCCTCGAGCGAGTAGAGATCCGCCGACACCGTGAGCGCGATCGGGACGAGCCCCGCGGCGCCGAGGCCCTGGAGCGCGCGGGCGGCGATGAGCTGGGGCATCGAGTGCGCGAAGCCGCAGACGATCGCGCCGGCGAGGAAGACCGCGATCGCGATGAGCAGGATGCGCCGGCGGCCGTAGATGTCGGCGAGCCGGCCGTAGATCGGCATCATGACCGTCGCGGTCATCAGGTAGATCGAGAAGACCCACGAGTACAGCGCGAGGCCGCCGAGATCCCCGATGATCGTCGGCATCGCCGTCGAGACGACCGTCGACTCGAAGGACGCCAGCGCCGTCACGAGCAGGAGCGCGATCGTCACGGCACGGCGGCGTCGGGGATCGAAGCGCGGGGCGGTCATGCGTCTGGAGGCCGAGAGTATAGAGTCTCTCGCATGCGCGTCCTCGCCGGGACGAGCGGCTTCTCGTACAAGGAGTGGAAGGGGAGCTTCTATCCGGAAGATCTCCCCGCGGAGGAAATGCTCGCGTACTACTCCGCGAGGCTGCCGGCGGTCGAGATCAACAACACGTTCTACCGGATGCCGAAGCCCTCGATGCTCGAGGGCTGGGCCGCGCAGGTTCCCGCCGAGTTCCGCTTCATCCTGAAGGCGTCCCAGCGGATCACGCATCGAAAGCGCCTCAAGGAAGCGGGAGACGAGGTGGCCTACTTCTTTCAGACGGCCTCGACGCTCGGCGAGCGGCTGGGACCGACGCTCTTCCAGCTGCCGCCCAACCTCAAGAAAGACCTCCCGCGGCTCGAAGCCTTTCTGGGCGTGCTCCCGCCGAGGCCGCGCCCGCCGCCTTCGAGTTCCGGCATGCCTCCTGGTTCGAGGAGGACGTGTTCGCGGCGCTGCGCGCAAAGGGCGCCGCCCTCTGCATCGCCGAAGACGAGGAGCTGGCGACCCCGCTCGTCGCCACGGCCCCCTGGGGATACCTCCGGCTCCGCCGCCAGGACTACGACGATGCGGCCGTCGCGGCCTGGGCGGAGAAGGTTCGCGGCAACCGTGGTCGGAGGCCTTCGTGTTCTTCAAGCACGAGGACGCGGGCTCGGGACCGAAGCTCGCGGCCGAGTTCCTGAAGCGCATCGCGTGCTCACGCCCTCGGCCGCGCGTCGATGAACAACCCGCTGCGGGCGTGGCTCCAGCGTGGCTACATCGCGACGAGGTTCCGACGCCTCGGAGGCGCGGCGGGCGTCGGTCGAGCGCTCGAGGTCGGGTGCGGACGGGGCGAAGGCCTGGATCTCGTCGCCCGCGCGTTCGGGGCGCGCGAAGTCGTCGGGCTGGATCTGGACCCGCGCATGCTCGCGGTTGCGCGGCGTCGGCATCCCCGCGCCCGGCTCGTGCTCGGCGACGCCTCCCGGATGCCGTTTCGGGACGCGGCGTTCGACGCGTGTTCGACTTCGGCGCGCTCCACATCGTCGAGGAATGGCGGCGAGCTCTCGACGAGGTGCGCCGCGTGCTGGCGCGCGGAGGCGGCTACTACTTCGAATGGGTCACGGGCCGCGCGCTCCGAGCCCTCTATCCGTTGGCCGCCGAGCGCTTCGCCCGAGTCGACGTCCCGGGGCCGGAGCAACTGCTCGACGCCCTCGGCCGCCGCGGCCTGGACACCGAAGGCCGGATCGCGCGTCCGCGCCTGATGGCCGCTCTGACCTACCTCGTCGGCGACGTGATCGGAGTCGCCCGCAACGGCGGGCGCGGGAACGAAGAAGCTCGCCTCACGGCTTGAGCCGTCCCGTCAGCTTCGTCAGCGCGCTCTGAAGATCGGGCTTGAGCGTCAGGACCGGCGCGAGGGGATCGTCCTTCAGCTTCTTCATCCGCGCCGGGAGCGTCTTCAGTGTGAACTTCTTCGGGTCGAGCTTGTCGTTCACCTCGCTCCACTTCAGGGGCGCCGAGCAGGTCGCTCCGGGGACGGGCCGCGCGGAGAAGGGGCCCGCGATCGTCTTGCCGTGGCCGTTCTGGAGATAGTCCACGTAAACCTTCCCGCCCCGCGCCCCGAGCGCCCGCGCGGTCGTCGCAATCTTGCCGTGCTCCTGCTCGATCACGCGCGCCAGGATCTCGCCGAGCACGCGCGATTCGGAGTGCGTGCACTGGCCGCCCAGCGGCATGAGCACGTGCAGCCCCGTCGCGCCGCTGGTCTTGATGAAGCTCGGCAGCTCGATCTCCTCGCAGAGCTCGTGGATGGCTCTCGCGATCGTGACGACGTGCGAGAACGGCGCGCCCTTGGGGTCGAGGTCGAGGACGCACCAGTCCGGGCCGTTCGGGCGCGGCGACCCGGCTGGCCCACATGTGGAGCGGGATCGAGCCGAGGTTCGCGACGAAGAGGAGCGTTTCGAGGTCGTCGCAGACGAAGTAGTCGATCTCGCGCTCGGCGTGCTCGCTCCAGATGCGCTCGAGGCGGATCCAGTCGGGAGCGAAGTTGGGGGCGTCCTTCTGGAAGAAGGACTTGCCGTCGATCCCATCGGGATAACGGGTCATGACGAGGGGCCGGTCGGCCAGATAGGGCAGGAGCCAGGGCGAGATCGCGCGGTAGTACTCGATGAGGTCGCCCTTCGTGTAGCCCTCGACCGGCCAGAAGACCTTCGTCAGGTTCGAGAACGGGACGACCTTCTCCTCCGGCTCGTAGGGCCGCGCCGGCGAAGGCGGCGGCGTCGCCGGCTCGTCGATGCTTCCCGGGTCGGCTTCGCGGATGCACTCCTGGATCGGCTTGTCGTCCCGCAGGCGCAGGAAGGCGGGGTGGCGAAGCAGGCCCTCGCCCGTCCACTCCCGAAAGCGGACCTCGGCGACGAGCTCCGGCTCCACCCACACGTGATCGCGCCCGGTGGGAACGGCGCCGCCGAAGGCGGGCTTCGGGCGGACGCTCTTCTCGAGGCGGGCGTGGATCTCGTGGAGCAGCTTGTCGGAGAAGCCCGTCCCGACGCGGCCGCCGTAGATCAGACTGCCTCCAGCGCCGCCGGCTGCCAGTCGGCGCCAGCCTGCCAGTACGCGAGGTGCAGCGCCCCGAACCCGGACCGCGACCCGTCGGGCTTCGTGTACCCGACGACCGCGAAGTCGCCCGTGCGGTCCAGCTTGACCTTGATCCAGTCGCCGGATCGCGCCCCGCGATACGTCGAGTCCGCCTTCTTGCCGATGACGCCTTCGAGGCCGAGCTGGCCCGCGGCGGCCATGAGCTCCTCGCCCTTCTCCTCGATGTGGTCGGCGTAACGGATGGGGCCCGTGCGCGGGACGAAGCGCTGGAGGAGGGACTTGCGGGTTTCGAGCGGCAGGCCGCGCAGGTCGAAGTCCTCGAAGCCGAGGAGGTCGAAGGCGAAGTAGGTCGCCGGACGCTCGACCGCGCCTCGCTCGATGTCGGTGCGGCGCTGGAGAAGCCCCCGCTTCTGCAGGAGCCCGAAGCGCGGCCTCGCGTTGGCGTCCAGAACGACGACCTCGCCGTCGAGCACGAACGCGTCGGCGGGAAGTCCCGAGACCGCCCGGGCGATCTCGGGAAAGGTCGCCGTCGAGTCCATGCCGTGGCGGTAGCGAAGCATCGTCTTGCCGCTCTCGCGTCCGGCGAGCAGGCGGTAGCCGTCGTACTTGAGCTCCCAGATCCAGCCCGGGCGCGTGAACGCGGAATCGCGCGTCTCGGCCAGCATCAGCTTCACGTCCGGGGCGCGCACCTTCCTGCGAGGAGCCTGCAGCTTTTCGAGCTCGGCGCGGATCTCCTCGGCGCGGCTCTTGCCCGAGGCGAGATCCTCGATCGTTCGGCCCGAGAAGATGGACTCCTGCGAATACGCGCCCTCGGGGCCCTTTCGCGACCACGCATCGCGCTCCTTGATGAGGAGCCACTCCTTGCCGGTCGTCTTGCCCTTCGTCTTCATGCGGACGAGGGTCCAGGTGCCGCGGAGCTTGTAGCCGTGGAGCTCGAAGAGCAGCTTGCCCTTCTTCATGCCCTCCTCGAGATCCGCGAGGGGAGTCCAGCGGCCCATGTCCCAGACGATGACCTCGCCGGCGCCGTAGTTCCCGTCCGGGATCACGCCCTCGAAGTCGGCGTACTCGACGGGGTGGTCCTCGACCTCGACCGCGAGGCGCTTGTCGGCGGGGTCGGCGGAGGGGCCCTGCGGGACCGCCCAGGACTTCAGGACGCCGGCCCACTCCAGGCGGAAATCCCAGTGCAGCCGGGTGGCCGCATGTTTCTGAACGACGAAGAGATGCGGGCGGTTTTCGCCGCCCCGCCCGAAGGGCTCGGGGGTCGTGTCGGCGGACCGCTTTTCCCGGTATTTTTCGAGCGGCATTCGTGGAATCGCCGGGCGCATGTTACATTTGTCGGTCCCTAAACCTATGAGCGCAAGGCCGATAGCGTCAGGGACCATTTCCTTCGGGCTCGTTTCGATCCCGATCAAGCTGTACGCCGCCGCGGACGCGTCCGCGGGCGTGTCCTTCAACATGCTCCACGCGAAGGACAGCGCGCGGCTCAAGCAGCAGTACATCTGCACCAAGGACGGCGAGATCGTGCCCCGCGACCAGATGGTCAAGGGCTTCGAGTTCTCGAAGGACCGCTACGTCACCTTCACTCCCGAGGAGCTCAAGGCGCTCGAGGAGCAGTCGACCCAGACCGTCGAGGTCGTCGAGTTCGTTCCCATCACGAAGGTGGATCCCGTCTACTTCGATCGGTCGTACTACGTCGGGCCCGACAAGGGCGGAGCCAAGGCGTACGCGCTTCTCTCGGAGGTCATGAAGGAGACCCAGCGGGTCGCCCTGGCCCGCTATGCCGCCCGCGGCAAGATGTACCTCGTCATGCTCCGCCCCTTCGAGGGCGGCATCGTCATGCAGCAGCTCCTCTATGCCGACGAGGTCCGGGCTCTTCTCGGAGGTGCCGCTCGAGCCCGCCGAGGTCAGCTCGAAGGAGCTGGATCTCGCCAAGCTGCTCGTCGATCAGCGCGCGGTGGATTCGTTCAAGCCCGAAACCTACGAGGACGACGTGAAGAAGCGGGTCCTCGGCCTGATCCAGAAGAAGGTCGAGGGGGAGGACATCTCCATCGTGCCCGCGGAGACCGGCGGGGGCCAGATCATCGATCTGATGGAGGCCCTGAAGGCGAGCCTGGCCAAGAAGCCGGAGGCGAAACCCGCTCCCGAGAAGAAGGCCGCGGCAGGGGGCGAGGCGCCCGCGCGCAAGCCGGCGAAGAGGGCGCCGGGCAAAGTCGCCCAGATGCGCACGGAGGCGGGCCGCAAGGGGTAGATTGGGTTTCGTGAAGGGCTACTCCACCTCGGAAGTCGCCAAGCTCCTCGGTCTCACTCCCTCCCAGGTTCGCGGCTACGTGCGCGCCGGGTTTCTTTCGCCCGAGCGCGGCGCCGCGGGCCGGCTCACGTTCTCGTTCCAGGACCTGGTCTTCATGCGGACCGCGCGCAGCCTGCTCTCCGCGCGCGTCGCGCCTCTGCGGGTCCGCAAGGCGCTGCGGCGGCTGCGGGAACAGCTTCCCGAAGGCCGGTCGCTCGCGGCCGTCCGGATCGCGATGGAGGGGAGTCGGATCGTCGTCGCCGACGGCTCGCGCCGCTGGCAGCCCGACTCGGGCCAGATCCTCTTCGACTTCGGCGTGGCGGATCTGGCGAAGAAGGTCGCCCCGGTCGTGCGCCGCGCGTTCCGCGAAGCCCAGGAAGAAGGGCCCGGAGTTTTCGGCCGACGACTGGTTCGAGTGGGGCTGCGAGCTCGAGCCCGGCTCTCCGGGCGAGGCCATCTCGGCCTACCGGCGCGCCCTCGCGCTCGATCCCCGGCATCCGGACGCGCACGTCAACCTCGGCCGGCTCCTCCACGAGGCCGGAGACGCCGCGGCGGCCGAGCCGCACTACGCGGCCGCCCTCGCCGCGCGGCCCGACGACGGGACGGCGGCGTTCAACCTCGGCGTGGCGCTCGAAGACCTGGGAAGGACGCCCGAGGCCCTGCTCGCTTACCAGAAGGCGGTGCGGATCCAACCCGACAACGCCGACGCCCACTTCAACGCCGCGACGCTGGCCGAGAAGCTCGGCCGCCCCGCCGAGGCGCTCCGCCACCTCCGGACCTACCGGAAGCTCACGCAGGGATAAGGGATCGCCGGCGCGAGGCTCGCGAGCAGGCGCTCGATCTCCGCCTCGCTCGCTCCGAGCCTGGCGCGCGATCGCCGCAGGTCGTCGGCGAGCACCGGATACCAGTTGCGGCGCGAGGCATCGCCGAGCCCGATGACGTCGAAGGGCGCGACGACCTCGCGGATCCTGCGACCCAGGTCGCACCGTCGGCGCCGGAGAGCGCCAGCGCGCAGCACTCGCGAAAGCCGGGCGCGAAGCGCGGGATGTCGCCCGAAAGAAACGCGCCGGAGAGCTCGGGGCGTCCCAGGCGGCGGGCCGCCTCGGCGTAGCTCGCCGACGCGAAGTAGAGGTGAGAAAGCCCGGCGAACGCCGGAAATTCGTCGAAGCGCGAATACAGGGCGGCCACGAGGAGCGCGGCCGTGTCGGCCTCGGCGAGAGACGCCGCGGCATCCCGCGCCAGATCGGCGGCGAACGCCGGCGTGCCCCACGAACGTTCGAGCGCCGGGCCAGCCGTTCGAGGCCGAGGAGGGTCAGCGGGAAGCCGGTCGAGAGGATCGGATCGACGAACGCCGCGGCGGAAGGAAGCAGGAGCCAGCCCTCACCGGCGGCCGCCCGGCTTCGAAACGGAAGCGTCTCGCGGTGGATGAACGGCGTGACGGTCTTCGCGCCGTCGAACTGATGCGCGCACGGTGGGGAGGCGATCGAGGAGCCGGTGCCAGGCGGGCTCGCCTTCGGAGAGGCCGAGCTCCTCGGCGAGCCAGGGCTCGGCCGCGACGCCCGCGCTGACGATGCCGTTGTTGAACCGGAGCACCCAGATCCAGCCGCCGTCGAACACGTGGTGCAGGGCGGCGTCGTCGGGCGGATAAGGGGGGGCCTCGCTCGAAGCATCGATGCCCATCTCGTCCACGCGGTGGACGCCGGTGAAATGCGCGTAGAGACCCGAAGTCGCGGGAAGCCCCGGGAAGTCGGATCGACCCGGCGAAAGCGAGCGTTGGAGAAAGCCGCCGGGACCCGTCGCGTCCACCAGGAGCCGCGCGCGGAGCGTTCGCTCGCGGCCGAACCGTTCCGTCTCGAGCACCGCGGCGCCGTTCTCGAAGCCGGCGAGCCGGACCTCCGTGCGATCCAGGTATTCCGCGCCCTCGCGCGCAGCCTCCTGCGCGAGAAAGGCGTCGAAGTCCGGCCGGTACCAGTGCGTGTCGGCCACCTCGTCGCACGGGCTCGCGGCCACGAGGAGCTGGTCGCTGCGGTCCGGGAGGGCGCCGAACGGCCGTCCGGCCGCGTGGCCGTAAAACGTGAATCCGCGCTTGAGGCCGCAGGCGATCTCCGGCCGCTCGCGCTGCCAGGAGCCCCAGGCGGCGAGCGGACGGATGCGCGGCAGCTCGTAGCGTTCGCACAGGCTCTCGAGAAGCAGGTTCGCCAGCGGCGACGAGGACTCGCCGATCGCGAAGCGCGGATGCGCTGCCCCGCTCGAGAAGCGCGACGGAGCGTCCCAGGCGGCGCGCCAGGATCGCCGCGAGCGAGCCGGCGAAGCCGGAGCCGACGACGACGAGGTCGAAGTCGGTCCGGCTCACGCGCCCCCGCAGTGCGGGCATGCGACGGCGGGGCGCGACCGACTGGGACAGGTTCATCGCTCGCGAGGCGCTCCCGGCGGGCTTCGAAGCAGTCGCCGCATCGCGAAAAGGCGTCGAGGTCCCAGAGATCGGCGAAGACGAGGCCTCGCCCGAGCGACACCGCGTCCTCGAGGCAGTCTTCGAGAAGGCGGAGCCGGGGAGCCTCGAACGCTCCCGCGCGCGCGAGCTCGTCCATGGCGCCATTGCCGGCGCGCGTCGGGATGATCGACACGGAGGCCGCGCCGCAGTCGAACGCGTACTCGACCGACCGGAGCGTCCATGCGCGCGCCTCGGCGGCGGGAACCCAGGGCAGTCCGGCGAGCACGAAGACGCGCAGGGCGACGGCTTCGTCGGCGAGGAGGTCGGCAGCGCGGCGGAACAGGTCGAGAGACATCCGCTTGTTGAGGCGGGGCAGAACCTCGGGATGCACCGTCTCGAGGCCCATGGCCACTTCGAGCCTCCCCGGGATCCGGTCGCGGAAGGCCCACACCGCGGAGCCCACGAGCGCGGGGTGCGATTCCACGACGACTCGCTCGAACGGGGCGACGAGCTCGGCGATCGCGGCATGATCCTCGGGCGGCACCGCGCGGCTGTCGAAGAAGCTCCCGGCGTTGTAGAGCTTGATTCGGCGGGCGGGCGGGAGGACGCGCAGCGCCTCGCGGATCTGCTCGGCGATCGCGCCCGGAGGCACGGACTCCTCGAGCGTGTTCTTCCAGAGATCGCACATCAGGCACTTCCAGGGACACTCCCGGTTGGTCAGGAAGATCGTGGCCACCGGGACGGCGCGCGTCCGGCCGCCGGTTTCCGTCGGCCTCCTCTTCGACGAGCGCCGCGTAGGCGCGGCGCGGATCGAGGCGATTTCTCCGCGGACGGCGTTCCAGGATCCAGCGGTCGCGGGCGGGACCGGCCTCCGGATACGGAGAGCTCACCGCCGGATCACGCGTAGAGAGACAGGAAGTGCGAGCGGTACTCGGTCTCGCCCGCGCGAAACGGCCGAGGCTCGCCGGAAGGCAGGCCGCCGTCCTGAAACCGGCGCTTGGGAAAGACCGGCATCGCGCGTCCGGTGAGCGCGGCGACGCCGCGCGACACGATCTCGCCCTTGAGCGCGTAGAGGCGTTCGTGGTCGTAACCCGTGAGCTCGACGAACGGGATCGCCTCGGCCGTTTCGACGACGTTCGGGCGCGTGTACGGGCTGAACCCTTCGAAGCCCCATCGGCGGAGGGGAGCCCAGGTCCGGCTGTAGGAACGGCTCTGCCCGCCGGAGTAGGTCGCCGAGTGCTTCATCCTCCCGACGCCCCAGCCCTCCTGATACAGCATCGGATTGTGGAGGACGCTGCGGATCGTCAGCTCCGGGTTTTCCTCGATCGGGTAGTCCTTCAGGTTTTCGTCTCCGCCGTCTCCATCCACGAGATGCCGCCAGTCGGGGTATCGCTGCGCGAATCCCGCGGAGGAGCGCGAGAGTCATCGCGGCCGACTCCACGTCGAGAGGCTTGTAGTCCTCGATCACCCGGACCGCCTCGAGCGGATCGAGGGATCCCGCCTCCGTCTCGATCGACTCGAGGTACATCTCGAGCCCCACCGTCGCCAGGAACTCCCGGGCCTGGGCCAGGTCGGCCCCGACACTTCCACGGAGCGACAGCGTGAAGGCCTTGAGACGGCCGGGATGCATGCCGAGCTTCCGCAGGAGGTGCTCGGTCAGCAGGAAGACGGCGCCGCTGTCGATGCCGCCCGAGAAGCAGACGCCGATCGGCGCGTCGTCCGGAAGACGCGCGAGCCAGGCCGCGATCTCGTCGGCGAGCGCGCCGACGTAGCGGCGGCCGATCGCGTCCGGATCCGCGGGCAGGGGCTCGGCCGCCGGCGTGAAGAATCGGGTCCAGGAGGCCTCGGGGTCGGGGCAGCCCACGAGCTCGATCTCGACGACGTGATGCGCCGGCACCATCCGCGTGTACGTCGGATGGAACTGGCCCGCGAGGCCTTCGCTCCGCAGCCACTCGCGGATCGCGTCGATGCGGTCCGAAACGATCAGGGCGGGACCCGCGGCCTGCTTCGCGAGGAAGAAGCGCAGCGGACGGTCGAGGGAGCGCGCGAGACGCACGCGTCGGCCGTCGCGTCCGACCAGCGCGAATGCGCCGTCGATGCCGCGGACGTCGGAGGGCGAGCCCGAGGCCACGCGTGCGCGCGCCTCCTCGACGGTCATGTTGCGGATGCGATTGCCAGCCGGATCGGTCAGGTCGACGACACGCTCGACGTAGCGATCGTTCACGCGAAGCCTCCCGCCCCGCGATCCTATAGCGCGACAGAGCTGCCCGCCCCGCGGCCCGGCGGAGGATCGTGGGAGACTTCGGGCATCCATTCCTTTAAAATGGCGGAAATGTCTGCGCCTGCGCCGGGAGACGCGACGCCCGCGGAGCCCCTGGCGAATTCCGGCGGCGTCGTCGGCGCCATTCTGGCCGCGGCCCGGCCGGCCCAATGGGTCAAGAACCTCGTCCTGCCGCTGCCGTTTCTCTTCGGCGGCGCGCTCGGAGAGCCGGCGGGCTGGGCGCTGGCCGCGGCCGGGTTCGCGATCTTCTGCGTCATCACGAGCGGCGTCTACATCGTCAACGACGTCGCGGATCGCGAGCGCGACCGCGCGCATCCGGTCAAGAAGTTCCGGCCCCTGGCGTCGGGCCGGCTGTCCGCGTCCACGGCGGTGTCCGTCGCCGCGGTTCTCGAGACCGCCGGCCTCGCGGCGGCCTTCCTCCTGAAGCGCGAGTTCGGGTTCTGGTGCGCCGTGTACGCCGTCCTCATGCTGACCTACTCGCTGCTCTGGAAGCGGGTGCCCTTCCTCGAGGCGCTGGTCGTCGCAGCCGGGATGCCGCTGCGCGCCCTGGCCGGAGCGGCGCTCGCGGGCGTGGACCCGTCGCTGTTCCTCATGGGCTGCGCCTACCTGCTCGCCCTGTTCCTGGTCGCGGGCAAGCGGCAGTGGGAGTTTCTGAATGCCGCCCCGGGCCACCGGCCGGCCCTCGCCGCGTATCGCGAGGAGGGACTCGATCACCTCTTCATCGTGACGGGCCTCGCGACGGTCGCGGCGTACGCCGCGTACAGCACGTCGGCCCGGACGGTGACCCACTACGGCCGGTCGCTGGCGCCGACGGTGCCTTTCGTGGTGCTCGGGATTGCCCGCTACGTCCGGCTGGTCTACAAACGCGGAGGAGGGGGGAATCCGACCCGCGCGCTGCTGACCGACGATCCGTGGCTCCTCCTGATCGTGATCGGCTGGGTGGCGACGGCGGGTTGGATGATCTATGGCCGTTGATTCGAAGGCCCGCGAGTCGGGCAAGCCGGCGTCCGAGGGACAGGCGCCGGAGAGAGACGTCCGTTTCGGCGTGGGCTTTCTGGCCTACAACGAGCAGGACCTGATCGCGAAGACCGTCGAGGAGGCCGTGACCTCGCTCTCGGCGATCCCCGGCCTGACCTGGCACGTCGTGGTCGTCAACGACGGCAGCCGGGACCGCACGGGCGAGATCGCCGAAGAGCTCGCGAAGAAAGATCCGCGCGTGTCGGTCGTGCACCACGACGGCAACAAGGGATACGCCGTCGCGACGGAGACCGCGCTCCGCAACGTTCCGGGCGAGGTCGTCATGGTCGTCGACGGCGACGGCCAGCACACGATGGGCGACGCGCCGCTCTTCATCGAGGCCATCGACAAGGGCGCCGACGTGGTCTTCTGCTGGAAGAAGGTCCGGCACGATCCGGTCGGCCGCCTGATTCTCTCGCGCGGCCTGCGGATCCTGTCGCACTGGATCCTGGGCTCGCCCCTCCACGACATCAACGCCGGCTGCCGGGCGTTCCGACGCGACATCGCGAGGCGCATCGAGATCAAGCACCGCATCAACTTCGTGGGCGACGAGATCTACGCACGCTGCCGGATCGCGGGCTGGAAAGTGGACGAGGTCATCGTCCGGCACTTCCCGCGCGAAGCCGGGCAGTCCATCCACCGGCCCTTCAAGATGCTCGGAACGATCTTCCGCGTCATCCGGTACCTCTTCGACCTGCGCGCGGAAATGCGTCAGGCCGAGTCCCTCAAACGCCTGGTGAGGAAAAAGGCGTGAGCGGCGGCATCGTCATCCTCGGCGCCGGCCCCACGGGGCTCGGCGCGGCGTACCGGCTCGTGGAGCGGGGAGAGACCGGCTTCGAGATCTTCGAGCGCGCGGGCCAGGTGGGAGGGCTCGCCACCAGCTTCACCGATCCGAAGGGATGGACCTGGGACGTCTCCGGACACATCATCTTTTCGGGCTACAAGTACTTCAACGACTTCCTCGCGAAGGTCCTGGGCTCGGACGGGATCCGCTGGATCGATCGGGAGAGCTGGATCAAGTTCGAGGACAAGTACGTCCGCTATCCGTTCCAGAACCACCTGTCTTCTCTTCCCGAGCAGGCGATGCTGGAGTGCCTGATCGGGCTGGTCGAGTCGCAGACCATCTCGAAGGATCAGGCCTTCACGAACTTCGAGGAGTGGGTGCTCGCGAAGTTCGGCGCCGGCGTCGCCAAGCACTTCATGAACCCGTACAACTTCAAGGTGTGGGCGACGCCGCTCGAGAAGATGGGCTACTACTGGATCGCCGAGAGGGTCTCGGTCGTGGACTGGCGCAAGGCCATCGAGACGACCCTCCTTCCGAAATCCACGGACTGGGGCCCGAACGCCAAGTTCGGCTACCCGGCGCGCGGCGGAACGCTGGGCCTCTGGAAGGCGGTGCTGCCGTTCCTGGGCGATCGCGTCCGGCTGCACAAGCGCGTCGTCTCGATCGACGAAGAGAAGCGAGTCGTGACGTTCGCGGACGGCGGGACCCGGTCGTATGACCGGCTCCTGTCGACCATGCCGATCGACGCGCTCGTCGCGCGCCTGACGCACGCGCCCGAGAAGGTGCGGGCGGCCGCGCAGAAGCTCCTCTACAACCGCCTCTTCTCGGTCGGCATCGGCCTCAAGCGCCCCTCGCCCTCCGACAAGAACTGGATCTACTTCCCGAACCTCGCGACGCCGTTCTACCGGATGACGTATCTCTCCAACTACTCGCCCCAGATCGTGCCGGGCGGCGACACGAGCCGCTATTTCTCGGTCCTGACCGAGACCTCGTATTCGAAGTTCAAGCCTCTCCCGAAGGGAGACTTCGGCAAGGCCGTCGTGGACGGGCTCGTCGCGGAAGGGATTCTGCAGCCCTCGGATCTGCCGCTCATCGAGACGGTGTTCCTGATTCACGCCGGCCACTCGTACCCGATCCCCTCGACCGACCGGAACCCCGCGCTCGACACGATCCAGGGTTACCTCGAATCGAAGGAGATCTTCTCGCGCGGCCGCTTCGGGTCCTGGAAGTACGAGATCGGCAACCAGGATCACTCGCTCATGCAGGGCGTCGAGCTCGTCGACCGCTGGCTGGACGGAAGCGAAGAGAAGGTCTTCCGGAGCTAGAACTTCGGCAACGAGCCCGTCCTGGCCCGGTGCTAGAATCGCTTCGTTCATCCCAACAGACTCGTCGAGGCGTTCTGGCTCGGCGACCACGTACCTTTGTGGCGGTGGCTATGGACTTGCGCGCCTAAGCGCAAGAAGGAGGAGTCATGAGACGAGGTCGGATGGCTCTATTGGCTTCGCTCGGTATCGGGATCATCAGCGCGAGTCTCGTTGCACAGGATCGGCCGGACGGGCGCAAGGCCGGTGCCCGTCCCGCGGTAAAGCAGTCCGCACTTCCCATGAAAACCCAGCCCCGGGCCCCGCAGACCTACGGAACGGGGATCAGTTACTACCGGCTGCCGTCCTCGATGTTCACGCCGGTCGACACGGCGGCCGACGCCTATTCGGACTCCTATTACACGGATCTCTCGAGCTACTACTTCCGTCGCTATGGAACCGTCGGGAGTGCTTGGTTTGTCGGGATCGCCCAGCTCCCTTCGGGCGCCCGGCTCGTCGGGCTCGAGCTCGACGGCTGCGGCGGTGCGGGAGGAGGCGACCTTGCGGTCGAGGTTTACAACTGCAGCTACAGCGGAGACTGCGGGGTCGCCGGAGCCGTCGCGACTTTCAACGCAACCGCCGGATGTGGCTCTGACTCTTTTGATCTGTCCGGGCTAAACCTCGTCGTCGACAACTTCAGCAACGAGTTCGCCTTCAAGATCGTCACGGTCCCCTCTGACGGGAGCGCGAACTTTGCGGGAATCATCCTGACCTATCAGCTCCAGGTCAGCCCGGCACCGGGGGTCGGCGACGTTCCCGGACGTCCCGACGACCGACTTCGGATTCCAGTACGTCGAGGCCCTCGTGGCTTCGGGAATCACGGGTGGTTGCGGAGGCGGTTTGTACTGTCCCGACACTGCGGTGACGCGCCGTCAAATGGCGATTTTCATCGCGAAGGCGCTCGGCCTGCATTTCCCGTAACACTCGGAACGCGACACGGCTCGGCCGGCCTTCGGGCCGGCCGTTCTGTTTCCGGGAGTCGTCAGCGCGGGACGAAGCTCGCGCGTCAGCGCGGCACGAAATACGTGTAGTAGCTCCGGTCCTGGAAGGGCTGGATGACCATCTTCTCCTCGCCGTTCGGAAACAGCCGCGCGAGCTGTTCCCGCCGGTCGTGGTCGCTCTGGTGGACGAAGAAGAGGAGCGGGCGGTCGGCGATGAAGGGCACGGGCGCTCCGGGTGGGACGTCGTGGGGCCCGGACCAGAGCTGGTCGCGGATCTCGAAGTTGATGCAGCGGCCGTCGATCCAGTTCGTGGTGTTCAGCAGGTATGCGTTGTCGAACGGGACGCCGCGCTTCTCCCGGTACTCGCGCATGACCCGCACGAGGTCCAGGGTGGGCTCGAGGATCTTCGTCTGCTCGTCGCGGAAGCGCACGAAGTAGCTCTCGTAGTTCTGCTGCAGCGACACGGCGCCGAGGGCGGCGAGGACGGTCCCGGTGGCCACGAGCGCGCCCCGGCCGCGTTCCCGCGCGCGCTGGAGCAGCCAGGCGGCCGGCAGCCCGGCGAGGACGAGGACCGAGGGAATCGCGACCGCCGCCCGGTTGATCCCGGGGTTCTCCACCGGAAAGGCCAGGGCCAGCGTCGAGGCGAGCGTCAGGACGAAAAGCGAGACGAGGACGAGAGCCCAGCGCGTCGAGCCCCGGATCACGCAGACGCCGGCCGCGGCGATCCCCGCGAGAAAAAAGGCGCCGGTGAGCGGGTCCAGGAACGGTTCCTCGGTCGGGGTGTTGATCCAGGCCTGGTCGCCGCGCCAATGGAAAGCCAGAGCCATGCGGCCGAGATTCTTCGCGAAGAGCTCGGCCGGCGGGCCCGGCAGCGGCCGCTCCTGGCTTCCGGCCCGCGTCATGGCCCGATACCAGAAGTCCTGGGGTCGCTGGAGCATGTACTGCAGCAGCGGCAGGAACACGAGCAGGGACGTGGCGACGACGAGCAGCCCGTCGCGCACGAGCCGCCCGCGGTGGCGTTTCCACCGCCGATCCAGCAGGCAGAGGCCGAAGGCCAGCGGCACCATCGCCGGAACGATCTTGAAGGCGTTGTAACCGTACTGCCCGAGGCCCAGCCAGAATCCGGCCGAGAGGGCGCTGCGGCGGTCGCCGCGCCGCATGTAGCGCAGGATGGCCGCGAGGAAGAGCGCCGCGGGAAACACGGCCCAGGCGAAGGTCAGTCCCCGGCGGGCGCCGAGCGTGGGCCACTTGCTCCAGGCGCACAGCGCGGCGGCGACGAGACCCAGCGGCGTGCCGCCGAGCTCGCGTCCGACCACGTACATCGCCGGGAATGGCGAGCATCCCGACGAGAGCGGTGGACGTCTTGAGCATCAGGTAGTCGATCGGAAAACCGAGGAGCACCAGCAGGTACTCGAAGTAGAAGGGCAGCGGCGCCTGGCCGGTGTTGCTGGGAAAGAAGACCGGCCTCTCGCCCTGCGCGAGGCCCTCGACGTTCAGAAGATCCTCGGCGTGATCGCTTCCCGGATGGGGCGGGATCGCCGAGAGCTCGTGGAAGCGGAAGAACGCTCCGACCGCGAGGATCGCGAAGAGCGCCAGCGCCACGCCCCAGCGCCTCCGGGGGGAGGGAGCCTCGCCGCTCGGCGACCCCATGCGCCGCGGGTCTTCCGCCTGTTGCGACCAGCCCCAGAACCAGATCGCGATGGCCGCAAGCCACGCGGCGACTCCGAGCGTCTCGAATCGCCCGGCCGCGGTCCGTGTCCAGGACAGGGCCGCGAGGCCCAGGCTCGCGACGAGCGCGGCGGCCAGGCGATTGACGTTGGCGGGCGCCGGAGCGATCCCGGGCAGCGGCTCCCGGGCGCCGGCGGATTTCCAGGCGACCGCGAGCCAGGCGAGGAGACCTGCGGCGAGAGCCGCGGCGGACCAGGGCGGAAGCTCGCGCCGCGCCAGAGGCCAGCAGGCCGCGGCCAGAAGAAGCGCGCCGGCGATTCCGAGTGCGAGAAGCCCGTCGAAGCCGCGGGCCGAGCGAGGAATCGACGTCGCGCGCGCCTCGACCGGCGCGGCAGGCGGATTCGACGTGCTGTCCAAGTGTGCGTTCATGATAACCCGGCGCCGACGTGCGGTAAAATCGCTCGACACAAACGTCCACTCGCTCGTCCCTCGTTCGCTCATCGGGAAAAGGAGGAAGCGTGTCGAAGCGCGTCCTGTCGGCACTCGTTCTGAGCTTCGCGATTCTCTCTCCGGCCTGCGGCCGAAAAGAAAAGGCGGCGGCCGCGGCTTCGCCCGGCGCTCCCGCCGCGGCCCCGGCGGAAGCGGCTCCGGCCGCCGAGCCGGGCGGTCTCGTCAGCGACAAGGCTCTCGTCGACGGGCACCTCGTCGTCGTCGCGCACAGCAAGTGGGACGGGGGACAGACGTCCGACCTCTTCGACACGAATCCGGTTTCCCTCGCGCGCACGGAGAAGGCGAACCCGGCGATCCTCGAGCTTCGCCTTCCGGAAGCGCGGCCGCTCGGCGGAGTGACCCTCAAGATGGGCGGCGCCGAATTCAAGGTGACGGCGATCGTGACGCCGGCCGGCGGCGGCGCGCCGAAGACCTACACGAAGGAGTTTCGGAACACGGGCGCGGATCCGGAGCTCGCGCTCGACTTCGACACCGGCTCGCAGCCGATCGAATCGCTGAGGATCGAGATCTTCGACCTCGACAGCGTCGACGGCCACATCCACATTCGGACCCTGAAGCTGCGGTAAGCGCCGGGCGTCTGGCGGAACATGGACGCGCGCGCCCGGAGTGAGACCCGCGAAGGTCCCGACTCCGCGGCAGAACCGCGTGTTCTTCGCGCTGACGCTCGCGGTCTTCCTCGGGACACGGCTCTGGGGCCTGGAGCGCTTCCCGATCTTCTTCTTTTGCGACGAGGCGGTGCAGACGGTCCAGGCCGCCCGCCTGACGGCCAACGGGTTTCGCGGCGAGCAGGGAGAGCTCCTGCCGACCTACTTCCGCAACACCGAGTTCTACAACCTGAGCATCGGCGTCTATCTCCAGGTCCTGCCGGCGAAGCTCCTGCCGCGCTCGGTCTGGGTCGCCCGCGCCGTGCCGGTCGCCGTGATCTTCACGGGCATGCTTGCGGTCGGCCTGATTCTCCGCGACTTTCTGAAGCTCCGCTTCTACTGGGTCGGCGTGCTCGCGCTCTCGGGCTTTCCGGGCTTCTTTCTGCATACGCGGATCGCATTCGAGCTCATGCTCGCGACCACGGCCTACGTCTGGTTTCTGTATTTCTACCTGCGATATCGCGACGGGAGGCCTCGAGCTCTCTACGCCGCGGCCGTCTGCGGCGCCCTGACGTTCTACGGATACAACACGTTCCAGCCGGTCATCGTCGTGACGGCCCTGCTCCTCGGCGCCGCCGACGCCCGGTTCCACTGGAAGAATCGGCGAACGGTGCTGGCCGCCGTGGGGCTCGCCCTCCTCCTGGCCCTTCCGTACGTCCGATTCGTGCGGGCGCACTCCCGGGAGGTGGGGGAGCGCCTGCGCAGCCTCGACTCCTACTGGACGGATCCGAATCGCACGCTGCCCGAGAAGCTGACCCTCTATGCCCGGGAGTACACGCGCGCCTTCGATCCGCAGTACTGGTTCCGCCCGGATCCCGTCGACGACATTGGCCGTCACACGATGAAGGGCTACACGCACGTCCCGATGGTCGCGCTGCCGTTCATCGTGGTGCGGCGCCGCCCTCTGCGCCTGGAGGATCCGCTCGCCGGGCGAACGTACGCTGCTCGCCGCCGTCCTGGCCGCTCCCGCCGGGGCGGCGATCGTCCGGCCGGGAATCACGCGCGCGATGATCCTCGTCGTCCTCTTCGGAATGCTCCTGGGCGTGGCCGCGGACCCGCTCCTGCGGCTCCTCTCGAGGTGGATTCGCCCCGTGGCCGTCGGCGTTCTGGTGTGGGCCGGTCTCGCCGCGGCGCAGGGGAGGATGCTCGCCGACGCGCTCACGCACGGGCCGACCTGGTACACCGACTACGGTCTTTACGGGATGCAGTGGGGCGCGCGCGAGGCGCTGGGCGAGGTCGCCCGTCTTCGCCCGCGGTACCCGAACGCGCTGATCCTGGTCTCGCCCGACTGGGCCAACGGCATGGACGATCTCGTCGAGTTCTTCGTCCCACAACGGGAGCGGATCCTCATCGGTAACATCGACTGGCTCCGCTACCAGAAGCGCGACATCCCCGAGGAAACCCTGGCCGTGCTCACGGAGGAGGAATACCGACAGGCCGCCGCCGATCCGCGCTTCTCTCCGCTCCGCCTGGAAAAGACCATTCTCTACCCCGATGGCCGGCCAGGATTCCGCTTCGTCTGGGTGCGCTACTCTCCGGGCTTCGAGGATGTCCTCGCCGCCGAGCGAGAGGAGTGGCGTCGGCTCACAACCGACGAGGTCGAGATCGGCGGCGCGAAGGCGAGAGTCGCACACTCCGTCTTCGATCTCGGACAGGCGAAGCATCTCTTCGACGGCGACGATCATTCGGTCGTCCGGACCTGGAAGGCGAACCCCGCGATCCTGGTCCTGGATTTCGATCCCCCGCGTCCGTTGCGAGAGCTCGCGCTGACGCTCGGCAGCATGCAGTGCGAGATCGCGGTCGAGGTCGCCGGGCCGTCGGGCCGGGCGTCCTTTTCACAGACTTACCGTGATCTGCCCGCGGATCCGACGGTCACCGTGGCGCTGCCCCCGATCGAGGGCCCCGTTTCGACGCTGAAGATTTCGGTCCGCGACGTGAACTCCGGGGAGCCGCAGCACCTGCATCTGCGGGAGATCCGGCTGAAGTGACGTTGAGTGTTGAGCGTCGAGTGTTGAGCGTGAAGCACGAGAGCCCGGTCGAGCTCTCCGCTCAACGCTAAACCCTCGACACTCAACCGCTATCGCAGGAAGTCCGAGAGGCTCCACGAAACGATCCGGTTCTGGCCGCGGTCGGCCACGAAAACCCGTCCGAACGGATCGAGCGCGATTCCCGTCGGGCTCTTCAGGCCCGCCGCCGAGTACGACTTCTGCAGGTTGCCCTCCGCGTCGTAGTGCGCGATCCGCCCCTTCCACGAGTCCGTCACGAACACGCTCTCGGACGGCCCCACGGCGATGTAGGGCTCCGTGTAGAAATCCTTCCAGCCGTAGACCGGGAACTGGCGCACGAACCGGCCGTCGGTCTCGAAGACCTGAACGCGATGGTTGCCGGTGTCGGCGACGTAGATCCGTCCGCCGGCGTCGGCCGCGATGCCGACGGGCTCGACGAACTGCGCGGGTCCGTTTCCGGCGCCGCCCCAGCTGCCCGCGACCCGGCCCTCGGCGTCGAAACGCACGACGCGCTTGTTGCCCGTGTCGGTCACGAAGAGTGAGCCGCCGGACAGCGCCAGCGCGCGCGGGCCGAAGAAGCCCCGGTCGGGATCGCGCCACTCTCCGAGCCACTCCCCGTTCGGCCCGAACCGGGCCACGCGGTGATTCCAGGTGTCCGCGACGTAGATCGTTCCGTCCGGTCCGACCGCGACGCCGCTCGGCTCCTTGAGCTGTCCCTCGCCGCCGCCGGTGCCGACCGCTCTCATGAACACTCCGTTGCCGTCGAAGATCGCGATGCGGCTGTTCTTCGAGTCGGCGACGTACAGGTTGCCCCTCGTGTCGACGGCGACCCCGCGAGGCTCGGAGAGCTGGCCCGGCCCCGGGCCCGTGACGCCGAACGCGCGCCCGGGGGGGAGCTCGACGGCTTCGGAAGGGTAGTCGCGGGCGGAGGTGTCCTGGACCTCGACCGTCAGCGGCTCGAGCATGCCGCTGCCGCCGAGATCCTTGCGGACGTACACGGTCGCATCCTGCGACCCGATCGGGCTCCAGATCTCGTGAGAGAGCCAGAGGCGCGCCAGGTCGCCGACGGTCGGGCGCGTCTTTCCGTCTTCTTTCTTGATCTCCGGGAACCACCAGGCCCGGATCGGAACGCGGCGGGCGTCGTACTTCTCGGCGAGCTGTTTCTCGAGCGCGCCTTCGGCGTCCCAGTCCGCGATGATGACGGGCGTCGCGGCCTGCTCGATGCGGGAGGCCCACGCGGTCGGCACGTCCCGCAGGTACCAGGTCAGCGGCCACGCGGCTTCTCCGGCGACGGTGACGACGTTCTGCCCGGCGGGGACGCGTCCTTTCGCCTGATCGACGGCCCTCAGGGAGCGCACGAGATCTTTCGACGTCTGCACGTACGCCAGCATCTCCGCGTGCCCGGGCACCTTCTCGACGTCATGGGCCCCGTACCGGAAGGCCGCGAGATACGCGCCCCACGTGTTCACGACGAGCAGGAAGCCGGCCGCCGCGAGCGCCACGAGCGCGAAGGGCCGGCGGCGTTCCTCCCAGAGCCTCGCGACGCCGAGCGCCGGCGAGGATCGTGAGGGGCAGGAGCGGATGGACCGTCAGCCAGGGCACTTTCTCGCGGGCCCACGCGTAGATCGCGAGCGAGCCGACGGCCCAGAACGCAACGAACTGCAGGAAGGGCGAAAGCGTCGACTCGGGCGGAGGCTTGAGGACCCAGCCGGCGATCACGAATCCGGCGACGAAAACGCCGAACGCGATGAGCATGGCCGGGCCGCCGATGGCCGTCTTCCAGGAATGGAGCGCGACGTACGCCGCGAGGAGCGGCATCGCGACGAGGAGCGTCCGCAGCAGCGGATCCGAGCGCCAGTCGCGCGCGCGGAACGCGAAGGCGGCGGCGAAGAGGATCGCCGTGTCGTAGTAGACGAGCTGGGGGAAGTAGTACCACCACGGACCGGGAATGCGCGCGATCGCGTGCTGTCCCATCCAGTACTTGACGGCCTTCGGAATCGCGAGCCAGTCGCCCGGGTACTTTCCGAAAGCCGTATACATCGCGGCCCAGATCACGAGGAAGAGAATCCCCGCCGACAGGATGGGGGCCATGCGCGGCGAAGCCCACCGCCAGCCGGCCGCCAGGGCGCCGCCCGGCTTCGGGCCCGCGGGCGACGGAGCCGTGCGGATCAGGCACCACAGGCCGTACGCGACGAAGAGGACGCCGCTCATGTAGGCGTTCTCCTTGGTGACGCCGGCGAAAGCGAAACAGGCGGCCGACCCGAGCAGCCAGCGGGCCCGGTCCGTCTCGAGAAAACGCTGGAACGCGACGATCGTTCCCAGCGTGAACACCAGCGAGTAGAGATCCTCGCGGATGAACCGGGAGAAGTAGAGATAGTGCGCGCTCAAAAGGGCGAAGACCGCGTAAGCGACGGCGGCCTTTCTCCCGATCCAGCGCGCGAGGGGGAAGGCGAAGGCGATCAGGATGAGCCCGAAGAACGCGGGCGCGACCCGCGCCGTGGCGTCCGTGGCGCCGAAAACCTTGTAGACGAGCGCGTTCAGGTAGTAGAGGAACGGTCCGTGGTACGCGGGGTCGTAGCGCCAGTCGCCACCGCGCGAGAGCGTCCAGGACTGGTAGGCATGGATCGACTCGTCGTGATGGAGGGGTCGATCCCCGAGCGCCCAGTATCGCGAAACGATGGCGAGCGCCGCGAACAGCAGGAGGGCGGCCGCGAGCCGGCCCGAGATTTTCCGCCGCCCGCCCGCGGTCTCCGCCGGTGCCGATGCGCTCAACGCTTATCTCCCTTGCCGCGCGGACCGGCGGGCGCCGCCGTGGCCGGCAGTCGAATCTTCGAGACGGTGCTCGAGCCCGAGTTGACGACATAGAGGATACGGTCTTTCGCGTCGATTGCGATGCCCGTCGGGTTTTCGAGCTTTCGCCCGTTCTCGTCGGTGGTCACGCGCGTCTTCTCCTGGCCGGCCGGGTCGAGGGAGACGACCGCGCCCGCGCCGGGATCCGAGACCCAGATGGTGCCGTCCGCGTCGACGGCGATGCCGGGTTCCACGTTCTCGCCCCAGCCGGAGAAGGGGAGCACGCGAGCGAGCGCGCCGTCCGGCTTGAGCACCTGGATCCGGCGGTTGCCCGTATCGGCGACGAAGACCTCGCCGTCCTTCGACACGGCGATCCCGATCGGGCTCGAGAACTCGCCGGGGTTCTTGCCCTTTTTTCCGATGATGCGTGGGCTGTCGAGCAGCGGCCCGTAGGAGACGACCCGGTGGTTCCCGGTGTCGGTGACCCAGACGCGTCCGTCCGGGGCGACGGCGATGCCGCGAGGTCCGTAGAGACTTCCGGCGGACGCGCGCGAGAGCCCATCGATCGTGTACGCGCGCACCCGTCCGTTCCAGGTGTCGGCAACGTAGAGCGCGTCTCCCATGACCGCGACGCCGCACAACTCGCGGAAACCGAACTCGCCCGAGCCGCGGCCGCCCCACCCGCCGAGCGGCCCGCCGTTCGGATCGAAAACGCGGAGGCGCGAGTGGCCGAAATCGGCGACCCAGACACGGCCCCGCCCGTCGACCGCCGCGCCCCGCGGCTCGCGGAGGCTGGCCCACGGTTCTTCTCCCGAGGGCTTCTCCGACACCGCCGGAGGCTCCTCGGGCTCGTCCTGAGGCGGTCCGGGCGCCGCGCTCTCCGGCAGCGTTTCCTTGACGGGAACGAGCACGTCCTGCGTCGGGCTGCCGACGACGCGGTAGATCTGGACTTCGGGGTTCTCGTACACGAGCTGGAACAGGTCGGGATTCGTCCGGAACTTCAAGAGTCCGGCCGGAGGGTAGGTCTTCTTCTCGAGCGGCCCGACGTAGACGTATCCCACCCGATACCGCTTGAGATAGGCGAGGGCCCGCCCGGCGTCGGTTTGACCGTAGATCGTGCGGACGACGTTCTTGCGGGTCTCGATCTC
The DNA here is from genome assembly GCA_963749265.1 of uncultured Acidobacteriota bacterium. Classification (GTDB taxonomy): domain Bacteria; phylum Acidobacteriota; class Thermoanaerobaculia; order UBA5066; family Gp7-AA6; genus DAHUXD01. Next base: position 37,235 of record CAVVML010000013.1, on the reverse strand, counting down.
GCTCTCGGGATTGCCCCGCTGCTTGACGTGGTAGTCCCATCCGAGCAGCGTCGGCAGACCCGTGAGCATCGAGATCCGGCCGAAGTCCTGATACGACGGGCCCTGCGCCTCGAGCAGGACCGGAGTGCCGGCCACGTTGCGGCGCAGCCACTCGACGGCGCGATATTCGCCGGGGCGCTGCTCCTCGAGGTACCGCAGACCGTCGAGCGAGGGCCCCGAATACGGAGCGAAGTGGCGGCTGACCGCGGCGCGCCCCGCCGTCGCGCTCGTGAAGAGCGCCGCCAGCGCGAGGAGGGCGGCGGCGGCCTTCGCCGGCCAGGCCCAGCGGTCGATCACTCCGCGGCGCTCGCGCCCGCGGAAGACGAGCACGGCGGTGCCGATGGCGAAGAGGAGCCACGCCTCGAGGTAGAGCTTGAAGAAGGTGTTCATCCGGTCGACGATGTAAAGGCGCTGGGCGAAGAGGACCAGAAAGAACGCCGTCGCGACAACCCCGAGCGTCAGGCGATCTTCCCGCTCCTCGGCGAGAAAGAAGAACGCGGCCACGAAGAGCAGGACGCACGCGAGCAGGAACACGTCGGGGAAGCGCCACGCGAGAAACCCGAGGCCCGCCATCAGGATCAGCCCCGCGGCCCAGCGCGCGGCTCGGCCCACGCCCCGATCCGCGAGCCGGCTGCCGACCGAGGACATCCACCACGCCAGCGCGAGGAAGACGAAGAGACCGAAGACGGTGAGCTGATCGACGCCGAGAGAGGAAGGCTCGAGGTTCTTGCCGATGCCGGGCCGGCCGGCGGCCCGGAACCAGAACGGTCGGGCGAAGAGAAAGGCGGACGCCGCGCCCGCCGCCATCGCCGCTCCCGCCCGTCCGAGGCTCGCGAAGGACAGCCTCGTCATGAGTACCAGCGTGACCGGAATGATCAGAACGAGCAGTCCGGCGAGAAGCGGAACGTCCCACGCGTTCGTGAGCGTCTGGCATGCGCCCACGAAGCCGACCAGCACCGCTGCCCAGAGCCGCTGGCCCCAGGATCCGACGGGCTCGCCGTGCAGGCGGACCAGGTTGAGAGCGGCCGCCGCAAAGAGGAGAAAGATCGGAATCGCCAGGACGTGAGCGTGCAGGTCGGCGAAGAGCAGGCTCCAGAACGGGTACTCGTTGATCGTGTCCTTGATGACCCGCGAGGTCGCCCAGAAGTAGTCCCAGTCCAGAGGCCGTTTGCGCTCGAGCCACTCGCGCAGACCCGACAGGTTGCCGAGCAGCAGCGTGAACACGGCGCCGGCGATCCCGGCGCGGAGGCGCCCGCCCCAGCTGCGGCCGAGCGAAAAGGCGCCTTGCAGGATCGTCCCTCCGAGCATTCCGAAGGCCAGGTTGAACGTGAACCGTGTCGAGAGGTTGGTCAGGAACGTCAGGAAGACCACCATCTCCTGGCCGAACGTGTAGTAACCGAGGGGCGCTCCCGCGAGCCAGGGGTCGGAAGGCGGCAGAAACCGGGTGCGGACGAGGATGTTGAGGATCGAGAAGTCCATCGGCTTCTCGCCCCAGAAGATCTCGGGGTTGAGGGCGCGAATGCCCAGAAACAGGAGAAATCCCGCGGCGAACACCGCTTCGCTCTGGAGGAGCGCGCGGCGGTTCTCGCGCAGGAAGCGCAGGAGATCGTGCCGGTGGCGCAGGAACGACCAGGCGGAGGCCGCGGCGAGGACGGCCAGGCAGGCGAAGACGGCGCGCCGTCCGTTCACGACCAGCCGGAGGGTCAGGCCGAACGTCAGGAAGTAGGTGACGAGGACGAGGCCGAAGAGGCGCGCGAAGCCGAAGCCCCGATCCGCCAGACGCGGGAAGGAGGCGAACGCGAGCGGCATGGCGAGCAGCCCGACGAGGGCGAGGCCGAGGTACCAGCGGAGTGCGGCGCCCAGCGAGCTCGCGGCCCCGGGCTCGGCGTACGCCGGCGAATCCGCGCCTTCCACGACCCTCCGATCGGGACGGACCGGCCCGGTCACCCGGCGGAGCGCCCGAGGCCAGCGCTCCCAGTCGTGCATCGTCGGCGGGATCTCGGGAATGGCCGCAAGCAGGAGGCTCCGTGCTTGCGCCGGGGAGAAGGCCGCCGTCTTGCGGAAGAGCAGGACGCGGGGGTGGTCGTAGACGGTGAACTGCTCTTCCGCGCGATCGTCGGGAAAGCGCAGGGGCCCGAGCGAGGGGTACGAGGTGAAATCGGCCGCGCGCTCGAAGCCCAGCTTCCCGTCGAAGAGCGCGCGGTAGTAGGCGATCGACATCGGAAAGACTTCGGGGACGCGCGTGACGTTCATGTAGACGCGGCCCGAGGTCACGGCCACCCAGTCGGCCTCGGTCAACGCCTTGACCAGCAGGTCCACCTTCTCCGGCGAGTCCGGATCGAAGAGCGGCATCGCCGGCCCGGCGTAGCGGGCGGGATCGTTGTTGGGCATGGGCATCGGGAGCCCGTCGTCCCAGCTCTCGTTGGCGAAGGCCTTCGGCGGAGGCACGTGCGCGTAGATCCAGCGCGTGGCCTCGACGCGGGTGTGCGGACGCCGGTAGATCGACGTGAACGCCACCGCCCAGAGGAACGTCAAGCCCAGGACTCCGAGAGCGCAGAGACGCGCGAGCCGCGGGAAGCGCGAGTGCGCCAGCCACGACGAGAACGCCACGCCGGTGAGGGCCGCGAGCGCGGGGTACGCCGGGTAGAAGTAGCGGATCGACTTGACCAGCGTCAGGCCGTGGTACAGGAAGAGGAAGAGGACATAGAGCGTCAGCGGCGCGAGCGCGAGCTGCTTCCGGCGCAGGATCGCCGCGATCGACCAGACGAGGGCGACGATCGCCGCGAGGCCGAAGGCGACACCCGCGCCCCACAGGACGAAGTTCTCGACCGGGTAGAAGAGCGTGCGGCCCGCCCACTGGAGGGCCGGAGGGAATCCGGCGACCGAGCTCGAAAGGATCTTGAGCCTCCGGAGGTCGTCGAGCCACCGCGGGTCGAGGCGGAACGACAGGGGGCTCGGCCCGAGGAACACGTGGGGAAGCAGCACCCGGACCGTCACGGCCGCGGCGGCGAGGAGCGCGAGACCGCGCGGAACGGCGGCGAACAGGGATCCGACGACCCCGATGGCGCCGCGGCCCCGGCCTCGAGTGAACGCTCGGACGAGAAGCGCGATCCCGACCGGCGCGAAGAGAGCGAGGGCCGTGATCTTGCACGCCGCCGCGAGGCCGATCGCCACGCCCGTCAAGGCGTCGCCCGCGATTCCCGAACGGTCCTGGGCGATCCGGACGGCTCCGTACAGCGCCGCGGCGGTGAAGGCCGTGAGGACCGCGTCGACCGCCCAGAAGTGCGAGAGCTGGATGCCCAGGACACAGAAGGCCGAGAGGCCGGCGGCGAAGAGCGCGGCGCGCCGGTGCGTGAAACGCCGCGTGATCCTGTACACGAGCCACACGGTGAGAAGGTCGAAGAACCCGGAGAGCGCTCGGCCTACGAGGTGCGTCTCGCCGTAGCCCTTCTTGCCGAGCAGCGGGGCGACGGCCTTGGCGAGGACCATCGGGAGGGTTCCGTAGACGAACGAGCCCTCCCCGCGATTGTAGGGATTCAGCGTCGAGCGTTTGGAGTCGAAATAGTCGCGGGCGGTCTTCGGGAACTCCAGTTTCTCCTCGACCATCGAGATGAAGCGTTCGTCGGGATGCAGGTGATGGCCCGAGTCCCAGTCGAGGCCCTGGAATCGGAAGAACGCTCCGACGAGGAGGATTCCGAAGAGGATCGCGCGGGCGCGCCGTCGGGGGAGTCGAGTCACGCGAGAGACTTCTCAGGCGGGGGGCACATGGTGCCCCCGGACCCCCCGGCGGCGGGAGGCACATTGTGCCCCCCGGGGCCCCCCAGGATGCCCTTGCGCGTCAGGAAGCGCGCGATCTCCTCGCGATTTCCCTGGATCCACGCGAGCAGACGGTCGACGCCTTCCTCCGGCGACACCCGAGGCTTCCAGCCGAGCTCGCGCGCGGCGCGGTCGACGTTGCAATAGAAGACGGGCTGGTCGCCGAGGCGCGTCGGGGCGTGGCGGATGGGGATTGGCCGCTTCAAGCGCGCCTCCAGCATGCCGAGGAGCTCCTTGAGCGAAAGACGGAAGGCCGGCCCGCCGCCCACGTTGTACGCGCGCCCGGCCACGGTGGAGCGCTTCTCGGCCGCCGCGAGATAGAGGCCGACGAGATCGTCGACCCAGAGGAGGTCGCGCACCTGGAGGCCGTCTCCGTAGAAGGTGATGGGCAGGCCGAAAATCGCGGCGAGCGCGAACCACGCGACCCAACCCTGGTCCTCCTCGCCGAACTGGCGGGGGCCGTAGATGCAGGATTGCCGCATCGCCACGGTCGGCAGGCCGAAGCTGCGGTGGTAGTCGATCACGTACTGGTCGGCGGCGCCCTTCGAGCAGCCGTAAGGCGACTCGAAGGAGAGGGGCTCGGCCTCGGACACTCCGGCCGGAAGATCCTGGAAATCCCATCGGCCGTCGCGCACCGTTTCGCCCATGCTGAGGTGGCCGTAGACCTTGTTGGTCGAGGCGTAGATCAAGAGCGGCGCCCGGTCCGGGGCGCCCGCGTAGCGGCGGCGGAGCTCCTCGAGGAGCTTGAACGTCCCGAGCGCGTTGATGTCGTAGTCGGTCGCCGGATCCAGGATCGAGGTCGTCACGGCGACCTGTCCCGCGAGGTGCAGGACGACGTCGAACGGCTCTTCGAGAGCGGATCGGAGCGCCTCGGCATCGCGGACGTCGGCCTCGATGAAACGGACGTCGGGATGAACGCTCTCGAGCCAGGCGCGGTTGAAGCGGGACGCGGCGCGCACGAAGCTGTCGAAAACGACGACTTCGTGGCCGAGCTCCCGGAACCGCCGGGCCGCATTGGAGCCGATGAAACCGGCTCCGCCGGTGATCAGAAAACGCATGCGAGTTCTAAGCCCCTTATTTTACAGGAGGATCGGGGCGCCGGGCGCAGACGAAGGCGATGCAGGAGCCGGCCGGAGGCTCCGCCTCCCCGGTGTACCGCGCGAGGCGCCGGACCCAGAACGCGTTGTCCATGGCCGCCGGAACGGGCACCCAGCGGCCGGTGAGCTTTCGCGCCGCGAGGTGCGGCAGGCTGACGTAGTGGCTCCGATGGAACGCGCGCGCGGCCTCCGGCGAGAGGTAGTAGCGCCAGCGCCGGACGTCGAGACCGACGCGCTCGAAGCGCGCCTTCCAGACGGGCGGAGAGTCGAAGCGATAGTGCACCGACTTGCGGTTGAACCAGTCGAGATACGCGCGGTGTGCCCGGCCGAGGCCCAGGCGGCGCCAGGCGCGCGCGCTCGTCAGGAACTCGCTGAAGTGCTCGCCGACGACCGTGCACGCGAACGTCCCTCCGGGCCGCAACACGCGCGCGATCTCGGCGACCGTCGCATCGATGTCGGGGATGTGCTCGAAGACGCAGTTGGAGACGACCGACCCGAACCAGGCCGTCGGAAACGGCATCGCGCCGGAGTCGGCCGAAACGAGCAGCCGGTAGACGCCGCGATGCGCCGCCTCCGAGAGGTCGGCGATCCCCGGATCGAGGCCGACGTCCGCGCCCTGCGGAAAGATGATCGAGCCGAAGTGGCCGTCGCCGCAGCCGATGTCCAGGATGGGCCGGGGGAACGGGATCTCCGCCAGGATGCGCGCCTCGATCGTGCGCATGATGACGCGGTGGAGCGGCATCTCGCGCAGGTGCGCGCGGAGGATCTCCTCCCCACGCTCGGCCGGCGTCATCGAGGCGTTCCCGCGACCGAGCGGTAGAGCTCCTCGTAGAAGTCGAGCGTCTGCTCGGGCGGAAAGATGGCCCGGATCCTGGACGCGTCCTTCCGGTACCGGCCGGGCGATTCGAGGACCTCGAGGAGCCGGCGCGCGAGATCGTCCGCGTCGCCGATGCGGGCGATCTCGCCCATGCCGGTGAGGCGGGCCGGCTGGCGCACGCCCGGCAGATCCGACGCGACGACCGGCACACCCGAGAGCATCGCCTCCACCTGGACCATGCCGAAGGACTCGGTGGCGTTGATGGAGGGCAGGGCGAGAACGTCGGAGACCGTAAAGAGATCGGCGATCTCGGCCGGAGGCACGATCCCGGGTGCCAGGACTCCGGACGCCGGATCCGCGACGAGCGGGGCGACGCGCTGCCACACGGTCTCGCCGGGGACCTCCCTCGCTCCCGCGAGGAGCAGGACCGCCTCCGGCAGGCGCTTCCGGACTTTTGCGAAAGCGGTGAGGAGGACGGGCAGGCCCTTCTCTTCGGCGAAACGTCCGAGGAAGAGGATCACGGGCCGGCCCCGAATGCCGTAGCGCGCCCGGACCTCGGACGCGCTCCGGCCCGTCCGCGGCGGATCGGGCACCGGAGGCAAGACCCAGCCGACCTTCTCGATCCGGTCGGCGAGCGGCGGCGTGTTCCGCGCATAGTCCTCGGTATAGGTGACGACGCGGTCGGCACGCTCGAGGGCGAAGTTCTGCGAGGCGCGGGCGAGCATGTCGACGAGTCCCTGTCCGCTGGAGGGCGGCAGCTGCAGGTCGCAGTGATACGTGATGACGATCGGCACGCGCAGCGATGCGGCCAGAAACGAGACCGGGACGGCGTTGGCCGCGGGCGAGTGCAGATGCAGGACGTCCGAGCGCGGAAGCTCGGCCAGGGCCCGCGCCACGATCGCCGGGGCGACGAGGGCCTTGCCGACGCGCGCCAGGACCGGGGCGCGGACGACGCCGACGCCGTTCTCTTCGCTTTCGAGCGGGAGCTCGGGAGCATGGCGGTTGGTCAGCACGCGCACCGCGTGGCCCCGCGTCGCGAGCGCTTCGGCGAGGTGCTCGACGTAGAGCGTCAGCCCCGACACGTGCGGCCGGTAGTAGTCGATCGCCATGAGAATCCTCATTCCGGGCGGGTGACGGCGTAGATGGTGGTGTCTCCCGTCAGGACGGGCATGAGGAACGGAAACGTCCCGACGGCGTCGGCGTTGGGATACGTCCGCCGCTCCATGTCTCCGACGACGACGTGCGTGACTCCGTACTTGTTGATCGTTTCCCAGGCGAGCCGGGGATCCGCGGCCGAGTAGAAGTGGCGGATCCGGCCGAGGCGCTCCTGCACCTGCGCGTCGTCGCTGCGCCAGAGAAGCTCGTGGTTGGCCCATCCGAGCACGGTCGGGACGCCGGTGTGGGACGAGATCCGCGCGTACTCCGTGTACGGATCGCCCGAGGCTTCCAGGATCTTCGAGCCGAGGGGCGCGTTCTTCAGGAGCCACGCGACGGCGGCGGCGTCGCCGGGGCTGCGCTTCGCGAGCGGCGCCCCGAGGTCGAGCGAGATCGGTCCGTCCTTCTGCCGGTAGCGCGAGATCGCGACGTTCAGCGGCCAGAGGACCGCGAGCACGGCGAGCACCGAGAGCCCCACCCGCCAGAGCGGGCGTCGCCGCGCGGGCGCCGCGTTCCAGGCGCGGCCCGCGAACACGGAGCCGCCGATCGCGAGCAGCGGCCAGGCCTGGTGGTAGTACTTGAAGATCGTGTTCATGCGCTGCAGGTCCTGGCCGTACGTGTCCCGGTGATAGACGAGCTCGCAGCCCGCGATCATGCCGAGGCCCAGCAGGACGAGAAGCCCGGCGAAGACGCCGTCGGGATCGGAAGGCTCCGCTCGAAGGCTTCGCCAGGTCGAGAGGCCGGCGAGAACGAGCAGGAAGATCACGAGCGGCATCGCCGGCATCTTCATGAGAAAGCCGGCGACCAGCGACGCACCCGCGGCGGCCGTCAGGATGAGGTCGCGCCGGCGCCTCGCGGACTCGGCGTCGGTGTCGGCCGGGGCCGGGGCCGGCGCCGGAGACCGCCTTCGCGGAAAGCGGCCGCGGCCAGAGGCCTGCGGCGCAGAGCGCAAAGAGGATGCCCCAGACGCCGAGGAGCTCGAACAATCCCGAGTGCATGGTCGCTTGGCCCAGCCCGCGATTCTCGAGCTGGAAGGACCGGCTGTACTCGTAGAAGAGGACCAGAGACAGCAGCAACACCGCCGCGCCGGTGACCGCGCCTCCGAGGGCGGCCGGCAGCTTCGGCCAGCGTTCGCCTCGGCTCGGCCGGAGCGCTCCGGCCGCCACCAGCAGGATCGCCATGGCCGGGAGGTTCCAGAAGTTCGCGGCCCGCGCCGTGCCGCAGACGAGAGCCACGAGCAGGATCCAGAGCCACGCGCGCTTCGTCGCGGGGGGGCCGGCTTCGATCCAGCGATGGGCCACGACGAAGGCGGCGATGAAAAATGGAAACGCCAGAAGGTGGGGGTGCAGATCGGCGTGGAAGAACGTGAAGAACGGGAACTCGTTGATCGTCTTGAACTGCTCCGGGCCGATCACGCGCGAGGCGTGCCAGTAATCGAAGTCGACGGCGAAAGGATTCGCCCAGGCATCGAAGGCTCCCGTGAGATTGCCGGCGAAGACGGTGAGTCCCCCGGAGGCGAGACCGACCTTCAGATCGCCGCGTGAGAGCCGGAGGCCGAGGCACGCCGCCGAGACGAAGGAGAAGCCCGTGAAGGACGCGAGGGCGAGGTTGTAGGCGGTCAGCGGCGGGACGCCCGAGAGCTTCGCCTGTGCCGCGGCGAGCAGGTAACCCCAGTAGTAATAGTTGATCGTGGCTCCCGACATCCAGGGGTCGGCCGGAGGCATCGCGGGATAACGCGCGAGGGAGTTCAGGAACGCGAGGTCCATGAATTTCTCGGCGCCGACCACCGCCGGTCCGACGGCGCGGATGACCAGCATGACGCCGGTCGAGGCCCAGAAAAGGATCGCCGCCAGCTTCTCCTCGTCGCCCCAGGCGGGCGCGCGGATCGCCGAGTTTTCGTCCGCGGTGCGGCGCCGAGCCAGCCACGAGCCTCCCGCGACGCCGAGCACGACGACGATCAACATGACGCGCCGGAATCCCGGAGGGTTCAACAGAAGCGTGAGCGCCCAGGCCAGGTACGCGACGATGGCGAGCCCGAGGGGCCGCGAGAGCAGCGCGGCGTCCCGACGGTTGCCGAAATAGGCGCGGAGCATCGGGAGAACGGCGAGGCCCAGGATCTCCGTCGTCAGGGCCCATGCCAGAATGTCCCGCATGCCGCTGACATGCATTGTAGACGAGCGGCGTCTTGCACGAAGCTTGCACCCCGGAAGCGCGTGACCGTCGAAAAGCGCCGGACGCTTCGAAACCTGGGCCGAAACCAGGGCCGAACCAGGCCGCGCCCCGCGCGCCGCCTCCGCCTGTCCGCCGAGCGAGCGGCCGACCGCATCCCTTTCCGCGTCCGCCCCATGCTCGCGACGCTCGTCGATGAGCCGTTCCACCGCCCCGGCTGGGTCTACGAGGAGAAATACGACGGGTACCGCATCCTGGCGTACAAGGAGGGATCCCGCGTCACGCTCCTGTCGCGAAACGGGCTCGACCGGACGTCGACGTTCGCCGAGATCGCGGAGGCCGTCGGCCGGCTGCGCGACCGGACCCTGCTGCTCGACGGAGAAGCCGTGGCCTTCGACCGGCATCGCGTCTCCCGGTTTCAACTCCTGCAGCGGGGCTCGGCGCCGCCACGTCTTCGCCGTCTTCGACGACCTGTACCGCAACGGCCGCGACCTGCGGCGAGAGCCGCTCTCCGTGAGGCGGGCCGAGCTCGAGGACGCCGTGCGGGGAGCCGGCGTCCGCCGTTCTTCTCTCGCGGAGGCTGGCCGCGAACGGGCTCGCCGCGTACCGGATCGCCCGCAGACGTGGCTTCGAGGGCATCGTCGCCAAGGACTCCGCGTCGCCTTATGAGGAGCGGAGAGCATTCAAGTGGCTCAAGGTGAAGGTGCATCAGGAAGAGGAGCTTGTCGTCGGCGGCTTCACGGCGCCGCGCGGCTCGCGCGAGCATCTGGGCGCCCTCCTCCTCGGCGCCTACCGTGGCCCCGAGCTGCGCTTCGTCGGCAAGGTGGGTACCGGCTTCTCGGGCGCGACGCTGGAGTCCCTGTCGAAGAAGCTCCGGCCGCTCGTGCGCGCGAAATCGCCGTTCGTGAACCCACCCCGCGAGAAGGACGCGACGTGGCTCGCTCCGAAGCTCGTCGCGCAGATCGCGTTTCAGGAGTGGACGGCCGACGAGAAGCTGCGCCAGCCCGTGTTCCTGGGGCTGCGGGACGACAAGAGCCCGCTCGAAGTGAAGCTGCCGGAGCGCTCTTGAGCTCGCCACCGAAGGCCCTGCCCGTGCCGATCACCCACCCCGACCGCGTGCTGTTCCCCGGCGACGGCTACACGAAGCGCGACCTCGCCGAGTTCTACGACCTCGTGTTTCCGAAACTGAAGCCGTGGGTCGACGACCGCCTGCTGTCGCTCGAGCGCTGTCCTCAGGGAGTCCGGGGGCAGTGCTTCTTTCAGAAGGAAGCGCCGGCGGGAATGCCTGCGGGCACACCGACGAAGGCCATCCGGCACGCCAACGGCATCACCCGCTACGTCGTCGGCGGCGACAAGAAAACGCAGCTCGCTCTCGCGAACCTCGGCTGCATCGCGATCCACGTGTGGGGAAGCCGCGCCTCGACCCCGCGCCAGCCCGACTGGGTCTGCTTCGATCTCGATCCGGGAAGCAAGGGCATGCCTTCGGCGGTCCTCGCGGCGCTGCGGGTCCGCGAGGAGCTCGAAGCGCGAAAGCTCGTTCCCTTCGTGAAGACTTCCGGGGGCAAGGGGCTCCATGTCTTCGCTCCGATTCGACCGGGGCCCGACACGGACGACGTGCTGGCATTCGCGCGCCGGATCGGCGAGCGCATCGCCGAGAAGGAGCCGGAGTTCTTCACCGTCGAGACGCGCATCGCGAAGCGCCGCGGCCGCCTCTATCTCGATGCGGCCCGCAACGCGTTCGCCCAGACGGTCGTGCCGCCGTACTCGGTCCGCGTGCGGCCCCACGCCCCGGTGTCGACGCCGCTCGCCTGGTCCGAGCTCGAGCCGTCCCTCGATCCGACGAAGTTCCACATCGGGAACTTCGCTCGCAGGCTCGAGAAGGCCGATCCCTGGGCCGGTTTCTGGAAGCGGCGGCGCGCGCTGCCGTCTTCCTGAAATCGCGTGCGCTGAATCACCGTCGTCCCCGAACCCATACCGCTAGAATCGCCGCACTTCATCCGTTCACAAATTGAGGCAGTCGCGCGGTCTCCTGGACTCCGTACGCCCGGGGGGTCGGCGCACATGCAAGGAGGAGCCCGATGACGCGTCGTCTCGCTCGAGTCCTCGGTCTGACCATGGCGCTGGGAGGCGCCGGCACGCTGGCGGCAGTGACGCCACCCGGCCCGCCGGAATGCGGCACGGCGACGAGCACTTTCACGTTCGTGATCCCAACCGCGATACCGACCGGACCGGCCGTCGCGAGCGCGGACCTCACCGTTGCGGGGGCTCACGGGTCAGCTCTGGGACGTCGATGTGTTGACGAACCTGACGCACACGTTCGCGGCCGACCTCGACATCACGATCATCTCGCCGGCCGGAACGACCGTGACACTGACGACCGACAATGGCGCCGGCAACGACAACGTTTTCAACGGCACGGTGTGGGACGACGACGCGAATCCGGCGGGCGCCGTGCCGTACACCACCAACAACGGTTTGGTATCCGATCACGCCTATGTGAACCTGACAACGGCAACCCCTCTCGTCCCCGAGGAAGGTCTGTCGGCGTTCCGCGGGGAAAATCCGAACGGGACATGGACCATCGTGATCTCGGACGACCTTGCGGGCGACGGCGGGTCCCTCGACTCCTGGTCTCTGACGATCACGACCCTGGGCTACGGGCATCAGCTCGACCTCGACCGGTTCCAACCCGGGCGTCGCGCCGGTCGCGATTCCGACGGGCCCGGCCGTCGTCGCCTCGACGGTCGACATGAGCGGCCTGCACGGCACGTTCACGTGCCGCACCCGCTTGACGACGAACATCACGCACACGTTCGCCGCCGATCTCGACATGACTCTGACGTCCCCGGCCGGGACGGTCGTGACGCTGACGACCGACAATGGCGCCGGCAACGACAACGTCTTCAACGGAACGGAGTGGCGGGACGACGCGAACCCGGGCGGAGGGCTGCCCTACGTGACGAACGACGGGATGACGACGGACAACGCTTACGTCAACCTGACCCCCGTCGCGACGCTCACGCCCGAGGAGAGCTTCGGCGCCTTCATGGGGGAAGATCCGCGGGGCGTCTGGACCCTCACCATTTCGGACGACCTCGCGGGGGACGGCGGTTCGCTCGACAGCTGGAGTCTGGAGATCCAGACCTGCGGATGCGCGCACGCCGAGCAGGACGACCCGGTCCGCGTGGACGAGCACGCCTCGTCCGGCAGCTCGAACCTGAACGGCGTTTTCGAGCTCGGGGAGACGATCCTCTTCGAGCCCTCGTGGCACAACCCCGGCTCGACGCCTTTCTCCGCCTTCGCGAATACGTCCTCGTTCACCGGCCCGGCGGGCCCGACTTACTCGCTGATGGATTCCGACGGGGCCTACGCGACGATCGCCGCGGGTGCGAGCGCGAACTGCTTCGATGCGACCGGCGACTGCTATCACCTGCAGGTCACCGGCTCCCGGCCGACGCAGCACTGGGATTCCACGATCGAAGAAACCATTTTCGAGACGTCCCTGCAGGAGTCGCCCCAGGCGATCCAGTCCTGGTCGCTGCACGTGGGGGGAAGCTTTGCGGATGTGCCGACGTCGAACACGTTCTACCGCTTCATCGAAACGCTCTTCCATCGGGGCATCACCGGAGGGTGCACGCCGTCGACGAATTACTGCCCGGGCAGCGTGACGCTGCGCCAGCAGATGGCGGTCTTCGTTCTCAAGGCCAAGGAGGGCGCGGCGTACGTGCCTCCGGCGGCGGTGGGCATCTTCACCGACGTGCCCGCCGGAAACCCGTTCGCTCCCTGGATCGAAGAGCTCTACAACCGTGGGGTCGTCACCGGCTGCGGTCCCGGACCGGCGTACTGTCCGGGCAATCCCGTGCTCCGGCAGCAGATGGCGGTCTTTCTCCTCAAGACACTCGTGGGATCGGGCTACATTCCGCCGGCGGCCGCCGGAATCTTCGGAGACGTTCCGATTTCCCACCCGTTCGCGCCCTGGATCGAAGACATCTTCAACCGTGGAATCGCGGCGGGCTGCGGGAGCGGAAACTTCTGCCCCGGCAACGGGACGACGCGCGGCCAGATGGCGCCGTTCCTCGTCAAGACGCTCGGACTGACCCTGTACGGTCCGTAGGGCGGATCGCATTCTGAGCCTCTGACATGACCAAGGGGGCGGCGGGTTTCCGCCGCCCCCTTTCCTTTGACGGCGAGGGGCTCGGCGCCGTCCCTGGGCGTCGGTGCTAGGCTTTTCCGCGATGTCCGAGCCCGGATACGTGCGCCTGCTCGCCACGGGGGAGCTCGAGGAGCGTGTCGAGCATCTCTACGCTCTGCTCTCCTCGTGCACGGTGTGCCCGCGCGACTGCCGGAACGACCGGCTCGCGGGGGTTCTCGCCTCCTGCGCTTCCGGCGAGCGGCCGGTCGTCTCCTCCCATACGCCCCATTTCGGTGAGGAGCCCTGCCTCTCGGGGACCCGCGGCGCGGGCAACATCTTCTTCGGCAACTGCAACCTGCGCTGTGTCTACTGTCAGAACTTCCAGATCAGCCAGGACTACCAGGTCCAGAAAACGAACGAGGTCTCCGTGGAGCGGCTGGCCGAGATGGCCCTGGAGCTGCAGGCCCGCGGCTGCCACAACATCGGCTTCGTGTCGCCGACGCACTTCGCGCCCCAGATGGCGAAGGCCGTCCTGCTCGCGGCGCGAAGAGGGCTTTCCGTTCCGATCGTCTACAACACCAACGCCTACGACTCGGTCGAGGTGCTCCGGCTTCTCGAGGGCATCGTCGACGTCTACCTGCCGGACCTCAAGTACGCGGACTCCGATGCCGGAGCGCTGTACTCCAAGATCCCGGAGTACGCGCGGCACTCGCGCGCGGCCCTGATCGAAATGTACCGGCAGAAAGGCGCGCGGCTCGAGATGGGCGAGGACGGCCTCCTGAAGGGCGGTCTCCTCGTCCGCGTGCTCGTTCTCCCGAACGGCGTCGCCGGCGTCGGCGAATCGCTGGCCTGGATCGCCGAGACGCTCTCGCCCTCGGTCGCGATCTCGCTGATGGCCCAGTACTACCCGATCCATCGCGCGGCCTCGAACGAGAAGTACCGAGCGCTCGACCGCTCGATCACCGCGGCGGAATGGCGGGAGGCGCTGGACGCCCTCGCCGCCAACGGGTTCTCGAACGGCTTCGAGCAGGAGCTCGAGACGTCCGCGAAGTACTACCGCCCCGACTTCACCGACCGCGAGTCGCCGTTTCGGGACATCCGCGACTTCGGCTGATCGCCGAGACGGTCACCCGCGGGCAGCTGGCCCGAGTCTGACCGGCGGGACAGTGGCCCGGACTTCCTCGAATCCATACGATCCTGCGCGGCCATCCCGGAACCTGTCGACACGGAGGGAGTCCGCGTGCGACACTTAGGTTTCAGGGGACGGGAAGTCGAGGAATCGCGTGCGGGCCGGGGTCATGTGCCCCGGCCTTTTTGCGTCTGCAGAGAGCGGGTCAGATCGGCTGGCAGGCGTTGACGATCGCGCGCGTGTAATCGTCGGCGATCGTCAGCGTGGACCAGGCGATCGCCTTGCCGCCGGAGCGCAACTCCAGCCGGTAGTCGCCCGCGGGCGAAAAGAAATCACCCGTCGAGACCGTCTCGCGCGCGTCGATCGGGCGCTCGGATGACGGAATGCGCAGAAGAATCCGCTCCTTCCCGTCCGGTGCCACCGCCACGATCTCGCCGCCCGCGGCGGGAGCGTTTCCGAGGTGCGCCGTCACGGTCAGACTCTCGACGCTCTGGGCGAGCTGCCATCGCGCCTCGCGGGACTGCCCGCTGGAAACGTGCGCCCACACCATGTCGTACTCGGGCTCGATCACCGCCTTCGCGATCGTGCCGAGCGTCGTCGCAATCTGCGCCCTCGTCGCGACGGGGTTCCCTTCGATCAGGGCAGGGTCGAAGCGCGAGAGCTCGACGGATTTCTGGGCGAATGGGGCGAGTCCTTCGATCCGCGCCCGGACGGCCCGGATTCCCGAGACGCGGCCGTCGACGCTGATCACGGCCTCATCCACGACGATCCCGCCGAGCCGGGTCGCGGTGTACGAGGGGGGCAGCTCGACCGGCATCGTCGTCAGGCGGCGCGGCGGCGTCATCCCCTCGCAGACGGTCGGCGCCGGCCCCGCCGCGCGCGCGTTTCCGGCGCAGAGCAGGAGCGCGGCGACGGCCGCGGCGCAACGCGGATTGCGCGTCACAGGGCGGGGAGAGCGAAGGGGAAGGTCGCGGGATCCTTGGCCAGCCAGAACTGACCTCCTCCCGCGTTGCTTCCGTCGACGGAGAAGCGGAGGATCCACACCCCGTCCTCCCAGTCGGTCCCGATCTGCGTGACCACCGGGAAGCTCACCTCGTTCGCGAGCGCCGGAACCGCCAGGGGAGGCTGAAAGACGGGAATCTTGCGGCCGGACGGCGACACCGCCTCCACCTTGACCGTCATCGTGCGCGGCTGTTCGGAGGGCGGCACGTCCAGCTGGGCCTCGGCCCGCAGCGCCGGGTCCTTGCCCTTCCAGATCGGGAAACCGTCGGGCCCCGTCTTCGCTCCCGAAGCGTCGGCGGGGAAGACGGCGAGATCGCCCAGGATCGGTCGGGGGATGAGTCCTCGTCCGCCGCCGGTCATGCGGAAGCGCACGCCGGCGTTGAGAGGGATCTCGATCGGCTTGCCGTTGCGCATGGCCGGGGTGAACTTCCAGGTCCGCACCGAGTCGATCGCCGGCGCGACGAATTCCTTCCGCGTCGCCGCGACAACGTGGATATCCGAGACGTTACCATTCGTGTCGATGCGGCCGATGAGCAGGACGTTGCCCTGGATGTCCTTCTTGTCGGGATCCTGCGGATAGATCGCCGACTCGAACTTGGTACGGACGGCGCCCTTGTCCTGGGCGGTCGCCGTCGTGGCCGCGGCCGCCGCGAGCAGCGTGCACGCGAAGATCGAGAGGACTCGGAAATTCCGATGAGGCATTCGGTCTCCTCAGGCCGCCGGGCTCGCGGAGGCGAACGCGCGGCGCGCGTGGTACGAAGAACGGACGAGCGGGCCGGACTCGACCCGCTGAAATCCCATGGTCTCGCCCCGTTCGCGGATGGAATCGAATTCCGCGGGCGTGTAGTAACGCTCGACCGGCAGCCGGCGCTCGTAGGGCTGGAGGTACTGGCCGACCGTCGCGATGTCGCAGCCGGAGGCGCGCAGGTCGGAAAGCGCCGCGATCAGCTCCTCGTCGGTTTCACCGAGCCCGACCATGAGCCCCGACTTCGTCCGCATCGGGAGGGCACGGGCCTCGCGATAGGAGCGGGCGCGGGAGAGGAGCTCGAGCGACTGGGAGTACACCGCGTCCGGCCGCACCCTCCGGTAGAGCCGGGGCACGGTCTCGATGTTGTGGTTCAGGATCTCGGGCCCGGCGGCGAGCACCGTCTCGAGCGCGGCCCAGTTTCCCTGGAAGTCGGGAATGAGGACTTCCACGGTGCAGGCGGGGTTGCCGAGGTGGATTGCGCGTGGATCGGATCAACGGTCCGTGAGGTCGTGTTCTCCTGTGCGGATTCGGTCTTTCGAATGGAGCGGATCGCCGGCAATCCCACCGTCGTCTGGGCTAACGAAGCCGGCTCGCGCTACTTCGTGGCTGCCCCGCACGCGATCATCGGACGCCGCGTCGACAACAGCTGGGTGATCAAGCCTGTTCCTGATTGACGGGTTTGGGCGCGGTTGCGGCCCGCTCGTAGCGCGGGAGCTCCGGCGCCCAGATCGCGACCGCGACCGCGGAGAGCACGCAGGCGAGGCCGCCGGTGATCACCGCGAACTGCGGCGACACCAGCGCCGCGACCGCGCCGGCGCGCACCTGACCGAGGTTCGGGCCGCCGATCACGAAGAGTCCGTTCATCGCGGTGAGCCGGCCACGCAGCTCCTCACGCACGACGCTCTGAAGGATCGTGTGGCGGAAGATCGCGCTGAGGACGTCCGCCGCTTCGGCGATCGCGACGAGCACGAGAGCGAGAATGAACATCCCCTCGGTCATGAGGCCGAACGCCGCGATGGCGATCCCCCACGCGCAGACAGCCAGCAGCACCGCCAGACCCTGCCGGCGCACGCCCGACACCCAGCCGGACGTGATGGCGGCGAGGAGCGCGCCCACACCAGGAGCCGCGTACAGAAGACCAAGCCCCTGCGCACCGACGCGGAAGACCTGCTCGGCGTAGAACGGCATGAGCGCGCGCACGGAGCCGAAGAACATCGCGGAGAGGTCGAGCACCATCGTCGAGAACAGCAGTCGCTGACGGACGACGTACGAAACACCCTCGACAAGCGACCCCAAGATCGACTTGGGCACCGCCACGACCTGCCTAGGCGCTGTGATCGCGACCGCGGCGCCGATGGCGGCGGCGAAGCTCACCACATCGAGCCAGTACGCCGCTCCGACACCGTACGACGCGATGACCACGCCACCGACCGCGGGACCGACGATGGCGGCGGTCGAGTGAAGCATCTGGTTGAGCGCGATCGCGGCCGGTAGCTCGGAACGATCGACCAGCGTCGGCACGAGCGAGCCGCGCGCGGGCTGATCGATCGCGGAGAAGGATGCCGCGATGGCGGTGAGGCCGTAGAGGATCCAGAGCTCAGTGAGGCCGACCTGCGTGACGATCGCGAGCGTGAGTGATGTCGCCGCGAGACCACTCTGCGTCGCGATGAGCAGGCGCCGCCGATCCATGCGGTCGGCAAGCACGCCACCAAGCAGTGGAAGGCTGATGAGCGGGATGGCCTGGAACAGACCAAGAAGACCGACGTGGAATACGGAGCCGGTGAGGACATAGACCTGGTAGGGCAGCGCGACCAAACGGATCTGCGTGCCGGCGGCCGACACGAGCTGTCCGAACCACAGCAGGCGGAACGAGCGATGTCGGCGGAGCGGCGAGAGGTCAGGTAGAAGGGCGGTCGCGCGCGGCACGCCCTCGCGCTAAGGCGCGAGCGTGGACTTGACCGACAGCTTCACGTTGTTCTTGAGCGCCCGCGAGATCGGACAGCCGTCCTTCGCGCCTTCGGCAGCTTTCGCGAAAGCGGCCGCATCGATGCCGGGAACAACGCCGGTCACCTCGAGTGCGCTCGACACAACGGTCCAATCGGCGCCGACCTTGTCGAACGTCACCGTCGAAGTCGTCTCGAGCGTCTCGGGTGGTGTGCCCGCCTTCGCGAGACCGGCGGCAAGCGCCATACAGAAGCAGCTTGCGTGTGCCGCGGCGAGAAGCTCTTCGGGACTCGTCTTTCCCTGCGGGGCTTCGGTGCGAGCACCCCACGAGACGGGGAGCGAGCTGAACTTGCCGCTCGTGACCGCGCTGACCTCGCCGGTACCCGTCGCGAGATCGCCGTTCCACTTCGCGCGCGCCTGTCGTGTGGCTGCCATGAGACCACCTCCTTGGTGAAGACGAAATCCTAGGCCGCGGAGCGATGGCTAGTCGCGGAGGCTCGGTAACCAGGTCGCTCGCGTCGACTCGTACTGCGTGATCTCATCCGCGTGCGCGAGGGTGACCGCGATGTCGTCGAGACCATCGAGCAATCGGGTGCGGGCATGGTCCTCGAGCGAGAAACTGGCGCGCACGCCCGCCGCCTCGACGGTGCGGCGTTCGACGTCGACGGTGATCTCGGCGCGCGGATCGCCCTCGACGAGACGCAGCAGCTGTGCGACCGCCTCGGCGTCGATCTCGACCGGAACGAGACCGCTCTTCAGGCAGTTCGCGCGGAAGATGTCGGCCAGACGTGGCGCGATCACGGCGCGGAATCCGGCTTCGACGAGCGCCCAGACCGCGTGCTCGCGCGAGGAGCCGCTGCCGAAGTTCGCACCGGTGATGAGGACACTGGCGCCTGCGTAACGCGGATCGTTCATCACGAACGAAGGGTCTCGTCGCCACGCCTCGAATAGACCCGCCCCGTAGCCGGTGCGCTCGACGCGTTTCAACCAGTGCGCAGGGATGATCTGGTCGGTGTCGACGTTCGCGCGATCGAGCGGCAGCGCGCGGCCCGTCACGCGACGCACCGCGTTCACGACAGGTCCTCCGGGAGCGCGAAGTGTCCGGCGATGGCCGTGGCCGCGGCGACCGCGGGCGAAACGAGATGCGTGCGCCCGCCGGGACCCTGTCGACCTTCGAAGTTCCGGTTCGACGTCGACGCGCAGCGCTCGCCGGGTCCGAGGATGTCGGGGTTCATGCCGAGGCACATCGAGCACCCCGCATCGCGCCACTCGAAGCCGGCATCGCGGAAGACGCGGTCGAGGCCCTCGCGCTCGGCCTGCGCCTTCACCAGCATCGAGCCCGGAACGACGAGCGCGCGGACGCCGGACCTGACCTTGCGGCCACGGACGACGTCGCTCGCGATACGCAGGTCCTCGATCCGCGCGTTCGTGCACGAGCCGAGGAACACGGTATCGACGGTGATGTCGCGGATCGGCGTGCCGGCGCGGAGGTCCATGTAGCGGAGCGCGCGGCCCGCGGCTTCGCGCTGCGCCGGCTCCAGCGAGTCGGGATCCGGCACGTGGCCGTCGATCGTCACGGTCTGCGACGGGTTCGTCCCCCACGACACGTACGGGCGCAGCTCCGATGCATCGATGCGCACCTCGCGATCGAAACGCGGCGCCGTCGTCGGTCGGTAGCGTGCGCCATTCATCGAGCGCGCGCTGCCACTCCGCGCCCTTCGGCGCGTGCTGGCGCTTCTCGACGTACGCGAATGTCGTGTCGTCCGGCGCGATCATGCCCGCACGCGCCCCGGCTTCGATCGACATGTTGCAGACGGTCATGCGCCCTTCCATCGAAAGCGCGCGGATCGCGGAGCCGCGGTACTCGACCACCGAGCCCACGCCGCCGTTCACGCCGATACGCGAGATGATCCCGAGGATCACGTCCTTCGCCCACACGCCTCGCGGCAGCGCGCCCTCCACGGTGACCGCCATCGTGCCGGGACGATCGGCCCACAGCGTCTGTGTCGCGAGGACGTGCTCGACGTCGCTGGTACCGATGCCGAACGCGATCGCGCCGAACGCGCCGTGCGTCGACGTGTGGCTGTCGCCGCACACGATCGTCATGCCCGGCTCGGTGAGCCCGAGCTGCGGTGAGATGACGTGGACGATCCCCTGCTCCGGCGCGCCCATCGGGAAGAGGCGGACGCCGAACTCGCGCGCGTTGCGCGCCATCGCCTCCATCTGCTTCTGCGAGATCTCATCCGCCGGTGTCGCGCTGGTCGTCGGTACGTTGTGATCCATCGTCGCGAGCGTCAGATCTGGCCGCCGCACCGTCCGCTTCGCGATGCGCAGCCCCTCGAACGCCTGCGGCGACGTCACCTCATGGACGAGATGGAGGTCGACATAGATGAGATCGGGCTCGCCCGCGACGCGCCGCACCACATGGCGGTCCCAGACCTTCTCCGCAAGCGTGCGCGCGGTCACGGCGCCGAGGTGTCGAGCAGCTCTTCGGCCGGGAAGCCCTTTCCGCGGATGAGTGCCAGCACGGAGTCGGCGTGCGCGCGGTCGCGTGTGTCGACGATGACGTCAAGACCGACGCGGCCGATCGCGGCGTACGGGCCGAGGCGATGGATGCCGATGTGCAGGATGTTGATGCGCTCGGTGGTGAGGATGCCGGTGAGCTCGTGGAGCATCCCCGGCCGGTCGTCGAGCCAGGTGCGGAAGGCGAGATAGCGGCCGGCAGACGCGAGACCCTGCTGCAGCGCCTTGCCGAGCAGGTTCGGGTCGATGTTCCCACCGGAGACGATCACGCCGACGCGCTGCCCGCCGACGTGGCCGTTCGCCTCGAGGACGGCGGCTATGCCCGCGGCGCCGGCGCCCTCGGCGAGCATCTTCGTGCGCTCGAGGAGCACGACGATCGCGCGCGCGATGGCCTGATCGCTGACGGTGATGACGTCGTCGACGTACTTGCTGACGATCGCCAGCGTCCGTTCCGCCGGGCGGCGCACGGCGATGCCATCGGCGATCGTCGAGGCCGACCGCTCGGTGACGTGGCCCGCGCGGAACGACTCCGCGAAGGCCGACGCGCCCTCCGACTGCACGCCGATGATCCGAAGCCGCGGCTTGCGCTCCGACGCCGCGAGCGCGATCCCCGCGATGAGCCCGCCACCGCCGACCGGCACGACGAGCGTGTCCAGCTCGTCCGCGTCCTCGAGGAGCTCGAGGGCGACGGTGCCCTGACCGGCGATGACGTCGTCGTCGTCGAACGCATGCACGTACGTGCGTCCGCGCGAGCGCGCGATCTCGAGCGCGACGGCGTGCGCCTCGTCGTAGCCGCCGTCGGCGAGCACGGTCTCGGCGCCGCTGCGCTGGATCGCGGTGAGCTTCGCGAGCGGCACTCCCTGCGGCAGCACGATCGTGACGGGCGCGCCGATGAGCTGCGCCGCGAACGCGACGCCCTGGCCGTGGTTCCCGGCGGACGCGGTCACGACACCGGCGGCGCGCTTCGCTTCGTCGAGACGCGTGAGCGCGTTCAGCGCGCCGCGGATCTTGAACGCGCCGGTCCGCTGCAGGTTCTCGAGCTTCAGGTACACCTCGCGGCCGGCGAGCTGTGACAGAGCCGGCGAGCGCTCCGTCGGCGTGCGCCGCACGTGCGGCGCGATGCGCGCGGCAGCCTCGACGACCGAGGCGCGGGTCAGCGCGGGCTTCTCCACGACGGTCATGATGCGACCAGGTCAAAGGCGCGACGCAGACGCCGGACGCCCTCGTCGATGCGGTCGAGCGTCGGGCCGCTGATCGAGAAGCGGAACGCCTCGGAGTGGTCGCGCGCGATCGCGAAGGCGGAGCCCGGGACGAACGCGACGCCCTCCTCGAGCGCGACGGTCAGCAGGGTGCTCGAGCTGATTCCGGCTGGGAGGCGGACCCAGAAGTAGAAGCCGCCATCGGGGTCGTTCCAGGTCACGCCGGTGCCCGCGAACTCGCGCGCCAGCGCGGCACGGCCGCGCTCCTGCTTCGTGCGGTACATCTCGCGAAGCTTCGCCACGTGCGCCGGCACGCCGCCGCGCCGCTCGAACTCGAGAACGATCCGCTGACCGAGCGTGCCGGTCGACGAGTCCATCGTCTGCTTCGCGGCGGCCATGCGCCGAATGACCTCGCGGTCAGCGATGACCCAGCCAACGCGCAGACCGGGAAGGAACGTCTTGGAGAACGAGCCGATCGAGACGACCTGCGCGGGCGACTCGCGCGCCGCGAGCGGAACGATCTCGCTGCCGCGGTATCGGAGGAGGCCGTACGGATCGTCTTCGATGACGACCGCGCTGTAGCTCGCGGCGAGATTGAGGAGCGCGTCGCGTCGCCGATCGGAGAGCGTCTCGCCGCTCGGGTTCTGGAAATTCGGAACGACGAAGAACATCCGCGGATGGAGGCCGTCGCGTCGCAGAACGCGCGCGGCCTCCGCGACGTCCATGCCCTCGCCGTCCACGGTGACCTCGACGACGCGCGCGCCGTGGTTGCGGAACGCGGAGAGCGCGTTGGCGAACGCGGGCGACTCCGCGACGACGACATCGCCGGGGCGGAGATAGACACGGCACGCGAGGTCGATCGCCTGCAGCGCGCCCGCGCTGATGAGGACCTCCTCCGCGTCGCAGGCGATGCCGCGCGCCCGAGCGTCGCTCGCCACGGCGGCGCGCAGCTCCGGCTCGCCCTCGGTGATCGTGTAGCCGAGCGCGCTCGCGCCCTCGCGGCGGATCACGGTCGCGGCGAGATCGTCCGCGCCGACGAGGTCGAGCGCTTCACGGGCCGGCGAGCCGACCGCGAACGAGACCGTGTCGCGCGTCTGCCGCGCGACGATGCCGATCGTCTCGTCGATGAACGAGCCGAAGATCTCATTGAGTCGGTCCCGGTCGCCGGTCGCCAGCTGTGTCGCCATCTCACTCCTTCTATGTCCTGACAACAGAAAGGCCTCCCGTTCTGGGAGGCCGTTTGCGGTGCCTGGGCTCGGTTGCTAGGTGCGGCTCAGCCTCCCGAACGCGAAATGGGCCCCGGGATCGGGGCCGGAAGGATGATCGGGAGGAACGAGAAAGCCATCAGGAGTGACGCTAGGGACCGCCCCCGACCCCCGTCAACGGCGCCTCGTCATGTTGGTCAGCCTGCACAAGCAGCGGGCTACACTTAGATTGACTCCACAAGGTGGAGCGCCGCTGGCGGACAAGGGCCCGGAACGTAGTAGGTCGCGTGCAGGTCATCCTCACGTAGAGACTCGCCCCGATCCTCGAAGCGCAGAGGCAAGTACGAGAGGAGACCTGAGTGTCTTTCGCAGACAAGACCCTGACCTGTCGCGACTGTGGCCAAGAGTTCATCTGGACCGCCGGAGAGCAAGAGTTCTACGCGAGCCGTGGCCTTCAGAACCCCCCGAGCCGTTGCCCCGCTGACCGCGCGGCACGCCGCGCTGGTGGCGGTGGTGGTGGCGGCGGTGGTGGTGGTGGGGATACGGCGGCGGCGCCCGCGAGATGTTCACCGCAACGTGCAGCAACTGTGGCAAGGAAGCCCGCGTGCCGTTCCAGCCGCGTGGTGACAAGCCCGTGTACTGCAGCGACTGCTTCGAGCAGCGCCGCCCATCGCAGTCCCGTAGCCGCTACTAGCTAGGTGCCGAAGCAAAAGGGACCCAAGCGCGACAAGGCCGAGAAGAATCGGATCGCCGCGCTTAAGGCACAAAAAGCACGTAAGGGTGGGGTCGGCGGAGATCGCCGGCCCCCCCGTTGAAATCCTCCACCGCTAGCGTCACGGTCAAGCTCCACGGAGGACCCTTCAACGGGCAGTCGGCGGTCGCCTACGGCGCGGTCGTCGGCAAGCTCATCGAGGTGAATCACAAGTCGTACCGCATCACCAAGATCGAGCCCGTGCCGGGTTGGCGCGAGCTCGTCGCTCAGGCCAACTTCGAAGAGAAGCCCAAGGTCGCGGTAGCCGCGAAGGTCATCACTCCGAGGTAACGGCACCGGCCGACGCGGACGAAACAAGCTTCGAGTATTCGCGAGCGCCCCCGTCGCATAGCGCGGCGGGGGCGCTTTCGTTTCCAACGAACCCGTTAACTCGCTCCGCTCGCCTGCGCTTTCATCGGACGAGTAAAGCGGCAGCTCGGGTATCGAGAGCATCCGTAGAAAGACTCTCCGGTGCTCCGGTTCCGACGAACCAGCAGCTCGCTGCCGCATTGACCGCAACGAACATCCGCTTCGGCGACCTCGGCGATCGGCGTCAGGCGCCGTGTTGGCCGCAGCAGTAGTCACGCCGCTGCGGGCCGTAGCTCGACGATGCGATCGATATCCCAGAGCTCGATCGGTTTCCCTTTGGCCCAGTCGCGTGCTTCTGCGGTGAAATAGCCGGCGGTCATAACCATCGCGCGAGCTGCTCGCTCCGCGTGCATTGCGCCGAACAGGTCTCGCAGCTGCGGCTCGCCGACAGTTCGTCTGCCCGTGAACCGCTTGCATTGGACGACCACGAGCTCGCGATCCTTCTCCGCTAAGAGGTCGATCCCGTGATCGCCCTGACCACCGACGTGGCGGACCGTGTAGCCAAGTGCGCGCAGTCGATTCGCACACCATTGCTCGAACTGGTCAGGTGTCAGGGCGGCGAGTTGCTCGCGCGTTTCATAGATCCCATGAACCGCCTGAAATTTCTTGATCGACTGCCACCAGACAAAAGCAAGGATTGCCAGTACTGAGCACCTCGAAGAGTGGGTTCGTCTTTGCGAAGCCACAAGAACCAGCCGATCAGCATGAAGACGGTCACGACCGCCAAACTGGCGAGCCGTTCCTCCGGGGCCATTTCACGTGATCTACGTCTGCGTGCCATCGACCGCACCCTAGATGTCGCGCGGCCGCGAGTCAGCAGCGCGCTATTCGCCTGTTACTGCTCCGCTACTCGCTGATGAGACGAGCTTTGCGTATTTCGCCATCGCGCCGGTCTTGTAGCGATGCGGTGGCGCTTTTGCCGCCGCGAGGCGCCGCCGAAGCTCCTCGTCCGCGACGTCGAGGTCGAGCCGCCGCTTGGCCGGATCGATGAGGATCGTGTCGCCGTCGTCGGATCGCCGCGATCGGACCGCCGACCGCGGCCTCGGGCGCGATGTGCCCGACCACGTGGCCGTGCGTCGCGCCGGAGAAACGACCGTCGGTGATGAGCGAGACCTTCTCCGCCGAGCCCCGCGCCGACGATCGCGCCGGTGACGCCGAGCATCTCGCGCATGCCCGGGCCGCCCTTCGGACCCTCGTAGCGGATGACGACGCAGTCGCCTTCCTTGATCTTGCCCGTCGACGACCGCGGCGAACGCGTCCTCCTCGCGGTCGAAGACGCGCGCGGTGAAGCGGCGCGCTTCCATCAGATGCCCGGCGACCTTCATGACGCAGCCCTCCGGCGCGAGCGAGCCCTTGAGGATCACCATGCCGCCGCTCTTCGCGAGCGGATTGTCGAGCGGGCGCATCGACCTCTTGGCCCGGCGTCTCCTTCGCTGCGCGCGCCTCGTCGCCGATGCGTCCGGCCGGTGACCGTCATCGCGTCCTTCTTCGAGCAGGCCCGCCTCGAGGAGGCGCTGCAGCACGACCATGATCCCGCCGGCTTGATCCATGTCGACCGCGGTGAAGCGGCCCCACGGCTTCATGTCGGCAAGGAGCGGCGTTCTCGCTGAGATCGTGTCGAAGTCGTCGAGCGCGAGGTCGGTCCCCGCCTCGCGCGCGCATGGCGAGCAGGTGCAGGACCGCGTTGGTCGATCCGCCTGTCGCCATGACCGCGCGCGATCGCGTTCTCGAAGTTCTCGCGCTTCATGCACGCGCGACGGACGGAAGTCCTCCTTCAGCATCGCCACCGCACGGCGGCCCGCCTCGCCGCATGACTTCCTTGCGCCGCGGATCCGTCGCGGGAACGCGCGACGAGCCGGCCGGTGAGATCCCGAGCGCCTCGAACGCCGTCGCCATCGTGTTCGCCGTGAACTGACCGCCGCACGCGCCCGCGCCCGGGCACGCGTTCCCTTCGAGCTCGCGCAGCTCCGCGTCCGTCATCTTCCCGACCGCGTGCTTGCCCACCGCCTCGAAGACATCGCCGATCGTGACGTCGCGGCCCTGGAAGCGGCCCGGCATGATCGACCCGCCGTAGACCATGAGGCCGGGGATGTCGAGACGCGCGAGCGCCATCACCGTGCCGGGGATCGTCTTGTCGCAGCCGCTCACGCAGACGAGCGCGTCGAGCTGATGGCCGCGCGTGACGAGCTCGATCGAGTCGGCCACGATCTCGCGGGAGATGAGCGATGCCTTCATGCCCTCGGTGCCCATCGCGATGCCGTCGCTCACGGCGATCGTGTTCATCTCGACCGGCGTGCCACCGGCTTCGCGGATGCCCTCCTTCACCCAACCCGCGAGCTCACGCTGGTTGATGTTGCAGGGCATGATCTCGATCCACGAATGCGCGACGCCGACGAGCGGCCGCTTGAAGTCCTCGTCGTTGTAGCCGACGGCGCGCATCATCGAACGGGCCGGCGCGCGGTCCGGTCCGTCGATCATCACGTCGACTGCGCGAGCGCGGGTCGGTTGTCACATCACGCCTCCAGCGCATAGAGTGCGCCCGGCGGGAGGGGAGAACAAATGACCAGCACAACCGTGTCACAAGACGAGCGCCGCGATGCTCTCGTTGGCCGCGCGATCCAGTCAGTGCAGGGTGCGACGGACCTCTTCGCGATGTACCTGGGTCGACGTCTTGGCTACTACCAGTCACTCTGGAAGGAAGGCGCCGCGACATCCGGCGAGCTCGCCAAACGTACCGGCACGAACGAACGCTACACGCGCGAGTGGCTCGAGCAGCAGGCCGCATCCAGCTTCCTCGACGTCGACGACGCCGGCAAAGCGCCCGACAAGCGACGCTTCACGCTTCCCGAGGGACACGCCGCGGTGCTCGCGGACTCAGAAGACCTGAACTATGTCGCGCCGATCGCGGCCGCGATGGTCGCGGCGATGCGGAAGAGTGACGAGCTGGCGAACGCGTTCCGGTCCGGCGGCGGCGTCTCGTGGGCGCAGTTCGGCCCGGAGATGCGCGAGGCGCAGGGCGCGCAGAACAAGCCTCTGTTCCTGAAGCAGCTCGCCCAGGACTTCCTCCCTGCGATCCCTGATGTCCACGCAAGACTGATGGCCGATCCTCCGGCACGCGTCGCCGACATCGCGTCCGGATTCGGCTGGTCGAGCATCGGCATGGCCAAGGGCTACCCGAAGATCCGCGTCGACGGCTACGACCTCGACGCGCCGTCGGTCGAGGCGGCCAACGCGAATGCCCGCGAGCACGGCGTTGCGGACCGCGTGCGCTTCCATGGCACAGGACGCCAGCGATCCGAAGCTAGCCGGCCAGTACGACCTCGTCACGATGTTCGAGGCGCTCCACGACATGTCGCGGCCGGTCGAGGTGCTGCGAACCGCGCGACAGCTGGCTGGCGATCGCGGCACCGTGCTCGTGATCGACGAGCGTACCGACGACGAATTCGCCGTGCCCGCGAGCGATCTGGATCGGCTCTTCTACGGCTTCAGCATCATGGTCTGCCTGCCCGACGGGATGTCTCACACGCCGTCGGCCGCGACGGGAACGGTGATGCGCCCGGCCACGCTGCGCCGCTACGCGCAGGAAGCGGGCTTCAAGGACATCGAGCCGCTGACGATCGAGGCGGGATTCTTCCGCTTCTACCGCTTGATCGCTAGCGGCTCAAGCGGCCGGCAGCGGCGCCGGCGCGATGACCGCCTTCCGGCGCGACTCGGCCGAGATCGTGATGAGGTCGCGCTCGTCGAGCTCGTGCACCTCGTCGGCGCGGCGCATCGCGAGGCGGTACGCGTTGTCGAGCTCCTCGCCGTGCAGCGGGACCCCGAGCTCGGCGAGCCGCGCCGCGAGACCGGCGCGACCGGACAGCTTCGACACGACGATCCGTCGCGCCTCCCAGCCGACCGACTGCGGGGTCATGATCTCGTAGGTCCGCGGGTCCTTGATCACGCCGTCCTGGTGGATCCCCGAGGCGTGCGCGAACGCGTTCGCGCCGACGACGGCCTTGTTCGGCTGCACCGGGATCCCGGTGCGCTCCGACACGAGCCGGCTCGTCGGCGACGATCCGCTCGGTGTGGACGCGCGTGTCCGCGCCATACCAGTCCGAACGGCAGCGGAGCGCCATGACCGTCTCCTCGAGCGATGCGTTGCCGCCGCGCTCGCCGATGCCGTTCATCGTGACGTGCGCCTGCGACGCGCCGACCTCGATCGCGGCGAGCGTGTTCGCGACCGCGAGCCCGAGGTCGTTGTGGCAGTGCACCGACACGCGGATGCCGCCGTTGTACGCGGTCAGTGCGCCGCGGATCGCGAGCACGGTGCGCGCGAACTCGTCCGGCTGCGCGTATCCGACCGTGTCGGGGATGTTCATGATCCGCGCGCCGGCGGCCGCGGCGACCTGGTAGACGGTGCCGAGGAAGTGGATGTCCGTGCGCGTCGCGTCCTCGGCCGAGAACTCGATCTCGTCGGCGTGCTCCATCGCGCGACGCACCGCGCGCTCGACGCGCAGCGAGGCACTCGTGCGGCGTGATGCGCAGCT
The DNA here is from genome assembly GCA_963749265.1 of uncultured Acidobacteriota bacterium. Taxonomy (GTDB): domain Bacteria; phylum Acidobacteriota; class Thermoanaerobaculia; order UBA5066; family Gp7-AA6; genus DAHUXD01. Next base: position 8,611 of record CAVVML010000013.1, on the reverse strand, counting down.
TGCGCTCGAGGTGGATGTCGGATGTCCCGATGAACACGTGGATGCGCTTGCGCTGCGCCGGCGCGAGCGCCTTCGCCGCAGCGTCGACGTCGCCGTCGTTCGCGCGGGCGAGCGCGGCCATCGTGACGCCGGTGACGTCCTGCGCGATCTGCCGCACCGCGGCGGCCTCGCCGTCGGATGCCGCTGGGAACCCGGCCTCGATGACGTCCACGCCGAGGTCCGCAAGGGCGCGTGCGACCTCGAGCTTCGCCTGCGGCCGTAGAGCGCCGCGCCCGGCGCCTGCTCACCATCGCGCAGGGTCGTGTCGAAGATCTCGATCTGTCGCATCTCGTCCTCCCTTAATCCGCGGCCGCGACCGGCTCTGGTGGTGGCGTCGCCTGCTGGCGCGCGGTCCGCGTCGGGACCTCGCGCTTCGGAAGCCACGGCATCATCTCGCGGAGCCGCCGTCCGACCTGCTCGAGCGGCTGCTCCTGCTCCTTGGCGCGCTGCGCGTACAGGTTCGGCGCGCCGCTTGCGGTACTCCGCGATCCACTTCTTCGCGTGCGTGCCGTCGCGGATGTCGCTCAGCACGTCGCTTCATCTCCTCGCGCACGCGCGCGTTGATGATCCGCGGACCGACGTCGTAGTCGCCGTACTCCGCGGTGTCCGAGACGGAGTACCGCATGTACGAGAGCCCGCCCTCGTAGATGAGGTCGACGATGAGCTTCATCTCGTTCACGCACTCGAAGTACGCGACCTCGGGCTGGTATCCGGCGTCGACGAGCGTGTCGAAGCTCGCCTTCATCAGCTCGCTGATGCCGCCGCAGAGGATCACCTGCTCGCCGAACCAGTCGGTCTCGACCTCCTCGGCGAACGTCGTCTTGATCACGCCGGCGCGGGTCGCGCCGACGCCCTGCGCGTACGCGAGCGCGGTCTGCTCCGCTTTGCCCGGACACGTCCTGGTAGACGGCGACGAGCGCCGGCACGCCCTTGCCTTCCTTGAAGACCTCGCGCATGCGGTGGCCGGGCGCCTTCGGCGCGATCATCACGACGTCCGCCTCGGCGTGCGGCTTGACCTCGCCGAAGTGGATCGAGAACGCGTGCGCGACGAGAAGCGTCTTGCCCTTGCCCATGAACGGCGCGACCCTCTCGTACGCCTCGCTGGTGGTTCTGGTCGGGGACGAGCAGCGCGACGATGTCGGCGTTGCGCGCGGCGTCGGCCGTCTCGCGGACGGTGAAGCCGTCCTGCTCGGCCTTCGCCCAGACTCTTGCTGCCCGGCCTGCAGGCCGACGACCACTTCCTGGCCGCTGTCCTTGAGGTTCTGCGCATGCGCGTGGCCCTGGCTGCCGTAGCCGATGACGGCGATGGTCTTGCCGCGCAGCGCCTTCGGGTCGGCGTCCCTGTCGTAGTAAACGATCGCCATCGTCGTCCTCCTCTTAGAGATAGGTCTTGGTCGTCAGGTTGTTGAGCCGCGGGTTGAGACCGAGCATCTGGTCGGCGTCGATCGGCACCTCGACGAGCAGCGAGCGGCCCTTCTGCTCGTAGCACGGCGTCGACGATGTCGCTCGAGGTTCGAGAGGTCCGGCGCGACGCGCACGCCGTCCCAGCCGTGCGCCTCGGCCGCCTTCACGAAGTCGATCTGCGGGAGCTTCGAGTGGTACTGGCGCTTCGGGACGTCGGGGATGATCACCTCGAGTCCCTTGTCGACGATCCCGTAGACGCCGTTGTTCACCACGAAGACGCGCAGATCCATGTTCGCCGCGTCGGCGAGCGCGCCGCCGAAGAGACGCCAGCAGCCGTCGCCGGTGAAGACGAACGTGTGCAGCGACGGGATTCGCCGGCCTTCGCGCCGACGCCGAGGCCGAAGCCGCCGCCCATCGCGGATCCGTCGTGCGTCGTGAAGAAGCGGATGTTCTCGCTCGGCCGCTGCGCGACGTACTGGCGGTCCTTGTACGCGGTGCAGACGTCGTCGAACGCCGATCGAGTTCGGGCCGCCACGACCTTGTGCAAGCGGCCGTAGAACTCCATCGCGTCGACCGTGCCCGGCCGCGTCTCGCGCGCGATCTCGCGGCGGTTGAGCGACTCGGGTGCCGGGCACGACCTCGGGGTCGCTCGCCCATGGCCGACGGCAGGCGCTTCAGGATCTCCTCGAGCACGAAGCCGATGTCGCCGCGCACCAGGCGGTACTCGTTCGCCACGCGGTGGCGGAACTCGCCCTGCTTGTGGCCGTACGCGTCGCGCAGATCGGTGAAGTGCCACACGTGACCGGCGTTGATCTTGCCGAGGTTGAGCGAGTACTCGCCGGCGTCGAAGCCGAGCGTGATGACGACGTCGTCCTTCGTCACGCCCTTCCAGAGGTCCATGGCGACGTCGTTGCCGCCGAACGCAGATGTAGCCGAAGCCGTAGCGGTTAGATCGGCGAGACCGCGTTCGCCCCGTTGACCGACCACACGGTGGGTGCGTGCAGGAGCTCGGAGAGACGCGTCGTGAGCTCGCGGATCCCGGGCGCGAATGCGGCCTCGCCGCCGACGTAGACGAGCACGCGCTTGCCGCGCGCGACGCGCGGGAATTCCTCGAGGAAGTCGGACACGTCGCGCGCCGCGAACGTGCGCGGCTTGCGACGTCCACGGCACCGATGCGTCCGCCGGACGCGACGAGCACGTCGGGGTGGAACGCGATGGCGACGGGCTTCGAGCGCTTGAGCACGCGCTGCGCCTGGCGCAGCCCGTCCTCGAGCGAGTGCGACGCTGTCGATGACGACGCAGCCCTCGCCGAGCTCGGCCTCGAGCTGCGGGACGACGTTCATGCCGTGCTCCGACACGTCCTGGAGCGGCGCGTTGCCGATGGACATCGTCGAGTTCAGCGCGATGAGGTAGACGGCGGGGATGTTGTGGAGCTTCGCGTCGGTCATCCCGCTGCCGCCGAGCTTCGTCGCGGCGCCGGTCGTCGTCACGCAGCCCGCGATGCGCCCGGTCGCGTACCAGTGCCCGAGCGGCGCGAATCCGGCGACGTACTCGCCCATCGTCAGCATCCGGGAGATGCCGATCGCGCGACTGCGCGAGATCGTCGTACGGCTCGAGGTGCTTGGCGACGTGGACGACCCCGCCGCCGTTCACTCCGGCGAAGAAGGTGACGCCCCAGGACCTCAGGACGTCGATGAGCACCTGGTTGCCGCTCGTCTCGAGCCACGGTGTCGCGTGTTCGCGTGTCTTGCGCTCGACGGTCACTGCCACGGTCGTCTCCCCTTTCTTCACCGAAATGAAGAAGACCTCCCTTTTTCGGGAGGTCTTTTGCGCTTGGTCTTGTTTGCGAGTGTTAGACCGCTATCCCCCCGAGCGGACGTACGCCCTCTCAACGAGGACGATGCCAATAAGCGAAAGGATGAAGCGGGCGAATTCCATGTCCGGCCAGTGTTCGTGCCCGCACACAGGGCGGTCAACCCCCGAAAGGGGGCGTTGTGCAGCACGCACTAGTACTGTCCCGTGCGCCCTCCGTACACTCACGCGCCGATGCAAACGCTGACGCTCGGCGCACCCGGCTCTCATGACGCCTCGGCGGTGGGAAACAAGGCCGCGAACCTCGCCCGACTGGCCGCGCACTTCCGCGTGCCGCCGGGTTTCTGCTTCGATACCTCCGCGCACGAGACGCTGGGCGCCGGCCACCGCGCAGGACGGCGCCGAGCGCCGCGAGCTGCGCGCGATCGTTGCCGCCGGCTACCGCACGCTCGCGGAGCTGACCGGCGCGGCGGAGCCCAAGGTGGCGGTCCGCTCGTCGGCCATCGGCGAGGACGGGACGGAGTCGTCCTTCGCCGGCCAGCACGAGACGATCCTGAATGTCCGCGGTGTCGAAGCGGTCACGGAGGCCGTGCTCGAGTGCTGGCGCTCGGCGGCGAGCGAGCGAGCGACTGTGTATCGGAAGGCGCGCGGCATCGACGCGCCGGCGCGGATCGCGGTGCTCGTTCAGGAAATGGTGACATCGGACGTCTCGGCGATCGCCTTCGGCGTCGACCCGGTCACGCAGGATCGCTCCGTCATCGTCATCGACGCCGCGACCGGCCTGGGCGATCGGATCGCGTCAGGCGAAGTCACGCCGGATCGCTACGTCGTCCGAAAGCGGACCTCGGCTTCGTCGAACGCCCGGACGGGTGGCGCGCTCAGCGATGACGACGCTCGCGCTATCGCGCCGGCTCGTGATGGCGCTCGAGGAGCACAACGCGGGCGCCGTCGACGTCGAGTGCGCGATCGCGCGAGGCGAGCTGTTCCTGCTGCAGTGCCGTCCCGTCACGACGCTCGGCAACGACTTCCCGCTCGAGTGGAACGATCCGCGGATGCCGAGCTCCACTGGCGGCGCGACGACGCGCACTTCAGCGGCCCGCAGCCGCGCCTCCTCGGCGAGTACATGACCAAGCCCCGCACTTCGGTATGGCGCGGCGAGCCGAGTTCTTCGATGCGCCGGTGGTCGTCCGCATGGAGGGCTTCAACGGCCGCAGATATGCCGCCGCCCAGCCGCGGTACCCGCGCGATGAGCTCGCCGCGCGCGGGCGCGATTCGACCGATCGAGTTCGCGCGTTCGCGCGCGGCCTGCGTCGCACCTGGGACGAGGAGTCGATGCCACATCTGCTCGCGTCCTACGAATGGATGCGCCGCCTCGATATCGAGCACGCACCGCTCGAAGCGATCGCCGCGCATGCGACGAGCTGTGGCCGCGCGTGAACGAGATCTGGCGGATCCACATGCTCACCGTCGGACCGGCCTACGTGTTGATGGACGAGCTCGCCGAAACGTATGACCGGCTCATCGGTGGCAGCACCGTCGACGCCTTCAAGATGACGCAGGGTCTCGCGCACGCCTCCAGCGTGGAGCGCGACATGTATCGCCTGACCGGATACGCGCGGTCGGCGCCTGCCGTCGCGGCAGGCCTTGCCGATGGGACCATCACCACGCTGGAACAGCTGCGTGCGACCCCGGGCTCCAAGGCGCTAAGCGACGCGCTGCCCACATTTCTCGAAACGTATGGCAATTTCGGACACTCCGGCGAGGACATGCGTGACCTCCATGGGCCGACGACCGTCACTCCTACTGGCGGAGATCGGCGACGCATCGCGACGCCCGCGCAGGATCCCGACGAGCGCCACGCCCGCTTGCTCGCGGAGAGCGACGCGGTCGTGCAGCGCGCTCGCGAGACGCTGCGCGAGCGCCCGGAGGATCTCGTCGTGTTCGAGGAAGTCCTCGCGGTCGCGCGTGCCGTCGGCCGCTCACCGAGGAGCACAACTACTGGCTCGACCGTCAGATGCAATCGAACGTCGGTCGGATGTTCCGCCTCATCGGCCGCCTGGAGGATGCAGGCCGATCGAGCGCGCCGAGGACATCTTCCCCCTCGAGTCGCGGAGGTCATCGCGGCGCTGCGGGATGGGCAACCTCCGCGCGATCGAAGATGAGCGCAGGCCGAATTCGCGCGGTGGAGCGGATGCGGGCGCCGCAGACCATCGGCGCGGCCGCACGTCCGCTCGGCACGACGGCCTCGACGTGCGCTGACCTGATCCACCGTTCGCGCCAGGACGAGGAGGGCGTGATCGAAGGTATCGCGGCATCGGGTGGCGTGCGACGCGGTCGGGCAAAGCTCGTGTGGACGACGCGACTTCAAGAAGATGACGCCAGGCGACGTGCTGGTATGCGTCCTCGAACGTGATCTGGATCCCGCTGTTCACGATCGCGGGCGCGGTCGTCACCGATGTCGGCGGAGCGCTTCCCACGCGGCGGTCGTCGCGCGCGAATTCGGAGTTCCCGCGGTGGTGGGAGTCGGGGTCGCCTTCGAGCGTTGCGCGACGGGATGCTCTCGAGGTCGATGGCGATCTCGGGACCGTGCGGGAGATCTCGGGAGCGCTCAGCTCCCGGGACTGACGACCTCCGCGCCTTCGCTGGTGTGCGCGGTTCCCGGCATTCCCAGAGTCGCGGCCGCCGCGAGCGCGCCACTCGCGGCCAGAACGCGGAACAGGACGCCGGCATTCGATCCGTCGTCGCTGCGAGCGCGATGCCCGCGACGATCGCGCCGAGCATCCCCCCGAAGAGCGGCTCGTCGACACGACGCCGGACGCGAGCGCGACGTATCGGCGTGCAAGCATCGACCGCGGCGACTCATGTCGCCGGGGAGGTGAGCGATACTCCTGCACCGACACCAGCAGCGACGCGAGGAGCACCGGGAACTGCGACTGCGTGATCACGGCGCCCGTGACGAGGCACCCGGCGACGATGAGCATTCCTCCAAGGGCTGGCGGCCAGCGCGCGCCGTATCGTCGACCAGCGAGCCCGTCGCGGGACCCAGCACGACCATCGCCGCCGAGAGCGCGGTGAGCGCGACGCCGACGAGCACCGTCGACGAGGGGTCGGCAGCGAGAAGCGCGGGACCGCGAACACGTCGCGATACAGGGAAGGCCCGCGAATATGATCGCCCCGTTCGCCGCCGTGAACGCCCGGATGCGGAACAGCGCGGCGGGAGCGCGGCGTCAGGCTGCGCGAGCTCGTATCGACGAACAGCACCGCACCGATGAGGACCGCGAACGCGACGCCGCCGTGACTCCATTCGTTCCTTCGCGGCCGAGGCCCGAGGCCGCGCCGCGCCGATCAGCATGCACGCCCAGGAACACGACACCATGACATCGAACTCGTCCCCGGTCGCGCGCGTTCCTCGGGATGGTCGATCTCGCGAGGACGACGCCAGTGCGACTACCGGCACTTTGAAGAGGAACACGAGGCGCCAGTCGATGGCCGTGAACAGGCCGCCGACGAGCGGACCAGCGTCGCGCCCGCACCGGACATCCACCACTGAGACCGAAGTGCATCCCGGACGCTCGCCTGCGGCGCGGCGCAGGATCCCGAGGCCGTTGGGAACGATGAGCGCTGCCGGCGAGCGCCTGCTGCAAGCGGGAGACGCGACCGGGCGAGCCGACCGCGACGCGGCGCCGATCGACGCGACCCCGAAGTACAGGAGCGCGCCGAGCATGAGACGACGCCGGACCCAAACGATCCCCGAGGCGGCCGCCGATGGGCTGCAGCGCCGCCATCGCGATGAGGTATGTCGTGATGAGCCACGACGCCGCGGCGACGTCCGTGCCGGCGTCCCGCGTGATGGCGGGAAGCGCGACGACGAGCATCGTCGAGTTGAGTGGGACGAGCGCGTTGCCGATCGCGACGGACAGGATCAGCTTCGGTTCACGCGAGGTGATGCTAGGAGGACGACCTCACGAGAGCCTGACGCCCGAGGATCGCGAGGCGGAACGCGAGCACATCGTCCGCGTTCGTGAGGTCAGCCCGTCAGCCTCGCGATGCGACGCAGACGATGGCGCACGGTGTTGCGTCGAGGTAAAGCTCACGCGCGACGCCGTTACGTTCCCCTGAAGGAGGAGGTAAGCATCGAGCGTCTGCACCAGATGTCGTTGCGCTCGTCCGCGCCGAGCGACCCGAGGACGCGATCGGAGAACGCGCGGATCTCGCTCGCGGGCTGACCGAGACGAAGCAGTACGGACCGAGGTCGTCGAAGTCGTCGTGCGGACCTCGCCATCGGTCGTGCGTCCGAGCTCGAGGGCCTGCCCGGCCTGGACGAGCGCGAAGTGCGCGCCCGACGAGCCTGGCTTGGGACCGCGACGCCGGCGGAGAGCTCACTGTCTGAAACATCGGCGACCACGCGCGCGCGCAGCCGCTCCCCTTCGCTGCGCGCATCGACCGGCGTGGCCGCCGCTATGACCGCCGTGACAAAACCACTCGCGGCGCGAACGACGCGCGCGTCCTTGGGACAGCCGCCGCGACGGCGCCGCCGCTTCGCCGCCGCACTTCCGCGGCGGCTCGCGAACGCGATCGCGAGGTACCCGGCGTCGCTCGTCCCTGCTCCCGTAACAAGAAAAGCCTCCCTTTCTGGGAGACTTCGGGTCTTCGCTGGTCCTGCTGCTAGTTTCGTCTGCCTCCCAACGTCTGGTGCCCCATCTCATCGAGGAGGGCTAGGACGATGACGAGGACGGCCGAGACACGTCGTCAGGCGAGCGCGTCACGCACACCCGGTCAATGTTTTCGGGCGTTCGGCGCGTATCAGTCGGCCCGATTTTCCACGATCCGGTACCGATCAGGTTTTTTTTTTTTTTTTTTTTTTGACCCCCGATCAACCTCCTGACATCGCCGGCAGGATCTCCACGACCTTGGCCGTGCTCAGATCGGCGTTCTGTTCTAGGAAGCGGGCGTCCTCGCCATCGACGAAGACGGTCACGAATCGGCCGAAGGCACCGTCCCGGAGGACCCGGGCTCCTAGCTCGGGGTAGCGGCTCCGCGATCTCGCGCTGGAGCGACGCGAGATCGGTCGCGGCGAACTCGATTGTGCGTTCGCCGCCAACGGCGGAGCGCAGCGGCGTGGGGAGGCGCACGGTGACGCTCGACTTGATCACCTCCTCGTATTCGAGACGGAAGGCCATCCGGCGTCCGCGTCGATGATCGGACCGAGAGCGCTTTCTTCCGGACCACCCTTGTAGCCGTTGCCGGTGAGATACAGGACCACGGTCTCGCCGGCATGGAACACACCGCGCGACGCGGAGCTGCTTCGCGGTGGCAACGACGACGCCGCCCGCGGGCTCGACGAGCACGCCCTCCG
>CAVVML010000012.1:0-48623 GCA_963749265.1 uncultured Acidobacteriota bacterium | reverse complement strand
AGACGGATGCTCTCCGCATGAGACTGTGTATATCCGCGCTTCACATGAAATCGAAAGAGAATAGTCAGTTTGAATGTGGCGCCAAGAAGTTGATTCTCCACAGGATACGCGATCGAGTGGATCGGCAACGCTTCGAATCCGGTCGCGCTCGCAAAGAGCGTCTCCCCGATCGACATGGTTACGCCCGGCATGCCGCCGGTCCTGACGATTCACGGCGATCAGGACCCCTGGGTCCCCTACAGCGACGGCGTGCGACTCCATGAGGCGCTCCAGAAGGCGGGCGTACCGAACGAGCTTCTGACGATCGCCGGCGGTAAGCACGGCGACTTCACCTCCGCCGAGAACGACCGCATCTGGACGGCGATCCGCACCTTCCTTAAAAAGCACGGCCTTCCGGCCTCTTGAAATGAGGTCCCGGATGAGACGCTTCCCGGCGGCTGCGGCCGCACTCCTTTCCCTGCTCGCTGCGTGCGCCATCTCCGCCGACGAGTACGAGGCCGTCGAGGACCAGTCGGACATCCACTTCTCGGTGCCGCTCATGGCGGTCTCCAAGGTCACCGGCAAGTTCATGAAGTACGACCTGAGCTGTGGGCCGGCGACAAGCCCGACCTCTCACGCGCCCGCGCGAAAGCCGCCATCGAGATCGCGAGCATCGATACGGGCAACGACTCCTGGGACGCGAAGCTCCGCGCGCCGGCGTGGTTCGACGCCGCGAAGTACCCGAAGATCGAGTTCGTGAGCTCCCGGGTGCGGAGGGTGGGCGACCGCTGGGAAGCCGACGGCAAGCTCGCGATGCACGGCGTCACCAAGAAGATCACACTGCCTTTCAAGTTCGAGGGACACTTCGACGGACCGAACCCCGACGAGCACATCGGGATCCATGCGACCTTCAAGTTCGACCGGCGCGACTATGACATGGCCTGGGCGGACGACGCCGAGGCGAAGGCCGTCGGGCACATTCGTGACCGTCGAGATCGCCCTCCTCGCGAAGCGCGTCGCGCCCCCGAAACCCCGACGTACTACGGGGCGAACTGCGGAGCGTCGCCCCCGCCGAGTAGGCGTGGAACTCCGGGGCGTACATCGACTGCACCGTCGCCGGCGCGACCCGGAACGTGCCGGCCATGTTGGCCCGCAGGCGGTGCTTGAAGGTGTACTCCCCGCCGGCAGCCACTCGAAGAAGAAGTTGGCGCCGGTGTCGCGCGTCTCCTCGTACCAGGAGATCCCCAGGTCCCACTTGTAGCGGGAGAGGACGTTCTCCGGCTCGGCCCCGGCCGGCCGCGGGTCGCGCAGGTGGACGTACTCGGCGGCGTGCTTGGTGCGGAGCGAGAGCTGGACCTCGATCTCGTCGCCGGCGCGGACGACGGTGCCCTCGGCGAGCGGCTTCGAGCACGAAGCCCGCGCCGTCGACTCGCGCAGGAAGTAGCGCCGCGAGACCGAGAAGAAGTCGCCGCGGTCCTCCTCCGGCAGCTTCTCGGTCGAGAAGTGCCAGGTCGCCGAGGCGAACGCGAGGCCCTTGCCGGTCTTTGTCGACGCCGATCGGCGGAGTCCCGCTGCGGGTCGATCTTCTCGCCCGGCACGACGACCTGGTTGCGCTTGCCGGTGTAGCGGTCGGGCTCGAAGACGAACGTCGTCTTCTGGCTCGCGACCTCGACCGTGACGTCCTCCCGCACCGCGAGCGCGCCTTCCTTCTTCAGGTAGCGGACGAGGGCGTAGATGACCTCGGCCGTCGCGCGCGTCGACTTCCACTGGTTCAGCTTCTTGTTGAGGAAGAGCCACTGCACCAGGCCGTCGCGGCGGGAGTCCGCGGGCTCGAGCTCGGCCAGGACGCGCAGGGCGAAGGCGTGGGTCTCGATCGTGTCGTTGTACCAGAGCCAGGCCCGGTCCTCGGGCGCCAAGAAGGTGCCGTCGTCCGGGTCGGTCTTCGCCGCGTCCATGACGCTAGTCCAACACCAGCTTCGCGTCCTTCGGCCGGGCCATGCGCTTCAGGGTCAGCGCCAGCTGGCCCTTCAGGTACGGCGAGTGCTCCTTCCAGTGGCGGAACGAGTAGTCGAGGAGCGTCTTCCGCTACGCGGCGTCGAAGGCGCCGCCGTACCAGCCCTCGTCGGGATAGGAGGAGAGGACGTAGTTGAGGAACGTCACGAACTCGCAGCGTCCCCTTGTGCGCCATGCACGAGTCGAGGTCGCGCCGGAGGTCGGCTGCCCGCGTATCTCCAGGCCCGCTCGACCATGTCCTTGCGGCACCTCGACGCCGAACTCCAGGGCCTGCGCGAAGCCGTTCAGGATGTAGAGCGTCATGTACGGGCGACGGCGGCCCGCCCGGCCACCAGGGGAAGCCGCCGACTCGCGTCTGCGCCTTCCGCAGCTTCGCGAGCGCCGAGTCGCGCTCGGCCTTGGCGATCCGCGGGTCGAGCACGCGCGTCAGGTCGGGGCCGGTCTTGCCGCCCCGCGCCTCCTCGAGCCACGGCGTCTCCTCGAGCGCCATCCTGCGGTTCGGGTCGGCGGCGTCCCAGGTCTCGAGCTGCGTCTCGCGCTTCGACAGCTCCTGCGCCATCGCGGCGACGGCCGGATAGTCGCGGAAGACCGACGACACGATGCCGGTCGAGAGGAAGCGGTTGAGCGTCTGCTCGGTGCACTCGTAGGGGTAGTTCACGAGGTACGGCAGCGCCGACAGCACCGTGTAGAAGAGCTGGGCGTCGATGGTCACGACGAGCTGCTCGTCGATGCGCGTCGGGTCGTCGCCCTTCGCCATGTCGGCGAAGGTCAGCGTCCGGCGCTCGCCCCCGCGCAGCGCGGCGAAGCGCGACTGCGCGAGGTGCATCCGGCCGGGCAGGACCGGCACCGGCCGCAGCTCGCCGTCGCGAGTAGCTCCCCGAGGCCGCCGTGGCCTTGAACGCATAGGAGCCGACGCGCTTCGGCGCCGTCGAGGCGGAACGTCACGTCGGCGCCGCCGCCCGGCCGCGGCCGAGAACGGCAGCGTGGCCTTCTCGGGCGACAGGCCGAAGTCGGCGAGCGCGCTCGCGTTCGTCGCGGTGTCGAGGATGTCGAGCGTGACTTTCCCGGACATCGCCCTTGTCCGAGGCGTTGTTGACCACGACCTTCAGCTCGGCGCGGTCCCCTTCGCGCAGGAAGCGCGGCACGTACGGCCGGACCATCAGCTCCTTGACGCTCTTCGTCTCCTTCGTCAGCGAGCCGGCCTTGAGGTCCCGCGTCACGGCGTGGACCCAGACGTTCCAGGAGGTCACCGAGTCGGGCACGGTGAACTCGATCGCGGCCGAGCCGTCGGGCCCGGTGAGCAGGTGCGGCTTCCAGAAGGCGGTCTCGGAGAAGTTCGAGCGGAGCGCCGTCGCGGGCTCGCCGGCGGCGGCGATCGGCGGCGGCGTTCTGCCGCTTGTCCGCGGCTCAGGCGACCTCGTCCTTCCGCTCGCGCTCTTCCATGGCCTGGGCAGGCGCTGAGGCCGGAAGCGGCGCCGCCGCCGCGAGATCCGTCGGCCGCGCCCGACTTCGCCATCGCGTACACGCCGCGCCGGCCCGGCCGCCGAGGGCGTATCCGCCGTAGAGCTTGAGCTGGTCCGGCCGCAGGCCCGGATAGGTCGGGCAGGCGTCGGATACGAGCCGGTCACGTGCTGGAAATGGTTCCGGACCGAGCGTAGGCGCGATTGCTCCAGGCGATGCTGCGTCCGGTTCGGATACAGCGCCAGCACGCTCGGCGGCTGGTGCGGCACGAACGCGTCGAGGCTGCGGTCGTACATGTAGGCCAGAAGCTCGGCCGCCGCGTTCTCGAGCGGGCGCGCCCTTCGGCCCCTCGACCTTCACGCGTCCACGTCTCCCGCTGGCCCGGCCGCAGCCGGTCGCGGAACGTCGCGAAGGAGACCGTCAGCTCCTTGTCGTCCCACGGAACGAAGACCGCCTGCGTCAGCGTGACGAGCTGGTGGTCGCGCAGGACCGTGAGCCGGACGCCGAAGCCGCCGCGGTGCTTCTCCTCGATCGGGATCTCGATGACTGCCGGACGCCTGGCCGGCCATCAGCGTCGCGCCGCTCGACGGTGCCGGCCGTCGCGGTCGATCTCGAGGGACGATCGGCTGGCCGGGCAGGCCCGAGGCCGCGAGGAGCCGCGCCGTCTCGCCGACGGGAACCGAGCGTCGCTTCGGCGAGCAGCACGGCCGCCAGAGCGCCAGCGGCGTCTTCTCGGCTGCCGGCGACGACGAACTCCCGGGGCATCTCGTAGTTCGGCGCCGAACTCGTCGCGCGTCGCGTAGAGCAGCCGGTACGCGCCGGCGGACAGTCCGGACGACGGAGATGCGCGCCATCGCCTTTCGCGTCGTGCGTGACGTCGCCGCGCGCGATCTCGGCGCCGTCCTTCCAGCTCGCGAGGACCCGTCGGGCGATCGTAGGCGGTCTCCCAGCGCGGACGGAGAGCGTCGCCCGGCGTCGCGCAGGCCGCCTTCGGCCCGGTCTCCTGCGAAGGATCCGGCGGAAGGTCGGCCGGAAGCAGCGGCGGCGCGGGCTGCGTCGAGCCGGACGATCCGCCAGGATCCGCGGCCGGCGCGCGGCACGCCGTCGAGGTTCGTGCGCATGACGCGTGATCTCGGACTCCTTCGCCCGGCGCGGAGGAAGCCGCCCGGCAGATCCGATCGCGCGCCTCCACCGCGACGAAGCCGAGGCGGAAGCGACCGCGAGGCCGATCGCGTCTCTCCGCCCTCGTCGGAGGCGTCGGCATCGACCGTGTAGGACGTAGGTCATCCCCTTGCCGCTCGCTCGGCGAGCCGCTCGTCGGCGGCGGGCGTGAAGGCGAGCGTGAACGTGCCGTCGGCTCCGGAGCGCCGAGGTTGCCGGCGGCGATCGTCTCGGTCTGCGCGGGCCGCGCCCCAGCCGCGCCACCAGAACCACCACGGGTACTGCGGCGTGCGCGTGACCCGCCAGCGCACGTTCCCGGCAGGCGACGGGCAGCCCGAAGTAGTAGCGCGCCTCGCCGGTCAGGCGCGCCGGCCGGTTGAGCCGCAGCGGCTCGGCCGGGTCCTTCAACGTCACCTCGAAGGTCGGCCGCTTGTACTCCTCGACGTGGACGCGCGCGTCCGCGCCTCCGAGCGACGTCGCCACGCGCCAGACGCCGAGCGCGCGGCCCGTCGGGATCGCGAACTCGCCCGACGCCGTGCCGAAGTCGTTGGCCGTCACCGTGCGCGTCTCGACGACCTGGTTGTTCTGGTCGTAGAGCATCACGCTCAGCGGCGCGCGCGGCGAGACGGCGAACCGGCCCTCCGCGCGGATCGCCCTGGTAGGCGAGCGACCTTCCAGAGGATCTTCTGGAGCGGCCGGTAGATCGCCCGGTCCGTGAAGACCAGCGACGCGGTCGTCTTCGTCCGGACGCTCGGGATGCGTCCAGTAGGAGCGCGTCGAGATCGAGAGCGAGATCCTCGCCCTTGCGTCCGTAAATGAAGCGGCGCCCCCGATGCGGGTCCTCGTCGATGCGCAAGCGAGCACGAACCGGCCGCGTCGGTCGTCGCCGACGCGACGCGCTCGATGCGCTCGGGGTTCCACTCGCCGCGAGAGCAGCTCGAGCGTCGCCTGGGCCACGGGGCGCCCGGATTCGCCCGAGAGCGCCCGCACGTCGACGCGCGTCGCGGCTCCCCGCTCCTTCGACTGGCTCTTCGACCGAGCACGAGGTCGCTGACGAGGAAGCTCGCGGCGCGACACCGGAAAGTCCTTGCCGCCGAACGGCGTCGCGGCGGAGGCGGCCACGAGGTAGAGGCCCTTCTGCCTCATCGGCGGGACGACGTAGGTCCGGTGCGGCCGATAGTCCGGCGTCGCCGGCAGCGTCGCGGTCCATTCGGCGACGGGCGTTCGGGTCGCGACCAGTCTTCTCCATCTCGTCCTGTGTCGGCAGCAGGCGGTTCATGTCGCGCAGCGAGGCCAGGCGGGCCGGCAGATCCAGCGCGTAGGCCCGGAACGTCGAGCCGGCCGACGTTCCTGTGCGTGACGAGGATCGAGCGCTTCCCCGGCCCGTCGATCTGCATGGCCTCGATGTCGTAGCTGGGCGCCTCGATGCGCGCGACGATGGCCCGGCAGCGGCGGCCGCCGACCGAGTCGGGATACGCGCGCCGTCCTTCCTCCGCGGCGGCGCGCGCGCGCACGAGCGCGTCCGGGCGGTCATCGGATTCGCGGAGCTCGGCGAGCTGCGCCTGGCCCATCGCGAACCAGGGCAGATCCGCCATCTTCGGCAGGCGCGCCACGAGATCGCTCTCGATCGCGTCCCGATCCTCGTCCTCGGTAAAGGCACCGCTGCAGGCGGCGCAGCCTCTCGAGCCGCGCCTCGAACGCCGCCTCGCGCTCGCCGCGCCCGGCGTGCCAGCCCTCGAGGTCCGCCAGGACGGCGACGAAGCGTTCGACCGGATGGACGGCCGGATCGTCCAGACGGATCGCCGCCGTGGATTTCGCATCCGCGCGCAGGAGGCCCGCGAGGTCGAGGGCGTAGACGGCGTTCGACTGCGCGGGGCTCCATCCGGAAGAGTCGGCGAGAAGGTCTGCGAAGAAGTACGCGACCGCGTCGCGAAGCGTGGGGCGGATGCCCGGGGGGTAATCGTTGGGCTCCATGAACTCGGCGAGCGCCTTGACGTTCTCGCGGCCGAGGGCCTCGCGCTCCTTCCAGAGCGCCACGTAAGCCCGGACGGCCTCGTCGTAGATCTGCTCGCGCGTCCAGGCCTTCAGGTCGACCGTGCCCTTCGACTCGACGCGCTCGCGCTGCGAGACCTCCCAGGAGTACATCCGCGCGTAGTTCACGAGCGACTGCGCGTAGAAGAGCTCGAGGGCGGCGCGCGAAAGCAGATCCGGAGGCCACGGCTCGTCCTTGAGGAATCGGACCGCCGTTTCGTAGCCGTGGAGGCCGGTGCGGACCTGGACCGAGCGGATCAGGGCCTTCGTCCACTCCGCCGAGTCCTTGCGCGCCTTCGCCGATTGGAGGAGCGCGTCGATGGCCCGCGAGGCCTCCTCGAACTTCTGCTCGGAGACGAGGCGGTCGACCTCTTTCCAGGTCGGAGGCGTCGTCGCGGCGGGACGCGCGCGGTCGTCGCCGTCGCCGGAGTCGGCGTGCGCGGCTTCGCGACCGCGGCCGGCGGCCGCTTCTCCTGAGCCGTCGCTGCCCCGAGGGCGACAGCCGCGACCACAACTGCCAGCCCATCTTCGAGAGCGCAGCGCATATTCGTCATTCTGCCAACAAAGGAACCCGGCACCCGCCGATTTGGTTCCGGCCGTGGCCGTCATCCTGAGCGCAGCGAGGATCCCGGCGACGCCGACGAGTTCGGGATCCCTCAGCGCTTCGGCCTCGGGATGACCGCGCCACGGCCGTCGCGGAGCGACGGCGGCGCGGTCACTTCTGGAACGCGTACGAGACTTTGAGGAGGAACTGCCGGTTCTGGGGCTGGAGATAGGTCCTGCTGCCCTCGAAGAGGGCGCGGTTGTCGCCGTAGCCGACATACGAGCACGGTCTGCCAGTTGAGCTTGTAGGCGAACAGGGCCGACCCGGAGAACTCCGACTCCTTCTCCAGGACGGGAAACGTCCAGAGGAGGGGATCTCGCGTCGTCTCGATGTACTGGCCGATCACCCGGAAGAACATCCGGGAGTTGAAGACGTAGATCGCCTTGGCGCGGGCGACGGTCGCGGTGAAGAGGCGGCCCTCGCGCCCGTCGACGGTCTCGTCGATCCACTGCCGTCTCGCCGATGAGGTCCAGCGCGAGGTGCGCCGTCGGCCGGATCGTCGTCGTCATCGACAGCGTGCCGCCGTTTCCGACGCGCACGTTGGAGACGTCGGGCTGCTCGCCGTAGTTTCCGGCGAACGTGATGCGCGGAACGAAGCGCGAGGGAGAGGCCTGGAGACTCCACGACGACGCCGTCGAATTCGAGCGTCTGGCCCTCGATCCGGACGGCTTCGAAGTTGTAGTCGATCTCGCCGCGACAGGCTCCACTGCGCCTGGAACGAGATCCCCGGAAAGTAGCGCCGCGAGATCAGGTCGCCGTCGCGGTCGATCGGAGTAGTTGGCGCCCGCGAGCGGCCGGAGCCGCGAGAAGAACCCGGTCGGAAAGAACCGGTATCCCAGCCCCGCCGAGCCCTCGCGGTAGCCGACCTGCGGCACGAACCCGTCGTCGGCCAGAAACCCCGGAGCGAAGTCCTCGTAGTCCGAGGTTCCACTCCCAGGTCGACGGTCGAGTGGATCCACTCCGTCATCCCAGCCGAAGCCCGACTGCTTCTGGCCGAGCCAGCCGGGATAGAGATCGGGCCGGTCCGGGTTCTGCGAGAAGCTGTAGAGGTACTGCCCGTTGACGACGTCGTCCTCGCCGGCCTGCCAGTGGAAGTCGCCGCCGACGACGGCGTTGTAGCCGCCGCCCTCGATCACGCGGCCGGTCGCGAGCACGCCGGCGAACGAGTCCCCGAGGTCCTGGCGGACGCGCGCGATCGCGACCGTCGACTCGTAGTCCTGAGGCGCGGTCTCCGAGAAGACCGGCCCGGGGATGATGACCGTTCCTCCGCCCTCGTCGCTGGCGACGAGCGCGGTGAAGTTCGTGCCGCCCGTCTTTCCCGTGATCCGCGCGCCCCAGAGCGGCTGCGTGATCGTCCGCGTATAGACCGCCTGGATCGGCGTCTGCAGCAGGTCGACGTGCTCGAGGAAGAACGGCCGCTTCTCCGGATAGAAGAGGGCGAACCGCTCGTTGACCGAGATCTGCGCCGTGTCGGCCTCGATCTGGGAGAAGTCGGGATTGATCGTCGCATCCACGATCGTGTCGGCGTTCGGCAGCCACTTCGCGTCGAGGCCGACCTGGCCCAGCGTCGTGGTGTTGTCGTCGACGGGGCCCGTCCGCCCCGTAGTACTTCGTGTTCGTCATCGCGCCGTAGGGCGCGAGCACCCAGTGCGCGCCCTGCGGGAGGCCGGTGATGCCCTCGACCGTCGCCGAGTTGCAGAGAAAGCAGCTCGAGCCGCGCGGCACGCGCACGCTGTAGAACTGATAGTTGCGATCGCGCGGATACGTGCGGTACAGCACGAGGGCCCAGTCCTGCGGGTCCTTCTTCGGATAGCGGAGCGACGACAGCGGGATCGCCACCTCGGCGTTCCAGGAGGCGGGCCCGATCCACCCGGCGGACTGCCAGAAGTAGTCCGGCCCGAAGTCCTCCTTGAACGTCCCCTCGAAGAAGACCGAGTCGGCCTGGATGCCGCGTCGGCCCGATCCAGAAGTCGATCGCGGAGTGGTTCTGGTTCTCGACGTCGAGGAGGATCCCGACGTAGTCCTGGTCGTCGTTGATGCCGTCGCGGTCGACGAAGGGCGCCCGGAGCTTCGAGATGTCGGGGTCCTCGCACTCAGAACGAGACGTAGAAGAACTTGTCGTCGTACCCGATCCGGGCCATCGTCTTGACCGCCGGCGTCGTGTTGTCGCCCGGGATTGATCTCGTAGGCGAGGGGCACCACGGTGGCCTCCGCCCAGCCCGGGTCCGAGAGGTCGCCGTCGACCTGGATGGGAGAGGTGATCCTCGCCATCCGGAGCTTCGGCTTTTCGTACTCCGGCGGCTCCTGGGCCCCGAGCCAAAAGGCCGGCGCGCACACCCCGGCCAGAGCGGCGAGCGCGCGGAACCTCATTGATGAGGAGATTACGGGCTAGGGAGACGAAAAGTTGAGGGTCAAGCGTCGAGCGTTGAGGTGCGAATGACCGGCGGTTTCCGGACTTCGCGTCGAATCTTCGCCGGACCCTACGCTCGACGCTCAACTCTCGACGCTCAACTTCTACCGAAAATCGTGGCTCGGCATTCGGGCAAATTCGGGAATCGTCCAGAACCTCTCCGCCCGGACCGAGAGCGAGCCGTCCTGCCGCTGGAGCTTGCCCTTCACGACGAGCGCCCCCGAGCCCACGACCACGGCGCGCTGCTCGCGGAAGAGGTCGGGGCGCACGATGGCCTGCAGCATCCCGGTCTCGTCCTCGAGCGTCAGGAAGACGAAGCCCTTCGCCGTGCCCGGCCGCTGGCGCACGATGACCGCTCCCGCCGTCGTCACGCGGTCGCCGTCCCGCTGGCGCGTGAGCTCGCGGGCCGACAGCACGCCCCGGCGCGCGAGCGACTTGCGCAGGTGCGCCAGCATGTGCGGCCCCGTCGTGATCTCCGTCGTCGCGTAGTCGGCGCGGGTCTCCTCGATCGGCGACATCTCGGGCAGAGGCGACGGATCGTCCGTCGGGATCTCCGCGAAGAGCGGCCCCGCCTCGCGCGCGACCTTGGCCACCTGCCAGAGCGCGGCCCGCCGCGTCCGGCCGAACGCGCAGAGCGCGCCGGCGTGCGCGAGGAGCTCGAGCTCGCCGTCGCGCAGCCGGCACCGCCGCGCGAGGTCGTCGATCGAGGAGAACGGCGAGGCCGCCTGGGCCCGCTCGATCGCCTCGCCCGTCTCCTGCTTCAAGCCCTTCACGAACCGCATCCCGAGGCGCACGCCTCCCTTCTCCCACCGGCACTTCCAGCCCGAGAGCGTCACGTCGACGGGCCAGCACTCCCGTCCCGTGGAGCTGCGCGTCCTTCACGAGCGTGGCGGGATGGTAGAAGCCCATCGGCCACGCGTTGAGCAGCGACGCCAGGAACGCCGCCGGATGGTGCGCCTTCAGGTACGCGCTCGCGTACGCGATCAGCGCGAAGCTCGCCGCGTGCGACTCCGGGAAGCCGTAGAGCGCGAAGGAGGTGATCGACTTGACGATCTGGTCCTGCGCCGCCGGCGCCGATCCCGCGCTCGTCCATGCCCTGCGCGCAGGCGCGCCTCGATCGAGTCCATCCGCTCGACCGAGCGCTTGAACCCCATCGCCCGCCGCAGCTCCTCGGCCTCGCCGCCGGTGAAGCCCGCCGCGACCATCGCCATGCTGCAGGATCTGCTCCTGGAAGAGCGGCACGCCGAGCGTGCGCTTCAGGATCGGCTCGAGGCAGGGATGCGGATACTCGACCGGCGCCCTCCCCTGCCGCCGCTCGAAGAACGGCCGCACCATGCCGCCGACGATCGGCCCGGGCCGGATGATCGCGACCTGGACGACGATGTCGTAGAAGCACTTCGGCGCGTTGCGCGGCAGCGACGCCATCTGCGCGCGGCTCTCGACCTGGAAGAGGCCGACCGTGTCGGCGGCGTTGAGCATCCTGTAGACCGCGGGATCGTCCTGGGGCAGGTGCGCGAGATCGACCTCCGTCCTCTCGTGCGTCCGGATCATCGGGATCGCTTCCTCGATCGCGGCGAGCATGCCCGAGGCCGAGGAGGTCGACCTTGACGATCCCGAGGTCCGCGCAGTCGTCCTTGTCCCACTGCACGACGACGCGCCCCGGCATCGACGCCGGCTCGAGCGGCACGACCTCGTCGAGGCGTCCGGCCGCGACGACGATGCCGCCCGAGTGCTGGCCGAGGTGGCGCGGCAGGTTCTGGATCTGGAGGAAGAGCCGCAGGAAGTGCCGCGCGCGCCGCTCCTCCGGATCGAGGCCCGCCGCGCGCGATCTCCCCCGCCAGCTCCTCCGAGCGGATCCCGGATCTCGCCGAAGTTCCAGCCGCCGAGCTGCTTCGAGAGCGCGTCGACCTGCTCGGGCGAGTAGCCGAGGGCCTTGGCGACCTCGCGCGCCGAGGAGCGGTCGCGGTACGTGATGACGTTCGCGGTCATGCCCGCGCCGTGCGGCCCGTACTTCTCGTAGACGTGCTGGATGACCTTCTCGCGCTGGTCGCCGGAGGGCAGGTCGAGGTCGATGTCCGGCCACTCGCCGCGCTCCTCCGAGAGGAAGCGCTCGAAGAGCAGCTCCATCTTCACGGGATCGACCGCCGTGATCGAGAGCGCGTAGCAGACGGCGCTGTTGGCGGCCGAGCCGCGGCCCTGCACGAGGATGCGTTCTCGCAGGCAGAAGCGCACGATGTCCCAGACGATCAGGAAGTAGCCGGCGAGATCGAGCTTCTCGATCATCGCGAGCTCCTTCTCGATCTGGGCCTGGGCCTTCGTCGTCAGCGGCCGGAAGCGGGCGCGCGCGCCGTTCCAGGTGATCTGGCGCAGGAACGAGGACGGGCGTCTCGCCGGGCGGCAGCGGATAGTCGGGGAATTGGTAGCCGAGGTCCGCGAGCGTGAAGTCGAGGCGCTGCGAGAGCTCGCACGCGCCGTCGAGCGCCTCCGGGAGGTCCGCGAAGAGCTCCGCCATCTCGGCCGCGCCCTTGAAGTGCCGCTCGCGCTGGGCGGCGAGGAGCCGGCCCGCGCCGTCGAGCGTCGTGTGGTGGCGGATGCACGTCATGACGTCGTGGAGCTCCTTGTCCTTCTCGCGCGCGTAGCGGACGCCGTTCGTGGCGAAGAGCGGAAGCCGCAGCCTTCGCGCGAGGTCGACGAGCGCCGACGTTGCGCTGCTCCTCCTCGCGCAGATGGTGCCGCTGCAGCTCGACGTGCAGCCGGCCGGGGAAGATCCCGGCGAGCCTCTCGAGCAGCGCGCGCGCCGCGTCGAGGCCGCCCTCCTGGAGCGCGCGCGCCACCGGCGACTCGTCCCCGCCCGTCGTCGCGTGGAGCCCCTCCGCGTGCGCGGCCACCTGCTCGAGCGTCACCGCCGTCTCGCCCTTCGGCTTCCCGAGCGCGCCGGCGGTGATCAGGCGGCAGAGGTTCTTGTAGCCCGTGCGGTTCTCGACGAGGAGCGTGAGGCGGGAGCGGCGGCCGAGGGCCGCTCTCGCCGACCCTGGGCGAGGCTGGTGCCGCGTCCCGACGGCGCTCGACAGTCTGCCTCTCGGCGACTGCGTCAAAGTCACCTCCGCCCCCACCAGCGCCCGGATCCCCGCCGCCTTCGCCGCCTTCCAGAACCGCGGCGCGCCGTAGACGCCGTTGCGCTCGACGAGGGCGACGGCCGGGATCTCGAGGCGCGCGGCCTCTTCGACGAGGTCCTCCGGCAGCGACGCGGCGTCCAGGAACGAGAAGGCCGAGGCCGCGCGCATCTCGACGTACGGACGCGGCGCCGGGCGCGGGGCGAGCTTCAGCGCGGCGCGGGAGAAGTCGCGCTCCCGGAGCTTCTCCTTGCGCGCGCCCGACGCGACGATCAGCTTCAGGGGATCGGCGGCCTCGTGTCTCCCGCCGCAGCTCGCGTTGCCCACACCGAGATTGCGCGAGGGGGGCATCTCGGGAGGACCGTCCGACGGCCGGCGCTTCTCGGCCATGCCCGAACGATAGGCGTAAGAAAGGCGTAAGTCAATCTGGCTCATCCTCTGCAACGCCAACCTCTTCGAGGAGAACCACATGACCGACACATCCCGCCGCCTCGCCGGAATCCTTCTGATCGTCCTGCCGACCGTCGAATTCGGAGGAGTGACGCTGCTGCGCCTCCTCATCCACGACCCGCGCTACATGGCGAACCCGCTGCGGCAGGACCTCTGGCGGGCCGGCCACGCGCACGCCGCGGTGCTCTTGATCCTCTCGCTCGTCGCGCTCCGCTACGTCGACGAGGCGAACCTCTCGGATCGCATGAAGGCCTTCGTGAGGTTCGCGATCCCGAGCGCCGCGATCTTTCTGCCGGCGGCTTTCTTCTTCTCGGTGCTCTCCCCCGACGCCACGACGCCGAACGGCTTCATCCGGCTCGCCTACGTCGGCGCGATCGTCCTCGCCGCGGGACTGCTGCTCCTCGGGATCGGTCTCGTGCGCCGCCGCGCTCTTCCGGTCTGAGTCTCAGCCGGCGCGCTCCGTGCCGCTCCGAAGCGACGGACCGGCGAAGACCTTCGCTGCGTCCCGACGCGCTTCGCGGAAGCCGAGCTCGCGGCGGATGCGCGAGACGTGTCGGCGACGAGATCGTGCGCGAAGTCGTACGGCTCGCGCTCCGCCTCGGGCAGCGCCTCTCTCTCGACCGCGCGCACGTGCCCCGTCCAGCCGGCCGCCTCGCCGATCGCCCGGACCCACTCGGCCTCGCGGAGCGCGTCCTCTTCTCCCACGTTGTACACGCGCCCGGACGCGCGGTCGTCGATCACCGCGAGTGCGATGGCTTCGGCGACGTCCTCGACGAAGCCCCGCGTCCAGCGCCACGCGGCCTTCGCGCGATCGAGCCGGATCTCCGGAGCGCCCCCGGCCATGCGGCTCAGGTACGGCCGCAGCCGCCGCTGCGGATCGCCCGGCCGTAGACCATGGGGAGCCGCAGGATCGTCACCGGACTCCCGGCGCCGTCCCGCACCGCGGCTTCGACGAGGATCTTCTCGTAGTCGTAGGCCATCTCGCCGGGCTTCGCCATCGCGCGATACGGATGACGGCTCGAGCGCAGGGGCGACTCCTCGGACGAGGCACCCGATCGACGGGCCCGCTCTCGAGACGCAGGAGCCGACCGTAGGCGCGCGTACACGTCCTGGCTCGAGAGGACGACGAAGCCGCGCCGCGATGCCGCCGAGCACGCTCGCGAGCGCGCGCCCGTCCGCCTCCGTGTAGGCGATCGTGTCGCAGGACGACTTCCGGAGCGAACCGCCGGAACTCCTCGCGGTGCGCCGCGAGGTCCTTCCGGTCGCCGCGGATATGGATGTGGACCGCGGCCGCGCCGCCCGAAGATTCGCCGCGATGAAACGCGGCGACCTCGTGCCCGCGCGCGATCAGCCGGCGCACGGCCGCGCCGCCGACGAACCCGGTCCCGCCGAGGACCAGAACCCTCACGGGTTCCGTCTAGACGCGGGCGCTGCGCCGCTCGAGCAGCGCGACGTCGCGCCAGACGCCGCCGAGCTTCCCGAGCTTCTCGCGCACGCCGACCGTGCGGAATCCGCAGCGATGATGGATCGCAATCGACGCCAGGTTTTCCGGAAAGATGCCGGCCTGGAGAGTCCAGATCCCGGCCTCCTCCGAGACGCGGACGAGCTCGGCGAGCAGGGTCCGTCCGACACCCGGCCCCGCGCCGCGCCGGCGACGTAGACGCTGACCTCCGCCACGCCGCCGTACGCGCACGCTCAGACACCGGCGAGAGCGCCGCCCAGCCGAGGATCTCGCCGCCTCGTGTCGATTCGCGGGCGACGAGGCGGCAGTCCTTGCGGTGCGCCGCGTCCCACTTCTCCCATTCGGGCGCGGACGTTTCCATGGTGGCGTTGCCGGTCGCGATGCCCTCGACGTAGATCCGCCGGACGTCGTCCCAGTCGGACGCCGCATCGCGGAGATCGCGAGTTTCCGCGCGACGCGCTCGAGCGTCCGCGCTCACCTCAGACGTCCATGTACTCCGGCTTGTACCCGGCCATGAGCGATCCCTTGGGCAGGATGGTCTGGCCGGCGATCGGCGAGTCGTTGCCGGTCTTCACCCAGTGCCACGCATGCAGGATGTCGGGCCCGTGGTAGTAGCGCGTCTCGGCCTGGACGAGCACGGTGCCGCCGAGGATCTCGGCCTTGAGCTCCTCCCACTTGCGCGCGCCGACGACGGCCACCCGCTCGATGTGCTCGGAGTACTTCGAGAGGAACTTGATCTCCTCCCAGCGCGCGGCCCAGTCCATGCCGGTCATGTCGGTGAGGTCGACCAGGATCCCGATGGTCCGCTTGCCGCGCTCGCCGATCGCCATCTCGATCTGCGGCAGGAAGGCCTCGACTTCGTCCGCCGTGACCTTCCCGCTCACCTTGAGGCCGAAGGCGCGGCCCTCACTCTGTTTGAGTCTTTCGATCATGCGGAGAAGATATCGCAGAGTCGCCGGGCTCCACCGCTCCCGCGATGGCAGCTGCTCGCGGTGGTGGCGAACGTGCGACGTCAGGAACCGCACGGCCACGGCGCCGTCGAGCCGGCCGAGGTACGGATGCGTGACGCGCGCGCGGCCCTGCCCGTGAGCCAGCGCGAACCGGTCGAGGAAAACCTCGGCGCGTTCGGCGAGCCGGCGCGCTCCATCCTCGGGTGTCCGGGACGTGGTGGTCGGGCGGACCTCCCGGGGCGCCCGAACGCCCTTCGGGAAGCGTGCCGGCGAGGATCGGCGCGAGGAACTTCCACCGCAGGATGGGCCGCATCCACCAGGGAGCGAGCATCCGGAAGCCGCCCGTGCCGTCGATCTCCGACAGCACCGGGTCGTAGGCGACCGCCAGGTGCTCCGCGATCTGCGCGGGCGTCCACTTCTTCTCCGCCGGCGCCCGCTCCCAGTCCGCGGCCGCGACCGACCGGATGGCCGCGGCGCATGTGGCGACGGCCTGCCGATGCTCTTCCGCGGCCTGCGCGAACGCGTCCGGCCGGTTCATGCCGACGACGACTCGCGCGCGCCGCCTGGCTCTCGAAGGCGTTCCCGGAATAGACGCCGCGGCCCCGGGCGAGCGCCACGACGCTCGACGCGAGATAGAGAAGCGGAAAGAGCGGGCCCCAGATCTCGTACTGCCGGACGTGCACGCGCTCGTGCGCGCGGCGTCTCGACGAGAGCGGCCTCGCTCGCGGCGAGCACGACGTGCCCGAGCGTGATCGCCGAGATCGGGAATCCCGGGACGGCGCGCGTCAGCAGTCCCCGGAGCGCGCCGCCGCGACGCTTCGAGAATGCCGGCGCTGGCGGCGCGCCCGACCTCGGGTGACCAGAGCGAGCGCCACGAGCGGAAGCGCCGCCACGGAAACGGGCGCCGCCCACAAGTAGGCCGCGGGACGCTTCATGGGCGCCGGTCATGGGGCGCCGGTCACGGAGCCCGGCCATGGATGCCTCGCCGCCCTCCGGGCCCGTAGAAGAGGACCCAGACGACGAGATCGTCCGTGAAGCTCTCGAACCGGTGCTCGGCGAACGCCGGAACGAAGAGGACGTCGCCCGGGCCGAACTGCTCGAGCGTCGAGCCGTTGCGGAACTCTCCCTCGCCCGGACACGACGACGTACACCTCGTCGCGCGTGTGCGGCTTCTGGGGATCCGTCCCTCGGGGCGCGTAGATCTCGATGTCGAGCGTCCCGTGCTCGAGCACCGTCGCGAAGCGCTCGCCCTTGGGACCCGGGAGTCGCGTCAGGGCGTCCGTCACGCTCACCCGCCACTTGTCCTGGTACATGTCGTCCCTCCCGCGCCGATGGCCGCGCTCCGAGCCTACATCTCCTCGAGCGTGCGCCCCTTCGTCTCCCGGACGAATCGCCAGACGAAGACGAGCGAGAGGGCCGCGGCCGCGGTGTAGAGACCGTAGGCGAAGCCCAGGCCCGCCTTCGAGAGGCCGGGGAAGGTCAGCGTGACGAGCCAGTTCGCGATCCACTGCGCCGACGCGGCGAGCGCGAGCGCGGCGCCGCGGATCCTGTTGTTGAACATCTCGCCGAGGAGGACCCACACGATCGGTCCCCACGAGAAGCCGAAGGCGAACACGTAGAGGTTGGCGGCGACGAGCGCGGCCGTCCCGCTCGAGCCCGCGAGCACCGGAGCGCCGTTCGCGTCGACGCCGGCGTTCGCGAAGAGCCACGCCATCGCGCCGAGCGTCAGGGTCATCCCGATCGAGCCCGCGATCAGAAGGGGCTTGCGCCCGAAGCGATCCACGAACGCGATGGCGATCAGCGTCGTGACGATGTTGATGATGCCGGTGATGGTGCTGATGCGCATGGAGTCGGACTCGGTGAACCCCACGGAGTGCCACAGGGCCGTGCTGTAGTAGAAGATGACGTTGATCCCGACGAACTGCTGGAAGACCGAGAGGCCGATGCCGACCCACACGATCGGCAGAAGGCCGACCTTCGGAGCGCGCAGGTCCGCCAGGCGGGACGGCCGCTCCGAGCCGATCGTCTGCTGGATCTCCCGGATCCGCTCCGGCACGTCGGGGTCGCCGATCTTCGTCAGGACCGCCGCGGCCTGCGGCGCGCGCCCCGACTTCACGAGGTAGCGCGGGGACTCGGGAAGGAAGAACGCCGCGAGGCCGTAGACGACGGCCGGCAGCACCTCGACGTAGAACATCCACCGCCAGGCCGGAATGCCGAACCAGAAGGGCGCGTCCGGAGACCCCGCGGTGTGGGCGATGAGGTCGTTGACCCCGAGCGCGAGGAAGATGCCGGTGACGATCGCGAGCTGCTGCAGCGAACCGAGCCTTCCCCGGATGCGCGCGGGCGCGACCTCGGCGATGTACGCGGGCGCGATGACGCTCGCCGCGCCGACGGCGATCCCGCCCGAGAAACCTCCAGGCCGAGAAGGTCAGGAGGCTCTCCGCGATGCCCGAGCCGATCGAGCTCGACGCGAAGAGCAGCGCGGTCAACTTCATCGCCGGGATCCGGCCCCACCGGTCGGCCACGCGGCCCGCGATCAGAGCGCCGACCGCCGAGCCGAGCAGCGCCGAGGCCACGGCGAACCCCAGCCTCCCCGGATCGGCCTTGAAGTGCCGCTCGAGCGCGCCGACCGTGCCGTTCACGACGGCCGTGTCGTAGCCGAAGAGGAAACCCGCCCAGGGCGGCCGCGACCGAGATGAGGACGACGTAGCCGAGGCCCGACGGGGCCGCCGTGCGGTGCTCTACTGCTCATCGGCAAACACCTCCGCAATCGCCGGGGCCCTTCCGGTGAAGGACTCGTCGCTGTTGACGAGCAGGGCGACGACGAGACGTTGCTCGGGGTAGATCACGAGATTGGCGGTGCCGCCCTGCGCGCCGCCCGAGTGCCGGACGCGGCGCCGGCCCTTCGCGTCGCGGTCGACGGTCCAGCCGATGCCGTAGTCGGTGTCCTTGCCGTCCGACGTCTTCATCGACGTCCACAGGAGATTCACCGTCTCGGGACGGAGCAGCCGGCCCTCGAGCAGCGCGTTGGCGAAGGCGACGAGATCTTCGGCCGTCGAGAGGAATCCGCCGCCGGCCCACTTGTAGCTGTTGTCGACGTAGCCCGCGTTCTCGACGACGCCCGACTCCGTACCGCGTGTAGAAGCGGGCCCGGCCGGGGATGATCGGCGTCGGCTGATCGGCGGTCGTGTGCGTCATCCCGGCGGGCTGAAAGACGCGCCGCGTCATGAGCTCGAGAAACGGCTCGCCGCTGGCTCCTTCGAGGACGGCCGAGATCAGGTTCCAGCCGTACGAGGAGTAGGAGAACCGCGTCCCCGGCTCGAAGAGCAGCGCGTCCTTCTCGAAGATCGACGAGGCCCGCGCGCACCGTGTCGTAGTGGTCGCGGATCTCGAACTCGCCCTTCTCGTAGTGGCGGATGCCGGCGAGGTGGCCGGCGAGCTGGCGCGTCGTGATCGGGCCAGGCCTTCTTCGGAAAGTCCGGCACGTACTTCTGGACCGGAGCGTCGAGGTCGAGCTTGCCCTCCTGGACGAGCAGGCCGATCGCCGCCGCCGTCAGCGGCTTCGACACGCTGCCGATGCGGAGCCGCGTCTCCGGTCCGACGGGCGCGTCGAGCTCGACGTCGGCGCAGCCGAAGCTGCGGCTCCAGACGAGACGGCCGCCGCGGGAGACGGCGATCTGCGCGCCCGGGGCGAGCGTCCGCGACATCGACAGCTCGATGATCTCGGTCGCGCGGGCGATCGCGGGTTGCGGCTCGGCGGCCGCTTGCGCGAGCCCGGAGCGGCGCCTCGAAGCAGCGCCGACCGACTGCCCGCGAGGGCGAGCGCGAGAGTCCGGCGAAGCCGCGAGCCGGTCCATTCTCATCCGCGCCATGCGACCAGGATGACGCCCATGAGGATCAGGTACGCGACCTGGTAGCCCGCGTCGATCAGCCACGCGGAGAGCCGCTTCTCCGAGAACATGTTCGCCGTCAGCGCGAGCGTCGCGGCAAACCCGATCCCCAGGACGGCGCCGAGCTTCACGCCTCCGACGATCATCCGAACGTCCATGCGGCCGATCAGGATCGACATCGCCAGGGCCATGATGACGTAACAGACGAACGAGACCGCGTACGCCCGGCCCGCCGAGGCGCGCATCTGCGCGATCTTCTCTTCGGTGTAGCCGTGGGCGCGGACCCACGCGCGGCCGAAGAGAAACGGGGAGTACCAGAGCGCGCCCAGGACGAAGACCGCGATGGCCGAAAGGAGCACCGGGAGGATGCGGACGGACTCCCACATGACGGCCTCCTCAGGAATTTCCCTCGCGCGCCAGCGTGCGCTCGAGGAGGGCCTCGTAGATCGGCCGCGCCCCGAGGGCGCGCGCCGTCAGATCCGCGGCGACCGCCGCGTAGACGAGCGGCACGAGCGCAGGAAGCGCTCCCGTCATCTCGATCATCAGAACGACGCCGGTCGCGGGCGCCCGGACCGAGCCGGCGAAGAGAGCGCCCATCCCCACGATCGCGAAGATCGGAAGGGCGGCGGTGACCCCGAGCGGCCCGAACCTGCTCCGCCGCGTGGCCGACGAGAACGCCGGCCTCGGCGCCGAGCACGAGGAGCGGCGCGAAGAGCCCGCCCGCCGCGCCGGTCGCGTAGCTCGCGAGCGTCAGCGCGAAGCGGGCGAGGAAGACGGCGGCGGCGCCGGCGGCGTCGAGCGGAGCCCGAAGGGATTGCTCGATCAAGCCGTCGCCCGGCCCGAGCAGGCGAGGCGCGAAGAACCCCACGGCTCCGACCGCCGCGCCGACGATCAGGGCAATCGCGTGGGCGTGCCCGCGCGCTCGCAGTCGGTCGAACAGCCCGAGCGTGACGAGCAGGAGACGGTTGAAGAGCGCGCCGATCGCTCCGGCCGCCACCCCGAGGAGCAGCAACGGCAGGAGAGCCGAGACTCCCGGGCGCTCGACCACGATGGTGCCGAGCTGCGGCGCGCTGCCGAGGAAGCTCCGATAGACCTGGTCGGACGTCACACAGGCGAGCAGGGCCGCGAGCGCGTGCCGCGGCGTCCGGAGCACCTTCATCTCCTCGAGCACGAAGAGCGTTCCCGCGAGCGGCGCGTTGAACGCGGCGGCGAGACCCGCTCCCGCTCCGGCGGCGAGGAGCGTCCGGCCGCGCTCGCCGGATGCCGTCAGCGGGCCGCCGAGGGCGCGGCCGAGCGCCGCGCCCATGAACACCGTCGGGCCCTTCGCGCCCGAGCGTCAGCCCGCCGCCGATCGCGAGCACGCCGCCCGTGAACTTGACCCAGAGGATCCGCGGCCACCGCACGTCGCGATCGCTGATGGAGGGCGGCCTCGACCTGCGGAATGCCGCTGCCCGAGGCCTCGGGAGCGAACCGCCGGACGACCGCGACGCCGGCCCAGACGGCGAGCGCGGAGAAGAGGATCGCGACCGGAAGTCTCCAGCCGTCCGTCGGAGCGCCGAGCGCCCCGCCCTCGCGCAGCCAGGCCGCCCGGGCGAGCGCCACCTGGAATGCGACCGCGATCCCTCCGGCGAGAAGCCCGACCACGATCGCGAGGCCGAACAGCGCCGAATGATCGGCGACGCGCTCGAGCCTCGGGGACCGGGCAGCCACCGCCGTCGCCCCGGCGCTACTTGGCCGCCGGCGGACTCGCGGGCGGAGGCGGTTCCGCCGACGCGAGATCCGCGGCGTACCGCCACTTGCCTCCCGACTTCTTCGAGACGCTCAGAAAGCGCCCCTTCAACACGTGCGTTGTCGCCTCCGGCCTTGGGCTTGAGGACCAGCGTGAAGTGGCCCCAGGCCGTCGAGAGATCGCCGGACGTCTGGTACACGGCGTCCGTGCAGCGAGGCGTCGACGACCGTGTTCGCGGCCAGAAGGCCCGCGTACGTCGCCCGGATCGCCTTCTCGCCCCGCGCCTCGGGAGCGTCGGGCAGCCACAGGACGGCGTCGGGCCAGTAGCACGCGACGAGCGCGTCGACGTCGTTGGCCTTGACCGCTTTGAGCCACGCGGCATCGACGTCTTTCGCCCCCTCTTCGGCGGCGGCAACGGTCGCGGCCGCGGCCAGTCCGAACACACACGCCAGGAGCGGCAGGATTCTCCGTCTCATCGATTCCTCCTTCGAAGCTTGCCGCGAATCATATCCGTCATCGCGGAGAACGCGCTTCGATCGCGACGTCCACGCGAACCGGAACGACCACGCGCAGGAAATCGCGCGGGCGTGAGCTCGACCAGGAAGCCGCGGCGGCCGCCGTTCACGAGGAACCGCTCGAGCGACAGGATCGAGGACTCGACGTAGACGGGCAGCGAGCGGCGCGTCCCGAACGGGCTGACGCCCCCGGGCACGTACCCCGTGTGCTTCTCGACCGCCGCGGCGCTCGCCGGCGCCACCTCGCGGGCGCCGATCTGCCGCGCGAGCTCCCGGGTCGACACCTCGCGGTCACCGTGCATGAGGACGAGGAGCGGCTGCGGCTTCCCGTCGCGCCCGCGCGCCTCCATCACGAGCGTCTTGACGACGCGGTGCTCGTCGACGCCGAGGGCCTCGGCGGAGTGGCGCGTCCCGCCTCGCTCGACGTAGTCGTAGACGTGCGGCACGAACTCGACGCCGGCCGCTTTCAGCGCGCGGACGGCCGCCGTGGACGGCAGGTTCAGGGCCGGCACGACTGGAAGGCGATCGCCCACAGGAGGGCCGCGAGCCAGCCGAAGACGAGCAGCCCCGCGAGGCCGAGCACGATCGGCCGCTGGAAGAGCGAGAACGAGGATTCGGACGAGCGGCGCTCCGCAGCGCGCGCAGGTCTGGCGCTCGCCGAGATCGTTCTCGGCCCGGCAGCTCCAGCAGGTCAATCGAACTCCACGCGGGAAGGCGCCTGGTCCGCGCCGACGCGTCCGGCTTCGATGTCGGCCTTGAAGTAGTTCTCGCCCCGCATCGGCGCTCCGGCCATGCGCCGGAGCATCGCGATCTGACCGACGTGCGTCAGCGCGTCGGCGATCGGTCCCTGGAAGAGCTTCTCGGCCGGACACCGGAGCGGTATCCCGGAGGCGAGCCGCGCGTCGAGACGCTCGAGCGCGCCATGAAACTTCGCGACGTCCGCCTCCCACGCGCCGGGCGTCGAGCTCCTCGAAGTGCGTGGCGGCCCTCCGACGAGATGGAGCGCCCAGGCCAGCAGGTCGTTGATGTGCGCCAGGATCTGCCCGGGCGTGCGCGTGCCCTCGCTCGCCTGGAAGCCCGGGAACGAGGCCGGCGCGCCGCGCACGGCCTTGCCGCCGCGATACGCCAGGGTCGCGACGGTGTGCCGCAGCAGCTCGGCGCCGCTCACCCCAGGTCTCCCAGCTGCGTCAGCATCCCGAGCTCGTCCACGTTGTCCCAATGCTCGACGATCCTCCCGTCGCGGAGACGGTAGAACTCCATGCCGCGCACGAGAATCGCCTTGCCGCTCGGCGGGATTCCGAGAAACGCCTCGCCCTTGTGCGTGCCCCGCCAGGAGAAGCGCGCCGCCACGAGGTCGCCCTCGGCGACGAGCTCCTCGACCGCGAAGCGGAGATCCGGGAAGGCCTCTCGGAGCGTCTCGACGCGGGCCTTCACGCCCGCCGCGCCGGCAGCCTGTCCCGACGCGGGGTTGTGATCCACGTACGCCGCTCCGATCAGCGTGTCGAGGAGACCGACCTTGCCCGCGTGTCCAGACCTCTTCGAAGAGCCGCCGGACGCAGTCCTTGTTGGCTTCGGACATTTTTAGCGGCGCCTCGACGGCGCCGGACGGGAGCGGGCGGCCGTTGAAGCAACATCCCATGGTGAAAATGCTCCTTTCCGTCGTGTTCATACGGGTACGCTCAATCCACTCCGATCCTCGACGCGATCTCCTTGACGAGCTTCGCCGCGACCATCGCGGTCATCCCGGAGGAATCCATCCGAGGGTTGAACTCGACGACGTCGCCGCCCACGACGTCCCCGCGCAGCCGCTGGATCACGTCGATGGCCTGGCGCGTCGAGAGTCCGCCCGGCTCCCGGTGGGAGACGCCGGGCGCGAACGCCGGATCGAGGCCGTCCAGGTCGAAGGTCACGTAGACGGGACCGTCGAAGCGGATGCTCGAGCCCGTCCCGAAAGTCCTTCATCTCGATCATCTCGACGCCGAAGCGCGCGGCCTGCTCGCGCTGGTGGGCGTTGGCCGTGCGGATGCCGACCTGGACGAGGCGGCGCGCGAGCCCCTCTTCCATGATCCGGGCGAACGGGCAGGCGTGCGAGAAGCGATTGCCCTCGAACTCGTCGTAGAGGTCGGGATGCGCGTCGAAGTGCAGGATCGAGAGGTCCGGGTACTTCCGGGCGAAGGCGCGCACGATCGGATACGTGATCGCGTGGTCGCCTCCGAGCGACACGGGCGCGTGACCCGTTCGCCAGCAGATGCCCGATCGCCGCCTCGATGCGTCCGAACGTGTCGGCCCCGGCCTCTTCGCCGAGGTCGCCGGCGTCGTAGAACGCTTCGCGGGAGAGCTCCCGCCGGTTCTCGGTCCAGGGATTCGAGGACTCGCAGAAGAGCGCCTCGCGGATGAGCGGCGG
The DNA here is from genome assembly GCA_963749265.1 of uncultured Acidobacteriota bacterium. Taxonomy (GTDB): domain Bacteria; phylum Acidobacteriota; class Thermoanaerobaculia; order UBA5066; family Gp7-AA6; genus DAHUXD01. The sequence goes on along the minus strand of CAVVML010000012.1, from coordinate 24,451 downwards.
CGCGTCGGCGGCGCCGCGCAGGTACGAGGAGTTGGCGTCGGAGCGGAATCCGACGAGGGCCAGCCGCAAGGGCACCTCCGGTCGCGCCTGGATCATAGCGACCTCTCCATCCGGATGATGGGCAGCGCCGTGCCGTCGGGCATCGGCGCCTCCATGGGCTCGCACTCCTCGAAACCGAGCGCCTGATAGAACGGCACGCCCGGCAGCGTCGACGCGAGCTCGACCCGGCGAAAGCCCGCAGCGCGCGCCGCCTCGAGACAGGCGTCGAGGATCGCCGAGCCCACGCCCCGTCGCGCGAAGCCGGGATGGACGAAGAAGGCGCGGATGCGCGCCGCCTCGGTCCGGGGATCGAGGAGCGGATCCTCCTCCGACTTCATCTGGTCGCCTCCGTACAGCGTCCGGCGCCGGCTCCAGCCGCCGCAGCCCGCGAGCACGCCGTCCTCCTCGACGACGAAGTAGGTGCCGTCGGTGATCAGCCTCGTGTCGGGCCCGAAGATGTAACGGATCGCGGCTTCGGTCTGCGCCTCGGTGTAGAAGCCGCGTGAGAGAGCGCGCGCCGAGGCGGGGATCAGCTCCACGAGCGCCGGGAGATCCCCGATCGTCGCGAGCCTGAGAGTCATGTCGCGGACCTCAGTCCGCTACGCGGCCGCGGAACGAGAGTGGAAGTCGCTTCAGCTCCTCTCCCGCGACAGCCTCGATCTGCTCGAGCTATCTCGATCGGCGGCAGGCCGGCCGCCTTGCGCCACTCGACGAGAATCGCGTGGAAGCGCTCCGGCCGGTCGCCGGTGGGGTCGATCCGGCCGCCGGGCATCAGGTAGTCCAGCTCCGCCGGCTTCGTCTTGCGGGCCCATTCCTTGAACTGATCGAACCGATCCTCGACCGCCGCGGTCGAGCCGCGGGGCTCGTAGAGAAAGCCCGAGATCTTCCCGGCGCATCGATCCACCACGTCGCCCGGAACTTCTGGGGCGGCCGCTCGATCAGGCGGTAGAAGTCGTTGATCTCCGTGCCGTCGGCGGTCACGACGTCGCCCGCCTCGCGGAAGCCGGAGTAGTCGTTCCGCGAGTGGAAGTAGTCGTCCCAGTGCGCTCCACTTCGTGACGAGCCCCCAGGGCTCTCCCGGCCCGGACCTCTTGTCGAACCAGATCCGCGGGTCCGGCGACCATCAGCGCGCGCGCCGCGGCCTCGTCGCCGGCCTTGCGCGCCGCCATGAGCTCCTGGACCTTCGCGATCCCGAGCGCGTCCTTCGTCACGACGCCGCCCTTCATCACCCAGGCGACCTTCTCGAGGGTCTGGACGTCGCGGAGCGGGTTGCCGCGGACCGCGATGATGTCGGCGAACCGGCCGGGCGCGATCGAGCCGACGCGATCCGACCAGCCCAGAAGCTCCGCCGCGTTCACGGTCGCGGCGCGGATGGCCTCGAGCGGCGTCATGCCGTGCGTCGCCATCCACACGATCTCTTTGGCGTTCTGGCCGTGGGGCAGGACCGACTGGTCCGAGCCCATCGCGATCTTGACCCCCGCATCGACGGCCTTGCGGAAGCCCTCCTCGCTGCCGCGCCGGAAACCGGCCTCGCGCTCCTTGCGCCAGGCCGGGGCGTCCTCTTTCTCGCTGTCCTCTTCTTCGACGACCCAGATCGCTCCGGTCGGCACGAGGAAGACGCCCTTCTCCTTCATCATCCGGATGCCTTCGTCGTCGAGGAGCGTGCCGTGCTCGACGGAGTCGACGCCGGCGCGAATCGCCGTCTTGATGGCGTCGGTGCCGTGGGCGTGCGCCGCCACCTTCTTGCCGTAGCGGTGCCCCTCCTCGACGATGGCCTTCATCTCCTCGAGCGTGAACTGCGTCTCGTTCGGGACGTTCTTCCCCTCGCCGCCGCCCTCGCTGGCCATGATCTTCAGGACGTCCGCCCCGTACTTGATCTCGTAGCGCGCCAGCTTGCGGACGCCGTCGACGCCGTCCGCGATGCCCGACTCGCCGCCCACCGTGATCGTGGGCGAGAGCCCTTCGACATCCTCGTTGTGTCCCCCGGTCGAGCCGATGGCCAGCGTCGCGACGAGCATCCTCGGGCCGACGACGTCGCCCCGGTCGATCGCGTCGCGCAGCGCGACGTCGGTGAAGTCCTTCGCCCAGAGGTCCCGCACGGTCGTGAACCCGGCGTCGAGCGTGATCTTCGCCCGCGCGGCGGAGGTCACGGCGTCCTGCATCGGCCCGCCCTCGAGCAGGAAACGGTACGTCGTCGTGACGTGGGTGTGGCAGTCGATCAGCCCCGGCAGGATCGTCACGTCTCCGAGGTCGAAGACCTCCGCGCCGCGCGGGATCGCGAGGCCCGGCCCGACCGCGGTGATCTTCTCGCCCTCGATCAGCACGACCGGGTTCTCGACGATGCGCCCGGCCACGACGTCGAGCATCGCCGCCGCCCGGACCGCCTTGCGCGCGGGAGGCGCGGGCGCCGCCCCGACGAGCACTGCGGCGGCCAGAACTGCCGCCGCCGCTCCCGTCCGCCTTCAACCTTCAACCTTCAACCTTCAACTTCCTCTACTTCGCCAGATACTCCTTCACGTTCTCCTTCGTGATCATCGCCGTCGGCAGCACGATCGTCTTCGGCACCTTCTCGCCCTTGAAGATCTTCTCGGCGACGTCGATCGCCTCCTTGCCGCCGGTCGGGTAGATGAACGTGGCCGAGAGCTTCCCGTCGGCCACCGCCTGGCGGCCGCCGTCGAGGCCCGGAAGAGCGTCGATGCCGACGAACATCATCTGCCCGTCCCGACCCTTGGCCTTGGCGGCGAGAAACGCGCCCATGGCCATCGGGTCGTTGTGCGCGTAGACGAGGTCGATCTTCTCGTGCGCGGACAGGGCGGACTCCATCTGGGCCATGGCCTCCTCGCGCAGCCAGTTGGCCACCGGGTCGTGGACGATCTTGATGTCCGGGGACGCCGCGATCGCCTCCCGGAAGCCCTCGCTGCGGTCGCGCGCCGGAGGCGAGCCCGGAAGGCCCTTGATCTCGACGATGTCGCCCTTGCCGTTCAGCGCCTTGACGATGAACTCGCCGGCGGCCTTGCCGATCTGGCGATTGTCCGCGCCGATGAACGTCGTGTACGTATCGCCTTCGATCGCGCGGTCGAGCACGATGACCGGGATCCCCTGCTCGAAGACGCGGCGGACGATCGGCGTCAGGGGCTTGGCCTCGTTCGGCGAAATGATGAGCAGGTCGATCTTCTGGCGCAGGAAGTTCTCGACGTCGGCGACCTGCTTGGCGTTGTCCTGCTGGGCGTCGGCGTAAGCGACCTCGATGTCGGGATGGGCCTTCGCCGCCGCGGCGACGTCGGCGTTCATCGAGACGCGCCACGGCTCGCCGAGGTTGCACTGCGAGAAGCCGATCAGGTGCTTGCCGGACTTCGCCTTGCCGCAGCCGACGGCGAAGGATCGCGACTGCCGCGAGCAGCGCGAGCGCGGCGACGCCGACGCGCCTACCGCCGCTTCCGCTGGAGCCAGACCGCTCCGAGGATGATGACGCCCTTGAGGATGAGCTGCAGGTTCGCATCGACATTGTTCAACCCCATGATGTTGTTGATGACTCCGATGATCAGCACGCCGACGAGCGTACCGCCGACCGATCCGATTCCGCCCGAAAGACTCGTCCCCCCGATGACGACCGCCGCGATCGCGTCGAGCTCGTAGGCCACCCCGTCGTTGGGATTGCCCTGCTCGAGCTGCGCGCAGTGGACGATGCCCGCGAGGGCCGCCAGCACGGACGCGATGACGTACACGCCGGCCTTGTGCCAGGGCACGCGGATCCCCGAGATCCGCGCCGCCGTCTCGTTGTCGCCGATGGCGTAGAGGTACCGGCCGGCGCTCGTCCTCGTGAGGAAGAGGTGCATGCCGACGACGGCGAGGAGGAAGAGCACCGCCGGCGCCGGCACGTACGGCAGCAGCGTGCCCGCCAGGCGCCGCACGGACTCGGGCGCGCCGCCCTCGCCGAAGCCCAGCGGGATCGCCATGCCGCCGCTGACGTAACGGGCGATCCCCCGCGCCGCGCTCATCGTCGCGAGCGTCGCGATGAAGGGCTGGAGCCGCCAGCGGGCGACGACGAGGCCGTTCACCGCGCCGCAGAGCGCGCCGACGCCGAGCACGACGAGGACGGTCCCCGCCGAGTCCGAGCCCCGCCTTCATGAAGCACCAGGCCGTCAGCGTGGCGGCCAGGGCCAGCACGGAGCCGACCGAGAGGTCGATCCCGCCCGAGATGACGACGGCCGTCATGCCGACGGCGAGGATGCCCTTCTCGGCGACCTGCCTCAGGATGTCCGTCAGGTTCCCGATGTCCAGAAAGACCGGCCGGCCGCCGCGCACCGGGGAGAAGACGATCGAGAGGAGAAGCACGGCCGCGAGGCCGAAGAGGCCGGCATAGCGGGAGAAGCGCCGGCGCGCGCCGCGGAACGACGATGGCGGCGCCGGCGGAGGCGGCCGCCGCCGGAAGGGCCGCCCGGGATTTCGGCATCGCGCTTCCCGGCGGAGGTCCCGGCGGCCGCGGCGAGGACCCGCTCCTCGGTGGCTTCGGCGTGCGGCAGCTCCGCCGTGACGCGTCCCTCCCGGAACACGAGCACGCGGTGGCACTGCGTCAGGATCTCGGACATTTCCGAGGAACAGAGCACGATCCCGAAACCCTCGCCGGCGAGTCGCCGGAGCAGCGCGTAGACGTCGGCCTTCGCCGCGAGGTCGATTCCTCGCGTCGGCTCATCGAGGAGGAGGATCGACGGCGAGGCGTAGAGACAGCGGCCGAGGATCGCCTTCTGCTGGTTGCCGCCGGAGAGAGTCGCGATGGGGACGTCCGGCGAGGCCGCCCGCACGCCGGTGTCGGCCATGAGCCGCTCGCCGTCCCGCCGGGCGCCCGCGCGGTCGATCCATCCGGCGCGCGCCGCGCGCTCCACCGACGGCAGGACCACGTTCTCGCACACGGACAGGTCCGGGAAGATCGCCTGCGACTTTCGTTCCTCGGGCAGCAGCACGAGCCCGGCGGCCTTCGCGGCGGCGGGGCTGGAAGGCCGATAGTCGGATCCCGCCACGCGCACGCGGCCGGTGACCGGACGCTCGAGCGCGCCCGGTGAGCGCGAGGAGCAGATCCGTCCGGCCCGCGCCGATGAGGCCCGCGAGCCCGAGGATCTCTCCGCGGCGCAGCGTGAACGAGACGTTCGAGACGCGCCGGCCGCCGGGCCGGTCGGGGTCTTCCACCGAGAGGTTCTCGACGCGGAGAACTTCCGGCGCGTCGGCCGCGACGGGCACGAGCTCGCCGCGGTCGATCTGCCGGCCCACCATGAGCCGGACCATCTCGGCCTCGTCGATGCCCTCGGCGTCGCGCGTGACGATGCGCTTTCCGTCCCGGAGCACGGTGATCCGGTCCGCGAGCCGCTCGACCTCGTCGAGCTTGTGGGAGATGTAGACGATCGCCACGCCCCGCGCGCAGAGCCGCTCGATCAGGCGCTCGAGCCGCGCGGCCTCCGGCGCCGAGAGCGAGGTCGTGGGCTCGTCCATGATGATCAGCCGCGCGTCGAGAGAGAGGGCCCGCGCGATCGCGACGAGCTGCCGCTGTCCGGCTTCCAGGTGGGCGACGATCTCCTCGGGAGCCACGTGCGTCTCGCCCACCGTCTCGAGCGCCGCCTTCGCGCCGGACAGAAGCGAGCGGGGACGCCCGAGGAAGATGTTCTCGGCGACCGAGAGCGAGGAGACGAGCTGCAGCTCCTGCGGGATGACCGCGATCCCGGCCGCGATCGCCTCCCGAGGGCCGGCCATGCGCCGCGGGGTCCCGTCGATGCGGACCTCTCCGTCGTAGCCCGCGATCTCGCCCGAGAGGATCCTGATCAGCGTCGACTTGCCCGCCCCGTTCTCGCCGATGAGGGCGTGGACTTCTCCCGGAAGCACGTCGAAGTCGACGCCGTCGAGCGCCCGCACGCCCGGGAACTCCATCGAGACGCCGCGGCCCTCGACGAGCGGGGTCGTCAAGCGCGGTCTCGCCGGAGGCGCTTCATCAGGTCGGTGCGCCTCCCGAAGTGCTCGTGGAGCTCGAGCCAGTCTCGATACAGGGCGTCGTAGGCGTCCGCGCGCGCCGGATCCGGCGCCACGCGCTCGGGTTTCAGACGGGCCATCGCGCGCGCCGCGTCCGCGAAGGAGGCGTGGCCTCCGCCGGCCGGTCCCGCGGCCACCGCTCCCAGCATCGCCGCGCCGAGGGCCGAGGCGTTGACCGCATCCGCCAGGCCGATCGGCCTTCGGGTCACGTCCGCGTAGATCTGCAGGAGCAGCGGACTGCGCTCCGCGAGCCCGCCCACGGCGATCAGCTCCGTCACCGGAATGCGCTCCTTCTCGAACGCATCGAGGATGCGCCGCGTCGAGAAGGCCGTGGCCTCGATCAGGGCCCGGTAGATGTCGCCCGCCGTCGTCGCGAGCGTCATGCCCACGAGCAGGCCCGAGAGATTCGCGTCGACCAGGATCGACCGGTTGCCGTTCCACCAGTCGAGCGCCAGCAGCCCGTTTCCTCCCGGGGGCGCCGCGGCCGCCTGCTTCTCGAGCGCCGCGAATCCCGCTTCGGATCCGCCCGCGACGAGCTTCGCGAACCAGCCGAAGATGTCGCCGACCGCGGGCTGCCCCGCCTCGTATCCGGCGAACCCTTCGACGATGCCGTCCTGGACGACGCCGCCGATGCCCTCGACCTTCGCGTGCCGATCGGCGAGGAGCATGTGGCAGGTGGAGGTCCCCATGACCATGACCATCCGCCCCGGCTGCACGACGGTCGCCGCCGGCACCGCGCTGTGCGCGTCGATGATCGCCGCGGCCACGGCTGTCCCCGCCTGCGAGACCGAGGCGTCCGGCCATCGCGCTCCGTCAGGCCGCCGACGCGGCGCCCCGGCGGCACGATCTCCCCGGTCAGCTTTGTCCCGAGATCGGCGAAGCGCGGATCGAGCGCGCCGAAGAACTCCTTCGACGGGAAAGCCGCGCGCGCGGCTCCAGAATCCCTTGTAGCCCGCGCCGCAGGAGTTGCGGACGCGGACTCCGCAGAGCTGGCCGACGATCCAGTCGCCGCCTTCGACGATCGCCGCCGCGGCGGCGTAGACCTCGGGATCCTCCTCGAGGATCTGCAGGGCCTTGGCGGCGAGCCACTCCGACGACGTCTTGCCGCCGTAGTCCGCGAGAAACGCCTCGCCGCGCTTCTTCGGCGAGCGCGTTGATCCGATCCGCCTGGGGCTGGGAGGCGTGGTGCTTCCAGAGCTTCACCCAGGCGTGCGGCCGCGCGGCCCAGCCGGCGAGAGGCACAGCGGCGACTCCGGCCGCGTCGACCGGCAGGACCGTGCACGAGGTGAAGTCCACGCCGATTCCGACGATCGCCTCTTTCGGAACCCCCGCCGCCGCGAGCGCCTGCGGCACGGCCTTCTCGATCGAGGACACCCAGTCGCCCGGATGCTGGAGCGCCCAGTCCCCGGGCAGCTTCTCTCCGGTCCCCGGCAGCGCCGCGTCGATCACGCCGTGCGGGTAGTCGACGACCGCGGCGCCGCGCTCGCGGCCGGTCTGCGTCTCGACGACGACGGCGCGCACCGAGGCCGTGCCGAAATCGAGGCCGAGGGCGCAGGGGCCCGGGTCGTCGGCGACGACGGCATCAGCGCCTCACGCCCGGTACTGCGCCGCCTGATGCCGGTCCAGCGTCTGCTCGGGATCGCCGCAGAGATTGACCTGGATCCCGAGGGCCCGCGCCATCGAGGCCTTCCGCACGAGCGCGCGGTTCGCCGTCATCGCGTCGGGCGCGTACGCCACCTGGATGTGGTTGGCCATGTGCTTGGCCATCATCTGGTCGCGCGTGATCCCGTAGAGTCACCGCATGCATGATCGGCCACTGCGGCGTCGTGGCCAGCCAGCGCCGCTCGGTCTCCGCGTTCGACAGCTTGACGACGCCGCCGCGCCCGATGTCCATGTGGAGCGCGTGGTTCTTGACGTAGACGCGGGAGAACACGATCTCGCCGGGCTTCGAGATGCCCTTGAGCGTCGAGCCGCCCTTGGGGAAGTACATCGGCGGCTGCCGCTCGCCCTGGGCGCCCTCGTAGCCTCCGATGAAGTGCGAGGCCGGCGCCGCGCCCGAGATCTCGAAGACCCACACGAACCCGTTCACGCCGCTCTCCTCGACCGCCGCGCCCCAGCGCACGTCGTGCAGCGTCGTGGAGGGATCGATCCCCAGGTCCATCCAGACCCGGTTCGTCAGCAGCGCGTCGACGCCGGCGCACTCGTCGACCTCGTTGAAGTGGGGCACGGCGAGGCCCTCGAAGAGCGTCTTGCCGTCGGCGCCGCGCACGGGCGGGCGGTCGGGGTTGTTCAGCAGCCCCTCGGTCAGATCCGAGGCGACGCAGACGTCCTTGAGGCCCTGCTGGTACTGGATCCCGATCGCGGCGCAGCCGAAGTCGTGGGCCATCGTCACGGCCGCGTCGTACATCTTGAGGCCCTCGAGGACCTGCCACTCCGTCAGCTCCGTGGCCTCGTCCTTGCCGAGCGCGGAACTTCATGCCGCGCTTCTGCAGCCACTCGTAGTGGCGGCGCGCCGTCTCGTCCGGCACCTCGCGCATCGCGGCAAAGAGCATCGACTGCGAAAGCCTCTCCTTGAAGAGGCCCATCGCGTGCATGAGGTCGTCGGGGATGATCGCGTTGTACATCCCCATGCAGCCCTCGTCGAAGACGCCCATGATGGCCTGGTCGCGCTTGAGCTCCTCGCCGAGCGCGGCCCCGCGCGCGCGATCCTCGGCGTAGTTGCCGTTGAACGTCCGATCCTCGATCGCCTGGGCGTGGCTCGTGTCGTGGCCGATGCGCCCCTCGGAGAGCCACTGGCGGAGCCCTCCGCGCGCGAAGCCGTCCTCGAAGTCCTCGCTCCAGATCGAGCTGTACGGGATCCCGGCCTTCGTCAGCGACGCGTTCACGTTGAGCATGCCGACGAGGCCCGGCCACTCGCCGCTCCAGTTGGCGAGCGTCAGGATGGGCCCGCGATGCTTGGTCAGGCCCGCGAGGATGTGGCTCGTGTACTCCCAGACCGCCTCGGCGACGACGAGGGGCGCCTCGGGGTCGATCTTGCGGAAGATCTGGATCCCGCGCGCCTGACCGTCGATGAAGCCGTGCTTCTTCTCGGGGTCGTACGCATGGCCCCGCACGATCCGCGCGCCGAGCTCGCCGAAGGCCTTCTCCACGGCCTGCTCGAGGTGCTGCTGCGCGGGCCAGCAGCGCTGGTTCGCGGAGAGGCGCGAGTCGCCGCTCGCGACGAGGACGACTTCTTTCGCTCCGGGCTTGACTGAGCTCGTTGCGCTCATGGGGCTCCTACTTCTCTACTTTTCTACTTTTCTACTTTTCTTCAACCGGAAAGACCGGTTTCTCCATGGGCTTGCCGCCGATGTAGCGGGCCAGCCACTGCTGCACCTCGTAGTTCCAGTAGATCGAGTTCTGGGGCGAGAGCACCCAGTGGTTCTCGTTGGGAAACAGCACGAGCCGCGACGGCACGTTCATCGCCTGCAGGACGCCGTAGAGCGAGAGGCTGTTGCCGTACGGGACGCGATAGTCCTGCTCGCCGGCCGTGATGAGCATCGGCGTCTTGAAGTCGGCGGCGTAGGTCATCGGGTTGTTCTTCTGCATCGCCGCGGCGTCCTTCCAGGGCGTGCCGCCCCAGACGGACGCGTCGAAGCCGTAGCTCGTCGTGTCGCTGCCGTACTCGGTGATGAAGTCGTTGACGCCCGGCGTGATTGACGAGACAGAGCGAAGCGATCCGTGTGGCCCGAGGAGCCATGCCGCGAGGTACCCGCCGTAGCTCGCGCCGGCCGCCGCCACCTTCGCCCCGTCGATCGCCGGGATCTCTTTCACGAGGACCTCGGTCGACGCCAGGATGTCTTCCGTCGGCTTGATTCCCCACGCGCCGTCGATCGACCCGACGAACGCCTCGCCGAACCCGGTCGAGCCGTGCCGGTTGACGCGGGCGACGACGTAGCCGGGCGACGCGAAGATGTGCTGGTTCCAGCGGTACCCGAAGTCGTCGCGGAACATCGTGTGGGGCCCGCCGTGGAGGATCTGGACGAGCGGGTACTTCTTCGCCGGGTCGAATCCCGCCGGGTACGTCACGAACATCTGCACGGTATCCCCGCCCGCGCCCGCGGAACTCCCGCGATTCGGTCCGCCCGAGATCGAGTGTCGCGAGCAGGGCGTCGTTGAACTTCGTCAGCCGCCGGCCGGAGCCGCGGGCCGCGTCGAGCGCGATAGATCTCCGCCGGGCGATTCGCGGCTTCGTTGAGGAAGAGCGATCGAGCCGCCCTGCGCCGAAGAGCCCGTCGAGGTGCCCGTCGCGTACAGCTCGCGAGAGCCCGTGCCGTCCGCCGCGAGCCGGAAGATCGCGACGACGCCCCGGTCCTCGGAGGTCGCGAAGAGCGTCTTACCGTCGCCCGTGAAAGACACGGCGTCGAAGGAGCGATCGTACGCGTTCGTGAGCGTCGCGCTCGCGCCGGAGGCGAGGTCGACCCGCGCGATCCGCCGGTTGCCCGCAGTGTACTTCGCCTCGCGCACGTAGTAGATCGACCGGCCGTCGGGAGCGAAGCGCGGGGAGTCGTCGGTGTAGGGATTGCTGGAGGTGAGGTCCTTCAGGGCGCCCGTGCCGTCCGTCGGAATGACGTAGATGTCGAGGTTGGTGCGCTCGCGGTACGGCGGCGGCGTGGCGTTGATGGCCATCGCGATCCACTTCCCGTCGGGCGACACGTCGAAGCCGGGCTCCATGACCGTCGAGAACACGCGGTTCCAGCCCGGGGAGAGATCGGTGAGCGTGCCGCTCTCGGCGTCGACGGCGACGAGCTTGTCCGAGACGCCTTCGGCGAGCGTCTTGTCCCAGAAGCGGTACTGGCGCTCATCGGTGACGCGCGCCGTCATCGGCGAGTCCTTGCGCCGCTTCATCTCCTTCCGCATCGCTTCGAGGTCGCTCTTCTCGAGCTTGCCCGCGAGCTCCGGTGATGACCTGCGTGAGCGCGGCGATCCGCGTGTTCGAGAGCCACTTGGGCGCCCGGAACCCGTACGGAACGCTCGCGACCCGCCGCGCCTCGCCGCCTCCGAGCGCGATCACGTAGAGCGCCGCGGCGTCGTCGTCGCCGCGCTTCGAGACGAAGGCGATGCGCTTGCCGTCCGGGCTCCAGACCGGCGCGCCGTCCGAGCCGCCCGGCGCCTGCGTCAGCCGCCGGGGCTCGCCGCCGGCGACGTCGATCAGCCAGAGGCTCGAAGTGCTCTTGCTCTTCGCGATGGACCACTCCGTGACGGCGAAAACCGCCGTCTTCCCGTCGGGCGAGAGGACCGGCGCGCCCACGCGCTGGAAGGCCCAGAGGTCCTGGGCCGTGATCGGGCGCTTCGCCTGGGCCTGCGCGGCAGGCGCCACCGAAAGCGCGAGAAGGAGACCGGCGAGCGGACGCCTCATGACTGGAGATCGAAGTACATGTCGTAAGGCATGCTCGCTCCGACCTTGTAGAAGGGCATGAACAGCCCCTCCGGCTGACCGGGGCCCGCGAATTCGAGGCCCGGACGTCCGACCATCCATTCCGTGGGACCGCCCTGCAGGGCCAGGCGCGGCGTGGCGTCGCGGACCAGCACGACGGGGCCGAACGTCACGGCGACGCGCTTCGGGTGCTGCGCGTCGATCGGCGCGAGCGCGAGATGCATCGGCAGGCGGATCGCGACGCGATCGCCCGCGCTCCACGTTCTCCGGAGCACGGCCCAGGTTCCCCGGCTCCGCGGCCACCGGGAAGCGGCTTTCCGTTGACGGAGACCTCGACACGCCGCGCCGACCACGCCGGCGACGCGGAACTTCACGTCGAACGCCGCGCTCTTGCCGGGACGCACCGTCAGCGTCGTCGTGTCCGTCTCCGGGGAACGTCGTCTCCTGCTCGACGACGACCTGGGTTCCGTTCTGGTTCCACGCCGCTCGCGAGGGCACGAACAGGTTCACGGCGAGCCCGCCCGCGTCCCGGAAGTAGACGACGTTGTGGTAGTCGGCGAGCACCTGCGGGTACGTGCCCGAACAGCACGGCCAGTTGCCGTCGGGATGGTAGAACTTGCGGCCCCCGCCGAGCCGGTAGTCCGAGTAGTAGAACGTGGCGCCCTTCGGCCCCATCGGCAGCGCCGCGAGACTTCCGTTGTACAGGAGCTTCTCGATCCAGTCGCCGTAGCGCGCGTCGCCGGTGAGCGTGAGGAGATAGCGCGCGAGCTTGAAGCCTCCCCACGCGCCGCACGTCGTCTCGAAAGAGTAGGCCGTCGTCTCGAGTCGGCGGCCGAGCTCCCCGTCCTCCGGGACGAGATCCTCCTCCGGCCCGTAGCCTCCCGAGGCGTAGCACTGCGTCTTCTGGAGCCAGTCGTACTCGGCGCACGATCGCGTCGAGATACTTCTTCTCTCCGCTCACGACGTGGGCCATCGCGCAGGAGGACATCGTGTTCACGTGACTGTAGGCGTGGTGGCCGTGACGCTTCACCTCCGTCGGCGCCGCCCCGGAGAAGGCGTTCCAGTAGTCCTCGAATCGCCAGAGGTCCGCGAAGCGGCGGTACTTCTCGTCGCCGGTGACCTGGTACGCGCGGTAGAGATTCTCCGAGAGCGTGTACCACTCGGTGTCGGAGTCGACCTTGCGACTCCGATCCAGGTTCTCGATCGCCCAATCCGTGATCTTCGAGAGGTGGACGAGCGCGTCCTTCCGTCCGGCGTAGACGGCCATGTCGACGAGGCCGCCGACCTGCTTGTCGTAGATGTAGTGCGGCTGCCAGGGGCGGCGCGAGTAGAAGAACCAGCCGTCCGGCTCGATCGTGGAGGCCCACTCCCCCATCAGAAAGATCGCCTTCGAGCGCATCTCGGCGTCGCCCGTGGCCTTCGACATCCGCGCCATGCCCGAGAGCCACTGGCCGAAGGCGTTGAACGTGTCGCCGTTGGACCACCAGAAGCGTCTGCGGCCGGTTCGCCGCTGTACCAGCCGCCGAGATCCTTGCCGCGCGCGCGCTGTCCCGCCCGCGCCCGGAAGCCCTTCAGGATGTCGTCGTCCGGGATCGCGTAGTAGTAGGCGCGCATCGTGTCGAACTGGGCCTTCATCGGCCCCTCGAGCAGCGTCACGCCCTCGTAGTCGAAGGGCTGCAGGTACGTCTTCGCCGGAGCGGCTGCCGGGAAAGCCGCAGCGGGGAGCCGTCCCGCGAGCGACACCGCGACGGAAAGTCGCGCGGCGAGCGGTGCCGCCGCGACACCTCCCAGGGTCCTCGCCACGAACTCCCGCCGGCTCGTCCCGTCGCTCATCGTGTCTCCCGCGTGGTGGGATCGGATTCTATGACGCCGGCGGCGCGGGTGGCACGCGCTCGCGGAGCACGCCGATGCCGACGATCGTCGACGAGGGTGGCCAGCAGGTGCATGGCCTCGAACGAGTCCGACACCGGGTCGCCGTTGCGCGCGTGCGTGACGATCGCGCCGACCATGTCGAGCGCGAGGCCGGAGGCCGCGACCAGGCGCACCCGCGGCTCGAGCAGCCCCACGGAGCAGAGCGTCTCGAACGCGATGACGGCATAGAGGAACCACACCGGATAGCCCGAGGCCGTGAAGAAGCTCCGCATTTCCGCGTCGTGAGCGAGCTTGCCGACTTCCGTCGCGAGAAACGCGAGAGCGGTCGAGACACAGAGGCCCCGCAGCGTCCACTCCGAGGCCGCGAACGCCGAGGCCCGGCCGGCGCGGCTTGCGCGCCGGCGCGCAAACGGAACGAGACGAGCACGGCGAGGGCGAAGAGTCCGGCCGCGAGGACGATCCCGCCGCGGAACACGAGGACGCGATAGACGACGCGTACCTCCGCGGATCGGCACGAGCCGGAACGCGGAGAGAATGTTCGCCGCCAGCACCGCAGCGCCGGCCAGGACGCAGAAAGAGTAGAAGAGGCGGGCGGCCCGTTCACCGTTCACTTCTTCGCGGGACTCTCGATCTTCGCGGATCGCCTGCTCGGCGGCATACGACGGCGACCGCTCGATGACGCCGTTGACGTGGAGAATGGGCTTGGCCGCGATCGCCTGCAACACCGGAACGGCGCTCTTCGCCGCCGGCCCGATCGCGCCGAGCGCCTCGGCGCAGGCACGCACGACGTTGACGTTCTCGCCGGACTGTCCCGCCGCCGCGGTCAGCGCCGGCACGGCGGGCGCCGCCTTCGGGCCGATCGCGGTCAGCGCCTCGGCCGCGGCCATGCGCACGATCCAGTCGGAGTCCTTCAGGCGAGCGGCCAGCGCGTCGGTGGCGGGCGCCGCGGCGGCGCCCATGTTCCGGAGCTCTCGCGCCGCCAGCCCCCGCACGACCGGATCCGGATCCGAAAGCGCGCGCGTCGCTCCCGCGAGATCCGTCGGCACGACGGGCGGCTTCACGTTCGCGGCCTTCGCCCAGCCGGCCGCGCCGACCTGCGCGAGCACGATGTTGTCGACGCCGAGCACGTAGCCCGTCGACGCCGCGTTCTTGCCGAGGCAGACGTACGTCAGCGTGTGACGGCCCTTCGTCAGCCGCGGCCAGCCGACCTGGTAGTCCCGGCCGACGTAGGTCTCGTACGCGTATCCGTCGAAGGAGAGCTCCGGCCGCACGTCCGCGCCCGGCTCGTGCTCGAGCACCGGGGCGACCGGCGGCTTCCCGTCGAGGAGCACGTTGTAGATCCCGTAGTCCGAGCCCATCGCGATCTGCGTGTAGAGCTCGTAGTCGCCGGCTTCCTCGACCTCGAAGGGAATCTCGATCCGCGATCCGGGCCCGTCCGCCTTGAAGATCAGGACGTCCTTGGACCAGAAGAGATCCGGGAACACGGACGCCGTGCCCTTCTCCGTCTTGACCTGATCGATGACCTTCTCGACCTCGAACTGGATCGCGTTGCCCTGGGGCAGGCGGGCCGAACCGTAGGGCACCGGCCAGAGGCCCGTGGCGACGCCTTCCTGGTACCAGAACGCGACCGAGGAGTAGAGATCGTCGCGCGTGCCGAAGGCGCGACTTCAGCGAGCCGTCGTTGTTGAAAGTCCAGCCGAGGTGCTCCATGTCGAAGCGGAACGACTTCTTGAAGGGAATCGGATCCTTGATGTGCCAGCGGTATCCCGTCATGCGCGAGCCGAGGCCCGTGCCGTCCGCCACGGTCACGCCGTAGTACGGCCCGTCGACGACGTGCAGGCCCCACGCGTCGTTGAAGTAGTCCTCGGAGCCGGTGCCGATGATGGAAGGCTCCGTCTCGCCGTCGACGTAGATCCTCTCGTCGCCTTCGCCGAACCAGCCGGCCTCCGGCTGGACGACGCTGAGCACCGTTCCGGCGTAGAAGCCCCGGCCCTTCACGTCGAGGAACGTGTAGACCTTCTTCTCGGCTTCCGCCGGCAGCTCCTGCTTGTAGCGCGCGTGGAAGTAGAGCGTGTCGGGCGGCAGCGCGGGCACCTTCGACCAGTCGACGTGGTAGTAGACGTGGTCGAGGCGGCGGCGGCCCTCGTTCGTCAGCGTGACCTTGCAGGATTTCGCGAAGGGCATCGGCCAGTAGGCGTTGCGCGCACGGCCGTCGGAGGTCGCCCGGACCATCTCGGACTTGACCCATCGCTCGAAGCCGTGGCCGACGGCGAAAAAGTCGCCGACCGGCGCATCGACCGAGGCCTCCGGATTGCCGTCGTAGTAGACGCGCAGGCGGAGCGAGCCGCGGCCACGCGTACTCGTTGGCGGCGATCGTCAGCCAGATGTGCGTGACGACGCCCGGGCCCTGCAGATCCGCGAGAACGATCGTCTCGCCCGGGATCGGCTTCTTGCTGTCGTTGTTGGAGCCCGGATTCGGGCTCGAGGAGGAGACGCGCTCCGCCTTGGCGTCCTTCATCTGCGCGAACGCCAGAGCGTCGAGCGGCGGAAGCGGCGGTCTCCTGGGCGAGGGCGGGAAGCGCTGCGAGCGCGAAGACGAAGGCGAGCGAGGGCGGACGCGAGAATCCTGTGCCTCATCGAGTCCCTCCAAAAAAGAAATGAATCGAAACGAATTTTAAGGATTCTCGCGTGGGCGAGGCCTTCTTCCGGGATTCTAGTCGCCCGGCCGCGGCTCTCGACCGCTCGCTGCTTGTCGAACCATGTGCGCGGAAACAGGGGGTGCACGATCGTCTTCTGGCCCTTCATCTCGACGGCGATCCTGAGGATCCCGCTCTCGATGTAGAACGCGCCGGAGGAGTCTTCGCCGCGGCGGTCGAAATCGCCCTCGACGTGAATCTTTTCGCCCATCGCCTTGAGGTTGCGGACCGTCGTGCGCGGATCCGAGAACACGACCTCTGCGGAAGCCTTGAGGCCCTCGAGGTCGAGGGCGCCCGTCGCCCACTTCGGCACTCCTTCGCCGATGAATGCGAGCAGCGGCCGACCGTCGCTGCACTTGAACACGACCTTCCCGGTCAGGCCTCCTTTGGTCATCCGGCCGGAAGGCACGTCGAATTCGCCCCACCAGGCCTTCGTCTTCGGGGTCGGCGCCGGCCATGAAGACGTCGGTCGCTTTCAACGAGCTGCCGCCGACATCCGGCGAGCCGCCGTCGAGCACCCAGTTCGAGAAGACGAGCTTCGCGTCCACGTCGCCCACGATCGACAGAGGGCGGCCGGATGTATCTTGCCTTTCTTCGCCGTGATCGAGGCCTTTCCCGCCGCCTTACCCCGATCGATCTCGCCGGCGAGCGCAAAGTGTCCGGGACCTCCCGAGACCCGCGCCTTCGGGCCGATCTGAAGCATCGGATCGAGGAAGTCGACCCCGTCGGTCGGCCCGGAGAGATCGACCTTCGCCGTGACGACGCGAAAGACCTTGTTCTCCGTGAGCTCCTCCACGTCCCAATCGGCGAACGTCGCTTCGAGACTGCCCCGAAAGCGCGGTGCACCGCCGGCTTCTCCGCGACTTCGAGCGCGCCGCCGCCGAATTCGACCGAAGCGGGCCCGATCTGGGCGCGGTGACCGGGCTTCAGCCGGAAGCGGCCGCGCAGCTTGCGAGGGCCCGCGGTAGCGGAAAGAGTCCACCCAGATGTCGTCGAAGACGTCCGTGGCGACGTCCTGGACCTCGAAAGTGAACGGGTTGGATTCGGGTTCGCGGAAGCTTCTCGTCCTCGGCTTCCGAAGCGGCGGGTCGGAGAAGCCTGGAATCGGCGGGAGCTGTTTGGCCTGCTCCTCCGTGAACTTTCCCGGGAAGAACTTCTGGCGGAGACGGAACTGGATGGACACCGGCCGCAGCTGCGTGACGATGAAGTCTCCGGCGCAGCAGCGGCATGAGCGAATACCGAAGGCTCGCCTCGGGAAGGATCACGATCCACTCGACGTTGGGGTCGCTTCCGCGGATGCGGAGGTTCTTTACGGAGACGCGGCCCGGCCAGGTCGAGACGGCCTCATCCCAGTCGATCCAGATCTCCTCGGGCTTCTGGTTGATTTCGGCGCGCAGGGCCGGTCCCGTGAGCAGACCTTCTTCGCCGCGATCCGATAGCCGACGAGAAAGAGCACCGGCGAGAGCAGGACGAGCGCGCCGAGCGCCAGGAAGATCCAGCGCGACCACCGCGGCGTCCCGGCCGGCGGTTCTTAGCCATCGAGGTCCATGGAGCGCGCGAGGCGAATGCGCCAGCCGTTCTCGGAAGGGACGAACACGTCGGTGAAGGCGGCGAGCGAGACGACCCGCTCGCCTTCCCCGAGAGCGACCTCGGCCCGCTGGACGCCGTTGACGACCCCGAGCCCTCCGACGACGTCGGCGGACAACGAGTCGAAGCCCGCCTCGAGCACCGTGTACGTGGAGGAGAGGACCGATGCGATGAACTCGGCGCGCGGGGTCCGCACGCCGTTTCCATTCAAGTGGACGAACTCGGGGTCGAGCAGCTCTTCGAGCACGGACGCGTCGCGGCGAACGATGGCTTCCTGCAGGCGCGTGCTCACGCGGACCAGGTCTTCCGGACGATTCGCGGCGGAGCGACGGATCTTGACGGGCTCAACGGGGAGGCCGGTTCCCGTTGTCCATGTCGGACATGATCAGCCACTTCCCGTTCGGGGCCTTCTTCAGCGTCAGCGTGAACTTGCCGTCGTCGGGCTCGCCGGCCCGGGCCGCATAGCCCCCGATGATGTAGCCCACCGGCCCCTCGGTCGCATATGCCAGGGCGCGAAGCGCCAGCGGCCCGCCGGCCCCGGCATAGGCCTTCTCGATCCCAGCCCGGCCGCGCACGGGCGGCTTGTTCCGCTGGAGCACGAACCCATCCTCGGCGAACAGCCGCGCGAGCGCCGCGGCGTCCTTCGCGCGCCACGCGGCCTCGTAGTCGGTCAGGACGCGCGCGAGCTCGGGCGGCAGCGTGACGCTCGGAAGAGGCGCTGGGTTCGGCGCCGCGGTCGGCGAAACCGCAGCGGCGGTAGATACAGCGGCAGCGAGAGCGAGAGCCGGGAGAGTCATTCCTATCCTCCGGAAACGGAGCGAGGCTACCGCACCTCGAGAACCGCCTCGACCTCCACGGCGACGTCGTAGGGAAGGGCCGCCACGCCGACGGCCATCCGAGCATGGCGCCCGACCTCTCCGAAGACATCCACGAAGAGGTCCGAGGCCCCGTTGACGACCTGCGACTGTTGGATGAAGTCCGGCGTCGAGTTCACGAACCCGGCAATCCGCACGATTCGTGCCACACGGTCCAGGTCCCCGCCGGCCGCGTCCCGGGCGTGGGCGATGAGGTTCAGAGCGCAGAGACGCGCCGCCGCCTTCCCCTCCTCGACGCCGAACTCGCGGCCGAGCTTGCCGATGAAGCGTCGCTCCCCGTTCCACTGCGAGAGCTGGCCGGTCAGGAACACGATCTGGCCGCTGCGGGCCCACGGCACGTAGTTCGCTCCCGGCTTGCTCGCCTGCGGCAGCTCGATCGACAGCGCGCGCAGACGCTCCTCGACGAGGCCCACGTCAGATTTCCGCCGCGGCCTCGACGAGCTTCTTCAGAACGCCGGCGTCGACGTCGTCGAGCGTCTTGATGTAGAGGCAACCCTTCCCCGTCTTGTGCTTGCCGAGCTTGCGGAGAAGGGCGTCGTGCTTGTGCAGGCCCGAATAGGTAGAGCGCGAGCGTTCCCTTGCGCGGGGCGAACCCCACGACGAACCAGTCGCCCTCGCGGCCGGTCCGGCGGACTTGTAGCGGTAGTCCCCGAAGCCGACGATGCTCGTTCCCCACATGCGGGCCTTCGCGCCGGTCGCCTCCTCCATGAGGCCAACGAGCGTCTTGCAGTCCCTGGTGCCTGCGGGTCCTCGACTCCGGCGAGAACAGCGCGCGACACTCTCCTTCGTCTTCTTCGTCTTGCAGCTCCGCCACGTTACGCAGCGTACCCTCGATCGCGTCCCCGCGCACACAGTGCTGGCGCATGTCACACGCGTCGCTTCGGGCTTGTACTCCGTGATGCCGCCGAACTCCTCGAACCCGACTCTCCGGTAGACGCCGGCGCCGGCGGCCGACGCCTGGAGCACGGCGAGATCCACGCCCGCCGCCCGCGCGTCGACGAGCGGCCGCAGCGTCATGGCCGTTCCGATACCCCTCCGCCGGTACGGCGCGAGCGTCGAGACCCCGTAGAGACCGGCCACGCCGCCGGCGACCGTCAGCTCCGAGGCCGCCACGGCCTCTCCCTCCCGGACGTAGCCGACATAGAGACGGATCGGCGAGCCGGTCGCGAGCAGAAGCGGCGCCGCGAGCGCGTAGAAGCGCACGACGGCCGCGATCCGGCGGCGTCCAGTTCGCGGCGTTGACGCGCGCGAAGTCCGACAGCTCCGACGGCGTCCGCACCCGGCGGATCTCGAGGCCATCGGGCTTCTCATCGGCCGCGCGAAGGCGCGGAAAGCCGTGCCGCCATCGCGAGCTCCGTCTCCGCAGCCGCGAGCCCGGCAGTCCTCGAGGCGGCGCCCGAGATCCCGGGGGGCGTCCGACGGACCCACCCACCACGAGAAGGGCCGCCCCGAGAACCAGGCGATGGCCTCGCCGATCCGGCGTGCCGCGCCCGCCGGCTCGAGGCGCGCGCGGCAGACGGCGTTGAACGTGTCGCAGTCCATTCCGCATTCGGTCCGGACGAGGTCGTCCTCGAGGACGGACCGCATCCCCGCGGTCTGCCGCTGGACCCACGTGAAGTGGGCCGCCAGATTCTCGTCCGCGGCCGCGGCGACGTCGAAGGCTTTCATCGCTCTTCTGTCTCAGGTGTCAGGCCGCGGTCCGGTGCTCGAGCGCCCGCCTCTCGCATGTAGAGAAAGAGCGGCAGGCCGAGCGAGACGCCGACCGCGAGGTTCGCCGCGATGGGAGCCCAGAGATGCCTCACGCCATCCCGCCGTCCGTCCACGAGCACGACAGTCCAGAGCACGAGCGACGACACGAGCACGTCGAGCCCGAAGAACGCCCCGATCCGCGTCGAGAACAGCTGCTCGACGAAGACCCGCATGTCGAGCCCGTGCTCCCTCACGAACGGCAGAAACTGCCAGTAGGGCAGCACGGTCCCGGCGACACAGAGCGCCAGGTAGGCGGTCTTCGGCTTCATCGCTCACCTCCGGGATCCGAGGGGGGGCTTTCGCAGAAAGCGGCCACCTCGTCGGCGAATCTCCGCGGCTCTTCCCAGTGGACCGCGTGGCCCGCGCCGGCGTAGACCGTGAGGCGCGATCCCTCGATCGCCGCGAGCAAGCGCGTCCTGGTCGCTTCGGCGGAGCGAACGCGTCGCGATCGCCCCAGACGAGCAGGGTCGGCGCTCGGATGCGCCCGAGCTCCGACGTGCACTCGTCCTCGCGGAACGCCGCGAAACAGGCGCGCCAGACCCGCGCCGGCACCTTCAGGCTCTCGGCAACGACCGCGTCGAAATACTCCGGCCGGCACCCGCCGCGCGAGAGTGCTGATCCTGGAACCCTCGCGCGCCGAGCGCTTCGGGGATCGGATCCTCGAGCCGCGACAGCTCCGTGCGCCAGAACTCTTCGGTGACGGGGTTGTCGGCGAAAGCCCGGCGAACCCGACGCGACGAGGATCAGGCCGCGCGACTCTCTCCGGATGATCGATTGCGAATCGCTGGGCGTCGGTGGCTCCCATCGAGTGGCCGACGAGCACGAAGCGGTCGAGCCCCAGCGCGTCGCCGAATGCGGCGATGTCCTCCGAGAAATCGCGGGCCCGATAGTCGGCGGGGCCGCTCGGACTCGCCGTGCCCCGCGTTGCGACGGGGCCAGCGCCCGGATCCAGGTCGGGAAGGTGAGGCAGCACGAGCTCCCAGGAGCGCCACGAGTCCGTCACGCCGTGAAGGAAGACCACCGGAAAGCCCTCGGGATCACCCTGATCGACGTACTCGAGCCGGGCTCTTCCCGGGAGAGCGGCGGATCGCGGCGGGAAGGGCGACCGGTCGTTCATCCGTCGGAACCGAAAGGCGGCGCGCATGCCCCCGCGATCGCTCCGACGTGCCGGTCATCCGTTCCGCAGCAGCCGCCGATCACGTTGAGCGCCGGCAGCGCCCGTTTGAGCCGCGCGTGCTCCCGGCCGAGCTCCGCCGGATCGCCGACGTCGAGCGTCGCGGACTCGTTGAGCTCGGCATGGCTCTTCGTCGACGCGTTGGCCCGCAGGCCGCGAATGCGGCCGGCCCACGGCTCCGCGAGCGCGAGCGTCTTCGAAGTGCGAGGGATGCGCGCAGTTGATCATGTAGTACGCGGGATAGGCGCGCTCGCGCGCGTCGACCTGCCCCGATCGCGTCTCCGAGCGTCTGTCCGGTCGGAAGCCGCCCGTCGGTCTCGACCGTGAACGAGATCGCGACGGGCATGCCCGCCGCCGCGGGCGGCGCGCGCCACGCCCCGGCCTCCTCGACATGGTTCATCGTGATCGCGCAGACCATGTCGGCGTCCGTGGCCGGCGAACGTCTCGATCTGCTCGCGGTGGTAGGCCTCGGCCTCCCCGGCCGACATCGCGCCGTCCGGCCACATACCCGTCGCCGCGCGGCCCGACGCAGCCGCTGATCACGATCGGCCGTCCGTCCGCGGCGCCTCGCGCCGGATCTCCTCGAGCAGCGCGATCGCGCGCCGATTCGCTTCGGCGAGCTCCTCGCGGAGTAACCGAGCGCCGCGCCCCAGTCCGCGCTCGCGCGCCACGTCGCGCTCTCGAGGATCAGGCCCGCGCCGTAGCGTTCGGCGATCTCGGCGTAGCGCCGGAAGTACTTCACGAGCGCCGCCTCGCCCTCTGGCGTCCGAGGAGATGAAAGGCGGCGAAGTCGGGCAGCTCGAGGCCCTCGTGGAAGATGAGCGTCGTCTCGATGCCGCCGTCGGTGAGGAAGAGCCCGCCGTCGAGCTGCGGCAACGCGTCCGGTATCGCGCCCTCCCGCTCCTTCCGGAAGAACCTCGATTATTTCGCAGGTCGCGCCTGCGGCGCGCTCGGCAGTCCGGGAATCGGCCGCTTCGCCTCCGAGCGCTCGATGAGAACCCCCAGCCGCCGGAGGCGCGTCTCCTCCTGCTTCGCGCTGATGACCCACCAGCTCGTCAGGCGCCGATACGTGTCGCTCCGCGTCCGGAAGCACTCCCAGGCCTCCTCGGTTCCGCCAAAAGACGCGTTCGTCCTTGGGAGGGAGCTTCGCCGTCTTCCCCTGTTCGAAGGAGTACACGCCCGAGCGGTCGCCCGCGCCGGGCGCGGAAAGCCGCGAGCCCCGGCGGGCGCATCCGTCCCGCCGCGACCAGGGCCTTCACCTTGCGGATGTTGATGGCACTCCAGATGCTTCCGGCCCTTCTGCGGCGTGAATCGGGCTGTATAGCGAGACGCGTCGACGGACTTGCGGATGCCGTCGATCCATCCCCAGCACAGCGCCTCGTCGACCGACTCGGACCAGGTCAAGCTCGGTCTCCCGGGCTTCTTCCTGTGGTACTCCAGCCAGAGCTCGGTCTTTTCGCGCGTGGTGCGTCTCGAGCCACCGGCCGAACGCGGCCGGCGACGCGAAGAAACGGATGCCGGTGGGCGTCACGCCCGAGCGGATGCGCCGCGGTAGACCCACGCGATGGCGATGCCGACGATGACGATGCAGATCGTGTCGTAGATGATCTGCCGGACGACGATCGACCCGGCAATCGGCTGCACGGCGTAGTAAATCAGGTACATCGGAATCGCCGTCAGAAACGCGATCGCGATCCCGTAACCCAGACCCTTGCCGCGAGCCAGGGCTTCGCCTCGATGCCTCGCGAATAGATCCAGACGAAGGCGCCGGCCGCGATGATGTGCGCCAGGACAACCAGGGAAAGTGCGCCGGGCGTCCGTGTCCGCGCGGAAGAGATTGGTGAGCTCGTAGTCGGCCGCCAGGAGCGTTCCGTGGACGATGAAGCCTCCGGCCATCCAGGGACGAACGCGACTACCTACCCGAGAAAGAACTTGCCCTTCATGAGCCTCCTCCTTCCCGAGTTGCGGATCCCTCATCGGCGCGGCCCCCGCGGCAGACCGGTGGACGGGCCGGGCCGCTCGTGGGGCAAAGTCTTTCACAGGTCCGCGGGGCGCCTCCAAACCGGGGCTCGCCCAGCGCCCCCGCGTGGCATAACGTCCCGACCGATGACCAAGGGACGGCTCGAGGCCTTCAGCGACGGCGTCATCGCCATCCTCATCACGATCCTGGTGCTGGAGCTGAAGGTCCCGCACGGCACGGACTTCGCGGCGCTGCGGCCGCTGCTGCCCGTGTTCCTGACCTACGTGCTGAGCTTCGTGTACCTCGGCATCTACTGGAACAACCACCACCACATGCTCCACGCCGGCCACGCGGTCAACGGCCGAATCCTGTGGGCCAACCTGCACCTGCTGTTCTGGCTGTCGCTGGTCCCGTTCGTGACCGGCTGGATGGGCGAGAATCACTTCGCCCCGATGCCGACCGCGCTCTACGGCGTCGTGCTGCTGTGGCGGGCGTCGCCTACACTTCCTGCAGCGCGCGATCGTCGCGGACCAGGGCCCGGACTCGAACTCGCCGGCCGCGTCGGCAGCGACAAGGGCAGCTGTCGCTCGTCGCTCTACGCGCGCCATCCCGCTCGCCTTCGTCGACCAGTGGATCTCCGACGCGCTCTACGTCGCCGTCGCGCTGATGTGGCTGGTTCCCGACCCGCGCATCGAGGACGAATCAGGTCTTAGGAACCCGAGCGTCGCCCGGAGCTTCTTCGGAGCGATCTCGAGGTAGCCGTCACTTTACGAGGCCGGCCATGATGCCCCAGTCGAGGCCCTTGTCGACGCGGAGGCCGATCCAGCCCGAGGGACCGACGTAGGGCGGGACGAAGAAGTGCTTGGGTCCGCGGCCACGAGGTCCTTCTGCGCCCCCTGGGCGCATTGCACCAGATGGCGATCCGCCCGTCGCCGTGTGGTTGTTCGCGAACATCACGAAGACGCTTGTCGCGGACGAAGGTCGGCTCGCCGGAGATCCGCTCTTCCGTGTCCGGAAAGCTCAGGCAGATCTTGCGGACGCGCGCGAGCGGAGTCATCGGCATCGAGT